>CBDFGP010000005.1:0-6605 GCA_965247135.1 Hymenobacter sp. | reverse complement strand
CCCAGAATAGCAACGGCACGTGGGTGTCATACGCCCACGACGCGCCGTGGGTGGTGCCCTTCACCACCGGCCAGCCGTAGGCTTCGAGCCAGCCGGGGGCCAGCACGGCCGCCACATCGCCGGAGCGCGGGGCATAAAAACCGTTTTGCTGAAACAGGCCCAGGCCGGTGGTCCAGGCGGTGCGTTGCAGGTCGGTGGCAGTCAGGGCTTGCACGATGTGGGGCTGGGCCAGCAGGATGTCGCGCACTTCGGTTTGCACCGTGGCGAGGTCCAGTTTTTGCTGGGCCAGCAGGGCGTGGTTCAGGTAAATTTGCTGGTTTTCGTAGTCCAGCACCCAGGTTCCCGGTCCGTGGCGGCGCACGAGGGCGTGTTGCACCGAGTCGCGCACCACGGCTGGTCCCACGCCGCCGCCCGGCAGCCGGTGGGCCTCCAAAAACCCGGCCGCTTGGTCGGCGGCGTGGTCGGCAGTGAGGAACACCAGCGCCTGGCCCTGACCTACCTGGGCATCCAGCGCGGTCAGGAACCGGGCCAGGTCGCGGTCGAGGCGCAGGTAAGTGTCCTCGGTTTCGATGGCGGTGGTGCCAAACTGGTGGCCCACGTAGTCGGTGCAGCTAAAGCTGAGGGCCAGAAAGTCCGTCACACCGCGCTGGCCCATTTGCTCCTGGCGCAGGGTTTCGAGGGCAAAATCGGCGGTGAGGGAGTTGCCGAAGGGGGTGCTGCGAATCAGGTCGAGGTTGCGGGCGCTGGCTTGGGGAGGCTTTTCGCCAGCGGCTTTTTCGGTGGCGGCCACCGGGGCGGGGGGGGTAGCACTCAGCCGGGGCAGGTCGTGCGGAAACACCGGCCGCTCCTCGCCCCGGAACGCCGCTTCCCAGGGCACGTCGTCGGCGGTGCTGGCCGTGTACTGCCCGATGGGCAGCAGCGGCTGCCAGGCTTGGTCGAGGTACTGCGCGGCGTGGCCGGCGGCGTTGAACTGCGCCACCCAGGCGGGCAGCGTTGCGGTATAGAACGTGCTGGTGATAAAGGCCCCGTTGCTGCCGTCGTACCAGTAGGCGGCCGTGGCAGCGTGGCCGGCGGGCAGGATGCTGCCCCGGTCCTTGATGCAGACCCCAATGGTTTTGCTGGCGAAGTTGGTGGCCAGCCGCAGCTCGTCGGTGATGGTGGTGGTGAGCAGGTTGCGGGGGCTTTGCTGCCCGGCGGCGGCCGTGCCCCCCACCGCCCGCACGGTGGCATCTTCGGTCACGTAGGTGCCCTTGCCGGTTTCGCGCACCCACCAGTTGTTGCCCACAATGCCGTGAGTGGCGGGCGTGGTGCCGGTATAAATGCTGGCGTGGCCCGGCCCGGTGTAGGTCGGCACGTAGTTGTAGTGGCAACTGGCGTAGCTAAACCCATCTTTCAGCAGCCGTTTGAAGCCCCCCGCCGGGTACTGGTCCCAGTAGCGGTAGAGGTAGTCGTAGCGCATCTGGTCCACCACAATGCCCACCACGAGCTTGGGGCGGGGGAGTGAAGCGCGGGGAGCGGGTTTAGTGTTCGGTTTTTGGTGTTCGGGGTTCGGTAGTGGGCTGGTAGGCCGGGCCGGGGCGGGGCGGGCGGGGAGGCCCGGCAACAGGGTCAGCGCCAGCCAAAGCAGGTTTTTCATGGGGCAGATGGAACGGCAACGGGGGCAGCAAAGATACCCCGCCCCCGCGCCACAGCCGCCGCTATAACTTAAACATAACACCCCCGTTTCGTGGTGGTAGCCACCCGCCGCCGGGCGCGGTTTTCGGTCAGGTGTCTGGCCCTGCCCCGGCCGAAGTGCAGCGCGGCTCATATTTTTGCCGTATATTTAGCCTCTAGTTTCACTCAACCCCCTTCTTTTTCATGACCTCTTTATATTCCCAGCGTGGCCTTGCGGCCCGCTTCCGGCCCTTGCTACTCGGCGCGTTGTGCGTGGGTGCCGCCAGTGCTGCCCAAGCCCAAAACCTGTCCTATACCGTTTCCACCACAACTAACCGCCCCGGTACGTACACCGACTTGGGCGCAACGGGCATGGTCATTGCTACGGCCAACACCGACGATGCTGAGTCGGCCGCCCAGACAATTCCGTTCACGTTCCGCTTCAACGGCACAAATTTTACGCAGTTTGTTCTCAACACGAACGGCCTCATCAAGCTCGGAGCTACGGGCTTAACCGGGGCAGCGTTTATTTCCTACGCCCAGGAAAATGTGGGCGGCCCTGTGGCTGGGGCCGACAACAACCTGATAATGCCGTTCAATGTGGACCTGACCGCCGGTTCGGCCGGTGGCACCGAGTACCGCATGGCCTTGAGCGGCACTGCGCCCAACCAGGTGCTGACCATTCAGTGGAAGAACGTGTCGGACAAGCCTGCGCCGACTTCGGCCATGGTGGCCGCACCCCTTCCCACTCAATACACCAACTTCTCATTTCAGGTGCGCCTGTACGAAACCAGCAACCGGATTGAGTTCGTGTATGGCCGAGCTACGGCTGGCGCAGTTGCAAACGACAACTTCCGGCGCGTCAACGTGGGCATTAAAGGGTCCGGCTCGGCTGCCGGGCAGACCATTCTAGGCACCAAAGCTTCGACCCAAAGCTGGGACCAAACCACGTTTCTTAGCGCGGCCTACACAGCCAACAACCACAACGTGCGCGGCACGGTGCTGCCCGACGTGGGCCGCACGTACATTTTCACTGTGCCGGTGGCCGTTGATGTTGCCACCCAGGTTATCTACGGTTACGGCAAAGTGGCCCCGGCCACCCAGCCGGTTGCTGTGCAGGCTTTGGTCGCCAACACCGGTACCTCGGCGCTGACCAACATCACCGTGACGCTGACCGTGAGCGGAACCAACCCCCTACCGCCCGTCACCCGCACCGTGGCTTCGCTGGCCGTGGGGGCCAATTCGGTGGTCACATTCCCCGCATTCTCGCTGCCTGCTTTGGGCGCCAATACCCTGACCGTGACCAGCACCGTGGCCAACGACGCAAACTCGACCAACGACACCCGGACCGACGTAATGGAAAGCACCGCCAACACTACGTCCTACATCACGCCCGGTCAGGGTCCGGTTTCGGCCTTTGGTTTCCAGGCTGGGGCTTCCGACAGCTATTTCGGAGCCAAAATAACCTTGACGCAAGCAGTTAGCATTCAGGCCGTCAATGCCTTCTTCTTCAACGAACCGGCGGCCGTTGGCTCTACGGCCTACGGGGTCGTGGTGGATGCCACCACCGGGGCCGTGCTGGGCCGTTCGGCTGATTTTGTGGTCACTACCGCCTCGCTCAACCAACTGCACAACTTCCCGCTGACGGCGAACGCACCGGCTGGCGACGTGATTGTGGGCATGGCCACGGTGGCCGCCCCCGGCGCTGTTCAGTTCTTTCTGATGGGCGTACAGGCCGAAAACCCCAACCGCACCGGCAGCTACTTCACCGGCTCGGTTTCCACCCCGGCCACTCCTACCCCGGCCCTGAATAACGCCGCTCAAAATACCAACGTTTATAAGTATATGTTGGAGGCCGTAACCGGTGCGCCCGTGAGCTGCCCCCCGCCCACTGCCATCACGGTTGCCAACATCACCCTGACCACGGCCAGTGTGCGCTTCACCGGTCCGCCCACCGGCAGCAGCTACCGGGTGGTGTACGTGCCGGTCGGCACCATGCCTACTTCCAGCAGTCCCAGCGTAACGGGCGCATCGTCGCCCATTACCATCACGGGCCTGATGGCCAGCACTGCCTACAACGTGTACGTACAGGCCACTTGCATAGCCCCCGACATGAGCATTCTGGCCGGTCCGGTGTCCTTTACTACCCCCTGCACCCCGCCCATCATCACGACGTTTCCCTACGCCCAGAACTTTGATGTGATTGCGGCCGGTCAGGACCTACCCTGCGGCATTAATGTAGACGATGCAAACGGCGACGGGGTGACCTGGCAGGCCCGCAACAACGTGCCTTCGGGGGTGCCGCCCACCACGGTCATCACCCGCACCATGTCGCCCTTCGCGATGGTGTATGGCAAAAACCCGGACGACGTGACCAGCGCCGACGACTGGTTTTACCTGCCCGCCATGCGCTTTCAGGCCGCCAGCACCTATCGGTTGTCGTTCTACTACCGGCGCGGCCTCAACTCGCTTCCTGAGGCCCTGGAGGTGAAGTACGGCTCTATGGCTACGGCCATTAGCCAAACCCACCTGCTCTGGACCAACAGCGCCATCGTCCAGGGCAACTACCGCTTGGCGGACAACGCATCCACTCCGGCGGTGGCCGACATCACCGGGGCTACCGGCATCAATCGCATCGGCTTCCACTGCATCAGCCCGGCTGCTCAGGGCTTCCTGATTGTGGACGATGTGACCGTGTCGGCGGTGTTGGCGACTTCGGCCGCCCTGGCCCGCGCCGTGAACCTCTACCCCAACCCCTCGACCACCGGCCGCTTCACCCTCGACATCAACGGGGCCAACGCCAACGCGGGCTTGCAGGTGGAAGTAAGCAATATGCTGGGTCAGCAAGTGTACGCGGGCACCGCCCGCGACAACTTCCGCAACTCGCTCGACTTCTCGCAACTGCCCGCTGGCATCTACTCGCTCAAAGTCCGCAACGGCGGCGAGCAGTTCCAGCAGCAGATTTCGATTGTGAAGTAAGGTTGACGGATTGACTGTGAAAAAAGCCCCCGCGCCAACTTGGCGCGGGGGCTTTTTTTGTGGAAAGCGGGCCGTGGCAGCCCGGCCTACAGTCGGCGAAGCCAATCTCCGCCAACCTACGGTTTCGGAACACACGGTTCGGGGCGCACGTGCTACAACTCGCGCCGCAGGCGGGCCACCGGAATGTTGAGCTGTTCGCGGTACTTGGCCACCGTGCGGCGGGCGATGTTGTAGCCCCGGGCGTTGAGCATCTTCTCCAGTTTGTCATCGCTCAGGGGGTGGTCTTTGCGTTCGTTGCCCACTAGGTCTTTCAGAATGCTTTTCACTTCGCGGCTGCTGGCATCCTCACCCGAGTCGGTGGCGATGCCCTCGGAGAAAAAGTATTTGAGCGGGAAAATACCAAACTCGGTTTGCACCGACTTGGAGTTTGCCACCCGGCTCACGGTGCTGATGTCCATGCCGATGCGCTGGGCGATGTCTTTCAGAATCATGGGCCGCAGCTTGGTTTCGTCGCCTTCCTCAAAAAAGTCGCGCTGCAAGTCCACAATGGCGTGCATGGTGCGGAGCAGCGTGTTCTGCCGCTGCCGGATGGCATCGATGAACCACTTGGCCGCGTCGAGCTTCTGTTTGACGAACGTGACGGCCTCCTTCATTTTCTGGTCTTTTTTGGCGGCCTTGTCGTAGGTCTGAAACATTTCCTTGTACGCGCCGCTCACGCGCAGGTCGGGCGCGTTGCGGGCGTTCAGGGTCAGGTTCTGCACGCCGTTGTCGTTGGTCAGGATGAAGTCCGGCATCAGGTATTGGGTGCGGCCGGTGCTCACCGGGCCGTGCCCGCCGGGCTTGGGGTTGAGCTTGACGATGACTTCGTTAGCCTCCCGGATTTGGTAGTCTTCCAGGCCCAGTTTTTGCTGAATGCGGGCGTAGTGCTTCTTGGTAAACTCCTCGAACATGGTGCCCAGAATGCGGGCGGCATTGACGGTGGCCGCGTCCTGGGGGCGGCGCTCGAGTTGCAGGAGCAGGCATTCGGGCAAGTCGCGGGCGGCAATGCCGGGCGGGTCGAAGCCCTGCACGACGTGCAGCACGGCCTCAATTTCTTCTACGCCCACCTCCATGTTCTGGGCAAAGGCCATGTCGTTGGCAATGGCGGCCAGGTCGCGGCGGATGTATCCATCGCCATCAATCGAGCCGATAAGTTGCTGGCCAATGGCTTCCTGCCGCTCATCGAGGTCGGCGTAGTGCAGTTGGTCGAGCAGGTTGTCCAGGAGGTTGGCGCTGGTGTCGGCCAGGGGAATTTCGCGTTCTTCGGGTTCACCGGGGCCGTCGCCCTGCATTTTGTAGCCCGCAATGTCGTCGTCGCTGAGGTAATCGCTCAGGTCGAGGTCGGTGTTGTCAGGAGCTTCATCAGCGGAAGTGGTTTCGGGCGCGGGCAGTTCGTCAGCGGGGTCGGTACGGTCCTCAAAATCTTCGTTCAGGGTGGCCGCCTCGCTGTCGTATTCGGCATCGGGGTCGTCCTCGGCGTTGTCGGCCTCGTCGTTGTCGGCCTCGTCGTCGGCGTTGTCGTCGCGCTCGAGGTCGTCGTCGGCCGATTCGCCTTCTTCCAGGGCGGGGTTGGCCTCCATTTCCTCCTTGATGCGCGTTTCCAGCTCCACGGTCGGGATTTGCAGCAGCTTGATAAACTGAATTTGCTGCGGCGAAAGCTTTTGGGACAGCAGTTGGCGGAGGTCGAGGCGTTGCATGGGGACACTAAAATACGCGGGAAGCTTTTGTACTACCGTTGTGCACGAAAAGTTGGCGGCAAGAACGGGGCCAGAGTGGCAGAGGAGGTTTTTGGTGTTGGGTGTTGGGTTTTTGGTTTTTGGTGCAATCCCGTCCCAAAACCTAAGACCACAGGACTTACGCACAGCGGATTTAGTTAAGCCCCGGAGGGGCGGCATATCGGTAGTAATGGGCTGACAAGGAAGGCCAAAGCCCCA
>CBDFGP010000004.1:50000-1305413 GCA_965247135.1 Hymenobacter sp. | reverse complement strand
TCCCGGAAAAAATATTACCGTTATTGCCGAAGTAATCGCGATGAATCACCTGTTGCGTTATTATCGCGGCTACGACACCGCTACCGCATTCAACGAGCGCCTCATGGTTCGATGCGACGCGCGAGCGATGTGCAACGGTACCTGCAGGAGGATGAGGAGTAGTGAATTCCGTTTCAAGCGACACGATCGACCACACCGCCGTTGCAGCTCCGCGCGCTGTCATTGCCGGTCACGGTGATTTCGCCGCCGGTCTTGTATCGGCGGTGCAGCAGATCTCAGGCAAAGGCAGCGTGTTTGCGGCCGTATCCAACGCCGGGTTGAGTGGCGCCGACATCGAAAGTGTGATCGCGCAAAAACTCGATGTCACAGGTGCGACGGTTGTGTTCACCGATTTGCCGGCTGGCAGCTGCACAATGTCGGCGCGCCGTTTGCAACGCGCCCGTCCGGGGCTCGTGGTGGTGACCGGTGTCAACCTCGCGGCCGCGCTCGAATTTGCCTTTCGTCCGGATGATGAATCCAGCGTCGCCGCCGCTACGGCCGCGGCGGACAAAGGGCGCGCGACATTGACGGTGGTGGGTTGATATGCCCATCGCACTGTATCGCATCGACGATCGGCTGATTCACGGCCAGGTGGTGGTGGGATGGGGACAACCGCTCGAGTTGCGCTTCATCGTGCTGGTGGATGACGATGTCGCTGCCAGCGAATGGGAGCAGGAGCTCTATCGCATGGGTGTGCCTCCGGAAATGGAAGTCAGTTTCTGCGATGTCGCATCCGCGGGCGCAGTCATTGCTCGGTACGCACTAGACCAACGCATGGGCATCGTGCTCGTCGGCGACATTGGCACGATGCAGCGACTCGTCAGCGCAAACCCGTGATTCGCACGGTCAACATTGGCGGTGTTCATCACTCACCAGGACGCACGCCGCGGCTGCGCTACGTGTTTCTCACGCCCACAGAGGAAACCGGTTTGCGCGCAATCGCCGCCGCCGGTGTGGAAGTCACCGCGCAGGATGTGCCGGGCGCGCGACCAGTCCCGCTCGATGAACTGTTGTCCAACCAGCCAGACGCGCTAATGCACACGTCTGATCGTTTCGTGCATTGCTCATGATTCCCGCCGTCGATACCGACAGCGCGGGCTTCCTGTCGCGCGCGATCGATCTGGTGCCGCTGTCGTTGTTGGGCGGCGTGCTGGGGCTGGATGTCGTCAGTTTTCCGCAGGCGATGATCTCGCGTCCAATCGTGGCGTCCACGCTGGGTGGCGCGTTTGCAGGAGATGCGCTGGCGGGGCTCGTGTGTGGCGCTGCGCTCGAATGCCTCGCGGTCGAATCATTGCCGGTTGGTGCCTCGCGATATCCGGAGTGGGGCAGTGCATCCACGGTCGCGGGCGTGCTCGCCGCTCAGGGGGCGGCGGGTTCGGTCATTCCGCAGGCCGGCTCCCTGGCCATCGCGGTGGTGATTGGAATTTTCACGCTTGGGTTGGCGGCTGGACGATGGTGCGTCATCGCCGCATGATCGCCAACTGGGCTCGGCCCCGACTCGAACTGTTGGCTGCGGGAAACATTCGCACGGTCGTGTCGCTGCAACTCTTTGGCATGACCTTCGACTTCCTGCGCGGCACGCTGCTGACGCTTGTCATGCTCGTACCCACGCTCTGGTTTACCGACTGGGCCAATTCGCACTGGAATCTCAATGCGGATATCACGAAGGCAGTGGTCATCACCAGTGTGGCGGCGGTCTGTGCGGCGGCAATCTGGAAGGACTTTCACGCGATCGTCGGTACGCGTCGGCTTTCCTCGCCGCGCTGGCCATTGGCACGGGGGAGTGATGTTGCGTGGCTGAACAATTCAGCGCCGGCGTGGTCACGCCCGCACCGCCTCCCCTCACAAACGGCGGCGTTCGTAGCTGCTGGTAGCACCGCCGCGCCCGTGCCAGCGGTGGCGCCGCTCGACCGCGCCACACACGCGCGCATGTTTCTTCGATGCCTCGCCGTTCAGGGCTCCTGGAACTACGAACTGCTGCTGGGCAACGGCATTGGATTCTGCGTCGAGCCGGCGCTCCGGCGCCTGCCCGGTGGTATCGGGGGCGAACCGTACAATCAGGCGCTCGCCCGCCAGTGCACGTACTTCAACGCGCACCCATACCTCGCGTCGCGGGCGATCGGATCACTGGCGCGGGTCGAGATCGACATGACACCGCCCGAGCGCATCGAGCGCTTCCGGAAAGCGCTCTGTGGCCCGCTGGGCAGTGTTGGTGATCGACTGGTGTGGGCCGCGTGGCTGCCGGCTTGCTCGCTCGTCGCGCTGCTCTTCTTCGGCCTGGGTGCAAATCCGCTGGCCGTTGTTGTCGGATTCCTGCTGCTGTACAACATTGGGCATCTGCTGCTTCGCAATTGGGGCTCCGCGCTGGCTGGCAACATGGCATGCGCGTGGCTTCGGCCATGGGAGCCCCGGTGCTGCAGCATGGACCGCGCTACATTGGGAGGGCGGCCGCTGTGATTGGCGGTCTCGCTCTGCCACTTGCTGTGCACCGCGCCATTGGGGGCGGTCCTGTCTTCGCTCCGCTGCCGATTTCGGTGGCGGTGTTCACACCAGTGCTGGCCGTTTGTCTCGTTCGGCTGCATGGTCGTATCGAAGGATGGCGAATTGTGTTCGTCATTCTTACCGCACTTGTCCTTTACTCGGTGGTACGCTGATGTCCGAGCGATCCGTCCAAATCGTCAATAAACATGGTTTACACGCGCGCCCCGCGGCCGAAATGGTCAAGGCGGCGTCGCGATACAAAAGTGACATCACGATTTCGCGCGAAGATCTCGAAGTGAACGGCAAAAGTATCATGGGCGTCATGATGCTGGCGGCCGAATACGGCGCAACGATCACGCTTCGCGCGACGGGCCCGGATGCCGAGGACGCCATCGATGCGTTGTCGGTGCTGGTGGCCTCACGTTTCGGTGAGACTTAGTGGATTCAGTCCTGCGCGGGATTCCGGCTTCGCCCGGAATTGTCGTGGGTCGGTGCACCTCCTGCGTTTGGGAGGTGCCGGAAGTACGTCAGCGATTGGTTCGTACTGACGAAATTGATTCGGAAATTGTGCGGTTGCGCGATGCGATGGAGTTGGCGCGGGTGCGATTGCGTCATTTGCGCGCGCGCGCCGAAGTGCAGGCCGGTGCGGAAGAAGCCGCCATCTTCGACGTGCAGCTGGCCATTCTGGACGACAAGGAATTGTTGTCACGCGCCGAATCGCTCATCCACCAGAACCTCGGTGCCGAAAAAGCGTTTGACATCATTCTGCTCGAATGGCGTCAACACTTCGCCAAACATTCTGCGCCCATGTTGCGCGAAAAAGTTAGCGATCTCACCGACGTGCACATTCGCGTGCTGTCAATTTTGCTAGGTCTGGCAGATCACGATCCCGTCGATGTCCCCAAAGGCGCGAACGCGATTCTTGTCACCAATGATCTGACACCGTCGCTCACGCTGCAGCTGGATCGCGAGTGTATTTCGGCCATCGCCACGGACGCCGGTACGGCCACGGCGCACGTCGCAATTCTCGCGCGATCCCTGGGTATTCCCGCCGTCGTCGGACTTCGCAACGCGGTCGCGTACCTCAAGGGCGGTGAGCAGGCCATCCTCGATGGCAACGAAGGCACGCTCATCATCGCACCGTCAAACGACGATGTTGCGAACGCGCTCAATCGTATCGAAATGGAGGCCGGTCGCGCCGAAGAAATTCGGGCGCTCGCGCTCAGCGAACCGGTCACGCTGGATGGCGCGCGTATGGTCATTCGCGCCAATGTCGATCTGCCGGAAGAATCCGAACTCGCGGCCAACAGCGGCGCTGACGGTGTTGGATTGATGCGCACGGAATTTCTCGTGGTTGGTCGTGCCGCCATGCCCGACGAAGAGGAGCAGTACCGCGCCTATCGTCGCGTGGTCGAGGCCTTTCGCGGACGACCTGTCATCATTCGCACATTTGATATTGGCGGCGACAAACTGCCCGTTGGCGGTTTTCCAAGCGAGCCCAATCCGTTCCTCGGCTGGCGGGCCATTCGTATGTGTCTGGATGAGCCGGTGCTGTTCAAGGTGCAGTTGCGCGCATTGCTGCGCGCCGCCGTGCACGGCGATTTGCGGGTCATGCTGCCGCTCGTCGTGACGGTCGAAGAAGTGCGCGAAACGCGCCAGTTGATGGAAGAGTGCATCGAAGAACTTTCGGCGCGCCGTGTGCCGTTTCGGGACGAAGTGCCGCTGGGCGTCATGGTGGAAACACCGGCCGCGGCCATCTCGGCGGATACGCTCGTGCGCGACGTGGATTTTTTCAGCATCGGGTCCAACGATCTCGTGCAGTACACACTCGCCGTAGATCGGGGCAACGCCAATCTCGCGCATCGGTTCACGCCGCTGCATCCGGCGGTGCTCCGTCTCATCAAGCAGGTGCAGATGACCGGCGCGGCGCATGGGGTCGAGGTCAGCGTGTGTGGCGAAATGGCGTCGCAGCCCATCAGTGTGTTCGCCTTGATGGGGCTCGGCATCAAGAACCTCAGCGTGTCGCCGCGTGCCGTACCGTACGTCAAGCGAGTCGTGCGCGGTGTGCGCATCGAAGCCGCGCGCGATGCAGCCGATGCGGCGCTCTCCGCGGGCACGGCGCGTGAGGTGGAGTTGCTGCTGCGGCGTCGCCTGCGTTCCGAAATGGGCGATAACGCTGGTCTGCGCGACTCCTGACTGTGGCGCACTACTGTGATGCGCGCGAGCATTTTCCTCGTGCGTATACAGTGGTGAGCCTATTGTCCGGGGCGGCGCCGTTCTACTATTGACGTAGACAAATTGTGCCGCTCCAAGCAGCGGCACGCTGGTATGAAAAATCGATCGATTACCAGCCGTTCTGCCAACCTACTTTCAACCCGGAATCGCGTGGCCGACAGACACCTTTTTACCTCGGAATCCGTTACCGAGGGACATCCCGACAAGATCGCCGACCAGATCTCCGACGCTGTGCTTGATGCGATCCTCACCCTGGATTCCGCCGCACGTGTCGCGTGTGAAACGTTGGTCACCACAGGCCTTGTTGTGATTGCCGGTGAAATCACCACCACGGCGTACGTGCATTTGCCGGATGTTGTGCGCGAGACCATCAAGAATATCGGGTACACGAACGCCGAGTACGGATTCGACAACAAGACCTGTGCAGTCATGAGCACAATTGATCGTCAATCGCCCGATATCGCGATGGGTGTCAATGACGGCGGCGCCGGCGATCAGGGCATGATGTTCGGCTACGCAACGGATGAAACACCAGAGTTCATGCCGATGCCCATTCAGCTCGCGCACAAACTCACGCACACGCTGGCCGCGCGTCGCAAGGATGGCACGCTGCCATGGTTGCGTCCCGACGGAAAAGCGCAGGTGTCGGTCGTGTACGAAGACAACATTCCGGTCATGGTCGACACGGTCGTTGTGTCCACACAGCATGACGACAAGATCGCCAACAACAAATTGCGCGCCGCCATCACGAAGGAAGTGATTGAAGCGAGCATCCCATCGGAATTGCGTAGCAAGAAGCTCAAGACGCACATCAATCCAACCGGTCGCTTCGTCATCGGCGGACCACAGGGTGATGCTGGCCTTACCGGCCGCAAAATCATCGTCGACACGTACGGCGGGATGGGTCGTCACGGCGGCGGCGCGTTCAGCGGAAAAGACCCGTCCAAGGTTGATCGTTCGGCCTGTTATGCCGCGCGGTGGGTCGCGAAGAACATTGTCGCAGCCGGACTCGCGAAGCGCTGCGAAGTGCAGGTGGCCTACGCCATTGGCGTGGCCGAGCCGGTGTCCGTGTACGTGCAGACGTTTGGTACGGGTTCGGTTCCCGATAGCCAGATCGAAAAAGCTGTCATGGGCGAATTCGACCTCACGCCAGCCGGGATCACCAAGGCGCTTGATCTGCGTAAGCCGATCTATCAGCCAACCGCTGCGTACGGACACTTTGGTCGCCAGCCGGAAATGGTTGGCAAAGGCAAGAACGGCTACACGCTGTTCACCTGGGAACGCACCGATCGCGTGGCCGCACTCAAGCGCGCCATCAAGGGCTAACCGGGCGCCCTGCGCTGGCCATGATCGAAGTCAACATCGAACGCGTCGTGTCCGACAAGATATCCGACGCGTTCGTTGTGTTGTTGCGCGAAAAAGACGGCCAGCGTCTGTTGCCAGTCTGGATTCGCCGACTCGAAGCCGAGTCCATTGCGGCCGCCGTGCAGCAGGTCAAACCCAAGCGGCCGCTCACGCACGATTTGTGCAAATCCATCATCGGCGCCATGGGCGGCCAGTTGCAGGCGGTGCACATCACGATGATGAAAGCCGACACGTATTACGCCGAGCTGCTGATTGCACAACCCGACGGCGTGCTGCACGTCGATAGCCGGCCTTCTGATGCGATGGCGATCGCGGTGCGCATGGCCGCGCCCATTTTTGTTGAAGAAAGTTTGCTGGCGTACGTCGATGTGCAGACAATCGACGAGTCGGGCAGCGTGACGGAATCGAACCTCGCCCCGCCAACGTATCCGGAATTTTCCGCCGAACAACTCAAGGCTTATCTGGAGAAACTTCGCCCCGAAGACTTCGGAAAGTTCTCCCCGTGAAATTTGTGCGCACACACACACCAACCATTCGTTTCGTCACCAGACTCGCGACTGGTCTCGCTGCGTTTGCGTTTGCGACATCAACTCAGGCGCAGGAAAATCGGTCAGTCATCGGCCGCGTGGTGCGTCCCGTTGCGCCGGCATTGCCGGCGGCCGGAACCGCGCGAGTACCAGATGTAACCGCGCCAATTCCCGCAGCGTCGGACAGCACCGGACTCGCGCGCGTGCCCAACGTCATGGTCACACTGCATCGTGTGGGCAAGGATTCGCAGGCGCCGCTCGATTCAATGCGCACCGCCGCGGACGGAACGTACAATTTCAGGTACAAGACCACCGGCAGTGCCGACGCGGTGTATTTCACGTCAGTCACGTGGGGCGGCATCGCGTACTTCACAGCGCCCTTTCGCACCGCGTTGGTCAAGGAAAGTGACGCGGAAATCACGGTGTTCGATACGACCACCCGAATATTTCCGCTCACCGTTTCTGGCCGCCACCTGATTATCAGTGACGCGGATAGCGCCAATCTACGCACGGTGATTGAAGTGTTTGAACTGTCCAACGACAGCATCAAGACGCTTTCATCCGGCGCCGATTCTGCGGGCACACCCACGTGGTCAGTAATCGTTCCCAGCATCGCGCGCGATTTGAAAGCGGGCGATGGCGAGATTTCTTCGGATGCGTTCACGAAAACAAACGGACGCGTGGCGATCTACAGCGCTATCGCGCCCGGCGTGAAACAGGTTTCGTTTTCGTACAAGCTGCCCACTGAAGCCTTCCCGCTTTCGTTCACCGTCGATCACGGCGCGGTTGTGCTTGAAGTGCTGGTCGAGGAACCGCTGGGAATGGTGACGGGTGGCGGGCTGACGTTGGCCGATCCGCAATCCATTGAGAATCGCACGTTCCGCCGTTTCCTGGCGCAGGATGTGAAAGACGGCACGGTCATCGATATCAAGCTTCCGGCAAAGCCGGGCATCGGTCGCAATCTGTACATCGCCGCGCTTCTGGGCACGATTGGTGTCATCATGTTGTTGATTCTGTTGCGCGCGATGCAACGCAATCGCGCGCCCGCGTACGTGGGCTTGCCACCGGTGCGTGTCCGGGAAGCGCCGTTGGCCGATCGGCTTGCACGCGAGATTGCCGATCTCGACGCCACCTATGCCAAGTACGAAAACCCGACGGAAGCAATGCGCACAGCGTACGAAGAACGCCGCGCTGAACTCAAGGACGCACTCGCTGCAGAAATCGGCCGAGGCAATTGAGTGATGTGGCGCGTGCTGCTTCGCACGTGAGCCGCGAATCCGTGCGCGTGCGACGCCACGTGTTCACAGTGGTCGTGATCGCGTGCATCGCATTTGTGGCCGCGTGCAGCAAGTCTGATCGCAAAGCTGAAACGACACCGTCGCCGGTGGTTACGTCCGTCGCCGACACTGACGATTTTGGCGCGCCACTGCCGACCGACACACTGAGAGGGTTGCGCGTCGTATCGCTTGTGCCGGCTGCGACCGAAGTGATTTTCGCGATGGGACGCGGTCCACGCATGATTGGGCGCACAACCTGGGATCAGTTTCCCGATTCTGCGAAATTTGTGCAGAACATGGGCGACGGAATTCGTCCGAACATTGAAGTGGTGCTCGCATCAAAACCAACATTGGTGGTGTTGTACGCTACGAACGACAATCGCGCGGCCGCCACTGCCTTCCGCAATGCGGGTATCGCCGTGATGTCCACCCGCGTTGATCGCATTGAAGATTTCGAACGGCTCACGAAGCAACTGGGTGTCGTACTGAATGCAGAGTCACGCGCACAAACGGTGGTGGACTCTGTGCGCGCGACGCTAGATCGGGTACGCAGCGCCGTGGCCAATGTGAAACGGCCGACAGTCGTGTGGCCGCTGTACGACTCGCCGGTGATGGTTGTCGGACAGGGAAGTTTCATCGCCGAATTGCTTGAGATTGCCGGCGCCACCAACAGCTTTTCTGACTTTGCGAAGCCATCACCCGAAGTCACAATCGAGGAAGTGGCGCATCGCAATCCAGAGTTCGTGCTGACGTCACCAGCCGCGGCCATGCGCATGCAATCCGACAACAAGTGGCAATCGGTGCGGGCGGTGCGCGACAAGAAAATCCTCGCCGTTGACACACTGCTTTCAGGGCGACCAACCGTCACACTCGGCATGGCGGCCGTTTCGCTGGCGAAGTTGCTGCATCCTGAACGCGCTTCCAGTTTGCAATGATCAACACCGACATCGCGACGGCCGCACCGCAGTCGCGCGGTGCGTATTGGCCCGCGATGGTGCTTGGACTCGTTGGACTCGTGGTACTGTGTCTTGTTGCCATCGCTATTGGTGCTGTGTCGCTTCCAATAGGTGATGTTGTGCGGGCACTTGGGGGCAGCGGCGATGAGACCGTGGTTTCCATAGTGCGCGATCTGCGTGCGCCGCGTGTCATTCTTGCAGCACTTGTTGGTGCCGGATTGTCGGCCAGTGGGGGCGCGCTGCAAGGCACGTTGCGCAACCCATTGGCCGAGCCCTATCTGCTGGGAGTGTCAGGGGGTGCGGCTGTCGGGGCGGTGCTCGCTACGGCGCTTGGTATCAGTGCGCCAATTGGTGTGACGCTGGCAGCGTTTGTCGGAGCGGCCGCATCAACCGTTTGTGTGTCGCTTATCGCGCATATCGTTTCTGGTCGCACCGATGCGCGCGTGTTGTTGATGGCGGGCGTGGTGGTCGGCGCGTTCGCAAATGCCGTCATCATCGTCACGCTGGCCGGCGTTCCCGCAGATCGATTGCGCGGCGCCTTGTGGTGGATGATGGGTTCGGCCGGTGATGCAACGTGGGGCGGCGTGGGGCGACTGGCCGCCGCAGTCGCGATGTTTGGTGGCGCGCTCGTCTGGCTCGCGCGCGAACTGGATGTGATCGCGTTGGGAGAAGAGCCTGCTGCCGCGCTTGGTGCCAATGTTGATCGCACATCGCGTCAGATTTTTCTGATTGCGTCGTTTCTTGCGGCCGCAACCGTCGCAGCGGCCGGGCTGATTGGATTCATTGGTCTGGTGGTGCCCAATCTTGCGCGTGCAATGGGCGCACGTCGGCATCGTTCAATGTTGTTGTTATCCGGTGTGTACGGTGCATTGTTGCTGGTGTTCGCCGATCTCGTTGCGCGCACTGTTCGCGCGCCGGCCGAATTGCCATTGGGCGCAATTACGGCGTTAATCGGTGTACCGTTTTTTCTGGCGCGATTGCGCCGGCTCAACTGACATCATGATCAATTTTCGCGATGTCGTCGTGCGATATCCAACGCGCCCGGTGCCCGCGCTGAATGGTGTTTCGCTTCACGCCGCGCCCGGACTGCTGACGGCGGTGGTTGGGCCAAACGGCAGCGGCAAGAGCACGTTGGTGCGCGCGCTGCTGCGTCGCATTCCGATGGAGCGGGGCAGTATTGAAATCGCGAACGCCGCGCTCTCGTCGTTTGATGCGCGGCAGTTTGCGCGCGCAGTTGCCGTCGTGCCGCAACGCGAGGAGCCAACGTTGCCGCTGCCGGTGCGCGAGTTTGTCACACTGGGCCGACATCCGCATCGGAGTGCATTGGGCGCACTGACCAACCACGACAACGCGGCGGTGGACGAAGCCATCCGTCTCGCCGGGGCCGAGGACACGCTCGCGCGTTCCACCGACCAGCTGTCGGGCGGGGAATGGCAGCGTGTGCGCATTGCCCGCGCGCTGGCACAGCAGGCAAACATCATGGTGCTGGACGAGCCCACCGCGTTTCTGGACGTCGCACACGAGATGGCGGTGTTCGAACTGCTGGATGCGCTGGCGCACAGTGGTCGCGCAATTCTTCTCATCAGCCACCAGCTCAATCTGGTGGCGCGGTTCGCGTCGCACATCGTGTTGCTGCACGAGGGTCAGGTTGCCGCGGAAGGCACGTCTGACGACGTGATGCGCGGCGCCGTACTTGAACGGGTCTACAACTGGCCACTTGTGATCACGCGCGATCCGGCTGTCGGGGCTCCGGCGCTGCTGCCACTTCGGAAGCGCAGTGGGGGGCGGACCTGACGAGACTTCGCGCTTGCCGGTCACTTGCCGGTTGCTGACGGTTGGTCGCTGTCTTGTGTGGGCGTTGAGTTGTTATTCGTAGATTCGTCGGTCGCCGCGACCGGGTGATTGCGCGGTGCGATAACTTTCAGAATGACACCGCTCGTAACTGACGCGATTGTGCTGCACGCGTTCAACTATCTCGAAACGTCTCGCATCCTGCGGCTGTTGACGCGAGATGCGGGAGTGCAGACCGTACTCGCCCGTGGCGCGCGGAATTCGCGCAAGCGGTTCGGCAGCGCGTTAGATCTTTTCGCGCAGGGTGCGGTGCAGCTTCAGCTCAAGCCGGGACGCGATTTGCACACGCTCGTGAGCTTTGACGCGGGGCATCCACGTCCCGGACTCTCTGAGAGTCTCCCACGATTTGCTGCCGCCGCAGCCGTGGCCGAGTGTGTCTTGCGAGTGGTGCACGACGAGTCGGCGCCTAATGTCTACGACGGCGTCGTGGCAGGTTTTGACACGATCTCCGCATCACGGGGGGAAGACGCCCTGTCCGCCGGACTTGGCGCGCTGTGGACGCTGGTGTCGGCCGTGGGTTTTGCCCCCACCGTAGACGTTTGCGCGAACTGTCACGCCACTCTGTCCAGTGACGAGGACGCCACATTCAGCCATATGATGGGCGGGGCGCTATGCGGGCGCTGCGCCACTTCTGCACCGGGTGGGCGGCGATTGCCGGCAGCGGCACGGGAGGCGCTTAGGCAATGGCTTGGTGGTGAGACGGTAGAGTTGTGCGCGGAAGGAGACCAGCGGGCCCACCAGCGCCTCTTTCGGGAGTTCCTGGCGCAGCATCTGCCAGATGTGCGGCGCATGCCGGCGTACGCGGCCTGGGAGTCTGGGCAATTGGCAGGATGACCTGGCACAAAGTATGCTGTCTTAAGACGGCATCCGGCCGAAGGCACGACCACTCAATTTCGGGGTATCTTTGGCCAGAAGCGAAGTCGGACGCGTGTTTTTAGTGATGCAGCTAACACGTTTTCAGTACAAATGGTCCATAGCTGTAGCGGCCGAGGGGCGGCTTCGGTCAGGATGGCCGGCTCGCGAGCGATGATGTTGCTTGACTACCCGTGTCAAGCGTCCTAATTTCGCAGAGTAGTTCAACGATCACCTTTTCATTGGAGACTGCGACTAGCCCCTTAATTCGTCAGTCGGAGAAGCAACATGAATCGTCCGTGGGCAGCACTCGGTCTGGTGCTCGCTCTATGCGTTATCATGCCACGAGAAGCATCTGCTCAAAAGTCATCTGCGCCAGGTCGTCCCGGTATGACGCAGAATTATCCGAACCCTCTTAATCCAAAAACTGTACAGCCTTTCACTGTTGGGGGTTTCCCAACCTGCGCAGAACCGGGTCGTCAGTACCGAATTACGCTTAAAGTTCTCAACGTATTAGGTCAGACAGTTTCGTATCCGGTGCTCGTTGGAGGGGCTGGAGGAGTTTCTGGAGGAACGCCGCTTCGAGGTGTGCTTCTCCCCTGCGGCAAGTATGAAGCGCTGTGGGATGAACAACACTTTGGATCCGGTCGAGAGCCTGCATCAGGCGTTTACATTTTTGTGCTCGATCAAGACGGGGTTCTGATTTCAAGCAAAGCTATCGTGTCGAAGTGAGTACCACGGACCGAAAATCAGTGTGAAAGGCGCCACGGGTGAGCGGACCCGAGGCGCCTTTCTCGTTTCACGAAACAAAGTTTTGTTGATTACGATACAAGCATCATGATCAATTCAGACCGTTTGACAGTAAAGAGCGCGGAAGCGCTCAACGAAGCCGTCTCCATTGCGCGTCGAACCGGCAATCCGCTGGTCTACGACGTGCACCTGCTGCTTGCCCTGCTTGGGCAGGATGTTGGCATCGTGGTGCCAATCCTGCAGCGGGTTGGCGTAAATGTTACAGGCTTGCGCACGTCGGCCGAGCTCGAAGCCAGCCGTTACGCCAAGCAAAGCGACGCAACGCCATCACTCAGTCGCGAACTCAATCAGGTCATCGATGCGGCCGAGAAGGAAGCGCAGCCGCTTGGTGATTTGTTTGTGTCGACCGAACACCTGTTGCTGGCGCTGGCCAACGCCAAGGGCACAGATTCGTTTCGGCTGTTGAATGAAGTTGGCGCCACGCGTACGGCGCTTTTTGATGCACTCAAACTTGTGCGCGGTGCACACAAGGTCACTGATCAAACGCCCGAAGATCAGTACCAGGCCCTCAAGCGTTTCACGCGTGATCTCACCGAAGCGGCGCGCAAAGGCAAACTCGACCCGGTGATTGGTCGCGATGAAGAAATTCGTCGCGTCATTCAGGTATTGTCGCGGCGTACGAAGAACAATCCGGTGCTGATTGGCGAACCTGGCGTGGGCAAGACAGCCATTGCCGAAGGGCTCGCGCAGCGCATGGTGAACGGCGACGTTCCCGAAAGCCTCAAGAACAAACGGCTCGTTTCGCTCGATTTGGGCGCACTCATCGCCGGTGCAAAGTTCCGCGGCGAATTCGAAGAACGTCTCAAGTCGGTGCTGAACGAAATTGTCGCATCGGAAGGCGCGTACGTCGTGTTCATTGACGAAATGCACACGCTGGTTGGCGCGGGCAAGGCGGAAGGTGCGATGGACGCCGGCAACATGCTCAAGCCAATGTTGGCCCGTGGCGAGTTGCGCATGGTCGGCGCGACCACGCTCGATGAATACAAAAACGTCGAGAAAGATCCGGCGCTGGAACGTCGTTTTCAGCCGGTGTTTGTTGGCGAGCCGACCGTAGAAAGCACCATCGCAATTTTGCGCGGGCTGAAAGAACGCTACGAAGCGCACCACGGTGTGCGTATCACCGACAGTGCGATTGTCGCCGCAGCGCGTCTGTCCAACCGGTACATCGGCGATCGTTTTCTGCCGGACAAGGCGATTGATCTCATTGATGAAGCGGCGTCACGCCTGCGCATCGAAATCGATTCACTGCCGCAGGAAATTGATGAAGTCGAACGCCGGGTGGTGCAGCTCGAAATTGAGCGGCAGGCGTTAGCCAAGGAAACCGACATGGCAAGCCTCGAACGCCGTGGAGTGATTGAACGGTTGCTGGCTGATGAAAAAGAAAAAGCATCCGCCATGCGAGCACAGTGGCAGCAGGAAAAGGACACACTAGGTGCGGTAGGTCGGATCAAGGGAGAGATTGAAGCGGCGCGCATCGAAGTCGAACAGGTTACGCGGAAAGGTGAGTTGGCGAAGGCTGCCGAGATCAGTTACGATCGCATTCCGAAGCTCGAAAAAGAGATGAAGATTGCGGAAAGCAAACTGGCCAGTCACGACGGACGCGCGCAGTATCTCAAGGAAGAAGTCAGCGCAGAAGACATTGCGGAAATTGTCGCACGCTGGACGGGCATCCCGGTCACGCGCATGCTCGAATCCGAGCGTGAGCGCCTGACGAAGCTCGAAACGGTGCTCGCAACACGCGTGGTGGGGCAGAGCGAGGCCGTGCGCGCGGTTGCAGATGCGGTGCGACGTTCACGCGCGGGATTACAGGATCCCAATCGCCCAATTGGTTCATTCATTTTTCTCGGACCGACTGGTGTTGGGAAAACAGAAACCGCAAAGGCACTCGCTGAGTTTCTGTTTGACGATGAGCATGCGATGGTGCGCATTGACATGTCCGAATACATGGAGAAACACGCAGTTGCACGTTTGATCGGCGCGCCGCCGGGCTACGTGGGTTATGAAGAAGGCGGACAACTGACCGAAGCGGTGCGTCGCCGTCCGTATTCCGTCATTCTGTTTGACGAAATCGAAAAGGCGCATCCCGACGTGTTCAACGTACTGCTGCAACTGCTCGATGACGGTCGTCTGACCGACTCGCAGGGACGCACGGTTGATTTCCGGAACAGCGTGGTCATCATGACCAGCAATGTAGGCAGTCATCGCATTCTGGAAGTGGGTGCCGAACCAACGCCGCAATCATGGGCCACGATGGAGCAGGAAGTGCTCACCACGTTGCGCACCGTGTTCAAGCCCGAGTTCCTCAACCGCATTGACGACATCGTTGTCTTCCACTCGCTGGGCCGCGGAGAACTTGACCACATCGTCGACTTGCAGTTGGAACATCTCCGAAAGCTGTTGGCCGATCGCAAGCTTACAATTTCACTGACCCCCGCGGCGCGGAAGTTTCTGGCGGACGAAGGTTATGATCCGGTGTATGGCGCGCGACCACTCAAGCGTGCGGTACAGCGGCTGTTGCAGAATCCGCTGGCGTTGGCCGTTCTTGAAGGGCGCTTCAAGGAAGGCGATGCAATCGTGTCTGATCTTGGTGACGGCGAACTGACCTTTACATCAGCACCATCAGTCACGACGGATTCGGTTTCGGCGGTCGCGTAGCTGGGTTATGACTCACACCAGCGCTGCGGATCGTGTCGCGATGCAAATCGCGTTGTTGCAGGCACGTGAAGCGGAGGACGCTGGGGAAGTACCGGTAGGAGCGATTGTCACGCGTGATGGTGTGACAATCGCGACCGCGCAAAATCGAATGCGGCGCGACGGTGATGCAACGGCGCATGCGGAACTGCAGGTGCTTCGCGCGGCAGCGCAAATTGTCGGGCAGCCTCAATTGAATGACTGCACGTTGTATGTCACGCTCGAGCCCTGTGCGATGTGTGCAGGTGCCATCGTATTGGCGCGCGTCGGTCGTCTGGTGTTCGGTGCGTGGGATGACAAGGCCGGCATGTGTGGCTCTGTGGGCGACATTGTGCGCCACACGAAACTCAATCATTCGCCGGAAGTGTTGGCTGGTGTCGAGGCCGCAGCCAGCGCCGCCATGTTGCGCGACTTTTTCGTCGAGCGGCGAAAGGACCCCTAAGAGCGCAGCCGGTTACGCGCGCGTCGGTCTTTTGAAATAACGCAACGCGACGACATCATGTCACTGCAAAGGAAAGCAGTTGATGCACGTCAGAACTCCCCGTCAGAGTCGTGATTTCCGACGCAGGGAAAATTGCTCCCGAATATTGACCGAACAGAAACCGAAGCGCAATGTTGGTGGTATGAAACCCACCATTTATTCACCGCCCAAGTCGCTGGCGGACGCCGAACGCGATTACATCGCTGCACTGGAATACCTCCTGCGTTCGGCCGTGCTTGTTGGAAAGAAAGAACCGGGCGCCGTCGTCAAGGCAAAACGTGCGCGACAGCTCTACAATGGTGCGGTCATTGAATTGCGTCGCTCAGAGCGACAAGCAGGGCGGACGGGCAGCATCAACTGGATTCATTCGCAACTCGGTGTCGCGGCACATTCATCCAATGCGCGCGGCCCGGGCGAAATCGACTTTGTCGAGACCGTGGAGCGCGCGCTGGAATCGCTCAAGAATGCAATGTGGTAGCCGGTTGCAGTTTCGGTGTTCGACGCCTGGTGCACTGCGACACCGCGTGAATCACATCACGCGGTGTCGCAAGATTCTTCAAGCGCCAGGCGGACCGAAATCCTCAGGTCCAAAAATCTGTCGCACTTCGGCCGTGCCGGTCCAACCCGGCCAGTTGTCACGATGTACTTCCATGAAACGCATCGTCCATTCCATCACTTCTTCTTTTGTTTTGACTTCGTAAACCGCATACCCGCCGATCACTTCCTTCGATTCGGCGAATGGTCCGTCAATCACCGAAATTTTTCCACCCGTCAAACGCACGCGAGCACCGCGCGCTGTTCGATGCAAACCGCCTTGTTCCACGAGCACTCCGGCTTTGCTCGCATCGATGCCAAGCTGCATGATTGCCGACATCAACGCCGGTGGTGGCGGTCCTTGCGCTTCATCGGAGAAAACCATCGTCAAGTATTTCATGGGTCAACCTGTTGTGGAATTGGAGTGAGGAAACGTGTGAATACGTGAGTACCGAATACGTGATGACTTGTGAATACGTGCGCACGGAATCCGTGAGTACGTGAAGCCGTGAGTACGTGAAGCCGTGAGGACGTGAGGACGTGAATTCATGAGGACGTGAACCCATGAGTATAGGAATCCTCGAGTATATGAGTACATGCGTACATGAGCACATGAGCACATGAGCACATGCGCGCATGCGTACATGCGTACATGAGCACATGAGCACATGCGCGCATGCGTACATGCGTACATGCGTACATGCGTACATGCGTACATGCGTACATGCGTACATGCGTACGCGAGTACAGCCTGTACATCCAGCATGGTGTGTGCCGAGCGGATCAGGCGATGGCGCGAACAATCATCAGTTGTCGCAAACCGAGATTGCGCAAATATAGACCGCCCCAGACGAGCAGCGCGACGTAACACGGAAACAGCACATGCATGAACAGCGGATTACCCACGCGCACGTGTGTGGCGACGGCACCGCCAAGATATCCGGTCAGCAAGATTGCGCCGAGGACGGATGTGCGTGGCAGCAGGTACAACACGACACAGATGAACTGCACAACGCCGAGCACGACGACCGAATTCGGAGGAAATCCCAACTCAGCGGTAGCGCTACGGCGGGAGCGAACTTGAGGACTTTGCTCGTGGAATCAAAGAGCAGGAACGCGGCGGCAAGCCCGGTCAGTACATGGGCCAGGCGGATCTGCGTGCGTGTGGGCTCGGCGGGCGTATCGGGAGGTGACGGCATTGCGGCTCCTTTTGAGGTGATACAGGAGCGTCGAATCAGGCAATCGAGGATCGACAATTTGCACGCAATCTTTTTCGGGCCGCGCGCGTGGGCGTGGCGGGTACCAAAAACCGTACGGTTGCGTTATCGTTGGCAGTCTGTCGCGGAAGTGCTCGGGTGAACAGATCCAGCGCTGTTACGGCAGAAGGCAAAAATCGTTAAAGCGTCATACGCAACGCTTTAGCCAATCAGGATAGGTGGCCGAGTGGTTGAAGGCACCAGTCTCGAAAACTGGCGTACCGGCAACGGTATCGTGAGTTCGAATCTCACCCTGTCCGTTTGTGGTTCTGTACGAGAGCACAAGTTTCACCCCCGTAGTTGGATGGGTGGCCGAGTGGTTTAAGGCGCACGCCTGGAAAGCGTGTGGGGTCGCAAGGCTCTCGCGAGTTCGAATCTCGCCTCATCCGTGGTTGCTGTAGCTGAATGCCGTAACGGTCTGCGCTTGCAGGCCGTTCGCGTTTCCGGGCGTCGAGTGACGGAGTGACGGCGCGCCTGCAGGCAAGCGTGAGAATTATCACCGGCGCGCAATTCAATTGGCGATCGCCCTCGGTTGAGTGCCGTCACAATATTGCGAGCCTGTGTACCGCCCCACATTATCGCACAGAGTTCGGCACGACGAGCCGTCATCATTCACAACCCACCTGCGGACGCGCCCATTGACTACTGTGGTATTTGTCGCGCCTCTGTTCTCGCCGGCGGCGACGCAGATGATCGAAGCGGTCGCGTCGCTTCCGGACGTCAAGCTGGCAGTAATTGCGCAGCAGCCGCTTGATTCGCTCGCACCGCATGTGGCGGAGCGACTCGCCGGTCATTGGCGCATTGATGACATCACGAATACCGCCGATCTCGAAAAAGCCGTTCGTGCGTTGTCCGCACGCATTGGAAAAATTGATCGTTGTTTTGGCGCGTATGAACAGCTGCAAGAACCGCTGGCCGCGGTGCGCGAGAAATTAGGCATTCCGGGTTTGTCTTCAACAGCCGCCGCTAACTTTCGCGACAAGGGGCGCATGAAAGATGCGTTGCGCGCCGCCGGCGTGCCGGTTGCAAAACACGCGGTGGCGACCACGTCCGAGCAAGTGCGCGCATTCGTGCAGGAAGTTGGCTTTCCCATAGTTGTCAAACCTCCAGCGGGTGCTGGCGCAATCGCGACCAATCGCGTGAGTGATGCAGAGGCATTGGAAGCGATGCTGGCGTCGATTCCGCCCAGCGAACAAAGTCCATGGTTGGCTGAAGAATTTTTGCACGGCACTGAGCATTCAATGGAAACTGTGTCGATCAATGGTGAGTCGGTATGGCATTCGCTCACGCGGTATGAACCCACGCCACTGGAAGTGCTGGAGCACCCGTGGATTCAGTGGTGTGTCGTGCTGCCGCGCGAAGTGGATGATCCGGGCTTTGATGATGCGCGCAAAGTTGTGTCGCAGGCGCTCAAGGTGCTGGGCATGACGACCGGCGTTTCGCACTGTGAGTGGTTTCGGCGCGAAGACGGCTCGGTGGCGATCAGCGAAATTGCAGCGCGTCCTCCTGGTGCACAGATCACGACACTCGTTTCGCGTGCGCACGACATCGATTTTGTGAAGGCGTGGGCTCGGCTCATGATCTTTGGCACGTTCGAAGCGCCAGCGCGCAAGTTTGCAGTGGGTGCGGCGTATTTGCGGGGACAGGGCAATGGGCGCGTGCGCGGCATTCACGGACTCGATGTTGTGGAGCGCGAATTCGGAGCACTCATTTGCGACTTTCGACTGCCGTATCCCGGTCAGGTGCCAACAGGCAGCTATGAAGGGGAAGGCTACATTTTGCTGAGGCATCGCGAGACCGAAATGGTGGTGAATGCATTGCGTCGTCTCGTTTCGGTAGTTCGCGTTACACTCGCTTGAGCAGTAGCCTGACTAGTAGAGCGTTACACTTGGCTGACCACAAGCCTGACCAGTAGAGCGATACACCCGCCTGACAAGTAGCCTGACCGGTTGTTTGACACTTTTCCGATCTGGCATTCGGATACACACATCGATTTTCGTTTACACAAACACTTTCGGACACACTCGAAACATGCCGCCCACAGTCATCATGATCATGCCCGGTTATCCGGGCGAAATGCCGTACTTCACGCGTGGACTTTCTCTGCAGGGGGCACGTGTGCTCGGTGTGGCCGAAGGCGCTGAACATGAATTGCCCGAGATGGCCCGTCGCCATTTGTCCGGCTATTTGCAGGTGCCCGGTTTATTTACGAACGAGGAAGCCGGCATCGCCATGGTGGCGGATTGGGTCAAAGACATGACGATCGACCGCGTGTGCTGCTTGTGGGAGCCGGGTGTCGAACTCGCGGCGCACATGCGCGAAGTGCTGGGTGTACCGGGACAGTCGCGCATTCAGGCCAAACACTTCCGCAACAAGGACATCATGAAGCAAGCACTCGCCGCCGCGGGCGTGCGTGTGCCACATCATGCGTCCGCAAAAGATTCGAAGGGAATTTTCGCGGCGGCGGAAATTGTCGGATATCCGCTCATCATCAAACCCATTGCCGGTGCGGGATCGCAGGACACGTTTCGCTGCGACGATCTTGCGGACGTCGAGAACGCTATCAAACAACTTGGTCACATCGATGAAGTGGATGTCGAGGAGTTCATCGATGGCGAAGAGTACACGTTTGACACGATTTGTGCGGGGAAATGAAATCAAGTACGCGCACATTGCGTTTTATCGCCCGCGGCCGCTGGTCGCGCGCACTGTTGAATGGATCAGTCCACAAACCGTCAGCGTACGTGACTTTGATCAGCCTAAGCTCGCTGGTGGACGCGCAATGGGCGCGCAGGTCTTGAAGGCATTGGAATACGAACACGGGTTCACGCACATGGAGTGGTATCTCAAGAGCGACGGCGAAGCCGTGTTCGGAGAAGTTGCCGCGCGCCCGCCCGGTGCGCGCACGGTCGATCTGATGAACTATGCGAGCGATGTGGACCTGTTCACCGGTTGGGCCGAGGCCGAGTTGTATGGCACGTTCTCGCCGAATATCGAGCGGAAGTACAACGTCGCGTGCGTAACCAAGCGTGCGGAGGGCCAGGGCCGCATTACGCGCATCGACGGGCTCGAGAAGGTGCGCCAGCGCCTTGGGTCGTCGTTGATGACCGTCGATCTCATTCCCGTTGGCCAGCCACGTCGTAACTGGAAGAGCACCCTGTTGTCAGATGGCTACATCGCGCTGCGGCACCCGGATTGGGAGGAGACGTTGGAGATGGCGGACTTTGTGGGGACGGACCTGCGGATGTACGCGGGGGGGTAAGGCTGGGGGTTGCGGCGGGATCCACCGGGCTGCCGACTGTGGGACCAACTGGGGTCAGATTCGCAGAAAAATGGTAAGGCGCCGGGGCCTCGCTGGAGGACCGGCTGGGACCAACTGGGGGCAGAGTCGCCGAAAACCGGTAAATTGATTCGCCGCTTCCAGCGGAGACGAGCTCGTTACCGTTGTGCACACGAGGAATCTTCGGGTGGTCGTCCGACGAGCGCGCATCATTTTTCTGCGACTCTGACCCCGAGCCATTTTCCGAGATCGTACCATGTTTCTGCGACTCTGACCCCAGATTTTGCTGACCCCAGATTCTGTCAGATTCAGCGGCCGATTTCCGCCGTTGCCCTTGGCAGGCTAACCGCAACTGTTGCACCACGGCTGAGTTTGACGTTGCGGCAACAGCGCACTATACGGGCGTGGCCACAATGCAACAATTTTCTCTGAAACTTGTAAGTGTATGAATGACAACGTTTTACGAATTTATACGACACGCATTTAGCGAGCGCGACCGTACGGCACGGCGATTGCTCGATAGGGCTATGTCAGGCGGCGACTCAGTTGAGCCCGCTGCCACCTTCCCTGATTTCCGAGTGCGCCATGTCCAACATCATCGACGAACCACCAGTGGAACCGGCCCGCGGCTACTTCTCGCAGCTCTGCGTGTTGTACACCGGCATCGCATCCGGACTCGTTGACCCGATACCGGCCGAAGTCGTGCAGACGCCCAACTACCACATGGGCATGCGCGACGGATACCACGTCGTCGTGGCGCACCTGGCCTCCAGCCGCTCGCTGCTGGAAGCCGCCGAAAAATGCTCGGCTTTTGGCCGCGGCGTTGAAGAACGCGGTGACGCGCACCCGTATGGCGCCGAGTGGTGTCTTGGGTTCGCTCACGCGACGCAGGACGCGTCTTCAGAAATCGCGATGTATGCCGCGGCGGGCACACTGCCGGTGGTCGATCGCAATCGCCTGAAGCAAGCCCGCACCGCCGCGCGCAACGTTGCGCCGCTGCCGAATGCGTGGCACACGCCCCGCACGTCGAACCGCACCTGGTAAAACGAAGTTCTTTGATGTTGCAGTGGTGTGCGCAGGTCCGATGGTGAGTGGCTGGATGGCAGCAGGGATGTGAGTGCGATGGATCAAGAAGTCCGGGGGGGCTTCTCCGCTCGCACCGCATCAGCAAAGACGGATCGGTCTGTGGTCAGGCGAGACCACAAACCGTGCGAGGGCTACGGGTCAGGCGAGACCACGAGCCAGTTGTGAGACAAGGCGTCAGGCGAGGCGCCCGGTCTGTTGGTCGTTGCAGGAGGTGCAGGTCAGCAAGTTGCAATTGCGAACACTCCGCGCTGCGCAAATTTCACGCATGAATCCGGTCAATCGGAATTCGCGCTGAAGTTTGGGCAGCGCGGCGCGTTGATGCCCGGATATATTCCGGCTCATGCCAAAAAAGCCTACCATCGTGCTGGATGCGCGCGCCGTTGATCGTACGCTGCGTCGCATGGCCGATCAGATTCTTGAGTTGAACGACGGCACGGACCGTCTCATCATCGTTGGAATACAGCGCCGCGGCGTACAACTCGCCGACCGCATTGTCAAAATCATCGAGGCGCAGGAAGGCGTCACACTTCCGCGCGAACACCCGCCCCGCACCGACGATGGCGCGGTGGACTTTTCGCAGGACTTTTTTGGCAAGCAAACCAACCTCACCGTGAGCGGGCAGCTAGAGGGCGAACTGGCCGCGATGGCGCTGGGCAGCATCTACACCTTCGGACCCACGTTTCGGGCCGAAAACTCCAACACCGCCCGCCACCTGGCCGAGTTCTGGATGATTGAGCCGGAAGTGGCCTTCAACGAGCTGCCCGAAAACATGGACCTGGCCGAGGACTTCCTGCGCTCGCTGGTGCGCTACGCCCTCGACCACTGCCCCGACGACCTGCAATTCCTCAACGACCAGTACGACAAGGAACTGCTGACCCGGCTGCACTTCGTGGTGGGCAACGATTTCCAGCGCCTGACCTACACCGAAGCCGTGGAAATCTTGAAAGCTGCCACGCAGAAATTTGAGTTTCCGGTGGATTGGGGCACCGATTTGCAGAGTGAACACGAGCGGTACCTGGTGGAAAAACACTTTCAGAAGCCCGTCATCCTGACCAATTACCCGAAGGAAATCAAAGCCTTCTACATGAAGCTGGACGACGACGGCCGCACCGTGCGGGCGATGGATGTGCTGTTTCCGGGCATCGGCGAAATCATCGGCGGCTCGCAACGCGAGGAAGACTACGACAAACTTCGCACCCGCATGGCCGAAATGCACGTGCCCGCCGAGGAGTTAGAGTGGTATCTCGACACCCGCCGCTTCGGCACCGCGCCGCACGCCGGTTTCGGCCTGGGCTTCGAGCGGCTGGTGCTGTTTGTGACCGGTATGAGCAACATCCGCGACGTGATTCCATTTCCGCGCTACCCGAAAAGCGCGGAATTTTAGGCCGGTTTCGGAGTGGGTTTGGAACAATAATTCCGGTTCTTACCGGCCGCGCCGCTGTCCGCCGCCCTCACGCTGGCCTTCGCGCCGTTCCTCGTGCCGTTCCTGCTGCCGCCCTTCGCGGTAGCCTTCCTTGTAGGCCCCACGCCCCGGCCGCACCACCCGCACGGGTTGCACCACCCGCACCGGGCGCACAATGCGGACCGGGCGCACCACCACGGGGCGCGGGTAGCGGGCGCGGTTGGCGGTGACGTACACCCAGGGCTGCCGCCCGCGATACTCCAGCACCACCGGGTGAAACTGGTAGGGGTCGTAGCCGTCCAGCGCCGGGGCAGTCACCCACTGCCCATCTTGGTACACAATGTATTGCTGGGCGTAGAGGTCGTAGTACCCGTCAATTTCGGGGATGTAGTAGAACTGCGTACCGGCCGGAATGGGCGGCCCCCAGGCGGGCCGCCCCACCTTCACATTTACATTCACCTGGGCCTGGGCCACCGGAGCCATCAGGGCCAGGGGCACCGTCAGCAAAGCAGCACCGCAGAATTTAAGAAAGCGTTTCATTGGAAAGAAGGAAAAGGGTAATTGCTCCTTAAACGCAAAACTGCCACCGGTAGCCACGGTTGTCCGTAGCCCCGGTGGCAGTAGTTGCTTTGCTTGGCTCCCGATGGGCTGGTTTCGTCCCTACTCGCGCACCACCCGCAACACTTCGCTGTGCCCATCGGCCCCGAAACGCAGATGCAGCGCGTAAATGCCCGCTGGCAAGCCCACCGTGGGCAACGTCAGTTGCTGCGGCCCGGCCCCGAGGGCGGTGGCTGGCCCCGTTTGCACGGTGCGGCCCAGGGCATCGCGCAACTCGGCCGTCACGGCCTGCGGGCGGGCCAACTCAAACCGGGCCGTGAGGCTGCTCCCGAACGGGTTGGGAAAAGCCGCCGTGGTGCTGGCCGGGCGCTGCAGACGGGCCGCCAGCAAAAAGCCCGCCGGGAAGAACGTGCCCCAGGTTTCGGAGCCTTTGCGGTAAGCGGTCAGCACAGTGGTGTCTTGAGTGGTTGTGATAACGTTATGCGAACCAGAGCGAACAATGCCTAAGCCGTCCGCATAATGGGTAAACACGATGTAGTCACCCCCGTTGTCGTGGCCTAGCACGGCGCTGTCGGCCACTGAAGCTGCACAGTCAGCATAGTCTGCTTCGCCCCACGATAAACGCCCGTTGTAGAGCGTGTTTCGTACGGCCGTAGTGGTCAAAATACCTGAACGCAAGTTGGGTGAAGTTGGCGAAATCCGACTAAAAAAAGCCGTGAGGGTTTGCGGGTCACTGGGATAAACTGTCTTGCGAACTACTTTTAGGGAGGTGTAAGGTGGCCTGACGGTAATTCCCGTAGGTACTCCGCAGAAAATGCTGGGCGCTCCGGCAACTCCGTAGCCACGTTGCCGCTCCCAGTGACGAGTAGCATAAGTGATGGTATCGCCGGTCCGGCTTACGGTCCGGGTCATTATGCTATCCTGCGTCCATTTTTCCACGCACAACCCCGAGTTAAGCGGCATACTCGACTTGTAATAGTACTGAAATACATCCCCAACTTGGTAGTCGAACGCACCAAGAGGTCCGGTGGCTACTGCACCCAGGTGCTGGTTGGGCAAGGCCGTAAGAACCAGGTTTCGGCGACTATTACGACCGTTGAGGTAACTATCGAGCGATGGCCCAGCTAGCAACCCGTGGAATTTACTCAACGTCAGCGTTTGCCCGTCGGACAAGCGAATGGCAACTACCGAATCCGTAGTGGCGTTCAGAATCAAGGCTGTAGTTCGCGTTATTACCTGGGCTGATAAGCCGGGCAGTCCGGTGGGCCAGCTTTGGCCCACCGGCTGGGTTGGGCGGAGAGTACAGCCACGCCCATTGGCCGCCATCAGCATAAAAACGCCTGGGGCTTGGCGCTGCAACGTAGCGCCGAATAAGTTATCTGCCCGTAATTGTCGATTACCACCACAAATACTCGTTTGCATAAACCGAACAGCTACCGCCCGGCCACTGAAGCGGTAAATGGTGTCGGTGGTGCCCAGCACCGGCGTTCCGGCCCCAAGTTGCAACACATGGGTGGTGTCGCCGGGCGTGGTGGTTTCGCTGTATTGGTAGCTGAGGCCGGGCCGAAAGGGCTGCCAGGCGCGTTGGGCGTGGGCCGCTGGCGCAGTCAGGGCCAGCAACAGGACGAGGAAAGCATAGAAATTTTTCATGAGTACTTCAGTGAGGAATGATGAAAAGAATTTGACTTAATAACCTGCTGGCACTAAAAATTATCCGGTACGGTCAGATTATTGCACGCAGTTGGCACAACCTGTTACGGGCCACCCCAACTGCTTGTTTTGCCCCTACTCCACGGCCAGCCGCAACACGGCCGTGTCGCGGCCCGCCCGCACCCGCACCACGTACAGGCCCGCGCTCAGGCCGGTCAGGTCGAGTTGGGTCTCGGTGCCGCCGGGCCGCAGTGGCACGGCTTGCTGGCCCACTAGCTGCCCCAGGCCGTTGAGCAGTTCCACAGTGGCCGTAGGCACGGCTCCCAGGGCGGGCAGCCGCAATGTGGCGGCGTGGTGGGCGGGGTTCGGGAACACCTGCATGGGGCTGCCCGCCAGGGCCGGGCGGGCGGCCAGGTTGAGGATGCCGGTGGCGCAGATGGTGAAGTTGCCCGTGGGGTCGGTATCGGCGTAGCCCGCCACCGACACGTAGTAGCGCGTGGCCGGGGTCAGGTTGTACACGCTTACTGGGGAGGCGGGGGTGTTGGGGCCAGTGCCCGCCCCGCAGGCCAGGGGCGCAAACGGCCCCAGCGCCGATGGGGCCGCAAAAACCCGCACGAGGCCAGCCGGGTTGCCGGTCACGTCCAGGCGCACGGCCTGGCTGCCCAGGCCGCTGGCCAGGGTCTGGAACGAGAACCACACGTCGCGGGGGCTGGTCGCCGTGCCGCATCCGGGGGCCGGGTTGGGATAGCCGTTGGGCACGGTGGTGGTGGCGTTGAAGTTGCTGGAAAAGGCCCGCACACACATCGGCCCCACGTTCAGGGGCACGGCCCCCAGGGGGTTGTCGTTGGCCACGCCCGGCACCGAAAAGAAGGTGGTGCTGATGGTGTTGGCCACCCCGGCCCCGCAACTGGCCGCCACCAGCACCGTGTAGTTTAGGTTGCTGGCCAGGCCCGTGAGTTGCACCGGCGAGGCGGTTGGGTTGGGGCTGATGCCCTGCACGGCGCTGGGGTTGTTGGTGGGGTAGTACAGCACGGAGTAGCTCACGTTGCCCGCCCCCGGCACGAAGGAAACCGTGGCCGTGCCCGGCACCAGGCTGTTCACCGTCAGGGCGGTAGGGCCGGGGCAGCCGCCGGTTGCGGTCAGGGTCGTGAAGGTGGTGGTCACGACCGGGCTGCTGCCGATGCCCGCGCAGTTGCTCGTCACCGCCACCGTGTAGAGGATGCCGGGCAACAGGTTAGTGATGAGAAACGGCGAGGTGGTGATGAAGCGGGTCAGGACCACGCCCCCCGCATCCGAAACCGTGACGTTGTAGCCAGTAGCCGCCGCAGCGGGCGTAAAATTCAGCAGCCCGCCGTTGGTGCTGATGCTGTTCACCACCACACCAGTAGGAGCCAGACAGGGCGGCGTAGCCGGGGTGGTGAAGGTCGTCGTGACGGGCAGCGACACATTGCCCGGCGCACAGTTGCTCACCAACGACACGGTGTACGTGGTGCTGGCCAGCAGGCCGACAACGTTGATGGGCGAAGTGTTGCCGAAGCCCGTCCTTACTTGTCCGTTTGACGCGGTAAAGGTGGCCGTGTAGGTGAACCCGGCGACGGGGGTAAAATTGACCGTGGCCGCATTGTACAGAATGTTGCTCACCGTCAGGTTGGTGGGTGGGTTGCAGGGCGGGGCCACCGGGGTCGTGAACGTCACCACAATTGGAGCCGACAGGTTGCCGTTGCCGCAGTTGCTTACCAGCGACACGGTGTAGGTCGTGTTGGCCAGCAAAGCGTTTAGTAAGATGGGCGAGAAGGTGCCGAAGCGCGTACCCGCTGGCCCGTTCGGGGTGGTGAGGGCGGCCGTGTAGCTGATGCCAGCCGCTGCTGGCGTAAAATTGAGCGTAGCCGAGTTGAACGCCAGGTTGCTCACCGTCACGTTGGTGGGCGGGTTGCAGGGCGGGGCGGGCGGGGTCGTGAACGTCGTCGTGACGGGGGCCGAATTGTTGCCTGGCCCGCAGGTACTCACCAACGACACCGTGTAGGTGGTGTTGGCCGCCAGGTTGAAAACGTTGATGGGCGAGAAGGTGCCGAAGCGCGTTATCATCTGCCCGGTGGCGGTCGTGAGGGTGGCCGTGTAGCTCACCCCAGTGGCCGAAGGCGTGAAGTTCAGCGACGCACTATTGTAGGTGATGTTGCTTACCGTCAAGGCCGTGGGCGGTAGGCAGGGCGGTGGGTCGGTGACGCAAATGTTGAAGCTGGCATTGCCCGGATTGTTGCCAAACAGCGACACCCGCACGAAGACGATGCTACCCGGCACCCGCCCGTTGGCCGTGACGGACGAAAACGTGCCGACCCCGGTAATGTCGTCGTTGCAGCCCAGTGAAACCATCCCCCCGGCGCAGGTGCCGGAATACAATTCCAGCACCGTATCGGCGTTGCCCGTCGCCCCGGCGCTGGTGGTCGCGTTCACGCTGCCGCTGGCGGGCACCGTCACCGAGTACCACACATCGCCGCTGTTCTGTGCGCCGCAGCCCCGCACCGGACCACCGCTGGGCGTGGCGCTGCTCAGGTTCACCGGCGTGTTCACACAGGTGGTGCTGGCCGTCAGCGCAATGGCCCCGGCGCACTCGTCGTTGGGCGGCGGCGGCCCCGCAGGCGTGACAAAAAACTGTTGGGCGGCCACCGACACCCCGCCGTTGGCGCAGTTGGCGTTCACCCGCACCGTGTAGTTCGTTCCGCCACTCAGGCCCGCCACCGTCACCGGCGAGGCCGTGGGGTTGGGCGCGACCGTGATGGTCGGGCCGCCATTCTGCGGGGTCAGCGTCACGGTGTAGTCGGTCGGGGCCGGGGTCGGGGCCGTGAAGGTAATCGTGGCCCCGGTCTGGGTGATGCCGCTCACTTGCAAGTTGAAAGGAGCCGCGCAACTGGGTGGCACCACGTTGGCCGCCGTGGCGCAGATGTTGAACTGCCCGGTAGCCGCCCCGAAACCCGAAGCCCGCACCAACAGCCGGGCACCCGGCGTTTGCCCCGTCAGCACGACCTGCGAAAACGGGGTGCCGTTGAAGTCGTCGTTGCAGCCCACCGAAACCAGGCCCGTGCAGGTGCCGGAGTAAATTTCCAGCACCGTATCAAAGCTGCCGAACCCGGCCAACGCGCTGGTCGTCACCGTGACGGTGCCCGTGGCGGGCACCACCACCGCGTACCACACATCGGGCCCGCCGCCGCCGCAGCCGCTGGCGGGCACCGTGGGGCCGCTGGCCGTGGCCCCTAGCGTACTCACCACCCGGTTGGTGCAAATGTTGGCCACGGGCAACGCAATGGCCGCCGTGCAGTCGTCGTTGGTCGGCGTGTTGCCGTTGGGCACCGTGAAAGTCACGGAAGCCGCCGTGCCGCTGGCTCCGTTCAGGCAAGTCGTCGTCACCCGCACGGTGTAAGTCGTGCCAGCCGTCAGGTTGCTCAACGCCACCGGCGAGGCGGTGGGGTTGGGCGTGACGGTAGTGGGCAAGCCGCCCTGCGGGGTCACCGTCACGGTGTAGCTGCTCACGCCCACTGGCCCCGTAAAGCTCAGGCTGGCGCTGGTGGTGGTCAGGCTGCCGATGGTCAGGTTGGTGGCCGCCGCGCAAGTGGGCGTGTTGCTGCCAAAAGCGCAGATATTGAACGTGCCCGTGCTGGTGGACCCAAACACCCAGGCCCGAACGTGCACCACCGCGCCCGGTGCCAGGCCGCTGGCCGTGACCGACGAAAAGCCCGTCCCCGCATTCGCGTCGTCGTTGCAACCAATGGAAGTCAGGTTGGTGCAGGTACCCGTGTAGAGTTCCAGCACCGTGTCCGTGGTCAGGCTGCCCACCAACGAACTAGTCGTCACGGTGAGGTCGCCGCTGCCCGGCACCACGGCCGTGAACCACACATCCGGCCCGGCCGGGGCACCGCAGGTCGCCACCGGCCCGCCCGCCGTGGCCCCCACGGTGTTCACGGGCACGTTGGTGCAGGTGGCCGTCACCGTCAGGGCCGTGGCCCCGGTGCAGTCGTCGTTGGTGGGAGCCGCCAGCGGCGTGGTAAAGCTCACGCTGGCCGCCGCCGAAGTCACCCCGCCCGCGCAGTTGTTCACCACGCTCACGGTGTAGGCCGTGTTGGCCTGCAACCCGCTCAATGCCACCGGCGAAGCCGCCGGAGCGGGCGTTACAGTAGTAGGCACCCCGCCCGCCGGGGTCACCGTGACCCCAAAGCTGGTAGCGCCCGCCGGAGCCGTGAAGCTCAGCGCAGCCCCGGCCGGGGTGATGCTGCCAATGGTCAGGCCGATGGGCGGCAGGCAAGCGCCCGCCACCGGCGGCGCAAACGTGTACACCAAGCCCGTGGGCGGCGCGGCCACGCCCGAAAACGGCACGGTGCCGTTGTTGCCGTTGGCCGGGGCCGTGGTGGTCCAGGTGGCAGGGCTGACCACGCCGTTGGTGCGGGCCGTGAAATCGGCGGCACTGCTCCCACGCAGGCCCACCTGCACCGCGTTGGTGGTTGTGGCAGCGGTGGTCATGGTGCCGTAGGCAAAATCCACGGCCTGGCTGGTTTCGTGCAGCCGCACCTGAAAATTCAGGCTGACGTTGGCCGTCAGATAGAGGCGGTAGTTGGTCCACTGCACCACTAAGGTGCGGTTGGGAGCCGTGCCCAGCAGGTCGTAGCGCAACTCGGCCCCGGCCTGCGCTTGTAGGTCGCGGGCAAAGGGGGCCAGCGCATTGTTCGGGGGGTTGGTGCTAGTGCTGAGGGGAATGTAATTGGTAGTGCTGTTGCCGCTGAAATACGCCGTTACGGCCGTGGCCCCGGCGCTGCTGTTGCCCAGCGCCAGCCAACCGTTAGCATTCACCGCAAACCGGTCGTAAGTCGCTCCGTTGTAATCAAACGCAAACCCGATGGGCAGCCCTGGCCCGGCCGCCGCCGTGGCCGTGCCCCCCGGCACCGCCGGGTTGTTGAACTGCTCCTCGTCCGTCACGATGCTGCCCAGCACCGTGCCGGTCGTGAGGGGTACGTAAACCGCCGCCGTATTCTGGTTGAAGCTGTACGCCGACACCTGCGCCTGGGCTGTGGGGGCCAGGATTGAGGCACCAATTCCGGTTAGCAGCCCCAGGAAAAAGATTCGCTGCAAGCGTTGGCCCAGCGGGAGAGAGTGTAGGTTTTGCTTCATAAAATTCAAAAAGTGAATGCAATGATTGAATGAGAAGGAGGGGCTGCAATGCGGGGTGAAATTTACCAGACCCGCCAACTGGCCCAAAGGCTGCTTTGGCTGGCCTGAAAAAAGTTCCTGATGCTCCCGCAAAAATCCGGCCGGACCAGGTTTGGCTCACTGCTTGGCTCACTCATCCGGCAAAATATGCACGTCCTGCACCAGCACCAACCGCTCAATTTCCTTGCCCCGCGTGGTCGCCGCCAGCCCGCCCAGGGCGGTTTCCTTGTAGCGGGTTTCCATGCTTTGGCCCACTTCACCCAACGCCGCCACGCATTGGTCCACCGGAATCACGGGGTCCACGCCGGCAATGGCAATCTGGGCCGAGGAAAACGCAATGGCCGCCGCCGAGGCGTTTCGCACCACGCACGGCACCTCCACCAGGCCCGCCACGGGGTCGCAAATCAGCCCCAGCATACACTGAATGGTGATGGCCACGGCGGCAAACGTTTGCTCGACGGTGCCTCCCAGGCAATACACGATGGCCCCCGCCCCCATCGCGGCGGCGGAGCCGGTTTCGGCCTGGCAGCCGCCCACGGCCCCGGCCAGCGACGCATTTTTTTCAATAATCAGGGCAATGCCTGCCGCCACCAGCAAGCCTTCCAGGATTTTGTGGTCCGGCAGGCCGTGCAGGTCCTGTATCGTGACCAGCACCCCCGGCAAAATGCCCGAAGCGCCCGCCGTGGGCGCGGCCACCACCCGGCCCATGCAGGAGTTCACCTCTTTGGCCCCCAACGCCCGCGTAATAAGCTGCTTAAACTCCGGCGACAGCACCGTAACCGGCGAGGCGGCAATCTTTTTGGCCCCGTTGTTCACCATGCCCGAGCGCGAAGTCATGTCGCCGGTCAGGCTTTCCTTCACGGCATCGCGCATCACGTCGTAGGCGCGTTGCAAGCCAAGCCAGATGTCGGCTTCGGCGCGACCCTTTTGTTCGGTTTCGTAGGCCAGCACCGGCTGGAACAGGGGTTCGCCGGTGGCGGTGCAGTGTGCCTGCCACGAGGCAAAATCGGTGAAAAGAAGCGACATGGCGGGCGGGATTGAGAGTGTCCTGCAAGGTAGCACCGCCGAGGCAAACAGGCCGCTGAATGGGGCATCTTGCCCCTAGTGCGCCGCGTTCAAATCCATTTTACCCACCATTTTCACCCGCTTCACCAGCAGAATGAGCGGCAGGGAGGCCAAAAAGAAAAAGCCCAGGTACGCAAAAACCTGCGAATAAGTGATGAGCGAAGTTTGCTTCATCAGAATGCCCTCCAGCGCAGCGTAGGCCTGTTGCCGGGCTTGGTCGAGCGGAAACCCTCTGGCAACAAAATTCTGTGTGAAAGCCTGGATGCGCTGCACGGTTTCGGGGTTGTAGAGCGAAATATGGGGCAGCAGCGCCACCCGGTTTTGCATTAGCGTCCGCTCCAAATAGGTGCCCACAATGGCGACCCCAAACGAGCCGCCAAGCTGCCGAATCATGCCCGTAAGTCCCGCCGCCTGGCCCGCATCCTTGCCTTGCAAGCCCTGTAGGCTCATAGTTGTGATGGGCAGAAATATCAACCCCATGCCGATGCCGCGCAGAATCAGCGGCCAGAAAAAATCGCTCTCGCCCGCCGTGGGCGAAATGCGCGAGGCCATCCAAAACGTGAAGCCGAAAAAGATAGTGAAGCCGACCGGAATCATGAATTTCTGGGGCACCCCCGCCTGTAGCGCTTTGCCAATGACGGGCATCATAAAGCCCGCAATGAGGGCACCGGGCAGCAGCAAATAGCCGGTTTGGGCAGCCGAGAAGCCCAGAATGCGCTGCGTGAAAATGGGGAAAACGAAAATGGACGCAAACATCCCAAAACCCAGCACAAACGAGAGCACCGTACCCACGGCCAGGTTGCGGCTTTTGGCCAGCACCCGCAGGTCCACAATAGGCTGCTTGGCCGTGAGTTCGCGCCAGATGAAGCCCACAATGCCCACCACCGAAAACACCGTGAACAGCACAATGGTGGAGTCCTCGAACCAGTCTTTGGTTTCGCCCTGTTCCAGCACGTACTGCAACGACCCGACCCCCAAAATCAGCAGCCCGATACCGGCCCAGTCAATGTCACGCAACGCCCTCGGAATGGCGTTCTTGATGCGCTCCGGGTCGCGGATAAACAGCAGCGTGAAGATGGCCGCCATGATGCCCACCGGCACGTTCACGTAGAAAATCCAGGGCCAATCGTAGTTGTCCACGATGTAGCCGCCCAGCGTCGGCCCAATCGTCGGCCCGATAATTACGCCCATGCCGAACAACGCTTGCCCCAACGGCAGTTGCTTAGGCGGAAAGGTGTCAATCAGAATAGCTTGCGAAGTGGCCATCAGCGCCCCGCCCCCAATGCCCTGCACGAAGCGAAACGCCACCAACGCCCAGATATTGGTGCTTTGGCCGCAGGCCATGCTGGCCAGCGTGAAGATGCAGACCGAAGCAAAATAGTAGTTGCGCCGCCCAAACTGCTCGGCCAGAAAGCCCGTCATCGGAATTACAATAACGTTGGCAATGGCGTAGGACGCAATTACCCAACTCACTTCCTGCTGCGTAGCCGAGAGGTTGCCCATCATCTGGGTCAGGGCCACGTTCACGATGCTGGTGTCAATAAGTTCCAGCAAACAGCACAGAACCACCGTAATAACGATAATCCACTTGGTCAGTCCGGTTTCCATAAGGAGAGTAAATCAGGGGCTACAGCGGAATAAAGCACTCCGAAGCCCGGTCACAACTAACGTAGCCACCTACTGGTTTCGCCAATCAATCGTTTTTTACCCCAGCTTCCGGTACCGCACCCGCTTCGGCTCCACATCGCCCAGGCGCTTGCGCTTGGCTTCCTCGTAATCCGTGAAGTTGCCCTCAAACCACACCACTTCCGAATCGCCTTCAAACGCCAGGATGTGGGTGGCCAGCCGGTCCAGAAACCAGCGGTCGTGGCTGATGATGACGGCGCACCCGGCGAAGTTTTCCAGCGCATCTTCCAGCGCCCGAATGGCGTTTACGTCCAAGTCGTTGGTGGGTTCGTCGAGCAGAAGCAGGTTGGCTCCTTGCTTGAGGGTCATGGCGAGGTGGACGCGGTTTTTCTCGCCGCCGCTCAGCATCGCCACTTTCTTTTCCTGGTCGCCGCCGCCGAAGTTGAACTTGCTCACGTAGGCCCGCGAGTTCACGGGGCGGCCCGCCAGCAGCATGGTTTCGGTGCCGCCCGTGATGGTATCGAACACCGTTTTGCTGCCATCCAGCGTGTCGTGCTGCTGGTCCACGTAGGCGGTTTGCACGGTGGGGCCGACCTCAAATGTGCCCCCGTCGGGCTGCAACTGGTCGGTGATGAGGCGGAAAAGCGTGGTTTTGCCCGCCCCGTTTGGCCCGATGATGCCCACGATGCCGCCCTGCGGCAGCGAAAAGGTGAGGTTGTCAAACAGCAATTTGTCGCCAAAGGCTTTGCGCAGACCCTCGGCTTCCACCACCTGCGCCCCCAGGCGGGGACCGTCGGGGATGAACAGCTCCAGCTTCTGCTCCTTGTCTTTGGCTTCCTCGCTGGCCAGTTTGTCGTAGTTGGCGAGGCGGGCTTTGCCCTTGCTTTGGCGGGCTTTGGGTGACATCCGCACCCAGTCCAGTTCGCGCTGCAAGGTTTTCATGCGCTTGCTTTCGGTGTTTTCCTCTTGGGCCATGCGGGTGGTTTTTTGCTCCAGCCAGCTGCTGTAGTTGCCCTTCCACGGAATGCCGTGGCCCCGGTCCAGTTCCAGAATCCAACCGGCCACGTTGTCGAGGAAGTAGCGGTCGTGGGTCACGGCAATGACGGTGCCCTTGTACTGCTGCAAGTGCTGTTCCAGCCACAGCACCGATTCGGCATCCAAGTGGTTGGTGGGTTCGTCGAGGAGCAGCACAGCTGGCTCCTGCAACAGCAGGCGGCACAGGGCCACGCGGCGCTTTTCGCCGCCGCTCAGGTTGCCGATAATGGCCTCGGCATCGGGGGTGCGCAGCGCATCCATCGCTCGTTCCAGCTTGCTGTCCAGGTTCCAGGCATCGAGCTGGTCGAGGCGTTCCTGCACGGTGCCCTGCCGTTCGAGCAGCTTGTCGAAGTCCGCATCTTCGGCCCCGAACGCTTCGTTGATTTCCTCGTATTCCTTGAGCAAGGCCACGGTTTCGGCGGCTCCTTCCTGCACCACTTCCAGCACGGTTTTGGTGGGGTCGAGCTGCGGTTCCTGCTCCAGGTAGCCCACCGAGTAGCCGGGCGAAAACACGACCTCGCCCTGAAATTGCTTGTCCACCCCGGCAATGATTTTGAGCAGGCTCGACTTGCCCGACCCGTTGAGGCCCAGCACCCCGATTTTGGCCCCGTAAAAAAACGAGAGGTAGATGTTTTTCAGCACTTGTTTCTGCGGCGGATAGACTTTGCTAACGCCGGCCATGCTAAAAATAATGGTTTGGTCGCTCATGGCGGGTTTTCTTTGAAAGAAGAATGAAGGAAGCGTTTTCGGTCCGCAAAGCTACCGCATACTGCCCCGGTCGCCACTTAACGGACCCGGCGTGAATGGCATAGTGAAGGAACGTTTTTGTAAATTTCCCCCCTTCGCACACCCAACTTCTGCCCAATAGCCAAAAAAAATTGTGCAAGCTGCAAGGCAAGTTCACATTTTTGCGTAAACTTGTGGTCCTTTCCTTCATTAACCTATGCTGCCCCGCCTGCCCGCTGCTACCCGCCTATCCCTTTTCTAATTTCTGCCCCCACTCTTTACTCTATGGAACCAAGCGACCAGCTCCTGGCCGAGGCCCGGCGCTACGGCTACGCCGAAGCCGGCGGCGTGTGGCTGCGCCCCGTGCTAGGCCAGCCCGCTCGCCGGCTGGGCAATGTCCGCGACTCGGAACTTGCCGCCCTCGGCTACTTTGCCCAACGCTACGACGACTTCCGCCGCAAAGTCGAGGAAGTACTGAACCGCTTGGCAACCAGCGAAAATCAAGGGTCGCACCTGATGAAGGTGCTGCACCTGAAAGAACTGGCACTGACCTACGACGGCCTGGGCGATTTTGAAACCCTGCACCGCCGCCTGAGCGCCGCCGAGGCCGACCTCAAAACCGGCATTGCCCGCAACCGCGAAAAAAACCTGGCCCTCAAAATCGACCTCATCCGCCAAGCCGAAATTGTGCGCGACAGCTTGGAGTGGGTGTCGGCGGGCGAAACCGTGAAGGAACTGCGCCGCACTTGGCTGCAAGTTGGCCCCACCGACAAAACCGTGAGTGACGAACTGGAAGCCCGCTTCCAAGCGGCTGTGCAAACGTTTTTTGACCGCCGCAAAGCCTTCCAGGCCGACAAAAAGGCCATGGCCAACCGCGCCCAGAACCGCTACCGCGAACTGGTGCAACAAGCCGAAACCCTCAAGCACTCGACCGCTTTCGAGACCGCCTCGCGCCAACTCAAGCAGTTGCAGGCCGACTGGCGCGAGGTGCGCGGCACGGTCAACAAAAAAGTTGCCGCCGACCTCTGGACCCAGTTCCGGGGGGCCAACAACTTTTTCTTTGAGCGCCTCAAGGTGCATATCGACAGCCAGCGCCTGAGCGTGGCTGGCCCCGACGCTACCGCCGACAACGACCCCCTGGCCCAAAAACACCGCCTCGTCGAGCGCATCGAAGCCCTGATAACGTCCCCGCCCCAAGAGGCTGTGCCCCAAGCCAAGCAACTGCAAGCCGCCTGGAAACAGGTCGGCACCGTGCGGGGCGAAGAGTCGGACCGCCTCTGGCAACGCTTCATGGGAGCCTGCGACCGCATTTTTGAGCAAAGCGCCCTGGAATATGCCGTGCGGAAACAACTCGACGGCAGCCCCGAAACGGGCGGACCGGCCGCCCGCGCCAGCATCCGCCTGGGCTTGCTGCGCGAAATGCTCCGGGCCGACCACGCCGAGCTAACCACTTTGCAAGCCAATTTCGACAACCTTGGCCCCGCACCAGCCAACGACGCTTTCCGGCAAATGCTGCAAACCAAAATTCGCTCCCTGGAGCGGAAAGTACGCACCAAAAACGACCTTATTGCCCACTTCGGCCCCCAAGCCCAGGCCACCGGCTAACCTTGCGCCGCGTTTTGCGTTGGCGGTTCAAGCGCCGATAAGCCCTGCGCCGGCTACCGCTTTCAAATTCGCCGCCCGTCGCGTACCTTCGCCCCCTGTTTTTAAGCCCCTACCCTTTATGTACTGGACCCTCGAACTGGCCTCCTACCTGGAAGATGCCCCCTGGCCCGCCACCAAAGACGAACTCATTGACTTCTCTATCCGCTCCGGCGCTCCGATGGAAGTGGTCGAAAACCTACAAGCCCTCGAAGACGACGGCCAGCCCTACGAAAGCATTGAAGAAGTGTGGCCCGACTACCCCACAAAAGAAGATTTCATGTTCAACGAGGACGAGTATTAAGCCAATTAAGAACTAAGAATTTTTATTAATAGGTTCTTAATTCTTCATTCAAAAAACTACCGCCCGCTGCGCGTTAAATTAACGTGCAACGGGCGGTAGTTTTTTGCCCGGCCGACCGCGCAACACATGGGCGATGGAGCGCAAAAACGGTCCCGGCGACACCGACCATAGCACCCGCAGGTTGTCGGTCCACGAGGTTTGCTCGTCCAGAAACCGCAGCAGCCGCGCCACCGGGTTGCGGGCGAATAGCTCCTGAAAGATGTCGCGGGTGCTTTCGCCCCGCCGTTGCATAATGTCCAGCAGCAGCGTGTCAAAAAACCGAAACTGCCAGCGGTCGCCAGTAGCGTCGGCAGGCGGGCGACCAGTATCAGCCAGCGCCCGCACCAGCCGCGCCGAATGCTGCTGAATGCGCTGAAAAGCGTAGCCGGTGCTGGGTTTGGCCCGCCCGGCACGGGTGCCCAGGTGGTAAATGTTCGCCCCGTCCCGCGCCGGTAGCGGGTGGTCGCTCATCGGAATAACGCCGGTTTCGGTGGCCGCAATTTGATACTGATTAATGCCCGCCGCCGCCAGGTAATCCCGAATGGCCTCCTCGTACTCAGCGCGGGGCAGCACCGCTTCCGAAAACAACGTGTACTCGACCAGCGCCTTGCGGGCCGAAAATGGCAGCACGTACATGAACCGCGCCTCGCGCTGTTGCTCGCCCCGGAAGTCCATAAATTCCACCACGGCGGGGTCGAAAACGTCGGTTTCCGTTTCAATTTCCCAGCCCACAAAGTGCTGCCACAGGTAGTGGTATTTCGCGGGTTGCATCAGCGCCGCCAAGTCAGGTGGGCGGCTGTCGAAGGCGTACCGGGCGCGAATGTCGCCGGCCGTGCTGCGAGCCAACACGCCATCGGCGGTGTTTTCCAGGCTCGCCACCGTGCCCTGCACCAGCGTGAACTGCGCCGGCCGCGTCGCCAGCGCCGCCCGCACAAATTGGTAATAGTCCAGCCCCCGCACAGTGCGGTAGCAGTACGCGCCCAGGTTCAGTACCCGCGCAAAGCCGGGGCTGCGAAACGCAATGTGCCTCCACTTCCCCACCGCCAACTGGTCAAACGGCCCCGGCGCGTCGGCCCGCGCCCACCACGACCAGGTGCGGTCGTTGGTATCCTTCGCCAGCGGCTCAATCAGTAGCACCCGCTTGCCCGCCAGCGCTGGCTCCTGACTGATGTGGTAAGCCAGACTCAAGCCCGCCGCCCCGCCCCCCACAATGAGGTAGTCAATAATCACAGCTGGTGCCGCTTTGATTAAAAGTTGGGGGACAGCGAATACTTGTGGTAAAAATCGTCAATGATTTTCACCGCCGCGCTGGCATCGTCCACGATTTGCACCAAGTTCAGGTCTTCCGCCGAAATGTTGTGTTCTTCGGCCAGCATCGTGCCCTTCATCCAGTCGAACAGGCCATTCCAGTAAGCCGAACCCACCAGCACGATGGGGAAACGCCCGATTTTCTTGGTTTGCACCAGCGTCAGGGCCTCAAAAAGTTCATCGATGGTACCGAAGCCGCCGGGCATTCCCACGAAAGCTTGGGCATACTTCACAAACATTACCTTTCGCACAAAGAAGTAGTCGAAATCAATGCACTTGTCCTGGTCGATGTAGATGTTGTGGGTCTGCTCAAAGGGCAACTCAATGTTGAGGCCCACCGACTTGCCACCCTCGGCGCGGGCACCCTTATTGCCCGCTTCCATGATGCCGGGGCCGCCGCCCGTAATCACGCCGTAGCCGTGGCGGACGAGCTTGGAGGCAATTTCCTCGGCCAGTTGGTAATACGGGTTTTCGGGCTTGGTACGGGCCGAACCAAAAATGCTCACGCAGGGGCCAATCTTGGACATTTTCTCAAAGCCCTCGACAAACTCGGCCATGATTTTGAAAATCTGCCACGAGTCGGCAATCTTGATTTCGTTCCAGTCCTTGTCCACAAACGAGCGGCGGATGCGCTGCTCATCTTCGAGCATCGTATCGGGTTCACCCGACCGCTGCTGCCGCATTTCGGTGATGCTGGTCAGCTTGTCGTCGTTCACATTGGGCTGCTTGATGGTTTTGCCGCTGCCAGCATTCAGCATTTCGTCGGCCAGCTTGGTTCTGCTGGTCTTAGTGTTCTTATTTAATTTTTCCATTATTGGGGTGGGAATTGGGAATTAAAAAACAAAATCGCCCCGTGTTGAGGCGACCAAAATCAGGAATTCAAAATTATCTAATTGTTACCAAAAAAGGTGATGGAGAGTGAAATGAGGGGTACCGGTTATACTTCATTACCCCATCATCGCATCACCCACCTTATACCAACTCCCGCAATGCCATCCCAAATGCCGTTTGGGCCACGCCGGTGGGCGCTTCGTGCTGCGCCCGGGTGCGCTCCAGGGCATTGCCAATCACCCGCGAAATATCACTAAAAATGGCCTCGTCGGTAATTTCAGCCCCCGTTTCCATCAGGTAGGCAAACACCCGCGCCATGCCGCAGTTGGCAATGAAGTCGGGCACGAGGCCGGTGTGCTGGTCGGCAAATTCGCCGGTTGGCCCAAAAAAGATGGCCGGGTCGGCAAACGGCACGTTGGCCCCGCAACTGATGACGCGCAGGCCCCCGGCCAGCAGTTGCGCCACCTGCGCCTGCGTCACGAGCCGCGACGACGCGGCGGGCACAAAGATTTCGGCCCCGCTGGCCCATATTTTTTCGTTCACTTCGGCAAACGGCAGCAGGTCGTCGCTGGCCAGGGCATTGCCCTGCCGGGCCAGCAGCAAGGCCCGCACCTCGGCCAAAGTCAGGCCCTCGGGCCGCAGCAGCCCGCCCGCCCGGTCAATGATGCCCACAATGCGCACCCCCTGCTGGGCCAGGTAGTAGGCCGCCGCCGCCCCCACGTTGCCCCAACCCTGAATGATGGCCCGCTGCCCGGTCAGCGGACCGTTCAGCCAAAGGCGGTAGTAGTGGCGCACGGCCTCGGCCACGCCGTAGCCGGTGATGAGGTCGGCCACGGTGTACTTGCGCCGCACATCGGGCGAGTAGCTGGCATCTTCCACCACCTTCACCACGCCCTGGCGCAACTGCCCCAGCTTCTGAATTTTCTGCGGCTCGGTGGCGTGGTAGTGGCCCGTCACCACGCCCTCCTGCGGGTGCCAGAGGCCGTATTCTTCGGTGATGGGAATGACCTCGTGAATCTCGTCCACGTTGAGGTCGCCGCCCGTGCCGTAGTAGTTTTTCAGCAGCGGGTACACGGCCCGGTACCAGCGTTCCAGCACCCCGCGCTTGCGCGGGTCGCGGGGGTCGAAGTTGATGCCCGACTTGGCCCCGCCAATGGCCGGGCCAGACACGGTGAACTTCACTTCCATCGTTTTAGCCAGGCTCTCGACCTCGCGCTTGTCCAGCCCCAGCCGCATCCGGGTGCCGCCGCCCGCCGCCCCGCCCCTGAGGGAGTTGATAACGACCCATCCTTCGGCTTCGGTTTCGGAATCTTTCCATTCAAAAACAATTTCCGGGCGTTTACTCTCAAACTGAGCCAACAAGTCAAGCATGGGTGGGAAATTAAAAATGGGGGAGAAAAGGGGATTTCACGACTGCCCCAAAGGTAAGGCGGCAATCGCCAGGGCAGAAACCAAAAGCCAAAATCAAAAATGCGACCGGGAAATTTTTGGTTTTCAGGCAAAGTTTAAGATTTATTGCATTACTTTGTGCCCAAGAAGGAAACTTTTTCCCTTGCTAATATCGTATTGGGCGAATTCTGGTACGCCAGTTTCCTGATTTACTTTTTATTTTTTCTCACCCTAACCCACACACACATGAAACCTTTGCACACGCGCGTTGAAGCGCAACAACTCGAACGGGCTGCGGCCATGCTGAAAGTTCTCTCCCACCCCAAGCGTCTGGCCATTGTGGACCTGCTCGGCAAGGCTAACAAAGGCAAAGACAGCCAGTTGTCGGTCACCGACATCTACCAGGCGCTGGACCTCCCCCAGGCCATTGCTTCGCAGCACCTCATCACCCTCAAAGACCGGGGCGTGCTGAAATCCACGAAAGTGGGCACCAAAATTTATTATGCGCTGGCCGTGCCGCAACTGATGAAAGTCATTGACACGCTGGAAGACTACTCGGGGAAAATCTAGTTTTCTCCGCTTTCGCGTAAAAAAGGCTGCTCCGTACGGAGCAGCCTTTTTTATTTTCAATTTTTTTCCGGTTTTGCCCCGGCTGCACCTCCCGCCAACCAATTGTGCAACGCCAGCACCTGCGGCAACACCGGCTGCTGGTCGTCGTTGGTCAGCACAAAGTCGGCCCGGTCGGTTTTTTGCACGTCGCTCCATTGTTTGGCGATGATGGCTTGCACTTCGGCGGGCGAGCGGTGCGGGTCGCGGCGTTGCAGCCGGGCCTGGCGCACCGCCAGTGGGGCCACCACCACCAAGAGGTAATCGAGTTGCCGGTACGACCCTGATTCGTAAAGCAAAGCGGCCTCTTTCAACACGTAGGGATGACCCGCCCGCTCCTGCACAGCGGCCCAACGCGCAAAGTCGTATCCCACCTGCGGATGCACCAAATCATTGAGTTGCGCCAAACGTTCGGGCTGGTTGAATACGAGTTGTGCAAGGCGGGGCCGGTCAAGCTGACCACCAACGTAAGTGTCTGAGCCGAAGGCTTGCTGCAAAGCCTGGCGCAGGTCAGAGTCGTGTTCCATCACCCAGCGGGCGCGGCTGTCGGCATCGTACACGGGCACCCCCAGTGCCTGAAATATGCGGCTGACGGTCGTTTTGCCCGCGCCAATGCCGCCGGTGATGCCAATGCGAAGCATAGTTGGTATTCAGTGATGGGTGATTAGTGGGCAGGCAGCAACCTGTTTTCCTATCGGCGTTTCCTTCCCAACTTTGGCGTGACCCGCAGCCCACTCACCAGCACGGTAGTGGCCCCCGGACGCACCCGGTCGGGCACCGGCACCACCAGCCGCACCTCGGTGGCATTGGGCAAAAGGTCGGGCACCGGCACCGGGTAGGGGCTGGGCAGGGCAGCCAGCACACTGGCCGGCCCCCGAAAGACCAAGCGGGCGGGTGCAAGGTGCCCGGCATAGCGGTGGGCCGAGTCGGGGGCCAACGCCAGGGGCAGTTGGCGGGTAGTCAGGCGGTCGAAGGTCAGGCGCAGCGTGTCGCTGGCCCAAGCGGTCAGTTCCAGGCCCTCGAGGGCGCTGCGGAGGCTGCGCTCCCAGGCGGCGGCGGGCAGGTAGCGGGTGCCGGGCTGCGGGCGGGGCCGCAAGTCGGCGGGCCGGATGCCCAGGCCCACGTTGGCCCGCAACAGCTTCCAGCCCTGGCCTTTGACTGTAACGGGCACCGTGGTGGGCAACGACCGCAAGGCCACGTAGCGGGCCGTGTCGTAGTGCCAGGCCAGCGGGCAGTCGAAAAGGATGGTGTAGGTCTTGTTCAGCGCATTCATTTGCCAGAACAAGCCTGAAGCCAGCAAACAAACAAAGGCCGCCCGGTAGAAGCTCGGCTCCTGGCTCACAAATGGATGCGAGAACCACCGGACGAAGCGGCCGGCCCGCGACAGTGGCCCTGGCATGGAATTAGCTGCCGCTCTCGTCGGCTTTGGTGCCCACTTCGCGGGCAATGGCCGAGCGGTCGAACCGCAGTTTGGTGCCCCGGTCCACTTCCACCACCACGGTGTCGTCGGTCAGGTCCACTACCAGCCCGTGCAGCCCGCCGATGGTTACGATGCGCGACCCTTTGGCCAGCGACTCGCGGAATTTCTTGGAATCGGCGGTGCGCTTTTGCTGCGGGCGAATCATGAAAAAATACACCACCAAGCCAATGGCCGCCGGGAAAAGAAGTTGCATATACTCGCCCCCAGCGGCGGCTTGAAGTAGAAAAACGGCGAACATTTTTTTGTTATTAAGTGGTGGGGTGATGATACGGCTTTCCGTCGTACTACCACGCTGGCTTTTGAGCGGCAACCGGCGCAGGATAAGCGTGGTAGTACGACAAAAAATCGTACTACCACCCCGTTACAGTGGCCGTTGCGGGCCGTTTTCGCCCGCGTCCAGCACGTTGCCTTTGATGTGCAGGGTGGTAATGCTGGGCTGGGTGTTGGCCCGCACCGCCACTTCCTTGCTGATGATGCCGTGCTTGCCCCGGCTGTCGAACTGCACTTCCATTTTGCCCTGGGCACCGGGGGCCACGGGTTCTTTGGTCCAGCTGGGGGTGGTGCAGCCGCACGAGGCCGTAGCATCCTCAATCAGGAGCGGCGTTTTGCCGGTGTTGGTGAAGGCGAAGGTATGATGCACTTTGCTGTCGGCTTGGATGTCGCCAAAATCAAACTCGGTTTCGGCAAAGGTCAGCACCGGCGCGTCGGGGTTGGGGGCTTCGTCCTGCCGCACCACGTTGGGGTTGTCCACGGTAGGGTTGGCGGTGGCATCGGCGGCTTGCTCGGCGGCGGCGTTCATGCCCTGGGTGCCAGCTTCGTTTTGGTCGTGTGAGCAAGCGCCCAGCAGCAACGCGGCGCAGAGAAAAGCGGTGATTTTCATGGGAAACGGGATTGGGGCGGGGCGCAAAAGCACCTACAATTTATCAATGATGTGCTGGGCAAACTGGCTGGTGCTGGCCTTGCCACCGAGGTCGCCGGTGCATTCGGCCACGTTGTCCAGGGTGGCTTCCAGCGCCTTTTCGATGCGGTCGGCCACCGCTTTTTCGCCCAGGTAATGAAGCATCATCAGGCCGGAGCGCAGCAAGGCAGTGGGGTTGGCTTTGCCCTGCCCGGCAATGTCGGGGGCCGAGCCGTGCACGGCCTCAAAAATGGCCATGTCGTTGCCAATGTTGGCCCCCGCCACCACGCCCAAGCCACCCACCAACCCCGCGCACAGGTCCGACAGAATATCCCCGAACAGGTTGGTTGTCACAATCACATCGAACTGCTGCGGCTTTGTCACGAGCTGCATACACATATTGTCAATGATTTTGTCTTCGTAGATGATGCCCGGAAACTCCGCCGAAGCCTTCTGGCAGGCTTCCATCATCACGCGGCCCGCAATTTTGAGGATGTTGGCTTTGTGGGCCAGCGTCACTTTTTTGCGGCCCGTGCGGGCGGCGTAGGCGAAGGCGGCGCGGCAGATTTTCTCGGCCCCCGCCACCGTAATGCGGGCAATGGAATCGGAAATCCCCAGGTGTTCGTCGAACAGTTCCAGCCCCGAGTACAACCCTTCGGTATTTTCCCGAAACAGCACCAAGTCAATGCCTTCGTAACGGGTATGAATGCCGGGCGTGGATTTGGCGGGCCGCAGGTTCTGGTAGAGGTCGTACTTCTGCCGCAACGTGATGTTGATGCTGCGGAACCCCTTGCCTACCGGCGTGGTAATCGGGCCTTTGAGGGCCGTTTTGTTCTTTTCCAGCGATTCCAGCAACGCCGGAGGAATCAACTCCCCCGATTGCTCAAACGTGGTTTGTCCGGCGTTTTGCTCTTCCCAGGCAACGGGGGCTTGCGCCGCCGCAAAAATATCCGTGACGGCTTTGGTGATTTCCGGCCCGATGCCATCGCCGGGGATAAGCGTTACTAAGTGCATTTATTTTCAAGGTAATGAGATGATGGGGTAATAAGGCGATGAGGCACTGTTTGGAAGTTTTATCACCTCATTACCCCATCACCTCATCGCTAACTGCTTTTCCGCGAGTTGATTTGGCTGATTAAGTCGTCCACGTCGCCCAGCAACTGCTCGGCTTTGGTTTTGGCATCCGAAATCACGCGCTGGCCTTCGGCTTTGGCGTTCGATTGGTTGCCTTCGCGGCTGGTAACGAGGCTGTTGGTGAGGTCGGCCAGTACCGAGCGGTAGCGTTCTAACTGGTAGCTGAGCCAGGAACGGGTTTCGCGGCCCGTTTCGGGCGCGTAGAGCAAACCGATGGCGGCCCCGGTGAGGGCGCCGCTTGCGAAGCAAAGAATGCCGGTGGTGGTTTTGCTGGCCATGAGCGAAATAAGGGTAAAAATGAGCGCAAGCAATTGCTTGCGGCGGGTGGGAAGCGGGATTTGTACGCAAAAAAACGCGCCAGCGGCCAAATAGACACCGAAACATAGAAACAGCCGCCCGGCAGTTGCGCTTCGCTACTGATTGTCGAGCAGCCCGCGCCCCGATTTGCGGATGTCGCCGCTGGCCGCCAAATCCTGCGCCAGCTTGTCCAGCACCCCGTTCACAAACTGCTTGCTTTTGGGGGTGCTGTACAGTTTACTGATTTCAATGTACTCGTTGATAGTCACTTTGACCGGAATGCCGCGAAAAAGCTGCATCTCGGACAGCGCCATTTTCAGGATAATTTTGTCGAGCAACGCTACCCGGTCCACGTCCCAGTTGGGCACGGCGGCGGCAATGAGTTGCTCCATTTTGGCATCGTCGGCCAGGGTTTGCCGGTACAGGGTTTCGGCAAATTCGCGGTCGTCGGCCCAGTTGGCGCTCAGGTTCATCAGTTCCTGGTCATCGCCCGCCGCATAGGGCAGCATTTTCAGGGTTTTCAGCACCAGGTTCCGCACAATGGGGCGGTTTTCTTCCCAGTTCAGGTCGTCGGCTTCCAGTTGGGCGGGCAGGGCCGCACCCCGAAACACGAACTCTTTGTAGAGGTGCCGCAGGATTTCCAGGTCGGCCTCGTAGTCGGTTTCGGGCAGGCCGGTAGGCTTGGCGGCCAAGTAAGTCCGCAGGGTTTCGTCGGCTTGCATTTCGTCGCGCCAGGCGGTTTGCAAGGCTTCGCGCTCGGCGGCGGCATCCCAGGCCAGCTTGCGCCGGATGGTGGCATCCTGCAACTGCGTGTTGGCTTGCAGCTTGACAATGGCCACGTTACGGGTCAGGCGGCCCGCATCCAAGGCTTCGGCGCGGGGGCCGAGGCGGCGTCGGGTTTCGCGGTCCTGCTCGGCTTCCAGCACGTCGAGCAGGGCAGCAGGCAAGTTGAGCAAGTGCAGGTATTGGTCGTGAATCGCCTCGGCCCCACCCAACAACTGCCCGCTGAAAAACTGCTGGTCCTGCGCCACTTGCTGGTGGTAATAGCCAATGGCAGCGGCCACGGCGGCAGTCACGGCGCGGTCGTCGGCATCGGCCGCCACGGCCGCGTGGGTGCCGCTGCGCTGCCAGGCCCGAAACTGCGCCTCTCCCAGCTTGCGCTGCCCTTCCAGCATCCGCCGGTCAGGGGGCGTTTCCGAATTCAAATCCGGCTCAAATGCCGCCGCAATCCGGTCCTGGGCCAGCAACAAATCGGCCGCTGCCGCCTGCTGATAGGCATAAAGGGATTGCATGACTTTGATGCGGAGCAGACGACGGTTGAGCATATTTTTAGTTATGAGTTAAAAGTTATGAGCTATGAGTTATTGATTATGAACCAAGTACCTACAGGCACAACTCATAACTCATAACTTTTAATTCATAACTCTTAATACGTGGCCTTCACCCGGCCCACGCTGGCAATGCGTTCTTCGGCCTGGCGGGTGGCGGCGGCTTGGGGGTGGGTGTGTTCCTGCTCGGCCTTGTCGAGCACTTGCAGGGTGAAATCGTAGATTTTTTCGGTTTGGGTGAGCGCACCCTGGCGGCTGCTGCCCATTATTTCGGCGTACACGTTGATGAGGCCACCGGCGTTGATGAGAAAGTCGGGGGCATAGACGATGCCGCGCCGCACGAGTTCGGGGCCGTCGTTATTTTCGTCCTTCAGTTGGTTGTTGGCGCTACCCGCCACCACCTGGCACTTCAGGCGGGCAATGGTGTCGTCGTTGAGGGTCGCGCCCAACGCGCAGGGCGAGTAGATGTCCATGGGCTCGTCGTAAAGGTCATTCAGGCCCACCATCTTGGCTCCGAAGCGGTTGGCAGCATCCAAGGCGCGGTCCTGGTAGTAGTCGCTCACGATGAGCTTAGCGCCTTCCTTCTGCAACAACTCCAGCAGGTGGGTGCCCACGTGGCCCACGCCCTGCACCGCAATGCGCTTGCCAGCCAGGCTGTCGCTGCCGTAGGCTTTTTTGGCGGCGGCCTTCATGCCCATGTACACCCCGAAGGCCGTCACAGGCGAGGGGTCGCCGGAGCCGCCCATGCTTTCGGGCAGACCGGCCACGTGCTTGGTTTCCATCCGAATGTACTCCATGTCCTTAGTGGTCATGTTCACGTCCTCGGCCGTGATGTACTTGCCGTTCAGGTTCTTCACGAAGCGACCGAATTTGCGGAGCAAGGCTTCCGTTTTCATCGTCAGGTCGCCGATGATGACGGCCTTGCCGCCGCCCAGGTTCAGGCCCGAAATGGCGGCTTTGTAAGTCATGCCGCGCGAGAGGCGCAGCACGTCGTTCAGCGCGTCCATGTCGCTGGCGTAGTGCCACAAACGGGTGCCGCCCAGGGCCGGCCCCAGCACGGTATTGTGGATGCCGATAATGGCTTTGAGGCCCGTTTCGTGGTCGTGGCAGAATACGACTTGCTCGTGGTCGTGTTCGGCAATCTGGCCAAAGAGGCTGGCCGGGGCGAGAACTTGGGTTTCAACCATAAAAGTTGGGGGTGGGTGGGAATTTGGGGTGGGGAGAGAGAGTTGTAACTTTGCCCGCAACGCCAACCTTGCGCGTAACGTGCCGGTTGGGTGGTGGGCGGCCCGAAAAGCCGCCAGGGATGCCACCGGCCTTTCAGGCCGCAAAAGTACCCCTTTTTTCCCGATACGCCCCGTCCAAACCGCCTTGCCCGTGTACGCCCTCGCCGCCGTCAATCCGTTTATTTTTCGCTATAAGTGGCATTTCCTCGGCGGGGTGCTGTTTGTGGCGCTGGCTACGCTGCTGGCCATTTTTCCGGCCCAGTTGGTGCGCTACGCCTTCGACCTCGTGAACGAAGGCATTGACTTGTACCACCTCTACGCGGGCACCCAGGCCCAGCAGGGCGTGTATTCGCTCTTTGGCCGCAACGTGCTGTTCTACGGAATACTCATCATCGGGCTGGCCTTGTTGCGGGGCATCTTCCTGTTTTTCATGCGCCAGACGCTTATCGTAATGTCGCGGCGTATTGAAAACGACCAGAAAAACCAGATTTACCAGCACTACCAGTCGCTGCCCCTGAGCTTCTACCGCCGCCACAGCACCGGCGATTTGATGTCGCGCATTTCGGAAGACGTGGGCCGGGTGCGGATGTACCTGGGACCGGCCATTATGTACTTCATGCAGCTCGTGTTGCTGTTTCTGCTCATCGTGCCGCTTATGCTGCTGGTGAACGTGAAGCTGACCTTCTACACCCTGCTGCCGCTGCCGGTGCTGTCGGTTAGCATTTTCTATGTCAATAACTTAATAGAGCGCAAGTCCGACGAAATTCAGCGGGCGCTGGCGGGCATGACCACCTTCGTGCAGGAAGCTTTTTCGGGCATTCGGGTCTTGAAATCGTTTGTGCGGCAAGACGACTCGCACGGGCAGTTCAGCCAAGCCAGCAACCTGTACAAGGAGAAAAACCTGGGCCTGAACTTCATCAACGCGCTGTTTTTTCCGCTCATCATGTTTTTGGTTGGCCTCAGCACCATCATCACGGTGTGGGTGGGCGGGCAGGAAGTTATCCGGGGCACCATCACGACGGGCAGCATCGCCGAGTTCCTGATTTACGTGAACCTGCTAACCTGGCCGGTGGCGGCGCTGGGCTGGACTTCCTCGCTGGTGCAGCGGGCCGAGGCCTCGCAGGCCCGCATCAACGAGTTTCTGGACCAGCACACCGACATCGTGTCGCGGGAAAATGTGCAGCGCGAAATCGCTGGCGACATCGTGTTCGACCGCGTGTCGTTCACCTACCCGGACACCGGAATTGAGGCCCTGCGCGACGTGAGTTTCCGCATCCGGCCCGGCCAAACGCTGGCCGTGATTGGCAACACCGGCTCCGGCAAAAGCACCGTAGCGGCCCTGCTCTGCCGCCTCTACGACACCACGGCGGGCAGCATCTGCATTGACGAGGTGGATGTGCGCGACTACGCCCTGACCAGCCTACGCGAACAAATCGGCTACGTGCCGCAGGACGTGTTCTTGTTTTCGGACACCATCCGGCACAACATCAACTTCGGCGTGGACCAGCCCGACGAGGAAAAAATGCTCCAAGCCGCCCGCGATGCCGACGTGAAAGCCAACATCCTGGCCTTCCCCGAAGGCTTTGACACCAAAGTGGGCGAGCGCGGCATCACCCTGAGCGGCGGGCAGAAACAGCGCGTCAGCATTGCCCGCGCCCTCGTCAAAGAACCCAAGATTCTGATTCTGGACGACTCCCTGTCGGCGGTGGATACGAAGACCGAAAACGCTATTCTAAGCGCGTTGCAGCGCATCATGGCCGACCGCACCAGCCTCATCATCTCGCACCGCGTGAGTTCCGTCAAGCTGGCCGATGAAATCCTGGTGCTGGACGACGGGGCCATTGTGCAACACGGCACCCACGAAGCCCTGATGGCCGAAACCACCGGCCTGTACCGGGCGCTGTACGAACGGCAGTTGCAAACCGAGGAAGCAGCTTAATAAACTGGTAGTGGGTATTTGGTAGTGGGTAGTTAGACAGCACACTTCGGCTTTGTCTAACTACCCACTACCAAATACCCACTACCAGTAAAAACTATTCTCCCACCAGAATACGCCGCATTCCCACTTTTTCGCCCGCCGTGAAGCGAACGATGTAGGAGCCAGCGGGTACACTTTTCAGGTTCAGCACGTCGGGGGTGGTGCCGTTCATCATGGTGTGGGTCAGCACCGGCTGGCCGCCGATGGTGTTCACTTCCACGCGGGTCGGGCCGGGCGTGTCGGTCCGCACGGTCAGTTTGTGGGTCGAGGGGTTCACGTCGGCCCGCACCTTGAGGGCGTTGGCGGCGGGCGTGGGCGTTTCGGGGGCCAGCTTCAGGGTGGACGTGGGCGCGGCCACAGTAGGCTTGGCGGCGGGCGGCGGGGTGCCACCGGGCAAAATATCCTGGGCCTGGGTCTGCGCCGCCGACAGCGCGGCGGCAGCAACAATCAGGGTAGCAAAAAGCATTTTCATAGCAAGTGCGGGGAGAGTTGGGTTGGGGGCGTAAAACTACGCCACTAAGGTACAACCACCGTCCCGTTGGCATACTTCGTGCCAGGCCGGGCCAGCGGTCAGCCCGGTTCCAGCAAGCCAGCCAGCGCGGCGGGGTAGCGGCCGTGCAGTTGCTCGGCCAGGGTCCGCATGGTGGCCGTGCCGCACTTGCGGAGTTGGCGCAGCACAGCGGCGGCGTTGGGGAGCGGGCCAGCGGGCGGCCCCACCAGGCGGGCCGCCAGTTGGTGGGCCAGCAGCACCAGCCGGGGCAGGCCCAGCAGTTGGCAGGTGGTGGCCAGCCGCTCAAGGCCCCGCCGCAGGGCCGCATCGTCGCCTTGCAAAGCGGCTACTTCCACCACAAACATTTGCTCGGGAAAGTGGGCGCAGAACAGCCGCGCCATCAGCACGACGTAGGTGGCATCGCCGCCCGCCACGCGCTCCAAGTAGTCGAAATCAATCCGGTGTGCGGCCCGGATGCGGACGGGCACCGGCGGCGCGGCAGGGGCCGGAAATTCGGCGGTGGGCATAAGGCACGGAGCGTGAAAGGCACGGACAGTCTTGGTCTTTGGCTTAAAAGTAGGCGGGCCGGGTGGCGGGCGCAAGCGATACCGGGCCTTTTTTGCCCGTTTGGCCCATAAATACCACCTGGCCCGTAGGGCGGCATCCGGGGCAGCACGGAGGCGGGTGGGTGCGGCCCGCCGCCAAAAAAACTTGGTCCCGCTTGCGGCGGTTCGCAAAAAGGCTGTACCTTTGTCGCTCCAATACCAATCGGGGTGTAGCGTAGCCTGGTATCGCGCCAGCATGGGGTGCTGGAGGTCGTAGGTTCGAATCCTGCCACTCCGACGGAAGAGCAGCCGCTCACTTAAAAGCCCTCGAACCTGGGTTCGGGGGCTTTTTTCGGCCGCATACATTGGAACAGAAAACCGGCCGCCCCATCGGCCGTTTTTCGGGGTATAGCGCAGCCCGGTAGCGCGCGTCGTTCGGGACGACGAGGCCGTAGGTTCGAATCCTGCTACCCCGACTCACAAAAACCGCCCTGGCAGTAGTGCCGGGGCGGTTTTTTGCTTTGAATCGAAATTTTATCACCGATTCATCATCCCGCAAAAAATGTATGGCCCCGATTACACGTCCATCACGCCGAGCATCATTTTCTTCCCTGTCCCAAATTTGGTATCGGTGCTTCGGTAGGCAACTTGGGCTACGACCGGTTGTCGTTACAGTACCCGGCCAATCGGGTAGCTACACAGATTCAAGAAGCATACTTGGCGCAAATTTTGGTTTTGACCAACTTCTTTTCAGCGGCACCTACTACATCGGCCGCTAACCTTCTGTGGGATTAACGCGAACGCCCTTGCACCAAGCAGTGCAAGGGCGTTTTTGGGTTCGGCCACTTCATTTCACCCCCGCCCATACTTCGGATTGCTCGTCACGGCCAAACCGTTCGAGGTAAAAATCCCGCGCGGTGAGCTTTTGGCGGTTCATTTCTTCCAGGGCCGCCGGGTATAACTTGCCGGGAGCCAGTAAGTAGCTCACGCCGCGCAGGCGGGCCACCACCACGCGCTGCCCGGCGGGCACCACACGGTAGCGCCAGCCAGCGGGCAGCGGGTGCAGGGTGTCGGCCACGGCCAGGCCCACGAATGCCTGCACCGTGTCGCGGGCTTTTTCGGGGTTGTTGAGGTAGAGGTTGGCTAAATCGCCGGGAATTTTGCCACTTGTTTTTAGCTCATTGGCTTGGCGAAAGAGCGGTGCAAAACCGTCGCTGTCGGCTGGCCCCTGGTAGGGCTGACCGGCTAGCAGCACGGGGGCGGCACTGGTTTCCAGGGTCACGGCGGGGCTGCGGAAGCCGCCGAGGTAGGTGTAGAAGCAGAGGCCCGCCAGGGCCAGCAGGATGGGAACGAGGAGGAGGTAGCGGGGCATGGGAAATTTGGCGAAAACTCCCCTCCTTGCAAAGGAGGGGACGCTTTGGCGCAGCCAAAGCTGGGGTGGTAAACTCGTATGCTGCCCCAGAGTTCGTAGTGTGGGGAGTGTGGCTGAACAGTGAGAACCCAACCCCAAATGCCTAAACACCAAAAACCCTGGGGCAGCATACGAGTTTACCACCCCCGCTTTGCAAAGGAGGGGAGTTTTCGCTTCTCCTACTCCTCCCCTTTGCCTACCAGGTATTGCATCCGGTAAAGCTGGTTATAATACCCGTTTTCCAAACGCAAAAGCTCCTCGTGGGTGCCGGTTTCCTTGATTTCGCCCTTGTCCAGCACGATGATGAGGTCGGCTTTCTGGATGGTGCTGAGGCGGTGGGCGATGACGAGCGAGGTGCGGCCCTGCATGAGCTTTTCGATGGCAGCTTGAATCAGTTCCTCGGTTTCGGAATCCACGGACGAAGTGGCTTCGTCGAGGACGATAATCTGGGGTTGGTACACCATCGCCCGCACGAAGCTGATGAGTTGGCGCTGACCGACGGAGAGGGTAGCTCCGCGCTCCATCACGGCGTAGTCGAGTTGGCCGGGGAGGCGCTCGATGAAGCGGCGGGCCCCCACGAGGTCGGCAGCTTCCCAGATTTGGGCATCGGCGATGACGGCGTTGCCAAGCGTGATGTTGTCGCGGATGGAACCGGCGAACAGAAACACATCCTGCAACACCACCCCGATTTGGCGGCGCAGGGCATTGAGGTCGTAGTCGCGCAGGTCGTGGCCGTCGATGCGAATCTGGCCTTGCTGGATGTCGTAGAACCTGCTCAATAGGTTGATAATACTGGTTTTGCCTGCGCCGGTGGCTCCCACGAAGGCCACGGTTTGGCCGGGGCGGACGTGGAAGCTGATGTTTTTCAGCACCCATTCCGGTTCGTTATAAGCAAACCAGACGTTGGCAAATTCCACGTCGCCGGTGAGGGTGGGCGGGGTCAGGGTACCGGTAGTAGCTACCAAATCCTGGTTGTCGAGGAGCTTGAGGATGCGCTCGGTGCTGACGAGGCCCAGTTGGAGGGTGTTGAAGCGGTCGGCAATCTGACGGATAGGGCGGAAAAACAGCGCGTTGTACATGATGAAGGCGATGAGAGCCCCTTTGGAAATGCTGCCCTCAATCTGGCCCTGGGCGGCGTACCACACCAACAGCCCCACGCCGACGGCAGCCAACACCTCGGCCACGGGAAAATACACGCTGTAGTACAGCACCGAGCGGATGTTGGCCTCGGTATGCTCCTGGTTTATTTTTTCAAACTTGCGGAATTCGCGCTCCTCGTTGTTGAAAATCTGGACCACGTTCATGCCCGTCAGATGTTCCTGCACGAAGGAATTGAGCTTGGCTACGGCATTACGTACGTCCTGAAAAGAGCCTTTGACTTTCTCCTTGAACACATAAGTTGAAAACAGCAGCGGCGGGATGACGGAGAGGCTGACCAGCGTGAGCCGCCAATCAATGTAGAACATGAAGCCGACGATGAAAATGATTTGCAGGATGTCGCCCGCCATCGCGGCCAAGCCCTCGCTGAAAACATCGGACAGAGTTTCCACGTCCGAAATGTTGCGCGTCACCAGCACCCCAATCGGGGTGCGGTCGAAGAAACTGAGCTTCAGGTTCAGCAAGTGCCGGTAGAGGTCGGTGCGGATGTCGCGCACGATGTACTGCCCCAGCCAGCCGCCGTAGTAGGTTTGCAGGTAGCTGACGACGGAGTTAGCGGCCAGCAGCCCAAAAAGCAGCAGAAACATCTGGTTCAGGCTGTGCAGGTCGCCCTGTTCGATGCTGACATCCACCATCCGCTGGATGAAAAACGGCCGCAACGTGCCCAGAATGGCCGCGCCGACGGTGAGGAAAATCAAGCCGATGAAGACGCGGCGGTAGGGCCGGACGTAGGTGAGTAGGCGGCGCAACACTTGCCAGTCGAAGACCTGGCCAGCGGCGGAAGAAGCGGGTTGGGGTTGCATCGGGACAAAGGTCGGCAGGAACGGGCGGAACCCCTCGTTACACTAACCGCGCAAGGTCCAGCGCAAGGTTTCAATCGGCGCTTCGCGCAACGCGGCGGCCAGGGCGGCATCGTCGGCAAACTGCAACTTGGTCAGGGTGCGGGCCTCTACGGTGGCCTCAAACTTGGGAGTAGAAAAAGGCCACGGCCGCACCACTACGGCCGTGCCCGGCCCTTGCGGCTGGCTGACGAAGTGCCGGATGCGGGGCTGCTGCGGGTGGGGGTGTATTTCCAGCTCGCGGGCCATTTCGGGCAGTTCGTGGCGGCACAGAATCAGGGAGAGGCGGTCGCACCAATGCAGCAGGTGGTAGGCGGCCTGGGCTTCTTTTGCGGTGATTTTCAACGCCCGTTGCCACTGGCGGAGTTGCGGGCGCAAGCTGGCCACGAATTTGGCAGCGGCGGGTTCGGCGCGGTACAGGCATTCGAGGTGCAGACCGGTGAGCAGGCTGCGCCAGCGACCCTGGAAGCGGGCGGCATCCAGCACCCCGGCAGCTTGTTCCAGCGAAAACGGCAGTTGGGTGAAGTTGGCGGGTGCCCCGGCGGGGGTCAGGCCGTGGTGGCCGCCGTGGCCGTGCCAGGCGGCCTGCTCGTCATCGTGTTGGGCGGTGGCGGCGAGCAGACCCACCCAGCGGTCGGGCGGCAGCAAGGTCGGCCAGTGCCAGGCCAGTTGGGCGGCCAGCAGGGCGTGGGCTTGCTGGTAAATGATTTGCCAGCCGTCGGGGGTGGAATTGACGAGCATAAAGGACGAGCATTTGCGGCCCCTGGATGGCGCAAGGGTTTCGGTTTTGGGGGTTGAGGGTCGGGGTTGGGTTTTCTAAAGACCAACCCGCAACCCGGTAGTTTTGTGTTTCCATGCTGCACGAAATCCCCACTGCTTTTCCGGTGCGCCTGCTGGTGTGGCTGGACGACAACAAAGCCCGCAAGCTCAAGTACAACCTGCTGGCCGCCCGCGAACAAGGCCACGACACATTGCTCACCTTCGGCGGGGCCTATTCCAACCAGTTGGCAGCGGTGGCGGCGGCCGGGCGGGCGCAGGGTTTCGGCACCGTGGGCCTGGTGCGGGGCGAGGCCACGCAGCCCCTCAACCCGACACTGGCGGGCTGCGCGGCGGCCGGAATGCAACTGCACTACCTCGACCGCGCCACCTACCGCCGCCGCGCCGACCCTGATTTTCTGGCCGCGCTGCCTCAGCAATATGGCCCGGCCTACCTGCTGCCCGAAGGCGGCACCAACGCCCTGGCCCTGCCCGGCACCGCCGAAATAGTGGCCGACATTCGCCGCCACACGGCCTTCAATGCGCTGGCCGTGGCGGTGGGCACGGGCGGTACGCTGGCCGGACTGGTCACTGGCTTGGCGGGCACGGGGCAAGCAGTGGGCATCGCGGCCCTCAAAAACGGTGGCTTCCTGCGCGACGAAGTGGCCCGGCTGCTGCCGGTAGCTTACGGCAACTGGACCTTGCACACCGACTATCACTTCGGCGGCTATGCCAGGTATTCGGCCGAATTGCTGGCGTTTATCCCGCATTTTGAAGCCCGGCACGGGGTATTACTCGACCCGATTTACACCGGCAAGCTACTATTCGGAGTGTTGGACTTAATTACAAAAGGGCACTTCGCTCCGGGCAGCACGGTGGTGGCGGTGCATACCGGGGGTTTGCAAGCCTGGGCCGGGTGGCAGCAGCGGTTCGGGGAGTTACCGCCGCTTCTGCCCTAGCTGCACCGCCTCAACGGCCGCCAGCGCAAACACGGCAAACAGCACCGGCGCCAAGAAGCGCACGTCCCAATCGTCCACCGTGAGCAGGATGATGGCCGTTTGCAAGCCCAGCACGGCAGCCAGAAACACCCGGCCCGGCCGCCAGGAGCCGCGCCGCGCCGCGCCCCGCAGTGCCAGCCCGTAGGCGGGCCACAGCAGCAGCACGTTTAGCAGGCGGTGGGCCGGGGAGTAGTGCGGTTTCAGGCCGCTCCAAAAGGCGAAAAACTTGCCCACCAGCAACCGGCCAAAATGCGCTGGGTTGTGGGCCGCAAACCACAGCACTTTGGTGGCCGGGGCTAGTGTGGGCGGGGGCAGGGCCAGCGGTCCGGCCGAATGCACGGCCCAGGTGGGCGACAGGAAAATAACGTCGCCGCGCACGTAGGTTTCCAGCAGCGTGTAGGTGGCCAGTTGGCGGTTGAGGGCGGCCCAGGCCAGCGGGGCCAGCAGCACCAGGGCCAGCAGCGCCCCGCGCCAGGCCCGGCGGTCGCGCTGCCGCCGCAGGGCATCCAGCCCGGCCAGCAGGGCAGCCAGAGCCAGCACAAAGCCGTTGGGTCGGGCCAGGGCGGCCAGCGTTAGCAGGGCCAGCAGGGCGGCCCAGTTGGTAGGCGTGTTCGCCGTTCGCAGCCGCACGAAGGCCCCGAAACTCAGCACCGACAAGCTGATAAACAGCGACTCGGTGAGCAAATACCAGTTGAAGGGCTGCACGTCGGGCCAGGCGATGAAGGCCAGCGTGGCGAGGGCCGCTGCGCCGCGCCCGCCGCCCACCAGCCGCCGCGTGGCCCCGTACAGGCTGCGCGTGGCGAGGCCCGACAGTAGCACCTGCCCCGCCACCATGCCGCCGCGCCCCAGGCCCAGCTTCAGCCACAGGCTCTGAAACAGTGGGTACAGCACGTAGCGGGCGTTGTGGCCCGGCTCAAACTCACCCCGCGTGGCAATGCCTTGGGCGTACTGGAGGTAGCGCAGGCTGTCGCTGGCGAAGCGCGGGCCGTGCAGTTTCCAGCCCCAAAACACCTGCGCCACTACCCACAACCCGGCCAGCAGCCAGGGGTGCCAGGGCCAGCAGCGGCGCAGAAAGACGGGCAGACGAAACGGCACGGCAGCGAAAGTACGGCCGTTTTTCACCGTCCTGCTTCGGCCCCGGCCGTTTGGGGGCCGTACACGGCACCACCATGCCGCTCGTCCGCCTTTTTCGTCGCTTGCTGCCCTTGCTGTTTTTGGGGGGCCTGGGCTGGTTTCTGTGGCTGAAAGTCAGCCCCGCCCTCACCGGCTTCAACCCGTTCGGAACCGCGCCGAAAGTGACCGTGACTCACAACACGGTGCTGACGCAGGTGGAAAGCCTGGGCAAACTGGAACTGGTGCGCTACCGCTTTCGCGACGTGGTGGAATACCGCCGGAGCAGCAAATATCCGCTGCTGCCCGATGCCAAAGTGGCCCTCATTGTGGGCGGTGAAGCCGTGGGCTGCCTCGATTTGCGCCAAATCCGGCCCCAGGACGTGGTGTTGGAAGGCGACTCGGTCATCCGGGTTTTTCTGCCGAAAGCCGAGTTGTGTTCCTTCCAGATAAAGCACGACCAAAGCCGGGTGTTCAGCACCGAAAACGGTTTTTTTCAGGATGCCGACCTCGTGGACCAGGGCTATAAATACGCCGAAACGCAGGTGCGCCGTGCGGCGCTGCAAGCGGGCATTCTGGCCCAGACGGAGCGCAACGCCCAGCAGATTCTGCGGCCGATGCTGCACACCCTCACCGGCCGCCGCGTGGTGCTGAGGCAACGGCTGGAAGTGCCCGCCGTGCCCCGGCCGCAGTAGCGCGGGAGCCATCCGTTCGGCCGCCGGTGGCGTACTTTGTTGCCCACTCTCTCCCCTACTCCGCGTGAAAATGACCCGTTTGTTGCTGCTGCTTGGTTTTATGGGTTGGCATTGGTCGGCAGCGGCCCAAACCGGCTCCGACTGGCCAACGGCCCCGGCCACCAAGCCCCGCCCCGCACCCGCCAAACCGGCCCCGCCCCGCCCAGCCAAACCCTCGCCCGGCCGGGATGCATCGGCCGCGCCCACGACCAACCCCAACCGCCCCCTGCCGCCCCTCGACGGCATCTGGAGTGGCCCCCTGAAAGTGCCCGGCGGGCAGTTGGAGTTGCTATTCCGGTTCGTCAAACTCAGCAACGGCGACTATTACGCCAGCTTGGATGTGCCGATGCAAAAGGTGAGCCGCATGGCCGTGACGATGGCGCTGAAAGGTGATTCGGTGCGCCTGAACGCAGCCGAAGCCGACAGCCGCTTTGCCGGTCGCCTCGGCCCCGACGGCAAGCACATCAGTGGCATCTGGCGGCAGCCGGGCGGCTTCAAGGCCCCGCTCACGCTCACGTTTGCGCCGCTACCTGCGGCGGCCAGTCCCAGCCGCCTCACGCCCCCCTACCGCGAAGAAGACGTGGTGTTTGGCAACGCCGGGGCGGGCCTGCGCCTGGCCGGGCAGCTCACCATTCCGGCCGGTCCCGGCCCGTTTCCGGCGGCCGTGCTGCTCTCCGATGCCGGGCCGCAGGACCGCGACGGCCGGGCCAGGGCCAGCGACGATTATGCGCCCCTGGCGCTACTGGCCGACTACCTCACCCGACGCGGCGTGGCCGTGCTGCGTTTTGATGACCGGGGCACGGGCAAATCGACGGGCAGCCCGGTGGCGCTACCCCCTACTCTGGTGGGCGATGCCCAGTCCGCCCTCACCTACCTGCGCGGGCGCAAAGAACTGGACCCGGCCCGCCTCGGCCTCATCGGGCACGGCGAGGGCGGCAACGTGGCGCTGCTGGCCGCTGCCCTGCCCCAACCGCCCGCTTTTGTGGTCACGCTGGCCGCCTACGGCCTGCCCGGCCGCGACATCGCTGTGCAGCAGCAGGCCACTACCCTCAAAGCCCTGGGCGCGGCCCCGGCGCAAGTCGAAGCAGGCACCAAACAGCAACGGACCCTGCTCGAAACCATTCGCCAGACACCCGACAATGGCCAGGCCCAAACCCAGGTTGTCAAGCTGCTGCTCGAGCAAAACGCTGCCCTCGACCCGGCCGAGGCCCTGGTCCGCGCCACGGAACTAACCTCGGTTCGCTACCGCTATTTTTTGGATTTCGACCCCGCCGCCCAGCTTGCCGCCGTGGCCTGCCCCGTACTGCTTCTCAACGGGGCCGCCGACCTGAATGTGGCCGCCGATGCCAACCTCGCCGCTCTCAGCAAGGCCCTCAAGCCCAACAAGAACGCCAGCAGTCGCAAGCTGCCCGGCGTGAACCACCTGTTTCAGTCCGACCCCGCCGAGTGGCCGTTGGTGAACGGGCGGGCCAAACCCGAGTTTTCGCCGGTGGCAGAAGACATAATTCGGGAGTGGATTGCAGGAAAGAAATAGTGGTTAAAAGTCAGCATTGAACGATACTAACCATTAAGCAGTCACGCAAAAGTAAGCGTGTGAAAGACCGTCATGCTGAGCGCCGCCGAAGCATCTCTACCAGCTAGTAATCAAGGCGTGAGCACGAAGCGGTAGAGATGCTTCGGCGGCGTTCAGCATGACCGTTTACTTATGCACCACTGCTTAACCACTAACCACTACTTGTACCAATCCACTTCGGCTTTAATCATGGCGTTGTAGCGCCGCCCCTGCCCGTTGGCCAGCGTCAGCAGGTTCCAGCCCTTGCCGATGGTGTAGCTCCACGTCCGGCTTTCCTTGAACTCGAAAGTAGGGCGCATAATCTGACCATAGGGGGTGTAGTTGTCCATGAAATTGGTGGTGTAGAACTTGTCGCCGCCCACAATCCATTCCATGGCCACGAAGAAGCCTTCTTCGGGGGCTTTCACGTTATAGGTACTCATATCCACCGTGTACCATTGCCCGCCGCCGGGGGCAGACACTACCACGTTATCAGTCAGCAGGTCGGTGTTGGGGGCGCTGTAGTTGCCGTCGGCTTTGTAGAGGCGCACCCGGAACGGTTCGCGGGGAAAGCCGTTTTCGCCGATGTAGAACGACACCGTGCGGACGTTGCCGAGCTTTTTCTGCTTCTCGTTTTTGACGAAAAAAGCGTATTGGCTGCCCGGCAGGCCCTGAATCATGCCCGCGCCGGGCGAACTGGCTTGCGACCCCAGGCCCAGGTTTTTGATTTTGCCGGTTTTCACATCCACGTTGCCCAGCGCTACCACGCGCTTTTTGAGCGACAGAATCAGGTCTTCGGTTTGGCCGCGCTTGATGAGGACGGCCGCCCGCTCGTAGCCCAGCGTCATGACGATGAGCGAGTCTTTGGTGGTTTTTTCCAAGCCCGCTAACTGGAAGTAGCCGTACTCGTTGGTGAGCGCCCCAGTGCCCTCGGTTCGCAGGCCGATGGAGGCAAACGGAATCGGGTCCTGGGATTGGGCATCAACGACGCGGCCGGTGATGCGGTTTTCTTGTGCCCAGCCCAGGGCCGGCAGCGCCAGTAAGGCGAGCAGAACGCGAAAGAAGCGGGTAGTCATAGCGGGTCGAGGTTGGGGAGGTAGGCGTGTGGGCAAAGTTACACTACACCCGGCACTAAATGATGAATTGGGGGGCAAGATACTGGAAAGATGCAAAATCGCAAGCGAATAGTGCCGACTGCTGGCGGGGTTGGGGCACCCTCCGCCCCGCCCGGCACGGTTTTTTTGAGGCCCCAACGATAAGCCCCAAATCAGCGTAAGGGCAAATTCACCAATCTTAACCCCCGGTTTCTCATGAAAAAGACCATCCTTTCCCTGCTTGCCGCCACGGCCCTACTCGCCGGCTGCGACAACCTCAAAAACCCTTCCGAAAAGGACCAGCCCCAGGAGGCCACCGCCGACACCGCCGTGGTGTACCGCGACGGCCAAACCGCTGCCGGTGCGGCAGCCAGCGCCGCCAACAAGGCCGGCGCGGCCGTCAGCAACGCCTTCACGGTGAGCCGGGACAAAATGCACGACCTGAAATTCGAGGAAGTCACCGAGCCGGACATCAGTGTGCGCGGCGACGACGGCTACAACCTCTACACCGTGGGCGAAGAAGTGCTCTTTGACACCGACAAGGCCGAATTGCGGAGCACCGCCGCCGCCAAGCTCAACCAGATTGTGGCTTCCATTCAGCAGCGCTACCCCCAAAGCCAGGTCGAGGTCATGGGCTTTGCCGACTCGCGGGCCAGCGCCGGCTACAACAAAGACCTGAGCGAACGCCGTGCCGAAGCTGTGAAAACCTACCTCGTGGGCACCGGCAAGATGGATGCCACCCGCGTGGGCGTGGAAGCAATTGGCGAGGCCATGCCCGCCGAAAGCAACGCCACCGCCGCCGGCCGTCAGGCCAACCGCCGCGTGGAAATTGCCGTGCGGACGAAATAGGTTGTTAGTGGTCAGTTGCTAGTGGTCAGTTTTAAGCGAACGCCCACTAGGAGTTAAACAACCAAGCAACTGACAACTGACCACTAACAACTGACAACTAAGAAGCTGTTTGAGTTAGTTGCCCGAGTACCCCGAAGCTGTGCTTCGGTCGTTGAACGGCCCCGCTGAACGACCGTTCCACGACCGAAGCACCGCTTCGGGGTACTCGGACGGCGGTCCTGGGTAGTAACTCAAACAGTTTCTAAGGATAACAGTGCCGCAGCAAACGGGTGCAACACGGCCCACATCAGGGCATCGAAGGCCAGCAAAAAGCCCCCCTGCACCCACAACGACGGGCCGTAGCCCAGCAGTTGCACCGGCCGGTCAGCGGCCGGTGCAGCGGCACGGGCCAGCAGCCAAAACCCCGTCGCCACGTAGGCCACGTCCAGCCCGGCGTTGAACAAGAAGGTGTTTTCCAAAAAGAGTTGTCGACGCAAAGTTTCGGCCAGCGTCAGGCCCACCGGGTGACGTTGCAGGCCCAAAATACCCACTGCCGCCAGCACGGTGTTGATGGCTCCCCAGCCCACGTTCATGCCGTGAAAAAAGAAGGCGGGCAGGCGGCGGTCAGTGCGGGCCAGCCAATAGCCGCTTACCACCAAGTTGCCCACCGCCCAGGCCGCCAGCACGGCCAGGCCCCGGCCCAGCAACAATTCTCGGGTGGTGTGCAAGGCCAGTAAGGCGGCGGGAGCGGGCATGGGAAGAGCGGGGAAATCAGCAACAAAAAAGGAAGCCCGGCGGCTTCCTTTTTTTGATAGAAACCAACGGGGCCGGCTTACTGCGTGAAACCGATGCCGACGTAGAGTTGAAAAAGGTTGTTGTAGATGCTGCTGCCCGCAAACCTTTTGTCAATGCTGTTGGAGGTGGACACACTGGCTGTCTGAAACAGCTCGGCTAAGCTCAGGTTGTAGCGCCCGCCCACGCGGGCCGGACCGATGCGGTACTCCAGCCCGGCCACGCCGCCGTAGTCGAAGGTGTGAAAGCCATTCTCCCCCAGGCCCAAAGGCTCGTCTTGCTTGCTGGCTCTGGTCAGCAACGATACTTGCGGGCCAACCTGAAAGCTGAGGTTATAATTGATGTTGCCCACGTACATCACGGGCAGCATCAAGTAGTCCATGCGGTAGGTTTGCCGGCCTGCACCATTGCTCGCCACGTCGGCCGTGAAGCCCTGCCGGGAATAAAGTAGCTCGACCTGAACCGACGAAAACTGGTTGAATCCCAATTGGCCATAGACCCCCGCGTGAAAATCGCTGCGGCCCTGGCGGTCAATGCCGCCGATGTCGGTACCACGCACGTTGTTGTAATTGTACCCGCCTTTGACCCCGAAGCCGGTGTTGCGCGAGTCGGTTACTTTGCCGCCGGTGTAGTCTTTGGACGTGAGGTTTCCCCCAGCCCGGGCTTGGGCGTGGGCGGCGGTAGCGGTGGCGGCCAGGGCCAGCAAAAGCAGAATTTTTTTCATGAGTTGAAGAACAACGAGCGACGAGGGTAAACCTTAACAAGCCGGGGAGTAATTTCTTCCCGTGCTCCCCCTATACTTTCCGGCGGGCAGTTGGGTTGCCCCGCGCGGAGAATGGGGCAATTTGTTTCCGGTCAGCGTGCCGCGCAATTGGCGGTTGGGTTGTACTTTTGGGCCACGTTTCGGCCCGTGAGCTGGCGCGAATGCGGGATATTAGCTCAGTTGGTTCAGAGCACTACGTCGACAACGTAGGGGTCACTGGTTCGAGCCCAGTATGTCCCACCAAAACGGCCTCCCTGGTAGCAGAGAGGCCGTTTTTCGGTTGACATAGCCCGTTTTGTACCATTCGTCCCGCTTCCCACAGCAGCCGGGTCGGGAGCTTGAAGCCTAACCAATTAACGGAACAAAACGCAACCAACCCGCCGGATTGGAGTATTGCTCTCAGTGTGGTTTTAATCAGTTGTGCAATGTCGCCTGTTCTGCCCGTTTATTTTGAAAACCCTGTGGGCCGCATTCTGGAGCATCCGGCCGGTTTTGCGGTGGTGCAGTACCACCCCGGGGCGCGGCATTTCAGCGAACTTCAGGCTTTTCTGACGCACACCGGCCAACTGCTGCAACGGCGTAGCTGGAACCGTCTGCTGGGTGACCAACGCCGGCTGCACCCCTTCAGCGAACAGGAAAGCACTTGGATTGTGGACTATTGGCTGGACCGCCCGGCCGGTCAGCAAATTATGGCCGCCGTGGTGCTCAACCCCGAAGATTTCGCCCAGGTGCCCGCCGGGTTGCGCGACCAGGAAGCCACGGCGGCCTCGCTCACCTACCGGTTTTTCGAGGAAGTGGAGCAGGCCGAAGTTTGGCTGCAAGACCACGCCTGACCCCCGCACCGGCCGATGCTGCCCACCGCCTTTGCGCCTTGCTACGCCCACGCGCTGCCCGACGGCCACCGCTTCCCGATGCTCAAATACGAGTTGCTGCCCCAGCAACTGCTCCGGGAAGGCACCCTGGCAGCTACCGATTTCTTCGTCCCGGCCCCACCGCCCGACGCGGACATTCTGCGCGTTCACACCGCCGACTACTACGAGCGTCTGCGCCGGGGCCAGCTCACCCGGCCGGAGGAGCGGGCCAGCGGCTTCCCGTGGTCGGCCGCGTTGTTTGAGCGCGAAATCACCATCCTGGGCGGCACCATCGAGTGCGCCCGTCGCGCCCTGACGACGGGTGTGGCGTTCAACATTGCCGGGGGCACCCACCACGCTTTCCGCGACCGCCCCGAAGGGTTCTGCTTGCTCAACGACCAGGCCGCCGCCGCTGCCTGGTTGCTGGCCAACGTGCCCGGCATCCGCCGGGTACTTGTCGTGGATTTGGATGTGCATCAGGGCAATGGCACGGCCGCAATTTTTCGGAATGAGCCGCGTGTGTTCACGTTTTCGATGCACGGGGGACGCAATTTTCCGGCCCGCAAAGAAACCTCCGACCTCGACCTGCCCCTGCCCGACGGCACCGCTGATGCCGACTACCTTGCGCTGCTGGCCGCCACCCTGCCGCACCTGTTGACCACAGTGCGCCCCGATTTTGTGTTCTACCAGGCCGGCGTGGATGTGCTGGCCACCGACAAACTCGGCCACCTCGCCCTGACCCGCGCCGGTTGCCGCCAGCGCGACGAGTTGGTGCTGGACTGCTGCCACCGCCACGCCCTGCCCGTGGTGGTGTGCATGGGCGGCGGCTACTCCGAGAAAATCAGCGACATCGTGGAAGCCCACGCCAACACGTTTCGGGTGGCAGCTAGCTTGTTTTAATGACTAATGACGAGTGACTAATGATGAGCACTGTCATTAGTCGTTAAAGTGAGTTGCCACCGAAACGCCCAGCGCCAACGCAACTCATACTTGCCGATGCCCGCAAGGCGCAGCAGCTTTTCCCAATCGGCGCGGCGGAAGGCGCGGGCCACCGACAGCGGCGCGTCGTGTTGCACGAGGTAGGAGCCGCGCAACAGCCGCGTGAGGCCCCAGATGCTGGCATAAGCCAGCCAGTGCCGGTGCAAGTCGTTGATGACCACGGCCACACGGGCTTGCTGCTGCCACTGGCGCAGCAAGGGCACCAATTCCGCATCGGTGAAATGGTGGCAGAACAGGCTACACATCAGCACATCGTAGGTTTCGGCCTGAAATTCGGGCGCGAAAATATCTGCCTGCCGGTAGCTGATTTCGGGGTAGTCGCGGCTTTTGGCGGCGGCATAGTCCAGCATGAAGGAGTTGGCATCTACGCCGGTTAGCGCCACGGCCACGCCGCGCTGCCGCGCCCAGCGGGCTACGTGCCGCAGGGTGTCGCCGCCGCCGCTGCCCAGGTCGGCCACCCGCAACGGGCGGTCCGCCGGGAAGCTTGGGCGCAGCCGGTCCAGGGCGTTCAGCACCGGCGCGTAGCCGCCTAGCCAGGTGTTGATGGTTTCCAACTCGTCCAGGTTCCGGCGCAGGTCGTCGGAGGCCAGCGTGAGGTCGTCCATCAGTTCAGGACCAGAAGCGCGGGAAGTGAGATTCACAAACACCTTAATGGTATTGGGTGGTGAGTAATGGGTAATTGGACAGACGTTTGCCAGAAATTTATCCAGCTACTCACTACTTGATACTCACTACACGATTACTTCCAGCAGCATGGCTTCCATCGTCAGGCCCGGCCCAAAGGCGAAGCTCAATACCGGCGCTCCGTGGTCGGCGGCGGTGGCAGCAGCCAGCACCTCGCGCAGCACAAACAGCACCGTGGCCGACGACAGATTGCCGTAGCGGCGCAGCACATCGTAGGCGTAGCGGTTGTCATCACGGGTCATACCCAGTTCCTGCTCAATGGTTTCCAGAATTTTGCGTCCGCCGGGGTGAATGGCAAAGGTGTGAATATCCTCGCGCCGCACGGGCAAGCTTTCCAACAACTGCTCGGTGAGGCGGCCGATGCCGCGCTGAATCAGCCGGGGCACATAGCTGCTCAAGGTCATTTCAAAACCAAAATCGTTGATGTGCCAGGCCATGTCGGCGTGCCCGTCGGGTTCGAGGCCGCAGTGGAACGCCCGGAGTGCCAGGCTGCGGGCGGGTGCGGCCAGCAGTTGCCCCGTCACCAGCGCCGCTGCCGCCCCGTCGCCAAACAACGCGTTGCTGATGAGGTGGTCTTCGGCCACGTTTTTCTGAAAATGCAGCGTACATAGCTCCACGCTCACCACCAACACCCGCGCTGCCGGGTCGGCCCGCACGGCGGCATCGGCCAGTTTGAGGGCATTCACGGCGGCGTAGCAACCCATGAAATTCACGCAAGTGCGCTGGACGCTTGCCCGCAAACCCAGCGCCGCCACCAACTCAATGTCCAGGCCCGGCGCGTACATCCCGGTACAACTCACCGTGATAAGGTGGGTGATGGTGGCCGCCGCCACGTCGGGGGCTTGCGTGAGGCAGTCGCGCACGGCGGCCAGGGCCAGCGGCAGCGCCTCGCGCCGATACACGGCCATGCGCTGCCCCACGCCCGGAAACGGCTCCAGGTCGGGCGTGTTTGGGAAGAAGGCATAACCGCCCATTTCAGCGCCGTAGTCGGGCAGCACCGAATACCGCTGCTCAATGCCCGACACCCGGTACAAGGCCCGCAGCTTGCGGGTGTTGTCGGGGCCGAAACGCAAGGCTTGGGCCATAAAATCCGCAATGCGGGACTGCTCAATCCGGTGCGCGGGCACGGCCGTGCCGATGGCACTCAAATAACTCGTCATTGGAACAGTTTACGTAGTTGGGGGCGATTGGGTGGGGAGCCAGCGGTAGAAAATTTGGGCAGTACGCCTTCAAGACGCCGCGCCGTGGGTGCCGCGCATCAGCGCCCGCACGGCGGCGGGCAAGTAACGTAGGCCGCCCACCACCACCTCACTCAGCACCGGCCCGCCAAACAGGCCCTGCACCGCCCGCCCCACCCGCAGCCGCGCCCCAAACTGCCCCTGCCAGGCGCGGGCGTAGCCCGCTTCCATCGCCGCCCGCGCCTGCCGCCCGGCCAGAAACTCGTGCGCGGCCCCGGCCGCCAACGCCGCGCCGTGCAGCGCCATCGCCATGCCGTTGCCGCACAAGGGCGTGATGAGGCCCGCTGCGTCGCCGCACATCAGCACGTGCTGTTCCACGGGCTGCTTGGGCGCAAAGGAAATTTCGTTGATGACTTCGGGCTGCGGATACAAAAATTCCGCCTCCTGAAAAATGCGGCGCAGGTGCGGGTTCTGCTGCAACACGGCTTCCTCCATTGCCCCAATGCTGCCGTGAGGCTTCAGATTTTGCCGGGTGGTGAGGTAGCAAAAGCACAGCTTGTCCTCCTCAATGGCCGAAATGCCCGCGTAGCCGTCCCGGAAATTGTGCAGCGCAATCAGGTCACGCGGAAAACCGGGCAGCCGCAAATGGTACTTCACGCCCAGGTAGGGCGAGCGTTGCCGGAAAAACGGCCGGTCCAGTTGCCGGTCCAGATTGGCACGTTTGCCATACGCCCCCAACACCACCCGCGCCGTGAGTTGCCGCCCGTCGGCCAACGTCACGCGGTGTTCGTCGGCCGCCGCATCAAAGGCCACATCCGTGACGGTAGCGGGCAAAAAAAACGTCACGCCCGCCGCCAGCGCCCGCCGGTACAGAAACTCATCCAGCACATAGCGGCTCACCCCAAAGCCACCCAAATCGAGGGGGCTTTGCAGCACCCGCCCCCCCGGCGACGAGAGCAAAAACCGCCCGATGGCAGCCGGTTGCAGCGGGGCCGGGTCGGCTCCCAGCCGGGCCAGGTAGGGCAGTACCTCGTTGCTGACGTACTCGCCGCACACCCGATGAAACGGGTAGTGCTTGCGCTCGACCAGCCCCACGCGGTGCCCGCGCCCAGCCAAATCGAGGGCCGCCGCCAAACCTGCTAAACCTCCCCCGATAATAAGCGTATCCACGGTAGTTAATTGGGGAAAAGTTGGGTGCTGCCGAGAAAAGGCCCTATTTCAGCGAAACGGCTTATCACTTCAAGCACATAAGCCGTTAAGCTGGCGTACCTTTGTAAACCTTAGCGAAAGCTTGTCGTTAAGTAAACCCCGGGCCAACAGGTTTTTGTTTCTTTTCCACTTTTTTTGTTTTTCTCTCTGCTATGAAGCGACTCCTACTTTCCCTAGTGCTACTCAGTAGCCTTGCCGGCGGCCTGTGTGCCGTTGCGGCCCCGCACCTGCGCCCCACCCAGCCCCGCACCGAAGACAAGCCGCTGGTTGTTTTCCCCAACCCCAGCACCGGCCTCGTGCACCTCACCATCAACGGCCAAGAAGGCAAAAAGCTGGAACTGCAAATCCTGAACGTCATCGGCTCGGTAGTATACCGCGAAACCCTGACGGAGTTGAACGCCCACTTTACTCGCACCCTGGACCTGAGCCGCTTCGTGAATGGCCTGTACTACGTGAAGCTGGAAGGCGAAGGCGTAACCCAGATTTCCAAGCTTGTTATCCGCTGAGTCGCTGATTGAACTGATTGACCGTGATTTCGCGAAAGCATTGGGTTTTTAAATAGTGATTCAAAAACAAGAGGACCTTGTTTGTTCGCCAACTAAGCAGTCACGCAAAAGTGAGCGTGTAAAAGAACGTCATGCTGAGCGCAGCCGAAGCATCTCTACCAGCAAGTAATCAAGGCATGACCGAAGCGGTAGAGGTACTTCGGCTCCGCTCAGCATGACCGTTTACTTGTGCGCGACTACTTAGAAAAGACAAAAGCCGCTCCCGTTTCGGGGCGGCTTTTTCGTGTTTGGTGGGGCACAGCTTTCGCTCCGTGAAACGGCTTTGGCGTGACCGTTCCCCGCTTTATCCGTCCAGCGAATGCACCTGGACTCCGCCGCCGTCGTCTTCGGCCGCCCGGAGCATGGCCGCTGCCACGGCACTAGCCGGCACCGGCTGAAACCGCCGCAACGGCCCCCGCAGCACCGGCCGCAACAGGGCCAGCAGCGCCCCCGCCACCCGCTCGCCCAGGCGCGGGGCGGCCCGCTGCCCCAACAGCAGCGAAGGCCGGAAAATATGCACCGCCCGCAACGGCAGCGCCCGCACGGCTGCTTCCATCTCGCCCTTCACGCGGTTATAGTAGAAGCGGCTTTGGGCAGCGGCTCCCAGGCTGCTCACGACCAGGAACTGCGCGGCAAAATTATCCGCCACCAGCTTCCCTAATGCAACCACGTACTCAAAATCAACCCGATAAAAGGCAGCCTTGGACCCAGCTTGCGCCAGCGTTGTGCCCAGGCAGCAGTACACGTCATCGGCCGTGAGTTGAAGGCGGTGGGCGGCCATCTCGCCCAACTCGGTCACCACCTGCGTCAGTTTGGAGTGTTGCGTGGGCACCGCCCGTCGCCCCAGCACCACCACATGGGCGTAGCGCTCCGAGGCCAGCAGCAGCGGCAACAATTCGGAGCCAATCAGGCCCGTGGCCCCGACGAGTAACGCAGTTTTAGGCATGGGGACAGTACGGGCCGGGCCGGAAAAAGGTGCCGGGCGTTTGCCCGCAACGGGCGTAGCGGGTCCGCTCCGAAACTGCCCGATAATCCACGCGAATGCCCCCAGCCCCAAGCCCACTTCGGCGGCGTGGCCCACCTGCACGGCCCGCAGAATGGGCGCAATCAGGTCTTCCGAAATGACCTTTTCGGAACGGGTTTGGGCGGCAGATGTAGCATTGACCATCAGGTAAGCAGTCAGCCATTCCGGGGTCTCGACCGCCGCCACTTCGGGCAGAAACGGTTGCGCCTTCACTTCCACTTGGTAAAGCTGTTCCAGTTCCTGAAACGAACCCTGACTAAAAATTTGCCCGGCCAAAAGCGTAGGGATGGGACACAAAACTACGACATCCGCAACCGCGTCGCTTCCGGCTCCAATTCCACCAGCCCTTGCCTGAACAGCGCCCCCAGGGCTTTTTTGAACACTTTTTTGCTCATGCCCACCCGACGGTACACGTCCTCGGCCAGGCTTTTGTCGCCCAGCGGCAGACGGCCCCCGGCAGCCCGCAGGGCCTTGAGCAGTGCGTCGGCGGCTCCTTCCACTTCGCCGTAGCCTTCGCGTTGCAGGCGCACGTCGAGCTTGCCATCGGGGCGGACTTGCCGGAGAAACCCGGCCAGCTCCTCGCCCAGACGCAGGGGGCGAAACACCTCGTTGTGAAACAGCAAGCCCTGGTGGGTGCCGTTCACGATGACGGGGTAGCCCAGTTCGGTTTCGTCGGCCACCAGCAGGCGCACCGCGTCGCCGGGCTGCCCGGCAAAGGGTTCGGCGCTCAGAAATTGCTTCCACTTGGTGGAGGCCACCAGCCGGTCGCTTTCCTCGTCCAGATAGACGTACACGAACACCCGTTCGCCCAGGCGCAGGTCGCGGCGCTGGTTTTGGTAGGGCAGAAGCAGGTCTTTTTCCAGGCCCCAGTCGAGGTAGGAGCCGCCGGGACCGTGGTCGCGCACGGCCAGGGCCGCGAAGCTGCCCACGGTGGCGTAGGGCTGCAAGGTGGTGGCAATGAGGCGGTCTTCGGAGTCGCGGTACACGAACACGCGCAGCACGTCGCCCACGCGGGTGCCCACGGGCACGTACTTTTCGGGCAGCAGCAGGTCGCCGTCGTCCGAACTCAGGTAGAGGCCGATGCTGACTTCGCGGGCAACTTCCAGGTCGTTGTAGTGGCCGAGGTTCATGGAGTGTCGGTTTTAGGTGTTAGCCAAGGCTTTTGTGCCAATAATGCCCAACTTGCTTTCGTGCAGGGTCTCGCAGGGTTCCGCAGTGCTATTCAGCGAACGAACCCTGCGTGAAATGCCGGCACAAAAAGCCAGGGCTTTTTGTGCCAGAACTTACGCAACAGGCATTTCTTTTCAGCCCCAGCGGGGCGGTATATCGGTAGTTATTGTTTGATTTCAGGGGGTTAAGCCCCGGCGGGGCGACACCCGTTGCCCTTGCCAACAAGTGTCGCCCCGCCGGGGCTTGGATGCCCTGGAAGGTTTGGTGACTACCAATAGGCCGCCCCGCTGGGGCTAAATGACCAAGCCGTGTGCGTAAGTCCTATGTGCTATGAAATCGCGGCAAGAAGGTAGCCGACCGCCTTATTCGTGTACTTGCTGCGAATTGGCATCGCTGAGTTCCTCGTTGGCGGCGGCCAATTCGTCGTTCAGGGTTTGTACCTGTTGGCGGGCCAGCACCAGTTCCGTCACGTTGGTGATGAGCGAAAAGCAGCCCACCACCTGGCCCTGCTGCACGTCGGGCACGTAGCGGGTGTAGAGGTAGCGGCTGCTGGCCGGGCGCTCCGGCAGGTACGATTCAAACTCCACGGCCTGACCGGCCAGCACCCGTTCCAGGTAGGGGATGATGTCGGCGTACACCGTTTCGCCCACAACGGCCCGGACCGGTTGGCCAATGATTTCGGCCGGCGACCGGCCAAACCAACTTTCGTAGGCAGCGTTTGCAAACTGAAACCGCTGCTCCCGGTCAATGTAGCTGATGAGGATGGGCAGCGCGTCGGTGATGAGTTGAATTTGCCGCTGGGTGGCTTCGTCGCGTTGGCGGGCCAGCACCCGCTCAGTCGCGTCCACGACAAAAATCAGGGTACTCCGAGGCTGGTCGGGCACCTCGGGTAGGGGCTGAAAAACGAAATTCAGGTAGGCTGGCTCGTCCTGGCCGGTGGCGGCGTGGCGGCGCAGGCCCGGCGCTTCCGTGCCCACCGCAGGCTGGCCCGTGGCGTACACTTGGTCGAAAACCGCCACGTAGTCCTGCCCGACGGCGGGCGGAAACACGTCAGCCAGGGGGGTGCCGGGTATTATCCGTTCGCCGAACAGCTTTTCGAAGCCGGCGTTGCTAAACGTGAAGCGGTGGTCGGGGCCGCTGATGGTGGCCACGGCGGCCGGCACCTGCGCCATGATTTGTTGCAGGCGGTGTTCCTGCACCAGCACTTGCGCGCGCTGGCGCTGGGCCTCGGCCAGCGCGTCGGTCAGGGCCTGGGTGCGCTCGGCCACGCGGGCTTCGAGGGCGGCGTTGAACTGGCGCAGGTCGTCCTGCCCGGCCCGCAGGTTCGTTTCCAGGGCGCGGCGGCTGCCGTCGGCCGTGTCCGTGAAGCTCACCACCAATTGGTCGCCCTGGCGCTGGGCGGCCAGGTGGAAGTAGGCATCAATGCCATTGAAGGCGTAGCTGACCCCGTAGTGGTCGGCAAAACCGGAAAGGAAGGTGTCGCGGAAAAACGCAAACACGCCGTCGTGGGCCGCCGAGGGAAACTGTGCCAGGAAGGTCTTGACGGGTTGGGGCGGCAATTGCAGCATCCGCTGGGCGGCGGGGTTGAGTGGCCCAAAGTCAAAATCGTGCGGGTCGTGGCTCTTGGCCGGGTAACGGGGATGCAGGAAGTAAATGCCCGTCAGTGAAAGCTGCAACACGGTTTGGAGCAGTGCATCGGCCGGGCCGGGCGGCCCGGTGGGGGCAAGGGCAGTAGGAGTAGTGTGCATGATAGCTGGAGGTGGACAGGGTGTGAAAACTTCCCAATATTACAACCTCAATTCCAAAACTCCGCCCAGCCCCCGCAGCCGTTCCCGAAAATGATTGAGGTACCGGGGCATTGCCCCCCGCATATGCCCGAAAACCCATTGAAAACGGTGTGCAACGGGGTTATCAGCGCTTCTGGCAGCCCCAAAATCGGGAAGGTCGGTTTTCGGGGTTGGACTTTGAGCTGTTACGTTTTCAGTATGGACGGTTCGACACCAAAAACCTAACACCAAAAACCAATTTCATAACACGCTTTTCACCTACTGGTACAGCCCCGTGGCCGGTGCTCCCAACCCAAAATCGGTGAAGGAAATGGATTCGCGGCTCGTTTCAAACAGCTTCACGCCGTTGGGCGTGACCAGCCCGCGTGGGTAGAAGCCAAACAGCACCTGAAACGTCCGCAAGGCCGTGTACTCGTTGCGAAAGCGCAGGCCCAGGCCGAAGGCCGTGTAGGCATCGTTGCCAGCGAAAGGGTTGCCGCCACCGGGCCGTACGCTCACCCAGGCGGCATCGGCAAAGGCCACGGCCGCCAGCCGGAAGCCCAGCAACGACACGGGCGTGAACGCCACCGATTCGTAATTGACCACGAAACGACTGGTGGCGGCAATGGTGGCGGCGGGCGAAAACCCCCGCAACCCCCGGTTGTTGCTGATGCCTTGCAACACCTCGCCCGGCTGCCGCTCGATGCCGACGGTACTGTTAGTGGCCAGAAAGTGCCGAAACTGCCAGTTGCCCGCGTGGTAGAGGCGGGTGAAATACGTGGTGCCCGTGCTCACCAGCCCTTGCTGCCAGCGCCCCTCGCCGCCTAGTTCGCGGAACGCGCCCACCTCGCCACCCAGGTAGAGGTAGCCCTGGCGCAAGCTGAACCCCGCCGCCGCCACCCGCGCCCCCAGGTAGCGGCGCGGCACGGTGGCGTTGAACTCGTAGCCCGCCGTGAAGCTGAAAAGGGTGCCCGCCGGCACGTCCTCGGTGCGGCCGAAGCCGAACAGGTAGCGGTCTTTGTAGTAGCGCCGCACCGAGTAGCCCACCGTGCCCAGCAGCAGCAGCCCCGTGCGGTCGGTGGAAAAGTAGGGCACTGCATAATCGTTGCGAATGGCCCGGCCAGCCAGCACGATGCGGCCGGGGTTTTCGTAGCCCAGGTCGTAGGAGCGCAGCCGCAGGGCACGGCCTAGCCAAAGGTCGCCCACGGTGTAGCGGCGGGGCGCGTAGGTGTAGGGTTCGCCGGGGCTCGGCGATGCCACCTGAATGCCCTGGTCGGTGCGGTTGAAGCTGAGCGAACCGGCGTAGCGGGCGCTGGGCGAATAGAAATCCCGCGAGAGCGCCACCGTGCCAAAGCGGTAGTTGTACTCGTTGTGGTAGTGGGCGCGGGCATACACAAACTCCCGAAACGGGGCCGTGTATTCGCCGTCGTAGGCCCAGGGCTGGGGCAGGCTGCGGCCGTAGGTGTAAGAGTTTGCGAGTTGATGGCCCAAGCCCAGGAAGTTGTCATCGCCCGCCGTTATTTCGCCCGCCGTGGCCGTGCCCACCGCCACGCCCGCCGAAATGCTGAACACGTCGGTGGTCACAACCTCAATGTCCACGCTGTCGCGGGTGCTGCTGCGCTCGTTCACCAGCACCCGCGCATCCAGAATTTCGGGGGTTTGGCGCAGCAGGCGTTCCGATTCGGCCAGCGCCTGCGGTTCCAGCACCTGGCCGGGCCGAAACAGCAGCACCTGCCGCACCCGCGCTTTGGAGGTTTTGAGGTGCACGGCGTTGCCCGCCTGTTCCACGAACGTGCGCGGCTGCCGCAGCGTGTCGCGCACACTGTACCCAAACGCATCCAGGGTGCGGATGTTGATGTGCCGCACTACCTTAAACGAGTGCTTGTCAAACTGCCGGTCCAGCAGCACCGCGTCCAGCCCCGCCTGTTCTTCCTGCCGCTTGGTAAAGTTGAACAACGCCGACAGCCCGCGCCCGGCCAGCGTGCCGCGCCGCGAATATTCCTGGAGCCGGGTCAGCAGCCGCTGTTCGTCGAAGCGCTGCCGCAACGAGTCGGGTTGCAGCACCCGCTCGTCGGCATCGGTGAGCAGCGAATCGGGCGGCACGGCCGAGCGCACATCGAACCCTGGCACCTGGGCCATGCCCGGCCGCGCCGCGAGTAACAACCCAACCAGTAAGCCCAAAAAACCAAAAATGCGCCTGTTCAACATGGGTGCAAAGGTCGTAACTCCCCTCCTTGCAAAGGAGGGGACGCTTGCACGCAGCGCAAGCTGGGGTGGTAAACTCGTTGAACGGTCGCTGCCCGGTCGCTGAAAGGTGTTCAGTTTTTGGTGTTCGGTGTCGGGCCTCGAAGCAGTTTTTGGCGTTCGGTGTTGGGCCTCGCAGCGTAAGTGCCGAACACCAAAAACCGAACACCTTTCAGCGACCGGGCAGCGACCGTTCAACGAGCTTACCACCCCCGTTCGCCGCTCACGCGGCTCACATCCCCTCCTTTGCAAGGAGGGGAGGGCCGTTCACGCCGCCCCCCGCCGCGCCTGTCCGGTGGGGCACACGTCCAGCACCACGCAACGCCCGCAGGCCGGGCTGTGAAAAAAGCAGCACTTCTGCCCGTGGTACATTAGCGCCTCGTGGTCGTCGTACACCTGTTGGGCATTCCAGCCGGGCGGCAGCAGGGCGGGCAGCAGTTCGTGGGCGGCCTTTTCGCTCACCTTCGGCCCAATCAGGCCCAGGCGCTGGGCCACGCGGTGGTGGTGGCTGTCCACGGGCATAGCGGGCACCCGCAGGCAACTGAAGAGCAGCGTGGCGGCGCTGGTTTTTGGCCCCACGCCGGGCAGACTTTCCAGCCAGGCGCGGGCTTCGGGCACGGGCAGGTCGGCCAGAAAGTCGAGGGCGCAGGGCGGGCGGTCTTCGCCCTGGCAGCGGCGGCTGATTTCGCGCAGCACCGCCTGAATGCGCGGGGCCTTTTGTTCGGGCCAGGTGCAGGGCCGCAACAGCATTTCCACCTCGGCGGTGGGCGCGTCGCGCACGGCGGCCCAGGTGGGCAGCGCCGCCCGCAGTTGCTGGTAGGCGCGGTGCGAATCGGCGTTTTTGGTGCGGTGCGAGAGCAGGGCGCTAATCAGCTCACTCAGCGGGTCTTTGGTACTGAAAAATGGAAACGGTGCCCCGTACTCGGCGCACAAGCGTTCGTGAACCAACAACGCTTTGGCGGGCAAATCCATGCGGGAAGAAGCTTGTTGCGGGGCTTACGGAAAGCGGCGCAAAAGGGTGTTCAGTCGGTTGTTGTCCGCAGCTTTTAAACCACCGCCACCACCCGCACCACTTCTTCCTTCGGCCCCAGCCGCAACGTCACGATGGCCCCGGTTTTGGCCCCCAGCAGGGCGCGGGCAATGGGCGCAACGAAGCTGATTTTGCCCTGCGAAACGTCGGCCTCGTCCACGCCCACGATTGTGAAGGTGCGGCACGGCCCCGCGTTGTTGCCAACCGTTTCAAGAGTGACGGTGGTGCCGAAGCGCACTTCGGTAGCGGGGTGGCCGGTGGGTTCTACCACGCGGGCGCTGGCGAGGCGCTCGGTGAGCAGCGCGAGTTGGCCGTTGAGCAGCGAGAGGCGGTGGCTGCGGTCGGTGTCGTTGCGGTGGTCGGCTTCGGCGGCGGCGCGGGTGGCTTCCAGGTCGGTTAGCTCCTGGCGCAGGGCGGCCAGGCCGGTGGGCGTGACGTAGTTGGGGGTGCCCGGCGGCAGTGCGGCGCGGGGCGGAATGAGCGGCGGCGTTTGCGCGTCGTCTTCTTTGGTGAAGCCTCGGGACATGGGTTAGTTGTTGGTCGTAGTTGTCAGTTGTTGGTCAGTGTCTTCGTCATTAGCCGACCAACAACCGACAACTAACAACTATCAACTAAGCAGTCACGCAAAAGTGCGCGTGTAAAAGAACGTCAGGCTGAGCGCCGCCGAAGCATCTCTACCAGCTAGTAATCAAGGCATGAGGCGAAGCGGCAGAGGTGCTTCGGCTGCGCTCAGCACGACCGTTTACTTATGCGCGACTACTTAATTTTCAGTCGCCCGAGGCAGGTTTGCAGGCTCGTGCGCCAGTGCGGTATGACCACGCCCAGCTGCGTTTTGGCTTTGGTCTTGTCCAGCACCGAATACGCCGGGCGAGTGGCTTTGGTGGGGTATTCGGCGGTGCGGATGGGCACGGTGCGGGTGGGCAGTCCACTCAACTCAAAAATGGCCGTGGCGAAGTCGTACCACGACGTAACGCCCTCGTTGCTGTAGTGGTAGAGGCCGAAGTTCTCGTTGCCGGTTTCGATGAGGTGCAGCAGGCAACCGGCCAAATCAACGGCGTAGGTGGGCGTGCCCACCTGGTCCCAAATCACGCGCAATTCGGGCCGTTCCGCGCCCAGCTTCAGCATGGTTTTGACGAAGTTGCCCGCAAATTCGGAATACAGCCAACCGGTGCGCAGGATGAAGTAGCGGTCCAGCAACGGCGGAATGACCTGTTCGCCTTCCAGTTTGGTGCGGCCGTAGATGCCCAGCGGCCCGGTGTCGTCGGTTTCGGCGAGGGGTTGGTTGCCGGTGCCGGCAAACACAAAATCGGTGGAAATCTGGAGCAGCACGCTGCCGTGTTCGGCGCAGCGGCGGGCCAGGTTTTCCACCCCGTCGCGGTTGATTTGGCGGGCCAGGGCCACGTCGTCTTCGGCGCGGTCCACGGCCGTGTAGGCAGCGCAGTTGATAACGTAGGCGGGCTGGTAGCGGGCAAAGGCGGTTTGCAGCGCGTTTAGGTCGAGGATGTTGGCTTCGGTTTCGGGCAAAAAGACGAGGCCGGGGGTTTGGCGTTCCTGCGCCACGCGGGCCAGACACTGGCCGAGTTGGCCGGCAGCCCCAAACACGAGGGTGGTAGGCATAAAATTAATGGTAAGAATCGTCCGGTAGCGGCCCCGGCAGCGGAGCGGGGCCAACGGGGCCGCAAGTTAGCCCGGCCGGGCGCGGCGGCGTATGTTTGCGGCTCCACCCACGCTTGCTTATGTCGCTCCTCACCCTCCGCAGCCTCGCCGAACTCGAACAACACACCGGCCAGGAACTGGGCACCTCCGCCTGGCATACCATCACGCAGGCCCAGATTGACCAGTTTGCCGCCGCCACCCTCGACGCGCAATGGATTCACACCGACCCGGCGCGGGCAGCCGCCGAGTCACCCTTTCAAGCCACCATCGCCCACGGCTACCTCACGGTGGCGCTGCTGCCCTATTTGTGGGGCCAGATTGTGCGCGTCGAGAACCTGGAAATGCAGGTAAACTACGAAATTGAAAACCTGCGTTTCAACCAGGCCGTGGTGGTGGGCCGGGCCGTGCGCCTGCGGGCCACGCTACTGTCGGTGACCAACCTGCGCGGCATCGCCAAAACCCGCATCGGCGCGACGCTGGAAATTGAGGGCGAAAAAAAACCGGCCTACGCGGGGGTGATTACGTTTCTCTACCATTTCCGCTAACCTCCCCCGCGTCCCGTGAAAAACCTTCCTGCTTTGCTTGACCAACTGGCCGCCGCTATTCCGCAACTCGACACCCGCAAGACGGCGGTTTCAGCGGTGGCGGTGGGTTGGCATATCGAACACACCTTGCTCACCATCAACCGCATTGCCGGGGCGCTGCAAGCCTCCGACCCGGCGCAATACCGTCCTGCGTGGAGTTGGCTCCGGCTGCTGGTGTTTGGGCTGGGCAAATTCCCGCGCGGCCGGGCGCAGGCTCCCCAGGCGGTGCTACCGGGCACCTACGACGCGGCCTCGTTGGGGGCGCACGTCGCCCGCACCCAAGCCACGCTGGCGCTGTTGCCCATGCTGGCCGCCGACCGCTACTTCTCCCACCCCTATTTCGGGGATTTGCAACTCCAAAGCACCGGCCGGTTTCTGGAAATTCACACCCGGCACCACCTGGCCATCATCCGGGACATTCTGGCTTAGGAAGCGGGTACGCGGACCCCGATAGTTGCGCTAGGCAACCTGGTCGGCGGGCGGCAAGGTCGGCAGAATGCCGGTCACGGGCCGCTTGTTCTGAATCGGCACAAACGGCTTTTCGCGCGGCTGCTTTTCGCTCAGATACTGCCAGTAGCGCAGCGGCATATGCCGCCGATGCAGCTTCAGGTTTTTGCGCTCCGGGATGTTCACGTGGTCAAAATACGCTTGCCACAGCACCTGAAACAGCGGCTCGCGCTCGTCGAGCACGGTGGCCGACACGGCGGCCGACTGCGGCGCGGTGCTGTTCTCAAACTGCACCACGTCGGTGCGGTGCAAGTCGTAGTACAGCCCGTAGCGGCGGCGCTGGTCGTATATCAGCCAGCGTTGGTCAGCGTAGCGTGTGGTGAAGTGCGCGGCGATGAGCGGCAGCACGTCAAAATCGGGGCTGATGCGGGCGTGAAACAGCCCGTCCTGGGTTTTCTCAAACCGCACGAAAGCCTCCATGCGGTGCTTCTCGCGGAACATTTGCTGAGCCAGCCGCCGCACCCGCCGCACGGTGTCGTCGGCGTAGTTTTCGGCGATGTCCACCCCCAGCCGCAGCGCCAAATCGACGTAGCGAAAAACCAGCACCTCCCGGTCGGGAGCCTCGCTCAGAAACACGTGGTAGAGCCGGGCGCGGGCCTCGGCGGGCATGGTCCGCAACAGCCCGTCCCAGACGCGGGCGGCCAGCGTTTCGTCGGTGCCAATGGGCGCGGGCTGCCCGAACAACCCGCCCTGCGCGGCCCCGTCGGGCGCGATGCTGGCCGGAGCCGCCCGGCGGTCGTAGATGCTGAAAAGCACCGTCAGCAGCCCCTCAAACGTGCCGTCGTAGGTGTAGTGCAACGGCGCGGCCGTGAGGGCCGGCGCGGGCGGGCGGGCCGTGGCACGGGCCGGCAGCGCCGGACGGCGAAGCGGTTTGAGCGACATAAGCAACCTGAAAAGTGCAACAAAGGCCCGGCTACCGCCCAGCCACTGCCCAAACGTAGCGCCGCCAAAACAACGTTCCGCCCCCGAAAACCCACCCCTGCCCGCCGCCGTGCAGCCCGGCAAACCAAAACGGCTGCTCCCACCGGGAACAGCCGCCTCTGCAACTCCGCCAATCAGCGAAATCACGGTTAATCAGCCTAAATCAATGGTTTAGAAGACGTACTCATTCGCCGCAATCAGCTTGGCCGCTACCCGCCGCCGAGCCTCTTTCACGTTAAAAAGCTCGGCCTTCGTGAACCGCTTCAGGCCCATTGCCAGCAGGCGCAGCTCGTCGCCTTCGGCCATGCTGCCGATGGCATCTTTGCCCGCCTTATCCACCGTGTCCACGGCATCGGCCAGATAAACGCGGGCCATGTCGGCTTGCACGGACAGGGCTTCCTCGCCTTTGGTACTAGCTTCCTTTTCCACGCGCAGCAAAATGCTTTCGGCGATGTAGGTTTTGATGGCCATGTCAGCGATGTTCATCAGCAACTCCTGCTCTTTATCAAGCGTAGCGGTGTACTTCTGCACCGCCGAGCCGGCCACCATCAGGGTGGCTTTCTTGAGGTTGGCAATGACTTTGAACTCTTTGGCAAACAGGCCGCCCTCGTCGTCGCCGCCCAGGCTGGGCATACTGAGAAGTTCCTGCTGCACAGCCTGGGCCGGACCCATCAGGTCAATTTCGCCCTTCAGGCCCTTTTTCAAAATCATGTCCACCGCCAGCAGACGGTTGATTTCGTTGGTGCCCTCAAAAATGCGGTTGATGCGCGAGTCGCGGTAGGCGCGGTCCATCGGGTAGTCGGCCGAGTAGCCGTAGCCGCCGTAAATCTGCACCCCTTCGTCCACCACGTAGTCCAGCACTTCCGAGCCTTCCACCTTCAGGATGGCGCACTCCACGGCGTATTCGCGGGCCGCGCCCAGCAGGGCTTCGTTGTGCCCCTGCCCGGCCGCCAGCAGTTCCTGCTCCTTACGGAAAATGTCCATCCCCGCCCGGTAGATGGCCGATTCCACGGCGTAGATGCGGATGGCCTGCTGCGCTAGCTTGAACCGGATGGCCCCGAACTTGGCAATCGGCAGCTTAAACTGCACCCGCTCGTTGGCGTACTTCACGCTCTGAGTGGCCGCCATTTTAGTAGCGCCCAGGCAAGCCGCCGCCAGCTTGATGCGCCCGATGTTCAGCACATTAAACGCAATGAGGTGGCCCTTGCCAATCTCGCCCAGCACGTTCTCCTTCGGCACCAGCGCGTCGCTCAGAAACACCTGCCGGGTGCTGCTGCCCTTGATGCCCATCTTGTGTTCCTCGTTGCCGAGGCTGAGGCCGGGCGCATCCTTGTCCACAATAAAGCCGGTGAACTTGTCGCCGTCCACCTGCGCAAACACGATGAACACATCGGCAAAGCCGGCGTTGGTAATCCACATTTTTTGGCCATTCAGCACGTAGTGGGTGCCTTCGGCGTTCAGCACGGCCTTGGTTTTGGCGCTCAACGCATCGGAGCCGGAGCCGGGCTCGGTCAGGCAGTACGACCCCATCAGGGTGCCGTCGGTCAGGCCGGGCAGGTACTTGGCCTTCTGCGCGTCGTTCCCAAAAAACAGAATTGGTAGCAGCGCAATGCCGGTGTGCGCCGCAAACGCCACCGGAAACGAGTGCCCCCCGCCCACGCCTTCGGTCACCCGCAGCGCGGTCGGAAAGTCCATGTCCAGCCCGCCGTAGGTTTCCGGCACACTCACCCCAAACAGGCCGAGTTGCCCGGCCTTTTCCATCAGCCCGCGCATCAGCCCTTCCTCTTGGTTATCAAGGCGTTCGAGCAGCGGGGTCACTTCCGTGGTCACGAAGTCCAGGCAGGTCTGGTACATCATGTTCTGCTCTTCGGTAAAATCAGCCGGCGTAAACACGCCCTGCGCATCGGTCGGCTTAATGATGAATTCGCCGCCCTTGAGGGCCGCGTGCTGGGTAACTTCCATGACGTTGGGGGTTGAAAAGGTGAGGGTTTGTTTTGAAAAGTGTTAGGCAAGCCTACTATTTACTGGAAAGAAAACCCCGTTGGCCGGGGCAAGGTTCGGGGGAATTTATTGGAGAAATTTACTCAAATTTTCCGTGCCACGCATCCACTAGCGGGCCGATGAAAACATTGCGCACATGAGGCTGCATTTCCAGCCAGCTTCGTAGGGCTTCGCGGTGCGTTTCGGTAGCCGAATGACGCCAATCCGCACAAACGAAAAAGTTGGTCAAACCTCCGCCAATCTGCGAATTATTGGCTTCTACAAATTCAATCAGCCTATCCCAAAATGCGAAAAGCTGCTCCTCATTTTCATTAGGGATGTCTAAATCGAATGTTGTTTCAAAACCCATTTCCTGAAACTCGCGGAGCCGAAGTTTCTTGCGGAGGCGTTTTTTCATGGCTGAACAGGTATCCGGCTAATACCCTACCGTTTCGTGTTTATTGTCTGCACGTCACTCCTTCTCGCTAGCTCAATACTACTGATTTCAGGCCGTGATTTTAGCCAGTCCCAGGTTCGTTGCTTTAACCTTTTTGGCTTGGTGTTAAAGCCAAATTTAGAAATTATGGTAGTTGCGGCCACTACCCCACGCACCCCACTAAATCCTAAACCGCTTTTCTCAGCGAATGGCAAAGCTTCGTCAAGGAAGTTATACAGACCAGGGTGGTTTGCATTTACGATAAATTTTATTGCCCACTGGAAAGGCTCTTTTGGGCTGAATCGTATTCTTTTCGGCAAGCGGTACATAACAAGTCGTTCACCGATTAGTGGTGCCACGAACCCCTTCGGGGGATTCGTGGCACCACATCGTTCTTATTTCAGCAGTTCATAAATCCCGGCTACGCCCTGCCCGCCGCCGACGCAGGCCGTCACCATGCCGTATTTCTGGCCCCGTTCCCGCAACTCATCAAACAGCTGGATGCTTAGCTTGGCCCCCGAGCAGCCCAGCGGGTGACCCAGGGCAATGGCCCCACCGTTCACGTTTAGCTTCTCGGCATCGATGCCCAACTCGCGCACCACGGCGATGCTCTGCGAGGCGAAGGCTTCGTTCAGCTCAATCAGGTCGATGTCTGCCAGCTTCAGGCCGGCCTGGCGCAGGGCTTTGGGCACGGCCTTTATCGGCCCCATGCCCATGATGCGCGGGTCCACGCCCTCGGCGGCGTAGGTCACCATGCGGGCGATGGGCTCCAGGTTCAGCTCCTTCACCATGCGCTCCGACATCACGAGCACGAAGGCCGCGCCGTCGGAGGTTTGGGAGGAGTTGCCGGCCGTCACGGTGCCGTTGGCGGCAAACACCGGGCGCAGCTTGCCCAGGGCTTCCACCGAGGTATCGGCGCGGGGGCCTTCGTCGGTGTCCACCACGTAGGTGCGGGTTTTCTTCTTGCCCGAGGCCGGGTCGAGGTAGGTTTCCTCGACGGTGATGGGCACGATGCTCTGGGCAAACTTGCCGGCGGCAATGGCTTGGATGGCCTTTTGGTGAGAGGCGTAGGAAAACTCGTCCTGCTCCTGCCTCGTGATTTTGTAGTCGTTGGCTACCGCTTCGGCCGTCAGCCCCATGCCGATATAATAATCGGGGTGCTCCACGGCGAGCTTGTAGTTGGGCACGGTTTTCCAGCCCACGGTGGGCACCAGGCTCATGCTCTCGGTGCCGCCGGCCACGATGCAGTCGGCCATGCCCGCCGTGATTTTGCCCACCGCCATGGCAATGGTTTCGACCCCGGAGCCGCAGTAGCGGTTCACGATGAGGCCGGGCACGTTGATGGGCAGCGCCAGCAGCGAGATGAGCCGGCCCATTTGCAGGCCCTGCTCGGCTTCGGGCACGGCGTTGCCGACAATCACGTCGTCAATTCGGGTCGGGTCGAGGGCGGGCACCTGGGCCACAAGGTGCTTGATAACGGCCGCCGCGAGGTCGTCGGGGCGGGTGAAACGGAAGCCGCCGCGCGGGGCTTTGCCGACGGCAGTACGGTAGCCGGCGATGATGTAGGCTTGTTGAGTCATGGGATTTGAGGTAGGGTGCGGGGCTTGTCCCCGCCCGAATCGTATGAATCGGATAAATCGTTGAACGATGACCGCCGCCCGATTCCGGGCAGCGACGGGCGAAGCTAAGCCCCGCCCCTACTAGTTACGCAACGGCTTTCCGGTTGTCAAAATGCTTTGAATCCGCTCCAACGTTTTCCTTTCGCCAGCTAACGAGAGAAACGCCTCACGCTCCAAATCCAACAGGTACTGTTCGCTCACTTCTGTCGGCGCACTCAAATCCCCGCCGCACATCACCCAAGCTAGCTTGTCAGCAATTTTCTGGTCGTGGGCCGATATGTAGTTGCCCGTCTTCATGGCATACACGCCGCTCATGAACATTCCCAGCGCCCCGCGCCCGTGGACTTTGATGTTGGTTTTGGGCACCGGCTGGGTGTAGCCGGCATCGGCCAACTCTAGGGCGGCGCGTTTGGCTTCGGCCAGCACACGGGCACCGTTCACCACGATTTCGTCGCCCCGGCGCAGGTAGCCCAGGTCCATTGCTTCGGCGGCCGAGGTGGACACTTTGGCGGTGCTGATGGTCATGTAGGTGTTGCGGAGCAGGTTGTATTCCGGCTCGCCGTCCTCGTACTTGGCGGCTGTTCGCAGGGTCATTTCCTTGGTGCCGCCCCCGCCGGGAATTAGGCCCACGCCAAATTCCACGAGGCCCATGTATGTTTCGGCGGCGGCCACCACCCGGTCGCAGTGCAGGTTGAGTTCGCAGCCGCCGCCCAGCGCCAGCCCGTGCGGTGCGCCCACCACCGGGATGCTGCTGTAGCGTAGCCGCATCATGGCGTTCTGGAACTGCGCTATCATCAGGTTCAGCTCGTCAAATTCCTGCTCCACGGCCTGCATATACACCAGGCCCAGGTTGGCCCCAGCCGAGAAGGCGGGCGCATCATTGCCAATCACGAGGCCCCGGTAGCCGTTTTCGGCCATTTCCACGCCTTTCAGGATGCCCTCCACTACGTCCTGACCCAGGGCATTCATCTTGGAGTGAAATTCCACGTTCAGGATGCCGTCGCCCAGGTCCAGCACCGAGGCCCCGGCGTTCTTCCACAGCACCTTGCCGCTGGCCCGCAGGTTGTCGAGGATGATAAAATTCTCTACCCCCGGAATGGGCTGGTAGCTCTTGGTTCGCAGGTCGTAGTATTGCCGCACACCCGCCGCACTCACCTGGTAGAACGTGCTGTGGCCAGCGGCCAGCATCTCGGTCACCCAGGGGGCCAGGGCTTTGCCTTCGGCAGCGGCCAGCTCTGCGCCTTTCGCCACGTCCAGTGCGTCCCAGGTTTCAAACGGCCCCATATCCCAGCCGAAACCGGCCCGCAGCGCGTCGTCAATCTTGTAGAGCGCATCGGTAATTTCGGGAATCCGGTTGCTCACGTAGGCAAACAAGCTGCCGAAACTCTTGCGGTAGAACTCGCCCGCTTTGTCTTGCCCGCCAGCCAATACTCCGAAGCGCGGGGCCAGCGCATCCAGGCTTTTGGTCAGTTCCAGGGTGGCAAATTTCACTTTTGCGCCGGGCTTGTATTCCAGCGTAGCCAAGTCCAGGGCCTGAATTTCCGACTTGCCGCCTTCGCCCTTCACCTTCTTGTAAAAGCCCTGCCCGGTTTTGTCGCCCAGCCACTTGTTTTCACCCATTTTCTTCAGAAAATCGGGCAGCGCAAACACGGCTTTGGCTTTGTCGTCGGGCAGGTTTTGGGCCAGGCCGTTGGCCACGTTCATCAGCGTGTCCAGACCCACCACGTCCGAGGTGCGGAAGGTGGCCGACTTGGCGTGGCCGATGACCGGGCCAGTGAGTTTGTCCACTTCTTCCACCGTCAGGCCCAGTTCCTGCATGATGCGCAACACGTCCATGATGGCAAACACGCCCACCCGGTTGGCGATGAAGGCCGGGGTGTCCTGGGCCAGCACCGTGGTTTTGCCCAGGTACAGGTCGCCGTAGTGCATCAGAAAAGCCACCACGTCCGGCTTGGTGTCGGGCGTAGGAATGACTTCCAGCAGTTTCAAATAGCGCGGCGGGTTGAAAAAGTGCGTCCCGCAGAAGTTGGCCCGGAAATCATCCGACCGCCCCTCGGCCAGCAAATGAATCGGGATGCCGCTGGTGTTGCTGGTTATCAGCGTCCCCGGCTTGCGAAATTGCTCCACCCGCTCGTACAGGCTTTGCTTGATGTCCAGCCGCTCCACCACCACTTCAATGGTCCAGTCGCAGCCCGCAATATCCTTGAGGTGGTCGTCAAAGTTGCCCGTTTTAATGCGCGACACTTCGCTCTTGCGGTACAGCGGCGACGGGTTGCTGGCCACGGCCGCCGCCAGGGCCGCGTTCACGACGCGGTTTTTCACGGCTGGCGCGTCCAGCTTGAGGCCTTTTTTCTCCTCGTCGGGCAGCAATTCCTTCGGCGCAATATCCAGCAGCAGCACCTGCACCCCGATGTTGGCGAAGTGGCAGGCGATGCGCGACCCCATTACGCCGGAGCCGAGAACGGCAACTTTTTTGATGGTTCGGTTCATTGGTAGGGTGCGGGGCTTGCCCCCGCCCGCAGGGTTGAACGGTAAAGGTTGAACGGTGTTTATTTTCGGTGACTGCGTACCGGGGTTCTGCAAGCGTAACGATTCGGGCGGTGGCCAGCCCCGCCCCTACCGCCTCGGCATCAATTCAAACTCCTCAAAAAGTATTTTCCCCTCAATCAGCCCGGTAAGCTGACTGGCCACCTTAAAAAAAACGTCCAACTGCGCCTGCGGTATTTTCTCCCGGATTTTCAGGTTGAAATGCCGCACCGTTTGGCGCGAAATCTCCTTTTTATCCAAGCCCAGCTCAGTCAGAAAAATTCGCACCGAACGCTTGTCTTGGGTGTCGCCCTTTTTGTAAATCAGCCCTTTTTCCTCCATGCTCCGCAAAATGCGGGTCAGGCTGCGGGTTTCCAGGCCCAGCAGCGGCGCTATTTTGGTGGCCGGGGTGCCCTGCTCAGTGTCAATGTTGAGGAGCACGAAACCGATGCTGGTCGTGATGTCGTTCTGGGCCGCCTGGGTGTTGTACATCCGCGAAATGGCGTGCCAGGCCACTTTGATGTTGTAGTCGACGGTTTCTTCGGGCTTCATGGGCGGCGGTTTGGAGCGGTAAACTTACGCAGAAATTTGTTAGGCTTGCATAACAGTTTGCAAAAAAGAAGCCGCCCGAAAAAGTTTCGGCCGGCTTCTTAAAAGTTACGTTTTTGATTTAGGGAGCGGTGAAGCTCACTTCCTGCGAACCGTTCGTATTAATTCCAGGAAAAATAGTGCGTCCTGTCACCACGTCAATGTACCTGCTGTTGTAACTAGGCGCACCATAAACTACAGCATACACACGGGTTCCTGGCGTGAAACCAGCAGCAACAAATTCGGCACGGCTCACAGTGAACGAACTGAGCTGAGAAGAGGAGGAGGAGTAAGTATAGAATGTTCCAAGTAGTTTGCTGGCTGTTGAGCTAACCCCTGGGGTATTGCTGGCATAAACCACAACCTGGAAATAGTTGTAGTTGCTTGGGTTGAAGCTGCTTGACGCACTGGTCGCGTAGGCCGAGAAGTTAGCTTCAGGCCGAAAGGAATTAAAAGAAGGTGACGTTACCACCAAGTTAGACAAGTAGGTGGTTGACAAGGCAGTAAGGTATGTTTCGTTTAAGAAACTAGGCTGACTGCCCCCTACGTGGCCATAGCCAAATATCTTGTACAGTCCTAAATCAGAACGGTTGTAGCTGAGGTTATAAGTTCCAGCAGGAAGATTAGCAAACTCGTACCGCCCGTTAGCATCGGTAGTCTGCGTAAGCTGAGGCATCACACTTGTAATGGTAACCAAGACCCCTCCTTTCGAAAGTGTTACACCGTCTTCCGTCATAGGATTAACAAACCCTACGATGCTACCGGAGAGGTTTTGCCCAGAAGGCCCAGCGGGACCGGCAGAACCAACAGCACCAGCGGGACCGGGGTCGCCGTCTTTGCCTTTGCAACCGCCAAGCAATGCAGCGACACACAAGGCCGTGTAAAAGAAGTGAATGTGCTTCATTTTTTGAAATGTTGAAGTGAAAAACCATTCCAAAGATAAGGGCTTGTTTGTTGACGCGGCAAGTTTTCCAGCCTTTTAATTCAACAGCTGGCGAATTTTACCAAAAACGTTCCGACTGCCCTAATGCGCCGTCCGCTCATGCGGCTCCTTTTCTGCCCGCTCGTAAATACTGGCAATCAGGCCTTTGTTATTCTCCGTGATGGCCTTGCGCTTCACCTTCATGGTCGGGGTCATCTCGCCGCTTTCCACCGTCCAAAGAGTTGGCAGCAACTCGTGTTTTTTCACCTGTTCCCACTGCGCGAAGCTCTTGTTGTACTTCGCTATTAAGTCGTCGTATAGCTTCATCACCTTTTCATTTTTTACCAACTCCTCATTGGAAGTTTCCGCCACGCCGTTTTTCCGCGCCCATTGCTTGAGCTCCGCAAACGAGGGCACAATGAGGGCGCTGGCAAACTTCTGGTCGGCCCCGACAGCCATACATTGCTCGATGAGCGGGTCTTCCTTGAGCTTGCCTTCGATGACCTGCGGGGCAATGTACTTGCCGCCCGATGTTTTGAACATCTCCTTCTTGCGGTCCGTGATTTTGAGGAACCTGCCGTTCACCAGCTCCCCAATGTCGCCGGTGTGGAACCAGCCATCTTTGTCGATGGCCTCAGCTGTGAGGTCGGGCTTGTTGTAATAGCCCTTCATCACGGAAGCCGATTTGGTCAGGATTTCGCCATCTTCGGCAATCCGCACTTCCATGTTGTCAATCAGCGGCCCCACCGAGCCAATCATGTTGTTCTCTGGCTCATACCCATTCACCGAAATCACGGGCGAGGTTTCGGTCAGGCCGTAGCCTTCCATCACCCGGATATTGGCGGCCCAGAACACCCGCGCCAGCCGGGGCTGCAAGGCCCCGCCGCCGCTCACGATGCAGCGCAGGTTGCCGCCCAATGCTTCGCGCCATTTGTTGAAAATGAGTTTGTTGGCCAGCGCCAGCTGGGCGTTGTAGAAAAAGCCCTGGTCCCGCTGGGTGTCGAATTTCAGGCCCAGGTCCAGGGCCCAGAAAAACAGGCTGTGCTTGATGCCGGTTTGCTCGTGCCCTTTGGCCACGATGCGGTCGTACACCTTTTCCAACAGGCGCGGCACCGTACTGAAAATGCTCGGATGCACTTCGCGCAGGTTGTCGGCAATGGTTTCCATGCTTTCGGCGTAGTAAATGCTCACGCTGTTTATCATGTACAAATACGTCAGCATCCGCTCAAAAATGTGGCACAAAGGCAGAAAGCTCAGGGCTTTGTCTTGCTTTGTAACCGGCACGGCGGTTTGCGAGTTGCGGCAGTTGCTGAGTAGGTTGTCGTGGGTAAGCATCACGCCTTTTGGTTGCCCGGTGGTGCCGCTGGTGTAAATCAGGGTCAGCAAATCGTTGGGCTGCACGGCCGCTTTCAGCGGCTCCAGGTCGGCGGGGTTGCCGGTGCGGCCCAGCGCCAGCAGTTCGTCAAAGTGCCTGGCCCCGGCAATTTTATCAAAAGTGAAAATATTTGCGGCCGGAATATCCAGGCCGGCCGTGGCCGCTTTCACCTTGTCAAAAAGCTTCTGGTCTTCCACAAAAATGGCCCGCACCCCGGCATCGGTGAAAATGTATTTGTAATCCTCGACCGTAATGCTGGGGTACATCGGCACACTGGTGGCCCCGATTTGGGCAATGCCGAAATCGGCCAGTATCCATTCGGGCCGGTTGAGGCTGATAATGGCGATTTTATCGCCGCGTTGCAGGCCCGACTTCATCAGGCCCAGGCTGACGAGGTTGGCCTCGTCCTGCACTTGCTGGCTGCTACGGGGCACCCATTGGCCGTTTATTTTGGCGGCCAGCGCATCGGGCTGGGGCGCAGTGGCGATTTGGTGGGCGAGAATATCAAACGAGCGGCGAACGTCCATAAGGGTGGGTGGGCTGGGGGTGAGGGCAGCAATGCGGGGCTAAAGTAGTGGTTTTTGCGCGAACACATTGGCGGCTGGCAACCATAGGGCAGTACGGCTAAAACCCAGCTAGGGTGGCCGGGCCGCTTTTTGGGCCACCCCGCACCGCCCCAAACCTCTATCCGGGCGTACTTTTGGGCATTCTGCCCCGCTGCTCCCGATGAATCTGGCCCTGTTATTTGACCCGCTGCCGGAACTTGCCGTTGCCGCCGCGTCCGCCCCCACCACGCTGGCCGCCTACGCCACCCGCTTCACCGAAACGTTCCCCGACTGGCGGCGAGCCGACCTCGCCCTGATTGGCCTAGACGAGTGGCGCGGCAGCGCCGCCGGCCCGCCCAACGCCCACGGAGCCAACGCCGTGCGCGAACGATTCTACCCCCTGCAAAAAGGCAGCGGCCACCTGCGCCTCGTGGACCTGGGCAACCTGCGCCCCGGCCTGACCCTGGACGACACCTACCAGCGCCTGCGCGAAATCGTGGCCGCCCTGCTCGAAGAAAACACCGTGCCGCTGCTGTTCGGCGGCTCCCACGACTTGGACTATGGCCAGTTTTTGGCCTACGAAACCCAGGACCGCCCCGTGAGTTTTGCCGTGCTGGATGCCCACCCCGACATGGCCGAAGCCGCCCCCGGCACCGCCCCCGAAGCCAGCCACCTGCTGCGCCTGCTGGTGCACGAACCCAACTTCGTGTTCAGCTTCGCCCACCTCGGCCACCAGCAATACCTGACCCCGCCCGAAGTGCTGGTGGCGCTGGAAAAGCTGCACTTTGAAACCATGAGCGTGGGCGAAATCCGGGCCGACAAGCGGCTGGCCGAACCCCTCATCCGCCAAGCCGATTTTCTGAGCGTGGACATCGCTGCCCTGCGCTGGCAGGATGCCCCCGGCTACGCCCCCGCCAACCCCTTCGGCCTGGGCATTGAAGACGCAGTGCAACTGTGCTGGTACGCCGGGCACAACGCCCAACTCTCGTCCTTCGGCCTCTACGGCTACCGGCCCGACGACGACCGCCACGGGCTGGCCGCCGCCACCGCCGCCACCATGCTTTGGTATTTCATTGAGGGCTACTACCACCGCAGGCCCGAAACCGGCTTCGGCACCTTCCGCTACCTCACCTACACCGTGGTGCTGCCCGGCACCCCCGACAAACTCGTGTTCTACAAATCGCGCCACGCCGACAAGTGGTGGATGGAAGTCGAAAGCCTCGGCGACCCGGACGTAAAGCGCATCATTCCCTGCACGTACGAGGACTATCTGAATGCCTCGCAAGGCGACCTGCCGCAGCGTTGGATTCGGTTACAGGCGTTGCTGAGGTAGGTTTTGTGTTGCTTGTTCTTCATTGCTTGTCTCTTGCTAAAAAACAATTATTTTATGTTTTTCACCCGCGAAGAAAACAACCAGAAACCAGAAACCAGCAGCGAGAAACAAGCAACATATACCCGCCGCCAGCTTGCGCTTCGCAACGGGCAGGACCGCGACGAAATCTGGGTGGCGTACCGGGGCGACATTTACGACGTAAGCCGCTCGCGGCTCTGGCGGCGCGGCAACCACTACGAGCACTGGGCCGGGCAAGACCTGACCAACGAACTGGATAAAGACGCGCCGCACACGGCCAACGTATTCGACAATTTTCCCATCATTGGCCGGCTGCAAAAGTAATGCAGTAGCATTGGCTTATCAGCCCATAAACAAATCAGCAAATCAGCCAGATGACCACCGAAACGCCTTCTGAGTACGACCACCTGGAAACGCTGCCCACCGCGCAGTTGCTGGCCGGCATGAACCGCCTAGACCAAGCCGTGCCGCTGGCCGTGGCCCAGGCCCTGCCGCAACTGGAAAAGCTGGTGGAAGCCACCGTGGCGCGGTTGCAGGCGGGTGGGCGGCTGTTCTACATCGGGGCAGGCACCAGCGGTCGGCTCGGCGTGGTGGATGCGTCGGAGTGCCCGCCCACCTTCGGTGTGGCCCCCGCCGTGGTGGTGGGCCTGATTGCGGGCGGCGACGGTGCCATCCGCCAGGCCGTGGAAGGGGCCGAAGACGACCCCCACCAAGCCTGGCAGGATTTGCTGGCCCACGGCATCGGCCCCACCGATGTGCTGGTGGGCATCGCCGCGTCGGGCCGCACGCCCTACGTGGTGGGCGGGCTGCAAGCAGCGCGGGCGGCGGGCCTGGCTACTGGCGGCGTGGTTTGCAACGCGGGTTCGGCGGTGGCAGCGGCGGCCGAGTTTCCGGTGGAAGTTATCACCGGGCCGGAGTTCGTCACGGGCAGCACCCGCCTCAAAGCTGGCACGGCCCAAAAGCTGGTTCTTAATATGCTGACCACTGCTACCTTCATCCGGCTAGGGCGGGTGCGAGGCAACAAAATGGTGGATATGCAGCTCTCCAACGACAAGCTGGTGGAGCGCGGCCAACGGATGCTGATGGACGAGTTGGGCGTGTCGGCGACCGAGGCAGCAGCGCTGCTGCGGCTGCACGGCTCGGTGCGAGCGGCGCTGGAGGCTTCCTGAGAAATCGTGAACCCAGTACCGGGGTTTGCTGGTTAAAGGCCCATGCACGACATCGAGCCGCACTACAACTGGATTGAGCAATACTCGGCCGCCGACGACCCCCGTTCGCCGCTGTTTGAAGCCGAAAACAGCTTCGACACCTACACCAATACCATTTACGGCTACTACATCCACCCCCAATGGGACAGCCTGGGGTCGGAAACACTGTTTTTCAAAATCCTCTTTGCCGATTATGAAGTCGGCATTGCCGTGCTGGAGTTCATTGGCGAGTGGAACGATGCCATCGAAAACGACATCATGCACCTCAAGCGCAACATCGTGGACATTCTGGTGCACGAGGGCATCCGCAAGTTTATCCTGGTGGGCGAAAACGTGTTTAACTTCCACGGCTCCGACGATTGCTACTACGAAGAGTGGTTTGAGGACGTGGAAGATGGCTGGATTGCGGGCGTGAATTTCCGCGAACACGTGGCCCGCGAAATGCGCCTCTACAATGTGGACAACTACGTAAATTTTGGCGGCCAACTCGACGATTTGCCCTGGCGCACCTATGAGCCGCGTCGGCTGTTTGAAATCGTGGATGGACTATTGACCCGCCGCCTGGGAACGTGATGCTGTTTCCGCGCAAAACGCAAAAAAGCCCCCGCTGCTCGCGCAACGGGGGCTTTTTTAGCACTAATCCGAAATTATTTGGTTTCGGGGGTAGCAGCGGGCATCGCGTCAGCGGCATCCTTCATGGCATCGGCCTTGTTATCGGCCGAGTCACGCACCATGTCAGCCTTGTCTTCCATGGCATCGGCTTTCATTTCGCCAGCAGCTTCAACGTTGTCAGCCGACTTCTCCATGTTTTCTTCTTTCTTGCTTTCGCAAGCGGTGAACGAGAACGAGGCAGCGGCGAGGGCAAGGAACAATACTTTTTTCATGATTGGGGTTGGTCTAGAAGGTTTAGTTTGGGACTTTATCCGCAAGATGAAGAAAGGTAACCCTTCCCTTCATTTTATTTTTTGCGGAACACAATCCCAATCGGCACCCCGGTGAAGTCAAAATGCTCCCGCATCCGGTTTTCCAAGTAGCGCGTGTAGTTCTCCTTCACGTACTGCGGCAGGTTGCAGAAAAACGCAAACACCGGGTTGTGCGTCGGCAACTGCGTAGCGTACTTAATTCGCACCAGCTTGCCCTTGATGGCGGGCGGCGGGTACTTTTCAATCTCCTTGAGCATGATGTCGTTGAGCTGCGAAGTTGGGATTTTACGCCGCTTGTTTTCATACACCTGAATGGCCGTTTCAATGGCTTTGTGTACCCGCTGCTTGGTCAGGACCGACACAAAAATGACCGGCGGGTAGGCAATCGGGGCCAGTTTTTCCATGATGCGGGCCTCAAACTCTTTGGCGGTGTTGGTTTCCTTGTCTTCCACCAAGTCCCACTTGTTCACCAGGATAACCACGCCTTTGCGGTTTTTGTCGGCCAGGGCGATGATGCTCACGTCCTGTGATTCAATGCCGCGCGTCGCGTCCAGCATCACCACGCACACGTCGCACTCTTCCAGCGCCCGCAGGCTCCGCATATTGGCGTAGAATTCAATGTCTTCGCTCACCTTGGCTTTGCGGCGCAGCCCGGCCGTGTCCACCAGCATAAACTCGTGGCCGAAGGCGCTGTAGCGGGTCGCCACCGCGTCGCGGGTGGTGCCCGCAATATCCGTCACGATGCTGCGCTCCTCGCCCAGCAGCAGGTTCACGAAGCTGGATTTGCCCACGTTGGGCCGGCCCACCACCGCAATTTTGGGGATGCCCAACTCGGGTTCTTCCACGCCCGGCTCCTCAAAGTGGCTCACGATGGCATCCAGCAATTCGCCGGTGCCGTGCCCGTTGGCGCTGCTAATGGCGAAGATTTCACCCTCGCCCAGCCCCAGCGCATAAAACTCCCCTACTCCGTTGGCCCGCAGGTTGGTATCGGCCTTGTTGGCCACAATGTAGAGCGGCTTTTTGCTCTGGTAGCGGCGCAGCACCTGGGCAAATTCCTCGTCCAGCCCGTGCAGCCCCGCGTCGGCATCCACCATAAACAGCACTACGTCGGCCTCGTCAATGGCCAGCTTGACCTGCTTGTTGATTTCGCCCTCAAAAATGTCGTCTGAATTATGCACGTAGCCCCCGGTGTCAATGACTGTGAAGTACTTGCCAATCCAGTCGCCGTGGCCGTAGTGCCGGTCGCGGGTCACGCCGCTCTCGTTGTCCATGATAGCCGCCCGGCGGCCCACGAGGCGGTTAAAAAGGGTGGACTTGCCCACATTCGGGCGGCCCACAATTGCAATGGTGTTGTTCATTTGGTTTGCCCTAGCCACCGGCCCGACCAGTTCCGGCAGTGCCCAGGGTTGTTTAAGTGGTTGATTTGGTCGGTTTTGTTGCCGTGGTAGCACGACTTTTTCAGTCGTACTACCACTCTGAATTTACCAAGATTCTGTGGCGGGATAAGAGTGGTAATACGACTGAAAAAGTCGTGCTACCACGTCAGCCTTACTGATACCCAAACCGGCTCAGCGCTTTCGCATCCGTGCGCCAGTTTTCGTTCACCTTCACGTGCAATTCCAGAAAGACTTTTTTCTGAAAAAACTTCTCCATTTCTTCCCGCGCCCAGGTGCCGACCTTCTTCAGCGCTTCGCCCTTCTGCCCGATGATGATGCCCTTCTGACTGGCCCGCTCCACGTAGATAAGCGCCCGGATGCGGATGATTTCTTCCTCTTCCTTAAATTCTTCCACCGCCACCTCGCAACTGTACGGCACCTCTTTTTTGTAGAGCTTAAAGATTTTCTCGCGCACCATTTCAGCCGCAAAAAATCGTTCGGGCTTGTCGGTTAATTCGTCCTTCGGGTAATAGGGCGGATGTATCGGCAGGTGGTCCAGCGCCAACTGCAATACCTTCTCGGTGCCGAAGGCATTGAGCGCCGACACGGGCAACACCTCGGTGGCGTTGGGCAGTTGCTCCTGCCAGTAAGCCAGTTTGGCTTCTACTTCGGCCTGGTCGGCCTGGTCTATTTTATTGACCAGCACGAAGATGGGCGTGTCCACCATTTTGCGCAGGCGCTGCACCACGGGTTCTTCGTCGTGCTTTTCATAAATATCGGTCACGAACAGTACCACGTCGGCATCTTCCAACGAACTATACACGAACGACATCATGGCATTGTGCAGCTCGTACTTGGGCTGAATGATGCCCGGCGTATCGGAGTAAATCAGTTGAAAATCGTCGCCGTTCAGCATTCCCAGGATGCGGTGCCGGGTGGTTTGGGCCTTGCTCGTCACAATGCTCAGGCGCTCGCCCACCAGCGCATTCATCAGCGTGGACTTGCCCACGTTGGGCTTGCCGATGATGGCGACAAAACCGGCGCGGTGGGGTTTGGTATCGGGGTTCACAGGGGATAGTTTTGAAAATGAGGGCACAAAGGTACGGGTTGCCGGCCGTAAAAGCCACTTTGAAGCCCAGAAACCCGGAGCGGGAGCGCGGCCAAACCGGCGGCAGCCCATTGGTTTTCGTGCGGCTTCCGACTCCAGGTCGGGTTCCGTCCCACGCCCGGCCGGCTGCCAAACCTAGCCCGTCCCCAGCTGTTTGCAGGGTCCCACCCCACTTGTCAATGACCGTTTTCGTTTTTTCCGGCAGCCCGCGCCCCGGCAGCACTCTCGGCCGCTTGCTGCGGGCCGCTGCCGCTGCCCTGCCCGCCCCCACAACGACGGTTTTCTACGAAAACATCCTGGAACTGCCGCTTTTCAGCCCCGACCTGGACGGCCCCGGCAGCCCCGCACCCGCCGCTGTGCGCCACCTGCGGCAGCAGCTTCAGGCCGCCGATGCCGTGCTCATCGGCACCCCCGAATACGCCTACGGGATGCCCGGCAGCTTGAAAAACGCATTGGATTGGCTGGTTTCGGCGGGCAGCTTCTACGGCAAGCCCACGGCCGTGCTGAGCGGCTCGCCCTCGGCTCAGGGCGGCGAACGTGCCCGCCAGGGTCTGCTGCTGACCCTGGAAGCGCTGGGAGCCGCCGTGGTGGCGGGCGCTTCGTTCGCGGTGCCGTTCGTGCGAACCCGGCTGGATAGCACCAGCCCCGACCCGGCTTTGGCCGCGCAACTAGGGGCCACCATGCAGGCCCTGACGGCCACCGTACCCACTCGTTAAAATTTCCGTTCCTGCCGGTAAACTTTGTGCCTATGAACCCTTCCGCTTCGCGCCGCATCGGCGTGCTACTCGTCAATCTCGGCACCCCCGACTCGCCTAATACGTCTGATGTGCGGCGCTACCTCAACGAGTTTCTCACCGACGGCCGCGTCGTGGATATGCCCGCCGCCATCCGCTACCCGCTGTTTCGGGGCGTGGTGGTGCCGTTGCGGGCACCCAAGTCGGCCAAAATCTACCAGCAGCTTTGGGATGCCGAACGCGGGTCGCCGCTGCTTTTTCACGGGCTGGATTTGAAGGAAAAGGTGCAGACCGCCCTCGGCCCCGATTACCTCGTGGCCTTTGGGATGCGCTACCAGAACCCCGGCGTGGAGAAGGCGCTGGAAGAACTCCGGACGGCGGCCGTGGAGCGCATCATCGTGCTGCCCTTGTTTCCGCAGTACGCTTCGGCCAGCACCGGCTCGGTACAGGAACGGGTGATGGACATCGTGAAAGACTGGTGGATAGTGCCCAGCATCAACTTCATCAGCCAGTTTGCCACCGACCCCGGCTTCATTGCCAGCATTGTGGCGCGAGGCCGCGCCGAAATGGATAAGCAGCCTTACGACCACGTCGTGTTCAGCTACCACGGCATTCCGGAGCGCCACGTCAAAAAGGGCGACCCCACCAACTACTGCCGCTTCGGCAGTTGCTGCGACACCCTCACCGACCAGAACCAGTACTGCTACCGCGCCCAGTGCTTCGCCACCTCGCGGCTAGTGGCGGCGGGCCTGGGCCTGGCCGCCGACCAATACACCGTCTGCTTTCAAAGCCGCCTGCAAAGCCGCCTGCGCGACCCCTGGCTGCAACCCTACACCGACGAAGCCCTCAAGGAAATGCCCGCCAAAGGTTGGCGCAATATCCTGGCTTTCAGCCCCGCCTTCGTGGCCGACTGCTTGGAAACGACCATTGAGGTGGGCGAGGAATTCAAGGAGTTGTTTGAGGAACACGGCGGTCAGCACTGGCAACTCGTGCCGTCGCTAAACTCGGAACCGCAGTGGGTGGACGCAGTGACAACGATGATAAAAGCAGCGTAGGACCAATCCTACAACGCCCGCCGCATGGCCGCCTCAAACTCCGGGGTAATCTGAATTTCGGTGTAGAGCGGGTAATCTGGCACGGCGCTTTGCCGCAAAGCGGGCACGAAAATGCTCCGGCTTTCGGCATCCAGTGAAGCCAAATCCAGGGGCAGCAGGATGTGCGGCTCCAGCACTTCGGGCCGCAAGGTCGCCGCCAACGCCACGTCCAGGTAGCGCACCGTGAGGCTATCGGGGGCCACAATCAGTTCGTACACAGTGCCCAGCGCGGTGCCTTCGGCTCCCCGCAACGTCCAGCCGCGCACATCGGGGCTGTCGGGGGCCATTTCAAAATCGGGCAAATCGCGCAAGCGGCGCAACGGGTTGGTAAGCATGGGCGCAGGTTTAAGGAGTGGCGTTGAGCACCTGCACCAACGCCGCCGCTTGGGTTAAAAACTGCTGGTTCTGGTGCTGTTCAACGGGGGTAATTTGGCGGCCCGACAATTCGTTCGCCAGCCGCACAAGGTCGTTGGCGGCAGCATCTTGGTCAGGGGCGGCTTGCTGTTGCATGGCCTGCAACAGACTGGCCGCCGCCACAAAACCCGCCCGTAGCGGGGCGTTGGGCGCAGCGAGGCGGCTGGTGGCGCTGGTCAGGTTGTCGCGCTGTTCCAGCACGGCAGTGGTGCGCAGGTCGGGGCGGTCGGCCAGGCTCACGAGGGTAGCGGCCAGCATCTGCAAGCCGGTCAGGGCGTAGGCGGGTGCGGCGGGGTCCGAGGCGGCTTGGGCGGCCAGGGCGGCGGGCGTGACGGGGGTTTCTTCGGCTTGGGCTTCGGCTTCCGGCTCGGCTACGCCGGGGGCGGCATCGGCGGGCGGCGGCGTGGCGCGGGCGGCAGCGGCCGGGCTGCCGGGGGCCAGCGAATCGGCGGTGGGCACCGAGGCCACGCCGTTGGCGGGCGGAGCGGGGTCGTCGGGCGCGTCGGGGCGCAGGTAGAAGTAGGCCACAGCGGCTACTATTGCCCCTGCCAGCAGCACCAGCCACCACGGGCTGGGGGCGGTTTTTTTGCGTTGAATGCGAAGCTCGGCCATGCGGGGAAAGAAGGTTGGGGTGCCGCTTCTACGGTGGCAACGGGATAAACGACGACGAAAATTAGCGCCATTGCGGGCAAGATTCACCTTCGCCCCGCGCCTGCCGTATGCACTAGGAAGCCTCACGCCCCGCCCATGTCCCCTTTTACGCCCCGCATTCTAGCCGATTTGGAAGGCCGCACCTTGCTGCCGCCCGCCCAGGCCGCTGCCCTTCTGGAAGAAGAACGCCAGCGACCATTCTCGCTGCACTACGAACTCCGGGCGCTGCTCTACCTGGGCATCACGCTGTTAAGCGGCGGTCTGGGGGTGTTGGTTTACCAGAACATTGACCGCATCGGCCACGGAGTCATCATCGCCGCCATTGCCGTGCTCATGCTGGCCTGCTTCGCCTACGCCGCCCGCCACCGCCCGGCCTTCACCTGGGCCGAAGCATCCAAAACCTCGGTTGGGGCCGATTACTTGCTCCTCCTGGGGTGCCTGTTGTTTCTGGTGTTGGAAGGCTACGTGCAGTACCAGTATAATCTTTTTGGCACCCGCTACGGGCTGGCGACGGCCGTACCGGCGCTGCTATTCATTCCGCTGGCCTATTGGTTTGACCACCGGGGCGTGCTGTCGCTGGGCCTCACGGCGCTGGCTTCGTGGGTCGGGTTAAGCGTGGCCCCGTTGTCGGTGTTGAGCGGCAACGACTTTTTTGCCCCTAGCATTCGGGTGGCGGCCGTGGTGCTGGGCACGGCGCTGCTCGCGGTGGGCTTCTGGTCGGAACTCACGCGCCACAAAGCCCACTTCGCTTTCACCTACCTGCTGCTGGGCAGCAACCTGGCCCTGCTGGCCCTAATGGCCACGCTGGCCGATTCCATTTTCAGCGACCACATCGGGTGGGGGCCGGTGGCGGCCGTACTGGCGGCGGCGCTTTGTGCGGGCTTGTTCTGGTACGCGCGGCGCACCGGGTCGTACTGGTTTCTGGTGCTGGCGGCCGTTTACGGCTACGGCATCGCCCTTTACCTCTACGGGCTGCTGTTCATCTTGTTGCCCGATGCAATGGTCCTCGTGGGCTTTGCCTTTTTCCCACTCTCGGCCGTGGCCGTGGTGCTGTTTTTTGCCAACATCAAGAAAATTCTCCACCCCGCCGATGCCGCCCCTCAAAGCCTATAACCCCGCCTGGGCCTGGGGCCGCCTGGTGCGCGACCAAGCCGCCCGCTGGCAGCACCGGCAGTTGCTGACCGCCCCGCAACACGCCGCCATTGAAGCCGCGTATCCGCTGGATTACTACCGCCCGGTGTGGCCATTGCGGGTGGGGCTATTCGTGTTCACGCTGTTGGCTATCAGCTCCGGGGCGGCATTTTCCACGCTGTTTACGGGCATTTTCTCCTCGTACTACGATGCGCTGCTTTTGCCGCTGGGCCTACTGCTGGCCGCCGCCTGCCTGGCCGCATTGGAGTACGCCATCCGCAACAAAAAAAACTATCATTCCGGTATTGACAACGCCTTGCTTTATTACGCGCTGGTTGTGCTGGTGAGCCTGGTTTTCTACGAATTTGACAAAGCCCTGAACCCTAGCTACAACGCTCCGTCGCTGGGCACTACCTGGCTCATCGGCCCGCTGCTGCTCACGCTGACTTTGCTGCTGGCCGCCGTGGTGCGCTACGCCGACCCGCTGGTGACGGTCGTGGCATTTTTCACCTACCTGGTGCTGGTTTGCAACCTGACGGCCCTGGTAGCGGGCGAAGCGCTGCTGCCCTTCGCCCTCATGCTGGCTGCCGCGCTGGCCTATGCCGCGCAACGCGCCGCCGCCCGCCGCCCCGATGCCTACTACTACCAAAGTTGCCTCGGCACCGCCCGCGCCCTGGCCTTGCTGGTCTTCTACCTGGGGGGCAATTACCTCGTGGTCCGGGAGTTCAGCGCAGCCCTGCACGACTTGTCCGTGTCGCAGCAAATTCCCTTTGCCCCGCTGTTCTACGCCTTCACCGCCGGTTTGCCGCTGGCTTACATTGTGCTGGGCTTGCGGCGGCACGACCGGCTGCTGCTCATCATCGGCCTGCTGGCGCTGGCGTTTTCCATTTTCACGCTCCGCTACTACCGGACGCTCCTGCCGCCCGAAATTGCCGCCATCGTGGGCGGCGCGGTGCTGCTAATGGGCGCGGGCTTGGCGCTACGCTACCTGCGCCCCGCCCGTCATGGCCTCACTTCGGACCCTGACGACGAGCCGCAACACTTCAACCTGGAAAACCTGGTGGTGGCCCAAACCGCCACCGTACCCGGTGCCCCGGCGCGGGGCCTGGAGTTTGGCGGCGGCCAAAGCGGCGGCGGCGGGGCCACGGGGCAGTTTTGAAGTAAGGAGAGAACGGCAACTCCCCTCCTTTGCAACCGAAGGACAGCGAAGCTAAAGGAGGGGAGTTGCCGCGCAGCGAAAACGGGGGTGGTAAACCCGTATGCTGCCCCCGCGTCGCTGAACGACGCAGTAACGTACTGTACAGCAACCGTCCCTACTCACCGTTCAGCGACCGTGCAGCGAGTTTACCACCCCAATTTTCGCTGCGCGAAAATGTCCCCTCCTTTTCAAGGAGGGGAGTGACGGCCTCACACCGCCACCGGCCGGTACAACTTTGCCAACTGCGCCACCGCGTAGTCCACTTCTTCGGCCGTGTTCAGCTTGCTCATGGAGAAGCGCACCGTGGCGCGGTTTGGGTCGCTGCCCAGCGCGTCCAGCACGTGCGAACCAGCCTGCGCCCCGCTCGTGCAGGCCGAGCCACCCGAAGCGGCCACCTTGCTGATATCCAGGTTAAAAAGTAGCATTTCGCTGATGTCCGACGGCGGCAGGCTCACGCTCAGCACCGTGTACAGGCTTTGGTCGGCCACGGCCGAACAGCCGTTGAATTGCACGTCGTCAATGCGGGCGGTCAGTTGTTGGATAAACTGGTTTTTGAGGCCCTGCACGTGGCGCTGGTGCGCTTCCAGGTCGCGGTAAGCAATTTCCAGGGCTTTGGCCAGGCCCACGATGCCGTACACGTTTTCGGTGCCCGAGCGCACGTTGCGCTCCTGCGAACCGCCGTGGATGAGGGGCGCAAACTGCATTCCGCTGCGCGAATACAGGAATCCCACCCCTTTCGGCCCGTGAAACTTGTGGGCCGCTCCCACCAAAAACTGGTTTTTCAGGGCCTGCACGTTGTGGCGGTAGTGCCCCATCGTCTGCACCGTGTCGGTGTGAAACACCGCGTCGTGCCGGGCACAGATTTCGCCAATGGCCGCAATGTCGTTCAGGTTGCCGATTTCGTTGTTGCCGTGCATCAAGCTCACGAAGCTGCGCGGGTGCGCGGCCAAAAGCTCGTCCAGGTGCGCTAAATCCAATTCGCCGCGCTCGTTGTGTTGCAGGTAGCTGAGTTCTATTTCGCCACTGCGGGCCAGGGCCTGCAAGGGGTGCAGCACGGCGTGGTGTTCCAGCCGCGACGTGACGGCGTGGGCCAAACCCAGCGTCCGAATGCTGCCAAAAGCCGCGTAGTTGTCGGCCTCGGTGCCGCCGCTGGTGAAGGAAATTTCGGCGGGCGCGGCGTTCACTAAGTGGGCCACCGTTTTGCGGGCGTTTTCGATGGCCGCCCGCACCTGCCGGCCGGGGCCGTGCAGGCTGCTGGGGTTGCCGTAGTGCTGCGTCAGAAAAGGCAGCATGGCTTCCAGCACTTCCGGGTCCAGGGGCGTGGTGGCGGCGTTGTCGAAGTAGGCTTGCATAGGGGTGGGAATTTGTGAAACTTGAGAGATTAAGGCAATTTTTCAGAACGTCATGCTGACGAAGGAAGCATTTCTACTATCCAATAAACCAATTGTTCAACAATCAAGTCACTTATGCAGTAGAGATGCTTCCTTCGTCAGCATGACGTTCTGAGAACCCCCACTACTTGGAAATTATTTCCTTGATATCCGCAATGATTTTCTGGGCCAAATGGTCGGCCGTCGAACTCGATTCCGACTCGGCGTAAATCCGAATGATGGGTTCGGTGTTTGACTTGCGCAAATGTACCCACTCCTTGTCAAACTCGATTTTCACCCCATCAATGGTGTTCACGGGCTGCTTGGCGTAGCGCTTTTCCATCTGCGTTAGCACCTCGTCGGTGTTGATGTCGGGCGTTAGCTCAATCTTATTTTTGGAGATGAAGTAGCCCGGATACGAAGCCCGCAGCCGCGAAACCGTGAGGCCCGACTTGGCCAGGTGCGTGAGGAACAGCGCAATGCCCACCAGCGCATCGCGCCCATAGTGCAGTTCGGGGTAGATGATGCCGCCGTTGCCCTCACCGCCAATCAGGGCGTTGGTCGCTTTCATTTTCGCCACCACGTTCACCTCGCCCACGGCGGCGGCGGCGTAGTGGCCGCCGTGCTTTTCGGTCACATCGCGCAGGGCGCGGGTGCTGCTCAGGTTGCTCACGGTGTTGCCGCCGCCGTGGGCCTTCAGCACGTAGTCGGCCACGGCCACCAGGGTGTATTCTTCGCCGAACATTTCGCCGTTTTCGCTCACCAGCGCGAGGCGGTCCACGTCGGGGTCCACCACAATGCCGAGGTCAAAGCTGCCCTTTTCCAGCACTTTGGCAATGTCGCGCAGGTTCTCCGGCAGCGGTTCGGGGTTGTGGGCAAAGTCGCCGGTCGGCTCGCAATGCAGCTTTTCCACGGTCGTCACGCCCAGGGCTTCCAGCAGCAGCGGCACGGCAATGCCGCCGCTTGAATTCACGGCATCCACCACCACCCGGAAGTTGCGGGCGCGGATGGCTTCCACGTCCACCAGCGGCAAGGCCAGAATGGCTTTGATGTGCTTTTTGAGGAAAGTGCTGTCGGTGGCGTACTGCCCCAACTTGCCCACCGGCGCAAAGTCAAACGCTTCGGCTTCGGCCAGTTCCAATACCTTTTCGCCGTCAGCGGCCGAAATAAATTCGCCCAGCGCGTTCAGCAGTTTCAGCGCGTTCCACTGCTTGGGGTTGTGCGAGGCGGTGAGGATGATGCCCCCAGCGGCCTTTTTGGCGGGCACCGCCATTTCCACGGTGGGCGTGGTGCTGAGGCCCAAATCAAGCACGTCCAGGCCCAGCCCTTGCAGGGTGGCGGCCACGAGGCGGCTCACCATGTCGCCCGACAGTCGGGCATCGCGGCCAATGACAATGAGGCGGCTGCCGGTGTCCTGACTCAGCACCCAGGTGCCGTAAGCGGCGGCATACTTTACAACATCAAGCGGGGTCAGGCCAGCCCCCACCGGACCACCGATGGTGCCCCGGATGCCGGAAATAGATTTTATGAGCGTCACGAAGAAAAAATAAATTTAAGGGGCAAAATTACGCATTCGCGGCCGGTTGGCGACGGTCTGGCGGTTAGTAGCGCGGACTTTGCAGTCCGCGCGGTTGAACCGAAGGTTGGCATAGCCAACGGCAATCGGTGAGCGGCCCCGTTCAGCCGCACGATTTTCAAAAATCGCGCTACACCCCACCCGAGCCAACGCCGTATCTTTGGCCGGATGAAAGCGAATGACATTGCGCCCGACAGCCCCCCGGCGGCCCTGCTCGACCCAGCCCGCCGCCCGGCCCAACTCGAAGCATTCGGCCGCCTGCTCGACGTACTGAACCGCCTGCGCCAGGAATGCCCCTGGGACCGCAAGCAGACCCTGCAAAGCCTGCGTCACCTCACGATTGAGGAAACCTACGAAATCAGCGATGCCATCCTGCGCGACGCGCTACCCGACCTCAAAAAAGAGTTGGGCGACGTGATGCTGCACCTGGTTTTTTACGCCCGCATCGCCGCCGAGCAGGGCGCGTTCGACATTGCCGACGTGCTGAACGCACAGTGCGAAAAACTTATTTTCCGCCACCCGCACATTTACGGCGACGTGCGGGCCGACGACGAGGAAACCGTAAAGCGCAACTGGGAGCAACTCAAGCTCCAAGAAAAGGGCAGCACTGGCGTACTGGGCGGGGTGCCGACCTCGCTCCCGGCGCTGGTGAAGGCCATGCGGATTCAGGAAAAGGCACGGGGCGCGGGCTTCGATTGGGAAGAATCGGCCCAGGTGTGGGAAAAAGTGCAGGAAGAGCTGGCCGAATTTGGAACCGAATACGGGGCGGGCGACCTTTCCGAACTTCATAAATCCGTAACAATGCCCGCTGATGCGGCCCGCGCCGACCGGGCAACGGCCGAATTTGGCGATTTACTTTTTTCGCTCGTCAATTTTGCCCGGTTTGCGGGCATCAACCCCGAAGAAGCCCTGGAACGCACCAACCGCAAGTTTATCAGTCGGTTTCAATACCTGGAAACCGCCGCCCAGGCCGACGGCCACGCCCTGCGCGACCTCAACCTGGCCCAGATGGACGTGTATTGGGAAGCCGCCAAACGGCACTTGGCCCAACCCGCCGCCGGGGCCTGACGTTGAATCGGCGACTTGGGCCGGAGCAGCGAGCGGCAGTCCTTTTGCTTGCGCGGGCAGCGGATTATGGTTAGGTTTGCCCAACCAAAGCCCGGCTGCCGCCCAGAATTGGCCTAAAATCTGGCTTTTTGCTGGGTTTTGCGGCCTTAGTAGGCTCCGCTTGGCGGGCAGACAAGGGGCCGCACACCGGCCCCAATCGTTTTTTTGCGTTTTCTTTACTTTCAATTTCAACCTTCACTCACCCAATACCCCCCAAACCTTTCGCCCCAATGGAACAGAAAAATGCCCTGAACACCAGCCCCCGGCCAGCCGCCGATGCCAAAGCCGAAAGCAGCAGCGGCGCTTCGCTATTTTCGGTTGGCGTTATCCTCGTTGCCTTCATCGTCAGCATCATTCTCTATAAGTTTGTGCTGGGCGCGTCCAGCCACTTCCTAGGCGGCAACCCCGAAAACAACCCCAAGCCGGGCGATTACCTCGGCATCGTTTACAAGGGCGGCGTGATTGTGCCGGTGCTGATGACAATGCTCATGTGCGTCATCATTTTCTCCATTGAGCGGGCCTTGACCATTGGCAAAGCCAAAGGCAGCCAGAGCATTGAAAGCTTCGTGCGCTCGGTGCGCCAGAAGCTGAACGCCAACGACATCAGCGGGGCCATCGCCGTGTGCGACCAGCAGAAAGGCTCCGTGGCCAACGTGGTGCGTTCGGGCCTACACAAGTACCAGGAAATGGGCCGCGACAAGTCAATGGCCACCGACCAGCAAGTGCTGGCCATCCAGAAAGAAATTGAGGAAAGCACCGCCCTGGAACTGCCCATGCTGGAAAAAAACCTCGTCATCATTTCCACCCTGGCCTCGATTGCCACGCTCGTGGGTCTGCTCGGCACGGTGTTCGGCATGATTAAGGCGTTCTCGGCCCTGGCCCAGGCTGGCAACCCCGACGCAACGGCCCTGGCCACGGGTATCTCGGAAGCCCTCATCAACACGGCCCTCGGCATTGGCACCTCAGCTTTGGCCATTGTGGCTTATAACTTCTTCACCAGCAAGATTGACGAGCTGACGTATAGCATTGACGAGGCTGGTTTCAGCATCATTCAGACGTTTGCGGCGCAGCACGGCAACGCTTTGAACCGGAATGCTTAATTTTCTGGCAGTTGGTATTGGGTAGTTGGTAGTTGGACGTTTTTTTAGGTCTAAAGTACCAGCTACCCAATGCCAACTACCAGAAATAGCCCCCGGACACTAAACCGCTACCGGCAACGTTTGCGGTTGGCCCTTCGGCGGCTGCCCTCATCTTTATTTCTTATCCGCAATGCCCAAAGTAAAACCGCACCGCACGTCGCCGTCGTTGGACATGACCCCGATGGTGGACCTGGCATTTCTGCTGGTAACGTTCTTCATGCTCACCACGCAGTTCCGGCCCGACGAGGCCGTGGTGGTGGACCCGCCGTCGAGTACGTCGGACATTCAACTGCCCGACAGCGACATCCTGACGCTGACCATTGACAACAAAAAGCGCGTGTTCTGGGGCTACGACAAAGCCCCCATCAAAGCCGCCGCCCTGGAAGCCGTGGCCAAGAAGCGCGGCCTGAGTTTCACGCCCGCCCAGATTAAGCAGTTTTCGTTGCTGCCGGAATTTGGTTTGCCGATTGAGAAGCTGGGTTCTTTTTTGAGCATGGACGCGGAGGCCCGCAAAGCGCCCGAAATCAAGGCCAGCCTGACCGGGGTGCCCTACGATTCGCTCAATAATCAGTTGATTGATTTCGTGACCGAAGCCCGCAAGGCCAACGCCCAACAGTTTCAAAAGCCCACGTACATTGCCATCAAAGGCGACGGCGGGGCCGATGTGGAAACGGTGCAGAAAGTCATCAAGCTGTTGCAGGAAAAGGACATCAACCGCTTCAACCTCATCACGGACTTGGAAATCAACATGGCCTCGGCCAGCCCGAAATAACGCTAATTCTCAAGTACTTAAGAAATCATGGCCGAAATACAACCGAAAGGCGACTCCGGCGGCGGGGGGAAAAAAAGAGCCAAAAAGATGTCGACCAAAATCGACATGACCCCGATGGTGGACTTGGCTTTTCTGCTCCTCACCTTCTTTATGCTCACCACCACTTTCGCCAAGCCGAATGTGATGCAGCTTACCATGCCGGTGAAAGAAAAGCTGCCCGACGACGAGCAGACCAAAATCAAGGCTTCGCAGGCCATGACTATCATTTTGGGGCCGGAAGACAAAGTATATTACTACTTTGGCTTGAACACGCCCAACGACCCGACGGTGGCAAAAGTAGAATTGCTGGTGACCAACTACGCGGCTACTGGCATCCGCAAGGTGATTCAGGACCGGCAGGCGGCAGCGGGCGGCGTAAAAGAAAAGCTGCCCATTATCCTGATTAAGCCGTTTGTGGACCGCTCGAAGCCCGACAGCCCGCAGGCCCGCTACAAGAACATGGTGGACATTCTGGACGAAATGAACATCACCAACCAGGCGAAGTACGCGCTGGTGGACATTGGCAAGGACGACCTCGACCTTATTAAAAACTCCGGCAAATGATGGACAACGCACAACTGGCCAAGGCCAGCTTCAACGACATCGTATTCGAGGGCCGCAACAAGGCTTACGGCGCGTATGAAATCCGGCGCATCTACAGCCGCTACGTCACGCGGGCGCTCATCATCGGGGTAGCTATTTTTTCGCTGCTCGTGCTGTTTCCGCTCATCGCGCAGTTCATCGCGGACCGCGTCCCGAAAGAGAAACTAAACCTGAAAGAGAATGTGCTGATGGACGCGCCGCCGCTGGACGAAACCCAGCCCCCACCCCCCCCACCCCCCCCCGAAGCGCCGCCACCCCCGCCGCCCAAACTCACAACCATCAAGTTCACGCCGCCGGTAGTGAAAAAAGATGAGGAAGTGAAAAAGGAAGAGGTGCCCGACCAGGAAGAGCTGAAGGAGAAGACGGTAGCTACCGTGACAGTGAAAGGCAACACCGATGCTCCCGACCTGAGCGGCCTCGGCGAAGGTGATAAAGCGGTGGCAGAAGTGGTGGACAACAAGGTGTACACCTACGTGGAGCAAATGCCGGAACTGCCCGGCGGTGGCGGCCTCGCCGCCATTGTGGTAGCCATTCAAAAAGCGGTGCGCTACCCACGCATGGCCCAGGCCAACGGTGTAGAAGGCAAGGTGTTTGCTAGCTTCACTGTGAACTCGGAAGGTAAGGTATCTGACGTGAAAATTGTGAAAGGCATCGAGGGCCTCAACGAAGAAACCGTGCGGGCCATTGGCACCCTGCCCATGTTCCGCCCTGGCAAGCAAAATGGCCGCGCCGTAAGCGTGTCGTTTACGGTGCCAGTGACGTACAAAATTCAGTAGACCTTTTTAACTGGGGTTTCCAAAAACAGAAAATCCCCAACCGAACGGTTGGGGATTTTCTGTTTTTGGAAACCCCAGTTGGGATAAATAACAAAGCTATTTTTTCAATCACATTATCCCCTACTTTTTCGCTCACTCGTTCAAATGCAATTCATTGGTTTGCAGCAATCGGTAGATGGTAGAACGGCTCACAGCAAGCCGGGCGGCGGCGGCAGCGATGTCACCGTGTACGTCATTCAGACACCGTTGGATGATGGCAACCGTCTGGGCTTTGAGGGTGAGGTTGGTGGTGGGGTGTGCTACGGACGGAGCCAGGGCCAACTGCTGAGGGTTGATAGTGTTGCCTTCGGCCATCACGGCGGCCAGTTCCACCACCGCTTTTAGCTCCCGCACGTTGCCCGGAAACGGATGGTCCAGTAGCGCCCGCCGGGCCGGGCCGGTAAACTGGCGCGGTGGCAGGTTGTTTGCGGCGCAAAAAGCACGCACAAATGCTTCGGCCAGCAACAGCACGTCGTTGCCGCGTTCGCGCAACGGCGGCACCACAATGGGCATCCCCAGCAGCCGGTAGTAAAGGTCTTCGCGGAAGCGGCCGGCCCGTACTTCGGTCAGCAGGTCGCGGTGGGTAGCCACCACCAAGCGCACGTCAAACTCCACTGGGCGGGTGCCACCAATGGGGGTGAGGCGGCGTTCTTGCAACACCCGCAGCAACTTAGCCTGCAAATTGATGTCGAAATCGCTGATTTCGTCCAAAAACAGGGTGCCGGTGTGGGCTTCGGCTAGCCGGCCCGTGCGACGGGCCACGGCCCCGGTGAAAGCCCCTTTTTCGTGGCCGAACAGTTCGCTTTCCAGCAATTCGGACGGAATGGCGGCCATGTTGAGGGCTACAAAGGGCTGCGTAGCGCGGCCCGACTGCCGGTGAATGGCTTGGGCTACAAGTTCCTTGCCAGTACCGGTTTCGCCGCTGATGCTGACTGTGATGCTGGCGCGGGCGGCTTTGGCAATGAGGGCGTGGATTTGCTGAATGCTAGGGTGTTCCCCCAAAATTGGCGGGGCGCTCAGTCCGGCCACTCCCAGGCGCTGGCGCAGGTATTCGTTTTCATGGCGCAACCGTACTTGTTCGGCTATCTGGCTGACGGTATTGCGAAGGCGGTCAAGGGTATGTTCATCTTTGGTAAAATAGTCGTGGGCACCTTGCTGAAGCAGGGCCACGGCTGTGGTCACGTTTTCCTGCGCCGAAATGATGATGACGGCCACCCCTGGCAGGCGTTCGCGGAGCTTGTGCAGCACTTCCTCACCAGTAGCATCGGGCAAGCTGTAATCGAGGGTAACCACTGCTGGGCGTTCGTGAAGCTGGGCGAGGCAAGCTTGGGCGGTGGTGAAGCGGCGTACGGTGCAGTGAATGCGTTGCTCAAGGTGATGAACCAACAGCCGACCGTACCACTCATTATCTTCCACCACAAAAATGAGCATTGAATTGCGTTTTTCCATTTGCATACTACGTTTCGGCTTGCGCTAGTGTGAGCATCCACCCTGATTCGGCTGCAAAGTACGCCGCCAACTGCGACGGAATAATGCTAACCGAAACGAGTTGGATAATAACCGGGATTTTAATCATTCTACCGGCCTAAAACAGTGGATGAGACACTCTGGTGGGTGTTTGTCGAATAGGTTTTTGTCGCATTTTAAGAAAACTGTCTCAAAATGCGACAAAAGACAGCGGGAGAGAAAAAGACACAGAATTGACTTTCAAGAGATAAGAAAATCGTAGCGATTTGGCGAATTTATTGTACTTCGCTGGTCGTCCCTTTCTTTCCATTTTCTTTTCCTAAGACTCTCTACCATGAAATCATTTGTTAACTTCTCGTTGCGGCGCTGGGTGCGCCGTACGATATTGCTCGCTATGGGCAGCCTGGTATTGGGCTTGGGGCCGACGGCTGCCTGGGCCGCCCCCATCTACTACTCGACCACCGGCGGTTACGATGCCAGCAACACTTGCTCGCTTCCGCTTTGCACCGCCGGAGTGCGCAACGGCAACCAGGCCGCCGATGCCAACCTCGGCAACTACGCCACGCTACTGGTTGGCCCACTGTCGGCCGAAAGGCTGCGCCTCGACCTAAGTGGCACAGGAGCAGTGGGCTACCGGGCCGGGCTGGTGGTAGCCAACGGTACGGGCCTGCTCAACCTGCAAACGCTGGGGGCCGTCCGCGTCCGCACTTACCTAAAAACCGCTGGGGTGTCGCAATTAATCGACGACCAACTGATAGCCGTCAGTGTGGCCCGTAGCGCCCTGTTGGGCGGCGACGAACCCCGGCAACTGGAAATTATGGCCACCCAGCCTTTCAATCAGGTCGAGATTGAGATTGGCGGCGTGAACGGGTTGTACTACGCGGCTCACGTTTACTATGCCTACGCCGTGCCGCCAAACGTGCAACCCGCCGTGACGGGCTACGTGTCGCGCTTCGCCGACCCCAGCGGCCATTACAGCACCGCTGGCACCAACAACGGCACCGTGTGCGTGAACACCGACATAGACAACCCGGGCCGGGCGGCCGATAACGACTTGAGTAATTACGCCAGCTTCAGCAGCTTGGCCACGGTGGCTTGCCCCAGCACTTTGCGGGTAGAATTGGAAGGCAGAGCTCCGGCAGGTTACGACGCGGGCTTTGTTATCGGCAGCGCCGGGCTGCTCGATGCCAGCGTGTTAGCGGGCCTGCGGCTGCGAACCTACCGCAACGGAGTGGAGCAGGAAACCGCAACCGGAGCCTCGCTATTGCAAATCAGTGTGTTGCCCAATGGGCAGGCGCAAGTGCATTTCCGCACCGGGCTGGCTTTCGATGCCGTATCCATCGAGCGAGTAGGTGCAGTGACGGCCCTTGACAACCTACAGATTTATTACGGCTTCGGGGTGGAACCGCGCACGTTTGACGGTACGCGTAAGACGTTGTCTAACTTCGGCGACCCCAATGGGCACTTCCAATCCGGCTTTGACGCGGTGCTGTGCGTGAATTGCTCCATCTCCACGCCAGCGGGAGCGGCCAATTCACCGACCGATGCGTCGTCCTATGCCACCGTGAACGTGCCCGTAGGCGTGGCAAGCAGTGCCCACCTGCGGTTGGACCTGAATGGCCCTGCCGGCGACCCGTTACCCGGCAAAGCCGGCGACCGGGCCGGGATGGTCATCAGCGCCGGGGGCGGACTGCTCGATGCCGCCGCCCTGGCCCAACTCACCCTCAACACCTACGATGCTGGCGGCAACCTGCTGGAAAGTGGCACCGGAGCCAGCTTACTCAGTGTGAGCCTGCTGCCCGATGGCCGCCAGGAAATTTTCTTCAACACCACCCGCAGTTTTGCCTCGGTGGAGTTGCAAGTCAATTCGGGCGTAGCGGCGTTGGCCAACACCAAAGTCTTCTACGCTTTTGCCGACGACCAACCCACGGGCTTCCCCACGACCATCACCCCGGTCGGCCCGCTGCCGGTGGAATTAACCGCCTTTGCCGCCCGCTGGACGGCCGGGGCTGCCCTGCTGACCTGGCAAACGGCCAGCGAACACGCGAGCAGCCATTTTGTGGTCGAGCGTTCGACCGGGACAGAGGACGGGTTTGTGCCAGTGGGGCAGGTGGATGCCGCTGGCAGTAGCAGTGCCCCCCGCAGCTATACCCTGCGCGATGCCGAAGCTGCCGCCCAGCACGTGCCGGTGCTGTACTACCGCCTGCGGCCGGTGGACCTGGACGGTCGGGTGGTCCTTTCGCCGGTGGTGGCGCTGGCCGTGGGCAAACAGGCCGCATCCGCCGCGCTTTTCCCCAACCCGGCGCGGGCCGGGCAAGCAGTTACGTTGCAATTCGGCGACATCGCCCCCGGCCGCTTGTTGCGCCTGTACTCACCGCTGGGTCAGGTAGTGCGTCAGGTAGCCCCCGATGCCGCCGAACTGCAACTGCCGTTGGCGGGGCTGCCAAGCGGATTATACCAAGTCAGCGTGACAAATGCGGGCGACCAAGCACCGCTGACCTATAAACTCGCAATAACTGACTGACTAACTTAGAAACTGATTGGAGAAAATGCCACAAAAATCCCCGCCGGGTTATCCGACGGGGGTTTTTTGTGGTTGCGCTGCCCCAACTGAACTCAGAAGCAATTAGCAATAAAGAGTCAAAATTAACGCCTGAACTCGATGCAAAGCAAACGGCCGAAGCCGCTGAAAAAAAAGTTTTTTATTTCAGCGCAACGAACGCTTGAAGCCCGGCCAAGTAGCGCCCAGAAAATCAAACTTCCAGCAAAAACGAATTTGGCAGCCAACGTAAAATTAATGTTTCCGGCCTTTGCCTTTTCGTAACAGCGCCGTAATTTTGCATCGTGCTTCACCTCCAACACCCCCCGTTGTTGAAGCGCGGCCCGCTCACTGCCGACGCGCCGCGCCCCGCCCAAAAGGCCAGCGTGACCGTTGATTTCGGCGTAGCTACTTTTTCTGTTTTTTGTCCCGTTGCCGTTTTGGTTTGCCAAAACGGTTTTTTTGTACCCAAACGGGCAGACGGAATGCTTGCCGTTGCTTATCAATAGCCGTTTCGTTTTTGCGAAACGGCTTTTTTTTGCCCGGTGCGGGCGCATTTCTTACCTCATCACCCAACCACTTCATCATCTCATTACCCAAAAAAACATGGATACCAACACCCTCGCCCCCAAGGTAGCGGCTGCTACCATCGCCTCGGCCCACGCCGGCAACTGCAACCTCAGCACCGACCCCAAGCGGATGGCCGTGATTAAGGTGTGGGACTCGATGATGCGCGGTGCCCGCAAATACTGCGAGCAGGAAGGCTTCGTCACCATTCACAATATGCCCCACATTGTGGGCGTGACGGGTGCCTGCGAAAACACCGACACCCTCTTTACCCTCGACTGGTACGACGGCAAGAAGATGTTCCTGCCGCAATCGAACCAGCTTTACATCGAGATGCTGACCCAGGCCATGGACGGCGGCCGGGTGTGCGGCGAAATTCAGAGTTTCCGCAAGGAACTGACCGCCGACAACCGCCGCCTGGCGCAGTTCACGCTGTTTGAAATCGAACACCTCGGCGACCTCGACGAGTTGCTGGGCCACCTGAGCGGCATTGTGGCCGGAGCCGCCCGCGAGGTAGCCGAGAAGTGCGCCAAAGAACTGGCCCTGTTCGGCCGCGACGCAGCCGAACTCACCAACCTCACGTTCAAGCGCATGACCTACGCCGACGCGGTGGAGCTGCTGAAAGAAAATGGTTTCCCGGAACTGGCTTGGGGCGACGACCTCGGCGCAACCGAAGAAGGCCGCCTGACCGAGTTGCTCGGCCCGGTGTTCATCACGCACTACCCGGCCGACATCAAGTTTTTCAATATGCGCAACAACGACGACGACCCGCGCGTGGTGAACAGCAGCGACTTGCTGCTGCCGCTGAGTGGCGAAAGCGCCGGTTCGGCCGAGCGCGAGTTTGACGGGGCCAAGCTGCGCCACAAGCTGGAAACCAGCTCGATGCTGGCCGGCCTCATCCGGCAGGGCATGAAGCTGGAAGACTTTGAGTGGTATTTGAGTTTCCACGAAACGCACGACGTGAAGTTGCACAGCGGCGCGGGCGTGGGCATGGCGCGGGTGGCGCAGTTCATCCTCGGCCAAACGGACATCCGCGACTGCGTACCGTTCCTGATTAACCGCGACAACGTAATTTAATTTTTAATGAGGAATGAAGAATGAAGAATGAGGAGTTGCGCATCGGGCAAGCAATTCTTCATTTCTCATTCTTCATTCCTCATTATTTTTTATGCAAAAGCTCCTCGCCCGCGTTCAAACGGCCAATTCCCTGCTTTGCGTGGGGCTGGACCCGGTGGGCGACGATGCGGCCGTGGCCCAACGGCTACGCGAAGTAGTGGCCGAAACAGCGGCCTATGCGGCGGCTTTCAAGCCCAACCTGGCGTTTTTTCTGAGCCGCGAAAACGGCGTGGCGTTGTTGCGCGACACGGTGACCAGCATTCCGCAGGACATCCCGGTGGTGCTGGACGGCAAGTTTGGTGACATCGCCAACACGGCGGAACGGTACGCCGACTTTGCTTACGAAATCATTGGGGCCGACAGCGTTACGGTGAATCCTTACATGGGCGACGATGCCATTCGGCCGTTCGCACGGCCAGGCAAGCTGGTGTTTTCGCTGGCCAAAACGTCGAATACGCCCAAGTTGGGAATGCAGGATGCCGATTTGAGCGACGGCGATAAGCTGAGCGACTGGGCCGCCGAAATTGGGCGTTTGTTGGACGAGGAAATCACCGATTCGACCATCGGTTTGGTAATGGGCGCAACCGAACCGGCGGCGCTGGCGCGGGTGCGGGCGATGTGCCCGGCGCAGTGGTTTTTGGTGCCCGGCATTGGGGCGCAGGGCGGCGATTTGGCGGCCACGTTGCAGGCAGGCTTGCGGGCCGATGGCAGCGGGGTGCTGGTGAATGCGTCGCGCAGCATTTGGCAGGCGGCCGATGCGGGCGCGGCGGCGCGGAAGTTGATGGAGGAAATTAACAATCACCGGTTTGTAACGGTGTAACGGTATTTCACGCAGTGTCAAAAAAAGTGTTTGACGCAGTGTTTCGCAGGGTGCTAAAAGCCAAAATTTTGACTGATTCTACATTCGATACGGCATTGCTAATCGCCCACTTGCAGCAGGAAGATGCGCTGCTGCGCGGGCACTTCCGGCTCTCGTCGGGCTTGCATTCGGATACCTATGTGCAGTGCGCCCGTTTTTTGCGGCGACCGGAGTTGGCGGCGGCGGCGGCGGCCGAGTTGGCGGCCCGGATTAGCGCGACTGGCTTGCAGCCCGATGTGGTGGTGGGACCGGCAATGGGCGGAATTGTAATTGGCTACGAATTGGCGCGGCAGTTGGGGGTGCCGGGCATTTTCACGGAGCGCGACGCGGACGGGCAAATGGTGCTACGGCGCGGCTTTGCGATTGCGCCGGGCGAGCGGGTCGTCATTGCCGAAGACGTGGTGACAACCGGCAAAAGCACCTTGGAAGTGGCAAAAGTGCTGCGGGCAATGGGGGCCGACGTGCTGGCCGTAGCGAGCTTGATTGACCGCACCGGCGGCGCGGGCGGGCTGAATTTTCCGCACTTTGCGCTGCTGCCGGTGGCGGCGGCAACCTACGCGCCTGATGGCTGCCCGCTGTGCGCCGCCGGGGTGCCGGTGGTGAAGCCGGGCAGTCGGCCGGATGCTGGATTTGGTAGTGAGTAATTGGTAGTGAGTAGTTAGACGCATATTTCACCTGTTTTTTGTCCAAGTACTCACTACCTCATACCAAGTACCGAAAAACATGACCGACACCACTTTGCTCCTTTCCCTCAAACCCGGCCAGCACGATGGCGACGGGCAGCGCCTGACCCAGGCCGCCGCCCGCCACCTAGGCTTGGTCACGGGCCGGGTTCGCACCGTGGCTGCTTACACCGTGCGCTACCCACTGACCGAAGCGCAGGTACTGGACTTTGCCCGCAAATGCCTCGCAGACCCCGTGTTGCACGACGTGGCGCTGGGGCTGCCGACGGCCGCGCCCGGTTTCGCCAGTTACATTTTGGTGGCCCGGCGGCCCGGCGTGACCGACGACGAAGGCACCTCGGCCCAAAATGCACTGGCGGATTTTCTGAACGACCCGCTGGATACGCACACGCAGCACATTTTCAGCAAAAAGCTTTACCTGCTGGAACACGAATTGCCCGCCGACGACTTGCGCCGGCTGGCCGAAGAACTGCTTGGCAACAAGCTGATAAACTGGCTGGAAGTGGGCTACGTGGCCGACGGCCTCCGCGACTACACGCCGCGCCCCGGCGGCGGAGCCGAGGCCATTACGGAAACCGTTGCGCTGACGGGGTTGAGCGACGCGGCACTGCTGAAACTGTCGAAAGACAACATCTACGCCCTGAATCTGGAAGAAATGCGGGCCGTGCGCGACCATTTTGCCGCACCCGCCACGCAGCGCGAGCGCCAGGCCGCCGGGCTGCCCACCGACCCCACGGACTGCGAATTGGAAATCATCGCCCAAACGTGGTCGGAACACTGCAAGCACAAGGAATTTGCGGCCCTCATCAAGTACAAGGACCTGGACACGGGCGCGGAAAAAGAGATTGACGGGCTGTTCAAAACCTACATCAAAGCCGCCACGGCCGAGGTGGACCGGCAACTGCGGGCCAACGGCAACGACTGGCTGGTTAAGGTGTTCAGCGACAACGCCGGGGCGGTGCGGATAAACGCCGATTCGCTGTTTGTATGGAAGGTGGAAACCCACAATTCGCCCTCGGCCATTGACCCCTACGGCGGGGCCATTACGGGCATTCTGGGCAACAACCGCGACCCGCTGGCCACGGGCATCGGCGGGGCGCAACTGCTGTTCAATACCAACGTGTTGTGCTTCGGCAACCCCAACTACGACGGGCCGCTGCTGACCGGGCAACTGCACCCCCGCCGCATTCTGGAAGGGGTGCGGAAGGGCATTGAGGATGGCGGCAACAAGTCGGGCATCCCGACCGTGAACGGGGCCATCGTATTTGACGACCGCTACGCGGGCAAGCCGCTGGTGTACTGCGGCACCGGCGCGGTGATGCCCATGCAGTTTGCTGGGCTGGATTCGTGGGAAAAGAAAATTGACGCGGGCGACCGCATCGTTATGGCCGGGGGGCGCGTGGGCAAGGACGGCATCCACGGGGCCACGTTCAGCAGCATTGAGCTGGACGAAACGGCCCCCGCCACGGCGGTGCAAATCGGGTCGCCCATCACCCAGAAGCTGGCGATGGACTTTCTGCTACTGGCGGCCCGGCGCGGGCTGCTCAAGTGCAGCACCGACAACGGCGCGGGTGGCCTCTCGTCGTCGGTGGGCGAACTGGCGGGCATATCGGGCGGCGCGGTGGTGGCCCTAGAACGAGTGCCGCTGAAATACCCCGGCCTGCGGCCCTGGGAGATATTCGTGAGCGAATCGCAGGAGCGATTCACGCTGGTGGTGGAGCCGGGCCGGATGGCCGAAATTCTGGCGCTGGGCCAGGAGATGGAAGTGGAACTGACTGATATCGGCTATTTCACGGCTGACGGGTTTCTGGACGTGCGCTTTGACGGTGCCCCGGTGGCGCGGCTCAACATGGAATTTTTGCACGAGGGCGTTCCACGCAAGGTGCTGGACGCGGAGTGGCAGAAAAATGCCGCTACCGAACCAAAAATAGCGGCTGAAACCGAGTACACTGCCACGCTGACGCGGTTGCTGGGCAGCCTCAACATCTGCTCCCGCGAGGCGGTCATTCGCCAGTACGACCACGAAGTAAAGGGCCGCACTATCGTCAAGCCGCTGATGGGCGCAACGGGCCAAGCCCCGCAGGATGCGGCCGTGGTGCGCTTCAACTTTGAAAGTTGGGAAGGTGTGGCCGTGAGCAACGGCATTTTGCCGCGCTACGGCGATTTGGACGCTTACCAGATGTCGGCCGGGGCGTTTGACGAGGCCGTGCGGCAGATAATTGCGGTGGGCGGCAAGCTGCCCAACCTCACGCCCGGCGATGGGATTTTCTGGTCGGTGAACGACAATTTCTGCGTCCCGGACTCGGTATTTGACCCCGTAACCAACCCCGATGGCAAGCACAAACTGGCCCAACTGGTGCAGATGTGCGAGGCCCTGCGCGATGCCTCGGCCGCCTACTGCATCCCGCTGACAAGCGGCAAGGATAGCATGAAAAACGACTTCAAAGCCGACGGCGTAAAAATTTCGGTGCCCCCTACCGTGTTGTATTCGATGACGGCCAAGATGGAAGATGTGCGCCGGGCCGTGACTTCCGATTTTCAGCAAGCCGACGCTGTAATTTACCTGCTGGGCGAAACCTACGACGAGTTGGGCGGCTCCGAATACTACGCCCTGCACGGGCAGTTGGGGGCTAATGTGCCCAAAGTTGATTTTGCCCGCGCCAAAGAACTTTACACGCTGGTGGGCGAGGCCAACGACCAGGCCCTCGTTCAATCGTGCCACGACCTGAGCGACGGCGGTCTGGCCGTGGCGCTGGCCGAATGCACGTTCGGCTACGACTGCGGGGCAAGCATTGACTTGCCTGCAAGCAGCCTGTCGCTGGCGGCGCAAATGTTCTCGGAGTCGCATTCGCGCTTCGTCGCCACGGTGGCCCCGGCCGATGCGGTGGCGTTTGAGCGCATCCTGGAAGGCCGCGCCACGCGCCTGGGCCGCGTCACGGCCGATGGCCGCCTCACGGTGCGCCACGCGGGCGAAACAGTAATTGCTTCTGCTACCGCCGACTTACGTCATGCTTGGAGCAACGGGCCTGTCAATCAGCTACTAGGGGTGAATGTTTCGGCACTGGCCCAACAAAATGCCGTGGGCTAGATGGCACAAACCAGCGGCGTAGCAGTCCAAGAACCAAAAACAATGGTACAAGAACCGAAATTAGCGGCACATAAAGATTCATTGCCAGTACAAGATGCGGCCGAAGCGGTGCGGGCGCTTATTCTCACGGGCTTCGGCATTAACTGTGAGGAAGAATTTGCGGCAGCCTACCGGCTGGCCGAAGCGGTGCCGACCGTTGTCCATTTGAATCAGGTGCTGCACGGCCACGTCAGCATCCACGATTTTGACGTACTAAACTTCCCCGGCGGCTTTTCCTTTGGCGATGACCTTGGCTCCGGCGTAGTATTGGCCAACAAGCTGCGCTACCGCCAAACCGGCCCCGACGGCCGCACCTTGCTGGACGACATCAAGCAGTTTGTCGCCGCTGGCAAGTTTGTGTTGGGCATCTGCAACGGCTTTCAGGTGCTGGTAAAGCTGGGCTTGCTGCCCAACCTGGGCGGCGACGTGGTGCCGGAAGTGACGCTGACCCACAATGTGTCGGGCCGCTACGAAAACCGCTGGGTGCGCCTGCGCGTGAACCCGCGCTCCCACACCCCTTTTCTGACGGGCATTGACACGCTGGAAGTGCCCGTGCGCCACGGCGAGGGGCGGTTGGTGCTGCCCGACGCGGCCACCCGGCAGGCCATTGAGGCGGCGGCGGTAAACTGCCTTTCCTATATTGACGCAAGTGGCGACGGCACGGCGCTTTATCCCTTCAACCCCAACGGGGCGGATTTGAATTGCGCGGGCTTGTGCGACCCCACCGGGCAGGTTTTTGGGCTAATGCCGCACCCGGAAGCGTTCCTTTCGGCTTACAACCACCCAGACTGGCGGCGGCGGCAGCGGGGCGGGGCGGTAGGGGAGGAAGGGAACGGGCTGCGGATTTTTCGGAACATCGTCACGCATATTCAAGCTACCAAAACTGTTGATAAATTTTTACGCAGTGTTTCACAGCGGTAAATACTCTACCTCCACCATGAACACCCTCACCCACTTTGCCTCCCCCCAACTGCCTTTGCTCCACCGGGGCAAGGTCCGCGACAGCCTCCGCGCCCCCGGTGGCGAGCGCCTCATCGTTGTGACTGACCGCCTTTCGGCCTTTGACAGCGTACTGGAAACGGCCGTGCCGCACAAGGGCGCGGTGCTGAACGGACTGGCTAACTTCTGGTTTGAGCGCACCCGGCACATCATCCCCAACCACGTCATCAAGCTGCTGGATGCCAACGCCATGCTGGTGCAGGAAGCGGAGCCGATTAAAGTGGAAATGATTGTGCGCCATTACCTCACCGGCTCCATGTGGCGGGGCTACCAGGCCGGGCAGCGCACGTTTTCGGGCGTGACGGTGCCCAACGGGCTGACCAAGCACCAACCCTTCCCGGAGTTTCTCGTCACGCCTACTACCAAAGAAGAATCGGACCGCGAAATCACGCCCGAAAACCTGGTGAAGGAGGGCTGGGTGAGCCAGGAGCTGTACGACCAGATGAAAGCAAAGTCGCTGGCGCTGTTCAAAGTTGGCTCCGACTTGCTAAAGGAGAAGGGCATCATTCTGGTGGATACCAAGTACGAATTTGGGCTGTTGAACGGAGAATTGATTCTGATTGACGAAATTCATACCCCCGATTCGTCGCGGTTCTGGAGCACCGAGGATTATGCCAAAAATCCTGAAACGGCCGAGCAGATGGACAAGGAATATGTCCGGCAGTGGCTGATTGCCAACAAAAAAGACGGACAATACCCCCGCTCCCTCAGCCCCGAAGTGGCTCAGGAAGCCAGCCGCCGATACTTGGACATTTACCAGCGCATCACGGGCCACGCCTTGCCCACTGCCGAAACCGAAGCCACCGACGCGCCCGGTACCGGCCGCCACGATGCCCGCGCCCGTCTGCTGGCCAACCTCGTAGCTGCCGGCTTGCTCAAAGATGCCTGGGTGAACATTGTAATGGGGTCGCCCGCCGACAAGGAGCACTGCGAAAAAATTCGCCAACAGTTTGAAGGCTACGGCATTTTCACGCAACTGCGCGTCACCTCGGCCCACAAAAACGGCGAAGCTATTGCGGGCATGGCCGAAATCTGGAATAACTCCATCGAGCCGGGGGTGCTAATTGCCGTGGCGGGCCTCAGCAACGGCCTGGGCGGGGCGCTGGCGGCCAACGTGAACGTGCCCGTCATTTCGTGCCCGCCCTGGAAGGATTATGCCGAACTGGCCATGAACCTGAACTCGTCGGTGATAATGCCCAGCGGCACCCCCAACCTGACCGTGGTGCGGCCCGACAACGCCGCCCAAGCAGCGCTGCGGGCCTTAAATGTGCCCCGGCTGCGGGCGCGGTTGAGCCAGGACATTCTGGCCACCAAAGCCAAGCTGCGGGCCGCCGACGAGGAGTTGCGGGTACTGTAGTCCTGCCCTATTCCGCATGAGAAGCATTATCGTCCTCGGTTCTGGTGCCCGCGAACACGCCCTGCACACCAAGCTGACCCGCGACGGGGCCAGGGTGCTGACGGTGCCCGGCAACGCGGGCATTCCCGACAGCCACCCGGAAGTGGACCCGCTGGACTTTGGGCAGCTCCGGCACTTTGCCCAGGCCCACGACGTGGCCCTGATTGTGGTCGGCCCCGAAGCGCCGTTGGCGGCGGGGATAGCCGATTTTTTCGCCGGTTCCGACATCAAGGTTTTTGGCCCTACCCGGCTGGCAGCCACGCTGGAAAGCTCTAAAGTATGGAGCAAGGATTTCATGTTTCGCAACGGCGTGACCACGGCCCAATCGTGGCCGTTTCGGAGTGATGCGGTGGCAGCGGCCCGCACCAAAGCCCAGGAACTGCACGGGCAAGTCGTTATCAAGTACGACGGGCTGGCGGCGGGGAAGGGCGTATACGTCTGCGATTCGGTGGCCGAAGCCAACGACGCGCTGGACGACTTGCTGGCACTGCACACGGGCTGGTTTTCGTTTTTGCTGGAAGAAAAACTGACCGGCCCCGAAATCAGCATCATCACCGTCACCGACGGCCACGCCATCAAGCTGTTCAGTCCGGCCCAGGACCACAAGCAGTTACTGGCCGGCGACCGGGGGCCGAACACCGGCGGCATGGGCGCTTATTGCCCCGTGCCCTTTGCCGATGGCAACGTGCTGGCCGCCATTCGCCGCGACATCATCGACCCGACCCTGCGGGGTTTGCAACACGAAAAGCTTGATTTCCGGGGCTTCCTGTTTTTCGGTATTATGCTGACTCCCAACGGCCCCAAGCTGCTCGAATACAACGTGCGGCTGGGCGACCCCGAAGCCGAAGTGCTGTTGCCCGCGATGGAAAGTTCGCTGTTGGAAGTGCTGGATGCCACCCTGGATGGCAGCCTCGCCCGGTGCGTGGTGCGGCAGCGGCCGGGCACGTTTGTGGGGGTGGTGCTGGCTTCGGGCGGCTACCCAGCGGCGCAGTTTCCGACGGGTTTCCCGATTACAGGCACGGACAATTTGCCCACCGACACCACGGTGTATTTCGGGGGCGTGAAGGCCGATGCAGCGGGCCAGCTCGTGACCAACGGCGGCCGGGTGCTGGTGGTGGTCGGGCACGGGCACGATGTGGAGACGGCCGTAAGCCGGGCCTACGAGGCTGCCGGGCAGGTGCAGTTTCAGGACAAATACGTGCGCACCGACATCGGGCAGCGGCCAACGAACCAATGATTTTTCCCGCAGTGATTTCGCAGAGTGTGCCGTGCGCTAATTGAACTGCACTGCGCTCACTTCAGACCCCACTGCGACCACTGCGGGAAAGCTCGCCCATTCATTATGCCACCTAAAGCCCGCCTTGCCATCCTCATTTCCGGTCGCGGCTCCAATATGTTGGCACTGGCCGAAGCCACGCGCAACGGCATTCTGAAAAACCGGGCTGAAATCGCTGTAGTCTTCAGCAACGACCCGGAAGCGCCTGGGTTGGCCGCCGCCGAGGCGCTGGGCTGCGCCACGGCAGCTCGGCCCAGCACCGGTCGCAAACGGGCTGATTTTGACCAGGAAGTAGCGGCCCTGCTGCAAACCTACCGGCCCGATTACGTCGTGCTGGCGGGCTACCTACGGATTCTTTCACCAGGCTTCATCCAGGCTTTTGCGGGGCGCATTATCAACATTCATCCGGCTGATACCCACCAACACCAGGGCTTGCACGCCTACGAATGGGCCTTTGACAACCACTTGCCCGAAACCAAGATAACCGTGCATTTGGTGGACGAAGGGCTGGACACTGGCCCGATTCTCGCCCAAAAAGTTGTAAATTTGGCAGGTGCAGGCACCCTGGCCGAAGTGCAGCGGCGCGGCCTGGCCGTCGAACACGAACTCTACCCCCGTGCGCTGGCCGATTTCATAATGAGGAATGAGGAATGAAGAATTGGTTTTTGCTCTCAGCAAACTTCCCCTCTCGTTCCCAACGCACCTTACTCAATTCCTAATTCCCCAATTCTTAATTCTTAATTGAAATGTGTGGCATTGTTGGTTTTCACGGTCCCGACCCGGTTGCGGCGGACATCATTGTGGGCCTCACGGCTTTGCAACACCGGGGGCAGGACGCGGCCGGCATCGCCACGTTCGACGACTCGTTTCACCTCTGCAAAGGGCAGGGCTTGGTGAACGACGTATTCCGGCCTAAAGACGTGAAAAAGCTGCGCGGCAACTCCGGCATCGGGCACGTGCGCTACACCACCCAGGGAGCCAACGATTCGGACCTGGCGCAACCCTTCACCACCAGCTACCCGTTTGGGCTGGCGATGGTGCACAACGGCAACGTCATCAACTTCCGGGAAGTGGCCAAGCGCCTGCATGACCAGTACCACGTGCTGCCCAAAACGAGCAACGACCTGGAACTCATCATGTACACCTTCGCCTCGGAATTGCGTGTGAAAGACCTGGACCACCTCAGCGTGGTAGATATTTTTGATGCTGTGGAAACCACCCAGGCGCTGGTGAAGGGCGCATACGCCACCATTACCCTCATCGCCGGGCACGGCCTGCTGGCGTTCACCGACCCGCTGGGCATCCGGCCGCTGGCCCTGGGCCGCCGCGACACCCCCGACGGCCCCACCTGGGCCTTCGCTTCGGAAAGCACCTGCTTTGATTTTCTGGGTTTTGAGTTTGTGAAAAACGTGGGGCCAGGTCAGGCCATTTTCATTGACAACAACTACGCGGTTCACTACAAAAATCCTTACACGCTGCCCAAAAACTTCTGTGCGTTTGAACAAATTTACTTTGCCCGTGAAGACTCGGTGCTGCACGGCCGGCTGGTGGCCCGCGAACGGGTGCGGCTGGGCAAAATCCTGGCCCGCAAGGTGGCCGATGCGGGCCTGAAGCCCGACATGGTGATTGACGTGCCCAGCAGCGGCTACTTCGCGGCTTCGGGGCTGGCCGAGGCCATCGGCATCCCCTACCGCCGGGCGCTGGTCAAAAACAACCACATGGGTCGCTCGTTCATCGTGCCCACCCAGGCCGGCCGCGAAGACGTGGTGCGTAAAAAGCTCAACCCCATCCGCGAGTTTGTGGCGGGCAAAAAAATTGCCGTCGTGGACGATAGCATCGTGCGCGGCACCACTTCGCGCCGCATCGTGCGGCTGCTGCGCGAGGCGGGTGCGGCCGAGGTTTACTTCATTTCCAGTGCCCCGCCCATCGTGTCGCCTTGCATCTACGGCATTGACATGGCGATGAGCACGGAACTGATTGCGGCCAACTATACCGAAGAAGAAATCTGCCGCTATATTGAAGCCGACCGGGTTATCTACCAGGACTTGACCGATTTGCAGCAGCTTTTTGCGGAGGAAAAAGGCCACGGCGGCTCCTGTTTCGCTTGCTTTACGGGCCGCTACCCCACGGGCGACGTGACCCATTACTTGCAACACGTGCAAGAAGAGCGGGCCAGCCACCGCGAGGGCAAAAAGGACAAGAAATCGGTGAGCGCAAAAGCGCCGGCCCCGACGGAACATTAGGGCGGTCAAGCTCCCCTCCTGCCAACCGAAGGTCAGCGAAGCCAAGGAGGGGACGATTCGGCGCAGCCGAAGCTGGGGTGGTTAGGCCGTATGCTGCCCCCGCGCCGTTGCCCACTTAGCTGGACAAGGCAGCAACTTTCCGTTCAACGGCCATCGTGCAGCGACCGTGCAACGGCCTAACCACCCCAGCTTGGCCTGCGGCCAAGCGTCCCCTCCTTGAAAAGGAGGGGAGTTTTCCGTTCAACTTCCCATGCCCCCCACCCCTACTGAAAACCCCGCCGGTTATTCCATCGAAGAAGGCAATGCTGCCTCACGCAACGCCTTTTCCTGGGCCAAAAAAACTTTTGCCAACCGCACCGGGCAGCCCGGCGAAGCCGCTCCCGACCTCGACGGCGGCTTCGCCAACGAAATCCGTTTCGGCAATGCCCGCCTCGGCATCAGTTCCGACGGCATCGGCACCAAAATAGAAGTAGCCGAGCGCACCGGCCGCTACGATACCCTCGGTTTCGACTTGGTGGCGATGACCGCCGACGACCTCATCGTGGCCGGTTTTGTGCCCACCAACCTGTCCAACATCATCGACGTAAACCACCTGGATTACGCCGTAGTGGACGAACTGATGCGCGGCCTGCACGATGCCTGCAATTTCGCGGGCATGGCCATCACGGGCGGCGAAATTGCCGAGCTGGGCAACCGCATCGGCGGTTGGCCGGGGGCCAAAATGAACTTCAACTGGTGCAGCACGGCCATTGGTAGTCTGCATCCCAGCCTGGACCGACCTTTGAGTGGGCACGCGGCGCGGGCGGGCATGGCGGTGGTGGCATTGCGTTCCCCCTCGTTTCGGAGCAACGGCTACTCGCTGGCACGAAAGACGTTACAGAAGTTGTTCGGGAATGACTGGCACGAAGCCACCTACGACGGCCCAGATGCTGACCAGTACGCTACCTGGGGCGATGCAATGCTGGCTCCTTCGCTCATCTACTCCCCCGGCCTCATTGCCTTGCTCGATGCCGGGCTGCCGCTGCACGGCGCGGCCCACATCACAGGCGGCGGCGTAGCCGACAACTTCCAGCGCGTGCTCAAAAACGGCCTCGGCGCGGTGCTGGACAACCTCTTTCCGCCCCTGCCGGCTATGCAGCGCCTCTGCGAAATCGGGGGCATTGCAGCCGAAACGGCCTACCTCTACTGGAACATGGGCAACGGAATGCTGCTCGTGACGGAGCCGGACAGCGCCGCCGCCGTGGTGGCGACGCTGCAAGCCAGCGGCTACGACGCGCAGGTGGCGGGCCGCCTCAAGGCCGAAGCGGGCGTGACGTTGCAGGTGGCGGCAGGCGAATTGCGGTACGCATAGCGGGCGGTTCCGTACCTTGCGGAGATGAACCCCATTCGCTCTTTTATGCAAGCGCCGGTGCGCTTTTTGGGTCGTCTTTCGGCCACGGTCCGGTTGCTGGTGGGCCTCTCGCTGGCGGCCGTGGGCTGGGTGCTGGCCCCCGCTGGCATGGATGCAGTGAGCCGTTGGGTGGCCGCCTGGGATATGTACGCGGCCAGCACCTTGCTCCTCATTGGGGCCGCAATGGTCACGGCCGACACGGCCAGCATCCGCAAAGTGGCCAATGCCGAAGACCTGAGCCGGACCGTGGCCTTCATTTTTGTGCTGGGGGCGGCCCTGGCCAGCTTGCTGGCCGTGGTGGCGTTGCTGGGCACGATGAAAGCCAGCGGCGGGATGCAAAACTGGCACATCATCCTCAGCATTGCGGCCGTGGTCGAGTCGTGGCTGCTGGTTCACACCGTTTTTACGCTTCGCTACGCACACATTTACTACGATGCCGACGAAAAAAAGGGCGGCGATACGGGCGGTCTGGACTTTCCGGGCGGTGACCCCGAACCCAACTACCTGGATTTTGCGTACTTTGCCTTCACCCTCGGCATGACTGCCCAAACGGCCGACGTGGCCATTTCGGGCCGCCGCCAGCGCCATACGGCCCTGCTGCACGCCCTGATATCGTTCAGCTTTAATACGGCAATCATAGCCCTCAGCATCAGTGCCATTGGCGGCCTTTTCTGAGGTTGCCCGCTTCGGCAAATGGCTTAGGCCACGGTGCGTTTCAGCCCGGCGATGCCCACCAGAATCAGGCCAATGAACAAGACGTGCCAGGGGCTAAAAGGCTCTTTCAGCACCAGCGTATCCACGAGTTTTACGCCCACCAAGGCCGTGCCGGTCCAGACGGCGAAAGCGGTAGCGGCCGGAATGGTGTTCATGGCCCGCGAGAAGAAAAAGATGTTGCCGACCCCAAAAACGACGTAGCCAATGGCCGGTATCAGGGTATGAAACCCTGCCGGGCTGCTGAAAAACTGCGACCAGTCGATGCCCTTGAGTTTGGCAATGCTCACAAATTTGACGCAATACGTCCAGCAAACTTCGAGCGCCGAAGCCAGAAACAGGAAAAACCAAGCGTTATTCAGCACGTAGTTCGGGCACAAAAGAGGAAGTAGGCCCCGAAGATACGGGCGGCGGGGTGGCCGGTTCGGGGGCTGCCGCAAAGTTGCCGCCCGGCCGATGGGCCGCCGCCACGGTGCCCGTGCCCACTTCCGGCACTGCCCAGCCGTGCAACGGCCGCAACCAGGGCAGCCGCTGCGTCAGCCAAGCCAGCCCGCGCCCACGCGCCCCGTGGTAGCGCCCAAACCAGCCCCCGCGTTGCGCCAGGGCCTTTTCATCAAAGCGGAGCACCGAAAAAACGTGCTGCCCAAAGTAGTCTTTCGGAAAGGCATAAGGCAGCCCCCAGCGTTCAGGCTTGCGCCCGTCGGGCAGGTAAGCAGTGCCAAACAACCAGTCCCAAACAGCCAGTTTGGTCGAGAAATTGGCGTAAAAGACCTCCTCGTGGTCGGCGTGGTGCCAGAGGTGCATCTCCGGCCCGTTGATGACGTACTGCAAGCGCCCCGATTTTACGTCAATGTTGGCGTGGATGTACATCCCCCACACGGCATCAACGAGGGCCTTGATGGGCACCACCACGGGGTTGGCCCCCAGCAGGATAATGGGCGCAAACTCAATGGTTTGGTTGATGATGATTTCCACCGCGTGCGAACGGCTGCCCGCCAGCCAGTCCACCTGCTTGCCCGAATGGTGGGCCTCGTGGGTGCGCCAAAAAAACGCGCTGCTGTGCTGAAACCGGTGGAACCAGTAGATGTAAAAATCGTGCGTGACCACGAAGAATGCCACCTGCGTTGCCACGGGCCAACTCGTCACCCAATGAAACTGCGCCCCAAAATGGTCAGCCAGCGGCTGAATAAGGTAGCCGAAAATCAGGATTTTGAGTAAATAACTCTGAAAAAACGTGTACCACATCAGGTCCACCCACAGCCCGTCGCGGAAGAATGGCAAGCCCTTGCGGTAAGGTCGCCAGCGTTCCAGAACCAGCAGTACCGCCACGGCCAGCAGCAGCAAAGCGGTGGTGATGAGGGTGGTTTTTTCGAGAGCAGACATGGGTTAGAACGGCGACTCCCCTCCTTGAAAAGGAGGGGACATTTTGGCGCAGCCAAAATTGGGGTGGTAAATTCGTATGCTGCCCAAGCGTCGTTGAACAGCAAACTCAAACGAGTTTGCCAACAAGTGAAAAAACCTGATGGGTCAGCTTTGCAGGCAAAAAACCGGGTTGGCCTGAAATCGTTCAGCGTTGCCGGTTAGCGACTGTTCAACGGCCTCACCACCCCTGTTTTCGCTACGCGAAAACTCCCCTCCTTGGCAGGAGGGGAGTTCGTTCCATTTCACCATTGAATCTACGCCGCCGTCACCTCGCGGCGCAGGCGGCGCAGCGGCTCTTTTTCGCTCTCGTACACCACTTTGACACCGTCGCCCAGCGCCGCTTCGGTGTCGCGGATGTCGCGCACGAGGCGGGCCATGCCGCCCGGCTCCACGCTCGCGGCGTGGTCCGAACCCCACATGGCGCGGTCGAGGGTGAAGTGGCGCTCGATGAACGATGCCCCCAAAGCCACAGCCGTGACGGTGGTCGAGAGGCCGGTTTCGTGGCCCGAGTAGCCGATGGGCGTGGTTGGATACTGCGCTTGCAGGGTCTGAATCATCCGCAGGTTCAGCTCCTGCGGCGGGCAGGGGTAGGCCGAAGTGGAGTGGGCGATGAGCAGGTTGGCGAGGCCCACGTAAACCACAGCATCCACAATTTCTTGTTGGGTGCTCATGCCCGTGCTCAGCATCAGGGGGCGGCCGGTGGCCCGCACCCGGTCGAGCAAGGGCCGGTCGGTGAGCGAGGCTGAAGCCATTTTATAAAGCACGGGCTTAAACTGCTCCATAAAATCCACGGACGGCTCGTCCCAGCACGAGGCAAACCAGTCAATACCCTTGATTTTGCAGTAGTCGTCAATCACCTCAAACTCGGCTTGGCCGAATTCGGTGCGACGCTTGTAGTCAATGTAACTCATTGTACCCCAGGGGGTTTCGCGCATTTTTTCCCACTGGTCCTTCGGTACGCACAGCTCCGGGGTGCGCTTCTGAAACTTCACGGCATCGCAGCCCGCCGTCACGGCCGCGTCAATGAGTTGCTTGGCAATGTCGAGCGAACCGTTGTGGTTGATACCGATTTCGGCGATGATGTAGCACGGCTCACTGGGACCAATGGCACGGTTTTTCTTGATTTGAACGGGTTTCATGCGGTGAAATTAGGGGTGAAAAACAAGCAATGTTTCCGCATTTACGCCGGATTCGGGAAGTGCGGTTTTAGGGGCCTGACGCGCAAGCGAACAGTTTATTTTACGGGTTGGCCGGTTTAGTTTCGGGCTGACTGCTGATGATAAACTCCGCTAATTCGCGAAAGCAGCCGTGCCCGCCAAATGTTTCGCAGTGGAAATCGGCCACGGCGCGGGCGAAGCGGGTGGCATCGCCGGGGCAGGCGCTCAGGCCCACCAGTTGCAGGATTCCCACGTCGTTGGTGTCGTCGCCGATGAAGGCGATTTCGTCGGCCGCCAGCCCTGTGCGGGCCATGATTTCGCGCAGCCGGGCGGGCTTGTCCTTGATGCCCAGATGCAGTTCGGTAATTTTCAATTTATCGGCCCGTTTCTGCACCGACGGCGACACCTCACCCGTCATAATGCCCGACTCGATGCCGTAGTGCCGGAGCCGCTCCACGGCCATGCCGTCGCGAATGCTGAATCGCTTCATTTCCTCGCCGCGCTCGGAATAGTACACGCCGTTGTCGGTCAGCACCCCGTCGCAGTCGGTGAGCAGCAACTTGATTCTGCGGGCTTTGGCTTGCAGGGCAGCGAGGTTCATCTGGAAGAGGTCTGAGCTGCGTGGTGGTACGAATTCCCCGAAGGGGTTCGTGCCACCACTAATCGTTGAAGAAAATTGGGCAAAGAGTAGTGGTGGCACGAACCCCTTCGGGGCATTCGTACCACCATATCATTCTAAATCGCCGTCCAGCCGCCGTCCACCACTAGGTTAGCCCCGGTCATGTACGCCGAGGCATCGGAAGCCAGAAACACGACTGCGCCCTGGTAGTCAGAAGGAGCAGCCATGCGGCCCAGCGGCGTTTTGGCGCTGTATTGTTTCACAAAAAAGGCATCCTGGCTGTTCTCCACCCCGCCCGGCGACAAGGTATTGACCCGCACCCCCCGGTGGCCCCAGTAGGCGGCCAGATAGCGGGTAAAATTTACCACCGCGCCCTTAGTGATTGGGTAAGAGGGTGATTTATAAAAGGTCTGCTCTCCGGCTGCGTTGCGGTAGATGCTCTGGTCTGGCCCCACCAGCCCGTAGGTGCTGGCCACGTTGATGATGGAGCCGCTGCCCTGTACAGCCATCGGAGTGCCGAAAACCTGTGCGGCCAGAAACACGCCGGTGATGTTCACGTCCAGTACTTGCTGAAAAGTGCTGAGAGGAAAGTTTTCAAACTTGCTCAAGTCGGCTGCCAGGGCGGGGTTCTCGAACATATCGTTGATGGCCGCATTGTTCACCAGCACATCAATGTGCCCGAACCGGTCCAGTATTTCGTCGCGCCCCGCCGCCAGCGACTCCGGGTTGGTCACGTCCACCAACAGGGCCAGGTGGGGGCCGCCGGGCAAGTCGGCGACAACAGCCATGCAGGCAGTTGCATCAAGGTCGGCCACCACCACGTTGGCCCCGGCGGTGGCCAGGGCGGCGCAGTGTTGCCGCCCGATGAGGCCGCAAGCACCGGTCACAATAGCCGTTTTGTCGGTGAGGTCGAATAAATCCATGTAGGCAAGGTGTTTCTCTGGTTATTTCTTAGGCGCTTCATTCGTCACCTTCCGAAACACGGCTTCCACGGGTTCGCCTTCCAGGCGGCTGGCTAGGTCGCCAGCCGCAATGGCGGCTTTCAGCAACGGCAGCACCTCGTTGTACACGGCCAGGGTGCGGGCAATGTCGTCGTCGGTGTGCGAAAAGCACATATTGTGAAACCCACTCCACATGATGCCGCGCTTAAACAATTCCTGTTGCACGTAGGCTTTCACTTCCAACGGGTTGCCCGCGCTGGCATCGAACGTGACGATGCTGCGACAGTCGTAGCCGTAGCATTTCGTGTACTGACCGATTTCCAGGTTGGCCGCAATTTCGTTGTAGCCTTCGCGGAGTTTTTTGCCCTGGGCGGCCAGCGCGGCGGGCACGTTTTTCTCCCGCATTTCGGCAATGGTGGCCATTGCCGCTGCCATGCTCAAGGCCTCGCCGCCGAAGGTGGTGAAAAAGAATACCTCCTGCTCAAACAGCCGCATCACGTCGGCGCGGCCGGTGAGCAGGGCGATGGGCATTCCGTTGGCAAAGGCTTTGGAATAAACCGCCAAATCGGGCGTGATGCCGAAGTATTCCTGCGCCCCGCCGATGGCGATGCGGAAGCCGGTCCACATCTCGTCAAAAATCAGCAGCGTCCCATTTTCCTTGCACAACCGCGCCACTTCGTGCAGAAAATTGTCCTTCGGCGCGTCGAAAATAAACGGCTCCAGGATGACGCAAGCCACGTCGGGCGTTAGCAATTCTTTGAAAGATGACAGGTTATTGTACTCAAATGCCGTCGTCAAGTCTTTGGTAGCTTGCGGGATGCCAGCGGCCCGGCTCGTGGTGCCGATGTACCAGTCGTGCCAGCCGTGGTAGCCGCAGCACAGCACTTGCCCGCGCCCGGTGAAGGCACGGGCCACCCGCACGGCCGCGCTGCACACGTCGGCCCCGGTCTTGCTGATGCGGATGGATTCGGCGTTGGGGATGATTTCGTGAATCAACTCGGCCAGTTCCACCTCCAGCTCGTGCATCATCGAAAAGGTGATGCCGTCATCAAGCTGCGCCCGGATGGCATCGTCCACACGCGGGTAGGCGTAGCCCAGCGAGATAGGGCCAATACCCATCTGGTAATCAATGTATTCGTTGCCGTCCACGTCCCAGATGTGGGAGCCTTTGGCCCGCTTCACGTACTTCGGCGACGCGCCGTTGCTGTATTGGCCGGGGCCTTTGGCCAGGGTTTGCGTCACGGGGTGCATGATGGGCCGGGCGCGGGCGTAGAGGGCTTCGGATTGGGGGTATTTCATAGGGAGGGATTGAACATAATTCCCCTCCTTGCAAAGGAGGGGAGTTTTCGCGTAGCGAAAACGGGGGTGGTAAACTCGCTGCCCGGTCGCTGTACGACCTGCGCCAGGGGCACTAATTTTTTATCAGGCAGTTCAGCGAACCGTTCAGCGACCGGGCAGCGAATTTACCACCCCCGTTTTCGCTACGCGAAAACTCCCCTCCTTTGCAAGGAGGGGAGTCACCGCCTTATTCCGCAAATTCATTCTCCCGCACTTTGGTCCGGCCTCCAAAGCTACCGGGCTTTTCGCCCAGGCCCGCCGCAATGCGCTGGGCCAGGTGTTGTCCCGTAAATCCTTCGTGTTCCAGCACTTCGCTCAGGCGGCCGGGCTTGTACCAGCGTTCGTCCAGCGCAATGGGCAGCACTTTGGCGGTGAGTTGGTTTTTGAGCAATACCTCGGCCAGAATGGAATAGAGGCCGCCAGTCAGGAAATGGTCTTCCAACGTTACGACGAGGCCGCTGGCACGGGCCGCTTTGAGCAAGGCAGCTTCGTCCACAGGCTTGAGGCTCCGCATATTAACCAAGCCGACCGAATGGCCTTGCGCTTCCAGCAGCTCACGGGCAATGAGGGCCTGCTCAAACAGCATTCCGTACACCAGAATGGTCACGTCGCGGCCTTCGGCCACCACTTCGGCTTTGCCAATCTCAAATGGCGTGTGCGCGTAGGTACTGGGGCGGGTGTTGATGCGCACGTAGGCCGGGTCGGGCGAGGCCCAGATGGCGGGCAGCATTCCGAGCATATCGGCCTCGTCGGCGGGGGCGAAAACGGTCATGCCGGGGATGCCGCGCATCAGGCTCACGTCTTCGATGGCCTGGTGGGTCGGGCCATTGCCATCGGACAGAAAACCGGGCACGAACGAGCTGAATTTCACTGGCAAGTGCGGAATGCCTACGTCGGTGCGGATAAATTCAAAGGCCCGCAACGTCATAAACGAGGCCAAAATATGCACCACCGGAATGCGCCCGCACAGGGCCAGCCCCGCCGCCGCCCCAATCAGGGTTTGCTCGGTGATGCCGGTGTCCAGAAACCGACCTTCCAGAATGGGCGGCAGGCTGCGGATAAGGGCGCGGTTTTCGGCCGTCAGCACCATGATGCGTTCGTCGGCGAGGGCAGTTTGCTTAATTAGGTCTTCGTAAATCATAGTTGTCAGGCTTTAGGTTTTAGGGGCTTAGGTGTTCGGGTTTGGGGGCAATAAAATCGCCTAATACCTAACAACTAAGCCCTTAAACCTGGTTAGCGCACCGTCAGGGTTTCGCTGGTCAGCTTGGTGGCTTCCTGGCTGTGCAATTCTTCCAGCAGCGAGGTTACTTCTTCGCTCGTGAAGTTGCAGAACCAGCGGTCGGCGCGGGCTTCGATACTGGGCAGGCCCCGGCCGCGCACCGTGTCGCAGATGATGACCGAGGGTTTGGTATCGGAAAACGGCAGGGCAGTGAAGGCCCCTTCCAGGGCTTGAAAATCGTGGCCGTTGATACGTTGCACAGCCCAACCGAAGGCTTCAAATTTGGGGGCCAGCGGCTCCAGCGGAATCAGGTCTTCGGTGGCAATGTTGGCCTGAAAGTGGTTGCGGTCAATGACCAGCGTGAAGTTGTGGAGCTTGTGGGCGGCGGCCACCAGCACGGTTTCCCACACGCTGCCCTCGTTCAGTTCGCCGTCGCCGGTGATGACGATGGTGCGGTTCGTCAGCCCGCGCAGGCGGTTGTCAATCGCCACGCCCATGCCCACACTCGGCAGATGGCCCAGTGAGCCGCTGTGAAACTCCACGCCCGGCACGCTGCGGTTGGGGTGCCAGTAGATGCTGTCGCTGGCTTTGAGGTGGTTAGCCAGCCGCTCTTTGGGCATAAAGCCCAACTCGGCAAAGGTCCCGTAGAGGGCGGGCACGTCGTGGCCCTTGCTCAGAAACAGGAAGTCGCGGTCGGGCGCGTCCAGCGTTGCGGGGCTGATGTTCAGAAAGTCCGCGTAGAGGTACACCAGCAAATCGGTGCAACTCAGCGAAGCGCCCGTGAAGCAGCCGCCGTCGGTGCTGAGGCGCACGATGTGTTCGCGGACGCGCAGGGCCAGGGCGGCGAGTTCTTGTTGTTTTTCAGAGGTCATAGGTTAGGGCAAGCTAAACGGTCATGCTGACAAAGGAAGCATTTCTACTGCTTACTAATCAAATTTACTTGCGCGGCAGAGATGCTTCCTTCGTCAGCATGACCGCCTGAATTAAATACGATTTTGCCGGGTCTGTTCAGCATCCACCGTTTTCAATTCATCCAAGTGGTTGCGGTACCAATTCACGCCCGCAAAGGCCGAATTGAGTGCAAAGATACCGGGCTTTTCGGCCAGCAGCAGCAGGATGTCGGCGAGGCCGAAGGCAGGATTTCCAGGGAATAAGGCCGCGTAAACGGCCCGGATAAAGTCGTAATCAGCCGGGTAGTCAATCGTGAAACGGTGCGACATGGAGTAATCCAGGCCCGTTTCCCAGGTCAGATTGGCGAGGCGGAAGCGGTCGGGGTTTTCCCAGAAAAACGGCGTGGTGTGTTCGCGCTCCATCGGGCGACGGGCTTCTTGCCAGGCAGTTGCCAGCGCGGGCATCGTCATCACTTCCACGTCGTTGCCGTCGGGGTAGGTGGCGGGGTGCAGGTTGCTCACGAAGTCAAACTTGCCTTTGTTTTCCAGAAAAAACCCCAGCACCCGGTCAATGATGGCGGGGTCAATCAGGGGGCAGTCGGAAGGGATTTTGACCACCGTCTGGGTTTCGCCAAAGTGCAGCGCGGCTTGGTAGTGGCGGTCCAGCAAATCGGCGGCATCACCGCGAAACACTTTGATACTGTGCGCGTCGCAGAGGTCCACCAAGGCATCATCGGCCGGGTCGGTGGTGGTGATGACGGCCACCGTGCCCACGAGGCGGGCGCGTTGCACCCGCTCCACCATTCGCACCAACAAGGGCTGACCGGCGAGGTCGAGGCTGACTTTATCGGGCAGACGCGAGGAGCCGCGCCGGGCTTGGATGAGGGTGAGCAAGAAGGATTTATTAGTAGGAAAGCGCCAGGGCGAGTTCAATCGCAGGGGTTTTTACCCTCATTGCCGTTCAACGATTAAATGCGCCGTGGCGCATTATTATCCGTGGCGGGTGAGGCGGTGCAAAGGTCCGACACCGGCGGCGAAGACGCGGCAATGGTTACAAAACCTTAACCAAACCCAACAATTATGCGTCGGCATTTGGCTCGTTGCAACCCAAAATGCACGGCTGGTCGTACCTTTGTTTGTAGTCATTCTAAATTGCGCTTCGCAACCCCCGCCGCCGTGGCCCAATCCCGCCGTTCTGCTTTTCTTGCCGCTGAGGTTGCGCCGCGCCGCAGCGCCCGCGATTTGCGCGTGGGCGAAACCGGCACCATCTGCTGCCTCGAGGACCCCGAAATGGCGCTTAAGCTGCTGGAAATGGGCTGTGTGCCGGGCGTAAAAGTGCGCCTCAGCGGCCGCGCCCCGCTCGGCGACCCGCTGCGGCTGGTGCTGGGCGACGGCGAATACACGCTGTCGTTGCGGGCCAGCGAGGCCGCTACCATCACCTTGCGCGGGTAAATGGCCGAACCAGTGGCCCCACCCATTGCCCCTCCCCTAGCGGTCGCCCGGCCTGACCACCCGCTGCGCATCGCCCTGATTGGCAACCCCAACAGCGGCAAAACCTCGCTTTTCAACCAACTCACGGGGCTGAACCAAAAGGTCGGCAACTTCCCCGGCGTGACGGTGGACCGCAAAAGCGGCTGGGCGCAACTGACCCCCGCCCGCCGGGCCGAAATCGTGGATTTGCCCGGCACGTACTCGCTCTATCCCAAGAGTTTGGACGAGCGGGTGATTACCGATTTGCTCTACGACCAGGGCGCGGCCAGCTACCCCGATTTTGTGGTCGTGACGGTAGATGCCAGCAACCTGCGGCGCAGCCTGCTGCTATTCAGCCAACTGGCCGACCTGGGCCTGCCCGCCATCCTGGCCCTGAACCTGACCGACGTGGCCGAGCGCCACGGGGTACGCATTGATTTGGTAGCCCTGGAAGTGGAATTGGGGGTGCCCGTGGTGCCCCTCAATGCCCGGACGGGCAGCGGCGTGGCGGCCCTCAAAATTGTGATGGCCGAACGGCTGGCCGCCCCGCCCCGGCAATTCTGGGAACCGAGTGAAACGTTGCTGCCGCTGGTACGCCAGATTCGCTACTACTTTAATCTGCACAACGATTACCTGGCCCTGCACTACGCCCAGCAGTTCCGGCACATCGGCTTTTTGAGTGCCGACGACCGCCAGTATTTGCAGGAGCTAACGGCCCGGCACGGCTTCAACCCCACCGTCGAGCAAGCCCAGGAAACCATTGCCCGCTACGCCCGCATCAACGAGGTGCTGCTGGAGGCCGTGACCGTGGTGCGGACCGAGCAGCACGAACCCGTCAGCAACCGAATTGACCGGGTGCTGACCCACCCGGTGGGCGGCTACCTCATTTTCTTAGGCATTCTGTTTCTGCTGTTTCAGGCCATTTTTGCCTGGGCGCAGTACCCTATGAACTGGATTGACCAGGGCATCGGGGCCTTGAGCGCCGCCATCACGGCCCACGCGCCGCCCGGCCCGCTCACGCGGCTGCTCACCGAGGGCATTTTGGCCGGGTTGGGCGGGGTGCTGATATTCATTCCGCAGATTGCGCTGCTGTTTGCCTTCCTGGCCGTGCTGGAAGAAACCGGCTACATGGCCCGCGTTACCTTTCTCATGGACAAGCTCATGCGGCCATTCGGCCTGAGCGGCAAGAGCGTAGTGCCCCTCATTTCGGGCCTGGCCTGCGCCGTGCCCGCCATCATGGGTGCCCGCACAATTGAAAGCTGGAAGGACCGGATGATAACCATTTTTGTCACCCCGCTCATGTCCTGCTCGGCCCGTATTCCGGTGTACACGGTGCTGGTGGCGCTGGTCGTGCCCGACCGCAACGTGCTGGTTTTTTTCAACCTGCGCGGCGTGGCCCTGATGGGTTTGTATTTGCTGGGCTTGGTATCGGCGCTGGTTTCGGCTTGGGGGTTGAAAGTGTTGTTGCGGGCACGGGAGCGCAGCTATTTCATCATGGAGTTTCCGGTGTACCAGTGGCCGCGCTGGAAAAACGTGGCCCTGACCATCTACCAGAAAGTATGGGCCTTCGTATGGCAAGCCGGGCAAGTCATTGTAGCTATTTCGGTTATTCTGTGGGCCTTGGCCAGCTACGGACCGGGGCAACGGCAGGCCGTGGCCGAGACGCAAGCGCAGCAACAAGCTGCCGCACGAGGCTGGGATGTTTCCGAAACCAACCGCCGCGTAGCCGCCGCCCGCCTCGAAACCTCTTACGCGGGCTACTTCGGCCGGGCCATTGAGCCAGCCATCCGGCCGCTGGGTTTTGATTGGAAAATCGGCATTGCGCTGCTCACCTCCTTTGCGGCGCGGGAAGTGTTTGTGGGCACGATGTCGACCATTTACAGCGTAGGACAGGATGCCAGCCTGGGCACTGTGCAGGCCAAGCTGCGGGCCGAAAAAGACCCGGCGGGCCGGGCGTTTTTCACCCCGGTGCGGGCGTTTTCGCTGCTGGTGTTCTACGTGTTTGCCATGCAGTGCATGAGTACCTTAGCCGTGACGTACCGCGAAACCAAGAGCTGGCGCTGGCCAATGGCGCAGTTGGTGTACATGACCGGCTTGGCTTGGGCAGCTTCGCTGCTGGTGTGGCAGGTGTGGGGGGCGTAGGCAGCGCTACTTAGCCTGCCACAGTCGCCACCACGGCAAATAGGGCTGGTCGTGGTGTTCGTAGTGATAACCAAAGAAATAGCAACTCACAAACGCCCACAAGTGGTGCCGGAATTGGCTGCGCGACTTGTGCAAATTGTTAGCCTCGTGTTTGCCCCGGTGCGGCAGGTAGGTGCCGAAAAAGAACAACTGCAACGTAGCCAGCACTGCTGGCAGCATCCAGAAGGCAATGACGTTGGCTTGCGGAAAACACAATTTCAGCACATTATAAGTCAAGGCCATTAGCAAAACTTGCCACCACGCCACATAATGCCAGACAAAGCGTCCAAACCAGGGCAGAAAGCCCGGATGCTGGCCGTCGTGAAAGTCGGGGTCATCGGCGGTGCCCACATGGCGGTGGTGGGCGTGGTGCTTGGGCAGTTGCGCCGGAAACCAGTTGTAGGCAAACAGCAGCGCCGCCAGCATCCCAATGCTGTTGTTCAGGCGCTTATTGGCACTCACCACGCCGTGCATGGCATCGTGGGCCGTGATGAAAAGCCCGGTGTAGAGGTGGGTTTGCAGCAACGCCAGCAGGTAGGGCGCGGGGCTGCGCCAGTCGGGGTGGTAGTACGCCAGCAGGAAAATCAGCAACCCGGCCCAACTCAGGAAGATAGCCGCCGCCAGCAATACCCCGGCGGCCCCCACCGGCTGCGGGGCTACCCGCCGGCGAGTAGTGGGCGCGGCGAAGGAAGCGGTTAAATTGCTCATTTCACAACGCTAACAGCCGGTCGCGCACCTGCTCCATCAGCCACATCGGGGTGCTGGTGGCTCCACAAATGCCCACTGACTGGCCGGGCTGGAACCACGCTGGCTGAATCTCGTCCACGTTAGAAATGAAATGGGTCGCCTCGTTGGTGCTTTTGCACACCTGGTACAACACTTTGCCGTTGGAGCTTTTGGTACCCGACACGAATACAATCTGGTCGTAAAGGGCCGCAAACCGGCGCAAGTCCTTGTCGCGGTTGCTCACCTGCCGGCAAATGGTGTCGTTGGCGTTGATGTGGTAGCCCCGGCTTTCCAGCTCGTTCTTAATGCGGTAGAAGCTATCGGTGCTTTTGGTGGTCTGGCTGTAGAGCGTCAGGCTGGTGGGCAAGTCGTGGGTCAGCAACTCGTCCAGGCTCTCAAAAACCACGGCGTTGTTGCTGGTTTGCCCCAGCAAGCCCAGCACTTCGGCGTGGCCGTGCTTACCGTAGATAAAGATTTTTTCTTGCTTGTCGTAGCTGGTTTTGATGCGGTTCTGCAATTTCAACACCACCGGGCACGAGGCATCTACCAGGGTCAGGTTGTTGGCCATCGCCATTTGGTAGGTGCTGGGCGGTTCACCATGCGCCCGAATCAGGACCGCCTCGTCGCGCAACTGCGCCAGTTCCTCGTAGCCGATGATGCGCAGGCCGCGTTGTTCCAGGCGCTGCACCTCTTCGTCGTTGTGCACAATGTCGCCCAGGCAATACAAATAGCCCTGCTCGGCGAGCAAGTCTTCGGCCATCTGAATGGCGTAAATCACACCAAAGCAGAAGCCGGAATTGGGGTCGATGCGGACGTGGAGTGACAGGGACGACATGGACTTGCCTAACCAGCGGAAGCCCCGGAAGGTTACGGCTTTAAGCGGCCGGGCGTGATTTTCGGGTTTTTTTGCGGTTGTTGCCCTCATCCGTCGCACCTGGCCCAATGGGCGAGGCCGGGAATCACGCTCAGCCCAAATGGGCCACCCCGGATGGCAGCCCACCCTTTATTCCACCCGCCCCGCCACCGCGTAGCGCAACGAGTCAAACAGCACCAGCTTCTGGGTGCCGCGCACTTCATACGTCCGCAACTGATTCCCCGTCAGCGTCATTCGCAGTTGTTTTTCGGTATCAAACAACGGGTTGTGCTGCTGAATCCGCGCCTCAATTTCCTGCGCCACCGGCCCGTGCCGCACCACCACCAGCCGGGCCACGGGCGCGTTGGGCTGGCCGGGGCGGCGGGTGTAGCGGTAGCGCACCGCCCCGCCGGGCAGCGCGGCCGAATCCACGACGTAAGCCCCGCGCAAAGCCGCTTTGTTGATGTCGGCCTGGAAGAAAATCTGCAACTCGTCGGCCCATTTCACGGCCGCCACGCGCACCGTTTCGGGCGCGTCGCCCCGCAGACTTACCTGCTTGGTAGTGGCGGGGTGTTGCCGCGTCAGCCGCTGAATCTCGCGGGTCAGCAAGCCTTTCACGTCAAAGTACAGCGGTCGGCGGATTCGGCTGGCCGGGGCTGCCGCGTCGCCGTTGCAGCCCGCCAGCCACAGCGCCACCAAGCCCCACCCCGCCTTACGCATCGGCTCCGACTCCTACGCCGGCTTGGGTGTTGGTGTGCAGACCGGGGCTGCCAGCGGGGCGCAACAGGCTGTGGCCGGTCATCTCGGCGGGTTGCGGCAGGCCCATCAGGGCCAGCACGGTGGGGGCAATGTCGGCCAGTTTGCCATCGGTCAGCGTACCCGCGTAGTCCTGGCTGACCAGGATGCAGGGCACCAGGTTGGTAGTGTGGGCGGTGTTGGGCGAGCCGTCGGCGTTCCGCATAAACTCGGCGTTGCCGTGGTCGGCAATGACGATGGTGGCGTAGTCGGCGGCCAGGGCGGCTTCCACCACCGTGCGGGCGCAGGCATCGGTGGTTTCCACGGCCTTCACCACGGCCTCAAACACGCCGGTGTGGCCCACCATGTCGGGGTTGGCAAAGTTGAGGACGATGAAATCGGCGGCCTTCGCTTGCAACTCCGGCAGTAGCGCGTCGCGCAGGTCGGCGGCGCTCATTTCGGGTTGCAGGTCGTAAGTCGCCACTTTGGGCGAAGGTTTGAGGATGCGCTTTTCGCCCTCAAACGCGGCTTCGCGCCCGCCCGAAAAGAAGAACGTAACGTGCGGGTACTTCTCGGTTTCGGCAATGCGAATCTGGGTTTTGTGGTTAGCCGCCAGCACTTCGCCGAGGGTTTTGGTCAGGTTGTCTTTTTCAAAAATCGGGGTCACGCCCACGAACTGGTCATCGTAGTTCGTCATCGTGAGGTAGTGCAGGTTGAGGCGCTGCATCTGAAAGGCGTTGAAATCCTGCTGCGTCAGGGCTTCGGTGATTTCGCGGCCCCGGTCGGTGCGGAAGTTGAAGCACAGCACCACATCGCCGTCCTGAATGGTGGCCAGCGGCTGCCCGTCGGCCCCGGTTTTCACAATCGGCTTCAGAAACTCGTCCGTCACCCCTTCTTTGTACTGCTCCTGCACGCTCTGAATCAGGTTTTGCGAGGCCGTGCCCACGCCGTTCACCAGCAGGTCGTAGGCCACTTTCACCCGTTCCCAGCGTTGGTCGCGGTCCATGGCATAATAGCGACCCACCACCGAGGCGATTTTGGCCCCCGTGCGCTCGTTGTGCTGCTCCAGGTCGTTGATGAAGTGAACGCCGCTCTTGGGGTCCGCGTCGCGCCCGTCGGTAAAAGCGTGGACGAACACCCGCTTCAAGCCCGCCTCGTAGGCCAGGGTGCACAGCGCCTTCACGTGGTCAATGTGCGAATGCACTCCCCCGTCCGACAACAACCCAATGAGATGCAGCGGCTTGTCATTCTGCGTGGCGTACTCAAATGCCGCGACCAGCGCGGGCATCTGCCCCAGCTTGCGTTCCCGGATGGCCTTGCCGATGCGGACCAGTTCCTGGTCCACGACGCGGCCCGCGCCGATGTTCATGTGGCCCACTTCGGAGTTGCCCATTTGCCCTTCGGGCAGCCCCACCGCCTCGCCCGAGGCCTGGAGCGTGCTGTGCGGAAACCGTTGCAGCAGTTCGTGAAAGAACGGCGTTTGGGCCGCGTCCACGGCCGAAACTGCCGGGTTGGGGGCCACGCCCCAGCCGTCCAGAATCACCAATAACACTTGCTTGTTCATGCCGCGAAGATACGGCCCGTCGGCTCGGAGCGGCGTTTCATCGTAACTTCGGGGCACCATTGGAGCCATCCAGCAGCCACTTGGTTGCGTATAGTTGGCGGGCTTGGCGGCCGGGTTTTGCCCTTGAATCCCATCCTGGCACTATTTTCGCTTGCCGCCCCGCTAAACGATGCTATTTTATTCCTACTGATGAACCGCTGTTTTATCCGAACCCTGCTGGCTGGCTGCCTGTTGCTGCTGCTGCAACTGACGGCCCACGCGCAGACCGACAACCTGACGGCGGTGCGGGCGGCGCTCCGCAACGGGTCGTCGCGGGAGTTGTCGCAGTATTTTGCCCCCACCATAGAAATCGGTTTCGACGGCGACAAAAAAGGCTACAACGCCACCCAGGCCGAGTTTGTGATGAAGGACTTCTTCGCCAAAACCGCCCCCAGTAGCTTTGAATACATCCACCAGGGCGCTAGCAACGAGGGCATTCAGTACGCCATCGGCCGCTACACCGGCAAGGGCGGCAGCTACCGGGTGTTCATCAAGCTCAAGCCCTCGCGGGGAGCGCCGCAGGTGGACACGCTAGATTTTACCAAAGAATGATTTGAGAGAGCCTGGTTGCGAAACCGGGCTTTTTTGTGGGGATGAACGGCGTGGTCCGACGAATTCCCGAAGGGTTCGTCAGACCACTATTCGTTGAACTTCAACCGTGCGAACAATTTAGTGGTCTGACGAACCCTTTGGGAATTCGTCGGACCACGCCGTTCATCCCGCCCGACCACTCGGCGCTTCAACCCCTACGGCGTAATTTTGCGCCGTGCAAACCCCCGCCTACCTCACGCCCGCAGCCCTGACCATGTTTATCCGCACGGCGCTGGCCGAGGACGTGGGCGACGGCGACCATTCGGCGCTGGCCGCCATTCCGGCCGAAGCCCGGAACCGTGCCCACCTGCTGGTGAAAGACAGTGGCGTGTTGGCCGGGGTGGAACTGGCCCCGCTCATATTTCGGGAAGTGGACCCGGCCCTGCGCATGGCCCCGTTGCTGGCCGACGGCACCCGCGTGAAACACGGCGACATTGCCTTCACCGTGGAAGGCCCCGCCCGTAGCATCCTCACCGCCGAGCGGCTGGTCCTGAACTGTATGCAGCGCATGAGCGGCATCGCCACCTACACCGCCCACCTGACCACGCTGCTGGCGGGCACCAAAGCCAAACTCCTCGACACCCGCAAAACCACGCCCAACTTCCGCCTCTGCGAAAAATGGGCCGTGCTGATTGGCGGCGGCGTGAACCACCGCTACGGTCTGTTCGACATGATTATCCTGAAAGACAACCACGTGGACTACGCGGGCGGCGTGGCCCAAACCCTGGCCGCCACCCACGATTACCTGCGCCGCACCGGCCGCACACTGCCCATCGAAATCGAAACCCGCACCCTGGCCGAAGTGCAGCAAGTGCTGGAAGTAGGCGGCGTGGACCGCATCATGCTCGACAACATGAAACCTGCCCAGCTTCGCGAAGCCGTGGCCCTGATTGCGGGCCGCTTCGATACCGAAGCCAGCGGCGGCATCACCGAAGCCACCATCGCCGAAGTAGCCGCCACCGGCGTGGATTACATTTCCGTCGGGGCTTTGACCCATTCTATTAAAAGCTTGGATTTAAGCTTGAAAGCATACTAGCCAGTGGTCAGTTGTTAGCGGTTAGTGAACCGCTTAAAGAATACCCATCCGCTAACTACTAACCACTAAAAACTAACAACTGACCAATAAAAGTGAACCAACCAAACCAACGCGGCGGCTTTCGCCAGGTGCAGCAAGCGGCACCGGGGGCCATCAAAACCAAGAAAACGCAGTTTACGACCGATGCCTACACCAAGCTGGCGCTGGCCGAAGTGTGGCGCAAAGACTGGGTGTATGCCCTGATTCCGCTGGCGCTGGGGGTGCTGCCCGCCGCCATCTGGCCCTCGTGGTGGTGGCTGTTGCTGGGCGTGGTGCTGGCCTTGCTGTTCGTGCTGTTCCGCTCGGCGCAGGTGACGGGCGTGGCGCAACTGGAACAAAGCAAGCCCATGTTTGAGCGCATGAACTTTGAAGTGGATGCCCGCAATCTGCTCTTGCGCGTCGGCCCCGAAAAGGCCATGCAACTGCAGTGGGACATGATTGGCCGCGCCCGCCGCGCCGACGATGCCTACCTGCTGTACCTCAAGCCGGGGGTGCCGCCCGAGGGCACTCCGCCCTGGCGGGCGTGGTTGGCGCGGGCGCTCGACGTGCCGGTGTTCTTACATTTGCCCCTGAAAATCTTCAACTCCGACAACGACCGGCGGTTGTTTGAAGCCCTGTTGCGCCGCAAAAACCTGCTGCCCACCGAAGCACCCGCCGTCGCCTAATCTCTCTGAAACCTCTGTTTTAACTTTTTAATGATGAACTTGCTATCCTTCCGTTTCCTAGCTCTGGCCGGAACCGCCCTCACGCTGGCCGCTTGCAGCGCCGAACCCTCGGACTGGCGGCCCGGCGAAAAAGTGTCAATTGACATGGTGGAGCCGGGCACCCGCCCCACGGGCCTGCAAGTGCCCTACGGCGATGCCGCCGCTGGCGAAGCCGTTGAGGGCCACGCGGGCAGCACCGAAGCCGAGCCGTCGCACGGTGCTCCGGCAATGGCCGAACCCGTGAACGAAGCCGTGACTGGCGGCGAGCGCGACGCGCAATCGGCTGAAAGCGCCATGACGGCCAACGCCGAAGAAGGAATGCGGAAGCGCGGCGAACTCAACGACGCGGGCAAGTCGAGCATGGACGACACCCTTTCTAAGTGATTAGTGATTAGTGGTTAGTGGCTAATTAATTTTGAGATTGACAGTTAACCACTAATCACTGACCACTAAAATCCCAGCCCTACCCGGAACCCCGTGCCTAGCCGCTGTCCGCTTTGCAGGGCGGTGTAGAAATCGGCCCGCAGGATTTTGAACACGTGCTCCACGCCCACGCCCAGTTCCACGTAGTGGCCGGCGGCGGCCGTGTGCAGGTAGTTCAGCGAGGCCACTTCCTGCCATTTCAATTCCCGAATGAGCGGAATTTTGTTCAGGATGAAGCCGTTGAAATGGTGGTCGTAGTGGGCTTCCAGGTAGCGGCCGGTGGTGCTGTATTGGTAGTAGTCGAGCAGTTGAAAATCCGCGAAACGAGCCGTGAGCAGGGTTTGGTTGCCCGAAAAGTGGCGGTAGTCAATGAAGGTCAGGCTCTCCTGCTTGCCGATAAAGTCGCCCACGTTCACGTAGTAGTTGCTGGTGCCCAGTAGGCCCAGCTTGACGCTGTGGCGCAGCCCGGCTTGCAGCAGCATATAGCGCACGTCGGCCCCCAGCAGGTGCGGGATAGCGAGGCGGCCTTGCACGTTGAAATTCGGCCACTTCGAGCCGAGGTTAATCTTGCCATCGGGCCGGCTGATGTAGCGTTGGCCGGGGCGGTAGTCCACCGACACCCCCACGGCGGCGATGCGGCTGCTGCCGAAGCTGGGATTGGGCAACTCGGCGCTCACGGGCAGGTTGGGCGTGAAGGCGCGGCCCAGCACGTCGTGAATCAGCCGGTCGGTGGTGTTGAACAGCTCTTCGCGGCGAAAGTAGCTGGCGGCCCCGCGCAAGGTCAAGCCGTTGAGGGGTTCGGTGAGGTAGGTAACTTCGGCCCCCTCGCGGCGGTAGAGCTTGGCGTAATTGCGATTGACGTAGAGCGTGTAGAAGGTGTTGATGGGCGGCGTGAGCTGCGAATTGTGGTCGAAATTCTCCACCGTCCGGCCCGCGCTCAAGCCCAGCTGCTGCAAATGGGCCGGGTGCAACTGCCAACTCAGGGCCAGGTTGGGGTTGAGTTGCTGGTTGCTGAAGCCGTAGCGCAGCGTGGGCGTGAGGGTGACGAAGCGGCGGCCGTCGGTGCGCTGGGTGAAGGTGGCCTGGGCATTGGCCACCACGCCCTCCACGGTGTTGTACTGCACAATGGCGGGCGGCGGCAGCACCGACACGCTGCGCTTGGCGAACGAATTGGTGTACGTGTAGCCGGTCAGCAGCACTTCTTTTATATCCAACTCATTGCGCACCCGGTCCAGCGAATCCTGGTAGGGCCGCGAGTTGCGAATGACCTCGGTGCTGTCCTTGACGTGGTAATCCTTTTGCTCCTCCAGCGTCAGGGGCACCGGGCGCACGCTGTCCCAATAGGTCGAGTCGCGCTCGTTCACGCCCTTTTCCACGAGTTGCACTTCGCCGCGCGGCATCCGGGCCAGCGGGTCGTGGCGCACGGAATCGCGCAGGGCCGCTTTCACCTGCTTGCGGACTTGGCGGTTGAGGCCCGCGAAGTTGGGTTTTGGGTTTTTCGGTTTGGGTTGCTTGTTATCGGTCTTGTCGTCGGCTTCCGATTGCGCGGCCACGGCCGAAGGCAGCACCGTGGCAGCGGGCGGCGCGGGGTAGGTGGGCACCACGTTGGCATAGTTGCTGAACATGGCCGTAACGTAGCCCGACCCTTTGAAACCCAACGCCGAAAAGTCCACCGTCAGCTTCTGCGACTGAATAATCCAGACGTGCGGGGCACCCGGCGCGGGGGCAAACAACTGGCTGATATGCAACTGGTCCACGTAGTCGAGCTTGGCGTTTTCGTCCAGCCCCAAATCCACGGAGTGGATGCGCCACGAGCCGTCCACGATGTAGATGAAGCCCGCAAAAACCGGGTCGGTGCGGCGGCGCGGAATCACGCGGATTTTATGCACCAACGCCCCGTTTTGTGGGGTGCTGCCGACCAATTCATACTTGTAAAAAAGCCCGGCATTGGCGGCGATGGGCGACACGAAGCCGCGCTCCGAGAAGCCCGATTTCAGCACGTTGTTGTAGAAGCCCAGGTTGCGCCCGGCGCTGGCGCGGTTGAAGCTGATGCCTTTGGCATCGCCGCTGATGCGGCTGGAAATCATGTGTTCCTTCACCACATCGGGCTGGGTGAAGCTGATGTCGGACAGGCTTTCGGAGAGATAAAAGATGCCCGGCTTCACGTCGGGGTCCATCTTGAAAATGCCCAGGATTTTGGCGGGGGTGCTGGTGAGGCGGCCCAGGCTTTTGATGTAGATGCGGGCGCGAAACGCGGCCACCTCGCGCTTGTGGTAGGCCCGCCAGCGTTGGGCCTGGGCGATAATTTCGTAGGCCGGGTCTCGGTCGGATGAGCGCACCGTGACCTCGCCCAGACTGTAGGCCTCGGCTTGCAGGCGCACGTCGAGCGTAAGCAGCGAATCGCCGCCCGGCACCCGCACAGTTTCCAAGTGCTGGCGGTAGCCCACGTACTGAAACACCATCTGGTAATTGCCCGCCGCCAGCCGCAACTGGTACTGGCCCTGTTCGTTGGCCCCGGTGCTGGTGGCGGTGCCGCGCACGGCCACGTTGGCAAACGGCAGTACCTGCCCCTCGGCCCCGGCAATGCGGCCCCGCACGATGCCAGCGCGGGCGGCACCATTGCTCAGTAAGGCCAACAGCAAAAACAGACGGAATGGGGTCGGCAACATAAAATGCTGAAAGCTGTCGCTTGGACGGATGCTTATCGTCGTCCAAAGGTTGCTCATACATCGGTCTTCGTGGCTTCTATACCAAGCCGGACGCGTCGAGCTGGGAACCGGCCGCAAGGAAAAGATTGGCAATAACGGCCACTTCGGCGGGCGACTTGGCACGTTCAAGGCTGGAGCCTGCCGGGGCGTTATTGGTTGGCACACTACTCGTGCTGGCCGATGTTAAGGTAACAACGTCGTTGCCAACAAACGTGTTTTCAGCTATCAGGTCGCGGATAAGCGCGGCGTGGCGAGCCTCCACCGATACAATTTTGCCAGCTAAAAATAAATAACCGGGTGATGTTATGAACTGCGCTGCTCCGTTGTAAGCGGCCACTCCCAGGTCCTCAAACGACTTGGCCGCTCCTAGCACACTGGTGCGGTCGTTGAAATTAATCGTGCTAAAATTGGGCATCAGAACCCTGATGGCATTAGCGCCAAGGGCCAACTGGAAGAACTCACGGTGGATGACTTCGTGGTAGTACAGGTCGTCGAGCACTTGCTTTTCGGCACTGCCGGCCGTCAGTCCTGTGTAGTAAGTGCCCGTGCGTAGTTGGGTGTAAAAAGCTGCCTCGAGCTGTTCTAGGGCATAAGCAAAGTTGAGCACTCCCAGGTCGCCGCTGCCCACGTTCACCAGCGTTGGCGGTAGCACAGTAAAAGGCATCCCGCTGGTGGCCGTGCCTACGGGTGCGGTAACGCTAATAGGGCCCGTGCTGGCCGCAACTGGCACCACAAAGGTGATGGTGGTTGCATTCACCACCACAAAGCCCGGCACCGGGGTGTTGCCGATGCTCAGGGCCGTGGCCCCGGTAAAATTGGTGCCCGTGAGGGTAACGGCATTGCCGGGGGCCGCGCTGGCGGGCGAAATGCCCGTGATGGCTACTACGGGCTGCGCTGGTAGCACCGTGAGCGACGTGCTGCTGGTGGCTGTGCCCGCCGTGGTGGTCACGACGATGGCCCCGGTCTGGCCGGTAGTCGGCACCAGCAGGGTGAGCGTAGTAGCGTTGACGACGGTAAACGAAGCCGCCGCGCCGCCCACCGTCACGGTGGTCGTGCCGGTTAGATTGGTGCCCGTCACGGTGATGGCCGCACCAGGAGCCCCGCTGCCCGGCGAGAAGCTCGCAATGGTGGGCAGGGCCGCCGGTGTAGGAGTTGGTTCCTCTTTTTTGGCACAGCCAGCCAGCCACAGGCTACCCAGTGCCGCACTGGCACCACCGTATTGAAGAAAAGAGCGGCGCGGCAGCGGCTGGCCAACGGACGAAGGCAGAAAGGAGAAGGATGACATCAAATACAAAAAATACAAAACAAAGGTGAAAAGGAAGAGAAGCGCCCGCGAAGGTAGCTAACCCACCGCTGGCAGCCAAGCTGCGAACGGACCAAGACGCAATAGGGTTAGCTTTGTCTAACTTCTCTCGCTCATGTTCAAAACCGACAAAACCCCCAAATCCTACACGCCGGGCGAGGCGCTGCAAAAAATTGCGGCCTTCTGCGCCTACCAGGAGCGCACTCACAAAGAGGTGGAGCAGAAGCTAAAATCCTACGGCCTAGACGAGGACGAAGCCGGTGAAATCATCATCCGCCTGAGCCGCGAAAAGCTGCTGGACGAGGAGCGGTTTGCCCAAGCGTTTGTGCGCGGCCACTACCGCCACAAAAAATGGGGCCGCCGCCGCATCATTCAGGACTTGAAGCAGAAAGGCATCAGCGAGTTCTGCATCAAGTCGGGGATGAAGGAGATTGACGGCGACGAATACTACCAGAACCTGCTGGACTTGTTGGAGAAGAAAGACCGCCAGGAGAAGGAGCCGCATCCGCATAAGCGGCGGCAGAAAATCAGCCTATTTCTGACCAGCAAAGGCTACGAGCAGGACCTGATAAAAATGGCGCTGGACGAGTTGGGCAAGGAGCCGGAGGAGTGACCGGCGTGGTCCGACGACTTTTGGCTGCCAGATGAAGTCGTCAGACCACTAATTCACTGCACGAGACAGGCTAACAATTTAGTGGTCTGACGACTGAAAAAGTCGTCGGACCACGCCGGTCAGACAGCCGCGAAAAACGCTTCGTTGGCAACCAGACCAGCCGCATCACTCGCATACTCAGGGCGCAGCCGGTGGACAAAGTACATCTCCACTTCGCCTTTGCCTTTGGCGGCAATGCGGCCCCGGTATTCGCATTCAAAATACTGATTGACCAGCGCATAGGTACTCGCCGAGATGTTTACCCGGCCCGGTTCGGAGTTACTTTCCATGCGGCTGGCGGTGTTCACGGCATCGCCCCAGATGTCGTAGGCAAATTTTTTGCTGCCGATAACGCCCGCTATCACCGGGCCGGTGTGCAGGCCCACGCGCACGGCCCAGTAGGGCTGGCCGGCGGCTTGCTTGGCGGCCTGCCAGGTCTGCATCACGGCCAGCATTTCGAGGCCTGCCGCCACGCCGTAGGCGGCGTGGTGGGCGGTGGGCATGGGCAGCCCGGCGGCGCACATATAGGAGTCGCCGATGGTTTTTATTTTCTCCAAATCGTAGCGGTCCACCACTTCGTCGAAGGCGTTGAAGCACTCGCCCAACTCCCCGATGACTTCGGCCGCGCTCATGCCCGCCGAAATCTGGGTGAAGCCCTGAAAGTCGGTGAAAAGCACGGTGGCAGCTTCGTAGAGGCGCGGGGTGGCCACGCCTTTTTCCTTGAGTTCGGTAACGGTTTCTTCGGGCAGAATGTTGAGCAGCAGGGATTCAGACTTGTGGCGTTCCGATTCGAGGGCCACGTTGGCTTGCTCCACGTGCTGCTTCTCGGCCTGGAGTTCGGCGGTGCGCTCTTGTACCATGCGTTCAAGAATGGCAAACTGGTTGGCATTAGTCCACGATACGGCGATGAAGCCCGCGATGGCTCGCATAATATTCACCCCCGATTGGCTGACTGGCGGGGCGAAGGGCTTAACTTCCTTGTAGCGCCCGGCCAGTAGTACCCCGGCCAGTTCACGGCCCATCCGCACGGGCAGGGCGATGAAGTAGGGCACCCCCAGCCGCTCCCGCAACTGCTCGATAAGGGGCGTAACCTCGGTGCCCTTGTTTACCAGCAGGTAGCTGTCTTTGCCCTTCAAGGTGTCGCCAAACTCAATCGTCAAAAACGGGAACTGCCCCAGCGTGGCGGCATCGAAGCCTAAACCGAAGCGCGGCACAAAAGCGCCGTGGCCGGTGCTGGCCAAAAATACGGCCCGGTCCATGTGCAGCCGCAGATTGATAGCTTCCAGGGTTTTGTCAATAACCTCACCCACGGGCATCTGCGCGTCGATGGATTCCTGCAATTCGGCTAGCAGGTCGAAGCCGTCGTTTTTCACCCGCAGGTCCGACTTGACCGACGAAATCACGGAATCGGCTTTCACGTTGGCCCCGCCCAGTTCGTCCACGCGCTGCCGGTAGTAGGCCAGGGCGCGGGGCAGGTCGTCGGCGGGCACGGCAGTGGCCAGCGTTTCGGGGGGAGCGGTTTCGGGGGTCATCGGCAGAAAAACAAGGGGTGAAAGAAACGGGTAGTCAAGCGGACTTTGGGAGCAGCAAGTTAGGGCCAAATCCGGGAAACTGTGGCTTAATCGAGCGGTTCGCTCCAGATGTTGAGAACGCCGGTCCAGTTGAATTGGGCGATGGCCCCGGTGCTGAGCTGGCCGATTTCGCTGCCCGCGTACAGGCCCAGCAGCGGGATGCGGCCCAGCGCCCGCTGCACTTCGGCGGCATCTTCCTGGTCGTTGCCGGAGTAGGCCCCGGCCCGGCCCGCGCAGTCGATATAAAACGCCAGAAACGGCCGTCGGCCCTGGGCGGCAACGTCGGCCAGCAGCCGCTCGGTTTCGGCGTGGATGTACTCAAAATCGAAGCTGCGGCTCATGAGCTGAATCTCGGAACCTTCGACCAAATCCGGCTCCACCATCACCAGGCCCTGGCGTTTGCGGTCCACGCCCACGCACATTCGGTTGGTGTAGGTTTCGGCGTGGTACTCGCCCCACTGGTCGCCGCTGCGGTTCACGCCGAAGGTGATGAACCAGCCGTAGTCCTCGAAGCTCATGCCCGAATCGGCCCCGATGATGTGGGCCACCACATCGGTGGCGGGCCGGTTGTCAATTTCCAGAATCACCGAGCCGTCGGCCTTTGTCACGGTGTGGTAGGCCGAGGCCGGGCGGCAGCCGTGCAGGGTGGTGGTGTGCAGCCGGGCACCGCGCAGGGTCAGGCCCACGGCCGCCCCGGCCAGCACCTGGTCGTCGAACCACTGGTGGGCCAGCCGAAACTGCATATCGCCCATGATGCCCGCCCCGGCCGCCACCGGCCAGCCGCCCGCCCCGAAGCCCGCGCTCATGCCCGTGACCAGCGTCGTGCCTTGGTTGAGTTGCAGGCGGCCCGAAGCCCGGTTGATGATGTCGTAGAAAAACAGCAAGTTGGCATCGGCTGGGTCGGCCGTTGGGGGCAGGGCTTCGGCCAGGGCGTGGCCGCAGGCGTGTTCGCGCCCGGCCAGTTCGGGCTGCAAAAACAGGTGGGCCTGCACGGTGTCGGAAGCCAACACGGCCACGCCGCCTTGGTAGCCGTCGTAGCCGAGGTCGTCGTTGGTAATCACGCCCACGGCATACGTGCCCAGCAAGCGGGGCAGCGGCCCCAGCGCCGCCCGCACTCCGGCCGCAAACTGGTGCGGGTCGTGGCGCGAAGTGGCCAGCAGAATGGCCAGGTCGCAGGTAGCCTGCCCGGCGGCGGCCAGCGCACGGGTGGTCGCTTCGAGGCCCGCTTGGTACGAATCGGGGCGATGGCTAAAGCCGCTGCCGGTGTGGGTAGGCATTTTTTCTGGCTGGTGGCTTTTTTAAGTGGGTAGTCAGTATTAAGTAGTCGGTAGTCGGACAATATTTTCTTGATTTTCAGTCAACTACATCACATTCGCTATCCGTTTATTTTTGACGCACTGCTTATTAAAAATCTTACCGATGCGTGTTGCACACAAAATTTATTACACGAACTGACTGGCAACTTATTTGCTTGTCAGCCAGCAGCTAAAAGCCAGCAGCCAAAAGCTTAATCAAGCTCGCTCCACACGCACAGCACCCCGGTCCAGTCCAGCGGTACGACGCTGCCGGTGGCGAGTTGCGCAATTTCTACGCCGGTGTAGAACCCGAGGAGCGGAATGTTGCCCAAGGCTTGCTGCACTTCGCGGGCTTCTTCTTGGTCGTTGCCGGAGTAGGCCCCGGCCCGGCCCGCGCAGTCGATGTAGAACGCCAGAATGGGCCGGCGGCCTTGGGCGGCAATGTCGGCCAGCAGCCGCTCGGTTTCGGTGTAGATGTAGGCAAAATCGAAGCTGCGGCGCATGAGTTGAATCTCGGAACCTTCGACCAAATCGGGCTCCACCATCACCAGGCCCTGGCGCTTGCGGTCCACGCCCACGCACATTCGGTTGGCGTAGGATTCTTCGTGAAACTCGCCCCACTTGTCGCCCTTGTTCACGCCCAGCGTGATAAACCAGCCGTAGTCCTCGAACGTGAGGCCCGAATCTTCCCCGATGATGTCGGCCAGCACCTGGGCGGCGGGCCGGTCGTCAATTTCCAGAATTACCGGGCCGTCGGCTTTCGTCACGGTGTGGTAGGCCGAGGCGGGCAGGCAGCCGTGCATAATGGTTTGGTGCATTTGCACCCCGCCGCCCGCCAGCACCAGCGCCGAAGCCGAACAACTCAGCACTTGGTCGTTGAACCACTGGAACGACTCGCGAAACTGCATGTCGCCCATCGTCCCGGCCCCGGCCGTGGGGGGCCAATGCCCGCCCAGCCCGTCGGCCATGCCCGCCAGCAGCGGGGTGCCCATGTTCATGCGGAAGCGCCCCGTGGTGCGGTTCACCGAGTCATAGAACAGTAACACACTGGGCAGGCCGTCGTAGGTCTGGCTACTGATTTGGCGGGCCAGGGCTTGCCCGCAAGCGTACTCGTTGCTGGCCAGGTCGGGCTGCAAAAAGAGATGCGCCCGTTGATGCGTGGCAGCAGGTAGTACGCCTCAAAATCGGGACCGTACTGGTACGGCGGGGTTGCGTGGTTGTTGGGGTTGTAGGGCTGGGCCAGGTACTGGGCCACCGTGCGGTTGGCAAAGAACGGGTCAATGGCCACCTGATAGACGCTGGTCCAGAAGTACTGAATGTCCAGTTGAAACTTGGCGTAGGCGGCCGGGGTCATGGCCGGGTAGGGCCAGGCGGTGTTGGGCAGGCCGTCCACGGTGTAGCTCACGGTGCCGTCCGAGGTGGAGTAGCTCGTGGTGTCGTCCAGCGGAAAGGTTTCGGCCCCCAGTTCGCAGATGAGGCGGTAGATGTTGAGGTAGGTCTTGGTGTTGTAGTCATTCACGCCCATGTCGGCCCAGCGAATGTCGCTGCCCAGGGCCACGGGCTGGGTGCTGGAATTACCACCCAGTTCGGCCTGCGCCTCAAAAATGTAGCTGTTGTGGTAGCCCAGTTCGCACAAAGTTTTGGCCGCAATCAGGCCGCTGATGCCGCCGCCGATGACAGCAATGCGGTTGGCGGTGGTGGGGGGAGCAGCGGCGGTGGCGGCAGACTTGGTGGTTTTGGGTTTGGCGGCAGTGGCCATAAGCGAGAAAAAAATGGGCGGTGAAAGGAAGTAATGGTGAATACAGCGGACGGCTGGGCGGGTACGGGCCTATTCCAAGCTGGCCTTAATCTCCTCAATCCGCTCCTGCTTGGCGGCTTGGCGGCGCTGCTGCCCGGTGGCCGTCAGGTACTGGTGCGCCGAGAGAAACTTGACCTGCACCTCGTCCCAGGCCCGTTGGGTGGGCATGAGGTTGCGGGCCTGCAACTCGGCCAGCAGCGAGGCCGAAATGGGGTAGAAATCGTCGCGACCCAGGTAGTCCAGGTCGGCATCGCAGAGGATTTGGGCCAGGTGCGAGGGGGCCACCTGCGGGATTTTGGTGGCCATGATGCATTCGCAGATGCGCTCAATCTGCTCGGCGGTGTACTCCATGCCGGGCAGCACGGCGCGGGCCAGTTCGCAGCCCGCCGCTTCGTGGCCGGTGTAGGTGGTCATGAAACCGGAATCGTGAAACAGGGCCGCCGTTTGCAGAATCTCCAGGCTTTCGGGGTCGGTGATGCCTTCGGCGCGGGCCAGGTCGAGGGCCTGTTCGGTGACGTCGAGCGTGTGGTGCAGGCCGTGGTAAAAGAGCGTCGGCGAGAGGTGCTGGCGCAGTTGCTCGGTGATATACGCTTCGGCTTGTGCTACATTCATTGGGTGAGGGCGGGAGTTTCGGCGGCCGAAGTAACGGGGAAAACGCGAATATCCAAGCCGGGCCGCCAGCGGCGGCTTAACTTGCGGGACGGATTTCCTACCTGTAATCCAAAAAGCCAATCGTAAATGACTTTCAATCAGCGCCTCCAACGGCTGCTTGGCATCCGGCCCGGCGAAGGCCGCACCGTCGGATTATTTGGGCTACACAACTTCCTGCTCGGCATCGGGGCCATTTTGGTGTACGTGTCGGCCAATTTGATTCTGCTCGAACACAACCCCGAACACAACCTGCCGCTGGGCTACGTGCTGTCGGCCATTGCGCTGCTGGCCGTGGCCAAAGGCTACGACTACCTTGAACACCGCTTGCCGTTGCGGACGCTGGCCGGGCGGGTGCTGCTGGTCGTCATCGGCCTCACGGTGGGCGTGGGCGGGCTGGTGGCGTTCGGGCATTCGGTGGCGGCGGCGGTGGCCATCATCACCGGCTACCGCATTATCTATTTGCTGGCTAGTCTGGAGTTCTGGGGCGTGTCGGCGGTGGTGTTCGACGTGCGGCAGAGCAAGCGGCTGTTTTCGCTGATTTCGGCCGGTGATATGCCCGCCAAAGCCCTGGGAGCCATTCTGGCGGCCGTCATTCACCACACCAACCAACTTTATACCCTGCTGCTGGTGGCGCTGGCGGCCTACGTGGGGGCCTATTTTGTGCTGCAACTCACCCTGCGCACCCACGCCGTACACACCCACGCCGGACCGGGCCGGGCGCAGCGCGAACGCGAGTCGCACCTCATCGAGCAACTGTTTGGCGGTAGTCGGCTGGTGTTTGCCCTGTGCCTGAGCGTGGCAGCGATTGCGGCAGTGGCGGCGGGCATCGAGTTTTTCTTCTTTATCAATGTCAAGGAGAAATTTCACCACGAGGGTGAGGTGATGCAAGCGGTGGGTTTCGTGCTGGCGGGCACCTATCTGGCCGCGCTGCTGGTCAAGCTGCTGCTCACCGGGCGCGGGCTGGACCGCCTGGGTCTGCGCCGCACCCTCACGCTGCTGCCCGCCACGGTGCTGGTGGCGCTGGCGGGCTTCGGCCTGCTGCGCCTCAGTGGTGGTAGTTCTACCGGCCAACTCATCTACTTCTGCGGCCTGTTCATTGTGCTGGAAGTGCTGCGCCGGACGGTGTTTGAACCCGCGTTTCTGGTGCTGTTTCAGCCCCTGGCCCCGGTGGTGCGCCTCAAGGGCCACACGCTGGCCAAAGGGTTTTATGAGCCGGTGGGCATGGCGCTGGCGGGCGGGCTGCTGCTGGCCCTGCACGGCAACACCGCCTTCGGCGGTTGGCTGCCCTACGCCTGGATGGCGCTGTTTCTGGTGGGGGCATTGGTGCTGCTGCGCCGCACCTACGCCCACTACCTCACCGAGTTGCAGGGCACCATTGGCCGCCGCTTCGGCGGGACCGAAACTGCCGAAGCGGCCGATGCCTTGGCGGGCGAAGTAGCACCGCTGGGCTTCGGGCCAGCCACTGCCGGAGCGCCCGACCCCGCCGCGCCCGCCGCCGACCTCACCCCCACCGCCCTGCTGGCCGCCCTGGCCGACCGCCAGCAGCACCGCCCGGCGCTGGCTGCCCTGTTGCAACGTGGGCCAGCCGCCGCGCCGGTTTTGGCCGCTGCCTTGCCCGCCGCCCTCGCCACGGCCCACGCCCCGCTGCTGCGCCGCGTGGCCCAGGCCGCCGCCCACCTGCCCGGCCCGGCAGGCCCGGCGCTGCTGCTGCAACTGGTGCAATCGGCCAACCTCGTGGCCCGTGCCGCTGGCCTCAAAGCCTGGGCCAACCTGCCCCCGCAGCCCAGCGATACGCCCGCCCTGCAAGCCGTGGTGCAACGCGAACTGCACCTGGCCCGGCAACTATTGCACGGCCAGGCCAGCGCCTCGCCCGCCCTGGCCGCCGCCCTGGCCTACGAACTGACCGGCATTCAACAGCGCCTGTTTGGCTTGCTCATGCGCCTACACCCGGCCCAGGTGATTGCCGATGCCCAGCGCCACGTGGCCCAAGCCGCCCGCGAACGCCAGGCCAACGCCCTGGAAATGCTGGACAACCTTATTCCCCGCGTGGTGTACCAGGGCCTGCAAACCCTGCTGGAAGCCGCCCCCGCCGCCGAAAAAGCCCAGGCCTTTGACCAACTGTTAGGCCCACCGCCAGCGCCCCTGCCGCCCGTGGCCGACTTTATCGTGGCGCAGGGCGAAACCGTGTTTTCGGACTGGACGCTGGCCCTGGCCCTGGCCGAATGGCAGCCCGCCGGGGCCAACCAACGGTCGGCGTTAGCCAACGGCCCCGCCGCTACCCACCTGCACCCGCACCTCCAAACCACCAACCAACTGGTGCGCGAAAGCGCCGCCGCCGCGCTGCGAACCCTCGCCACCACGCAACCTGCCGTTCACCAACACCTGCTGCGGGCTTTGCCCGAAGCCGCCGCTTTTTCCGCTATGTCGCACCATTCTGCCGCTGCCGCCCGCGTGTCCGCCACCGAGCGGGTCAGCATTCTCAAACACACCGCCCTGTTTGCCGAAACGCCCGAAAACGTCCTCAGCGCCATCGTGCCGATTATGAACGAGGTGGTGTACGCGCCCGACCAGCGCATTTTCGCCAAAGGCGACACGGGTTCCTCGCTCTTTATTGTCTATGAGGGCGCGGTGGGCATCTACAACGGCCCGCAACTGCTGACCACCTTCGGCAAAGGCGACTTTTTTGGGGAGTTGGCCTTGCTGGATGCGGAGCCGCGCTCGGCCTCGGCCCAGGCCACCTGCGAGGTGCTGGCGTTCCGCCTTGACCAGGACGACTTCTACGACGTGATGGAAGAACGGCCCGAAGTGCTGCGCAACATCCTGCGGGTGCTGTGCCAGCGCCTGCGGCGGCAAAATGAGAAGATGCAGGCCGCCTGAACGGGGTGGTGCCACGAGTTGCCCGAAGGGCCTCGTGGTACCACTACTCGCTGAACAGCAACCGGGCAAGCATTAGTGGTACCACGAGGCCCTTCGGGCAACTCGTGGCACCACCCCGTTCACTCGCTCACAAACACCCGTTTCACCCGTTCGCTCACGTTCGTAAGCAACTCGTAGGCAATGGTGCCGATGCGCCCGGCCAGCTCCACCAATGGCAAGCCCGGCCCGAACACCAGGGCCACGTCGCCGGGCCGCACTGTCGGAATAGCCGTCACGTCCACCATGCACATATCCATGCACACGGCCCCCACCACGGGCACTTCCTGGCCGTGCAGGCGCACCGTGCCCACGCCGTGGCCGAAGCGGCGGTCGTAGCCGTCGGCGTAGCCGATGGCCAGGGTGGCAATGCGGCGCTCGGTGGCGGTGGCGGCCCCCCGGCGGCCGTAGCCCACGGTGGCCCCGGCGGGCAGGGTTTTGACTTGGGAAACGGTGGTCCGCAAGCTGCTCACGGGTTGCAGCGCGGCGGGGTCGAGGCCGTCGGCTTCGCCGCCGTAGAGGCCGATGCCGAGGCGCACCATGCCCAGGTGGGCTTCGGGAAAGCGCAGGATGCCCGCCGAGTTGAGGGCGTGTTGCAGCACGGGGCGGCCCAGGGCCGTTTCCAGGGCCGCCGCCATGCGGCCGAACGCGGCCAGTTGGTGGCGGGTGAAGTCGTCGTGGGCAGCCGTTTCGGCGGCGGCCAGGTGGGTCATCAGGCTGGCCACGGGCAGCGCCGGGTGCTTGCCGAGCGCCGCCAAGAGTTGCGGCAGGTCGGTTTCGGCAAAGCCCAGGCGGCGCATCCCGGTGTCCAGCTTAAGGTGGAAGGGGATGGTTGCTTGTTTCTTGTTACTTGTTGCTTGTTTTTGGGTGTTGGGGTGCTGGGTGTCGGGTGTTGAGCGTTGGGGGCCGAAGGGCAGCGGCGCGTTGCCCATTGCCAGGTATTCGTCCAGCAACTCAAACGAGTAGATTTCCGGCTCCAGGCGGTAGCGGGCCAGCAGGGGCAAGCTGTCGGGGTCGGGGTTCATCACCAGGATGGGCAGCCCAATGCCCGCCTCGCGCAGGGCAATGCCTTCGTCGGCGTAGGCCACGGCGAGGTAGTCCACGCGCTGAAACTCCAGCAGCCGGGCCACTTCGTAGGAACCGGCCCCGTAGGCAAACGCCTTCACCATGACCATGATTTTGGTGCCGGGGGTCAGCCGTTGGCGGTAGTAGTTCAGGTTGTGGGTCAGGGAGTCCAGGTTCACTTCCAGCACCGTGCCGTGCTGCTGGGCCTGCAAGGCCGCCACCACCCGCTCAAACCCAAACGGCCGCGCCCCTTTAATCAGCACCGTTTGGTTGGCAAAGCCAGCCGGGTCGAGCGCGGCCAGCAGGGCCTCGGTGCTGGGATGGGCTTCCACCCAGGGCCAAGCCACCCCGCCCCGTCCGGCCGCTTCCGCTGGTTGCGTAGCGGCAACGGCCACCCGTGCCGCGCCTTTTGCCAATTGGGTAGCGCCTTGCGGCGGAACATCGGGCAAATTTGGTGGAATCCCGGGCTGATTTAGCGCGACCTCGGGCAAATTTAGCGCAACATCGGGCTTATTTACCGGAACATCAGGCTGATTTGCTGAAACATCTGGCCAATTTTCTGGAACATCCGGCAAATCTGGCGCAACATCCGGCAAATCTGGCGCAACATCTGGCAAATCTGGCGCAACATCTGGCAAATCTGGCGCAACATCTGGCAAATCTGGCGGAACATCTGGCAAATCTGGCGGAACATCTGGCAAATCTGGCGCAATGCCGGACGTAACCGCCTCCCGCGCATAACCCATAACCGGGTTGTTGGCCGTTGCGGCACACTCGACCGCCGCCGAGATGGCAGGCCCCACTGCCACCAGCCGCGTCACCCCAGCCCCGGCCAACAGCGCCGCCACGTGGGCGTAGAGGACGGCGGGCGGCAGCCCCGTTTCCAGCACGTCGCTCAGGATGACGGTGCGCGGGCCGGGCCGGGCCTGGCGGGCCAGCGCATCCAGGGCCAGGGCCAGGCCCGCGAGGTCGTTGTTATACGTGTCGTCGAGCAGGTACGCGCCGTGGCGGCCGGGCTTCATCTCGAGGCGCATCGCCACGGGGTGCAACTGGGCCACGCGGCGCTGGATTTCGGCCGGGGGCACCTGCCGGGCCAGCAGCACGGCCAGGCAGTGCAACAGGTTTTGGCGGCTGGCCGCGTCGGGCACGGCGGCGGTGAACGCAAATTCGGCCCCCGCGTAGCTGGCCCGAATCGTCGTCGGGGCCGTTGGCCCGGCCTCGGCCAGCGCAAACTGCACGGCTGCCGCCGGGTGCCCGTGTTCGCTCCAACCGAAGCCCGGGAGTTGCCGCGCCGCCACGGCGGCGTACACGTCCGGCTGGTCGGCGCAGTAGAACAGCCGCCGAAACCCCGGCCCTTCAAAGAGCTTCAGCTTCTCGGCCAGCTTCTCCCCGGCCGACCCAAACCCGGCATCGTGCGCCGGCCCCAGCATCGTAAAAATGCCTTCGGTGGGCTGGATAATGGCCGCCAGCCGCGCCATCTCGCCCACTTCCGAAATGCCCGCCTCAAAAATACCCAGCGTGTGGCGGTCGGGGGTCAGTTCCCACACGCTCAACGGCACGCCCACCTGCGAGTTGTAGGAGCGCGGCGAACGGCACACGGCCTCGTCGGGGGCCAGCAGTTGGGCCAGCCATTCCTTCACCACCGTCTTGCCGTTCGAGCCGGTGATGGCCAGCACCGGCCCGCCAAACGCCGCCCGCCGCGCCGCCGCCAGCGCCTGCAACGCCGCCAACGGCTGCGCCACCGCCAGCACCCCGGCCCCGGCGTAGGCGGCCAGCCCGCCCGGCAACTCCTGCCCGGCCTCCACCACCAACAGCCGCACCCCGGCCGCGTAGGCGGCGGGCAGGTAGCGGTGGGCATCGTGGCGGGGGCCGCGCAGGGCAATGAACACTGCCCCGGCAGCCGGGCCGATGCGGCGGCTGTCCAGCAACAGGTGTTGCACGATGGCCGCCGCATCGGCCGGGGCTTGCAGCAAGGTGCCACCCAGCAGGGCGGGAAGGTCGAGGAAGCGCGGGGAAAACATGGGCGCAAAGGTCGGGCGCGAAAAAATGAGGGGGCGTTTTCTACCCAGCGGCGCAACTTATTTTTCACCCCCCGTGCAACGCCCGCGCCCTTGCCCGCCTCTCCCCCATGCGCGGCCGGTGCCGCGTCCCGATATTTGTTGCTGATGCGGTACTGCTTCTCCTCTTTTTGCGCTTCGGCTTTGGCCGTGGGCTTCGTCGTTCCCGGACGCTGCGGGGACCGCCCATGAGTGCCCTGACGTGGGCGGCCCTGGGACCGGACCGGGCCGCAACGACCGCGACCACGACCGTGCCGCGCCTGACCGCAAGCCGCCCCGCCCCGGCGGCGGCGCTCACCGAAGCCGAGCTGATTGACGGCTGCCTGCGCGGGTCGCAGGTGGCCCAGAAGCAGCTTTACGAGCGGTTTGCGGGCAAAATGATGGCCGTGTGCCTGCGCTACGCCCAAACCACGTTCGAGGCCGAAGACGTGTTGCAGGACGGCTTCGTGACGGTGTTTCGGACCCTGGGCGGCTTCCGGCGCGAGTGCCCGCTGGAGTTCTGGGTTCGGCGCATCATGGTGAACGCCGCCCTGCGGCAGCACCGCCGCAACGCCCCGCTGGTGGCGGTGAGCGACGGCGAATACCCCGACACCCTGAGCAGCGAGGAATTTACGCTCAGCAACTACACCTTTCACGAATTGCTGACGCTGGTGCAGGAACTGGCCCCGCGCTACCGCACGGTGTTCAACCTGTACGCCATCGAGGGCTACACCCACCGCGAAATCGGGGAGCTGCTGGGCATCTCCGAAGGCACCAGCAAGTCGCAATACTCCCGCGCCCGCGCCATCCTGCAAACCAAACTCGAGCGCCTCGATGCGCCCCGTTCCACCTCTCCGCTATGAAACCGAATACTACCCCTGACTCCCAACCCACCGGCAGCCTAGAAGACCTCTTCCGGCACCACCTGGCCGAAGCCGCAGTGCCCCCGCGCCCGCTGCTGTGGGACCGGATTGACAATTCTTTGTTGGTGACGCAAAACGCAACTTACCGCCGCCGCTTGGCCGCCACGCGGTGGCTGGCGGCGGCCAGCCTGCTATTGGCTACCTTGGCCGGCACCGGCTGGTGGCTGCAACGCGAGGCGGGCGGCCTGGCGGCTGGGGAGTTGGCGGGGCAAGCCGCCCCGCCAGCAAACCGTTCGGCCCAACCGGCTGGCACGACGGCCACGGCGCTTTCCAACCAAGCAGCAGCGGGCACCGCCGCCACCGGGACGGCCGATGCCGCACCAGCACCGGCCGCCACCTTCGCAACGGAGGAGATGCTGGCACGGCGCACGACGCAGGGGCAGCCCACGGTTGGCGTAGCAGCAGGCGCAATTGCTTACCGGGCCGCAACGGGCACCGCAGCAGGGCAACACCACCCAATGGCTGCATTGAAGCCCGCACTTACCGCCAACAGCCGCCAACAGTGGCAACCAGGCCAGGCCAATCAAAACGACATCACCCAGCGTGTTGCATTAGCGAAAAGTGGTACAGCCACGGCGGCCCGGTCTGCCACTTCGGTCGCCGCTGCCGCTTCGGTTGCTGCCTCAGTTGCTGCCATCACGACTGGCCTGATGGCAACGCCACCGGCTGCTACTTCGGCTACGGCAGCCAGCGCTGTGCCAACGGCCACGACTGGCCCGGTGGCCGCAACCGGCGTAGCGGCCACTTCGGCGGGCCAACGTGCTGCCATTGCGTTGCCCGGCGAAACACTGGCGGCAACCGTTGCCACTGGCCCGCTGGGCGAGTTGGCCCTGGCTGCCCGGCCGGTGCCGCTGCAACGGCCCGGCCTGGCGCACCTGCGCCCCCCGACCCTGGCCGCGCTGCCGGTTACGGTTGTAAAGCCCGCCATTCATCGCTGGCAGTTCGAGGCCAGCTACGCGGCCAGCGCCTTCAACCCGAACGTGGATTTTTCGCGGGCAGGTCTGACGGATTATGACTACAACCCCGCGCTGGGCAAAGACTCGCCGGCCCTGACCGAAGCCGCCGCCGCCGAGTACCGCACCAACCTGCGGGCGGGCCTGGGGCAGCGGCTGGCGTTGCGGGCCACGCGCCGCCTGGGTGGTCACTGGGCCATCAGCACGGGCCTGGAAATGGCCAACAACACGGCTACCTCGCGCACGTCCAGCACATTTGTCGGGGAGCAGGTCCCCGACTTTATCCCGGTGCCGGTGCCGCCGCTGTTCCACGCCACGAACTTCACTTACCAGAGCGCGGGGCTGCCGCTGGAACTGCGCTACGACAACCCCGCCCGGCGCGGCTGGAGCGCCTATGGCCGCCTCGGGGCCGTGGTGAGCGCCCTGCTGCGGGTGCGTGCCGACGTGCCCGACGTGCCCGAAGCCAACCGCACCTACACCCTGCGGACCGCCAACGGCGACTATCGCAAGGTGCTGGCCAACGTGCGCGGCGGGGCCGGCCTGCGCTATCAGCCCGCCGCCGGGCATTTCGCCTTCACGCTGGGGCCAACGGCCGAAGTGGGTTTGCTCTCGCTCAATGCCCACCCGGCCCAGGATTTTGGGCAGCAGCAGCGGTCGTTTGGTTTTGGGCTGGAAATGGGCGTGGAGTTTGGGAAGTAGGTTGCGCTAGGTTGCTCTTTCGGAGTCGCACTCCGAAAGAACAGTGGAGAGCAGTGGGCGCAGTATCAAGCAGTGGTGTATAAGTAAACGGTCGTGCTGAGCGCAGCCGAAGCACCTCTGCCGCTTCGTGCCCGCGCCTTGATTGCTAGCTGGTAGAGATGCTTCGGCTGCGCTCAGCATGACGTTCTTTTACACGCTTACTTTTGCGTGACTGCTTGGGCTAAAACGTCCAGCCCAAAACCTGCTCCCACGAAACCCAAACCGGCCCGGTGTGGTTAAGTCAGGCTAACTATTTTAGTCGCGCATGGCCTACCAACTGACTTCTGAATTTCGGCCCACCGGCGACCAGCCCACGGCCATTGCCCAACTCGTGGCCGGCGTGGAAGCGGGCGAACCCGCCCAGGTGTTGCTCGGAGCCACGGGCACCGGCAAAACCTTCACAATGGCCAACGTCATTGCCCAAACCGGGCGGCCGGCCCTGGTGCTGTGCCACAACAAGACGCTGGCCGCCCAGCTCTACGGCGAGTTCAAAGCGTTTTTTCCGCAAAATGCGGTCGAGTACTACATCAGCTACTACGACTACTACCAGCCCGAAGCCTACATCGCCAGCACCGACGTGTTCATCGAGAAAGACCTGGCCATCAACCAGGAAATCGAGAAGCTGCGGCTGCACACCACTTCCACCTTGCTCAGCGGGCGGCGCGACGTGATTGTGGTGGCCTCGGTGTCGTGCATCTACGGCATCGGCAACCCCGAGGAATTTGCCAAAAACGTCATATTCCTGAAGCCGGGAATGCGCTATTCGCGCAACAACCTGCTGTATCAGTTTGTACAGATTCTGTACTCGCGCACGGAGGTGGAGTTTTCGCGCGGTTCCTTCCGCGTCAAGGGCGACACGGTGGACGTGTTTCCGGCCTACGCCGACTACGCTATTCGGGTGTATTTCTTCGGCGACGAGATTGAATCGGTTCACAAGATTGACCCGGTGAGCGGCAAAAAGCTCTCCGACGAAGCCCACGGCATTGCCCTGTATCCGGCCAATCTGTTCGTGACCGGCAAGGACACCCTGAACTCGGCCATTGTGCAGATTCAAAACGACATGGTGGCCCAGCAAACGTACTTCGAACGCGAAGGCCGCGACGTGGAAGCCAAGCGCATTCTGGAACGCACCGAGTTCGATTTGGAAATGATTCGGGAACTGGGCTACTGTTCGGGCATCGAGAATTACTCGCGCTACTTTGACGGCCGCACGCCGGGGTCGCGGCCGTTTTGCCTGCTCGATTATTTCCCCAAAGACTACCTGCTGGTGGTGGACGAAAGCCACGCCACGATGCCCCAAATCCGGGCGATGTGGGGCGGCGACCGCGCCCGCAAAACGGCCCTCATTGAGTACGGTTTTCGCCTGCCCAGCGCGATGGACAACCGACCGCTGACCTTCAACGAGTTTGAAAGTATGTACCAGCAAGCCGTGTTTGTGAGCGCCACGCCCGCCGACTACGAACTGACCCAGGCCGGGGGCACCATCGTGGAGCAAATCATCCGCCCAACCGGGCTGCTGGACCCCGAAATAGATGTGCGCCCCAGCGCCAACCAGGTGGACGACCTGCTGGACGAAGTGGACGAGCGGGTGAAAGCCGGCGGCCGGGTGCTGGTCACGACCCTCACCAAGCGCATGGCCGAAGAACTCAGCAAGTACATGGACCGCCTGGGCATCAAGGTCGAGTACGTTCACTCCGACGTGAAAACCCTGGACCGGGTGGAGATTCTGCGCCGCCTGCGCCTGGGCGAAATCGACGTGCTGATTGGCGTGAACCTGCTGCGCGAGGGCCTCGACCTGCCCGAAGTGAGCCTGGTGGCCATCCTGGATGCCGACAAGGAAGGCTTCTTGCGCGACCAGCGCAGCCTGATTCAAACCATGGGCCGGGCCGCCCGCAACGACAAGGGCAAGGTCATCATGTACGCCGACCGCATCACCGGCTCGATGCAACGGGCGATGGACGAAACTACCCGCCGCCGGGCTACCCAACTGGCGTACAATGAAAAACATGGCATCACGCCCCGCACCGTTCGCAAGAGCCACGCCGAAATCATGGGCCAGACCGACCTTGCCGACTACCGCGTGATAGAAGCCCAAACCGAAGCGGGCAGCTACGCCGACGGCGGCGCGGTCCTCGCCCTGGCCGCCGAACCCGTGGTGGCGATGATGGACCGCGCCGGGCTGGAAAAGCTCATCAAAACCACCGAAAAGCAGATGGAAGCTGCCGCCAAAGAGCTTGATTTTTTGCAGGCTGCCCGGCTGCGCGACGAGTTGGCGGCTTTGAAACAAATGCTGAAAAGCAAGCGGGAGTAAGGGTTCGCAGCGGTTTAGAGGTCGGAAATGCGCTGTTGCCTTTTACCTTCGCTGACAAATTTTAATTTATTTCATCTCCTCATGCGTTTCACCCACACCCTGGCCGCGCTGGCCCTGGCTGGCAGCAGCTTTCTGGCCCGCCCCGCCCAGGCCCAAACCAACCCCGCCAATTATTCCTACCAACAGGTCACGACCATCGAGTCGGTGGTGGGCGGCGGCTTCGGACGCTCCAAAATGCTGTTCACGCCCGCCTACAAGGGCGCGGCCGATGCCCCGCTGGAAAACCTGTTTTCGCTCACCGGCATCAACATGGGCAACATTCAGAAGAACGAGGAAACCATTCAGCGAATGTTCCAAACAATGAGCGACGACGGTTTTGACTTGGTGCAAGCCATTCCGCTCACTTCTTCCATCCAGAACGGCGGGATTTTCATGACCCGCTACCTGTTTCGCAAAGCCAAGTAGAAGCCCGGTATTGTTCGTAGTCGGAACGGCCGAGCTACGCGACAACGTAGCCCGGGCAGTACGCGGGTGGTATCGTGCTGTACCAACGTTTTGTAAAGTTCGCCGTTGCTGAATCGCGAAACTTTACCAGCGGCAATGCCCGCAGGCAGCCCCCCGGTAGCTTTTGTATGGGCCTTGCATTTCGCTGGGGCATTTTATCGGCAAGGGCGCGGCTACGCCCATTGGCGAAGCAGTTGCTGCAATCGATGCCGCTGCCGGGGACAATACGCTTCCGGTCGAGATGGATACCAACACGGCCGCAGTAGTATTCCAACCGCCCCGCCGCTGTCCCGCGCCGGGGCGGCTACTTTTGCAGCTTATCCTTCCCTCATCCCATCCTGCCGCTTATGCCTGCCCCGCCCGTTTCCTGTTCCGAATACGGCTTGCTACCCGTTAACCACTGACCACTACCCCATGTGGCTTGCTATTTTTTTGCTGACCGGGACGGTCCTGGGCGCGGGCTGGCTGGCGGCGCGGGTGCCCGAAGCCCGCAGCGGCGGCTGGCTCAAGCCCTTGCTGGCCTTTAGCGGTGCCTATTTGTTCACGCTCACCGTCACGCATTTGCTGCCCGAGGCGCTGGCGCTGCTGCCCGCACAGGGCCAACGGGTGGGCTACTGGGTGCTGGCCGGTTTTTTTGGGCAAATGCTGCTGGAAGTGCTCTCGCAGGGCATCGAACACGGGCACGTTCACCACGAGCCGCTGGCCGGGCCGGGCCGGGCGGCGGGGCCGGTACCGTTTCCGTTGTTGGGGGCGCTGGTGCTGCATTCGCTACTAGAGGGCAGCATTTTGGTGAAGGCCCCGGCGGCGGGGGCAGTGGGCCGCAATTTCTACGCCCTGGTGGTGGGCGTGGCCCTGCACCACGTGCCAGCGGCGTTTGCGCTGGCCACGCTGCTGCGGCGGCGGCTGGGCAGCTTCGGGCGGGTGTGGCCCTGGCTGCTGGTGTTTGCGCTGGCCGCGCCAGCAGGCATCGTTTTCAGCAACTTCATCTCACTGGAAGTGTTGTTGCAGAATGGATTATACGCGGCGCTGTTGGGGCTGGTGGCGGGTAATTTTCTGCACGTTTCCACCACCATCCTGTTCGAAACCAGCCCCGAACACCGCCTGAACCTGCCCAAGCTGGCCGCCACGCTGGCCGGGCTGCTACTGGCCCTGGCCGTGGCATGATTGTTTGGCGGTTAGCTAATGGCTTAGGAGCTGTTTGAGTTAGTTGCCCGAGTACCCCGAAGCTGTGCTTCGGTCGTTGAACGGTCGTTGAACGGCCCCGCTGAACGACCGTTCAACGACCGAAGCACAGCTTCGGGGTACTCGGCCGACGAGCCTGGATAGTAACTCAAACAGCTTCTTTATGACCTTTAACAACAGAAGCCATCAGCCGGTAGCAATCGGCTAACCGCCAAAAACGACAACCCGTCGTATCTTTGTGTTGCTGCTATCCAGAAAGACCGAGGGACTGGGCCTTACGACGTCTTGGCAACCTGCTAAAACAGGTGCTAACTCCCATTTGACCAAAGAATTGGTTGGAGAAGATGACAGCTGAAACCGTGTCCTGGCTGGCGCGGGTTTCTTTCTGGATGCGCGGCCCCACCTGCCGTTTCCCCGAAAGCAATGCCCGCCACGACCACTGCCCCGCTACCCGCCCGCCCCGCCGCCGACCCCCTGGTGGCCCTGCCCGCCCTGTTGCGGCAACGCCTTTTGGTGCTGGACGGCGCGATGGGCACCATGATTCAGCGCCACCCGCTGACGGAAGAAGATTTTCGGGGTGCCCGCTTTGCCGACCACCCCCACCCGTTGCGCGGCAACAACGACCTGTTGAGCCTGACCCGGCCCGACATCATTCAGGGCATTCACGCCGAATACTTCGCCGCCGGAGCCGACATGGTGGAAACCAACACCTTCAGCGGCACCACCATTGCCCAGGCCGACTACGGGCTGGAGCGCGTTGTTTATGAGCTAAACTACGAATCGGCCCGCCTGGCGCGGGCGGCGGCCGACGAGTACAGCACCCCCGACCGGCCGCGCTTCGTGGCGGGGGCCATCGGGCCAACCAACCGCACGGCTTCGCTCTCGCCCGATGTGAACCGGCCCGGCTTCCGCGCCGTGACGTTTGACGAGTTGGCCACTGCCTACCACGAGCAAGTGCGCGGCCTTATTGACGGCGGCGTGGACGCGCTGCTCATCGAAACCATTTTTGACACCCTGAATGCCAAAGCGGCCATCTACGCGGTCCAGAAATTCTTTGACGGCGGCGGACGCATGGTGCCGCTCATGATTTCGGGCACCATCACCGACGCGTCGGGCCGCACCCTGAGCGGGCAAACGGTGGAAGCGTTCTGGAACAGCATCCGCCACCTGCCGTTGCTAAGCGTGGGCCTGAATTGCGCCCTCGGAGCCAGTCAGTTGAAGCAGTACGTGGAAGAACTCAGTCGCCTGGCCGACGTGCACATTTCAGCCTACCCCAACGCGGGCCTGCCCAATGCATTTGGCGGCTACGACGAATCGGCGCAGGAATTTGCGGCCCTGGTTGAAGAATACCTCAAGGAGGGCATCGTGACGGTGGTGGGCGGCTGTTGTGGCACTACGCCCCAGCACATTGCCGAATTGGCCAAGCTGGCGGAGCAGTACAAACCGAGGCAGCTTGCAGGGGCGGGGCTTGCCCCCGCCCGAATCGCTGAACGATTACCGTCGAACGATTCGGGCGGGGGCAACCAAAGGTCTGCGTCAGCTAAGCCCCGCCCCTACGGCACCCGCCTGTCAGGGCTTGAACCGTTCAATATCACGGCCAACAGCCTGTTTGTGAACGTGGGCGAACGGTGCAACGTGACGGGTTCGCGGGCTTTTGCGCGGCTCATCCGCACCGGGGCTTACGAGGAGGCGCTGGCCGTGGCCCGCGCCCAGGTGGCGGGCGGGGCGCAGGTGCTGGACGTGAACATGGACGAAGGCATGCTCGATTCGGAGCAGGCCATGACGACCTTTTTGCACCTCATTGCCTCGGAGCCGGACATTGCGCGGGTGCCGCTCATGATTGACTCCTCGAAGTGGAGCGTGTTGGAAGCGGGCCTCAAATGCACCCAGGGCAAGCCCATTGTGAACTCCATTTCGCTGAAGGAGGGCGAACAGGAATTCAAGAACCGCGCCCGCACGGTGCGGCAATACGGGGCCGCCGTGGTGGTGATGGCCTTTGACGAAACCGGGCAGGCCGACACGTTTGAGAAGAAAATTACCGTGTGCCAGCGCTCGTATGATATTCTGGTGCATGAGGTTGGCTTCCTGCCCGAAGACATTATCTTCGACCCCAACATCCTGACCGTGGGCACCGGCATGGACGAACACCGCAACTATGCAGTGGACTTCATCGAGGCGGTGCGCTGGATTAAGGCCAACCTGCCGGGGGCGCTGACGAGCGGCGGCATTTCCAATATTTCGTTCTCGTTCCGGGGCAACGACTTGGTGCGTGAGGCCATTCACTCGGCTTTCCTTTACCATGCCATCCGGGCCGGGCTTGATATGGGCATTGTGAACCCCAGCCAGTTGGCCGTCTATGACGATGTGCCCGCCGACCTCATGGAACTGGTGGAAGACGTGCTGCTCAACCGTCGCGCCGATGCCACCGAGCGCCTCGTGGACTTTGCCGATACCGTCAAGCAGAAGGACAAAGTAGAAGTGGTGGCCGATGCCTGGCGCAGCCTGCCGGTGACCGAACGTCTGCAACACGCCCTAATTAAGGGCATTACCGAGTTTATTGACCAAGACACCGAGGAAGTGCGCCAGCAAGTGCCGCGCCCGCTCGACGTGATTGAAGGCCCGCTGATGGCGGGCATGAACGTGGTGGGCGACCTGTTCGGGGCGGGCAAAATGTTCCTGCCGCAGGTGGTGAAATCGGCGCGGGTGATGAAAAAAGCGGTGGCCTATCTGGAGCCGTACCTGCTGGCCGACAAGCAGAGCGGCGAACGCCAAACAGCCGGTAAAATCCTACTGGCCACGGTGAAGGGCGACGTGCACGACATCGGCAAAAACATTGTGGGCGTGGTGCTGGCCTGCAACAATTTCGACATCGTGGACCTGGGCGTGATGGTGCCGCTGGACCGGATTCTGGACGAGGCCGTGGCCCAGCAAGCCGACATCATCGGCTTGAGCGGCCTCATCACGCCCAGCCTCGACGAGATGGTGTACGTGGCCCAAGCCATGCAAAAGCGCGGCCTGACTGTGCCGCTGCTCATCGGCGGCGCGACCACCTCGCGGCTGCACACGGCCGTCAAAATCGCGCCCGCTTACGGCGGGCCAGTGGTCCATGTCAACGATGCGTCGCGCTCGGTGGGCGTGGCGGCGGGCTTGCTGGGGTCGGGCCACACGGCCTATGGGCAAGCAGTGGCCGACGACTATGCGGCCCTGCGCACCGACTACGCGGGCCGGCAACGCGACAAAAGCTACCTGCCCATCGCCGCCGCCCGCGCCAACGGGGCCAAAATTGACTGGGCCACTGCGCCCATCACCAAACCCACCTTCCTGGGCACCCAAGCATTTGACCACTACGACCTGGCCGAGCTGGCCAAGTACATTGACTGGACTCCGTTCTTCCACACCTGGGAGTTGAAAGGGCGCTACCCGCGCATCCTGAGCGACGAAAACCTGGGCGAAGCGGCTACCAAATTGTTTGACGATGCCCAGGTGATGCTGCGTCAAATCATTGACAGCAAGCTGCTCACGGCCCGCGCCGTGGTGGGTTTCTGGCCCGCCAACACCGTGGGGCACGACACGATTGAGGTATATACCGACGACGAACGGCAGACTATGGCATCTGCGTTTTTCACGCTGCGCCAGCAGGGCGAAAAAGGCCCCGGCATTCCCAACCTGGCTTTTTCCGATTTTCTGGCTCCCAAAGATTCTGGCCGACAAGACTATATCGGCGGATTTGCCGTCACAACCGGCATTGGCATCGAAAAGCTGGTAGCGCAGTACGAGGCCGACCACGACGACTATTCCAGCATCATGGTGAAGGCCCTGGCCGACCGGCTGGCCGAAGCCTTTGCCGAGCGCCTGCACCAGCGGGTGCGCGAAGAATTCTGGGGCTACGCGCCGGGCGAAAACCTGACCGGCGACGACCTGATTCAGGAAAAATACCAGGGCGTGCGCCCTGCCCCCGGCTACCCCGGCTGCCCCGACCATACCGAGAAAATCGCACTTTTTCAATTGCTTGATGCAGAACGACAAACCGGCATCACCCTGACCGAAAACCTGGCTATGTACCCCACCGCCGCCGTGAGCGGCCTCTACTACGCCCACCCCGACAGCCGCTACTTCGGCCTCGGCCGCATCGGCCGCGACCAAGTGGCCGACATGGCCCGGCGCAAAAGCATGGGGCTGGCCGAACTGGAACGCTGGCTGATGCCGAACCTGAATTACGAACCTGCGGTGTAGGGGCGGGGCTTGCCCCCACCCAAATCGTTGCGCTTGCCCAACGATTGCAGTTCACCGATTCGCAACGATTCGGGCGGGGCCAGCCCCGCCCCTGCCTCAAATTTATGAAAGTTACTGAACACCTGACCCGTGCGGCGGGCAAAACCTTGTTTTCGTTTGAAGTTCTTCCTCCGAAAAAAGGCGAAACCATCCAGAGCCTGTTTGCCAACATTGAGCCGCTGCTGGAATTTCGGCCGCCGTTTATTGACGTGACTTACCACCGCGAGGAGTACGTGTTCCGGCAGCAGCCAGGCGGGTTGCTGGACAAGAAAACGGTGCGGAAACGGCCCGGCACGGTGGGCATTTGCGCGGCCATCAAAAACCGCTTCGACGTGGACACCGTCCCCCACCTGATTTGCGGCGGTTTTTCCAAAGAAGAAACCGAGAACGCCCTGATTGACCTGCACTTCCTGGGCATTGACAACGTGCTGGCCCTGCGCGGCGACCCCATCAAAACCGAGCCGCACTTCCTGCCCCACCCCGAGGGCCACGCCTACGCCAGCGACCTCATTGGGCAGATAACGCGCCTTAACCAGGGCCGCTACCACGACCACGACGAGCAACACCAGCCCGCCGGGGCCGAAGCCTGGGCCGCCGATTTTTGCATCGGCACGGCCGCTTACCCCGAAAAGCACGTCGAGGCCCCCAGTCTCGGGGCCGACTTGCGCTACCTGAAGCAGAAAGTGGAAGCCGGAGCCGACTACATCGTGACCCAGATGTTCTTCGACAACGAGGAATTTTTTAAGTTTGAAACCCGCTGCCGCGAAGCGGGCATCACCATTCCCATCATTCCCGGCCTCAAGCCCCTGACCACCAAAAGCCAGCTCACGATGCTGCCCCGCAGTTTTTTTCTGAGCCTGCCCGAAGCTCTCGTGGAAGCCGTGAGCCAGTGCCGCGACAACGAAGCGGCCCGCACCGTGGGCATCGAGTGGTGCCTCAACCAAAGCCGCGAACTGATGGCCCACGGCGTACCCTGCCTGCACTACTACTCGATGGGCAAGGCCGAAAGCATCCGCAAAGTAGCCAGTGGATTGTTCTAAGTAGTCGCGCGTAAGTAAACGGTCATGCTGAGCGCAGCCGAAGCATCTCTACGGCTTCGTACTCACGCCTTGATTACTAGCTGGGAGAGATGCTTCGGCGGCGCTCAGCATGACGTTCTTTTACACGCTCACTTTTGCGTGACTGCTTAACCGCCACTAAGTTAGTACCGCCCGATGGCATAGGGCGGTTCGCAGTTCTCCACCTGCGCCAGTTCGCCGGTATCCAGGTTGTAGGCGCTCAGGCAGCGCAGTTCCGGGTTGAGGCGATAGACGCAGCCCGTGTCCAGCCCCAGCACAGCGGGGTTTTTGGGGGCCTGCTTGCGCACGGCGGCGGCCGGTGTGGGCACATGGCCGTGCAATAACCGCTTGCCACCCAGCCGCGACGGGTCGTAGGTGAATTTGCGGACGTTCAGCATGGTGGCGTGGTCCTGCCGCATTTCGGCGGGCGGCAGGGCAAAGTTGTAACCGGCATGAACCAGCACAAAATCGGGCAATTCCAACTCGTAGGGCAACGCCGCCAACCAAGCCAGGTAGCGGGCCGGAATATCGCCCGCTCGTTGCACCCCAAAGCTCCGCAACGTGGGTGAACGGTTGAACCGAAACCACCAGATGGGCTTCAATTGGCTCTGGCAGGCATCGAGCAACAACTGCTCGTGGTTGCCACGCAAGCACTGCACCTGATACCCGGCCGCTTGCAGGTGCATCAGGTAGTCGAGTACGCCCCGGCTGTCCGGCCCTTTGTTTACGTAGTCGCCCAGCAAGTACAATTCATCGGTCTTGCCGAGTTGCAGTTTTTCTTCCACCAAACGGCGCAACGTAAAATGACACCCGTGAACGTCGGTGGTGGCGTAGCGCATCGCTAATCAATGCAGGTTATTGGTCAAGGGCCGAATCCTGCGCGTCGGGGTCGTTTAGTTCGGCGTTGGTGTCGGTGCCGGTGATGGGTTTGCTGGGTTTCGGCTCCATCTGCCCCATGCCAACGTGCGAGTTGGGGTTGCTCATCTCGTCGATGCCGCCCACAAAATCGTGGCGATCCAGCTCGTCCACCGGGCGGGCGGGCGTTAGCAAGTCGTCGTCGGCATCGTCGGGGCGGTCTTGGTTGGGGCGGGCGCGGCGACCCTGGTCGTCGGACCGCATATTGTCGGCGGGCGGGGCCATCTGGTCGGCTATTTCGTTCACCCCCAGGGCAGTTTCGCCGCCGGCCGTGTCTGAGCCGTAGCCCTGCTTGCCCTCGCGGTTGCCGAAACCGCCCCGGGCATCTTCGTTTTTGGGCGGGTCGGCGTTCGGGATGCGGTGGCCCGCTTGCATTTCTTCGTCAGAAGTGTCGTCGTTGATAACGCGGATGGGGCGGTCTTGGTCTGTGGTGGACATGGGAAGGGCGGGCCGGGAAATAGGGGCCGGTCCGCAAATGGGTGTACTTTAGATTGGCCATTTGGGTTTAGGCAGCGGCTACCAATTGGTTTTGCACCTTTTCCCGAACCGCGTATTGGTCGAGGCCAGCCCCGTGGACCCCACCTGGGGCATTGGCCTGTCCCAGAACGCCCCCCGTATGCTGCCCATCCCGCCCAGTGGCCGGGGCTGAATTTGTTGGGCTTTGCCCTATATGGAAGTGTATGACCAACTGCACAGAATATAAAACAACCCTGCTCATGTGGACCGAACAAAACAATGCTCTTTGCCGCCGCTTCCAGTTTGCGGATTTCCGCACCGCCTTTGCCTTCCTCACCGCAGTGGCCGCCGAAGCCGAGCGCCTCGACCACCACCCCTGGTTCAGCAACGAATACGGGGCGGTGGATTTTCGCCTCTGCACCCACGACGCGGGCAACACCGTGACCAAGCGCGACCACCGGCTGGCGGATGCCATTGATGCCGTAGCGCGGCAATTTGGGGACGAATAGCAAGAGTACCTTTGCGCCCATGCCCGAACCCGCCGCGCTCACCCTCGTGCCCACGCCCATCGGCAACCTAGAAGACATTACCCTGCGGGCCATCCGGGTGCTGGGCGAAGCCGATTTGGTGCTGGCCGAAGACACCCGCGTGAGTGGCCGCCTGTTGCAACACCTGGGCCTGAAAAAGCCCCTGTTGTCGTACCACTTGCACAACGAACACCAGCAAACGCCGCGCCTGCTGGAACGGCTGGCGCGGGGCGAACGCATGGCCCTGGTGTCGGATGCGGGCACGCCGGGTATCTCCGACCCCGGCTTTCTGCTGGTGCGCGAGTGCCTGGCGCGGGGCCTGGCCGTGGAGTGCCTGCCCGGCCCCACGGCCCTGATTCCGGCCCTGCTCAAGTCGGGCTTCGGGGCCGAGCGGTTCACGTTCGAGGGGTTTTTGCCGGTAAAAAAAGGCCGCCAAACCCGGCTTCGCGAACTGGCATCCGAGCCGCGCACGATGATTTTCTACGAATCGCCGCACCGCCTTGTGAAAACCTTGCAGCAACTGGCCGAAGCCTTTGGGCCGGAACGCCCCGCTTCGGTGAGCCGCGAACTGACCAAACTGTTTGAAGAAACCCAAACCGGCACCCTGGCCAGCCTGGCGGCTGAGTTTGCCGCCCGCCCGGCCATCAAGGGCGAGATTGTGCTGGTGGTGGCCGGCAACCCGGCCCCGCCCGCCCGCGAGGGCCGGGTTGCCCGCTACAATGTGCGCCCCGATTCCGCAACCGAAGACGACCCCGAAAATTTTGACGACTGAAAACGCCCTTTCCGCTGTCCACCGCCTGCCCAACTGGGTGCTGGTGTTGCTTGGTCCGGCCCTGCTGTGGGCGGGTTGGCCGGTGCATCCGGCCCCGTTTGCGTTGCTGCTTTTTGTCGGCTGGGTGCCCTATTTGCTGCTCGAGCGCCGCCTGACCCTGGCCGGTGCCCGCAAGCGGCAGGTGTTTGCCTACACGTACTGCTACCTGCTGTTGTGGAATGCCATCGTTACGTGGTGGGTGAGCTACAGCACCTTGGGCGGCGGCATTGCGGCCGTGGTGCTGAACGCCCTACTTATGTGCCTGCCGCTGATGGCCTTCCGGCAAACCAAGAAGCGCCTCGGCAACAGCTGGGGCTACCTTTCCCTGCCCGTGTTCTGGATTGCCTTTGAGCAACTGCACCTGCACTGGGACCTGACCTGGCCCTGGCTGACGCTGGGCAACGGCTTTGCCGCCGTGCCCGAATGGGTGCAGTGGTACGAATACACCGGCTTTTTGGGCGGCTCGGTGTGGATTTGGGTGGTGAATTTGCTTGTCTTCGGCGTGGTCGCTTCGTGGAATGAGGAATTGTTGGGCGATAATTCCTCATCTCTCATCCCTCATCCCTCATTCCTCATTCCCTTTTTGGCGGTAGCGCTTCCGATTGGGCTGTCCTACCTCATTGGCGCGTTGTACCAGGAACGCGGCCCCGCCGCCGAAGTCGTGGTGGTGCAGCCCAACGTGGACCCCTACCAGGAAAAGTTTGAGGGCACCTCCCGCTTCATTCCTTACGACGAGCAGCTTACGCGCCTGTTCACGCTTTCGACTCAGCACCTGACTTCCCAAACCCGGCTGGTTATCTGGCCCGAAACGGCGCTGGAAGAATCGTACTGGGAAAGCACGATTGAAAGCAACCCCAAAATCATCCGTATTCGGGCGTGGCTAGGGCAACACCCCGGCACGGCGCTGCTCACGGGCATCACCAGCCTGACCAGCTACCCTAGCCAAGAAGCAGCCAGCGTCACGGCTCGCTACCGCGACGACCTCGGTTACTACGACGTGTTCAATGCCGGGGCCTACTTCGCCAGCGCCACCGCGCCGGTGGCGTTCTACCACAAGTCCAGGCTCGTGCCGGGGGTCGAGAAAATCCCGCCGCTGCTCACGTCCCTGATTTCGCACATCGACCTGGGCGGCACCGTGGGCAGCTACGGCTCTCAGGCCGAGCGCACCGTCTTTGCCGCCCCCGCCAACACGCCTGCTCTGCGCGTAGCTCCGCTGGTTTGCTACGAGTCCATCTACGGCGATTTCACGGCCGAATATGCCCACCACGGAGCCACACTGCTGGGCCTGTTTACCAACGATGCCTGGTGGAACGACTCGCCCGGCTACCACCAATTGCTGCGCTACGGGGCCTTGCGCTGCATCGAAACCCGCCGCGACCTGGCCCGCGCCGCCAACACCGGTTTCACCGGCTTCATCAACCAAAAGGGCGAGGTTTTTCAGCGCGAACAAGCTTGGGTGCCCACCGCCAGCCGCGCCCTCGTGCATCTCAACGACGCGCCGACCTTTTACGCCCGTTTTGGGGAATTGATTGGCTGGGGAACGCAGCTTTTGAGCGTGTTGCTGCTAGGTTGGGCAGTGGTGCGCGGGCGGCGGGAAATTAGGCGGTAACTCCCCTCCTTGCAAAGGAGGGGACGCTTCGGCGCAGCCGAAGCTGGGGTGGTTAGGCCGTTGAACGGTCGCTGCCCAGCCCGCTGAATTTCCCACTGAACGGGGCAATAACCTACCGGGCAGCGACCGTTCAACGATTCAACCACCCCAATTTTCGCTACGCAAAAATGTCCCCTCCTTTGCAAGGAGGGGAGTTTTCCATTCAATTCTACTATGACCCCCAATTATCTCGCCCTTTCGCACCAAATCGCGGCCCTCTGCCACGAAACCGCTGCTTTTATCGCTCAGGAAGCTGATAACTTCGACCTCAGCAAAGTGCAGCACAAAGGCCAGCACGACTTGGTGAGCTACGTGGACCAGGAGGCCGAGCGCCGCCTCGTGGCCGGGCTGCGCGAAATCCTGCCGGCCGCCGGCTTCATCACCGAAGAAGGCACCGCCGGCCCGCCCACCGACGCGGCCGAGTTCACCTGGATAATTGACCCGCTGGATGGCACCACCAACTTCGTCCACGGCCTGCCGGTGTTTTCCATCAGTGTGGCGCTGCTGCACGGCCGCGAGCTGGTGGCGGGCGTGGTGCATGACGTAAGCCGCGCCGAAAGTTTCCGCGCCGCGAAGGGCCACGGAGCGTACTGCAACGGGCAACCCATCCGCGTCAGCACCGTGGCCGAGTTGGATAGCAGCCTCGTTGCTACCGGCTTTCCGTACACGCACTTTGGGCGGCTCGATGATTACCTGCGCTTGCTGGGGGCCTTCATGGAACGCAGCCACGGAGTACGCCGCCTGGGGTCGGCGGCCATTGATTTGGCCTATGTCGCGGCGGGTCGCTTCGAGGGCTTTTTTGAGTTCAACCTCAACTCCTACGACGTGGCGGCCGGGCTGCTGCTCATCACCGAAGCGGGCGGGCGCATCGGGCAGTTTTTGGAGTATGGCGACCCGTTGTTTGGGCGCGAAGTGCTGGCCAGCAACGGCTTGATTCACACCGAAATGCAGGCGCTGGTGCGTGAGCATTGGGCTGACTGAGCGGCTAAACAAACTTTCACTTCGTCTTCGCGGTTTTCCGACAGTATGTTTGTCCAAACCCTCCTCGTTTTTCTGTTGCTGGCCGTGGCGGCGGTTTTTCTTGGCCGCCGGGCCTGGCAGGCATTTTTTGCCAAAGAAGTAGCCGGTTGCGCCAAAGGCTGCGGCGCTTGCGGCACCCTGGACATTGACCGCCTGCAACGCACCATTGAAGCGCAGCACCGCCGGGCAGTGGCGCAGGCCTGATGCCCTGCCCCACCGCCTGCACAACCTACCCCCGCGCTGGCTGCGTATAGCCCCGGCGGGGGCCGCTTTTTTTAGCGCCTTATCGCATTCATCTCCCAAAACACCTTTCCGCTATGCAGGACAAAGAAGAAGAACGCACCTTGGTCAGTGTCGAAAATCGCCTGACCAAAGAAGGCTTTGCCCACGATTTCAAAATCACCAACGGCCGTCTTCATACCCTCGACCCCAGCCTGGGCAAAAGCTTTGCGCCCGACGAGGTGACCATTGTGGACTTCTACCGCTTCGAAGGCGAAAGCAACCCCGACGACATGGCCATTCTCTACGCCATTGAGGCTCACGATGGTACCAAAGGCACCATTGCCGCGTCCTATGGCACTTACGCCGACACCGATACCGACGACTTCCTCAAAAAAGTGGAAGACCTCGGCAAAAAAATAGACCGCTAAATCATTGCCGATTCACGCGGTTTAGCCCCACACTTTGGTGCCCTCGCTACAGTTGCGGCACATCTCAATCTGGTCGCGGCCTTTGAGGAGCGCGGCCCGGAAGCCCTGGTATTTTTTGCCTTGCCAGAGGCTGGCGAAGGTCTGGGTTTTGAGGTCGCCCAGGCGGTACTCGGCATCTTTGTCGAAGCAGCAGGGCACCACGAGGCCATCCCAGGTGATAACGCAGGAATGCCACATCTTCCAGCAGTGGTTGATAAGTCGGTTTTTCAGGCTCCAGGTGCCGTCGGTATTGTTCTCGTAGCGGGAGTAGTAGTCAATGGTCGGGATGAGCGGCGAACCGTGTTGGTGGTCGTAAATCTGGGCGGTTTTGAACCACACATCGTCCACGCCCAGGGCGCGGGCCAGGGCTTTGGCATCGTCGAGTTGATGTTCGTTGGGGCGCACCACCAGAAACTGGAACACAATGCGCGGCGTACTGGCCTTCAACTCCTTGCGCCAGCGCACAATGTTGCGGGTGCCTTCCAGCACCTTTTCCAGCTTGCCACCCACCCGGTACTGCTGATACACTTCCTGGGTGGTGCCGTCGAGCGAGATGATGAGGCGGTCCAGCCCGCTTTCCACGGTGCGGCGGGCGTTTTGGTCGCTCAGGTAGTGGGCGTTGGTGCTGGTGGCGGTGTAGATGCCTTTCCGGCTGGCGTACTGCACCATATCCAGAAATTTGGGGTGCAGGTACGGTTCGCCCTGGAAGTAAAAAATGAGGTACCACAGGCGGCGGCCCACTTCGTCAATGGTCTGCCGGAACAGGTCTTCGACCAGCATCCCGGTGGGCCTGGTGAATGAGCGCAGGCCGCTGGGGCACTCCGGGCAGCGCAGGTTGCAACTCGTAGTTGGCTCGAAGCTGAGGGCCATCGGCATCCCGGCGGCGCGGGCGCGGCCCGTTATTTTGCTCAATACGTAGGAACCCACTACTTGCACTGTGTTCCAGACGCGCAACGGCGTGGCTTTGGCCAGCAGGTTCAGGTTGTCGGTGAGCAGAGACATGGGGCAAAGGTAGGGGCGGGGCTTAACTGCGTTGTCCTTTGGTTGCCCCCGCCCCTACTTCGGCATCTCAATCACGCTGCTGTAAGTGCTGGCTTTGCCAAACGACTGGTTGATTTCCTCGATGGCCGCGTGGCTGCTCAGCCGCTTGGGCTTGATGTTGAGGAAGGTGCCGTCTTCGCCCAGCAGCATATAGGTCGGGATGTCCTGCAACGAATACGCCTGGGCCAGCGCCGAGCGCAAGCCACCGCTGGCCCGCGCCTGCACACCCGGCATTTTTTTCACCAGCACCAACTGCCGCCAGGCTTGCTCGTTCTCGTCCAGGGCCACGTTCACGAACACGATGTTCTTGTTCTGAAACCGGCCAATCAGGTCTTTGGCATAGGCCAAATCGCGCAGACACAAGCCGTTGGTAGATTTCCAGAAGTTGAGGTACACCAGCTTGCCCGCGTAGTCGTGCAAATGCACCGTGTCGCCGGTGGCCGTGGTGAGGGCAAAATCGGGGGCCGGGGCACCGATGGCAAACCCTTTGTGCTGGTCGAAATCGGTTTTCAGCGTCGGATAGTATTGGTTTTTGGGGTCGTATTTTTTGAAATCCGCCAGCATGGCCGCCGACTGCCGGACGTGCCCAAACCGGAACGATTCCTGCATCACCCGGCCCAGCACAATGGCGCGGGTGTTACCGGTCAGCTGCCTAGCTGCCAGGGCATAAGAAGCGGGATAAAAATCCTGGTCGGCCCGCTTGTGGTTGGCTTGCGCAGCGGCGAAATGCACGTAGTTTATCAAAAATTCGTGGTACAATTCGCTTTCCTCGGCCTCCACCGAATTAAGCAGTTTGGGGTCGTTCAGAAAGTTGTAGTAGTCCGGGGTCATCTTCATCCGGTTTTCGGTGTTTATGACCTGTTCGCGCAGGTCCTGAAACGTCAGCCGGTCGTTGGCGTAGCCGTACACAATTTCGGCGCGGGCGTAGTTGTAGAACTCCGGCGTAAAAGAGTCACCTTCCGAGTGGTCGTCCAGAAAATTAAACTGCTGCTTGCGGCGGTATTCCAGAAAAGATAAAAACGGTGCTTCATAAAGTTGGATGTTGTCCGGCAACACCTGAAAACCGTCGTTTTCCACAAATTCCGCGTCGGCTTCTACAAGGTAGTTGTTGGCGTTGGCGGCCTGTTGGCGGTGGCGTTGGTCGTCGGTCAGGTTGTTGCCGTTGCGCACTTTGGTGCTGAAGCCTTTGGGCACATCATTGGGCTTGAATTTCAGGCTGTTTTCCATGTCCGAGGATTTGAAGCGCACTTCCATGTCGGTGCCCGCATCCAGGAACAGCGGACTCACGGCATCGCCGTAAATCAAGTCGGCTTTGGTAGCGCCCGTCACGGGCACGGTCAGCCTAAATTCGCCCTTGTCGTTCAGGGTGGTGCGCACGATGCGTTCGCGCGGGTCCAGGGGGTTTTCGCGCAGCGATACGGCCACGGTGTCGCTGCCCTTGCCACTCACCCGGCCGCTGAGGATGGCCGTGCCCGCGCCCGAAGTAGCCGGTTGGGTGGTTGCCGCGGCTTGGGCAACGGACTTGGCGGCAACCGGTTTTTTTTGGCCAAACGACAAGCCCGGCAAGGCCAGCAACGCGACACCAAAGCCGCAACGCAACGTAGAGGTGAGAGAAAATTTCATAGCGGGAGGAAAGAAAGGACGAGGAAACCGGAATGAATTGGGAAGAAATAGACTTTAACCAAGTTGGGCAGGCGCTTTCCTGGGAAAAGTCTATTGATGGGCCGAAGATAAGGCGTTTTAATTTATAAAATCCAAAAAATGGGCACGGTTTTTCCCGACCCGTCCAACCGCCGTATGTTTGGACGGAAACCAAGAATCCGCACCCAACGGCCCACACCAGGAACGTTAAGCACGGATTATCTGACCAATAACTATTGGAGGCAACACGCTTGCCACGCCCAAAACCATCCGCGCAATTCGCAAAAATTTAACACCCGAAGGCCGATTATTTTCTGCAAGTAGGACTTTTACCCGAACAGGCCCGCCAGCACCTCGTCCAGTCGGCTCACCGGGTGGACCCGCAGGCCGTAGCGGGCCAAATCCAGCCCTTTGCCGTTGAAATGCGACACGTACATCTCCCGGAAGCCCAGCTTTTCGGCTTCGGCCAGGCGTTGGTCGAGGCGGCTCACGGCCCGCACTTCGCCGCTCAGGCCGATTTCGGCGGCCAGGCACACGTCGCCGGGAATGGGCAGGTCGTTGAGCGACGACACCACGGCCGCACACACGGCAATGTCCAGGGCCGGGTCGTCGAGGCGCAGGCCGCCCGCAATGTTCAGGAATACATCGGACTGGCCCAGGCGCAGCCCGGCCCGCTTTTCCAGCACGGCCAGCAGCATCTGCAAGCGCTTGGCATCGAAGCCGGTGCTGCTGCGCTGGGGGGTGCCGTAGGCGGCCGGACTCACCAGCGCCTGCACTTCCACGAGCAGCGGGCGGTTGCCTTCCAGCGTGGCCCCGATGGCCATGCCGCTCAGGCTTTCGGCCCGCTGCGAAAGCAGGATTTCCGACGGGTTGCTGACCTGCCGCAGCCCGTCGCCCTGCATTTCGTAGATGCCGAGTTCGGAAGTGCTGCCGAAGCGGTTTTTGGTGGTTCGCAAGATGCGGTAGCTCAGGTGGCGGTCGCCCTCAAACTGCAACACGGTGTCCACCATGTGCTCCAGGGTTTTGGGGCCAGCCAGGCTGCCGTCCTTCGTGATGTGGCCGATGAGCAGAACCGGCACCCCGGTTTCTTTGGCGTACTTGAGCAGTTCGGTGGTGCATTCGCGCACCTGGCTCACGCTGCCCGCCCCGCTCTCGACCAACGACGAATGCATGGTTTGAATCGAGTCAATCACGACTAAGTTGGGCTGCACCTGCTCAATCTGCCGGAAGATGTTCTGGGTGCTGGTTTCGGTGAGGATGAAGCAGCCGGGGTGCTGGCCGTTGCTGAGCCGTTCGGCCCGCATTTTTATCTGGGCTTCGCTTTCTTCGCCGCTCACATACAGCACCTTTAGCTGTTTCAGGCTGAGGGCAATTTGCAACATTAGGGTGCTTTTGCCGATGCCCGGCTCGCCGCCAATCAGGACGATTGAGCCGGGCACTAGACCGCCGCCCAGCACCCGGTTCAGTTCGCCGTCGGTGGTGATGATGCGCGGTTCCTCTTCGACCAGAATGTCGCTCAAGGCCCGCGACTTGGCGGCTTTCACGGTGTTGCCGCCGGGCACGGTGCTGGCGGGTTTCCAGGTGCCCACAGCAGTGGGCGCATCCTTCGTCACCACTTCTTCCACGTAGGTGTTCCACTCGCCGCACACCGGACAGCGCCCAATCCATTTGGCGGATTGCGCCCCGCAGCTCTGGCAGAAAAAAACAGTTCTGGCTTTGGCCATAAATTAAGAAGGCCAGCCCTGGTGGGCCAGCCCGTTACTAAGGTTTTTAGTGGAGCAAAAGTTGCGTGGCTGGCGCGGGGCTTTGCCCCGTGCCGCAGTGCCGCAGGGCTTCGCCCTGCACCCCAGGCCGGGGTAGCAGCACCGTTCAACGATTGCAGGTTGAAAACCTGCGACACTGCGGCACGGGGCGAAGCCCCGCGCCAATTATTGTTCCAACACCCGCGCGGCCAGCGCCCGGCGGGCGGCGGCTTGGTAGGGGTTGCGGGGGTCGGTGGCTACTTGGCGCAGGGTGGCGCGGGCGGGGAGCAGGTCCTGAGCTTGCCAGTAGGCCATGCCCAGATGGTAGCGGGCGCGGCGGGCCAGTTCGCCCGCGCCGGAGTCGGCCAGGCGGCGCAGGTAGGGCTGCGCGCCCACGCCTTGCCCCTGGCGCAGCAGGATGAGGCCGTGGTAGTATTGCAGGGTGTCGAGGCTGACGTTGGCGGGCGACACGCGGTTGAGCGAGTGCAGGGCGGCCGAATAATGCCCAGTTTGGTACTGGCGCAGGGTTTCGCCAAACAGCGGCCGGGCTTCGGTCATTGCCTGGGTTAGGCGGGGGCCGGGGTCGGGCTGGTAGTAGGTTTCCCAGGCGCGGGGGTCGCGGCGCGACTGCTGCCACCACCACCAGGCGCTGCCAGCGGCCAGCAACAGCACCACTGCCCCCAACACGCTCCAGGTGGCCCAGCGGCGCTGCCGAAGCGTGAGCAGGGCCTGCGTGCGTTGCAGGGCGTTGCTGCGTTGGTTCATGCGCTGGTCCAGCACGGCCAGGCGCTGGCGCAGGGTGTCGTGCCCGGCGGCCCAGCGCACGTCGGCGGTGAGCTGCCCGAAGTCGGCGTAGGCATCGGCCAGGTCCGGCTCGTTTTCCAGGCGCAACTCAAACGCCTCCTGCTCGGCTTCCGACATTTCGCCGTCGGCAAACCGTTCCAATACTTCGAGGTGGGGGCGCAAGTCCATTTTTTAGTTATGAGTTATGAGTTATGAGTTATGAGTTGGATGTCATGAGTGGGGACGTGAGAACAGTAGCATCTTCCCCAAAACTCGTAACTCATAACTTATAACTCATAACTCTTCAGCGTTTGTTCGTACAGTTTTTTGATGCAGCCGTTCTTCTGCAGCCGGGCCACGGTGGCGTTGGGGAAGCCCATTTTGCCGCCCATCTTTTCAAAATTATAGCCCCGGAAATAAAAGTAGCTTAGGAGTTGTCGGCAGTCGTGGCCGAGTTGGTTGAAGTGCAGCAGCAGGCGTTGGCGGCGCTGGGCTTCGGCGGCGGGCAGGGGCTGGCGGGCGGGCACGGCGGCGGCCAGCCGTTGCTGGGCCATTTCGTAGATGAACGCGCGCAGGTCGGCGGGGAGCATCGTGATGCGCCCATCGGCCACCTGGTCGTAGAAATCCAGCAGCGTGTCCTGCAACAGCAGGTGGGCATCGGCATCCGAAATCTGGTGCTGGCGCTGCGCCCAGCGGGCAAACGGCTGCCGGCGGCGCTCGTAAAAATCCAATAAAAACTTCTGATTGCCCACGCGCAACTGCGTGAGTATTTCAGCTAAAGGGGCAGACATGGGCCGGGGCGTTGGAAACAACGGCAAGTAACGACGGAAACCGGGAAGCGGCGCGGAGTAGCGCAGACTTTAGCTTCGCCGGCCTGCGGTGGTAGCCCGCGCTACTGCCTGCCCTACCTTTGCCCCATGTCCGTTTTCCCGCCGCGCCCGGTGGCTACTCCGGCCGCCAGCGTGGCTCCCGAAACAGTTGCCGGAGCCTTACCGCCCGCCGCTCCTACCCCGCCGCTGGCCTGGCTGTTGCTGGTGGTGCTGGCGGGCATCTGGGGCACGTCGTTTATCCTGATGAAGCGGGGGCTGGTGGTGTTTTCGGCGTTGGAGCTGGGGGCGGCGCGGGTGGCCATTGCCACGCTGTGCCTGCTGCCGTGGGGGCTGCGGCACGTGGGGCGGGTGGGGCGGCCCTACTTCAAGTGGCTGCTGGTGAGTGGGTCGGTGGGCACGCTGCTGCCCGCGTTTCTGTTTGCGTATGCCGAAACGCGGCTGGCTTCGGGGCTGGCGGGGGTGCTCAATTCGCTCACGGCGCTGTTTGTGTTGCTGGTGGGGGCGGCGCTGTTTGGGCAGCGGCTGACGGCGCTGCGGGTGCTGGGCATTCTGGTGGGGCTGGCGGGCACGGCGGTACTCATTTTGCTGGGCAGCGGGGCGGCGGTGGGTGGCAGCGGGGCGTGGTTTGGCGGCTACATCGTGCTGGCGACGTTCCTCTACGGCATCAGCGTGAACGTGGTGAAGCACCGCTTGCAGGGGTTGCCGCCGCTGGCGGTGAGCAGCGTGTCGCTGTTGCTGGTGGGGCCGGCGGCGGCGGGGGTGCTGTTCCTGGGCACCGACTTCTGGCACAAGCTGCACACGGTGCCGGGGGCGGGCGCGGCGCTGGGCTACATCGGGCTGCTGGCCTTGTTCGGCACGGCGGTGGGGCTGGTGCTGTTCAATGTGCTTATCCGGCGGGCTTCGGCGCTGTTCGCGGCTTCTTCTACCTACCTCATTCCGGTGGTGGCGCTGGCCTGGGGCGTGGCCGACGGCGAGGTGATTCACCTGCTGCACTACGTGGGCATGGTGATTATTCTGGCGGGCGTGGCGCTGGTGAACCGGGCGCGGTGAGAGGCGGGGTGGTCCGACGACTTTTTCAGTCGTCAGACCACTAATTTGTTTGCCGGTTTCGTTCAGCGAGTAGTGGTCTGACGACTGAAAAAGTCGTCGGACCACCCCGCCCCCTATTCCACCACCAGCCGCCGCACCTGCCCGCCGCTGCGCACCAGGTAGAGGCCGGGGGCCAGCCCGGCGGGCAGGGCCAGGGAGGCCGTGCCACTGGCATCGGCCACGGCGCGGGCAAGGGGCCGGCCCAGCGCGTCGCAGACCGTGACTGCGGCCCCGGCGGCGGTGCCCTGCACCTGGCAGGCGTGGCGGGCGGGGTTGGGGAAGAGGGTGAGGGTGGGGCGGGCGGCGGGGGCGCGAGTGGGGAGGGTGCCCGCGCCGGGCAGCACCGCGACGAAGCCGGTAGCGGCGTTGGGACTGCTGTTGCCCACTAGGACAAGATTGCCGAAACGGGCCGTATTGTAAAACGAGCCCGTAACCGAGGCGTTGCCAGCCGCGTCCACGGCCACTCCAGCCCCCGTACTACCGTTGCTGCTCCCAGTCCCCAAAGCCCAGACGCAAGTCCCCGTACCGGCTGCAAATTTCGCCAAGAATACATCCGCAAAACCGGCCGATACCAGGAGGGTGGGAGCCGGACTGGTGGCAAAGCGGGCGGTGTTGGCAAAGGTCCCCGCGACCACGACGTTGCCGCCCGCATCTAAGGCCACCCCGAACCCAATGTCGCTGCCATTGCCCCCGGCCTGCACGGCCCAGGCGCAGGCCCCCGTGCTGGCCCCGAACTTCGCCACCAATACATCGCCGCTCCCAGCCGATGCCAGCACGGTAGGCACCGGACTCGTGTTGAAGGTGCTTGTGCCCGAAAAACTGCCCGCAACCAGGGCGTTGCCGCTGGCATCTATGGCTATTGCCTCCCCTCCGTCAATCCCGCTGCCCCCAGCCCGCACGGCCCAAACGCAAGCCCCGGCGCTGGCCCCGAACTTGGCGACAAACAAGTCGCCGTAATTTGCCGTCGAGCTGACCGCTGTCAGGGTGGTGGCACCGGGGCCGGTGCCGAAGCTGGCCGTGCCCCGGAAAGTACCCGTAACGAACGCATTGCCGGCCGCGTCCACCGCCACTGCGTTGCCCTCATCGGGGTCGCTGCCCCCGGCCCCTACGGCCCAGGTGCAAGCCCCGGTGCTGGCGGCGAACTTGGCCACGAATACATCGAGCCTGCCTGCCGAGGCCAAGGCGATGAGAGCCGCGCCGGTGCCAAAACTAATCGTGCCACCGAAGCTGCCCGTAACCAGGGCGTTGCCGCTCGCGTCCACGGCCACCTCCAAACCCATGTTGTCGTCGTTTCCTCCGGTCTGCACTGCCCAGACGCAGGCCCCTGTGCCAGCGGCGAACTTGGCCACAAACGCATTGTAACTTCTAGCTGCTACCAGCGTCGTAACAACCGGGCTAGTAGCGAAGAATGCCGTGCCGGTAATATTTCCCGTAACCACAGCATTGCCGCCCGCGTCCACGGCCACATCAGCACCGTCGCAATTCTCAATCTGTACCGCCCAGAGCCAAGCCCCGGTAGCGGCATTGCGCTTGGCCACAAACATGTCGTAGTAATGCGTCGATACCAGCGTGGTGCTACCCAGCACCAGCGTACCATTGAAACTGCCAGTAACGTACTGGTTGCCGGCTACATCGGTCGCTATGGCCCCGCTATATGAAATGCCGCTTCCCCCGCTTGGGTTCAAGCTCACCGCCTGCCCCCACGCCGGGGCCTGCGCCCACCCCCGCCCCAGCCCGGCCAGCAGTAAAGTCAGGAGCAGCAACAGGCGCGGCAACGCGAGACGGGCAGCAGGAAAAAAACAGCGCATAAGTCAGGAAGCGAGAAAAGTGAACGGTCCGGCTGCCGCTGCTGGCGGCTGGCGCGGAACGAGGTGGTAAAGATAGCCGCCCTGGTTCCTCCCGGTGCGTCCAGCCGGGCGGCTCCCGCCGGGACGGGGTGCCCGGCCGCCGCCAAAGCTTGAAGTGCCAATTATTTTGCCGTACTTTCGGCTCTGCTTCCGGCGATGGAGGGCGCGGGGCCAGGGCCGGGGCCGGTGGTGCCCGGAATCAAATCAAGCTGTCAGCATACGGTCCCGTATGCCGGCAAAACCAAGTCAAGCTGTCAGCATACGGCGGCGGAGGTGCCCAAAACCGGGTGCCGGTGCCCGCCTACGGGGCCGTAGGTGTTCAACTCCAGTCCCAGCGGCCCACAAGCGGCACCGTCTATCCCGGCGGGCCGGGGCATTTGTTTTCTTCACCCCCTTATTCTCACCCCATGAACCCCCAACCCCCCTCCACGACCACCCCCGCTGCCGCCGATACCCAATCCGTGGGCTGGATTGCCCCCACCCAGGCGGGCCGCGCCGAACAGCTGCTACAAGCCCACCCGCACCTGGTGGCCGACAACCTGGAGCTGCGCTGGCTGCTGAACCCCGCCCTGCTGGCCCATGCCACCGCCCAGCAAGCCGCCGTGAGCGGTAAAAAGAACTTGGTCGCTGGCCGCCCCGTCCAAACCCAGGCCATGAAAGACGCGGTGCGGGACATGAGCAAGCCCCTGACCGAGCTGCGCGGTCTGCTCAAAAAGAAGTTCAAGGAAAACTACGCGGCCTACTACCCGCAGTTTGGCCTGGTGCAAACCGCCGGCGACTGGCGGCTGCCCGTGGACCATGACGTGCTGGTGGAAAACCTGCGCGATATGCTGCTGCCCAAGCTGGTGGAACACGGCTTCGACCAGGACCCCGACACCGGCACGGCCGTGTGGCAGCCCCTGCTCGACAAGCTGGACACCGCCAACACCGCCGCCGCCGGCACCGATGCCACCCGCGCCAAAGCCGTGGCCGACACCACCCCCCAGGATGCCCTCACCGAAAAAGCCCTGCGGGCGCTGGTCCACCTGGTCCAGGCCCAGTTCCCCGACACCTGGGACGGGGTGTTGCGCGGCTGGGGCTGGCGCAAAGCGAGCTTCTAGCCGCCGGTTCGGCTGCGTCGGCGCATTTGGAACCGGGGGTGGCGGGGGCTTCGGCGCGGCCGGCATTTACTTCCGCCGGCCCGAACCCCGAAGGGGTTCCGGAGCCTAGCCCAGGGTTGGCGCGTAGCGCCTACCCTGGGTCACGGCCCTCCGGGCGGGGTCCGAACCCCGAAGGAGTTCCGTAGCGGACTGCGCGGTAAGCCTACGGAACCCCTTCGGGGTTCGGCCGTTTTCCAATCCGTAAACCCAGGGTAGGCGCTGCGCGCCAACCCTGGGCTAGGCTCCGGAACCCCTTCGGGGTTCGGTCATTCTCACTGCCGGCAAGACCCAGGGTAGGCTACGAAACCCCTTCGGGGTTTGGGGGCAGCGGAAGGCCAGTTACTCCCACAAGTAGTGTTCGTCCCACGCCAAGCCGTGGGCTTGGAGCAAGGCCCGCAGTTCGTCCTGGAAGGTGGTTTGGCGGTGGTGAGCTTCCTGGCCGGCCACGTACTGCCGGGCCTTGACCAACTGCGACGCACTCACCGAAAAAGCGCCGTACCCGGCCTGCCAGGCAAAGGCGGCCCCGGTCGGCACCCGCGTTTTGAACCACACGGCCGAAGCCCGTTTCAATTCCTTTACCCACTCGGCCTGGCTGCGGCTCCGCCCCAAATACGCCAACAGGTGCACGTGGTCGGCCACGCCGCCCACCGCCAGCGCCGGACACGCCAGGTGGTTGGACACGCCCGCCAAGTAGCGGTGCATCTCGGCCCGCACCGTGGCATCGGCCAGGAAGGGGAACCGGTGTTTGGTGGAGAACACCAGATGCACACACACCGCCGACAAGGATTGGGACATGGCGGAAAGATTGTTGTAATAAAGATGGATTAAACCCCGAAGGGGTTTCGGAGCCTAGCCCAGGGTTGGCGCGAAGCGCCTACCCTGGGTCTGCGGATGGAAAAACGGCCGAACCCCGAAGGGGTTCCGTAGCCTAGCCCAGGGTTGGCGCGAAGCGCCTACCCTGGGTCTGCGGATTGGAGAACGGCCGAACCCCGAAGGGGTTCCGTAGCGGATTGCGCGGTAAGCCTACGGAACCCCTTCGGGGTTCGGACCGGGCGTGGGCGCGAAACCCAGGGTAGGCGCTTCGCGCCAACCCTGGGCTAGGTTACGGAACCCCTTCGGGGTTCGGACCGGGCGTGGGCGCGAAACCCAGGGTAGGCGCTTCGCGCCAACCCTGGGCTAGGCTCCGGAACCCCTTCGGGGTTCGGGTTTGCTGTGCGGTTCCGGCCCAGGGTAGGCGCTTCGCGCCAACCCTGGGCTAGGTTACGGAACCCCTTCGGGGTTCAACCCGCCCTACTTCTTTGTAATCGTGAACTCCACGCGCCGGTTCAGGGCGCGGGTTTCCTCGGTGGCGTTGCTGGCCACGGGCCTTTTGTCGCCGAAGCCTTCGGTGGTGATGCGGGTGGCTTTGATGCCGTGGCTGGTGAGGTACTTTTTCACCTCGTTCACGCGGTCGAGGCTCAGCTTGAGGTTCAGGCCGGGGTCGCCCTGGTTGTCGGTGTGGCCGCCAATCTTGATTTCCACCGTCGGGTATTCCTTCAGGATGCTGGTCAGGCGCTTCAATTCCGGAAACGAGTTGTTGCGGAGGTAGTATTTGCTTTGCTGGAAGAAAATGTTGTTGAGCTTCACGGTCTGCCCCACGGCGAACGGAATCAGGAACAGGTTCTGGGTCATTTCCGAGTACTTGTCTTTGGCTGAGAGGTCGAGGTTGGCGTTTTCGGCGATGTAGCCTTTGGCCTCGGCGCGGTAGCCGTACTGCACCCCGCTGGGCAGGATGATGGTGTAGGAGCCGTCGGTGGGGTCGGTTTCGGCGATGCCGATTTCTTCGCCCGTGAGCAGGTTTTCGTAGTGAATGATGGCCTTGACGGGCTTTTTCGTCACCACGTCCAGCACCTGCCCGCGCACGAGCGTCACGACTTCGGGCCGGAACTGCGGCGAGAGCGCAATCCGAAAAATGTCCTTCGACTTGTCGGTCCCGTTGCGCGTCGACACGAGGTAGGCGTAGTCGCCGGCCGCCGCCACGGTGTAGTAGGCATCAAAGTCGGGTGAGTTCACCACGCCGCCCAGGTTGCGCGGGGGGCTCCAGTTGGTCCAGGTGTCGTCGAGGCGCTTGGCGTAGAAGATGTCGGACTGGCCGTAGCCGCCCCGGCCTTCGCTGGCGAAGAAGAGGGTCTTTTCGTCGGCGGCCAGGAAGGGGGCAAAGTCGGCTTTTTTGGTGTTGATGTTCGGCCCCAGGTTGCGGGGCCGGGTCCAGCCGTTTTTGGTGCCGGGCTGCGGAAAGCTCACGTACAGGTCTTGCTCGCCCTGGCCGTCTTTGCGGTCCACGGCCATCAGCAGGGCCTTGCCGGCCGTGGAGAGGAAGTAGTCGACGTGCTCGGCATCGTCGTTGTAGAAGTCCTCGATGGCCAGGTTTTCGGGCTTGCTCCAGGTGCCGCCGCGTTCTTTTTTGCTGATGCTGCACCCCTTCGGCTCGATGTGGCCGTCGGGCTGGTATTGGTTGATGAGGAGCAAGGTTTGGCCGTTGGCCGACACCGAGGCCACGCCGCTGGGGTCGTCGCTGGTGTTGATGGGGGCACCGATGTTGCGGGCGGCGCTCCACACGTTGGTTTTCTGGTTGGGGCGGGTGGACACCCACACGTCCTGCGCGTCGCGGGCACCGCCCACGTTGCCGGGGTGAAACTGCCGGGCAAAGTACAGCGCCCGGCCATCGGGCGAAATCACGGGGTGCGTGTCCACGTAGCGGGTGTTCACGGTTTCGCCCAGGTTCACGAGGGCCGAGTCAAACTTGGCCCCCTTGTCCACATCGTCGGCGTGCAGCAGCTCGCCGCTCACCTGTTTCTGGGCCACGTCGGCAATGCCGATGGCATCAATCTGGTTCACGCCTTCCACCTTGGCCGTGTTCATGGTCACGACCACGCCCACGGTGCGGTGCTTGGGGTCGGGTTCAAACTTGACTTCCAGGGTCCGGTAGGTTTCGGGCAGCGGGCCGGGGTTGTCGTTGGTATAGACCGTGCGGCGGGTGTTGCGGCCGTCCACCAGCTCAATTTTGATGATAGAACCGGGGTTGAAGTTCTCCACAATCGTGACCTGCTGGGCCGCCACCGAGCGCGGAAACCGCACCTCGATGAACTCGGCCGGGCCTTCCTTTTTGGGAATCCAGGCTTCGTCGTTGATTTGGCCCAGCGGCAGGGCGTTGGGTTTGCCCAGCACCTGGCTGGCCGAGAAAGCTTCCTTGCCTTCGCCCTGCGCCGACGACACGGCCACGACTTTGGCCGCCCAGTAAGAAAATTGGGCCTGGGCGGGCGCGGCCCCCAGCCAGCCGGCGGCCAGCCCGGCCAGCAGCGCAACGCGAAACTTGGAAAACACCTTGTTCATAGCGGCAATAGTGCAAAAAAGCGGGTGGGTGCGGCCCGGCGGGAACGTCGGACCGGCAATCAAACAACGAACCTAATACAAAACAACTACTCCCGCCCGCCCCGGCCATTTGCCAGCCAGTAGTATCTTCCGGCGCGGGACGGTTTTTTACCCCGTCCTGCTGAACGCAGCGGAGCGGAGTTGAAGCATCTCTACCACATAAGTAATTCTGGCGATTGAGACGGAGCGAAGTTGAAGCACCTTTACTACACAAGTCATTCCGGCGATTGGGTTAGCTGGCCGGGAAGATGCTTCAACTCCGCTCCGCTGCGTTCAGCAGGACCGCCGGACCGAACCGCCCCCACCCAATCCCCAATGTTTCCTCTGCGGCTCACGGTGCTGATGCTTGTGCTGGCCCTGGCCGCCGCGCCCGCCCGCGCCCAGCTGGTGGTGGGCGCGGCCCCCTTCGCCGCCCCGCACCCCACCGCCGACACCGCCGCCCTGCTGGCGCTGCGGGCGCGGCGCGTGGGAGCCAACACCTACGTGCAAACCAGCGACGCGCGGGGCTACCTCGTGCTGGGCCAGCGCCAGCAACTGCGCTACCGCCTGGGGTCGGACTGGATTTACGACGACCGGGGCAACCCGCCCTTTGTGCGCGAAGACTACCGCGCCGACCTCGCCCACGTCGTGGCCCTGGACCCCCACCACCGCTGGCTGCTGGGCCAGCAACTGCACTACGACCAGAGCCGCGCCAACGCCACCCGCACCGGCCTGTGGCTGGGTCGGCTGGGCTTTCAGCGCCCGCTGCGGGCCGCCGATTCGCTGTCGGTGCTGCGCCTCACAGGCCTGGCGGGCCTGGCCAGCGACACCCGCAACGGCCACCACGACCTGGGTTTTGCGTACGGGGTGGATGCGCTGGCGGTGCTGTTCGCCCAGGGCCGGGCCACGGCCCCGCTCACGCTGCGGGTGCTGGGCACCCGCGCCAGCCTGGGGCCGCGCACCGTGCAGCGCCTGGTCACGGAAGCCGGGGGCGAAGGCGCTTTTCTGGAAAACGCGGCCCTGCGGGTGCAAGCCCAGGCCGGCTACCGCCAGAACCGCGCCGAAGACTACCTGGGCCAGTCGGTGCAGCGGATTCAGTCGGACACGCTGGCCGCGCAAGTCGGGGCCAGCTACCGCATTTCGCCCTTCGCCACGCTGCGCTCCGACAACGGGGTGCTGCTGCCCACGCGGGCCTTCCTGTACCGCCGCCAAACCGACCGCGCCGACACCCTGCAAGACGTGGGCTACCGCCAGCAGGAGTACGACACCCGCCAGGAATTGCGTATCGTGCGGCCCAAGCTGCAAGCCGGCTATGTGTTTTCGTACCACGAGCGCAGCCGGGCCTATTACCTGGAAAATTCGCGGTTCCTGCCCGATGCCCGGCTCGCCACCGCCCTGGCGCGGGAGCAGGTGAAGGACATCACCGAGCAAACCACCCACTACCAGGCCGACTTGACCTGGCTGCCCACCCCGCGCCACGCCTTCGCCGCCCTGGGCAGCGCCCAACTCCTGCGCGTGGATGCCCCCAGCAAAGACAACCAGCAAACCCGCGACGAAGCCCAGCACCTGCTGCGCCTGAGCTGGACGGGCCGCTGGGCGGGCAATTTCCGCACCACCCTGGCCCTGGCCGGCGAGCTGCGCCAAACCATCTTCATCAAAGCCGCCCAGAGCGCCGAAAACTACGCCGACCACCTGCTGCACTGGGAGCCGGGCTTCACCTGGGCGGTGGGCCGGTTCAGCGTCCGGTCCAGCTACCACCTCTGGGTGAGCTACCAGGTGCGCGACCAAGCCGCCGAGCAGGCCCGCAACCGCGCCAGCCGGGTGCTGGAACAAACCCAGAGCCTGAGCTTCGCCCTGCGCCCCCGCCTGCTGCTGCTGGCCGACTACGTGCGCCGCGAAAACCGCGTGGGCCAGTTGCAATGGTCGGCCTTCAAAGAAAGCCCGCTGGACACGAGCGTTATTCACGACCTCACGGCGGGCCTGCGCCAGCAGTGGGCCGGGCCGCGCGGCAGCACCAGCCTGCGCCTCAGCTACCGCCTCCTGGAGCAGCGCAACTACGGCCGCGCCCTGCTGCTGCCCGAAGCCGGGGCCAGTGCCAGCACCGGCCAGGGCATCTACCTGCACAACATCACCCGCCAGCACGGCCCCGAAGTGGCCGCCGAGCGCCACATCGCCCGCCGCCTGGATGTGAGCGCCCGCCTCTGGCTGCAATTCCTGCACACCTACAACACCACGCGAGCTGCCACCTCAGTGTTCACCACCGCCCCCAGCTACCTCGCCGCCGACTTAGCTGCCGAGCAACAGCGGGTACTGCCCTATTTTGAGGTGAACGCCGTGTGGCGGGTGGGGCGGTGAGGGCAAGTCATGCCGAACGCAGCGCAGCGGAGTTGAGGCATCTGTAAAACCTCGTTGTTTTTGGGTTAGCATGGCGGGCAGATGCCTCAACTCCGCTGCGCTGCGTTCGGCATGACCACTCCCTATTCCTCCTCCACTGCTCCGCCTCCGCGCACAAACGCTTCCAACTGCGCGGCCCGCGCCGTTTCCTGGGCCAACGCCGCTTGCAGCCGCAACAGCCGCTGCCGCAGCCCGGCAATGACGTGCAACGACTCCGGCGGCAGGGCCAGGTCGTGGGCCAGGCGGGCGAGGTAGGGCAGTTCGTCGGGGTCGGTCACTTGCACCGCTTCGGGCTGCGGGGCGGCCTCAAACAAACCCGCTTCCAGCCAGCCACGCACCTCGGCTGGGGTCAGACCGTAGCGGGTGGTTACTTCTTGGTAGGTGATGATGGTCATGGTCGGACTTGAATGAGGAATGAGGAATGGTGGCGGTTTGATTCTGTGAATGCGGCTTTTGAACGCTTCTTGGCTCTGTGTCCTCCGTGCGGGAGTTATCAGGCCCGTCCCTCTCGCAACGCCGCCAACTGCCGCACCAACTCCTTCTCTTTATCGGTCAAATCGGTCGGCAGCGTTAGGCTCACGCGCAGGTACAAATCCCCGAACTGGCCCTCTTTGCCGTACACCGGGAAGCCCTTGCCGCGCAGCCGCAGGCGGGTGCCGTTGGCAGTTTCGGGCTTGATTTTGATGCTCACCGGGCCGCCCAGCGTGTCCACGGTTTGCTCGCCGCCGAGCAGGGCGGTGTAGATGGACACGGGCACGTCCTGGGTCAGGTCGTCGCCGGTGCGGGCGTAGCGCGGGTCGGGCGCAATGCGGAAGGTGATGAGCAGCGACCCGTTGGGGCCGCCCTGGCGGCCGGGGCCACCCTGGTCGCGCAGCCGAATGGTTTGGCCGTCGGCCACGCCGGGCTTGATGGTCAGACGCAGGCTTTTGCCGTTCACGGTAATGGTGCGGGGGCCGCCCCGGTAGGCTTCTTCCAACGGCAGGGTTAGTTCGGCCTGGTAGTCCTGGCCCGCGCCGGGGCGGGTGCCGCCACGCCGCCTGCCCCCCGCGTTACCAAAAATAGAGCCGAAGAAATCCGAGAAGCCCCCTTCGTCATCGTCGCCAAACGGGTTGCCCCCCCCGCCGCCGAAGCCGCTCCCGCCGCCCGCTGCCTGCTGGTACTGGCTCCAGTCGAAGCCGCCACCGGGCTGGCCGCCGCGTCCGCCGCTGCCCGCGTCCTGGTAGCGCCGGAAGTCGGCCCCCAGCTGGTCGTACTTTTTGCGCTTGTCGGGGTCGCTCAGCACCTCGTTGGCCTCGTTCACCTCCTTGAACTTCTGCTCGGCCGTGGGGTCGTTGGGGTTCACGTCGGGGTGGTGCTGGCGGGCCAGCTTGCGGTAGGCTTTCTTGATGTGGTCGGTGGTGGCATCTTTGGCCACGCCCAGCACCTGGTAATAATCTTTGTAGTCCATTGGAGGGTCCGTTGTTTTGGCCACCACCGGGGGCGCTCCGGGGCGGTCCCCGGTTCGGGTTGAACGCAGGGAAAGGGTCCGGCGTTGGCTGCCTGATTCGTCATTTTTGGCTTCGGTTTTGCATTACCCCTGCGTGAAGCTGGTTCTCGGCCGCTATCTTGCGCCTTTATTATCCTGCTTCGCCACCTGTTTTTTCCCACTCCCCTTCATTCATTCTTTTTTTATTGCCATGAACGTTGTTTTTCGCCCTTTGCTTGTCCTGTTTTGCCTGTTGGGCTTCGTCAATGCCGCCAGTGCCCAAAAGGGCCGCCCAGCGCCCAAGCCCAAAGTAGTTGTCAATCCGGAAATCGTAAAAGATGGCCTGATGATGAAACAAGGCCGTGTTATCGTCACCGAGCTGGGCATCGTCACGCCCCTCACCGCCCCCAAAAAACTGGTGAACGGCACCACCATTTCCCCCACCGGCCTCATCACGGCCCCCGACGGCACCACCACCCAAATGGCCGAGGGCGACATGGTGTCGCTCACCGGCCGCATCAAGCGCAGAGCCGAAATGGCCGAAGCCGACAGCCTGCTCAAAATCAAGCAATTTGACCTGAAATTCCCCGGCAAGCGCGAGAAAATGGCCAAAGACCTCGCCGCAAAGGAAAAAGCCAAAGCCGAACGCGACAAAGAGAAAGCCAAAATGGCCGCCGAGAAAGCCAAGGCACGGGAGAAAGCCAAGCGCTAACCAGCGGCTGGCCCTGGAACCGCCACCTGCTGCAACGGGGCAGTCTGACCACGGTCGGGCTGCCCCGTATCTTTGCCCACCTTCCTCACTTCCCACATGGAAAGCAAACGCCAACAAAAAATGGCCAGCCTGTTGCAACAGGAACTGGCCGCCGTGCTGCAACGCGACCTGCCCCACCTGTTTGGCGGCAGCCTCGCCCCCGGCATCAGCGCCGTCCACGTCACGCCCGACCTGGCCCAGGCGCGGGTGTACTTAAGCCTGTTGCTGGCCCAGGATGCCGAACAGCGCCTGGCCGTGGTGCGCGACGCGGGCAAGGACATTCGCCACGCCCTGGCCAAGCGCATCGGCAAAACCGCCCGCGTGGTGCCGGAGCTTCAGTTTTTTCACGACGACAGCGCCGCCTATGCCGCCCGCATGGACGAGGTATTTGACAAACTGGACATCCCAAAGGAAACCAAAGAACAACCCAGCAAATCGCCCCTGTTTAAGGCGAAGGAATAAGGGGTTGGGGTTCGGTTTTTGGTGTTGGGGGTTCGGTGTTCGTGCTCAATTCTAGCTCTTTAAAACCGAACACCAAAAACCTAATACCGAACACCAAAAACCTAATACCGAACACCAAAAACCTAATACCGAACACCAAAACCGAACACCAAAACCAAAAACCAAAAACCCAATACCCAACACCAAAAACCCCACCCCCCCCACCCCGCCTTGTACTACGACCCCATTAAGAAAACGCTGGGCAACGTCTTCAACCGCCGCCCGTGGTTGCGGCGGCTGTTCTACTACTTGCTCGATTTGCTGCTGCTCCGCACCTGGCACGTGCACCGGGAGCTGCGGGCCTGGGCCAAAGGCCGCACCCAGGAACCGCTCAACATTCTCGATGCTGGCTCTGGCTACGGGCAGTACACCTACTGGCTCAGCGGCTTAAGCAAGCTCTGGCAGATTCTGGCCGTGGACGTGAAAGACGACCAGGTGGCCGATTCCAACCAGTTTTTCCGCGCCATCGGCCGCACCAACGTGCAGTTTGCCGTGCAGGATTTGGTGCTCTACCAGGAACCCAACGCCTTCGACCTCGCCCTGTCGGTGGACGTGATGGAGCACATTTTGGAAGACGTAGAGGTGTTCCGCAACCTGCACGCCTCGCTCAAAGACGGCGGGATGCTGCTCATCTCGACCCCCAGCGACCAGGGCGGCTCCGATGTTCACGGCGACGACGAAACCAGCTTCATCGAAGAACACGTGCGCGACGGCTACAACATCCACGAAATTCAGCAGAAGCTCCGCACCGCTGGCTTCGAGCGCATTGAGGCCCGGTATAGCTACGGCGAACCAGGACAGGTGTCGTGGCGCTTGAGCATGAAGTATCCGATTCTGATGCTGGGCCGGTCGCGGCTGTTTTTTGTGTTGCTGCCGTTCTACTACGCGCTGGTATTTCCGCTGTGCCTGGTCCTGAACTCGTGGGATGCCCGCACGATGCACGATTCGGGCACCGGGTTGATTGTCAAAGCCTGGAAGTAGGTGCCGCGCCGGTTCGCGGTGGCCTACGTACCTTGTGCGCTCATTGAGTTATTTTCTGCGTCATGGCCGAACAAACTACAACGAGTTGCAGGAGTTTCGGCGGCAGCAGTCGGCCTTCAATCAGCGGCAGGACGAGTTCAACATCATTTTTCTGGACGAAATCCGGGGGCTGCACGCCAGCACCCGCGACGTGCGCCACGACCTGAAAACCCTGCAAAAAGAATGCGAAGCGCGGCTACGGCGCGAAGATTTTATGAACGGCTTCCGCAACGCTGCCTGATGCCCGCCAACCACCCCGCGTGAACGTCCCCCTGCTCATTTCCCGGCGCTACTTCCGTTCCAAGAACAAGCGCAACATCATCACCATCATTTCCAACATTTCGATGATTGGCGTGGCGGTGGGCACAGCGGCGCTCATCATTGTGCTCTCGGTATTCAACGGCCTGGAAGAACTCGTGCGGACACTCTACGGCAAGTCGGACCCCAATCTGGTCATCACGGCCGTCAAAGGCAAAGCCTTTCCCGTGAACGCGGCCTTCATTACCCGTCTGCAAGTGACCCCCGGCGTGGCCTTGCTCACCGAAGTGGTGGAAGACAACGCCCTGCTGCAATACCACGACCGCCAGATGGTGGTAAAGATGCGCGGCCTGAGCGACAACTACTTCGGCCAAAGCGGCATTGATGCCAGCATTCGCGACGGCGACCACCGCCTGCGCCGCGACAGCCTCGAGTACGCCCTCATCGGGGCCGGGGTGCAGCACGAATTGAGCATTGCCCTCGATAACCGCCTTTCGCCCCTGCGGCTGCTGTACCCGCGCAACGTGGCCGGCAAAAAAACCCTGAGCATGGACCCCGACCAGGCTTTCAACCAGCAAGACCTGCTGGCCGGGGGCGTGTTCCTGATTGAACAGCACATTGACGACAGCTACATTTTTGTGCCGCTGGACTTTGCCCAACGGTTGCTCGGCTACCACGACCGCCGCACGGCGCTCTACGTGCGGGTGGGCGAGAGCTTCGACGTGGACCAAGTGAAGCAGGTGCTGCGCCGGAAACTCGGCAAGCGGTTTCTGGTGTTGGATTCCGACGAGCAGCACGTCAGCCTGCTCAAAGCCATCAAAGTGGAGAAGCTTTTTGTCTTCATCACCTTTGCCTTCATCCTTCTCATTGCCTCACTCAACATCTTCTTTTCGCTCTCAATGCTCGTGATTGACAAGAAGAAAGATGTGTCGGTGCTACTGGCCATGGGGGCCAGCGAACGCACTGTGCAGCAAACTTTCCTGCTCGTGGGGGCCATTGTGGCGCTGGTGGGTGCCACGGTGGGCATGGTGGTCGGCGTGGGCCTTTGCTGGATTCAACTGACCTTCCACATCGTCAGCATGGGCATGGCCACCAGCGTGATAGACTATTATCCAGTCAAAATGCAACTGTCGGACGTGGCTTTTACCTGCCTGGCCATTGTCGTCATCACGCTGTCCGTCAGCATTCGCCCGGCCCTGAACGCGGCGCGGATGGAGGTGCGCGACAATTTGTAGAACGGGCCGTTAGGCGGTCAAACTCTCCGCCTGCCAACCGAAGGACAGCGAAGCTAAGGAGGGAAGTTTTTTGCGAAGCAGAAAACGGGGGTGGTTAGGCCGTATGCTTCGCATGAACGGTTAAATTACTGCGTCGGGCAGCGGCCGTTCGGAGGCCTAACCACCCCAGCTTGCGCTGTGTGCAAGCGTCCCCTCCTTAGCAGGAGGGGAGTTGGCCGTTCTGCCCGGCCCACCAATCCCCGTTCCGGCCTTAACTTGCACCCTCTTGTGCGCGGCCATGAAAGTTTCTACCACCGACCCGTTTCAGATTGTTTATTCGCTCTTTGAGCACGAGTTCCTGGGGCACCTGTTTGCGGCCCATGTGGTGCAACTCAACACCAAAGGCCAACTCACGCTGCTGCACCAAACGGTGTCGGCCAAAAACGCCCACGAGTTTGCCGAAGGCCTGGATGCGGTGGATTATGAGCTGATTGACCTCTGCGACCACTTGCAGCAGGACGCGGCCATCAAGGAAGTGTGGCCGCGCAAGGTGGCGGCGGCCGATTTTTTCCTGAAAGTCTATCACCCCGAAAAGGGCGACAAGCCCTTGCAGGACGTGCTGGCCCAGCACACCCAGGAGCGCATGGCGGCGGTGCTGGCGCGGCTGCCCGGCAAGCGCATTTTCATCATGGGGCGCGACGGCGAGCCGACCTGGCACGAAATCGGGCTGGCCCCGGCGCGGGCTTCCATCGTGTTTCACTTCCGGCGCAACGAGGACGGGACGCACTACTTCCCCACCATCCAATACCGGCAGCAGAAGCTTGATTTTCAAACCAAAACTACTGTGCTGGTGTGCCTCAAACCCGCCTGGCTGCTGCTGGACGATTTGCTCTACACCTTCCACTCGGAGGTGGACGGGCGCAAGCTACTGCCGTTCCTGAAGAAGAAGTTCATTGCCGTGCCCCGGTCGGTGGAAGATACGTACTACCAAAAGTTTGTGGCCCCGCTGATTGAGGCGTTTGAGGTCCACGCGCGGGGGTTTGAAATCAAAACCGAGCGGTACCTGGCCCGGCCGCTGCTCACGTTCAGCGATGCGTCGTTGGCGGCGGTGCCGGTGGCGGCACCCGCCCGGCCGCCGGGGCCGCCGCGCCGGGGGCGGGTGCCGCTGCCCAAGCCCGCCGCGCCGGTCGCGCCCGGCAACGAGCTGGTGCATTTTGGCCTCAGCTTCCGCTACGGGCCGCACGAAATAGCTCTTAGCACCGAGCAGCCGGTGAGTGTGCGGCTGGACAAAACGGCGGGCAGCTACTTGTTTCACAAGCTGCTGCGCAGCCCGGCCCAGGAGCGGGCCACCGTGGCGGCCCTGCACGAGCGGGGGTTGCCCGTGGCCCACGGCCATGCGGCCCTGCCCCGGCACGAGGCCGTGGCCTGGCTGCAAGCCCACTCGGCGGCCCTCACCGAGGCGGGCTTCACGGTGGCGGCGGCGGGGGCCGAGGCCAGCAATTATTTCCTGGGGCCGGTGCGGGTGGCGGTGGGCATTGCCGAAGCCGGCGACTGGTTCGATGTGCGCGGCACGGTGCATTTTGGCGAGTTTGAAGTGCCGTTTATCCGGCTGCGGGGCCACATTTTGCAGCGGCGGCGCGAGTTTCGGCTACCCAACGGCCAGATTGCCATCATCCCCGAGGAGTGGTTCACGGACTACCTGGAGCTGTTCGCCTTCGGCGAAGTGGGGGCCGATGACCTGGCCGACGAATTGCGCCTGCGCCGCCACCACCTGGCCCTGGTGGCCGACCTGCAAAGCAACGAACTCGCCACCGTCAAGCTGGGCCGCCGGCTGGAAAAGCTGCGCGACTTTGCGGCCGTCGAGGACCAGCCCATGCCGGTCGGCTTCCGGGGCGAGCTGCGGCCCTACCAGAAGGCCGGCTACAACTGGCTACGCTTCGTGCAGGACTTTCATCTCGGCGGCTGTTTAGCCGACGAAATGGGCTTGGGCAAGACCGTAATGACCCTTAGTATGCTGCTGCAACGGGCCGAAAGCGGCGCGGCGCGGGGCGCGGCCTCGCTGCTGGTGCTGCCCACCTCGCTGGTGTACAATTGGCTGAACGAGGCCCGGAAGTTCACCCCCGACCTGCGGGTGCTGGCCTACACCGGCACCTTCCGCACGAAGGACGTGGCGCAGTTTGCCGACTACGACGTGGTGCTGACCAGCTACGGCATCGTGCGGCTCGACACCGAACTGCTGACCGCCTACCAGTTCGACTACGTGATTCTGGACGAGTCGCAAGCCATTAAGAACCCCGCCAGCACCACCTCGCAGGCCGTGCGGCAGCTCCACGCCCGGCACCGCCTAATTCTGACCGGCACCCCGGTCGAAAACAGCACGATGGACCTGTGGTCGCAGATGTCGTTCATCAACCCCGGCTTGCTGGGCACGCAGGCGTTTTTCCGCAAGGAGTTCCTCAAGCCCATCGAACAAAGCCAGGATGCCAGCCGCACCCACCGGCTGCACAGCCTGATTAAGCCGTTCATCCTGCGGCGGCACAAGCACCAGGTGGCCAGCGAGCTGCCTGCCAAAACCGAGCATCTCAGCTTCTGCCCCATGACCGAGGAGCAGGCCCATGTGTACGAGGAAACTAAGAGCTTCTACCGCAACCAACTGCTGGCCGCGCCCGAAACCACCGGTTCTACCAACACCCAACTCATGCTCTTGCAGGGCCTCACCCGCCTGCGCCAGATTGCCAACCACCCCTGCCTCGTGGATGCTGCCTACGCCCATGAATCGGGCAAGCTGCGCGAGGTGCTACGGATGCTCCGCACCGTGGTAGCAGAAGGCCACAAGGTTTTGGTCTTTAGTCAATTTGTGCAGCACCTGGCCCTGGTGCGGGCCGCGCTGGACGAGCGCCACCTCCCCTACGCCTACCTCGACGGCCACACCCAGCACCGCGCCGCCGAGGTGGACCGCTTCCAGGCCGACGATGCGCTCCAAATCTTCCTCATTTCGCTCAAAGCCGGCGGCGTGGGCCTCAACCTCACCGCCGCCGACTACGTGTTTATCCTCGACCCCTGGTGGAACCCCGCCGTGGAAGCCCAGGCCATCGACCGCGCCCACCGCATCGGCCAGCAGCGCCCGGTGTTCGTGTACAAGTTCATCACCCAGCACACGGTAGAAGAAAAAATCCTGGCCCTGCAACGCCGCAAGCTGGCCCTGGTCTCCGACCTCATCAGCACCGACGAAGCCGTGGTGAAACACCTCACGCGGGCCGATATCGAGGAGTTGCTGGGGTAGGCTACCTTTGCCCCATGCTCACCTCCCTCCGCATCCAGAATTTCCGCAGCATCCGCGACGCAACCGTGAAGCTCGGGCAGGTCAATCTGTTCATCGGGCCGAACAACTCGGGGAAGTCGAATTTTTTGAAGGGAGTAGAGTGGGCAGCGAATACTATTCAAAGCCGTGAAAACCCCAGTGAATCAGAATACGACAGAGTCATGACGCGCGGCATTACCACTCATACTGACCTTCCCGTTCATATTGTTTTGCAAAAGAAATTTGGGGTTGAATTTACGGCTGGCTTCGGGTATGAATACCCCGATGTGACTCCACAAAACACATTGTATTTTGGCAAAGGCAGCGGTTTCCATTCGGAATTTTCCACCGTTATTAATGAAGGGAGTCCTGTTTGGACGCTAATCACAAATATTGAAAAACAAGAGTTATCTGTAAAAAATGCTAACCGGTTCCAAAATCTCATTCAAGGAATTGTAATCTACCGTCCTGACCCCAACACGTTTCAAGGTAGTGCAGCTATTTCAAATGAGTTGCGAGTTTCGGCATATGCTTCCAACCTAGTACCTTTCCTGTTTAACCTCAGTCAAAATCATAAGGGGAAATTCCGTCAATTAGAAATTGACTTGGCCCGGACGGTTGGCGACTTGATATCCTTATCAACGCCAGCTGACCCTTATGAGGTTGGTAAGCTCAGGTTAAAGTTTTTTGACCACAAGGACCATTCCTTTTGGGCCGAAGAAGTATCCGAAGGTGTCCTCTACTTCCTCGCCCTGCTTTGCATCGTCCATCAACCCGACCCGCCGAAGCTGCTGTTGCTGGAAGAACCTGAGAAAGGCATTCACCCGCGCCGCATCCGCGAGGTGATGGATTTTATTTTTGAGTTGGCTCGGTTGCGCGACATTCAAATCATCCTCACCTCGCACAGCCCTTACGTGGTCGATTATTTTGCTGACATTCCAAATTGTATTTCCGTTTTTGACCGCGACAAGGAATCCGGCGAAACCGTTATTCACAACGCGGGCGACATCATCAAGGCGACCAACGACAAGCTCAAAGCCGCCGGCGAGGAGGAAATTCACTATTCCGACGCGCTGGGCGAATACTGGGTATCGGGCTTTCTGGGAGGGGTGCCGGAGGCATGAGCAGGGTGCTTTACGGCTTTTTTGGGGAAGACCGGGGGCAGCGGGCTTTCCTGGCTGCCTACCTGCTGCATTGTGGCAGCGCGACACCCTTTGAGGCGGTGCCCTACTTCGGCAAAGCGTTTGGACCCATGAACAACAAAGTGGTGGACCGGCGCTGCGGCGATGCCTGCCGGGAAGCCTTTGTGCTGGGCTACCCTGCCCTCGACTGGCTTTTTGTGGGCCGCGACGTGGATTCTTACGAGCCGGCCCGCGCCGAGTACTTGCGGGAACAGTTGCGGGCCAGCGTTCCCGAAAAATGGCAAAGCCGCACCCTACTCATGCTGCCCGTGCAATGCGTCGAGCATTGGCTTTGGTATTTGGCGCAGCATCCCAGCCGGGCAACGCTGGAACGCAAGCCCAACGACCAAGCCAAAGATGCCGTGTATGCCGAACAGAAAAGCCGGGCCGACATCCTGCGCGACTTGTTAGCCACCCTCTCCCCCGAACGCATTGACTGGCTGGCGGGGGTGTCCGAAAGTTTCCGAGACTTTCACACGCAAGTCCTGACCCACCTCGCCCCCCCCCCGGCCGCGTAAAACCCCTTCCCGCCCGCGCCACCCCCTTTCCACCCCGCGCCACTCCTTCCCCGCTCGCGTCACGCCGGTCCTGCGCCGCGCCACGAGCCGCCCACCCCGCGTCCCCATTTTTCCGGGTCGCGCCAACGGTCCCCGGCCCCGCGCACCGGGCTTTCCGGCCCGCGCCACGCCTTTTCCATGCCGCGCCGCGCTTTTTGCCGGGGCCGCGCCGGGTTTCCCGGCCGCGCCCCGGTTTGGTAAAGTCCGCGCCGGGTTGTACTATTGTGCCACGCCCAGCCGCACGGCTCCAGGCGATTAGGTATCAATCTTCAACCCTCCTATACCGTCCATGCTCACCGCCCGTCAGTCAAACCGCCTCACCGCCTACGAGAACGTCGAAACCGCGCTGCTCGAAGACCCCACCCCGTACACCGACGACGAGGGCATGAAGGAAATCGTGGGGGAAATTTCTACCCACCTTGCCGCCCTCAAGCCCCTGCGCAAGCAGGGTGTGCGGGGCCGCAAAGGCGGCGCGGCCGGCGACAAAACCGAGGCCAAGCAACTGCTGGCCGACATCGGGGCCGAAGTGGCCGGCGACCTCTTTTCCTTCGGCACCAAAACCAAGGACCGCACCCTGCAAGCCGGGGCCGACTACAACGCCAGCGACCTGTTTGACCTGCGCGGCACCCGCCTCGTGGACGTGTCCGAACACCTCCTCGACCTGGCCACCGCCCAGGCTCCGGTCATGGACAAGCTGGCCATTTCCCCCGCCCGCCGCACCGAGTTGCGCGAGGCCATTGCTAATTTCGGCGGCAAAAAGAACAAGCCCCGTCAGCAGCAAATCGATGGCCAGGGCGTGGCCCTCGGCACCGGCGGACACTTCGCGGCCATTGCCGAGCTGCTACAAGACCGCCTCCAGCGGGCCTTGCGGAAGTACAAACGCCGCAACAACGACTTCTTCAACCGCGTCAGCGCCGCCCGCGAAGTCATCGATTTGCCCGGCTCTCACAGTAGTGGCCCGGCCACCCCGCCCGCCTAGCTGCGCCGCCCACTCACGCCAAAAGCCCGTTTCGTTCGCCGAAACGGGCTTTTTTGGTAGCCCCGCCCGCCCGGCCCCGCCGCACTTTGCCCGGCCAACGCCGAACTTTGCCGCCCGGCCCGCCGCTGTTGCAACGGCCGGGCCGCCGTTTTTGCTTATGAAGGTGTTGCTGCTGCTTTGCTTGGTGCTGGGAACGACGGGGATGGCCCGCGCCCAGGAAGGGCCGCCCGTGACTACCTATACCGACCCGCTGGGCTACTACCACCTCAACATTCCCTACACCTGGGCGCTGCGGGCGGCGGGCGGCACCCTGGCGTTTGTGCCCGTGGCCGGGGGCGCGGCCGGGCCAACGGTGGTCCTGACCGAAACCGCGCTGCCGCCCGCCCAGGCCAACCAGACGCTGGCCACGCAACGGGTGCAGGACTCGGTGTGGCGCAACATCCGCCGGCTGCCCCGCGCCCAAACCCTGTGGCTGAGCCAGCGCGAAGGAAGTCGTTTCAACGAACTGCGCTACGAATACACCTACGCCGTGCCGCCGCCCAACTCCCCGGTGCGGGCGCACGTGCTGGGCCGGGTGCTGCGGCGCGGCGGCACCGAATACCGCCTCGAATACCGCAGCCGCAGCGACCACGACGCACCGTATGTGGCCGCCGCCCAGGAGCTGCTGGCCTCGTTTGTGTTCACCGACAAGCCCTTCGTGAGCCGCCGCTACGACGAGCAAACCTGCGACAACAAGTTCTACGGCATTGCCGCCCTGCGCACCGCGAACGGCCAACAGCTCGACGACTGCCGCTCGCTTGACGAGTTCACCGGGGCCAACCTGACGGGCACACCGGTGGTGCACCGCAGCGTGTTGCCCTTTCAATCCTATGCCATCACCAAGGGCTTCGACAACGCCCTGTATGCCGTCACGAAGGCCCCCACCAACCAGCCCGAACAGGTGTTTCGCTACGACCCGGCCACCCACAAAGGCAACTATATGCCCTGGACCCTGCCCGCCCAGGGCGAGGACCTCAACTGGATTTCGGCCGCCACCGACGAGGCGGGCGACCTGTACTTCATCACCTCCGATGCCAACCAACTGGTCAAAGTCAGCCCCCGAACCGGCACGGTGCGGCCCGTCTGGACCACCGACCCGCTGCGGAAGGCCCCGTTTTTTGCCGCCATCAACCAGCCGGGCAAAAACGGGGCGCGGCCCGGCTCCCACGCCAATTTTTGCCTGGACGATTCGGGCACCATGTACCTCGTGAACAGCAGCGACGGCTCCATCATGAAAATTGATTTGAAGTCGCGCCGCCCCTACCCCGACCTGACCCCGCTGGAGGGGCTGCCCCGGCGCGGCGGCTACAGCGGCCTGCAGATGCAGAACGATGCCCAGGGCCGCCGCCGCCTCTACCTGGCTGGCCCCCACGCCCTCTACATCGTGGACATGGCCAAACGCCGGGCCACCCGCGTCCGGGCCGGCACCTACACCGACCTGGCCGGCTGCAACTTGTTTCAGGTGCCGCCCCCCGCCGACAAGGCCCCGCCGCCGCCCACTACCACCCTCTGGCAAGGCCGGGTGCTGAACGCCGATACCTTCGAGCCACTGCCCGAAGCCCAGTTGCGCCTCGGCCCCGCCGAACTGCCCACGCTCGTGTTCCTCACTTCGCGGGGCAACTTCTCGTTTCGGGCCAAAGCGGGCGACTCCTACTCCTGCTACGCCCAACTGCCAGGCTACGCCGCCACCGACAGCGCCTGGACCGCCGAACCCGGCCCCGTGGTACGCGACGTACTACTTCAACCCCTGGGCGTGGGCACCATCCACCGGCTCAGTGCCGTGCAGTTCGAGCAGGGGCGGCCTGCGTTGCTGCCCGCCGCCGGCCCCGCCCTCGACCAGCTGGTGGCGTTGCTGAAAGACAACCCCGGCCTCAAAATCGAGCTGCGCGGCCACACCGACAACGTGGGGCCGCCCGAAAAAAACCTCGCCCTCAGCCAGCAACGGGTGCAGACCGTGAAAAACTACCTCGTGGTCCACGGCATTGCCCCCATTCGCATCACGGGCACCGGCTTTGGCGGCGAACAGCCCATTGCCCCCAACGAAACCGAGGAAACCCGCCGCCTGAACCGCCGGGTCGAGTTCCGGGTGACGGGACTGGAGTAGGCGTTGCCCCGGTCCGGCGGGCGCAGCCCGTCGGGCCGGTTGGCTCCCAGCGCTTTCGCAAGCCTAACGCCAACCGGCCCAAAAGCCAACCGGCCCGACGGGCTGCGCCCGCCGGACCGGGGCACCAGACACCCACTACCAAAGAACAGGAATTACTTGACCGTCACGGTGGCGTTCACGCTCATGCCCGCCCGCATCGGGTGTTGCGGGTCTTCCTGGTCTAGCACAATTTTGACCGGAATGCGTTGCGTCACTTTCACAAAGTTGCCGCTGGCGTTGTCGGGCGGCAACAGGGCAAAACGGGCACCGGTGGCAGCCGACAGGCTCTGAACGCGGCCCTGAAATTTCTGGTGCGGGTAGGCATCCACGCTCAGTTCCACTGGCTGGCCCACCTTCATGTCTTCCATCTGGGTTTCTTTGAAGTTGGCAATCACCCAGGTTTTGTTGCTGCTCACCAGGCCCATCAGCTGCTGGCCGGGGGCCACTACCTGGCCGGGCTGCACGTTTTTGCGGCTCACGATGCCCGCCGCCGGGGCCTTGACGACGGTATAGCTGAGTTGCAACTTTGCGTTGTCGAGGTCGGCCTGGCGCTGCTTCACCACGGCTTGGGCCACGGCAATTTGCTGCGCGGCGGCCGCCACTTGCTGGCGGGCCACGGTCACTTGGTCGGTGGCGGTGGCGCGTTGGGCGCTGGTGGCGGTCAGGTTGGCTTCCACGGCATCGTATTCGCTCTGCGGGATAATGTCCTGCTGGCGCAGAAACTTGCTGCGTTTCAGGTCTTTTTGCAGCTTCGCCTGGTTGGCTTCGCTCACGCCAATGGTGGTTTGGGCGGTGTGAACGTTGGCCTCGGCGGTGGCTACCTGGGCGCGGGCAGCGGGTACCTGGGCCTGGGCGGCTACCAGCGCCGCCTGGGCGGCGTTCACGCGCTGCTGGTAGTCGGCCTGGTCCAGCGTAACCAGCGTGTCACCTTTCTGCACAGGCTGGTTGTCCAGCACTTTCACGGTCAGCACCGGCCCGGCCACGCGGGGCAGCACCGGGTACACGTCGCCCTCCACCTGGGCATCGTCGGTGCTTTCGTGGGCTTTGGCAAACTGGTAGCGGGTCCAGCCATAATAGCCGCCGCCCAACAGAATTAGCGCCAGCACCAGGAACATCACAGGGTTGCGCTTCTTGGGCGCGTCGGCGGCCGGAGTAGCAGCCGCAGCAGGGGAAGGATTCATTGTTAATGGGTAATGAGGTAATGGGGTGAATCACTTCCAAATCTGCTCGCCAGTGGCGCGACGCAGTTGGAACTGGCCCAGGGTGTAGTTGTAGGTGGCCTGGGCGCGGGCGAGGCGGGCCAGGGCGAGCTGGGTTTCGGCATCCAGCACGTCGAGGTTGCCGCCCACGCCGTAGCGGTAGCGGGCCTGGGCTTTGGTCAGGGCCTCGGTGGCCTGGGCCACTTGCTGCGCGGCATTGTCGTAGCGGGCCTGGCTGAACTCTAAGTTGTTGGCCGCCTGGCGCACATCGGCCCTGATTTGCTCCTGCACGTCGGCGGTGCGGGCCACGGTGGCGCGGGCATTTGCCTGGGCTTCCACGCGCTGCTTCTGGTTGCGGCCCCCGTCGTAGATGGGCACCGAAAGCTGGGCCACGGCCAGGGTATTGAAACGGATGCGGTCAATGTTGGGCAGGATGTAGCCGTTTTTGCCGCCCATCTGCGCCCCCACGCCCAGACTGGGCATATTGCTGCGTTCCAGCAGGCGGCTTTGCAGGGCGGCGGTGGCCTCAGCATCGCGGGCCAGCTTCACTTCGGGACGGTTCAGGGCGGCTTTGGCCAACTCGGCGGCCACATCCACCGGCTGCGGCTCGTAGCTCAGGCGGCCCTTCACGGGCACCTCGGCCGCCGAGGCGGGCCGGTGCAGCAAGCGCCCCAACTGCACCTGCTGGTTGCGGAGCTGGTTTTCCAAATCGAGCCGCGTATTCTGCGCCTGGGTGATGCGCACGTCGGTCGTCGTGACATCAAACTTGGTGCTGACCCCGGCTTCCACCCGCTGGTTCATCTCGTTGCGGTGCGCCCGGAGCGAGGCAATTTGCTGGTCCTGCACCCGAATGCTTTCGCGCATAAACAGCACGTTGTAGTAGGATTGGGCAGCGGCAAAGGCCAAATCGCGCCGTCCTACCACTACGTTGTCCTCCGCCGTTTGCACCTGCGATTCGGCCAGCTTCACCCCGGCTTCGTTCTTGCCAAAATCATACAACAGGTACTGCGCCGTGAGGTGAAAATCGTAGTTGTTGTTGGGCACAAACTGCAACGTTTCGCCATTGAAGGGCAGCTTCACCACCGGGTCAATGCGGGTATAAGTGGCCGTGCCCGTAATCTGGGGCAGGAAGCCCGATTGAGTTTGGGCCAAGCGGCTGCTGGCGGCGTTGGTCAGTTCGGTCAGGTTGGTTAGGCTGGGGTTGGCATCCAGCACGGCTTGCAGTGTGCCGCCCAGCGTGAGCGAGTCGCTGGCCAGGCCCAGGGGTTGGGCGGCGGCGGGGGTGCTGGGCTGGTTTTGGGCCAGGGCCGGTAGCACACCCAGCCAGCCGCCGAACACGGCCGCCGCCGTGCCCCGAAAAAAATAGTTTTTGAGCATACGATGGGTAGATGGTAAGCCATTCGGGCACCCCACTGCGGCAATTCACAGGCCGGGGCCGAACCGTTGCCAAACACGGAAGCGGCCAAAAGTTTTTGAGGAAAACAGAAAATTTTTCCGGCATCGCCACGAATTCATTGCTGGCTCATGCAGTTCCGGCCTTTCTGGTGCTGTTGTCGCTGTCAGCCGCCCCGCTGTCGTCCTTGTTTCCCCGCCGAGTCCGCATCGAACAGGCTGGCATCCATTGCCAGCTACTACCCCGGCCGCGAAGCCCCAAGTGTTGGCCAAATCACGCAAACGGAAAAATTCACCGCCCGCAGCCACCCCCTTTGCTGCCTATTTTACGGTTAGCGTGGGGTCGGCCGTGAATTCTTTTCGGCTGTTGCCCCTGAATACAATAGCCATGGCCATGACCATGACGACCCCTAAAAACATGAGCAAGCGCAGTAGTAGCTTGTTTTTGTCGGTCCGGCTCATTTTGCGTTTCTTCGCCTGTTCGCGGCGGCGACGCGAAGGATACGGGCGGCGGAAGGGAGAATCGGAGGCCATCGGGGAGAATTGCCGGGCGGAGGTGTTGCGCGTTAGGGCGTAAAGTTACGGCAAGGCAAAGTTATGGCAAAGAACGCCGCGCCGATTCCTGCCCCAGCCGAGGAATCCCTTAAGGCTGCCAGCGCCCGCTACCCTAAATGGCGCGGGGCGACCAGGGCCAGCACTTGTTCCAGCACCGTGCGGTCGGGGCACAGGCGGGGCACTTTGTGCTGCCCGCCCAGCTTGCCCCGCCCGGCCAGCCAGGCATCGAAGGTGCCCGGCGGCAGCGCGTGGCACCGGGGCGGGGCCAGGGCCAGGTCGCGGTGGCGCTTGGCATCGTAGTCCGAATTGACGGCCCGCAACGCCGCGTCCAGCGCCGCCCCAAACTGCGCCAGGGCCGCCGGGGCGGGCATTTCGGCAAACTCTACGGCCCACTCGTGGCCGCCGCGCGAGGCTGCGTCGTGGGCCGCAAACCACACCGGCGCGGCCGTGAAGTCGCGCACCGTGAGGCCGGTGGCGCGGCTGGCCGCCGCCACGGCCGCTTCGGCATTTTCCACCACCACCTCTTCGCCAAATGCGTTAAGAAAATGCCGGGTGCGCCCAGTGACGCGCACCCGGTACGGGGCCAACGAGGTAAACCGCACGGTGTCGCCCACCACGTAGCGCCAAAGTCCGGCGTTGGTACTGATAACCAGCGCGTAGCTCGGCCCGATGCGCACCTCACCCAACGGCACCGGACGCGGGTCGGGCGCATCCCACTGCCCGGCGGGCAAAAACTCGTAGTAGATGCCGTGGTCGAGCAGCAGCAGCAGGTCGGGCACGTCGGGCTGGTCCTGCACCGCAAAGTAGCCTTCCGAGGCATTGTAAACTTCCAGGTAGCGCATCTGCCCGTGCGGGGCCAGTTGCCGAAACAGGTCCTGGTACGGTCCAAACGCCACCGCCCCGTGCAGAAACAGCCGCAGCCGGGGCCACACTTCCGACACGTTGGCGGCTCCGGTCAGGGCCAGCACCCGGCGCAACAGCACCAGCATCCAGGTGGGCACCCCGGCCAGGGTTCGCACGTCCTGCGTGATAACGTGACGGGCAATGCGCTCAATCTTGTCCTCCCATTCGTCCAGCAGCGCCAGGGCCAGCGGTGGGGTGCGCATCTGTTCGGCCCACCACGGCAGTTGCGCCATGATGATGGCCGACACGTCGCCCGCCCGCGAAGCCGCCCCGGCCAGCAGCGGGTTCGGCCCGTGGGTGCCGCCCAGACTCAGCGTTTTGCCCGCCAGCAGGTTGGCCGCCGGGTACAGCGACGTGGCCAGCGCCGTCATGTCGCGCCCGGCGCGGTAGTGGCCCTGGTGCAGGCTCTCGGGCGACACGGGGATAAACTTGCTGCGGGCGTTGGTGGTGCCGCTGCTTTTGGCAAACCAGTGCGGGCGGCCCGGCCACAGCACGTCGGGCTGCCCGCGCAGTACCTTTTCCAGTTCCGGGTACAGCTGCTCGTAGCTGCTCACCGGCACGCGCCGGGCAAATTCGGCCGCTGTCGGGTTTTCGTCAAACCCGTAGCGCCGCCCCCATTCCGTGGCCCGCGCCCGCGCCAGCAACCCGCGCAACACCCGCGCCTGCACCGCCTCGGGCTGCGCCCGGATGCGGGCCAGCCGGGGCAGGCTCTCGAGTTGAACAAGGGCAGCGAGGAGACGACCGAACAAGGCAGAAATGTTTGAGCGGTTAGACGGCTGGGTGTTGGATTTTTGGGTCTTAATAGTCTTGGGTCTTACGAATTGGTTGATACCCACTACCGAACCCCAAAAAGCCCTTCACTCCACATTTTTTACGTTTCGCTTCAATTCAAAATTCTTGCCCAGATACACCCTTCTCACCGTTTCATCCGCCGCTAGTTCTTCGGCCGTGCCTGCCTTGAGTAATTTTCCCTCGAAGAGTAAATACGCCCGGTCCACGATGCTCAACGTGGCTTGCACGTCGTGGTCGGTGATGAGAATGCCGATGTTTTTGTGCTTCAGCTTGGCCACGATGCCCTGAATTTCTTCGGTGGCGATGGGGTCCACGCCCGCAAAGGGTTCGTCAAGCAACACAAATTTGGGCTCCACGGCCAGGGCGCGGGCAATTTCGGTGCGCCGCCGCTCGCCGCCGCTCAGCACTTTGCCCAGGTTGTGGCGCACATGGGTGAGGCTGAATTCCTCCAGCAACTCCTCGGTTTTGGCGCGTTGCTCGGCTTTGGTCCGGTCGGTCATTTCCAGCACCGCCCGGATGTTTTCTTCCACGCTCAGGTCCCGGAACACGCTGGCTTCCTGCGCCAGGTATCCCATGCCGCGCCGCGCCCGCTGGTAAATGGGCAGGTTCGTCACCTCCTCGTCGCCCACAAAAATGCGGCCCCGGTTGGGCTTCACCATGCCCACCATCATGTAGAAGCAGGTGGTTTTGCCCGCCCCGTTGGGGCCGAGCAGGCCCACGATTTCGCCCTGCTCCACGGTCACGCTCATGTCGTCGACCACGGTGCGGGCTTTGTATTTCTTCACCAGGTGTTCGGCACGGAGCAGCATCGGACAAAGGTAGGGCGGATTGGAGCAGCGCAGAACGAGTACCCCGAAGCTGTGCTTCGGCCGCTGCCCGGTCCTATCAAACGATTCCGTTCAACGACCAAAGCGCAGCCTCAAGGTACTCGTTCTGATTGCACTTTGCCCCATTGTCCCAGTCCTTCCTCGCCCACTTACTCGGCTTGCCTAACAGTTCAACCGGATTTTTTCTGCTACTTTTAGCCCCACAATCTCACACGTTAACTTTTTACTCTTTCTTATGCAGGCAAAAACATTACTCCTCGCGGGGGGTGCGCTGCTGGGCGCAGCTCCGGCGGCGTGGGCCAGCGGCTTCCAGGTGAACCTGGCCGGGCAGCGCAACATCGGCATGGGCGGTGTCGGCGTGGGCCTTTCGCTCGACCAGGCCGCCATGTTCTACAACCCCGGCGCGTTGGCCATGGTCAAGGGCAACGGGGTCCAGATTGGGGCCAACCTGGCCATGCCCAAAGTGGCATTCCGCTCGGCATCAAGCGGCGAACAAACCTACACCAAGGACCAAAACGTCACGCCCGCCAACTTCTATGCGGGCTTTGGGCCGGAAAGCGGCAAGTTCAAAATTGGCATTGCCGCCTACACGCCCTTCGGCAGCGAACTGCACTACGCCGACAACTGGGCCGGGCATACCGCGCTGACGGACATCAACCTGCGGTCCATTTTTGGTCAGCTCACCGGTTCTTACGCCATTTCCGATAAACTCAGCATCGGGGCGGGCCTGGTGGTGCTGGCCTACGGCGACGTGAACTTGCAAAAAGACGCAACGGCACAACTGCAAACCGACCCCAGCAACCCCGAAAAAAATACCCCCACCCACGTCACGCTTTCGGGCAAGGCCAAGCAGTCGTTTGGCTACAACGTGGGCATTTTCTTCAAGCCCACCGACAAATTTAGCGTCGGGGCCAGCTACCGCTCCAAGCTGGATGCGAAGGTGGAAGACGGCACCGTAAGTGTCCGCAACGTCGGTTCGCTCGGCACCCAACTCACGGCCACCAGCTTCAGCACCACACTGCCGCTGCCCGCCACGGCCAGCCTCGGCTTCGGTTTTAAGCCCAACGAAAAGCTGACCATCGGCCTGGATGCCAACTACGTGTTCTGGAGTACCTACGAAACGCTGCAATTCGATTTCAGCGGCAACAACGGCTACGGTGACCGTTACGTGGCCTCCACCAACACCGTAGTGCCCGGCACCTCTAACCTCGGTGGCAGTAGCACCTCCATCTCGCAACGGCAGTACAAAGACGCGCTAACCCTGCGCTTGGGCGGGCAGTACATGGTGACGACCGGCTTGGCCCTGCGCCTGGGCGGCTTCTACGACTTCACGGCTGTGAAAGATGGTTTCGTGACCCCCGAAACCCCCGATGCCGACCGCATTGGCTTGTCGGCGGGCGTGGGCTACACCTTCGCCGATGCCTTCACCATTGACCTCTCGTTCCTGGCGGAAAACTTTCGGGAGCGCACCCAGACCCAGCAGCAGTTGGCTACTAGCGGCATCACCGGCAGCAGCCTCGGCAACGACCGCGACCGGGTGGCCGGCACATACAAAACGGTTATTCTCATCCCCGGCGTGGGGCTGTCCTACAAATTTTAATCTCCACCGCTTTTCGGTATGAACACCATGAAATCCTTGCGTTATTCCACTTTGCCCGCCCTGGCGTTGCTGGGTTTGGGCCTGGGCAGTTGCACGCCCGACATTGATGCTGGCCCCGCAGCCACCCCCGGCACCGCCGACTTCACGCAGTACATCGCTGTCGGCAACTCCCTCACGGCGGGCTACAGCGACGGCGGCCTCTACAACGAGGCCCAAGCTACGTCCTACCCCGCCATTCTGGCCCAGCAATTCGGCAAAACCGGCAAAGGCCCGGCCAGCTTCGTGCAGCCCAGCTTTGCCGATGCTCAACGCGACGGCTCCGGCTACCTCAAGTTAATCAACCTGTTCTCGCCCGATGGCAAGACCCGGCAGTCGCCGGTGCCAGCGCAGCCGTCGGCGACCAATATGTTTTTGAACGAGCAAGTGGCCATCGTCACCAGCGGTACGCCACCCCTGCCCGTGATGCTCCCCGGTGGTGCGCAACTCGCCGCCTACACTGGCCCGCAACCCGACAACTTGGGCGTGCCCGGTATTTCGGTGCTGAGTGCTAACCGCGTTGCTTCGGCAATACCGCAAGTTGCCGGGGCAGCCAGCGTTTACGCCACCATCAATCCCTTCTACGAGCGCCTCAAGCCCGCCGCCGGTCAGGACTATATTACCTACGTCACCCAGAAGAACCCCACGTTCTTCACTTGCTGGCTGGGCAACAACGACGTGCTAACTTACGCGGCCAATGGCGCGGTAGCGGTAGCTGCCAACCCGTTTAGCGCCCTAACCGACACCGTTGATTTTGGGCGGGGCTACCGGGACATCATCAGCAAGCTGACCAAGAACGGCACCGTGAAAGGCGTGGTAGCCAACATCCCAGACGTAACCGCCGTACCGTATTTCAAAGCCGTGCCACCCCTGACGGCCGCCGCCGGGGTGCAGGCACGGGCCGTGCCCGATGCCAACAAGGCCGCCCTCACGGCTGCTTTGCAACTAACCCCCGCCCAAGTAGCAACCATCCGTTTCGGGCTTTTCATCAAAACCGGGGCCGGAGTCGTGCGTGAAATTATGGCCACCGACCTGCTGTTGCTGCCAGCAAGTTCGGCCATCGGAACCCAAGCCACCCCCGCCAACCCTACCCCCCTCGGTTTTGGCATTGTCATCACGGGCCTTGCGCCCGCACAGGCCGCCGGGCTGGCCCTTGCGGCACCGCCCAGGCCGCTGCCCAGCGAATTGGTGCTGGACCCCGCCGAAGCCGCCGCCGTGCAGGCCCGCACCGCCGACCTGAACAAAATCATTGCCCGTACCGCCGCCAAATACAAGCTGCCGGTAGCCGATATGAACGCCTTTTTCACGCAAGTGGCCGCTGGCGAAATCGTGTCGGATGCCGTTGTGAATTCCACGACCTTCGCCACCGGCAACCTGTTTTCGCTCGACGGGGTGCATCCGACCCCGCGCGGCTACGCCCTGGTGGCCAACGAGTGGATTCGCGTTATCAACGCTGCCTACGGGGCTACCATCCCGACGGTGGCCCTGAGTAACTACCGGGGTACGCTGTTCCCGCAATAGTTTTTGCATCGGTTAAAATTGCCAAGCGCCCTTCCCCCGCCGGGAAGGGCGCTTTTTTTGGCTGTTGCTCTCCGAAAAAATTTGCCGGGAAGTAATATATTTGCCTCGCCATCTCACTTCCGGGCTGTTCTCACTTTCGTTGTCTTATGCTCACTACCCGCCGCCTTGTGCTGGCTGCCACCCTGCTGACCACCGGCCTCTTGCTGGATGGCTGCGACACCGCCGCCGTAGCGCCCACGCCCAGCAACACCAAAGTCGCCAACCTCACTATTTCGCCCTGGCACATCACCAGCTACACCCGCGCCACGGGCAGTGGCACCGCCACCGACTACCTGCCCACGGCTTTCCCCAGCAGTTGCCAGCGCGACGACCGCTACATCTTCAAAACCAACGGGGTGCAGGAGCGCACCGAAGGCCCCACTGCCTGTGCCAGCAGCAGCACCTCGAGCACCGTAGTCAGCACCTACACCTGGGATTTCAACAGCAACCAAACCCAAATCACCATCGGCACCGTGACGTTTGACGTGGTGCAGCTAACGGCCGACGTAATGGAGTTGCGCTCCAGCCGCACCAACGGCGGCGTGACGACGGTGGACGATGTGCGCTATGCGAATTGATTGACTGCTGGGTGCTTGGATGGAACAATCCAAAAAAAACAGTAGCTTTGCGTTTGGTTCACTGCCCGGCAGTGGCCTTTCCTTCACTATTAACCCTTTTCTCATGAAAAACTTTGCCACCTACCTCCTCGCTGCCGCCGTGGGCTTGACCACGCTGGGTTGCAGCAAAAAAACAGAAGCTCCTTCCAAAACGGAACTGCTGACCAACAAAAACTGGGTAGTAACTGCCCAAACCGTTAGTCCTGGCATTGTGCTTACCCCTGGCGGAACAGCTATCACGGACTTATATCAGCAGGGTGATGCCTGCGGAAAGGACGATTTTATCCGCTTTGAAACCCCTAATGTTTACAAAGAAGATGAGGGCGCTGTTAAGTGCAAAACCACTGACCCTCAAACCAAAATCGGAACCTGGGTTTTCAATTCCGACCAAACGATTCTCACCGTAACCCCGCAAGCTGGCACTGCCGAGAGTGTTAACATCACTGAACTTACCGATGCCAGCTTAAAGGTTAATGTGAGTCAGGTCAGTAACGCAGTAACATACACTATTACTACAACCTTCAAAAAAAGTTAGACTATATTTGATACCAATTCAATAAAAGTCCCCTCCTCGCGGTGGGGATTTTTGCTTTAAGCAGTCACGCAAAAGTAAGCGTGTAAAAGACCGTCGTGCTGAGCGCAGCGAAGCATCTCTACCAGCTAGTAATCAAGGCGTGAGCACGAAGCGGTAGAGATGCTTCGGCTGCGCTCAGCATGACCGTTTATTTATGCACCACTGCTTAATCGCAGGAAAGTTTAGCCAGTCCCGCCGCAATCACCTGCGCGTGGTGCCGGCCGTTCTCAATAAACCAGCGGCTCGTGGCCCGGCCGCCGCACACGGTGCCGGCCACGAACACGCCGGGGCGGTTAGTTTCGTGAGTTGCGGGGTCAAACTGCGGGGCGTGGGCCTCGTCGGCGGGGTCGGGTTCGATGCCGAGGCGGGCGAGCAGGGCCTCGTCGGGCCGGTAGCCGGTGAGGGCGTACACGAACGTGGCGGGCACGGCCACCGGGCCGCTGTCGGGCGTGGTAAGCAACACCGCGTCGGGGGTGATTTCGGTGATGGTGGCGTTGAAAAACGCCCGGATTCGGCCCTCGGCAATGCGGTTGAGCAAGTCGGGCCGCAGCCAGTATTTCACGCTCTCGCTGATTTCGGGGCCGCGCACGAGTAGCGTGACCTGCGCCCCGGCGCGGGTTAGTTGCAGGGCGGCTTTGGCGGCCGAGTTTTTGGCCCCGATGACCACCACCGGTTGCAACGGGTGTTGGTACGGCTCTTTGTAGTAGTGGCTGACGTGGGGCAAATCGGCCCCCGGCACCGGCAAGCGGTTGGGCACGTCGAAGAAGCCGGTGGCAACCACCACGTTGCGGGTGGCAATTTCGCCCCGGTCGGTTTCTACCCGAAAGTTGCTCTGTTCGCCGTGCAGCCGCACCACCGTTTCGGCGAGGCGCAGGGTCAGGTTTTCGGCGCGGGCCACGCGCTGGTAGTAGTCCAGCGCATCTTCGCGCAGGGGCTTGTAGTGGCTGGTCGGAAACGGGTAGCCCCCGATTTCCAGCAGCTCGGGGGTCGAGAAAAATTCCATGTTGGTGGGGTAGCCCACCAGCGAATTGACCACCGCGCCCTTTTCCACCACGGCCGTGGCCAAGCCCCGGCGCTGGCATTCGAGGGCGCAGGCCAGGCCCACCGGGCCAGCTCCAATGATGAGTACGTCGAGCATTGGGGAAGAACGGTAGTCGGTATTGGGTAGTTGGTAGTGGGGCTGCTTGCGCCTCCTCCGCGTCGGTGCCTCACAAAACGGCGGGTAAACGCTTGGAGTGCGGCAACTGTTCAGTTCCCGGCCTCCCAAAACAAGCTGCGCCTACCGTAACTTTAAGCAACATTGCGAAGCCTTGCAGAGCCGCAGCCCTGACTTTTGCGCCAATCTGCTGCCCGACTGCCGCACTTGTCCAACTACCAACTACCCGTAAAGTTGCCCAAGCACCCGCCCCTGCCCCGCCCTGCCCTGGGCGAATTTGGCCGCTACGAGCTGGCCATTCTCGGCGCTCCCTGCGCCGGCGTTCAGTCGCTAGTGGCGCGGCTGCTGCCGCACCTCGCCTCAGCGCTGCCCGTGGCCTTCGTGGATGCCGACCACGCCGCCCCGGCCCCGCTGGCCCTGCCTGTGGGCACGGCTGGCCTTGCCGCCGCCCTCACCGACAAAATAAGCCACCGCCAACTCGACCTGGCCCGGCCGCTGGACCGCTTTTCGCAGCCCGAACTGCTGGCCAACTACGGCCTGGTGCTGGTGAACGGCAACCACTTCCGCGCCCGCCAGCAAATTGCCATTCTGGACCCGCGCAAACCCCTGAACCAGAAGCTGGACCGCCTGACCGACGTGCGGCTGCTGCTGCTCCCCGAAGGCGTAGCTGAGGTGCCGCCCTACCTGCAAACGCATTTCGCAGGCAGCCCGCCCCCGGCGCTGCCCCTGGCCGACACGGCTGCTATTGCGGCCTTCGTCCGGGCTTGGCACCGCGCCGAAGCGCCGCCCCTGCGCGGCCTTGTGCTGGCCGGTGGCCACAGCCAGCGAATGCACACCGACAAAGGCCACCTGCACTACCACGGCCCCGCCGACCAGCGCCAGCACACGTCCGCGCTCCTGGCCGAAGTCTGCACGGATGTGCTCCTCTCGTGCCGCCCCGACCAAGCCGCTGATGTGGCCGACGCGGGCCTCGTGCCCCTGCCCGATACATTCCTGGGCCTCGGCCCGCTCGGCGGCTTGCTCTCCGCCTTCCAGACCGACCCCAATGCCGCCTGGCTGGTAGCCGCTTGCGACCTGCCTTTTCTGAGCGCCGCCACGCTACGGTTTCTGGTCGAAAACCGCCAGCCGAGTCGCCCCGCCACGGCCCTGCAACTGCCCGGCAATGAGTTTCCCGAGCCACTTATGACTATTTGGGAACCGACGGCTTACGCGCACCTGCTCCGTTTCCTTAGCCTCGGTTACGCTTGCCCTCGCAAAGCCCTCATCAACTCCGACGCGGCGGTGCTGCCCGCCCCTTTCCCCAACGACTTGCGGAACGTGAACACGCCGCCGGAACGGGCAGCGGCTGAGGCCGAGTTGTGGGAAATTGAACAGTAAACTCCCCTCCTGCCAAGGAGGGGACATTTCAGCAAAGCTGAAATTGGGGTGGGTAGGCCGGATGCTGCCCAGAGTTATTGGTAAACTGGTCCAACACCCAAAAACCTAACACCCAACAACACTGGGGCAGCATACGGCCTAACCACCCCAGCTTGCGCTTCGCGCAAGCGTCCCCTCCTTGGCAGGAGGGGAGTTTACCGTTAAACTCATCCCCATGACCATCCTGCCCGCCGCCAGCTACGCCTACGCCCACATCCAAAAAATCAGCGGTTCCGGCCCGCTCCTGCCCGCCACCGACCTGCTGGCCGCCGAAGAGCCGTTGGAAATCCGCCTCGGCTACTACGCCGACGGCCAGCACCAGCACCGCACCCTGGCCGTGACCATGCGAACCCCCGGCCAGGATGAGGAACTCGCCGCTGGCTTCCTGCTCACCGAAGGCATTGTCAGTCAAAAGGCTGACCTGCTCGGCATCCGCCCCTGCCCCGATGTCCAGAAACCCGAAGAAGCGGGCAACGTCGTTCGCGCCGAACTCGCCGCCCACGTAGCAGTGGATTTTCCGGCTCTCACCCGTCACTTCTACACCGGCTCCAGTTGCGGCGTGTGCGGCAAAACCAGCATTGCGGCCGTGCAAACCACCACCTGCCCGGTGTTGCCGCCACCCGGCCAGCCACACATCTGGCCAGCCACCGTACACGAGCTGCCGGAACAACTGCGGGCCGCCCAGGCGGGCTTTGCTCAAACCGGCGGCCAGCACGCGGCGGCGCTGTTTTCGCCCGCTGGCGAGTTGCTGCTGCTGCGCGAAGACGTGGGCCGCCACAACGCCCTCGACAAGCTCGTTGGGGCGGCGCTACTGGCCGACTGGCTGCCGCTGCACCAGCACGTGCTATTGGTAAGTGGCCGGGTTAGCTTCGAGCTGGTGCAAAAGGCGGCGGCGGCGGGCCTGGGCCTACTGGCCGCCGTGGGTGCCCCCAGCACCCTGGCCGTGCAGGCCGCCGAAAGCTTTGGAATGACCGTGCTGGGCTTCGTGCGGCAAGGGCGGTTCAACGTGTATTGCCACCCGGCGCGGGTGGCCGTTTGAGCAACTCGGAAACCCCTTATCCGCTACTTTTCTCCGGCCATGAAACTTTGCCTCGACCACAACGCGCTACGCCTGCGCCTGTCTGCCGCTGAAGTGCTGCAATTTGCCGCCCACGGCCGCCTTGTTGGCAGAGTGCATTTCGGGCCAGAACCGGAGAACTGCCTGACTTACACCCTGGAGCGCCGCCCCGATGCCGCGCAAGTGAGCGCCGAATACCGTGGTCGCCAGATTACGGTGGTGGTGCCGCCCGCCGTGGCCGATGCCTGGACCAGCACCACTCAAAACGGCTTTTCGGGTGCCGTGCCGGGCTTGGCTGGCCAAGAACTTCGCATTCTCGTAGAGAAAGACCTGGCCAGCCATTAGGCCCGCTCGTCTTTCAATGCCCACGCCCGACTTTCCCCCCATTCCGGCCCCTGATGTGGCCGGGGCCGCCGCGCAGTTTCCCGTTCTGGCGCAGCCGCCCGCTGCCCCCACGGGCTTGCAAACCAGCGCCCCGGCCACGGTGGCCGCCGGTGTGCAGGCTGTCATTCAGTCGCTGGCCTTTGGTTGGGGTGAGGCCGGCCTGGGTCGGGGCACCCAGGCCCTGCTCAACCTCAACCAGACCGACGGCTTCGACTGCTCAAGCTGCGCCTGGCCCGACCCCGACGACCACCGCTCGGTGGCCGAATTTTGCGAAAACGGAGCCAAAGCCACCGCCTCCGATGCCGACGTGCGCCGCGCCGACCCGGCCGTGTTTGCCCGCCACAGCCTGGCCGAACTCTCGGCCATGACCGACCGCGACCTCAACAACCTGGGCCGCCTGACCCACCCGTTGGTGAAACGCCCCGGCGCCACCCACTACGAGCCAATTGATTGGCCCGCCGCATTCCAACTGGTGGCCGACGAGCTGAACGCCCTGCCCTCGCCCGACGAAGCCGTGTTCTACACCTCCGGCAAGGTGCCCAACGAACCGGCGTTTCTGTTTCAGCTTTTCGCCCGCGCTTTCGGCACCAACAACCTGCCCGACTGCTCCAATATGTGCCACGAAAGCAGCGGCGCGGCCCTGGCCCCCACCCTGGGCTTGGGCAAAGGCTCCGTCACGCTCGAAGACTTGCACCAAGCCGAGGTCATCCTCATCATCGGCCAAAACCCCGGCACCAACCACCCCCGGATGCTCACGGCCCTCCAAAAAGCCAAGCGCAACGGAGCCAAAATCATCAGCATCAATCCCCTGCCCGAAGCGGGCCTCGACCACTTTCGCAATCCCCAGGATTTTCTCAACCCGCTTCGCGCCCTACCTGCCTTGCTCGGCAACGGCACCCAACTCACCGACGTGTTCCTGCAAGTGCGCGTCGGCGGCGACCTGGCCCTGTTGCGCGGCCTGCTTAAGCACCTGCTGGCCGCCGAAGAAATTAACCCTGGCCAGGTCATTGACCACGAATTCATTATCGAATATACAACTGGCTACGCCGGTTTCGTCGCCAACATTAAAGCCACCACCTGGGAGGAGATTGAGGAAGCCAGCGGCCTCACCCGTGCCCAACTTCTGGAAGCGGCCAACCTGCTGGCCCCCAAGCAAAAAGTCGTCACCTGCTGGGCCATGGGCATCACGCAACAACGCGAAGGCGTGGCCACCATCCAGGAAATCGTGAACCTGCACTTGCTCAAAGGAGCCATCGGTAAGCCGGGGGCGGGCACCTGCCCGGTGCGCGGCCACTCCAACGTGCAGGGCGACCGCACCATGGGAATCTGGGAAAAAATGCCGGACGCTTTCTTGGATGCGCTGGGCCAGGAATTTGCCTTCGCCCCGCCCCGCGCCCACGGCCTTGATACCGTGGACAGCCTCAAGGCCATGTACCACGGCCGCACCAAAGTGTTCTTCAGCCTGGGCGGCAACCTGCTGGCCGCTGGCCCCGACACCGAAGTGATTGCCGCCGGAATGCGCCAGCAAAACCTGACCGTTTTCGTCGGCACCAAGCTCAACCGGGGCCACCTCACCACCGGCCGCAGCAGCTTGTTGCTCCCCTGCTTCACCCACAGCGACGTGGATATGCAGCGCACCGGCCCCCAAATGACTTCCTGCGAAAACTCGATGGGGGTCGTCAGCCAGAACAAAGGCGTGCTGACCCCATTGGCCGGGCAAATGCTGAGCGAAGTGGCCATCATCAGCGGGGTGGCGCTGGCCACGCTGGGCAGCAAAACCAGCGCCGACTGGGTAGCCCTGACCGAAAACTACGACCGCATCCGCGACCACATTGCCCACGTCGTGCCCGGTTTTGCAGACTTCAATGAGAAGCTGCGGCGGCCCGGCGGCTTTTATTTGCCCAACGGCCCGCGCGACCGCAACTTCACCACCCCCAACGGCAAAGCCAATTTTACAGCCACCGAGCTAGTACGTCACCAGCTAATTTCCAATCAGTTGGTGCTGATGACCATTCGCAGCCACGACCAATTCAACACCACCATCTACGACTATAACGACCGCTACCGGGGCATCCGGGGCGAGCGCCGGGTGCTTTTTATGAACCCTAAAGACCTCCTTTCCCGTAAGCTCCAAGCACAGGATGTAATCGACATCACCAGCCACTTTGGCAACCAGACGCGCACGGTCGAAAATTTCATCGCCGTGCCCTACGACATCCCCCAGGGCAACGTCGCCGCCTACTTCCCCGAAGCCAACCCGTTGGTGCCCATCGGGAGCGTAGCGAAGATTAGCAACACGCCTACTTCCAAGTTCGTTGTCGTGACCGTAGCCGCCGCCCGAAACCCGCTCAACCGCTTAGAAGCTGATTAAACGGGTTGATGCGCGAGCCGGAGTAAAAAATACCTGCTCTCGCTAAACAGTGGCAAATAGCCCTTTCAAGCTGAACAGCAAAAATCACCTGTTTCTTATTGGTTAAGTTTTTATCAAACCCTTTTACAACTTAATTAACAATACCCACGTAAATGGTCTTACGACAAAGTTACCGTTCAAAAGTTGAATCACCAAATTTTTTTTGAGCTTTTGGAGATTTTTTGTAACCTTAATTTTTACTACCCGTTTGACCTGATATCACCCTGAAGTTTCACTCTTTTCTCAAAGCATTTTTAAACCTTTTACTTTCTTCACTTCTTTTTTCATGAAAAAGCATCTCACTACTATCGCCTTGAGCGCCCTGATGTTGATTGGCGGCGTAACCATTTCAATAGCCCAGCCTGGTCCTGGTAGCGGCGGCCCCGGTCCAGGAGGTACCACCCCGGCTGACGTTACCCCAATCGACGGTGGTGTCGGCTTGCTGGTGGTTAGCGGCTTCGTTTACGCTGGTGCCAAACTGGTGCGCGGCACTCGCCGGTGGGCTTAGTCGCTGAATAAACCATTCGCGTCCTAACAACCCTGATAAAACCAGAAGGCCGTCCCTGTACAGGGGCGGCCTTCTGGTTTTATCAGGGTTGGGGAGCGTAGCGGCAGCAACGGCCAACGCTTAATTGGTTTTGCTACCGATTGCCATCTCGTCTAGCGGTTCTACCTCGAACAGCCCGGTGAGCAATTCCACCAATTTATCGGCTTCTTCCCGCTTGCAAGCCGATTTAAGTCGCAGTACCTGCTGCTTCAGCACTTTCTGCATCAGCGAACGAGTCGCTTCGTCGAGCAATTTACTTTCGGCAAGGGTAGCGCGTTTCTGGTAGCGGTCCATTTCTTCCTGCCGCAAAGATTCCAAGTTGGCTTTCAGGCGTTGAATGAGCGGCGAAACCAGCATTTCCTTGCTCCACTCCTGCAAGCCGCTAATACTTTCCGCGATGATGGCTTGCACCTGCGGCACGGCTGCCAGCCGCGTTTCCAATGCTGCCGAGGCTTTGCTTTGAATGGTGTCAATGTTGTACACCAACACGCCGGGCACCTGTTCTACATCGGCCGCGATGCTACGCGGAACACTTAAGTCAATCAGAAACTTAAAGCTGAGCACGTCCAGGTTAGCCACCAAATCGCGGGTGAAAAACGGCTCGGCCCGGCTGATAGACGAAATCACTACGTCTGCTTCTTTGAGTGCGGGCAGTAAGTTTTCAAAGTCCACTACGCGCAGGCCACCGCACTCGGCGGCCAGGGTTTCGGCGCGGGCGCGGCTGCGGTTGCACAGCACAATCTCGCCGAATCCCTGGCTGTCGGCCAGGTGCCGGCACACATCGGCCCCGATTTCGCCCAGGCCCACGACCAATACCCGGGGGTTGGCTACGTCGGCCGTTAATTCCTCTACCAGTTCCAGGGTGGCGTAGCTGATGCTGGCGGCTCCGTCGCGGAAACGGGTTTCCGTTTGCACCCGCTTGTTGGTAAAAAAGATGGTGTGCAACAGGCGGTGCAGAAACGGCCCGGCTGCGTCAGCGTCGGCGGCCCACTGGTAGGCCATTTTTACTTGGTTACTGATTTGCAAATCGCCCACCACTTGCGCGTCCAGGCCCATTGCCACAGCAAAGAGGTGTTCGACGGCCGCGTCGGCGGTGGCCAGCAAATCGAAGTAGGGCAGGAAAGTGCCGATGTCGGCCCGGCCCTTGAGGGTGCCAAGAGCAAGGATAATTTCGCGGCTGCGGTCGTCGTCGGCCGCGTAATAAACTTCCGTGCGGTTGCAAGTGCTGAGAACCAGCAAGTCACTCAGCCCCAGTTCGTGGTGCAAGGTGTGCAGGAAACGGCGACAGGCGGCTTCGTCCAATGCCAACAACTCGCGGATGGCAAGCGGGGCTTTTTTGAAGGAGAGGCTGACCGCCTTGAACGGGTGGGACATGGACAAAGACCGGCGCGAAACCGGGCTGCAAAATTACGGCAGGAATCGCAGGAAAGAAACAGGCAAAGGAGCCAGGGGGTTCGGCAAGAATTTATCTGGACTGGCTTTATAGGTACGGGAATGGGTGGCGAGCAGCGGTTTGGGGTTCGGGGTAGGGTCCGGTTCGGCTGTTCGGCTCCTACGAGTGTGCCCGGATGATAGAAAAATGCGTGGAATGAGTAGCACCCAACCGGAAAAATCCCCGGCCCCGGCCAACTCCAGCAGTTGGAGCAAATTTCCTGGCAAGCCAAAACCCGCTCATTCAGCCTGATTCCCCACAATGTGGATAACTTGTGGATAATTATCTTGCTAAGCCCGAAGCCAGGCACTAATTTCCGGCCTTGAAACGTCCCACACCTCTTGGCAAAGGTGCTTTCTTCTTCGCCCCTCTCACCCCAACATCTTCCCAATTATGTTAGTTATTAAGCGCGACGGCCGCCGCGAATCGGTCAAGTTTGATAAAGTTACCGCCCGCATCGAGAAGCTTTGCTACGGCTTGAATCAGAACTTCGTATCCCCGATTGAGGTCGCCAAAAAGGTGATTGACGGCATCTACGACGGGGTGACGACGGTGGAGTTGGACAACCTAGCCGCTGAAACCGCTGCTTCGCTCACGACCCGGCACCCGGACTACGCCATTCTGGCCGCCCGCATTGCCGTTAGCAATTTGCACAAGGTGACAAGTAAGTCGTTTAGCAGCACTATGAAGCGGCTCTACACTTATGAAGACCCAAAGAATGGCGACAACGCCTCCCTGCTGGCCAAGGACGTGTGGGAAGTTATCCACAAAAATGCCCATACCCTGGACTCGGCCATTATTTACGACCGGGATTATAATTACGACTTTTTTGGCTTCAAGACCCTGGAACGGAGCTACTTGTTGCGCCTGGATGGCAAAGTGGTGGAGCGGCCCCAGCAAATGCTGATGCGGGTGTCGGTGGGCATTCACAAGGAGGACATCGATTCGGTCATCAAAACCTACAATATGCTGTCGGAGCGCTGGTTCACCCACGCCACGCCCACGCTTTTCAACGCCGGCACCCCGAAGCCGCAAATGTCGTCGTGCTTTTTGCTGACGATGAAGGACGACAGCATTGAGGGCATCTACGACACGCTGAAAAACTGCGCCCTGATTTCGCAGTCGGCGGGCGGCATTGGGCTGTCGGTGAGCAACGTGCGGGCCACAGGGTCGTACATCAAGGGCACCAACGGCAACTCCAACGGGCTGGTGCCGATGCTGAAAGTGTTCAACGACACGGCCCGCTACGTGGACCAGGGCGGCGGCAAGCGCAAAGGGGCGTTTGCCATTTACCTGGAGCCCTGGCACGCCGACATCTTTGAGTTTCTGGACCTCAAAAAGAACCACGGCAAGGAGGAGATGCGGGCCCGCGACCTGTTTTACGCCCTCTGGACTCCCGACCTGTTTATGCAACGGGTGGAAGACAACGGCGACTGGACCCTGATGTGCCCGCACGAATGCCCCGGCCTGGAAAACAGCTGGGGACCGGAGTTTGAAAAGCTCTACCTGCACTACGAGCGCGAGGGCCGGGGCCGCAAAACCATTAAGGCCCAGGAGCTGTGGTTTGCCATTCTGGAGAGCCAGACCGAAACGGGCACACCGTATATGCTCTTCAAGGACGCGGCCAACCGCAAATCGAACCAGCAAAACCTGGGCACGATTAAGAGCAGCAACCTCTGCACCGAGATTCTGGAGTACACCGACAAGGACGAAATTGCGGTGTGCAACCTGGCCTCGCTGGCGCTGCCGCGCTACCTCGTGACGGATGCCGCCGGCCGCACCACCTTCGACCACGACAAGCTGTACGAGGTGACCTATCAGGCCACTCTCAACCTGAACAAGGTGATTGACGTGAACTACTACCCGGTGCCCGAAACGCAGCGCAGCAACTTCCGCCACCGCCCCATCGGGCTGGGGGTGCAGGGGCTGGCCGACACGTTCATTCACCTGCGGATGCCCTTCGAGAGCGACGAGGCGGCTGGGCTGAACAAGGACATTTTTGAAACCATCTACTTCGCGGCCATGACGGCCTCGAAAGACCTCGCCATCAAGGATGGGCACTACGAAACCTTCCCCGGTTCGCCCCTGAGCCAGGGCAAGTTTCAGTTTGACCTATGGGGCGTAACGCCCGAGTCGGGCCGCTGGGACTGGGAAACCCTGCGCGCCGAAGTGGTGCAGCACGGTGTGCGGAACTCGCTGCTGGTGGCCCCTATGCCCACGGCCAGCACCGCCCAGATTCTGGGCAACAACGAGTCGTTTGAGCCTTACACGAGCAACATTTACGTGCGGCGCGTGCTCAGCGGCGAGTTCATGGTCGTGAACAAGCACCTGCTGCACGACCTGGTGGGCCTGGGCCTGTGGAACGAGGCCATGAAGCAGGAAATCATCGCCGCCAACGGCTCGGTGCAGGGCATTGCCCGCATCCCGCAGTCCATCAAAGACCTGTACAAGACGGTGTGGGAAATCTCGCAGCGCCGCATCATCGACCTGGCCGCCGACCGCGGGGCCTACATCTGCCAGAGCCAAAGCCTGAACCTGCACGTGCAAAACGTGAACTTCGGCAAGCTCACCAGTATGCACTTCCACTCCTGGAAGCGCGGCCTGAAAACCGGGATGTACTACCTGCGCACCAAAGCCGCCGCCGATGCCATCAAGTTCACGGTGGAAAAGCAAGCCGCCGAAACCCTGGAGCCGCTGGCGCTGGTGGAGCAAAACCAAGCGGATATGAGCTGCTCGCTGGATAACCCGGAGGCGTGTGAGGCTTGCGGGTCGTAAGGGGAAATTATTTAGCGTAGGGGACTAACCACCGCTGTCATCGGTGGTATCCAAGGCACAAAATAAAATCTGCCCATGAAACGCCACTCCTTTCGGGGTGGCGTTTTACTGGCCCCAACCTTATGTTCCCCAATTACGAAATCGACTTTGGCAAGCTTAACTGGAATTGGCTGCACGGCCTCAGCATTGACTTTGAAGAAATAGCTGACCTGATTCAAGTGTCGGAGCGGGCGCAAATGTTTCTGCAAGCGAAAGGTGTACTTGAGATTGTCGGCTACACGAACCAACGCAAGTTCATCACCGTTCTTTTCACCGTCGTTGAGCAGAAGCTCATTATTGAAGACGTAACATTGCCCAGTTATGAAACCATCCAAGACGTCATCCTCCGCCGACTCGGCGCAGAACGCCAATAATTTGTCTATGAATGGCAAGACCCCTGAAGAATGGGAAGCCGGTCGCCTCACCGGGCCACTCTCAAAACAGGAGATGTTTGTGTTGCTGAAGAAGCTTGGCAAGCTCCCCGCCGATGCCGAATACAAACCCGCTGCCTGACCCGGTGGAAAAGCAAGCCGCCGAAACCCTGGAGCCGATGCTCGTCGCGGCCCAGAACCAAAGCGACATGAGCTGCTCGCTGGATAACCCGGAGGCGTGTGAGGCGTGTGGGTCGTAAGGGAAATTAAATTTCATTCCCGATAACCGCCCATTGCCCGATGAGTATCTGGGGCCCGAATTTCCGGGCTTCACAACAAAAAGCCACCTCATTTGAGGTGGCTTTTTGGCAACTTTTACTACGTATGTTTTCAAACTACGAAATCGACTTTGGCAAGCTCAACCTCCATTGGATGGCCAGCCTTCGGATTGAACTAGACGAAATTCGTGAACTGCTCCAGCAGTCCGTCCAAGTTTCGACGTATATTCGTCCTGCCGGCCAGTTTGAGCGTATCGGCTACACGAACAGCTACCGGAAATTTATTGCCATTGTTTTCACGTTGACCGAGAAAACCCTCGTCATCGACGACGTAAGCCTTCCCGATTATGGAGCCATCCGAATTGCACTCATCCGCCAGTTCCTCGAAGACACCGGCGAATCTTTCGATGAACGGCAAAACCCCTGAGGAGTGGGCTAAAGGCCGCATCAGTGGTCCGCTGACAGATAAAGAGCTGGCGGCTTACTTGAAAAAGATTGGCAAGCTACCCCCCAACAAAGGAGCGGCCCTAGCCGCCTGACCCGGTGGAAAAGCAAGCAGCCGAAACCCTGGGAGCCGATGCTCGTCGCCGCCCAGAACCAAAGCGACATGAGCTGCTCGCTGGATAACCCAGAGGCGTGTGAGGCCTGCGAGTCGTAGAGTAAGAAGTTTTAAGTTTGTAATCTTAACAGCAAAGCTTGGGCTGTAATTAGCCCAAGCTTTGCAATACAAATTAGCTCATGAGCACCAAGACTACGCAAATGGTAGATATTCAAGAGGTATTTAAAACTGACTTGAAAATTGAGGCCAAAGTTATGGCCATAGAAACTCTGTTTGCTAATGAGCGCCGGACAAAAAAAACAGATTACAAGCCTTCCTATCAGAGGAATTACGTTTGGGACGACGATAAAGCTACTTACTTTATAGAGAGCATACTGCTAGGGACAGAAATTCCTCCGATAATTTTTTTCAGTTCGGAAGAAAAAATCGAGGTTATCGATGGTCGCCAGCGTTACGAAACTATAAAAAGGTTTATCGATAAAAGTTTCAAACTCAAGAAAAAAGGCCTGCTTAAACTTCGCGATTTAAAAAACAAGGACTTCGATGATTTGGGCGACTTAAGGGATACTTTTTGGGACACTAAGCTCCGAATCATAGAGTTTAGCTTCAGAGACCAATCCTCTTCAAGCCCTGAGAAAGAAGAAATTGTTAAAAAAGAAATTTTTAAGAGATACAACTCTGGTATCACACCTTTGAAATCGGTTGAAATCGACAAGGCAAAATATCAAAATAATGATATTGTTTCGTTTTTTAAAAAGCGGATTGCGAATAGCAAGAATGCCCAAAAGGATATTGCTGATGTGTTCCATTTTGAACAGCCGTTGGATATTGAGAAAACACTGAAAAAAATTAGACAGCAGTTAGTTCTTCCGAGCGTCCCGATAAAATACTACGCAAACACAAGCGCTAAACAGGAAATCATAGAACGATTTTTTGAGCACCTCTCTAATAATGCTGGAGATGCCGAAGATGTGTATGTGAACTTCTCAAAGAAGCTCAGCTACTTGAAAGACATGAAATCCTTGTTTATAACGCGGGGATTTACAACAAATAGATTGATTTTTGAATGTCTTTTTTGGGCTGTATCTATTATGGATACGGAATCTATAGAGTGGGCCTTTTTGCTTGAAGAAAAAGTAAAAAATCGGGTAGTAGAGTTTTTTTCTGCTCATGCTGAAAGCTTCAAAATTCAAGACAGTAATCTGTATACGCAGGTGATTGAAAGGTACGAAAAAACAGCCCACCTCTTTCATGAGCTTTCAGGTATCGAGTTTGATGTTTACCTGTCAAGTGGTAGCGCATTTAAAGAACAGAATAGGCAACTGTCGCAAGCACAGCCTACAACCGACACATCAACACTGTCGAAGTTCGAATCACTTAGGTTAAATAAGCCAGACGCATCATCCAATGCAATTGATGACATATGCACCCGTATGGCGAAAGAGCGGTTCTTACTTCGGCCCTCCTATCAAAGAAATGAAGTAATCGACCGGTTCAAATCCTCTGCAATTATAGAGAGTATACTCTTGGGGATTAAGCTGCCGCCTATCTTTCTTTATAAAAGGAATGACGGCGTTGCAGAGGTTTTAGATGGGCAGCAGCGTTTGCTTTCTATTCTAGGTTATTTAGGGCGCGGCTTCCTCGACGAAAGTAAAAGGATGGTAAAATCCGAGAAAAATAACTACTCTTTAAGACGGTTGAACATCCTAAAAGATAATCTTGAAGGCAAGAAATTTGCAGACCTCCCTACAGCTTATCAGGATAGAATACTTGACTTTGACCTGTGGATAATTGAGATAAGCGAAAAGAACAACCCCGACTTTGACCCAATTGATTTATTTATTAGACTTAACTACAAGCCTTTCCCAATTCTCGAAAACACTTTCGAGATGTGGAATTCTTACGTCGACAGGGATATTATCGATAAGATAAAAGAAATCTATTCTTCTCACAAAGATTGGTTTTTTGTGAGAAGGGATAATAGGCGCATGGATAACGAGGGGCTTTTAACTTATCTAGCATTTTTGGAATACAGCACAAAACAGCAGGATGGCCGCCGAGAAGCCCCAGAGATATTTTATATCTATAAAGCCAATAAAATTAACATTCGCCTTAAGGCGCGAAGCGAAATAACGCAGGCACTTGATAAGCCTGAAGAAAAGGCGAAATTCTTGGAAAGCTGCAATAACCTTGAGCAAAATTTTATCAAAAAGGTCAAATGCTTGGTTTCTGATTCTGATGATGGTGAGGGAGAAGATGAGGAAATGCTTAGGTTCGAGCTGGACAGTGTTTTTGCGATTTCTAAGCTAAGGAGCTTTCAAAATTTTTACATCCTCTGGTTAGTGTTGCTGAACATTCCTTATAGTTCAGTTGTACAGAGCAAAGGGGAAATTCGGACAGACATCAATCGAATAATGAGAGAGGCAAGAAGCGAAAAGGACGTTTCTTCGTTTTTAAAGGATATACTTCAGTTTGAAGCTAAGTTCCAATGAAAAATCTTTTCAGCGAGTACGTTCCCTTAGAGCAAGTCGCGTTTGAAAGCCTATGGCAGAATTGCCTGTTTGTTTTTGATACCAATGTCTTACTTAATTTTTACCGCTATTCCGACGCAAGTTCCTTAGAGTTGAGCGAAACAATTAATTTCTATGGTGACAGAGTATGGATACCATACTGCGTCGGGCATGAATTTTTTGAAGGCAGACTGGGCGTGATAGGAGAGCAGATAAAAAACTATTCAGAAGCTATAAGAGACTTGCAAAGGGTAAAAAACACTTTAGCCAATAGGAAAGGACACCCTTTCGTTACGGAGAAATCCTTCTCAGAATTCGATAGTATAGTTAAAAAAATAGAAGAAGAGTTTTCCGAGCGGGAGGGAATTTTGTCTAAATTGACTACTCAGGATAACATAGCAAAGAAAGTAACGGAACTGTTCGAAAACCGTGTAGGGCAACCGTACACAGTTGATGTGCTCAACGCGTTGTACAAAGAAGGAGTTGAAAGGTATAAGTCCCATAAACCGCCTGGCTACAAAGACTCGAGTAAGCCTGAGCCTAGCAGGTACGGAGACCTTGTCATATGGAAGCAAGTTATCGATAAGGCTAAGCAAGAACAGAAGCCAGTTCTTTTTATTAGCGACGATGAAAAAGAAGACTGGATATTAAAAAGCTCAGGCAAGACAGTTGGTCCGTTACCTGAACTGGTGCGAGAATTTTTGGAATGCACTGGCCAACGCTTCCACATTTATTCCACATTCAGTTTTCTGAAATTTTCCTACGATTTCAGAAAACGGGCAGTTAATCAACCTATACTTGATGAAGTTCAATACATTGGAAATAACGCGCAAAAACAGGGCAGCGAGACTAAAGATGAAACGCACTTAATTACTTGTGATTTAAATTTGAATGCTGGAAGCAGTTTAAACCCAATAGTTGACAGGCTTCAAAGCCAAGGTTATTATTTGAACACTGACTCTATTGGCATTAATGAAGCTAGGATTTCCGTTAAAGTTCCATTCAAAGACCTTGTGCGACGCTTTCACAACCATTTGCAGGGTTTGACAGGTCAATATAACTTTTCTATTAAAAATTTTTCTACTGTTATCGTTTAGGGATTTGAAATTTTTTATAATGAGTGTCGCCAGCCGCTGCCGCCCCGGTAGCGGCTGGTTTGGTTTCCGAGACTGCTGGCGTTTCCACTCGCCGCGCCAGTTCAGTAGTTTTGCTCAATGACCCTACACGACAAGCCGCTGTTCATCTCGCCAACCAAAGTGCAGGAGTACTTGCTCAATCCCAATCATCCGGTGGGTGGCCCAAAGGCGCGATTCTTTCTGAGCATTGGCTATTCGCAGCAGCATTACGAGCAACTGGCGGCCGACTTGATTCTGCACGGCCACACCTGTGTGGTAACGGAAGAGAAACAATCCCCTTATGGAGTTAAATTTGTAGTGGACGGGCCACTGCTGGCCCCCAATGGGCGAGAATATCCCATCCGTACCGTGTGGATGGAACAATCGCCCGGCATCCTCGTTTTGCTAATAACTGCCCACTTACTCGCCCGCTGATGAACACCTTCGCAGAATTGGACCTCGTGCAATTACAAAAAGCCCACGCCGAATGCGGCTTGGCAGTTGGAGCAGTGGGCACGGTGGTGCTGGTTCACGCGCAGGGTGCCGCCTACGAAGTAGAATTTGTGCAGCCTGACGGCCACACGCAAGCCGTGTTAACCTTGCCTGCTGCTGAGGTGGCCGCGTTGCCATGGCGGCAAGCCGCTTGACCTTTCGCAACTTCAATAGCACCCAGCCGCTGCCGCCCCGGTAGCGGCTGGGTGATATTGGGGCGGCGGGCGTTCCCATCCGCTGCGCTGGGGTTTTCTGCCGGACGGGTGGAGCTTCGGCTGTAGCGCTTGGCTGCCCCACGCCGCGCCATCCGGGGCGGCTACTTACCTTTGCCGGCATCCCGTTGCATTCACCATTTCCCCTTATGAAGCGCCTTGCTTTGTCCGCCCTGGCTCTGGTAGCCCTGGTTTCGGCTTGTAAAAAAGACTCGACCGACACGCCCACGCCCAGCGCCAAAGTAGCCTTGCTGGTGAACAAGCGCTGGGGCCTGACGGCCCTCACCGCTCAGCAGGGCAGCGTGACCAAAGACGGCTACGCCACCCTGAGACCCTGTGAAAAGGACGACTACCTGCGCTTCAACGACGACCGCACGGCCGAGGCCAACGAAGGGCCGCTGAAGTGCAACACCAGCGACGCGCAAAGCCAGGCCGGCACCTGGGAGCTAATCAGCAACGAAACCAAGCTGCTGCTGACCACGCCGTTGCTTGGCACCGGCGGGGCCGGCACACCCGACATCGTGGAGTTGAGCAGCACCCGCATGGTGTTGCGCGGCACCGTGATTGACAACAATGTGACGACGACCTACACAGCCACGCTCACGCCCTATTGATAGTTGCTCGTTGCGGGCTGGCAAGTCGCCCCAACGAGCAACCAGCAGCACCCGGTTGAGCAGGGCGGGAAGTATCATTGGTGGGCTAAAAAACTGGAAATAAGAAACCCGACCGGCGCGAAGCGAGTCGGGTTTTGGGGTGAAAAGTTCGCGCTACAACCTTACCCAAACAGCCCGCCCTGCGACATGGGTTGCTCAAAGGCCAGCAGCCAGCGCTTGCGGAGCAGGCCGCCCGAATAGCCCGTGAGGCTGCCGTCGGCCCCAATGACGCGGTGGCAGGGCCAGACGATGGCCAGCGGGTTCTGGCCGTTGGCCGCGCCCACGGCCCGGACGGATTTGGGGTTGTTCAGGAGCCGGGCCACGTCCAGGTACGAGGCCGTGCTGCCGTGGGCAATGCCCACCAGCGCTGCCCACACCTGCCGCTGAAAAGCGGTGCCAATCTGCGGTTCGCAGCGCAGGGAGAACTCGCGCAGCTCGTGGCCAAAATACGCCTGTAGCTGCCGGTACGCTTCTTTCAGGCAATCCGGAACCTCGGCCGCCGGGGTGGGCACGGGCGCGGCGTGGTCCACAAATTGCACGGCGTGGAGGCCCGCGTCGGAGCCGCTCAGGGCCAGCATTCCGATGGGCGAGTAGAGGTGGGCGGTGGCAGGCATGGCAGATAGAAAAACTAACTGCTGCAAGATACAGCAAAACCGGCAACCCGCTACTGCTCGCGCGAAAGCAAGGCCCAATACACCCACATGGCTGTGCTAAGGGCCAGCGCCAACCAGGGCAATACCCCCGCCACGGCCGCAATAATCAGGTTGAAGGTGAAGCCCAGCCACTGCGCCTTTTTGAGCTGCAACACCTGGGCCGCCGATACGTCGGGCCGCAACAAATCAAAAGAGGGGTGGCAGGCCACGTACATCAGCAACACGAAGGCCAGGCCGATGACCACAAAATAGCCGGTGTAGAACACCGTAGCGGCCACTTGGGCATCGGTGGCGATGTATTCGCCCAGGGTGCGGTTCGGAAATGGCACCAGCACCACCAGCAGCAGCAGCAGGCCATTGGCCAGCATGAGCTGCACGTTGCTGCGCCGCACCAACCCGAAGATGGCGTGGTGCGCCATCCACATAAACAAAATCTGGACGAAGCTGGCGAAGTACGCCAGGTACTTGGGCCACGCCGCCAGAATGCCGTGCCACAGCCCGGCATTGGTGGCGGCGGTGCCGTGGGCCACCCCGATTTCGATGGCCAGCAGGGTGATGGCAACGCCAAAAATACCGTCGCTGAAGGCTTCGAGGCGGGTGGTTTCTTTCCCGGAGGGTGGGGCGGAGAGGTCGGGCATGGAATGGGCGAAAATCAGAAAAACTCTTTGCGGACGAACACGCCGTAGTTCTCCTTCAATACTTCAAAAGGGCCAAAGCGGTTCAGGTTGGCGGCGAGGCCGAAGGCAGCGGTGCGGTAGGCCAGGCCCAGCCGTAGAAACACGTAGCTCAGGTCGTGGACGCGGGCCTCGGTGTCGTAGTTGTACAGGCCCTGCACCCGGCTGTAAAGCGCCAGGTTGGCCGAGAGCTTGGGCTTGTACTCGACCAGGGCAATGCTTTGCAGGTTGTGGGATTGGGTCAGGTCAAGGCTCTGCTCGGCTACGAGGAGCCAGGCGGGGTTGGCAAAAACGTAGTCCAGGCCTCCGGTGGGCCGGAAGCCCACCGCCGAGTTCATGTTCAGGCCCCCGAACACCGAGAAGTGGCCCAGCAATTCGTATTTCAGGGCGGCGGTGGTCAGGTAGCTGTTGTTGCTGGGGTCGTTTTGGTAGTCGGCCCCGAAGGTGGTGAGGTTGAAGAACGCAAACCGGCTATCGGGGGCAAATTTCTTGTTCACGACCGTTTGCAGAATGAGCTGGCGGTGGCCAGCCATGACCTCTACGGGCAGCGGCGCACCGGGCGGGTGAGCGGCGGGCGGCGGGGCATCGGCCGGTTGGGCCTGCGTGGCGGTAGCAACCAGCAGCAGGGCGATGAACGGGAAAAGCAGTTTCATGGGCACGAAGAAAAATGCGAAGAAATGCCCGGCCACCCGCATTGGGGCGGCCGGGCAATGGCCGCTGGCTCCCTTATTTGGGCAGCTTGCTGATGATTTCTTCCATGTTAATCTTCTGGGCCTGCTGGCCTTCGGGGGTGCCAAAGTCGGTGTACAGCTCCGACAAAATCTGGTTGCCGCCGGTTATCACCACGCCCAGGCTGCGGAGGCGGGCAAAGGTCAGCTCGTCGGTGAGAGTGCTCATGCTGCCGCAGGCATCGCCCACCACCTGCACGGTGTAGCCGGCCCGCAGTGCCCCCTCCACGGTGTGCATGAGGCAGATGTCGGTGGTGAGGCCGGCGATGATGAGGTTTTTGCGGCCGGTGGCAGCCACGGCTTTGCCGAAGGCCGGGTCCAGGAAGCAGTTGAGGGTGCCGCCGCGCTTGATGCGCTGGGCGTAGGCGGCGGGGGCCTTTTGCTGCACCTCGGCCACGTTGGTCCCGATTTGGGCTTCCATGGTGCTGGTCACAATGGTCGGGATGTGCATTTCGCTGCCCAGGCGGGCCAGCAGCGCCACGTTGGCCAACACCGTGGCCGTGGGCTGGCTTTTTATCCAGCCCACGGTCAGGCCCTGGTGGTCAATGAGCAGAATGGCGCTGTTCTGGGGCGTGAAGGCGGGGGGCACGGCCGCTACGGCGGGGGCGGCCGCAGCCGGGGGCGTGGTGGGGGCGGGGGTGTTGCAGCCGGCCAGGCCGAGGGCCAGGGTGAAGCCGAAATAACAGGAGCGTAGCATGGGGTTGGGTTGGTTGGGAAAAAATAGAAATTGATTCCGCAAACCTACCCGGTCGGTTTTCAAGTTGCGCAGTCACCTAAAGGGAAGCACTCACCCCGGGGTTACTGCCTGGCCCTGCGGGGCCGGGGCCAGCCCGGCCCGAAAGGCCGCGCCCCAGTCGTGTAGCTCTTCGAGCAATCGGTCGAGCGACTGCCCCAGCGGCGACAGTGCATAGGTGACGGCCACGGTTGGCGTACCGTGCGGCAGGCGCAGAATCAGGTCGTTTTCCTCTAAATCTTTCAGCTCCTTGCTCAACATCTTGGGCGAGATGCCTTCAATGTCGCGTTTCAACTCCTGAAACCGGCGGTGCCCGAAGCCCAGGGCGATGAGGATGGGGATTTTCCACTTGCCATCAATCAAATGCAGGGCGGTGCGGGCCGAACGCAGGCGCTCGGGGCAGGCGGGCAGGCTAAGGGGAACCGGCATACCGATGGGCGTTGGGACGTGGAGAGGGCGAGGGGGGGCTTGGTGGCGGGCGGGAGCGTGGCGGGGCAGCCCAGCCGCTGATGCCCCAAGCTACCGCTGCCACCAGTCTTGCTAACAGCCAAACCGGGTGGCCCCGCCGCAGGTTTTGGTCCTGGGGCCACGGCCCTGTTGGGGTTGGCCCGCGTTCCGGCTGCTAGCTGATTCCAGCCACTGCCCGCGCCTGCTTCGGAACCGGCACGGCCGCTACGGTGGCCTGGGCCTGGCGCAACGCCTCGGCGCTGGGCGGGTGCAGCACCCGCGCCGGGCCGGGCCGGCCGAGGTCGGCATCCCAGAGGCCGGACTGGTGCCACTGGTCGGGGTGGTCCCAGTCGGGGCGGTCGATGACGGGGTAGAGGCACACGCCTTGCAGGGGCAGGCCGGCTTGCAGCACTTTGGCGCATTCGTCGCCTATCATCTGCCACCACTGGGGGCGGTCCACGCCGGGGTGGCTGGTTTCGGAGACGACGAAGGGGCGCTGGTAGCGTTTATAAGCCTGACGCAATAGCTCGCTCAGGGGCACCCAGCGGGGGTCGGCGGGGGTGTTGTTCCAGCCCAGGTGGCGGTGGGGGTGGAGCTGCCACTGGTTGTCGTAGTAGAAATTGAAGCCCACGATGTCGAGCAAATCGGGGTGGCCGCCCAACTCGGGGCACATCCGGCCGCTGAGGATGTCGGTGGCCTGAAACTGGTCGAGGTGGGCACGCTTCGCTTCGCGGGCGTGCTTGGGCCAGGGGTTGGGCGGCGGGACGATGCTGATGAGCGGCTCGGTGCTGAGGAAACGGATGCCGGGGTCCACCTCGCGCAGCGCCCAACTGCCTTCGATGTACGCCCGCATCAGGCCGTACTTCACCTCCCAGCCCTGGCCCACGCAGTAGGGGCTGGTGCCGCGCACGTCGCCGCCCAGCCAACTCATAAAGTTCACCTCGTTGATGGGCGTGACGATGAGCACGTCGTCGGGCCGCTGGCGGCGGTAGAATTCCACGAACGCCCGGCACAGCGCCGCAAACCGCTGGGCAAAGAGCGGGTGCAACGGCGTGAGGTCGTCGGGGTAGCCGAAGTGGCACAGGTCCCAGATTTGCTGGATGCCCTGGCGGCGGCCCGCGTCGAGCATCGTTTGCACGGTGCTGAAATCGTAGCGGAAGGGCGTGCGCTCAATCTGCGCCCAGCGGATGCCTTCGCGCACGGTGCGAATGCCGAAGGGTTGCAGGGCGGCGTAGTCCTCGTCCAGCAGGGCCAGGTGGCCGGTGAGGGGCAGAAAATCTACCCGGTGCCCGAAGGCGTTGAGCTGGTCGGTGCATTCGTAGCCACCCCACCAGAAGGAGTTGAAAAGCATGAGGAGTTGGGGAGAAAGGAGGGTTTGAACGGGTGGTGCCACGAGTTGCCCGAAGGGCCTCGTGGTACCACTAATTTGTTGCAACGGCCTTGTTCCACGAATAGTGGTACCACGAGGCCCTTCGGGCAACTCGTGGCACCACCCGCCTAACTGCGCCCGGTCAGGGATTTGGCTTCCACAAAAATCCGCTTAAAATCCGGGTATTCGGCCCGGATGGCATCCTGCAAGGCCACGATGGCTTGCTCCACGTCGGCGGCCGTCAGGTGGTCGTGAAACTCCACGTCCAGGGCCAGGACGATGTCGGCCGGGCCGAGGTACATGGTCAGGGGCGGGCGGGTGCGGCGCACGGCGGGCTGCTGCCGGGCCAGGCGGGTCAGGCCGGCCAGGGTGGCCGCGTCCACGCCCACGCCCACCAGCAGGCTTTTGGTGCGGGCCACCAGAAACACCGCCACCCCCATCAGCAGCCCGCCGATGGCCAGGGACGCGGCCCCGTCGAGGTAGGGGTTGTGGAATTGGTGGCCCAGAAACACCCCGGCCAGGGCCAGCGTGAGGCCCACGAGGGCAGCCCCGTTTTCCAGCACCGAGGCAAACACGGCCGGGTCGCGGCTGGTGCGCACCATGCGCCCGAAGCCCTGACCGGGCGGGGCAGCGGCCCGCAGGGCTTTGACCGATAAATACATGGCAAAGCCCTCAAACAGCATGGACACGCCCAGCACCGCGTAGTTCCAGCCCGGCGCTTCCAGGGGGGCGGGGTGTTGCAGGTGCTGGATGCCTTCGTAGAACGACATCCCGCCGCCGACCGAAAATATCAACACCGCCACAATCAGGCCCCAAAAGTACAGTTCCTTGCTGTGGCCGAACGGGTGCCGGGCATCGGCGGGCCGCTCGCTTTGGCGGGTGCCGTAGAGCAGCAGCCCGCTGTTGCCGGTGTCCACGAGCGAGTGGATGCCCTCGCTCAGCATGGCCGACGAGCCGGTGAAATACGCCGCCACAAACTTGCTGACGGCAATGGCGACGTTGGCGGCAATGCCGCCATAGAGCGAAAGTTTGGAGGCGGAGGGGGAGGGCATGGGCGCAAAGTACGGCGCAGGCGGCCCGGCGTTGGGCAACTACTCCAACAGCACCCGCTGGCTGCTGGCCCCGGCGCGGCCGCTGAGCCGCACCAGGTAGAGGCCAGCGGTGTGCCCGTGCAAGGACAGGGGCAGCGTGTGCGAACCGGCCCCCAACGCCAGCGGGGCCGGGCTGCTCACGCAGCGCCCCAGGGCATCGTACACGGCCAGGCGCACGGTTTCGGGCTGGGCCAGGGCGAAGGAAACCGCAGTGGCGCCGGTGGTGGGGTTGGGCAGCACCTCGAACGCCGGGCCGGCGGCCGCCGGCCCCGCCCCCAACAACAGCGTTGTGCTGGGCGTGGCGTAGGCCGCTTGCAGAAGGTCGTGGTTGAGGCGGTGCTGCACCAGCACCATCACCCGCAGGCTGTCGAAATGCTCAATGGTGTTGTTGGTTGGAAAGGTGTAGGTCTGAGTGAAGGTCGCACTTTGGCCCGAAGCCAGCACAGATGGGGAGAGGGAGTAACCAGAAAAAAACTTGCGAAAGACGTTGTAGAATACCGGCTCATAAAACTGATAGTTATTCCGCGTCTGCCGCTCCGTTATGGCCATCGTCAGCTCATAGTTGGGCGGTAGCTGGTCAAAAGCCCGCACCTGCGCCATCACCCGCACCGTGCGGCCCACCACTTGATAGGCGGCGTTGATGCGCACCGTGGCGAGCCGCTGGGCGGCCTGCTCAAAATCGGAACGCTGGTAGCTCGCCGAAGAGAGGATGCGCAACCCGTCCACGACGGTGGCCGAAATGCCGCCGTTATAATTATAGTAGCTACGCATACGGTCGCTGGCTTCCGGAGTGTTGTAGGGGTCACCAGAGCCGGGAAAGTCCTGCTGGTAGTGGGTCTCCACGAAGCGGCCGGCCAGGGGCCGGTTCACGGTCCGCACGTTGATGTTGCCGGCCCCGCAAGTCGAGCAGGTGCTACTGCTGAAGCCCTCCAGGGCCACCGTGCGGCGCATCGTGGAGTCGGCCATCAGCACGGTGGCCTGCAAGGTGTCGTTGAGCGGGTAGGGGTCGGGGGCGCCGCCGGGGGCCGGGCTTACCCACACCCGTACGCGGTAGGTGCCGCGCACGGGCGGCTGCCAGGCCAGGGGGTGGCGAAACGACGCCGTGTCGAGGCTGGCAATCGGCGTATGGGTCAGCACCGGGCTCAGCACCACCGGCCCATTGTCCGCCCGATAGCCCACGCGGTAGGCCGTCAGGGGCTGGCTGCCCAGGTTCCGCAACGTGCCCCCAACGACGAGCGGAACGCGCCGGTCGGCCACCGGCGGCAGCGTATGGGCAATTACCTCGTTGTCGGCCACGGGCAGGGGCGTGGGCCGGAAGGCGTAGTAGTAATTGTCGTCGGTGAGGTCGGTGTACAGCCGGTTGGGAGTGAGCGAAGGAGACTGGGGCGAACCCGGCACCTGCACGGCCTGGGTGGCGTTGCGCTGCACCCCGATGCTCCAAGTGTCGCCATAGTCTGGAATCGCAGGGTTGACAACGTAAATAGCGTTGGAGGTTTCTTCCAGCACCACGCTCCAGCGTGCGTTAAAGCCGACCCAAAGCTGCCGGTGCGGGGCGGTGCCAAAGGTTTTGGTGGCAATGTTGCCGAACCCCTGGGGCCAGATGCACACCGACAGGTCGGGCACCTGCGCCGAGGGCAGCGCCGTGGCCGTAGCCGAGGGCGGCGTCACGGCCGCCGTGCTGAAGGTGAGTACGCCGCTGGAAGACACCTTATAGGCCGTGACAGTCTGCCCGAAGCACTGAAAAGGAAATGGCAGCGGCTCCACCGCCGTCCACACCGGGGTGGCCGGGATAATCTGCGGCATTATCAACCTCCAGCCCGGCGGGTAGCTCCCACCGTTCCGGTCCGGCCCCGGATTGACCAGGCCGGGGTTGTGCCCGAACAGGATTTCGGGGGCCAGGTAGCTTTGGCTGCGGGCGGGCAGCGCGGGCAAGGCCAGCGCGAGGGCGGCGAGTAGAAACCGGTTTTTCATGGCAGGAAGCAAGTTAGCGAAAGCGAAGATAGTCCGAAACGGCCCAACTCCCGGCCTTACCCCAGCACCACCGTTGCGTCCAGTTGCCGGGTGCCGTCGTTGTGGCACACCAGCCAGTCGCCGCTGCCCAGCAGGGCCAGGTTCAGGACCAGGGTTTGGCCGGGCAGCAGGGGCTGGGCGGTGGCCGCCTCGGGGGCCAGGCGGGCGGTGGCGGCGCGGCCCACCAGCAGCGGGCCGCCGGGGCCGGCGGGCAGGCTGACGGTGGCCGTGGTGGCGGCGTTGCCGGGGGCGTGGCCCAGGTCGTAGAGGCTGTGGCTGGCCCCGGCGGCCACCGTGCGGTGGTGGGTGCCGGCCGGGTTGCTCACCCGGTGGCGGTTGAAGTAGCCGGCCGTGAACCAGGCCAGGGCCAGGTCGTAGGTGGGCGCATACAGCAGCGCCCCCAGGTGCAGGCTTTCGGTGAGGCTGTGGGTGAGGAGCGGGCGCAGGGTCGTGAAATCGGTGCGGGCCGTGCCGGTGGCGTTTTTGTCTTCTTTCTGCTGCTTGCGCAGCGCGGCGTAGGGGGCCAGGGCGGCGGCGGCATCGGCCACGGCGGTATCGGCCATTTTGCCAAAGGCCGCCTTGTTGGTGGTCAGCACGGTTAAAAAGTCCTCAAATTCTTTCGGCAACTCGTCAAGGCCCATCGCGGCGTAGGCACCCAGGCCCTGCGGAAACAGCGCCTTGCGCAGCGCCGCCCGCTGCACGGGTTCGCGCACGAGGCCCGTGACGAGGCCGTTGACGGCCGTCAGCTCGTCCAGGGCCGTGTGGCGCTGGGCTTCGGTGACGATGCGCGACTGGCCCTGGGTGCGCTGCCCGGTGCCCAGGCTTTGCAGCACTTCCCCGATTTGGACGGCGTAGGCGCCACGGTTGTTTGTTGGGCCTTCAGGCCCGTCAGCTTCCAGTCGGGGGTGTCGGCCGGGGCCTTGGCGGCTTGCAGCTTGGTGTTGTGGTCGAGGTAGCCCTGCTGGAGGTTGTCGTCGGTGAGGTCGGAACTGGCAAACAGGTCTTCGAGAAAACGGGTAATGTCCATCGGGAGCAGCGGGGAGAAAAAGGGAAGCGTAAGCCAACCATTGGCTTTGGGGCCGAAAAGGTACGGAAGAAAAGTTGGCAGTTGCCAACCGGCCGCTTTGTAGCCAAACAGGCCGACCGGCAAATGCCGGCCGGGGTGCTGACGAGTTGGGAGGGCCGACCGGCAAATGCCGGCCGGGGTTTTGAGAAGTTGGGAGGCCGACCGGCAAATGCCGGCCGGGGTGTTGCGGGGCCGGGGGGCCGCCCGGCAAATGCCGGTCAGGGTGTTGGAGGGGCCGGGGGGCCGCCCGGCAAATGCCGGTTAGGGGTTGGAGCCGTTGGGGAACGGGTTGGCATTTGCCGGTCGGTTGTATCTTTGGGCGGTCGGCAGGGTTCGACCGGGAGGGTTAAAGGTGAATGATTAGCGACTCCTGCTCCGGCCGAGACACGTTGGACCCGCGCCGATACGGGCGGGCTGCGCGAGCAGCCCGCCCGTTTTTTATTTTCGAGGCTGTACATTTGGCCGTGCTTGCGGGCTTTAACGAGAGGCCACGAGAACGTAAAACATACCTCGGAAAGCCCCGTTGCCGTGCAGCGGGGCTTTTTGGTGGGCCGGGGCGGCCCGCCCCGGCCGCCTAGCCAAAATAGCGCAGCTCGCCCACCAGCAGCCGGTAGGTTTCGCCCTCGATGGCTTCGCGCAGGTCGGCCAGCCGGGTCAGGCGGGCTTGCAGCTCCGGGTACCAGGGGTCGGCGGGGTGGCGTTGGGCATAGGCCCGCATCTGGACCAGCCCGGCGCGGGGCGTGCGGAAGTCGGGCAGGGCAGGCGGCAAAGAAGCGGAAGTAGGCCGCGCCGGGACCGTCAAGCTCCGACGTTTTTTGGGGGGCTTCAGCCTACCCCACCTCATCTGCTCCCACGGCCGGCCGCTGGTAGCGGCGGCGGGTTTCCTGAAACAGGGAAAGCTGCAAACTGCCTGCCCGCAGCGCCTTATCTACCTGCCCGGCGGCTTCGTCGGCCCGGTAGTGGTTGATGCACTCGGCCACATAGCGGGCCAGCTCGACGGGCACGGCGTTGCCAATCATTTGTTCGAGGTTGGTTTTGGTGCCCGGCCAGTGAAAGCCTTTGGGGAAAGTTTGCAGGTAGCTTCGTTCCAGGGTGGTGAGGGGCCGGACGCTGGTAGCGGGAGCCGTGTCGCCGGGGTGGCCGGGGTGGTCTTTGGGCACGGGCCGATTCACGCCCCGCACGGTGGGGCTGGGTTCGTGAATGCTGAATACGCCGCGCCGTGCGTAGCTGCGCGGATGCCGGTAGTAGTGTTCAATGCCCAGCGAATCGCCCAGATAGTCGTGTATGGTTTGGGGCCTGGCCGCCAGGTTGCGGGTAAAATACGGATTCATAAAACCGTCCATTGCCCCCAGATAGCCTATCATAATGAACCGCTTTCGGGCCTGAGGCACCCCGCAATAGCTGGCATCCAGCACCATTTGGCTCAGGCCGTAGCCCGCTGCCTTGAAAATGGCTTTTGCTTCTGGCAAAATGCGGCTTTTGAGGATGCGCTCCACGTTTTCCATGACGAACCAGGCGGGGCGCACCTCGGCCACAAGCTGCGCGTAGGAAAGGGTCAAATCGGCCCGGCCCTGGGTGTCGTCCCGCTTGCCGGCGCTGGAAAAATCCTGGCAGGGTGGTCCCCCAATCATGATTTCGGGCTGCCAACGGCGAAAAACCTCCACGTCCTCCACGTTGCCCAAATCGACCTGGAAAATGGGGTGGTCAAAGTTGGCTTCGTACACCTTACACGCCTCCGCCCAATGGTCAAATGCGGCCACTACTTCAAAACCGGCCTTGCCAAAGCCCAACGACAGGCCACCACAGCCGGAAAACAAATCCAACGTCCGCATAAAAATCAGTTGAAAAGTTCAGGGGAATTGAAAATGATGGTATCAAAGCGCCGTTCGGGGCTGAGAAAATCCTGACCGCCCCCTAAAATGATTTCCCGAATCTGGTTTTTGGTGATGCGCGGCTTGGTTAGTTCCGGGCCACGCATATAAGGGTTCGTCACTTGCCCACTTACGGCAAATGCCTTGTCGTTTTTGGTGTCGTAAGTTAGCCCATCGATGATGCTTTTATGGTCAATTTGACCGTCCAAGCTGAAATCATAAAGCATTTTGAACAGCCAGACAACGGTACGAATCTGACGGGTGGGCGAACGGTTGGGATTTAACTCCCGCCGGGCAACATTGAGAAAAAGTTGGGTAAAGGCCAAGTTGCTCCACACAAAAACATCCAGACAGTTCTCAGCCAAACGGGGGCTTTTGCCTTCCGTTTTCCAGATTGGCTGCATCAGTAACGGCTCTTGCTCGTCAATAATTTGTGCGGCTACCCGGTCAATCGCCGCAACCATCCTGCTAATCGAAGCAAAGATGTGGGTGCCTTCGTTCCAATGTTCAATGGCATCAAAACCATCCCCCAACAAAGCTTGAAGGGCCTTCAAATTGTCGCGGTATGGTAAAACCAAGCTACACGCTAAATACACGATTGTGTCGGGCCGGATGACCAACTCACAACCGTAATTTTCTTCGTTGAGGTGGCAGGTAGAATTATCCGGCAGGGCGGTTAGCTTCACTTCCAAGCCTCGCAGACAGTTTCCGTTGCTATTGAGTTGGGTTACCAAGTCGGTACGGGGTAAATGGCCTTGAATTATGGGCTGGTAAGGGGTGTAAGCACTCTCAAACGCATAGAAAATATCGTCAGATGAAAGGTCAGCGTTGAACAGGTCAGCGGTGGTTATTTTGTCTTGGTAGACCTGCAAGTTTTTAGTGAGTTTCAGGTACACACTGGGAATGCCTTGGGCACCCATATAAGCTGCTAATGCCGCCGGAAACGATGAATTGAACTGGTTTTTTCCCCAATTGTCCGCCAACTTAAAATCTCGGTTGGAATGGGTGAGGCCGAATAAACCGGCTGGTTGGCTAGCAGGCATAAAAACGCGGATAGAGGACGTAAGAGACCAAAGTTAAGAGCCAATGATGCCCCAGCGCCAACGGTGCATGATTCTAGTCAGCGGGCCGAAGCCGGGGCTTCGGGGTACTCGTTCAACCCTGCCGGGGTTTTTGCGTTTGGAGGGCTTCATCCGCCTTTCCCCGCTTTGGCAACCTTCCTGCGCCGCACATTCTACGTCATTCTGGGTTTGCTGGGCCTCGTGCTGGTGCTGGTCATCGGCGTGGTGGTGGCCTTGCAGTTTGATGGTACGCAAGACTTTGTGGCCAGCAAGGCCACCGCCTACCTGCGCGACAAGCTCCACACCGAGGTCCGCATCGGCAAGTTTCGGACCGACTTCCGCCACGTCCTCAACCTGGACGACGTGTACCTGGAAGACCAGCAAAAGGACACCCTGCTGGCCGTGGGGCACCTGGGGGTGAGCGTGGATATTTTCGCGCTGCTGCACAAGCAAATCAACATCAGCGCCGTGGAACTGACCGACGGGCGCATCCGGCTGACGCGCACCGAGCCGGACTCGGTGAACAACTACGACTTTATTGTCAACGCCTTCAGCGACCCCACCGCGCCGGTGGACACCACGGCTTCGGGCCTGAAATACAACATCGGCCGGGCGCGGCTGGCGCGGGTGTATTTCACGCAGCTCGATGCGGTGAGCGGCTCCGACATCCGTGCCCGCGTGGGCGAGTTGGCCGTGAACATGGACGAGGTGGATGTAGATAAGTCGGTGTATAAGGTGGATAAAGCCTGGTTGCGCCGGGCCAGCATTGCCATTGTGCAAACCAAAACCGCGCCCGAACTGGTCGCCCCTGGCCCGCCCAAGCCCCTCACGGTGCAGTTTGGGCTGAACCAGGCTACACTGGACAGCGTGCAATTCAGCTACCGCAACGACCCGGCGGCGCAGTACATCCGCACGAGCATTGGGCTGGCCGAGGTCACGGCGAAGGCCATTGATTTGCAAAAGCAACGGGTGGATTTGACCAAGCTGACCCTGAAAAACACCACTTTCGCCTACGCCCAGAACGCGCGGGTGCCCGTGGCGCAGCGGGTCGTGAACCCGGCCGAAGTAATCCGCAAGCTGGACGCGGCCACCGACCAAGCTAAAGCCGCCGCCGGCCAAAACCCCGGCTGGCGGGTGCGACTGGCTGAGTCCGACATCAGCGGCGTGGCGGTGAAGTTTGACAACTTCAACCAGCCCCGGCAGCGCACCCGCCTACCCGCGCTGGACTACAACCACCTGGCCTTTTCGGACCTCGTGCTGAATACGCACAACTTCTCGTTCTCCGAAAACCGCATTGCCGCGCAGGTGGACAACCTCGCGGGCCGGGAGCAAAGCGGGTTTCGGATTGATTCGTGGCGGGCCAACGTGGAGTACGACTCGGTGCAAATCCGGCTGGACAGCCTGGACTTGATAACGCCGCACACCCGCATCCGGCGCAGCCTGGGCATTGGGTTCAAGGACTTGGCGGCCCTGACCGACACCCGGCAACTGGCGAACCTGCGGGTGAGCGGCGACTTGCGCGAGGCCCGGCTGGGCTTCCGCGACATCCTGTATCTGGTGCCCAGTCTGGCCGGTACGCCGCCCTTCACGACCGGGCCGAACCAGTCGGTGCTGATTAGCGGGCGCATTGGGGGCCGGGTGGGCGACCTGGCCATCAACAACCTGGAAGTAATTGGCCTGCGCAACACCGTGGTGCGGGCGCGGCGGGCGCGGATTCTGGGCTTGCCCCACACCGACGGGCGGCTGTACGCCGACGTGGATTTGCAGGAGCTGCGCACCACGCGGGCCGACATTGAGAGCCTCGTGCCGAAGGGCACGATTCCCGCCAACATCAGCCTGCCGCCGACGCTGGCCTTGCGCGGCACGTTCAAAGGACACCCCACTACGCTGGATTTCAACACCGACCTGACGCTGAACAGCAGCTACGGCGCGGTGGCGTTCACGGGCAAACTGGGCGCGAAACAGCGCGACGGGCGGCAGCCGCTCTTGGGCACTTTTGCGGTGCGCGGGTTCGACGCAGGCAAGCTGCTCAAAGACCCCACCATCGGGGCCATCACGGCCACCGGGCGCATCAACGCGACGGGCGACCTGAGCAACCCCAACTCGCTGGTGGGCAAGCTGACGGCCACCGTGCAAAGCGCCCGCTACAACCACTACACCTACCACGGCGTGACGGCCGCCGTGGCCATTGACCGTGGCCGCTACGTGATTGATGCCAGCAGCAAACACGACCCCAACCTGAACCTGGATTTGCAAGCCGTGGTGAACCTGCGCGATGCCCGCAACCCGAGTTACGAAGTCACGAAGCTGAACCTGCGCGGGGCCAACCTCACGGCGCTGGGCTTCTACACGGGCGGCGATTTGCGGGTGCAGGGCAACCTCAAGGCCAACGTGCGCGGCGCTGATTTGAACACGCTTAACGGCAGCTTCAGCGGCACCAACATTGTGATTGTGCGCGACAACCAGCCCTTTGCGCTGGATTCGGTGGACGGGCGCATTGTGCAAACGGCCACCCGCACGGCCGTGGATGTGACCTCGGGGCTGGCCGATGTTCACCTGGACGGGAACGTACACCTGGGCAATTTGGCGACCGAAATTCAGCAGCATCTGGACCGCTATTTTGACCTGCCGGGCGTGAAATACGTGCCGAGTTCCGTGGACCGGCATTTTACTTACGAATTGAAGCTGAAAAACCCTGCTCTGGCCACCAAACTGGTGGCGGGGCTGAAGTCAATTTCGCCCTTCACGCTGGCCGGCGAATACAGCCGCCAACAGGCCAAACTCACCGCCAACACCAGCATTCCCCTGGTTCGCTACCAGAACTACCGGCTGGATTCGCTGCGGCTGGCCGTGGATTCAAACCCCCAAAAGCTGACCTACGACCTGCACCTGGCCCAGGCCGCCCAGGACACCACCCTGAAACTGCGCCGCCCCAGCCTCGTGGGCAGCGTGGCCGACAACAAGGTGCAAACCCGCGTGGCGATTTTGGGCGACAGCGCCAACCGCGAACGGCTGGCGCTGGCGGGCACGTTGTCAGTCAGGAACGAAGAATTAAGAAGGAAGAATGAGGGGAGTGTGTACCAGTTTGAGGTGGCGGGCGAGCAGATTCTCAACTACGACACCTGGACGGCGGGCGCCAACAACTACCTGCGCTACTACCCCAGCGGGGCGGTGGCAGCCAATAATTTGACCCTAAGCAACGGCGGTAGCCAGGTGGGGGTGCAAAGCGCCGACCCGACCGTGCCCACTTCGCCGCTGGGCCTCACGTTCACCAACTTCAACCTACAGGAGATTTCGGAAGCCATTTCGGCCCAGGATTCGCTGCTGGCGGGCACCCTCAACGGCCGGGCCGAGGTGCGGGGGCTGGGCACCCCACGTCAGGCTTTCACGGCCGACATAACCCTCGGCGGGTTGGTGTTTCAGAAGGCCCTGCTGGGCGATGTGGCCATCAAAGCGACCAACAACGAACCCGGCCGCTACGACCTGGATGCCCGCCTGACCGGGGGCGTGGGCCAGGGCAACGACGTGCAGGTGACGGGTTTTTACCTCACCACCGGCGCGGCCCCGCTCAACTTCGACGTGGCGGCGCGGCGGCTGAACCTCAAGCTGATTGAGCCGTTTTCGGTGGGGCAGGTGCGGCAGACTACCGGCTATCTCGGCGGCACCCTCACGGTGCGCGGCAGCCCTGCCGCCCCGCAGGTGCGCGGCACCCTCACCACGTCGGCCGATGCGGGCTTCGTGGTGCCGCAGCTGGGGTCGCCGTTCCGGCTGCCGGGGCAGGAGCTGACGTTTGACGACCGGGGCCTGAAATTTGACCACTTCACGGTCCTGGATTCGGCCGGGCACAAGGCCGTAGCCGACGGCTACCTACTCACCCAAAACCTGGTGGATTATACCTTTGACCTGACCGCCACGACCGACAAGTTCCTGGCCGTGCGCAGCACCGCCAAAGACAACGAACTCTACTACGGCCGCCTGGTAGTGGACTCCAAAACCACCCTGACCGGGCCGGTTTCGCTCATCAAAATTGATACCCGCGCCACGGTGGCCGAGGGGTCCAACCTGACCGTGGTGTCGCCCGCCGCCGATGCCAGCGCCGCCCAACGCGAGGGCATCGTGCAGTTTATTGACAAAAGCGCCCCGCTGGACACCCTGCTGGCCCGGCAACTTGCCGTGGACACCGTGGCCGCTGCCGCTACCGGCTACGACCTGCGGGCCGTCATCACCATCACCGAGGCCACGCCGTTCACCATCGTCATTGACCCGCTGAGTGGCGACGCGCTCAAGGTGCGGGCCAACGGCACCCTCAGCACCACCATTGACCCGGCCGGAACCATTGGCCTGACCGGCCGCCTGACGGTGGCGCAGGGCAGCTACCACCTGTCATTGTACAGTTTGGCTTCCAAAGACTTCATTCTGCGGCGCGGCTCCACCATCACCTGGGCGGGCGACCCCTACAACGCCGACCTCAATCTGACCGCCGTGTACCGGGTGCAGGCCGCCCCGGCCGACCTGCTGGCCGGGCAGGGGCTGGACAACCAAACCGCCAACACCGTGGCCCGCAACCGGCTGCCGTTTCGGGTGCTGCTCAACGTGACCGACCAACTCAGCAAGCCTACCATCGGGTTTGACATCCGCCTGCCGCCCGACCAGCGGGGGGCATTGGGTGGGCAGGTAGAAGCCAAGTTGGCCGAACTGCGCCAACCCAACCAAACCTCGGAACTGAGCAAGCAGGTGTTTTCGCTGCTGCTGCTGGGGCGCTTCATCCAACAAGACCCCTTCAAGGCCAGCGACTCGGAAGGCTTCGTGGCCACGCAGTTGCGCGGCTCGGCCAGCGCCGTGCTAACGGACCAGTTGCAAAGCCTGACCGACAAATACCTCTCCGGCCTGGGCCTGGACCTGGGCGTGACCAACCAGGCCGACTACACCTCCGGCTCGGCCCAGAGCCGCACCGACCTCAACGTGGCCGTGCGCCGCCAGTTGTTCAACAACCGCCTCACCGTGCGCCTCGGCACCGACATCCCGCTCAGTGGCAGCGGCACGGGCACCCAGGCCACCCAGGGCAGCAGTTCGGCTAGCAACTTTGCCGGCGACGTGAGCCTGGAGTACAACGTGGTCCGGTCGGGGCAGGTGCGGCTGCGGGCCTTCCGCCAAAACGCCTACGAAGACATTGACGGCCCGATTGTGCAGACCGGCACGGCCCTGGTGTACCAGCGCGAATACGACTACCTGCGGGAGCTGTTCCAGACCGTGCCGTCTGACATCAAAGACCAACGCAAGGAGCAACGCAAGGAAGAGAAAAAAGACAAGCAAACGGCCCACGACAGCACCGGCACCGTCGGCACCAAGCCGCCGACGTTTGAAGACGACGCGGACGCGAAGTAGCGCACCATGATTTTTAATTCCACCCCCAAACCCTTCGCTTTCGCCCTCACGCTGTTGCTACTGGCAAGCTGCTCGGGTTTGCGCTACGTGCCCGCCAACGAAAAACTCTACACCGGGGCCAGCGTCAAAATGGCGTATCCGGGCAACAAAAAGCCCAAAAACGCCTCGGCGCTGCAAACCGAAATGACTGCCCTGCTGCGCCCGGCCCCCAGCAGCAGCTTCCTGGGGTTGCGGCCCCAACTGTATTTCTGGCACCTGGGCGTGGGCAAAAAGAAGGGCTTTGGCAAGCTGCTGGCCGACAAGCTGGGCAAGCCGCCGGTGTTTCTTTCGGCGGTAAAAATCCCGGCCACCGAGGGCTTCATCGTGAGCCACCTGCACAACGACGGCTACTTCGGGGCGGCGGCCAGCCACGTGGTCAAGGAGACCGCCAAGACCGCCCAAATCACCTACACCGCCGCCACCGGCCCGGTGTACACCATCCGCGAAATCCACTTTCCGGCCCGCGACACGCTCGTGGATGCGGCCATCCGGGCCACGCAGCCCGGCTCGCTGCTCAAAGTGGGCGACCCCTACAACCTGGCCACGTTCACCGCCGAACGGGTCCGCATTGACAACGCGCTGAAGAATGCGGGCTACTACTACTTCAACCCCGACTTCATTCTTTTTCAGGTGGATAGTACGCTGCACGAGCAAGTGAACGTGTTTATGCGCATCAAGCCCCGCACCCCGCTCAAGGGCCTGATACCCTACCGCCTGGACCAGGTTATGCTCAACACCCAGTACGTGCTGACCGACACCCTGCCCCACACGCCGCTGCTGCGCGACGGCTACCAGTACATTCCCGACGAGAAGCTGTTCCGGGCCAGCGCCATCACCCGCGCCACGTTTCTGTACCCCGACAGTCTCTACCGCCGCCAGCGCCGCGACCAGACCCTGAGCCGCCTGATGAGCCTGGGCACGTTCCGGTTCGTGGAAATTCGCTACGACGCGGCGGCCCACGGCGACACCGCCCTGATTGAAAAGCTGCCCGGCGAGGCCGTTCCGAGCCTGCGGGTGTTGCCCCGCCTTGATGCGCGGGTGCTGATGACCCCGCTGAAAAAGAACAGCCTGCGGGCCGAGTTGCAGTTGGTGTCCAAGAGCAACAACTTCACCGGGCCGGGCCTGAAAGTCACTTTCCGCGACCGCTCAGCCCTGCGCGGAGCCGAGCAACTGCTGGTGAACGCCACGGCCGCCTTTGAAACCCAGACCCGCGCCAGCAGTGCTGCCATTGGCCTCACCAGCTACGAGTTGGGCCTGGATGCCAAGCTGCTCATTCCGCGTCTCGTGGTGCCCGACCTGCCGCTGCTGGACGTGCATTTGCCCAACTCCGACTTTCAGCCCCGCACCACCATCGGCCTGGGCTACAAGGCCGTGGCGCGGTCGGGCTTTTTTCAGGAAGACGTGTTCAATTTCAACTACGGTTACAGCTTCAAAAGCAAGATTACCAACGAGCAAATCATCACCCCAGTTGACGTTTCCTACGTGCGCCTGAGCAGCACAACCGCCGCTTTTGACCAACTGCTGCGCGACAAGCCGTTCCTGCGTAATTCGTTCCAGCAGCAGTTCATTCTGGCCAGTTCGTACCGCTACACCTACAACCAGCAGGTGCTGGAGCAGCGCCAGCAGCAGATTTATTTCAGCGGCGGCGTGGAGTTCAGCGGCAACGTGGCCCAGGGCCTGGTCAGCACCCTGGGCAAGCCCAACCCCGAAACCGGGCGCTACGCGGTGCTGGGGCAGGAATTCAGCCAGTACACCAAAGTTGATTTGGAACTGCGCGAATACTACCGCATTTCCCAAAACCCAACCAGCGGCAACCGCCTCGTGGGCCGCCTGTTGATAGGCGCGGGCCTGCCCTACGGCAACTCCACGGTGCTGCCCTACATCAAGCAGTACGGCATCGGCGGCCCCAACTCGGTGCGGGCGTTTGCGGCCCGTTCCATCGGCCCCGGCACCTACCGCCCCACCGGCACCGACGAAACCCGCACCAGCTTCTACGACCAGGTGGGCGACCTGCGCCTGGAAGGCAACCTTGAGTACCGCCAGGACCTGGTGCCCTACGTGAAAGGGGCCGTGTTTATGGACGCGGGCAACATCTGGCTGATGCACAACGACCCCGCCCGCCCCGGCGGCCAGTTCAGCCCCGGCACGTTCCTCAACCAGTTGGCCGTAGGCGCGGGCCTGGGCCTACGGATTGACGTGCAGTTCTTCGTCATCCGATTTGATTACGCCGTGCCCCTGCGGGCGGGGTATGGTACGCCTACTGGCAACGACACCGGCGGCCGGCTCAATCTGGCCATTGGCTACCCGTTCTGATGCCGCTGCGGCCGGGCCGCTTGCGCCCGATTTGGGCGTGAAATCCGGTCCGTTGGGCGAATGTTGGCTTTTCTGCCCAAGCCAGCCAGCTACTTTTGAACCGTCGCAACCGGCATCCGGCCGACCGTTCAATTTACTGGCTCACTCTCGCCCATCCTATGAAAAATGTTTTGTTGTTTCTGCTGTTGCTCGCTGGCGTAGCCGCTCCGGCCCGGTCGCAACCCATTGCCACCGCTGGCCCCGCCTGGTCGCCGTCATTGGGTGCCGCTGGTGCCGCTCCTGCCCTACCCGTGCTGCCCGAAACCTGGCCCGTGTACATAGGGTCCGTGATGCTGTTTGTGCTGGGCATCTATTTCATTTTGGGCAACCACGCCAGCCGTCGGTTTCGGCGGTAGCGGCGTTGGTGGCCCGGGTAGCGTAGGCTAACTCTCACCGCAGCTCCACCACCCAGGCCGTGCGCCCCGGAATCCTCAGATTCTGCAAGTTCACCGCCGCGCCCGACACCACTTCCGTGCCACCCGAAAAGCCCTTGGTGCGCTCGGCAAACCGGCTGGTGTCCACCGTTTTTTCGTCTTTGTTGGCGTTCATCACCACCATCACCGTGCTAGCATCTGAGTAGCGGAAGTAGGTGTACACGCCCGCGTCGGGGATGAAGTGCATGAGCTTGCCCGACGACAGCACGGGGTGCGTCCGGCGGTAGTTGGCCAGCTTGCTCACGTAGTCAAACGCCTCGGCCCGAGCGCCCGTACGGGTCACAAAGAAATTCTCTTTGTCGCCCGGCCAGCCGCCGGGGAAGTCCTCGCGCACCAGCCCATCGGGGTTGGAAAAGTTTTTCATCAGCACCTCGGTGCCGTAGTAGAGTTGCGGAATGCCCCGGCAAGTCAGCAGCCAGGCAATGCCCATTTTGTACTTGGCCAGGTCCTCGCCCACCACCGAGAAAAAGCGACTCAGGTCGTGGTTGTCCAGGAAAATAACGTTGCGGGTTGGGTCCTGGTAGAGCCAGTCGGCTTGCAGCGTGTAGTAGAGCTTGTTGATGCCCTCGGTCCAGCCCGCGTCGCGGGTCAGGGCCTCGTTGATGGCGTATTGCAACTGGAAGTCTGTCACGCCCGGCAGGTTGGACTTGAAGCCATTGACGGGCTGCATGATGTTCTGGGCAAAAAACGCCTGCTGCGCTGTGCCCTGCACCCAGGTTTCGCCATACATACTCAGCGTCGGGTACTGCTCCTGCATGGCCCGGCCCCACTGCATCAGAAATTGCGGCTCCGAATACGAGTACGTGTCAATGCGGTACGCATCCAGCCCGGTGTATTCCACCCACCACAAAAAGTTCTGAATCAAGTACGTCGCCACCAACGGGTTGCTCTGGTTCAGGTCGGGCATATGGGTGTCAAACCAGCCCTTATTGAAGCGGTTAAAATCGTAGGTCGCGCCGTGCGGGTCGTTGAACGCGGCATCGCGGAAATTGCTGCGCGTGAAGGTCGGCCACTGATGAAACCAGTCCTTAGCGGGCGCGTCCATAAACAGGTAGTTTTGGTTGCCCATGTGGTTTAGCACCACGTCATGAATCACCTTCAGGCCCTGCTGGTGGGCGTGTTGCACAAAGGCCGCATACCCGGCAGTGGTGCCAAAACGGGCATCCACGTTGTAGTAATCGGTGAGGGCGTAGCCGTGGTAGCTTTCCTTGGGCTGGTTGTTTTCCACCACCGGGGCGGGCCAGATGGCCGTTACGCCCAGTTTTTTCAGGTAATCAAAATGGTCCTCAATGCCCTTGAGGTCGCCGCCGTGGCGCGACTTGAGCGAGTCGCGGGCCACGCCGGGGGCTTTCATCCCCTTCACCACGTCGTTGCTGGGGTCGCCGTTGGCGAAGCGGTCGGGCATGAGCATATAAATAAAATCGGCCTGGCTCAGGCCCTGTACCCGGTCGGGGGCGGTGTTACGCGGCCGTAGCTCGTAGGTGAAGAGCTGCTTTTTCGCTCCCTTCAACTCAAATTTCAACTGGCCGGGCTGTGCCTGCGGGCTGATGGTGAGGTTGATGACGAGGTAGTTGGCGCTTTCCAGTTTTTGGGTGCCGTCCAGGCTCACGCCGGGGTGCGTGGCCAACGTGACGGTGCTGTTTGCCACGCCGGGGCCGCGTAGCAACAGTTGCAGCTTGGGATTTTTCATGCCCACAAACCAGAACGTGGGGTCGGCTTTGAGGGACGTGGGGGCAGCCGTAGAACTCAACGGCTCTGCGGGGGCAGCCGTAGCCACCGAAAATGTGGAGCACAACGCGCCCAGTAGCAGCGCAAACAAAGCTGGAATTTTCATGGAAGAAAAAGCGAAAAGCGACGAAATATTCGGCAAATTAACCCGATTCCAAACGATTGCGGGCTGCTTGCCATCGGCCCGTTCGGCGCAAAATGCCGACCTTGCAGCCGCAACCGGCGCAAACCCGTGCTGTTGCTTTTGAAATTGTCCCCTCAAAAAATCTCTTTACAGCCTTCGGCTTCCCCATTTTCCTCAATGGCTTTCACGTTCAAACCTTACGCCCCGGCGGCCAAATACAAGACCCCGGCGGCGTACTTTTCAATGGAATTTGCGCTCGACCAGGCGCTGAAAACCTACTCCGGCGGCCTGGGCTTTCTGGCCGGTTCGCATATGCGGTCGGTGTACGAACTTAAGCAAAACCTGGTCGGCATCAGCATCTTGTGGAGCTACGGCTACTACGACCAGGGCCGCAACCCCGACCAGACAATGGGCGTGGACTACCGCCTCAAGCAATACTCGTTTTTGCAGGACACGGGCTTGCTGTTTCCCATCACCATTCACGGGGCCGAGGTGCAGGTGCGGGCCTTGTACCTGGCCCCGGAAGTGTTCGGCACCGCGCCGATGTTCTTCCTGACCACCGACCTGCCCGAAAACGACTACATCTCGCGCACAATTTCGCACCACCTCTACGACCCGGACGCGGCGGCGCGGGTGGCCCAAAGCATTCTGCTGGGCGTGGGCGGCGGGCGGCTGCTTGATTTGCTGGGCCGCCAAACCGACGTGTACCACCTCAACGAGGGCCACGGCCTGCCGCTGGCGTTCTACCTCTACCAAAAGCACGGCCACAACCTGAAGGAAGTGCAGCAGCGTCTGGTGTTCACGACCCACACGCCCGAACTGGCGGGCAATGAGGAGCGCCCGATGAAGCTGCTGACCGAAATGAGCTTCTTCGCCGGGGTGCCCGAAGCCGACGTGCGGGCCGTGACCGGTGTGGGCGACGGCCAGGCCCTTAACTACACCCTGACCGCCCTGCGAATGGCCCGCAAAGCCAACGCCGTGAGCAAGGTTCACGCCGTGGTGAGCAACGAAATGTGGGGCCACTACGCGGGCATTTGCCCCATCATCCCCATCACCAACAGCCAGAACGGCAGCTACTGGCGCGACCCTGCCCTGGCCGCCGCCCGCAAGGCCAACGACGACGCGGCCCTGCTCGCCCGCAAGCGCGAACTCAAGCAGGACTTGTTCCGAATCGTGGCCGACCAGACCGGCAACGTCTTCAACCCCGACACGCTGACCCTTGTGTGGGCACGGCGCTTTGCCGCCTACAAGCGGGCCGACCTGATTGTGCGCGACCTCGCCCGCTTCGAGCGCCTTGTGACCAACGCCAAGCGCCCCGTGCAGGTCATCTGGGCAGGCAAGCCCTACCCGCTGGACTACGGGGCTATTGCCATTTTCAACCGCCTTATTCAGCTTTCCAAAAACCTGCCCAACTGCGCCGTCCTCACTGGCTACGAGCTGGGCCTGAGCGCGGCCATGAAAAAGGGCAGCGACATCTGGCTCAACACGCCCATCTTCCCCCGTGAAGCCAGCGGCACCAGCGGCATGACCGCTGCCATGAACGGCTCGGTGAACCTGAGCATTGCCGACGGCTGGATTCCGGAGTTCATCCGCCCCGGCGAAAACGGCTTCCTCATTCCCCACGCCGAAGTGGGCATGAGCGACAACGACCGCGACAACCAGGAAACCACCGCCCTGCTGGACGTGCTGGAAAACGAGGTGGTGCCCATGTACTACGACCAGCCCAAGCAGTTCCTCAAAGTGGTGAAAGCCGGGATGAAGGACGTAGAACCGACCTTCGAGAGCGGCCGGATGGCCAAGGAATACTACGAGCAGTTGTACAAGGTCTGAACCACGGATTCATGCGGATTTTTCGGATTCCACGGATTTTGGGGACGGCAGACTGACTGATGGAGTGTGAATTAAGCAGTTACGCAAAAGTGAGCGTGTAAAAGAACGTCATGCTGAGCGCCGCCGAAGCATCTCTACCAGCTAGTAATCAAGGCGTGAGCCGAAGCGGTAGAGGTGCTTCGGCTGTGCTCAGCATGACCGTTTACTTATGCACCACTGCTTAGAAGCTGTTTGAGTTAGTGGACGAGTACCCCGAAGCTGTGCTTCGGGGTACTTGGGCAACTAACTCAAACAGCTTCTTAGTCGCCTTCGTAAAAAGATTCGCAACAAAAGGCTGCCCGTAGTGGGCAGCCTTTTTTATTTAGAAAAAATCGTCCCCAAAATCCGTGCAATCCGTTTAATCCGAAAAATCCGTGGTTCAGACAATGTGCGGACGTTATACCTTCGTTACCCCCGCGCCAGCCGTTGAGCAGCGGTTTGAGGCCGTTTTTCGGGAGCCAGCGCCCGTCACCTATAACGCCGCGCCCTCGCAACTCCTGCCGGTTGTTACCAACGCTGCGCCGGGGCAGATTCAGTTGCTGAAATGGGGCCTCGTGCCCGGTTGGAGCCGCGACCCGGCGGCTGGGCCAAAGCCCATCAACGCCCGCGCCGAAACGCTGGCTGAGAAACCCAGTTTCCGGCAGTTGCTGGCGCGGCGGCGTTGCCTGGTGCTGGCCGACAGCTTTTATGAGTGGCAGGCGCTGCCCACGGGCAAAGTGCCGCACCGCATTTTGTTGCAAAACGAGCAGCCCTTCGCTTTTGCTGGCCTGTGGGACGAGTGGCTGGACCGCAGCACCGGCGAATTGCACCCCACGTTCACCATCGTCACCACCGAGCCAAACAGGCTGATGGCCAGCTTGCACAACCGAATGCCGGTAATGCTCCCCAACCGCGCCGCCGAACAAGCCTGGCTGGATGACGGGTTGGGCCTGGTCGCGCACCAGCAACTGTTGGTGCCCTACGACGCGGCGGCCATGCGCGAATACGCGGTGAGCAAGCTGGTGAACTCGCCCGCCAACAACGGCCCGGAAGTGTTGGCGGCAGCGGGTTGAGCAAGTGCTCATCCTGCGCCCTACATTTGCCGCATGATGCTACGCCCCCTTCTACTGCTGGTATTGCTGGCGCTGCTTTCGGCCGCAGCCCAACTCGTGCTGCCCTGGTGGAGCCTGGCGGTGGTGGCGTTTCTGGTCGGGTTTGGGCTGTTGCGCCGCGCGGGGCGGGCGTTTGGCATTGGCTTTGGCGGCGCGGCATTGAGTTGGGCAGGGCCAGCGGCTTGGCTTTCGCACCAGAATGCGGGTTTGCTGGCGGGCCGGGTGGCCACGCTGCTGCCGTTGGGCGGCTCGGCGGGGGCACTGGTGGCGGCGGCGGCCGTGGTGGCGGGGCTGGTGGGCGGGCTGGCGGCGCTGGCGGGCTGCTGGGGGCGGCAGGCGTTGCGGCCGGTGCAAGCCAATAGCTAAAGTAGGTAGTGAGTATTGGGTATTGAGTAGTTAGACTGCAAAAAGCAGGCAGCCGGTTCACTATTCAAAAACCAAAGCCAACATAAATTACTTTCCGACGGGTACTTATCCACCAAAAAATCAAGCCCTCACCATCTTCAGCAACTCGCGGTAGATGATGTTGTGCTGCCAGTACAGTTGCAACACCATCGGGATGTGGTGCTTGCCGGGTAGCACAAACCACTGCGGCGGCTGCCCGGTGGCCACCAGCCGCTCCCGAAATCGGTTGGCAGTGCTGCTGATGCTGGGGTAGGTTTTGCCGCCGATGAAGAACAACATGGGCGGCAGGTGGGGCCGCAGCTGGTAGTACGGCGACACGGCTTTCCACACCGCCGGGTCGTTGGTGAAGGCTTGCTGGTACTGGTCCTCGTCGCCGTATTCGCGGCGCTTGAAGTAGGTGTACATATCCAGCCCGGCCGGGTCGTCCAGAATGGCTCCGCGCACCGGGTTCTGGGGCAGGCCGTGGCGGGCCAGCAGGGCATCGTCGGTGACGAGCAGCGCCGCCAGGCCGCCGCCCGCCGAGTGGCCCATCACGAACACGCGGGCCGGGTCGCCGCCGTACTGTCCGATGTGCTGCACCGTCCAGGCCAGGGCGCGGGCGCAGTCGTCGGCCTGGTCGGGCACGTGTACGGCCGGCGAAAGGCGGTAGTTGATGACCACCGCCACCACGCCCTGCCGGGCCAGCCGCCGCCCCACAAACGTGTAAATGTTCTTGTTGCCGCTGTTCCAGGCCCCGCCGTGAATAAAAATCACCACTGGAAAGCCCCCGGCCGGACCCGCTTTTTTGGGCGAATACACGTCCAGCACATGCCGTTGCTTGTCAAAATCGGGGGCCGAGGCGGCCACGTAGGGCACGTCTTTGGCGCGGCGGCTGGGGTAAGCCGTCACCACTTCGGAGGCAAGCAACACCAGCACAACGGCCAGCGGCGCGGCGGGCAACAACCAGAATCGGGACATGAGCAGAAAAAAACCGGCCCCACGCGGGGCCGCCCTCACGTACGCGGCTTGGGCGCTGGCAGTTTGGACGGGCAGCCCTGACGGACAAACGGACGGGGCCACCTAGTGCCACCCCGCGCCACAAAACAGCCGGTCCGCTGGGCTTCCACCCCCGCCTTCGCGCATCGCTTGGGGCAGCAACAGGCAAGCGGCAGCCCCGAAAGTGCATGAGCCGCTGTTGCTTCGACGATTGGCTGCTTATCTTTGCTCTCTAGCAAAACCCAGCGGCGGGCGGCGGGCCGGACTGGCTGGTTTATTTTTCACTCCCAGTTTTAATTTATACGATGCATTTTTCTCGCGTTTGTACCGCTTTGGGCGGCTTGACCGTACTGGCTACGCTGGCTGCCACACCCGCTGCTGCTCAAACTTTTAAGTCAGCCAGCGCCGACCGGCACTACGATAAAGACGGCAAAACCTACTTCCGGGGTCCCCGCTACGTGACGCTGGGCGGCGGGGCCAGTTATTACAACGGCGACTTGAGCAGCAATCCGGCGACCAGTTTCTACAGCCCCGCAATCGCGCTGGGCTATTGGTACCGCTTTAGTCCGCGGGTGTTGCTGGGCGTGGAAGCCGCTTACGTTAAGTTGCAGTCGTCGGGCATCGTTAGCCTGGATTATAAAGGTGAACCGACGGTAGTGGCCCCCATCTCTTTCGAAGACCCAATGTACACCCTGACCGGGTTTGTACGCTACAACCTTGTACCCGACCGGGGGGCCTATGCCGGGGGCGTGGGCGGCACTCCCAAGGTGATGCCGTTTGTGCAAGCTGGCCTGGGCTTGGCGCTCCTCGACCCCAACACCTACCCCGGCACTGCCGGAGCCAGAGACGGGGCCGAACCTTTGGACCGCGAACGGCTCGACTACCCCAGCATCATCGGGACGCTGCCCGTGGGCCTGGGCCTTACGTTTCAACTCGGGCAGGGCCTGAGCCTGACAACGGAGGCCAACTACTATTTCACCTTGAGCGATGCACTGGACGACATTGAGTTTCGGGGCAGTGATGGCAACGATTCCTACGGTACGGCCATGCTCAAACTGGGCTACGCTTTCTGATAACTGACCGTATTACCCGGTGGGCACTGGCAGCGGGCCGGGGCGATATTTTAGAAGCTGTTTGCGTTAGTTGGCCGAGTACCCCGAAGCCATGCTTCGGGGTACTCGGCCGACGGGCCTGGATAGTAACGCAAACAGCTTCTAAGCGGCGGCCATTGGCTGCCCCCTTTTATTTGCTCACCCTTCTCATTTGCTCATGCTCAACCTGCCTGCCCCCCCCACCGCCCTTGCTTTATTCGTTGCCCTGCTGGCCATCGCCGGTTGCGCTGGCACCGTGAACGAACAAAGCAGCACCGCTGCCACCGCTTCGGCCACCATGACCACCGAAGAGGAAGCGCCCGAAGCGGAAACCAAAGTGGCCCGCGAACTGCTAACGGCCAACGAAGTGTCGTCCATCACCGGCTACACCGCTTTTGCCATGCCCACGGAGCCGAAACGGGCCCGCTTCCTGGCCCAGACCGGGCCGGGCGACACGGCTACGGTGGCCTACGTGGCCTACGCCGCCCCCGTCGTTTTCACCGACACCCAGGCCGGGGCCAGCAGCCAAAACCTGCGCGTGGTGCCGGTGGCTGGCCTCGGCAAAGGCGCGTATTTTGAGAGTACGCGCAACATTTTGTACGTGCACACGCCAGGCCACACGCTGCTGGTGGGGGTGCCCAAAGCCCTGCCTGGCAAAGACCACCGCACCGTGGCCGTGCAAATGGCCCGCCTCGCCGTGGCCCGCCTCTAACCAAGCCCCCACTGTCGCTTTTTTAGCAGGCGACGCACCCAATTCGCGGCTTGCGTCGTAGGCTAAACCGGCTGCCCTCTTTCCGGCTCCCGCCGGCCCGTGCCGTTGGGGCGGGTTGGCGGGAGCCGCTTTTTTGTGTTCCACCCGCTCACCCCGCTTACCCATGCTCCTTACCCCTTTCTCCCGCGCGTCGCTGGCCCTGACGGGGCTGCTACTCGCCACTGGCTGCGCTGGCTCGATTGCCGAAACCGATGCCAGCCGCACCACTACCACAACAGCGGCAGCCGCCGAAACGACTGCGCCCACTACCGCCGCCGGGGCCACCGACGTTGTTCCCACCGGGTCGTTGGACCCCGGCGGGCAAGCTGTTGCCAGCACCGCCGCTCCCGACGAAATGGCCAGCACCAAAGCCGCCAACAAACTGGTGCTAAGCACAGAGGTGCAAACCATCACGGGCCGCCGCGTAATGGCCATGCCCAGTGCCAACAACGCCGTCCGGTTTGTGGAAAAAGCCGCCGCTGGCGACACCGCCACCGTGGCTTTTGTGGCCTACGCCACCCCCACCGTGTTCGACGACACCCGCACGGCGGCGGCCAGCAAAACCAACGGCGGCCACCTCTCGCGCGTGTCGGGCCTGGGCGAAGCAGCTTACTTCGATGCCACCAATGGCACCCTCTACGTGAAGGCCAAAGACCAGGTGCTGCTGGTGGGCTTACCCATGACGCTGCCCGGCAAAGACCGCCGAAGTGCCGCCTTGCAGCTTGGGCGGCTGGCCACGGCCCGCCTGTGATTAGTGATTAATGGTCAGAGTCTAGCGATTAGTTTTGAACGACACTGACCACTAATCATTAAAAGTCACTTGTTAATAAACACCGGCCGAATCAGGTTTTCAAAGGTGTAAATCTCGTCCCACTTTTCCTGGGTCAGCAGGCCGCGCTCCTTCACCACAAGGGTATGCACGGATTTGCCGGTGGTGAGGGCTTCTTTGGCCACGGCGGCGGTGATTTCGTAGCCCAGCACGGGGTTGAGTTGCGTCACGATGCCGATGCTGTTATACACGAGCGCGGCCGCGTGTTCGGCGTTGGCCGTGATGCCGACCACGCACTTTTCGCGCAGCGTGTGGCAGGCGTTGGTCATGTAGGCAATGCTGGTGAACAAGGCGAAGGAAATAACCGGCTCCATCACGTTGAGCTGAAGCTGCCCGGCTTCGGCGGCCATCGTCACCGTCAGGTCGGCCCCGATGACGTAGAACGCGGTTTGGTTCACTACTTCGGGCACCACCGGGTTCACCTTGCCGGGCATGATGCTGGAGCCGGGCTGCAGCGCGGGCAGGTTGATTTCGTTAATCCCGCAACGCGGGCCGGACGAAAGCAGCCGCAGGTCGTTGCAGATTTTGGAGAGCTTGACGGCCGTGCGCTTCAGCACCCCCGACAGTTGCACGTAGGCCCCCGTGTCGTAGGTGGCCTCGATGAGGTCGCCGGCCAGACTCAAATCCAGCCCCGTGATGTCGCGCAGGTACTTCGTGACGAGTTCGGGGTAGCCGGCGGGCGCGTTGATGCGGGTGCCGATGGCCGTGGCCCCCATGTTGATTTCGGCAATCAGGCGGCGGCTGTCCTCGATGCGCAGCAACTCCTCGCGCAGGTTGGTGGCAAAGGCGTGAAACTCGTCGCCCATGCTCATCGGCACCGCATCCTGAAGCTGGGTGCGGCCCATTTTCAGCACGTTCTGAAACTCGTGGCCTTTGGCTTCGAAGGCATCTGCCAGTTGGGCGAGGCTTTCGCGGTAGCTGGCCAGCTTGTTGTTCAGGGCAATGCGGAAGGCGGTGGGGTAAGCATCGTTGGTGCTCTGCGAGCAGTTCACGTCGTTGTTGGGGTGGCAGTGCTGGTAGTCGCCTTTGGCGTAGCCGAGAATTTCCAGGGCCACGTTGGCAATCACCTCGTTGGCGTTCATGTTCACCGACGTGCCCGCCCCGCCCTGAATCATGTCGGTCAGAAACTCGTCGTCGTAGGCCCCCGCCGCCACCCGGTCGCAGGCCCTGACGATGGCCGCCGCCGTGTCGGGCTTCAGCACGCCCAACTCGGCGTTGGCCAGGGCCGCCCCTTTTTTCACAAACGCCAGGGCCTGCACAAACAGCGGCTCGGCCCGGATGGGAATGCCCGTGATGCGGAAGTTTTCCATCGCCCGCAAAGTCTGAATGCCGTAGTAGGCGGCGGCCGGAATGGCGCGTTCGCCCAACGAGTCGTGTTCGAGGCGGAAATCAACAAGGTCGGGCATCGGCGGGCGGGCGGGAAAATAAGGGTGAGCCACAAAAGTAACCGCCCCGCCGCGCCCGCCCTCCTACCCCAGCGGCGCCGCCTTAATTTTTTGGTTGAACGCCGGAATGTCCGCTGGCTTGCGGCTCGTGATGAGGTTGCCGTCCACGACCACTTCCGCATCTTCCCACTGCGCCCCGGCGTTTTGGAGAGTTCCGGCCGGGCCGAAAACAAACGCTCCGCCCCACTGTCCGTTATACCCGCATTGCGGCCACCGCAAGTCGTGCACGCACCCCACCGTCGGCACCCCCATCCCCCCCAACCGCCCCCATGAAAACCCGTTTCCTCCCCGCCCTGCTGGCACTTTTCGCCTGCGCCAGTTGCGCCGCCCTCAAGCCCGAAAGTTTCAGCCGCACCCCCCCGGTGCTGGACCCCGTAAAATTCTTCGGCGGCCACACCCACTCCACGGGCGTGATAGAAGCCCGCAGCGGCCTGCCCTCCGAACGCATCACCACCCAAACGGCCGGTACCTACGCCAACGGCATCCTGCACATGGACCAGGACCTGCACTCCGAAAACAGCCAGCCCACCCACCGCACCTTCGACCTCAAAATCATGGATGCCCACCACGTCGATGCCACCGGCAGCGATGTCGTCGGCACCGCCCACGGCCAGCTATACGGCAACTACTTCACCTGGCGCTTCCGCCTGAAAATAGCCGACCACGGCCTCGTCCGGCACGTCAACATGACCCAGTGTATGTACCTCATGCCCGACGGCCAAACCCTCCTCATCCGCAGCATCGTCCGCAAATTCGGCATCATCGCCGCCGAAATCACCGAGCAGTTTCACAAAGACGATTGAGCAGGACGGCAACTACAGCTCATCCAGAAACGCCGGTAGCGTCTGTTTCGGCTGGCCGCTCTTGCGCAGCTGCCGCACCTGGCCCAGCGCCTCCGCTAAGTCAGCCTTCAATTTAAACGCCTGTTCGTACTTGTTCAGCCGGTTCATCAACCGCTCCCAACCCGCCAGAGGAAGCTGTACCGCCTGGGTAGCGCCGTTTTGGTCGGTCAGGTATTGAAGTGTGAGTTTCATGCCTTAAAGTTACAAAAGTCTTGGCAGTCGGGCCAATTCCGGCTGCCCGAACCCATCGGCCCGAAACTACCAATTGCTCCGCTCACCCGCCGCCCGGCACATAAGGCCCGCCCGTTTCGCCCCACCCCCATTTCGGCATCGGCTCCGCCTGCGCCATCGTGTTTTCAGTCAGCTGCGAGTTGATAACCGCCAGCCGGGTGCCCCATTCCACGTACCCCACAAACGCCGACCGAAACTCCGGGTCACTTTTCAGCCCCACCTCGTCCGCCGTTTGCAACAACAGCGCCACCCACCGCTGCCGTTTGGCCTCCGTCAGCCTTTTGCCAATGTGGTGCCCAATCATCGCGGCGTGACTGCCGCCGTCTTCGCTGGTATAAAGCTTGTCGCCCCCAAAAACTTCGGCCACAAAATGGGCCACGTGTTTCACATGGTCCGCCGACATATTCCCGAACACTTCGCCCAACAAATCGTCTTTCAAAACTTTGCGGTAAAACGCGGCGAACAACGTTTCAAAAGTCTGCATGTCCCCGGCCCACTCGTACAGGGTTGGTGTAGTTGTCATGCCTTGCCCGTTTACTAGGGTCTGTTACAAAATAACACGCCGCAGTTGGCTTTCCGCGACGCGCAGCCTTTAATTTGAACGTTGCCAATCCGCTAGGGTAAGCTGTACTGCTTAGGTAGCGCCGTGTTAGTTGGCCAGTTAATGAATCGCCCGTCTCATGTCCTGAGGTTACGAAAGCCTTGGGCCTTGATAATTGGGCTAATGGCTGCTAACGAACAGGCTTGGCGAAGAACTGGCATTTTATAATGTCAAGCTTGAACATTTGCCTAATAAAGATAAGCAGTTAAAAAGTATATTCTGCTGCTAAATTGATAGCGTCAAGCCGGAACCAAAGAACAATAGAATTACAAACGATGAAGTTGCAAAGTGTCAGCCAGTTTTTTGCCAAACCTTTTGTTGGTGGCAGTAATTCTTTATACTTACTTTTATTTCTTATTTATTTTTCTCCTTCGTTGTCCAAATCCAGTTGTCCAACATTGTTTTCAATAATTGGTTCAATGTCAAAAGTAACAGGAATGTTATGCGGCTGTCCTAACAAATTTGTTCCGCAATGAAAGTTGTTGTTACAAATAGTCACTTCGCTTTCGTACCAACAATCAAAAAAATTTACAAAGTCCAAAAAGTCATTGTTTAAAATTGTTATTGTACTGTTTGTCTTATTGTGTCCACCTGCTTGAAAGTCTAAAAAGTTATCAAACGTACAATTATGAATCGTAAGTCCGCCTAAAAAATAAGTAAATACAAATTGACACTTTTTAAAGTGTGAATTTATAAATTTTACTGGTTTGTCAAACTTCGTAACACTTCCTGAAAAATATTCTACAATGCAGTTTTCAATAACAACTTCTTTGTCCCATGTTTCGTTTGTCTCAATTTTAATTTCACCGTCAATATAAAAGTCAGTTAAAGGTTGTCCGTTGTTTAGTATGTCGGTCGCTGTGTCTACTGAAATATTATGTTTTGGTTGTGTCGTCATATTATTGCCACCAACGCTAAAGGTTTGCGCTGGTTAGGAATTTGAAAGTCAAAAGCTCAGGCCCAAAACGCAAGCTGAAAAAAGAATGAGAGATGCCTGACTTCCTGCTGCCTAACTTGCGTAAAAATGATGCACTGTGCTGTGGCGCAAGCCATTGCATAGTGCATCCGGGTTTACGCCACTCGCAAAGCAAAAGTAGCGGCAAGCATATCAAATCCGGCTGCTTGCCGCCACTTTCGTCTCAACCGACTCAACAACGTAACATCATTAAGCTGCCAACTCACACACTCTCCTCCTGCGCCACCACCGCATCCACCCGCTTCTTCACCCCGGCCTCCACCGTCACCGGCACTTCCTGCCGCTGCCAGCCGCCGTTGCCGCCCAGCACCACGGTGTAGGTGCCCGCCGCCACGGCCAGCGCAAAGCGGCCGTCGGCATCCGACACCGTGTCCCCCTTGCCGGGGATGGCCACTGGCACCCCGGCGGCCGGCTGCCCATCGGCCAGCGTGAGGGTGCCGCGCACCCCCGCCTGCGCCCCGCTGCCCACCATGCTCAGCAGGTATTCCACCTGAAACAGCCGCGCCACCTCGGGCTGCCGCAGAAACACGCGCTGCGCGTCGCGGCTCACCACCATCCACTCTTCCAGGCAGGCCAGCAGCGCCGTCAGGCGTTGCGACGTGCCGGCCATCGCCGCCTGCTCCTCGCGGGCCATGCGTTGGAGCAGGATTTCCACATCGGCCGCCTCCGCAAACAGCCGCGCGGCAAACGTTTTGGGCATCTCCCCCTTGGCCTGTAGCACGGCATCGCGCAGCGTCACAAACTGCTTGGCCGACTTTATGAGCGCCGTCAGCGCCGGCCAATCGGCCCCGGCCGCCGCCGCGTAGTTCTTGTAGCCCGCCGCGTCGCGCATGACGTGGTAGGTCTCTGCCCCCGGATACGCCTGCTCAATGTACCCCTCCAGCCACTGCCACACCTCCAAAAACTCGCGGGCCTGCACCACCAGCTCAATCCGCGTCACTTCCGGGTCGGCGTTGCGGGCCTGGTCGTCGGGCAGCAGCAGCGCCGCCTCAAAACGGCCCATCGCCGCCGTTGCCAGCTCCGGCGTGTAGCTTGCCTTATATTCGCTCAGCCGGGGTTGATAATCCAGGTAATTTTGCCAGGCCAGCGGTATCACCCGCATCAGGTCGCTTTGCGACATCGAAAGATTGAGCACGATAAAACGGGAAAAAAGCAAGTTTGCCAATGCGACTGGCAAATGTATGCGCCAACTCCCCCTTCATTCCAACTCCACCGTCGGCCCTTTTCCCTGCTTCCTCCCAAAATACCATTCTCCCCGTTACCCCATCCTTTATTGTTGCTATTTCCGCTAATTTTCAGCCCCTTTCAGTCTATTCCCGCCGTCGCCCGCCCCCACACCGTCCCGCGCCACCCCCCAAGCCCCAGCCACCCGCCCCAACCGGCTTTCCGCCTCATCCAAGCCGCTTTCCGCTTCCCCTTAGCCCCCACTCGCCGGGTCAGATTCCATTTCGTACCCCGTCCAACCTACCTCTCATTTCTCCCAGGCACCCGCCGAATGGTATAATTCTCCTTTCGACGGCTCTTAATTGGTTCTCGATTGGTAGTCGAAAGTTTATACTGATAATTTCCAGCCTCTGGCCCCTACTCCCCGTCACTGCCCCGTGTCGCGTCTGTTTCCGCGCCTTCCGCACCGCCTTCACCCGGTCGTCAAAGCCATCGGGGTCAAAGTCCACTTCGGCCACGTCCAGTTGTTCCAACAGGTCCATTAGCGCATCCGAGTGGTCGAGGCGCGTCCCGTCCGGCACCCGCACAAATGCCATTTCCGACCACAGCAGCGCCAGCAGCCGGTCGCCTTCTTCCGTCCGCGTCTGCATTTCCAGCACCCGGTTTTGGTTGTCGTTTTGGGTGTGCGGAGCAGCGGCATGGGGCAGCAACAAGAAGTAAGGAAGCCGGGCAAAGACAAAAACCCGTCATGCTGAACGCAGCGGAGCGAAGTTGAAGCATCTCTACCGCCCACTAACCCAATCGTCCAACGACACAGTAAAGATGCTTCAACTTCGCTCCGCTGCGTTCAGCATGACGGGCTGATTTCCCTATTCCCCAACCTCAAACAATTCGGCACGCCTACTACTTTCGCCCAAAAAGTCGTACCTTTTCGCCCCCGAAAAGCCCGAATTATGTTTCTGCTGAATCCCGCCCGCACCGCCACCCTGCAAGCCGTTGCCGACACATTCGTTCCAGCGCTCGACGGCTACCCCCCCGGCTCCGCTGGCATTGATTTGGCCAAGCTCGAAGCCGCCGTGCAGGCCCAGCCCCAAAGTGCCCAGGCCGAGTTTGGGCAACTGCTGGACTTGTTGGCCAACCCCGTCCTCAGCCTGACGTGGTTTGGGCCGCTCAAGCCGTTTGCCAAGCTCGATGCCGAACAGCGCGAGCACCTGCTCCAAAGCTGGGCCGGGTCGCGGGTGCCGCTGTTGCGCAAAGGGTTTCATGCGCTCCGCAAGCTGAGCTTGTTTCTTTACTACGGCGGCAGCACCCCCGCCGCCCCGCCTGCCTGGGGCCACCTCGGCTACCCCGGCCCCGATGCGGCACCGGTGGTTCCGGCCACGCCGCTGCCCACCTTGCAACCCTTGGCGGCCACCACCTACACCTGCGACATCCTCGTGATTGGCTCCGGCGCGGGCGGCGGCGTAGTAGCCGGCGAGCTGGCCCAGGCCGGCCACGACGTGCTGGTGCTGGAACGCGGCCCCTACCACCACGGCCCCAGTTTCACCCAACGCGAAGTGGACATGATGGGCACCCTCTACGATGCCCGGGGCACCCTCGGCACCCAGGATGGCGGCGTGGGCATCCTGGCCGGGGCCTGCCTGGGTGGCGGCACCACCGTGAACTGGGCCGGGGCCTTCCGCACCCCCGACTACGTGCTGCACGAGTGGGCCACCGACCACGCGGCCCCTTTGTTTTTGTCAAAAGAATTTCAGGCCAGCCTGGATGCCGTGGCCCAGGCCAGCAGCGTGAACACCGCCTATGCCCGCCACAACGGCCAAAACCAGGCCCTGCGCGACGGCTCGGCCGCGCTGGGCCAGCCCACGCAACTCATCCCCCGCAACGAAAAGGGGCTGGACGATTCCGACGCGCACTTTCGCGCCCTGGGCTACTCGCCCCTCGGCGATGCCCACGGCCGCAAGCAGGGCACCCTGAACACCTACCTGCCGCTGGCCGTGGCCCACGGTGCCCGTCTGCTGCCCGGCACCGAAGTGCAGCGCGTGACCATCGTGGCGGGCCGCGCCACCGGGGCCGAAGCCATCCACACCACCGCCGACGGGCGGCAAGTCCAAATTACGGTGCGGGCCAAGCGGGTGGTGGTGGCGGGCGGGGCCATTCAGACCCCGGCGCTGCTGCTGCGCTCGGGGCTGCGCCACCCGCACCTGGGCCAGCACCTGCACCTGCACCCCACGGTGATAGTAGCCGCCAAATACCCCTGGGCCATGCATTCCTGGCACGGCCCCAGCATGAGCATCGTGAATGACCACTACACCCGCCTGCACGGCAGCAATTTTGGCGCGAAGCTGGAAACCCCGCCCACCCACCCCGGCCTGATGAGCACCGTGCTGCCCTGGCTGAACGGCCGCCAGCACCACGAAATGCTGCGCGACTCCGACCACCTGGGTTCGTTCATTGTCCTGACCCGCGACCGCGACGGCGGCCGCGTCCGCACCGACCGCCAGGGCCACCCGCTGGTGGACTACCGCCTCTCCGATTTTGACCGGGCCAGTATGCTAACCGGGGTGGCCGGGGCCGCCGAGATTCACGCCGCCGCCGGGGCGCACACCATCTACTTGCCCCACGGCACCTTGCCCGTGTTGCGGGCCGAAAACGGCCGCCTGCTCAACCCCGAACTGCTGGCCGCCCTGCCCACTCTGAATTGGCAGCCCAACCGCTTCGGCCTGTACAGCGCCCACCAGATGAGCACCTGCCGCCTGGGCGGCGATGCGGCCACGCACCCGCTGCGGCTGAATGGGGAAACGGTGGAAGTGCAGGATTTATTCGTGGCCGACGGGTCGGCCTTTCCGGCGTGCAGCGGCGTGAACCCGATGCTGACGATTATGGGCTTGGCGCATTATCTGGCGCAGGGGTTGAAGTAGAACCAGTACCCCGAAGCTGCGCTTCGGCCGCTGCCCGGAATCGTGGAGCGACCGTTCCGCGACCGAAGCGCAGCTTCGGGGTACTCGTTCAAACCCGCCACCGTGTATCTTGCGGCCCCATGAAGCCCCTCCTCCTGCCCTCGCTGTTGCTCCTGACCGGCTTGCTGGCTCCTGCCTGCGCCCGCCGCCAGCCCGCCGACCCGCCGCCCGTGGTGGTGGCCGTGCCGCCGCCCCCGCCGCCCGCCCCCACCCCGCCGCCCGCCCGCGTGGCCGCCGCCCACGACTTGGCCGACATCATGGGCACCGACCTGGGCCTCACGCCCGAACAAACCACGCAAGTGCGCCAAATCCTGAACAACGCGGTGGTGGAAGTGAACACTGCCCAGCGCAACTACGCCCCCCAGTCGCCGCAGCGCACCGCCGAACTCAAGCGCATCAGCGCCGCTTCGGAAACCCAGTTGCGCGAGGTGCTGGGGCCGGAGAAATTTCAGCAGTTTCAGCAGCAGAAGCGGCAGATGCAGGCCAAGATGCAGCAGCGGCCCAAGTAGCGCGGGCTAGTTTTCGGACGTAACGGGCGGCAATATTCTTAGCGGCATTACGTCGGTGTCCTCGTACAGCTCCGTCAAGGGCAAGCGCAGGTTGAGGTCCGCTATTTCCAGCAGCGCCTCGGAAGCGTTGAGCAGCTGCACCACCCACTCGCCCGCCTCGTTGCGGCGGAACCACTCCACCAGCCATTTCTTTTGGTGCACCAGCACGTAATGACGCAGACTGGGCAGCTGCTGGTATTGCAGAAACTTGCCTTCGCGGTCGTAGGCTTCGGTGCCGGGCGATAGCACTTCCACAATCAGCACCGGGTGGCGCACCAGGTATGCATCGCGGGCATCGGCGGGGTCGCAACTCACCACCACATCGGGGTAGGTATAATGGAAGTTTTCCTGCACGGCCAGCCGCACACTTTCCATAAACACTTGGCACCCCTTCCCCCGCAAAGCCGTCTTAAGCCCCAGCGTCATGTTGAGGGCCACCGAATTATGTGACTTGCTAGTCCCCGCCATCGCAAAAACTTCCCCGTCAAAATACTCGTGCCGCCCCTCGCTCTGCTCTTCCAGGGCAAAGTACTCGGCGGGCGTGTAGCGGCGGGGTTGCTGTTCGGGCTGGGCCATGAAGCAGGGGTTTTTACTTAAAGATAATCAGGCCATTTACTGCTAGCCGGGTAGCTCTTCGGTCACCGGCGGCAGCACCCGCAGCGGAGCCACGTCGGTGGCCGCGTACAGCCCGGCCAGGGGCAAGCGCAGGTCCAGGTCCGGGATGTGCAGCACGTCGCCGGGGGCGTTGAGAAACTGCACCACCCACTCGCCGGCCTCGTTGCGCCGGAACCACTCGACCAGCCATTTTCGCTGATGAATCAGCACGTAATGGCGCAGACTGGGCAGGCGCTGGTACTGCTTGAACTTCTCGGCCCGGTCGTAGGCTTCGGTGCCGGGCGACAGTACCTCGACAATCAGCACCGGGTGACGCACCATATATTCGTCGCGGGCATCGGCCGGGTCGCAGCTCACCACCACATCGGGGTAAGTATAGTGGAAGTTTTCCTGCACGGCCAGCCGCACGTCGGCGGTGTACAACTGGCAGCCGCGACTTCCGAGGTCCGTCAGGGCTATTCGGACAATGTTGTTGGCAATGCGGTTGTGAGTTTTGCTGGTCCCACTTTTAGCAAAAATCTCGCCGTCGTAGTATTCGTGCCGCACCTCGCTCTGCTCTTCCAGGGCAAAATACTCGGCGGGCGTGTAGCGGCGGGGTTGTTGTTCGGGCAGGGCCATGTTGGTGCTTTTAAATTGGAAGCCGGGAAGCCGACGGTTGTTTTACGCGGTCGGGATGATGCGCAACGGAGCCACGTCGGTGTCTTCGTACAGCTCGGCCAAAGGCAGGCGCAGGTTCAGGTCCGGGACGAGTAACACCTCGGCCGGGTCGTTGAGCAGGGTGTAAATCCAGCGCCCGGCCTCGTCGCGCTGAAACCACTCCACAGTCCAGGTATCCTGCGAAATCAGGACGTAGTGGCGCAGGCTGGGCAGGCGCTGGTATTGCTTGAACTTGGTGGTGCGGTCGTATTCCTGCGTGCCGGGCGACAGCACTTCCACAATCAGCACCGGGTGGCGCTTGGTGTAGCGGTCCTGCCGGTCAGTCGGCTCGCAGTTCACCATCACATCGGGGTAGGTGTAATGAAAGCCCTCTTGCACGGCCAGCCGGAGGCTTTCCATGTACACGCGGCACGACTGGCCGCGTAAGGCCGTTCTCAGCGCCACCGTCATGTTCAGCGCCAGCAGATTATGCGAGTCGCTGGTGCCCGCCATTGCAAAAATCTCGCCGTCAAAATACTCATGCCGCCCCTCGCTTTGCGCTTCCAGGGCAAAGTATTCGGCGGGCGTGTAGCGGCGCGGTTGCAGTTCGGCTTGTCCCATGTTGCTGTTTTTCTCAAAGATAATGCGCCCCGGCTACAAGTACGCCAGCAGCCAACCAATGAGCTTTTTCACCCGGTTGGTGTAGGGCGGGTACATGGTTTTGATGCCCGTCAGGCCCACGCGCTGCTTCAGCACCCCTTTCTCGTTGCTGAAGGCCAGGAAGCCCGCGTGGCCGTGGGCTTTGCCCAGGCCGCTGTTGCCGGCCCCGCCGAAGGGCAGGTCGGGGTGGGCCAGGTGCAGGATGGTTTCGTTCACGGCGGCCCCGCCAGCGGCCACGTTGTCCAGCAAATAGCGGCGGTTTTCGGCGTTGCCCGTGAACACATACTGCGCCAGGGGCTTGCGCCGGGCGTTGATGTAGTCAGCGGCTTCGGCCAGGGTCTCGAAGGGCAGCACCGGCAGCAGGGGGCCAAAAATCTCCTCGGCCAGCACAGTGGCCGTGGGCGGCACGTTGGTCAGCAAGGTGGGTTCGATGTAGTTGTGGGCGGCATCTACGCTGCCGCCGCTGGCCACGGTGGCCCCCTGGGTCTGGGCATCTTCGAGCAGGGCGGCGAGGCGGGCGAAGTGGTGCTGGTTCACGATGCGGGCGTAGGAATCGGACTGCGCGATGCCCGCCCCGGCGGGGTCGTAGTAGCGGTCGATGGCGGCCCGCATTTCGGCCAGCAAACCGGCCTGCACGCTGTTTTGCACCAGCACGTAGTCGGGGGCCACGCAGGTCTGCCCGGCATTGATGAACTTGCCCCACACGATTTTCTCGGCCGCGTCGCGCAGGTTGGCGGTGCTGTCCACCACGGCCGGACTTTTGCCGCCCAACTCCAGCGTCACGCTGCTGAGGTGTTCGGCGGCAGCCCGCATCACGACCTTTCCGATTTCGGGCGAGCCAGTGAAGAAAATATGGTCCCAGGGCAGTTTGAGCAGGTCGGTAGCGACCTCTTTGCCGCCTTCCAGTACCAGCACTTCGGTGGGGGCAAACAGGTCCTCGGCCAGCCGCCGCAACAGGGCCGAGGTAGCGGGCGTTTGCTCGGCGGGCTTGATGACCACCGCGTTGCCTGCCGCAATGGCCGACACCAACGGGTCCAGGGCCAGGTAGAACGGGTAGTTCCAGGGCGCAATAATCAGCACCACGCCCTTCGGTTCGGCCTGCACCCAGGCCGTGGTGCCGAGCAGGGCCAGCGGCGTGTCCACGGTGCGCGGGGCCAGCCAGGTTTTGAGGTGGCCCAGCGTGTGCTTGAGTTCGACCTGCGTGGCCCAGATTTCGGTCACGTCGGTTTCGGCGGGCGGCTTGCGGAAGTCGGCGTACAGCGCGTCCTGAATGGCCGTGCGGTGGGTGTGCAGCCAGGCTTGCAGCTTTTGCAGCCGGGCGCGGCGGGCGGCCAGGCCCTCGCGGCGCAGGGCGGGCGCGTGCTGGCGCAACGCCGCAAACTGCGCCGCAAAGGGATTGCCGGGGGCGGCGGTTTCGCGGGCGGCGGCGGGCGGCGGCAAGGTGGTAGTCAGGGGCATGGGAGCGGCGGGAATTGGTTTGGGGAAAGATACGGGCCAATTCTTAAAACATCGGCGGCGGCAATACGTCCGCTGCCATCGGCAGGGCCAGGTTACGGCAGTGTTACCTTTGTAGGTGGTTTAGCCCCGGCCGTGTTGATGGCAGTTATTGCAGGCTATTGTTATGTTGTTCGATAAAGTTAGTTACGTCCGTTTGCGGGCCGTTGTCCTGTTGTTTCTGGGGTTGAAGTTGGGGGGGCCGGCGCAGGCACTGGCTGGCACCCTGCTGTCCCCGCCCGCCACCGATTCGCTGCTTATCGGCCCGATTGGGGTATCCGGTGCCGATTCGACCCTCGCCACAGCAATGGCTGCGCCGCCCGCCGATTCGGCCGTTGCGCCGCCCCCGCGCCGCCCCTACCGCAGCGAATACACGGTGGCCCCCGGCGAAACCTACCACTACGACCGCCCCAAACCCTTCCGCTGGCTGCTGCACATTCCGCGCGATGTGGGGCAGTTTCCGGGCTATGCCTTTCGCAAGCAAAACACCGGCACCTTCGTGGGCCTGGCGGTAAGTTCGGTGGCACTCTGGGCCGCCGACCGCGCCATCCTGGACTGGACCCAGAGCCTGGGCCTGTTCATGGGCCTGACCCCGGCCAGCACCCAGAAAAGCCTGGTGAACATCCCGTTTCACGTCGGCAGCACCAACCTGCCGCTGGAGTTCAACGTGCCCGACAACACGAACAGCACGATGTATTACCTGGGCGACGGCTGGACCCACCTTTCCATTGCCTGCGGGTTTTGGGCCTACGGCGGGCTGGCCCGCGACAACCGCGCTTTGCAAACGTCGTCGCAGTTGGGCGAGGCCATCCTCAGCACCGGCCTCGCGGTGCAAACCCTCAAGCGCCTCACCGGCCGCCAAAGCCCCTACGTGACCGACGGCACCGGGCGCGGCGAGTGGACCTTGTTTCCGTCGTACAGCCTCTACCAGAGCCACGTGCCCAACTTTGATGCCTTCCCCACCGGCCACCTCGCCACGGCGATGGCCACCGTGACGGTGATTGCCGACAACTACCCCGAAAAGCACTTCGTGCGGCCCGTCGGCTACGGCCTGATGGGGTTGCTGGGCTTTGCCATGCTCAACAACGGGGTGCATTGGGCTTCCGACTACCCGGTGGGCATTGCCCTGGGCTACGCCTTTGCCAAAATTGCCGTGCGCAACGGCCGCAGCCGGGTGGCCGACGTGCCCGCCGACGAGGCCGCGCCCGCGCCGGGCGGCACGGGTAGCCTCCCGGTGCAGGCGGCACCCTGGTACCGGCAAGTGCGCTACGCGCCGTATCTGCTGGGGCCGTACACGGGGGTGTCGGCTTCGTATCGGTGGTAGCGGGCGGTGCCAGGACCGGCCCCGCGCAAACCGGAGCGCCGACGACCGGGCAACGACTTGAGTGGAGCCAACCGGAGGAGCCGCGCCTTTGCGAATTTTTCAAATAATAACTGCTGTTACGCGGCTGGTCGTTGCCCGGTACGGCCGCCGGAGGCGGTCGGGCCGGTTGGCTTGTGAACGGGGCCGCTTCCTAACCGGGCAGCGCCCAACCGGCCCGACCGCCTCCGGCGGCCGTACCGGGCAACGACCAGCCGCGTAACAGCACATAATAATTAAACCAGTTTTATTCATTCACAAAACCCGCATTCCGCGCTGGAATGCGGGTTTTTGGCGTTCTGCATCTTCACATCCCAAAACAATGAGCCTTTTTTTTTACTATTTATACCTGCTTTTTTGTGGTTCTCGCAAAATTATTTTCAGTGCCCGAAACTGCGTACACTACTTCGGAAAGCGGGTTTTTGAGCAATGTAAAGGCCGTAAATTTTTTATTAAATGCAGTATAGCCCGCCAGCCGATGTCACAATCGAACTTTTTTCTGCAAAAAGTTTCGCTCCGAAAGTGCGTTTACGACCCAGTGGCGGGGGGTGCCCGCCCGCAAAAATGGGAAATGTTTTGTTTTTTCCCGAGAAAATACTTGTCCTATTTAGACCCGTTTTGTCCTTTTTTTAGTCGCGTTCGCCTCGCAATTTTGTCCCGCTTTCCCCTGAGTGGCTTTCCACCACCCGGCCGAACGTGACCCCGCCGCTGACGCGGCCCGGCCTGGCATCTACCCTTTCACTGCCCGTGCCCATGTCGCCCTAAGTCCACCTCCCGGCTTTTTGCAGCCCCGAAGCTCCGCGCTTCCTTTTTCGACTCCTCGGTAAGAATTTACAACGAGTGTCAGCTTTCTTTTTTCGTTTACAATTCTTTGGTTCAGCCTGCGGGCTTGAGTTTGGAATATTTCCAGGACGTTTTGCTTTTGATTTCACTTTTACCTTTTCAATCCCATGAAAAACCTTTTTAACCGGCTGGCCCTTGGGGTCGCCATGCTTTTGCTGGGTTCTGCTGCGCCAGTGGTAGCCCAAATTCCGACCACCATTGCGTCCAACACCAACGATAACCCCCCCGATGGGAGCACTGCGGCCGATGCTTCTTACGTCCACACGGGCACCGATGCCATCGACCTCGGGGGCAAGCAACTCCAGGTGATGACCTGGGACAACGGTGCGGGCATCGTGACGCTCTCTTGGGACATTGATAACCGTACTCAGGGCATTGATGGCTCGTTTCCCTTGCCGGGCAACCTTTCGGACCCCGACGTGGTGGTGTCCTTTCGCAACGGGCGGCTATACGCCAACGTGGTCTGCATCGACCGCGCCCGTGGGGCGGGCGGGCAAACGCGACTGTTCGGGTTCGAGTGGGTGAACAATAGCTTCAGCCTTCTCAACCAGCCCTTCACCTCTTTTTGGCTCGGCAGCATCTACAATAAGCACTCCCATCCGAACATTGATGTCAATGCGCTCGGCATGACGGCCATTGTGTGGCAGCAATCGAAAGAGAGCAAAGTGCTCGTGACAGTCACTTCACCTGATTTCCCGACTTACCCCTTCACAAAAACCATCACCTTTGGGCGCTCCTTTCTAGCCTGTAGTTACATTGACAATGGCGTGATTGGCCCGTGCTACCGCTATTACAACCCGAATAACGGCTATACGCAAACGGGCATTCCGGTCCTTGACCCGCCCACCGGCCTGTTCGAGCAAACCCTGCGGCCAGACGTGGCTATTTCGGAAACCGTGGACGAGCAGAGCGACCCGCCCGTCGTGTCCACGACCTTTATCCGGCACTTTGTGGATGGCTTTGGCGAATTTACCATTGTGGACAGCCTGGACGTAAAGCAAACTTTGTACAATCAGTGCAAAGAAAAGGGAGAAGGCGGCGGCTTTGTGCTGGTCGAGGTAGACTCCAAGGAGTGGGGCATCAATTCTTTGCTCTCGAGCCGGGGTACGCCCCGCATCGCGGCGACCCCCAACGCCAGCGACGTGAACCGGGCCGACGTGGAAGTGGTGCTGGACGCGCACAGCGGCGGGTGCTACGAAAACATCTACGAGATACACAACTACGGCAAGACCAACAACGCCTTCCGGCCCGGCTCGACGCTAGTGAGCCTGCCCAACCTGACCTTCCCGCTGCCCAACAGTTGCCAGGGCACAACGAACCTGCGGAAGCGCACTGCCAAGGAGCCGGTGGTGAGCTACTACCCCGGCGACCGGGGCCTGAAAGGGTACTACATCGTAACCTGGACGGGCCGTGACTACACGGACATTGACCCGGCCAGCGACCCCACCGGCGGCAAAGGCGAGGACGATGTGTGGGCCAGCACCCTGATTGACGGGGTGCCGGAGCAAGTCATCTCCGGCACCATTGCCCAACGGTACAGCGCCGTGAACAGCCAGACCTATGGCGACCAGCACACGCCTAGCGTGGCGGGCCGGCACATGATGGGTAATGATTTTACCGCGCACCTGTTCGTGGACGATGCCAAGCAGCGGCTTGCGTTCAAGCAAACCACCGGCATCGCCGGCAGTACCACGCCCCTGCGCCCGGCCCCCGCCACCAAACTGTTGCAGGCCTACCCCAACCCATCGGACGGGGCCATGACAGTGCAGTTGCAGTTGAACAAGGGCGAAACGGCCCGGCAACTGACCGTAGTGGACCAGTTGGGCCGCACCGTGGACCAGGTAGCCCTGACCAACGCCACCCCGGAGCAACCCCTGACCTGGAAGCCCAGCCCACAACTGCCCAGCGGCACCTACGTGCTGAAGCTGGTCACGTCGGAGCGGACGGCCAACCTGACCGTCAGCCACAAGTAAGAGAATGTGCTCAGGAAAAACCGTCGGCCAGTGGCCGGCGGTTTTTTGACGGCAGGCAGCCCCAAAGCCGTTTGTTTGCTTTATCTTGCACGTGATTTTTTGGTCCCATTCGTTTTCACTTTTCATCCCCGTTCGCCATGAATATTTTTTCCTTCTCCCATCGGCGCAACCCTGGCCGGGGGTGGCACCTGCTGCCACTGCTACTGTGGGGGCTGGTACTCCCAACCCTGGCCCCGGCCCAGGTGAACCGCTATACCTTCAGCCAAAGCACCACGCCCTACGTGCCGCTGGGTGCTGGCAGTACGCTCATCGCCATTGCGACAACCAGTCCACCGGGCATAACCGGGCAAGCCTTCTTGTTGGCACCCGGCACCATTCCCTTCCCGTTTACTTTCAACGGCACCCCATACACGGGTTGCTACGTCGCGCAAGCCGGATTTTTAACATTTGGGGCGACCCCGCCCATTATTTTTGACTTCCTCAATACGGCAACTACAGGGTATTATTTCTTTCCCATCTCCACGCCCACCGCTTACGACGGGGCGGTTTCCCCGTTTGCCAGCCACCTGCTTGGCCGTACTTTCCAGGGCAATTGGGCCGAGTTGCGTTCCCAGACCCTGGGCACGACCCCCAACCGCGTGTTTGTGGTGCAGTGGAAAGATATGCCCGACGACAATTCGGGCGGCTACTACAACTTTCAGGCGCGTTTGCACGAGACCACCAACGCCATCGATTTCGCCTACGGGGCTTGTTTAGCGCAGTTTAATGGTCAGGTGCAAACGGGCTTGCGCGGCTACACGACCAGCGACTTCAACAACCGCAAGGGCCTCTGGAACGCCACCGTGCCCGGCCTGGCAAAAGCCGACAGCGTGTTGCTGCGGGTGGGCAACGTGCCGGCCAATGGCCTCGTGTACACCTACACGCCGGGGCTCCCGCTCCCCTGCGCCCAGCCCTTCAGCCTCGTGGCCGACCAAGTGGCCTCAACCACGGCCCGCCTGACCTGGCGCGTGGCGGCCAGCAGCGGCGGCAATGGCCCCTTCACGGTGCGCTACGGGCCGGCGGGCTTCAACCCGGCCACGCCGGGGGCGGGCACCACGGCCACCGCCCCGGCCGGGGCCACCAGCCTGGCCGTGGGCGGGCTGACCCTGCTTACAGACTACGACTTTTACGTGACCCAGAACTGCGGCGGGGCGGCCGGCGACTCGCCCATCTCCAGCCCCAAAGGCACTTTCCGCACCACCCTGGCCAACGACGACCCGCCCGAAGCCATCGACCTGCCCATCGGGGCCACCTGTACCCCCGTGGCCGGCACCACGGTGGGGGCCACCACCACGCCGGTTAATGGCTACGCCCCCCAACCGGGGGGGTCCAACTGCAACAATAACCCTTCCATTCACGACGTGTGGTACAAGTTCACGGCAGCGGCCAGCGGCCCGGCCAGCCAGACCGTGACCCTGACCACGACGGGCACCGGGGCGCAGCAAATCAATCTCTTTCGCACCGCCAACGGGGCCGCCGGGCCGTTCACGACCCTGGCGTGTGCTGGATTTGGCAGCGGCCGCCCCCCCGTGCTGACCTACGGTCCCCTCACCCCTGGTACCACTTATTACCTGAACGTGGCGGGCAACACCCGCGACGCGCCCTTCACCATCTGCGCTACCTACCCGCCCGGCTGCGGCGACCCGCTGAACCTGAACGTGGGCAGCGTGACGGCCACCACCGCCCAGCTCACCTTCGTGCCCAGCAGCGGCAACCCCGTCGGCTACGTGGTGACCCTGACCCCGGCCGGGGGCAGCCCCACCACCGTGGCCCCGGCCCCCGCCGCTGCCCCCATCAACCTGAGCGCCCTGCTGCCCGGCACCGCCTACACCGTGACGCTGCAAGCCAACTGCGGCGCGGCCGGCCTAAGCACCGCCCTGACCCGCACCTTCACCACGCCGCCCCTCAACGACGAAGCGACCGGGGCCGTGGCTTTGCCCCTCAACGCGACTTGCGTGTCCACGACCGGCAACCTGACCGGGGCCACCGTGTCGGCAGCCGGCCCCAACCCGGCCCTGTGCAGCGGCCGGTTGGCCCGGCCCGATGTGTGGTATCGGTTCACGACCACCGCCAGCGGCCCCGGCAGCGGGGCCGTCCGGCTCGAACTCGGCGGCCCCGACGGCTACGACCTGTTCGTGTACTCATCGGCCAACGGGGCGGCCGGGCCGTTCACGCTCGTCAACTGCCTCTCGACGGCGGGCGGGGCCGGCGGCGGCAGCCTCGACCTGCCCGCGTTGCAGCCCGCCACCACCTACTTCGCCAAGCTCTACGGGACCAACAGCTTCAGCTTCCCCGCCTTCAGCATTTGCGCCCGCTTCCCGGCCACCTGCCCCGACCCGGCCACGCTCACGGCCGGCAGCCTCACCCCCACCTCGGCCGTCCTCAACTGGTTTGTGGCCGGCACCGGCCCGCCCCCGCCCGGCTACGTGGTGACGTACACGCCCCAGAACGGCACCGCTTTGGTGCTGACCCCGGCCACGGCCCCCGTCACGCTGACCAACCTGCTGCCCGGCACCCTCTACACCGTGGTGGTGCAAAGCGACTGCGGCCCCCTAAACGGCCTGAGCAACCCCGTCCGCATCACCTTCCGCACCCCCGGCCCGCCGGTGAACGACCTGTGCAGCGGGGCCACGGCCCTGGCCTGTAGCCAGACCCTGGGCGGCTCCACCACCGGGGCCACCCGCACCGGCGACCCCACCGCCCTTTGCAACGCCCGCTCGCCGGGGGCCGAGGGCGTGTGGTACGTGTACCAGGGCGGGGGCCGCGCCGTGACGCTGACCACCTGCCAGCCCAGCAGCGGCCTGGCCGTGTTCGCCACCCAGTTGTTCGTGTACGCGGGCAGTTGCACGGGCCTGACCTGCGTCACGAGCAGCCAGCTCGACCCCACCTGCCCCCGCACCTACCTGGCCGCCGCCACCTTCACGGCCCAGGCCGGGCAGCCGTACTACGTGCTGGTCACCAACCCTTATGGGGGCACCGGCGATTTTGCCCTGACGGCCACCTGCGGCCCGCTGGCGGCGGCCGACCCCTCCCTGGCCGCCCAGGTCAGCGTCTTCCCCAACCCGGCTTCGCAGGCGGCCACGGTGGCCGTGCCGGCCGGGCTGCTGGCCCAGCCCGCCACGCTGGCCTTGTTCAACGCCCTGGGCCAGGCCGTGCGCACGCTGGCCGTGCCCGCCGCCCCGGCCGCCACCCGGTTGCCGCTCGACCTGCGCGGGCTGCCGACTGGGGTCTACACCCTGCGCCTGGCCACCGGGCAGGGGCCGGTAACCAAGCGCCTGGTGGTGGAATAGCCCCCCGGCCGGGCCGTTGCCCGTTCTTTGTTTCTCCTCACTTTTTTCCCTCACCCCCCATGCCCAAAGGAAATAATTACCCCGCCACCGTGAACGCGGCGGCGCTGGCACAGGCCAGCAAGGCCACCGCCGACCTCAAAAAGGCCCTGGCTTTCGTGCCCAACCTGAGCACCGACGTGAAGTCCACGGCCAGCATCAGCCCCGAGCGCCTGGGCCTGGCCGACAAGGCCATTGAGGTGGCCGCTGCCGCGCCGGAGATACTCCGCAAGGCGCTCGACCCCCAGCGCCTCATTGACAAGACGGCCTACTACCGCGCCCTCAACGGCCTGGAAAACGAGCTGAACACCCAGCTGACCAAGCTCCAAAACGCCCGCAACGTGCTGGGGGCCGACATGATGTTTGACATCGGCAACATCCACGAAGACGTGGAAACGGACAACGGCGAAACCGTGGACCTGGGTCCGTTGCGTGCCGAGCTGCACGACTACTACATTCATCCCAAAGCCCGCAAAAAAGGCAAAGGCGGCCCCGCCGCCCCCGGCCAGTAGCCGCTGCCCCGCCCCCGGCCCGGCCGGGGCGCGGCAACGGTCCTTTTAGCCCTTGCAACGGTCGTTTTGACCGTTGCAAGGGCACCAGCAGCCTTCGCAAAGGTCCTTTTGGTCGTTGCAAGGGCTAAAATGGTCGTTGCAACGACCAAAAGGACCGTTGCAAGGGTGAAAAGGGCCGTTGCAACGACCGAAACGGTCGTTGCAACGGCCGGGAACCCCCCAAAAAAGCCCGCCTCCGTTCGGAAGCGGGCTTTTTGCGTGGGGCAGGCCGGGGCGGCGGGCTACTTCACGGTGCGCTTGCCGTGTTCGTCCACTTTGATTTTGGTGCCGTCGGCTTCCCGGATTTTCAGCGAGCCGTCGTCGTTGCGCTTGATTTTGGCCCCGTTCTCGAACTTGGTTTTCTTGTCGCCGTCGTTTTGGTTCTCCATCTTTTTCACCCCCGAGCCTTCGCCCACGCGCTGGGCCAGGGTGGGGCGGGCGGCGGCGGGTTCGGCCGTTGCCAGCGTGTAGGGTTCGCCGGCGTAGTAGGTGCCCAGGTTGCTGGTGTAGGTGTTGTATTGGGCGGGTTCGCGCAGCACGTTGCGCATTGCGCGGTTGGCTTCGTCGTTGGCCGTTTTCAGGGCGGCGTAGCGGCCGGTGGTGTCGGTCAGGTAGCTGTTCAGCCGGCGGCCCCGCACATAATACACGGTTTTGATGCGCTCGACCAGGGCCGGGTCGGTGATGTGGGCATCCTGGGCAATGCGGCCCGCCAGCACATCGGCGGGGCTGCGGTAGGCCAGGGTGTCCACTGTGGTAGTCGTGGTGGTAGTGGTCGTCGTGGTGGTTTCGGCAGTTTTTTCCTGGGAGCAGGCGGCCAGCGTGGCAGCGGCAATGGCCAGCAGCAAATTGGTTTTCATGGTAGTCTGGTTTGGTGAGTGGGGCCTGATACGGCCCGGCTTGGCGAAGAGTTAGGTGGTAAGGGAGTTTTTGGGTGTTGGGTGTGGGGTGTTAGAAGCTGAAGCGGGGTAGCAAATGGGTCGGTTGAACCCCGAAGGGGTTTCGGAGCCTAGCCCAGGGTTGGCGCAGCCTACCCTGGGTTTCGCCATCCGGGCGGGGTCCGAACCCCGAAGGGGTTCCGTATTCATTCGCGCAAACCGCTACGGAACCCCTTCGGGGTTCGGGTTTACGGCACGGTTCGGACCCAGGGTAGGCGCTTCGCGCCAACCCTGGGCTAGGCTCCGAAACCCCTTCGGGGTTTGACCGACCCATTTGCTACACCGCTTCAGCTTCTAACACCTAACACCCCACACCAAAAACCTAACACCAAAAACCAACACCCAACACCCAACACTAAAAACACGCTCACCCCGCCAGTATTGCCACCTGCGCCCGCAGGTGGTCGGGCCGCACCGGATACTCGGCCCCGTGGCGGATGGTCTGGTACACGGCCTCGAACAAGCCCCGGTAATTGCCGGGGGCGGCGGGGTCGGGGGCGGTGGTCAGGGTGCCGTCGGGGGCGGCCAGGGTGAGGCGACCGGCCTGGTCGGGCCGCTCGTGGCCGAAGGCGGGGTCGGTAGGTTTTAGGCCCGCCAGGAGTTGGGCTTCCTGCGGGTCGGTGCGGTGCTTGTGGTAGCTGCCCAGGGTGCCGTGCAGCACGTAGGCGGGCACGGGGTCGGCGATGAGCAAGCCCGAAGCCACCCACACGTTCAGGCCGTTGGGGTAGTGCAGGTGCAGGTGGAAATAGTCGTCCACCTGGGTGCCGGGGCGGTAGTGGCCCACGGTTTTGTCCACCCGCAGCGGTGCCCCAAACAGGCTGATGGCCTGGTCCAGCACGTGCGGCCCGAGGTCGAACACCAGGCCGCTGCCGGGCCGGGCGGCCGTTTCCTTGAACGCTTTGGTGTGCAGCAGCGGCTTGTAGCGGTCGTAGCGCAACTGCACCTCAATCAACTGGCCGAGTTGGCCGCTTTCCACCACCCGGCGCACGGCCCCGAAGTCGGTGTCCCAGCGGCGGTTCTGGTAGGCCAGCAGGTGGCGGTTGTGCGCCTGGGCCAGGGCCAGCAACTCGTCGAGCTGGGCCACGGAGGTTGCCACGGGCTTTTCCAGCAGCACGTGCTTGCCAGCGGCCAGGGCTTGCTTGGCTAGTTCAACATGGGTGTCGCTGGGCGTGTTCACCACCACCAATTCGATGGCGGGGTCGGCCAGCACCTCGGCCACGCTGCCGTAGCTGACGATGCCGGGGTAGTCGTGGTGCATCCGCTTTTCGGTGCGCTCCACCACGGCTTGCAACTGAAACCCGGCGTGAGCGGCCAGGAACGGCGCTTGAAAAAGCTTGCCGGACATCCCGTAGGCCAGCAGCGCAGTAGAAATTGGAGTAGTGAGGGACATGGGCGCAAAGGTCAGTCATAACGAGTACCCCGAAGCACAGCTTCGGGGTACTCGTTCATTTCACTTCCTCAAAATCCACGTACTCGCCGCCTTTGAAGTCGTGGGGCTGGTCGGGGCCGGGGGCTTTCGGAGCAGGCGGCACAAAATCGACCCGCACCTGACCGGGCGCGGGCGGCGGGCCGGACCGGGCCGCTTGTGGCGGCGGTGCGAAGCCACTGTCGCGCATTTGCTTCCGCACGAAGCCACCCAGCACGGCCCGCAACACCACCGGCAGCACGTAGCGGATGAGAAAAAAAACGACGATGAGCAGCAGCCAGAACTTGGGCATAGCGGGCGGGCAGAAGAAAGAAGAAACACAAAGTTCGCCCCGCGAACGCAACCGCAGACGCACGACGGTCCCGGATGTTGCCCGGCTGCTATGGTGGCCGACTGATACGCTTGCGGCAGTGGAGGCACCAGGTTTTTTGCGGGCGCAGTTGGGCCGTTTCCGGCGCATTGCTTATCTTTGCAGCCCCTTCCAAAACCGTTGGTTGGGAAACGCCGATTTAGCTCAGTTGGTAGAGCAGCTCATTCGTAATGAGCAGGTCGTTGGTTCGAGTCCAATAATCGGCTCCAACATTCACACCCGGAGCACCCGGAAAATGCCTTCTCGTGTAGCAGAAGGGGTTTTCCGGGTTTTTTGCGTTCGGGCCAATCGGTGGTCTGCTACGCAAAAAGGGGGGGTGCTACACGAGGTACGCCCCCTCATTACGCCCCTGGGCAGTGCCTACCCAAGCCGTCGCGTCGCCCGGCCCGGCCCCGGTATTGGGGGCTGTCGGTTCGGGGCGGGCAGCCGAAGCGGCGTAACTTGGTCGCCTTACGTATCCTGGCCCATGCTTTTTTATACCGTCATGAAGCCCCTGGTGCAGGTGGCGCTGCGGGTGTTTTTCCGCCGCATCGAGGTGCGCCACGCCGAGCGGCTGCTCCTGCCCGGCCCGCTGCTGCTGGCCGGCAACCACCCCAACACCCTCATGGACCCGCTGCTGGCGGCCGTGAACCGCCGCCAGCCCATTGCGTTTCTGGCCAAAAGCACGTTTTTCAAAAACCCCGTGGTGGCGGCCCTCATGCGGTCGGGCAACTCCATTCCCATCTACCGGGCGCAGGATGCGGGCGACGGCCCCCGCACCCACGCGCAACGGGCGGCCCAGAACGAAGCCACCTTCGGGCGTTGCTACGACTACCTGGGCCGGGGCGGCACCATCATGATTTTTCCCGAGGGCACGAGCGTGAGCGAACGCCGCCTGCGGCCCCTCAAAACCGGGGCCGCCCGCATTGCGCTGGGGGCCGAAGCCCGGCACGAGTTCAAGCTGGGGTTGCAAGTGGTGCCGGTGGCCATCAACTACTTCGACCCGCAGCGGTTTCGGTCCGACGTGCTGCTCAACGTGGCCCCGCCCATCGTGGTGGCGCACTACGCCGAAGCCTATGCCCGCGACCCCGACGCGGCGGCCGAGGCCCTCACCGAAACCATCCGGCAGTCCTTGACCCGCCGCCTGGTGGTGAGCGACGACGCGGCCGACGATGCCCTGGTGCAGCAGATTGAGCGCACCTTTGGCGACCAGCTGCTGCCCGACGACGACCCCGCCACGCTCTACGACAACTTCCAGCTCAGCCGCACCCTGCTGCAAGCGCTGGCCTGGGCCGAGCAGCAGTTCCCCGAGCGCCTCACCGCCGCCCGCGCCCAACTCCAAACCTACCTGGCCGACCTGCACCGCCACGGCCTGAACGACGAAGCCCTGGACGGGCAACGGCGCGGCACCGTGGCCGGGCTGCTCAACCTCGTGCTGGGAGCACCGCTGTGGGCCTACGGGGTGCTAAACAACTACCTGCCCTACATCCTGCCCTCGGTGGTAGCGAAACGGGCCACCACCGAAGCCGAATTTGTGGCTCCCATCATGCTGGTGGTGGGGATGCTGACCTTCCCCCTGGCTTACGCCCTGCAAGCCGCCGCCGTGCAGCACTGGCTGACGCACGACTGGCGGCTGACGGCCCTCTACGTCCTGAGTTTGCCCCTGAGCGGGTTCTACGCGCTGGGTTACTGGACCTCGCTGGCCGCCCGGCTGCGGCGGCTGCGTGCGGCGCGGCTGTTCCGGCGCGAACCGGCCGTGGGGGCAGCACTGCTGACCCAACGGGCGGCCCTGGTGCAGGAGTTGGAAGCGGCCCGGGTGGCCTTTGCGGCGCGGGTTTGAACGAGTACCCCGAAGCTCCGCTTCGGATTCACGCGGAGCGTGAGGGGCCGTTCAACGATAACCGTTCAGCGATTCCACGCGCTTTGCGCGTACCGAAGCGGAGCTTCGGGGTACTCGTTCTACTTGCCCACTTCCGCGCCGGCGGCCGTGAAAATCACGTCGTGCGAATGCCCGTTCTGCCGAACTTCGGCCTCGTAAGTCGTAACCCCGGCGGCGCTCACAATCTGGGCGGCTTCGGTGATTTTCTGGCCCGCGTAGTGGGCGGCCAGGGCGGCCCGCACGGGGGCGGGCAGGCTGGTCACGGGCATTTCGGTTTCGGTTTCCAGTAGGGTGCCGCTGGGGTTCAGCAACACCGACATTTCCTGCTTGCCCTGCCCGAAACCGGCTTCGTAGTTGCCGTCTTCTTTTTCCCAATGCACGGCTTTGGCGGGGTGGGCTTTATGGAAAGTGGCCACCACGGCGGCGGGCACCTGGGCGGCGGTTAGTTTCTGGGCTTGGGCGGCGGGGGCAGTCAGGGCGGCCAGCAGCAGGAGCAACAACGGTTTTTTCACGGGGATGAGGGGGAATTAGGGGAATTGACCCGACAAGATTACCGCCCGATTCTGTGGCTTTCTTGGCGACAGGCGTTTTTATGGCCGTGGTCCGACGAATTCCCCGAAGGGGTTCGTCCGACCACTAATTCGCTGCCCATCCTCCCTGACAATTTAGTGGTCGGACGAACCCCTTCGGGAAATTCGTCGGACCACGACCGCCAGACCGCCGGTTTTTTACACCTCCACGCGCAGCGTGTGCCAGTGGCCCGCCGCCGCGTAGGTGTAGCCCAGCCGCAGGCCGTAGCGGCGGCAGATTTGCTCGGCAATGGCCAGGCCCAGGCCCGGCGAATCGGAGGCGGCGTTGTGCTTGCGGAAACGGCCCAGCAACTCGGCCGGGTCCACGGTGAGGGCGGGGCCGGGGTTGCTGATTTCGAGGGCCGTGGCCAACACCGTGACCTGTAGCGCCCCGCCGGGCACGTTGTGCTTGATGGCGTTGTGGAGCAGGTTGCTGACCAGCGAATCGGCCAGGGCGGGGGGCAGCAGCACGGACAGCGGGGCCAGCACCAGCAGCGAGGGCCGAATGCCTTTGGCGGCCGTGAAATCCTCCAGTTGGGTTAGCTTGTCGGCCACTAATTCATCCAGCCGCAGGGTTTGGGTGGGGGGCGGGGCCTGGTTTTCAATCCGGCTGAGCAAGCCCAGGGCCTGGTGCAGCCGCGAGAGGCGCAGCGTGGCCCGGTACAGGGCCTGCACCAGCGGCACGGCGGCCGGGGCCAGGGCGGGCACTTGCATGAGCTGCTCCAACTGGGCCTGCATGATGGCCAGCGGGGTCTGGGTTTCGTGGGCGGCGTTCTCCGTGAACTCGCGCAGGGCGCGGTAGTCGGCCGCGAGGCGCTCGGTTAGCTGCGTCAGGGCGTGGTTCAACTCACTGAACTCCGCGATGGGCGTGGCGGGCAGGGCCAGGGCTTGCGGCTGGGCCAGCTCGTAGCCGCGCAACGCCGCCAGCGTGTGCCGAAACGGCCGCCACAGCCAGCCCGACAACCAGCGGTTGAGCAGCAGCAGGCTGCCCAGCAGCAGCGCCAGCACCGCCAGCGCCACGGCCAGCGCCACCTCGGCCAGGTCGCTGGTTTCGACCAGCGAGCGCCGCAGCGTCAGCCAGTAGTGCCGCCCGCCCACCTCGGCGGCAAAGGCCACCGCCCGAAACGGCACCGCCGCTGCTTCCACGGGGTCGTAGAGCAAGGTGTCGCGCAGCCCGCCGGGCTGCGGCCGGGAGCTGATGCTGAGTTCGTGCGGGTCGGTGACGGCGGGCAGCGCCCCGCTGGCCCGGATGCGCCCGGCCAGGTACTCGCGGCGCTGCAAAAGCTGCTCGTCGGCTTCGTCGCGCAGCACCCGTTGCAGGCCAAAATGCAAGCCGCCCAGGCTGAGGGCAAACAGCGCCAGCACCAGGGCCAGGTAGTAGCGGTTGGTGGTGGCGAGGAGTTTCATGGGGAATTGGGGTGGTTGGGGTGCGTTCAGGCCGTCGTGCTGAACGCAGCGAAGCGGAGTTGAAGCATCTGCCCACCATACTGACTCGCTCAACCGATTGAATTACTTACGCAGTAGAGATGCTTCAACTCCGCTTCGCGGCGTTCAGCACGACGGCCTGAATGCCCTACCTTGTTCCGCCGCTCTTATGCCGCTTCCAGCTTGTAGCCCAACCCGTAGATGGTGCGAATGTAGTTGCTGGCCCCGGCTTCGTGCAGCTTTTTGCGCAGGTTCTTGAGGTGGGTGTAGATGAAATCGAACGAGTCGGCCAGGTCCGAATCGTCGCCCCAGACGTGTTCGGCGATGGCTTCTTTGGTCAGGACGCGGTTGGAGTTGGTGAGCAGAAACAGCAGCAGGTCGTACTCCTTGCGGGTGAGGGCCAGGGGCTGGTCGCGCACCAGGGCCAGGTGCTGGTCGGGAAACACGGTGAGGTCGCGGAACATGACGTGGCGCTGCCCCTGAAACTGCCGCCGCCGCCGGATGGCCCGCAGCCGGGCATTGAGTTCGGGCAGGTGGAACGGCTTGGGCAGGTAGTCGTCGGCCCCCAGGTCGAGGCCGGTTATCTTATCGGCCACCGCGTCGCGGGCCGAAATGATGAGCACCCCGGCCGCCGACTCGTCGGCTTTCAGGGTCCGCAGCAGGTCGAGGCCGTTGCCGTCGGGCAGGGTCAGGTCCAGCAGCACGCAGTCGTACTGGTAGAGCTTGATTTTCTCGTGGGCCTGGGCGTAGGTGGCGGCCGTTTCGCACACGTAGCCGTCGTGGCGCAGGTAGTCGAGCAGGGCGGTGCGCAGGGCGGCTTCGTCTTCAACGATGAGGAGTTTCACGGCAGCAAGTTCGGGGGCAATTCTGTAGCTGGGTTGGAGCGCGGCCCCGGTTTGGCGGACCGGAGCCGGCCAGCTCCCGCTTTTCTTCAGAATTAGTCCCGTCCTTTGAGCCAATGCCCCCGCTCAAGGTTTTTCACCCAGCCCTCGTGCTGCTGCTTCTGGCGCTGCTGCTGCGCCCGGCAGTGGCCCGCGCCCAGGCCCACCCCGACGCGCCCACGCTGGCCGATTTTCTTGCCCTGGCCTACCAAAGCAGCCCGCTGCTGTTCGACTACGCCACCCAGGTGCGCCAAAACCAGGTGGACAGCCTGCGCCGCGCCGCCCAGCAACGGCCGCAGGTGACGGGCGTGGGGTCGGCCATCTACGCGCCCATCCTGAAGCGCAACGCCAACGGCGAGGGCGGCTTCGGCTACGACGAGGCCGTGTCCAACGGCGGCAACTACGGCTCCTTTGCCAGCGTCACCCAGCCGGTGTTCAACCGCCCGGTGCTGGCCAACGACTACGCCGTTCTCAACAGCCAGGGCCTGGTCATCCGCAACATCCGGCAGCGGGCCACGCTGGACCTGCGCCGCACCGTGACGGACCAGTTTTTGGTGGCGTATGCCGCCCAGCAACTCTGGGGGTTTCAGGGCGGGCTGCTGCGGCAGCTTAACGAGCAGGATGCCCTGCTGCGGCGGCTCGTGAACGCCGGCATTTTCAAGCAAACCCAGTACCTGGCCTTTTATGCGTCGCTCCAAACCCAGAAGGTGAACGTGCAGCAGGCCCGCCTGAACTACCGCCGCGAACTGGGCACCCTGCGCTACCAGGCCGGGGCCGCCGACACGGCGCTGGTGGAACTGGCCGCCCCCGCCCCGCCCCCGCCGCGCCCGCTGGCGGGCCTCAACTCCATCACACAGCGCCAATACACCCTCGACAGCCTGCGCCTGCGCCTCGACCGCACGGCCGTGGACCTGCTCTACCGCCCCCGCCTGAGCTGGGTGGCCGACGCGGGCCTGCAATCGGCCAGCCCCGCCCTGGGCCTGCTGACCCACAACTTCGGGGTGAGTGGCGGGCTGGCCCTGACGCTGCCCATCTTCGACGGCCACCAGCGCCAACTGGGCTACGAGCGCATCCGGCTGGGCGAACAGAGCCGCCTCAACTACCGGCGCTACCTGACCACGCAGCGGCAGCAGCAGTACGGGCAGTTGCAGGCCCTGGCCCGCGAGGCCACGGCCCTGCTGGTCACCATCCGGGAGCAAACCCGCATTGCGGGGGCGCTGGTGGAAGCGGGCCGCCAACAACTCGGCACCGGCGACCTCGCCATTCTCGACTACCTGGCCCTGGTGACCAACTACCGCAGCTTGCAACTCAGCCTGACCCAGGCCGAAACCGAGCGGCTGCGGAGCCTGTATGCGCTGGACTACCTGGCGGAGTAAGTTTTGGGCAATAAGCTTTCCCGCAGTGAGCGCAGTGCTGTTCAATTTGCCCACTGCGACCACTGCGAAACCACCCGCGCCCACTGCGGGAAATGACCCTACCCCTATGCGCCCGTTAATAGCCTTGTTTCTTCTGCTTGCCGCTTGCAGCAGCCCCGCCCCCGAAGCCGAAGCCCCCGCCGCCCGCCCCCGCGCCGCCGTCACGGTGACGCACGTGCGGGCCGACACCGTGGCCGACGTGCTGCACCTGAGCGGCCTCACCGCCTACCCCGCCAAAGACGTGCTGCGGGCCACCACCACCGGCTACCTGCTGGCCCCCATGCCCGTGCCCGGCCAGCACGTCGGGGCGGGCCGCACCGTCTTCACGCTCCAGACCAAAGAGTCGCGCACCCTGCACCTCGACCAGCTTACCGGCGACCCCCGGCTGCGCTTCAGCGGCATCATCCGCATTGCCAGCCCCCGCAGCGGCACCGTGGCCACCGTGGACAAGCTCAGCGGCGACTACGTGCAGGACGGCGAACAGCTTGGCACCATCTACGACCAGTCGCGCTTCGGCTTTGTGCTCGATGTGCCCGTCACGCAACTGCGCTACGTGCGCACCGGCCAGGCCTGCACCATCACGCTGCCCGACGGCCGCACCCTGCCCGGCCGGGTGGCCGAAGCCCTGCCCGCCACCGACGTCACCGTGCAAACCCAACGCTACACCGTGCGCCCCGTGGGCGCGGTGCCCGTGCTGCCCGAAAACCTCACCGTCAGCATTGACCTCGCCCGCACCGCCCCGCAGGTAGCGCCCAGCCTGCCCCGCCCCGCCGTGCTGAGCGACGAAACCCAGACCGCGTTTTGGGTGATGAAGCTGCTCGACGACAGCACCGCCGTGAAGGTGCCCGTCGTCATCGGGGCCGAGCAGGGCGGGCGGGTCGTCATCAAAAGCCCGCGCTTCGGCCCGGCCGATAGAATTGTGCTGACCGGGAACTACGGCCTGGACGACACCGCCGCCGTGAAACTGCCCAAGTAGGGCGGCGGTTGGCGCGGTCCTGCTGAACGCAGCGCAGCGGAGTTGAAGCATCTTGACTGCCGTCTTGACTGCGGCAGTAATCCAATCGATTGAACTAGCTGGGCGGGCAGGTGCTTCAACTCCGCTGCGCTGCGTTCAGCAGGACTGCCTGCTTTCACTTTCTTTCTTCCTATGCGCCCTTCCATCTTCCAAACCTACAAAGCGCCCATTGCCGTGGTGCTGGCCCTGGCCCTCGCCCTGGGCGGCGTGGCCTACCGCCGCATTTCGGTGGCGCTGTTCCCCGAAGTCACCTTCCCCAAGGTCAAGGTCATTGCCGATGCCGGCTTGCAGCCCGTTGAGCGGATGATGGTGACCGTGACCAAGCCCCTGGAGCAGGCCATGAAGCAGGTGCCGGGCCTGACGTTGCTGCGCAGCACCACCAGCCGGGGCAGTTGCGAAATCTCGGCCTACTTCGACTGGAACGCCGACATCATCCGCAGCCAGCAAACGGTGGAGTCGCGCCTGAACCAGATTCGCAACGACCTGCCCGCCGGCACCAGCATCAGCGTGGAGCGCATGAACCCCGCCATCCTGCCCGTGATGGGCTACACCCTCGAAGCCCCCGGCCGCTCGGAGCTGGAGTTGCGGCGGCTGGCGCTGTTCACGGTGCGGCCCTTCCTCTCGCAGGTGGCGGGCGTGAGCGCCGTGCAGGTGCAGGGCGGGCGCACCAAGGAGTTTGAGGTGGAGTTGCAGCCCGACGCGCTGGCCGCCCTGGGCCTCTCGCCCTCGGCCGTGAGCGCCACCCTCGGCCTGACTGATTTTGTGCAAAGCAACGGCTACCTCGCCGACTACCGCCGCCTGTACCTGACCGTGACCGATGCCACCCTGACCAGCAAAAGCGACGTGGAAAACGTGGTGCTGCGCAACGACGGCCGCCGCATTGTGCGCCTGGCCGACGTGGCGACCGTGCGCGTGGGCGAGCAGCCCGAATACATCCGCATCAACGCCAACGGCCACAACGCCGTGCTGATTGGCGTGGTGCGGCAGCCCGATGCCAACGTGGTGCAGGTGGCCGAAGGCGTGCGGGCCAAGATTAAGGAGATTCAGGCCGTGCTGCCGCGCGGCGTGCGCCTGGCCCCCTACTACGACCAGTCCGATTTTGTGAGCGAAGTGGTGAAGTCGGTGCAGGATTCGCTTTGGATTGGCCTCGCGCTGGCCCTGGTCGTCACGGCCCTGTTCCTGCGCTCCTGGAAAGCCTCGCTCACCATCCTGCTCACCATTCCGCTGGCCCTGGCCCTGACGCTGACGGTGCTGTACTTCGGCCTCGGCTACTCTTTCAACATTATGACGCTGGGGGCTATCGCTGCCGCCATCGGCCTTATGATTGACGACGCGGTGGTGATGGTAGAGCAACTGCACAAGGTGGGCGAAGAGCACCCCGCCGCCCTGCCCGGCGAAGTCGTGGCCCGCTCGGTGGGCCACCTGCTGCCCGCCCTGGTCGGCTCGTCGCTCAGCACGATTGTGATTTTTGTGCCCTTCGCCCTGCTCGGCGGCGTGGCGGGGGCTTACTTCAAGGTGCTGGCCACGACGATGGTCGTGGCGCTGGTTTGTTCGTTCTTTGTGGCCTGGCTGGGGCTGCCCGTGGTGTATCTGCTGCTGTCGGGGAAAGGGAAGAAAGGAGCGATTGACTCCAACCACCCAACAAAGCCCGCCAACTTCCAACCTGCGGGGCCGCAAGTTCAACTTGCGGCCCCGCAAGTTGAACTTGCGGGGCCGCAAGTTGAACCTGCGGCCCCGCAAGTTGAACTTGCGGCCCCAAATTTCCAACTTGCGGCCCCGCAAGTTGAACTTGCGGGGCCAAATTCCCAACTTGCGGCCCCGCAAGTTGAACTTGCGGGGCCAAATTCCCAACCTGCGGGGCCGCAAGTTGAACTTGCGGGGCCAAATTCCCAACCTGCGGGCAGAAACCATCCGAATTTGCCCCCTCAAGCGCCAAACGCCGGTCCCGCGCATCACGAAATCCCCTGGGTCAAGGCCGTCATCCGTCACCCGGCCTATTCGGTGGTCGGCGTTGTGGTCCTTGTGGCTACGTTGGTGCTCATCATTCCGCGCCTCGCCACCGGCTTCCTGCCCGAAATGGACGAAGGGGCCATTGTGCTGGACTACCACTCGCCCCCCGGCACCAGCCTCGACGAAACCGACCGGATGCTGCGCCAGGCCGAGAAGCTGATTGTGCAGGTGCCCGAAGTGGCCAGCTACTCGCGCCGCACCGGCACCCAAATGGGCTTCTTCATCACCGAACCCAACAGCGGCGACTACCTCATCCGCCTCAAAACTGCCCGCCACCGCAGCACCGAAGCCGTGATTGACGACCTGCGCCAGCGCATCGAGGCCACCGAGCCGGCCCTCACCATTGATTTTGGCCAGGTCATCGGCGATATGCTCGGCGACCTGATGAGCACCGTGCAGCCCATTGAGTTGAAGCTCTTCGGCCCCGATGCCGCCGTGCGCTACGCCCTGGCCGCGCAGGTGGCGGCCCTCGTGGAGGCCACCCCCGGCACCGCCGACGTGTTCGACGGCATCGTGCGCGTCGGCCCCACCATCGACGTGCGGCCCGACCCGCGCCGTCTGGCCCAAGCCGGCCTGCCCGCCCCCGATTTCCAGGCCCAGCTCCAGACCCAACTCGCGGGCGTAGTCGCCGGCACCGTGCTCGAGGGCGAGCAGTTGCTCAACATCCGCCTGCGCTTCCCCGGCGCGGCCAGCGCCAACCTGTCCGACGTGCGGGCGCAACCCATTTTCCTGCCCAACGGCCAGCGCCGCCGCCTCGACGACCTCGCCACGGTCAGCGTCAGCGCCGGGGCCGCCGAATTAGAACGCGAAAACCTGCAAGCCATGACCGCCATCACGGCCCGCCTCAACGGCCGCGACCTGGGCACCACGATGGGCGAAATCAAGCAGGCCCTGGCCCGGAAACTCCCCCTGCCCCCCGGCTACTTCATCCAGTTCGGGGGCAGCTATGCCCAGCAGCAGCAGTCGTTTCAGGAACTGCTCACCATCCTCGTCACGGCCTGCCTGCTGGTGTTTGCCGTGGGCCTGTTTTTGTTCAAGGATTTGAAGGCGGCGGGCCTGGTGTTGCTTGTGGCCGTGCTCGGCCCCGCCGGCGGCAGCCTGGCCCTGTTCCTGACGCACACCCCGCTCAACGTCGGCTCCTACACCGGCCTGATAATGGTGGTCGGCATCATCGGCGAGAATGCCATTTTCACGCTCCAGCAGTTCTTCGAGATGCGGGCCGAGACCCACGTGGAGGCGGCCATCGGCCACGCCATCGCCGCCCGCCTGCGCCCCAAGCTGATGACGGCCCTGGCCGCCATTGCCGCCCTGCTGCCCCTGGCATTGGGCATCGGGGCGGGGGCGCAGTTGCACCAGCCGCTGGCCATTGCCGTCATCGGCGGGCTGGTGCTGGCGCTTCCGCTGCTGCTCGTGGTGCTGCCCAGTTTGTTAAAGTTAGCCTATGGCGGCGTGGCGGCTGGTGCGGGGCTTCGCCCCGTGGCTTAGTGCCGCAGGGCTTCGCCCTGCCCCGGTAGCAACCCTGGCCCGGTTGGCTAACCTGACCGCCTGGGAGGCAGGGCGCAGCCCTGCGGCACTGCGGCACGGGGCGAAGCCCCGCGCCAACCGCCCGACTACCCCCAAATCAGCACCAGCGTCCCGGCCACTATCAATCCCGCGCCCAGGCCCGTGTGCCAGGTCAGGCGCTCGCCCAAAAACACCACCGACAAGCCAATGGCCAGCGCCACGCTCAGCTTGTCCACCGGGGCCACCTGCGACACCTTGCCCAGCTGCAACGCCCGGAAGTAGCACACCCACGACAGCCCCGTGGCCAGCCCCGAGAGCACCAGAAACACCCAGTTGGTGCGCGTCAGGGTGTGGATTTCGGCCAGGCCGCCCCGCGCCGCCACAATGCCCCAGGCCAGCACCAGCACCACGGCCGTGCGCACGGCCGTGGCCAGGTTAGAGTCCACCCCCTTGATGCCAATTTTGGCCAGCACCGCCGTAAGCGCCGCAAAGAATGCCGAGAACAAAGCGTAGGTCCACCACATGAGTTTGGTTGGTTAAAGGGTACGTCCGGTGGGCTTACCGGCCAAACTCCAGTACCCGGAATGTGCCAGCGGTGATGGCCGGGCGCGGGTGCGGATTGGCCTCGGTGGCGGCGGGGGCCGGGCCACGGTCGGCCGTGGGCAGGTACAGCCGGTGCGTGGCCGCATCCAGCGCAATGGTGCGGGCACCCCGCGCCGACTTGATGGTTTCGGAACGGTAGCGGTCGGGAGTTTCCTCGTGCACCACGGTCAGGGTGCCGCTCTCGCCGTCGGCGCTGGTCGCGGCCTGGGCCTTGTCGTCAAACACCACCCCGTCCACGCCCGCGCCGATGGGGGCAGTGGCGACCACATGGCCGGTTTCGGAGTCCAGCACCACCAGCTTCTCGTTGGCGCAGCCACTGAACAGGCGGTGGTGCTTGCGGTCCAGGGCCAGGCCGGTGGGTTCGGTGCCGGGGGCCAGCGGCCAGCGGTGGCGCACGGTGCGGGTCTTGGCATCAATGACGACGACTTCGCTCTTGTCTTCCAGGTTCACGAACACCGTGCCTTTGCCGTCGGCCACGCCTACCTCCACGTCCCCGCCCAGCGCCACGGTGCCCAGCACCGCATTGGTGGCCGGGTCGATGACGGTGGCGCTGCCGCCCCTGTGGTTGAACACGAAGATGTGGCCCGTGAAGTCGTCCAGCAGCAGCGCATCGGGCCCCTCGCCGGTCGGGATGGTGGCCAGCGGGGCCAGGGTTTTCAGGTCAAACACCATCACGCTGTTGCTGCGCCCGCAGGTGATGTAGCCGCGCCCCAGCTTGGGCAGCGGCAGGATGCCGTGTACGCCGGGCGTGTTGGGGATGTGGCCCACCACCTGGCGGGTTTTCAAATCCACCACCTCCACCTGGGAGCCGTGCGAGAGGTAGAGCCGCCCGCCGAGGTCGTCGGTGGCCAGAAAATCCCAGCCGCCCTCGCCCCCTACGGCAACGGTGTTGAGCAGGTGGTAGGTGGGGGCCGGAGCCGGGGCCGCTGCCAGCAGCAGGGCCATACCGCCGAGGGCGGCAAACAGACTGTTTTTCATGGTTAGAAAAGCTAGGGAATGAAACGAGGAATGCGTTTACCGGCGGGGCCGCCACGTCAGCCCCAGGCCCACCGCGCCCGGCTGCCACACGGGCACAAAGCTGGTTTCGTTCAGGATGCGGGACTTGCGGCCCCAGCGGTTGCGGTGCGTCAGGTACGCCAGGTGGGCCGACAGAATGCCAAAGCCCGCGCCCGCCACCACGTCGCTCTGCCAGTGCTTGTCGTTTATCATGCGCAGGGCTGCCACGCTGCTGGCAATGGTGTAGGCCCCCACGCCGTACCACTGGCTTTTGTCCCGAAACTCGGCGTGGACGATGCTGGCCGCCAGAAACGCCTGCGCCGTGTGGCCCGACGGAAACGAGAGGTTGTCGGTGCCGTCGGGCCGCGTTTCGTGGGCCAGGTACTTCACCGCGTAAGTAGAAGCCAGCACGATGGCTTCGCCCTTGGCAATGATGAGCAGGGTGTTGAGGCGGTCGTTGCGGGATTCCACGCCCGCCAGCGCCACCGCCCCCAGTTCCAGGTAGGGCAGGAAAATGACGCTGTTATCAATCAGGGTACTGACCGGGCGAAACTGCTGCTGCACAAACGCCCGCTCCCGGTGGTTGAGGCCCGCATCGCCCTGCGCCGTAATGGCCCCGTAGGTGATGAGCACGGCCGGAATGGCGACGGCCTTGAACAGCTTGCTCTTCAGCAAAGGGGCCTTCGCGCCCGAAGACGCGCCGCTGGGGTTTTCGTATTTGTGGGTGGTGTCGGCCGGAACCACCACCTGCGCCCGCACCGGGGCCAGGGTGGTCAGCCCCAGCGCAACTGCCAGCGGGTAATGCAGAATGGACATAAAATAGAAAGGAAGGAAGCCGCCGGAACCGGCGTAATAATTCGGCAACGCAAGGGTACGCGACGAATCTGGTGCCTTTCTGTTGCAGCCGGGAACGCCCGCTTACCGGATAATCGGATACCGCACAAACGCACGCTCCCGGTCAAACAGAAACCGGTACGTAGCGTGGGTCTTCCGCACCCTGGCCCCAATGGCGCGAATCACGACCAGCATCCGGGGGTTGAAGTCGCCAATCCAGTTCATCTCGCAGTCGGTGTAGCCCGCCGCCAGAAAGGCCCGGCGGGCCACCGAGGCCAGGGCCATGTCCACGTCGTGCCCCTGGTGTTCGGGCACCACGCCGTAGATGATGCCCAGCATCTTCTTGTCGCGGCGGCGCTGGTAGCGCCACTGCTCCCACACAAAGCGCAGCTTGCCCGCCAGGTTCAGCCGCCGCCCAATGTGCTTGAACACCTGGTTGAGTTCGGGCAGCGCCAGGAAGAACCCCACCGGCTCGTCGCCCGCGTAGGCAAACCACAGGAGTTGGTCGTCGGCCACCGGCTTCATTTGCTTGACCAAATCGCGGGCCTGGCCCAGGCTCATCGGGGCCACGCCCGCGTGCTTGCCCCAGGCCCGGTTATACACGTGGTGGAAGTCCCGGGCCAGCTTTTCGGGAGCGCTCAGGCGGCCGTGGTCCAGGCGGTAGGTGCCCCCGGTCAGCACCGCATCCACGCGCTTTTCGTAGCCGGGGTGCAGCAGTTGCGGCACCGCCCGGTAGCAGGTGTATTGCTTGAAATACAGCTCAAAGCCGTAGCCCTCAAACAGCGCCCGGTAGTAGGGCGGGTGCCAGAACATCCCATAGTTCGGCTCCCACTCAAACCCGTCAATCAGCACCCCCCAGAACCGGTCGCGGTCGCCGAAGTTGATGGGGCCGTCCATGGCTTGCATCCCCCGCACCGCCAGCCAGTCGCGGCCCGCGTCAAAGAGCAGCGCGGCCACGGCGGCATCGTCCACGCACTCAAAAAACCCCAGCCCGCCGGTGGGCAGGTCGGCGTTGGTCACGTCGGGCGCGGTGCGGTCCAGAAACGCCGCCACCCGGCCGACGGCCAGGCCCGCGTCGTCCAGCACCACCCAGCGGGCGGCTTCGCCGTGGCCCAGGCGCTTGTTTTTGGCCGGGTCAAATACGGCTTCTAACTCGTTGTACAGCGGTCCGATGTAGGCCGGCTCGGCGGCGTGGAGCCGGTCGGGCAGCGCCAGCCACTGCTGGAGGAGTGGAGCGGTGGTGGCTTCGGTGAGACGCATAGGACTACAGGAACAGCGGGCAACAAAAAAGCCGCACAACCTGGTTGTGCGGCCTTCGGAAAAGTGGGAAGTAAAGGATTCGAACCTTCGACCTTCGGCGTGTGAAACAGACGCTCTAAACCAACTGAGCTAACCTCCCAAAACCAGCGGCGGGGCCGTTGGGGCTGCAAAGCTACGGCCGGGGCCGCCCATTTTGCAAACCGGGGCCGCAGAAAATTTCTCCTCACCGTTCCGGCCGGGGCGGTGCCGTGGTTTGCCACACCCACCACAGCAGCGGCAGTTGCAGCGGCAGCCGCCCCCAGGCCAGCCAGGCCGGAAACCCCAGTTCCCGGTGGTGCAGGGCCATGTACACGTTGGCCGGAAACACCGCCACCAACAGTGCCAGCAAGCCCCAGCCCGCCGCCTGCCGCGTGGCGGGCAGCAGCAACCCCAGCCCGCCCAGCACCTCGGCCACCCCGCTGAGGTGCACCAGCAGCCGGGGCGCGGGCAACTGCGGCGGCATGATTTTGAGGTAGATGCTGTGGTCGAGGTCAATGAAATGATTGACTCCGGCCACGACGAACAGCAGGGCGAGGGCGTAGCGGAAGAAAGAGTGCATGGGAAGTCGTTTTGGAAGCGCCGCGCAGTGTGTACGCAGCGCCTGCCGATGCCGCCGACCCGTTTTGTGCAGCACAAACCCCGGTTTGTGTAGGTGAGCAAGCACACCATCCGCAGACCTTTGTGAAGCCAAATGGTTGCCCCCCTACTCACTTCCCAAACCCACCGCCCATGAGCCTCACCAATTTTCGCACCCTGGGCCGTTCGGGCCTCGTCGTCAGCCCGCTGGCGCTGGGCACCATGACGTTTGGCACCGCCCGCTGGGGCACGGCGGCCGACGTATCGGCCGATATTTTCAATGCCTACGTGGACGCGGGCGGCAATTTCCTGGACACCGCCGACGTGTACAGTGGCGGGCGCAGCGAGGAAATGCTGGGCCGCTTCGTGGCCGGGCGGCAGTTGCGCGACCGGCTGGTGCTGGCCACCAAGTTCGGCTTCAACACTGCGGCGGGCAACCCCCACGGCGGCGGCAATGGCCGCAAGCACATCTACCAGGCCCTGGAAGGCTCGCTGCGCCGCCTGCAGACCGACTACGTGGATATGTACTGGCTGCACGTCTGGGATGCCGTCACGCCCGCCGAGGAAGTGCTGCAAACCCTGGGAGACCTCGTGCGGGCCGGCAAAATCCGCTACTTCGGCTTCTCCGATATGCCCGCCTGGTTCACCGTGAAAGCGGCCACGCTGGCGCAGGTCCACGGGGTGCCCGGCCCCATTGCCATGCAACTGGAATACTCGCTGGTGGAGCGCACCATCGAGCGCGAGTACGTGCCCGCCGCCCGCGAACTGGGCCTCGGCATCCTGCCCTGGAGTCCGTTGGCGGGCGGCTTTCTGGCGGGCAAGTACAAGCGCGGCGCGGCTGGCCCCGACACCGGCGGCGACGGCCGCCTCAATGGTCCCAATCCGTTTGGCAACCCGCAGTTCACAAAATTCACCGACCGCAACTGGCAGATTTTGGATGCCTTGCGCGAGGTGGCCGGGCAACTGGAGCGCCCGCTGGCGCAGGTGGCGCTGGCCTGGGCGGCGGCCCAGCCGGGCATCACCGCCCCCATCATCGGGGCCAGCCGCGTGGCGCAGTTGCCCGACAACTTGGCGGCACTGGACATTCGTCTTTCGGCCGCGCAACTGCGGGCGCTGGACGCAGCCAGCGCCCCGGCCCCGACTTTTCCCTACCCGATTTTTACCCCGGCCATGAGTCCGGTGATTTTTGGTGGAGCGGGCGTGCAGGGCTGGCGCTAGGGCCGGGGTTTTGTATTGCAGAAACGCCGATTTGTGCAGGGAGTTTTCCGGCCGGGTGCCAGACCTTTGCAGCAGTAAAACCAACTTCTTTTTCAAGCCCAACTTATGAATTCTGTTCCAACTATTGCCCTGGGCAGCCAGGGGCTGCACGTTCCCATCGAGGGCCTGGGGTGCATGGGCATGACCACCCTGGCCGGCATGACCGTTTATAGCCCCGCCGACGAAACCGAAAGCCTGGCTACCATTCACCGGGCGCGGGAACTGGGCGTGAATTTCCTTGACACGGCCGACCTCTACGGCCCGCTCCTGAACGAGCAACTCGTGCGCAAGGCCATTGCCGGACAGCGCGACAAATACATCGTGGCCACCAAATTCGGGTACTACATTGACGAGGCCGGTCAGCTTGCGCCCGACTTTGCCATTAACGGCCGCCCCGACTACATTCGCCGGGCCATTGACCGCTCGCTGCAAAACCTCGGCACCGATTACGTGGACCTGTACTACATGCACCGCCCCGACCCGAAGGTGCCCATTGAAGACTCGGTGGGGGCCATGGCCGACCTCGTGCAAGCCGGCAAGGTGCGCTACCTGGGCCTGAGCGAAGTACCCGTGGACACCATTCGGAAGGCCCACGCGGTGCATCCCATCACCGCCATCCAGACAGAATATTCGCTGTTTGACCGGGGTGTGGAGGAAAACGGGGTGCTGGCGGCCACCCGCGAAATGGGCATCGGCTTCGTGGGATATTCCCCGCTGGGCCGGGGCTTTTTGTCGGGCGACATTAAAAGTCTGGACGACCTGGAAGCGGGCGATTTCCGGCGCTTCATGCCCCGCTACCAACCCGAAAACTTCGACAAAAACCTGGAACTGGTGGCCAAACTCCGGCAAATGGCCCAGGCCAAAGGCATCACGCCTGCCCAACTGGCCCTCGCCTGGGTGCTGGCCCAGGGCGTGGTAGCTATTCCGGGTACCAAACGGGTAAAATACCTGGAACTCAACGTAGCCGCCGCTGGTCTGCCCCTGAACGCCGCCGAGTTGGCGGAACTGGATGCCATCATGCCCGTGGGCAGTGTCGCCGGGGCCGCATATTGACCAATGCTGTGCACCGTTGCGGGGGTGTGAGTTTGTGCGAAGCAGTAACTCGCACCCCGCATCGGTGCGCAGGTTCAAGTTGATAATATGCTTTTTCCGTCGTCGCACCACGCCCAGCCAAATACGCCAGCGTGGTGCCCAAATTGCCGCACGTTCTTTGATTGGCGCTAACTTCTTATCCGGGCCACCAGCCGGGACGTGCTGTAGCCGGGCACCAGGGGCACGGTTTCTACCGTGCCGCCGTGTGCCAGCACGAAATCGTGGCCCACGATGGCTTCCGGAGCGTAGTCGTCGCCTTTGACCAACACATTTGGCTGCACCAACTCAATCAGGGCCAGCGGGGTAGGTTCGCCAAACAACACCACGGCATCCACAAAAGCCAGCGCGGCCAGGATGCGGGCGCGGGCGTATTCGTCCTGCACCGGACGGCCCGGCTTGAGGGCACCCACCGACGCATCGGTGTTGAGGCCCACCACGAGGGCATCGCCCAGGGCACGGGCCTTTTCCAGGTAGTCGACGTGGCCCAGGTGCAGCAAATCGAAGCAGCCGTTGGTGAACACAATGCGGCGGCCAGCACGGTGCCAGTCGGCCGCAACGGCAGCTAGTTGTTCGCGGGTCAGAATTTTATCCTGGGTCATGCGTTATTCGCTGGTCAGCGGTTCGTCGGCCAGGGCTTCGGCTTCGGCCAGCACATTGCCTTTGTCCACGGCCGCTACGGCCACGAAACTGATGCCGCCCATCAGCACCACCAGCAAGGTTTGTGCCCCGTGCACCACCAAGGCGTAGGCGATGCCGGCTTCTTTGCTGACACCATACACCAGCAAAATGCCCTGCACCAGCACGTGAAACGGCCCGATGCCGCCCGCCACCGGCGCGGCCATCCCAAAAGCCCCGAACACCAGCACCGCCAGGCCGGCCCGCACGTCCAGGCTGTTGGTGTCGGGGAAGCAGAAAAAAGCCAGGTAGTCCATCAGGTAATACACCAGCCACGTAAGGGCGGTGTGGAACAAGAACAAGCCCTTGTTCTGCATTTTCAGGATGCTGAACACCCCCGCCAGCAGGCCCTGCACGAACACCACGGCCTTGCTGAAAAAAGCATTCTGCCGCAGCCTTTCCAGGTTGCGCACCAGCGTGTAAACCGCGCCCGCCAGCAACAGCAGCGCCACAATGGCCGCCAGCAACAACGGGGTCCGGTTGCGGGCCAGGGCCTCGTATTGCCCCCCGAACACCTGCACGGTGACGAAGCGCCAGAAAGTGGCAAAATCCAGCAGCAACAGGCTGCCCAGCAAGCCCAGCAGCACCGTCAGGTCAATCACGCGCTCGGTGACGACCGTGCCCAGCGCCACCTGCACCGGCACCCCGCTCGTGCGCCGCAGCACCGAGCAGCGAATAACTTCGCCGGCGCGGGGCAACACCAAATTGGCCAGGTAGCCCACCATCATGGCGTGGTACACGGGCCAGTACGCGGCCGGGGTTTGGGAAGCGTCGAGCTGCATTTTCCAGCGGTAGGCCCGGCTGAAGTAGCCCACAGCCGACAGCACCAGCGTCAGGGTGAGCCAGAAGTAATTGGCCGTGCTGATGAAGTGCCCCACCCGCGAAAGGTCCTGCCCGCGCAGGGCATACCACATGAGCGCCGCCGAAATGCTGAGCAGCAGCGTGTATTTGAGAACAGTGAGCAGATACTTCAAGTTAGTGGTCCGTTTTTTAGTGGTCAGCGGTTGGTTTTTCGTGGTCATTTCTTGCGTGGTCAGTAATGGACTAACCGACCATTACCAGCCAACCGGCAATCCCTAAAAAACTGACCATTAAACCAAGCGGTTGTGGGCATTGGGGAACACGACGGTGGGGCGGTGCGCTTTGGCTTCGGCAAAGTCCACAAGCCCGTAGGAGAAGATGATGACGACATCGCCCAGGGCCACGCGGCGGGCGGCGGGGCCGTTGAGGCAAATCGTTCCCGACCCGCGTTCGCCGCGAATGGTATAGGTCTCAAACCGTTCGCCGTTGTTCACATTCAAAACGGTTACCTTCTCGTTCTCAACCATGTTGGCTGCGTCCAGCAGGTCTTCGTCCACCGTCACGCTGCCCACGTAGTGCAGTTCGGCCTGCGTAACGGTGGCCCGGTGGATTTTGGATTTCATCACTTCAATGTACATGGCAGCAAAGGTACAAAGGGGCGGGGTGGTGGATTTGATTTTTTGACAACCCACCAACCTCCTCCCCTACCCCACCACGTTGTCAATCAGCCGAACCCCATCCAGATGCGCTGCCACGCACAGCACCACCGGGCAACCCGGCACATAGTCCGCCAGCGGTTGCAGGGTTTGGGCATCGGCCACTTCAAAATATTCGGGGGTGAAGCGCGGTTCCTGCGCCAACGTGCGCAAGGCGGCGGCCTGCACCTCGGCGGGCGGTTGGCCGGCTTGCACTTGCGCGGCGGCGGCGGTCAGCACCCGAAACAGCAGCGGGGCCACGGCGCGGCCTGCGGGCGTGAGGCGGCGGTTGCGCGAGGACATGGCCAGGCCATCGGGTTCGCGCACGGTGGGGCAGGCCACAATTTCCAGGTCGAAGGCGAGGTCGGCCACCAACTGGCGCACCACGGCCACCTGCTGCCAGTCTTTCTGGCCGAAGTAGGCGCGGTGCGGCTGGGCCAGGTGAAAGAGCTTGCTCACCACCGTGGCCACGCCGTTGAAATGGCCGGGGCGGTGCGCCCCTTCCATAACGCGCTCCAGCGGGCCAAAATCAAAGGTCAGCACGGTGCGCTGGGGGTACATCTCGGCGGCGCTGGGCGCAAACAGGGCCGTGCAACCCGCCGCCCGCAGCAGGTCCGCGTCGGCTTCGGGCAGGCGCGGGTAGTGGCGGAAGTCGTCGGGGTTGTTGAACTGCGTCGGATTAACGAAGATGCTGGCCACTACGGCATCGCATTCGGCCAGGGCCAGTTGCACTAATTGAAGGTGGCCGGCGTGCAAGGCCCCCATCGTGGGCACGAAGCCCAGGCGTTGCCCCCGGCCCCGGAGCGGTGCGACGTAAGCGCGGAGGGCGGCGGCGGTGCTGAAAACGTGCATGGGCGAGAAAAAGACCTGAACAAAACGGCTTATTTGGGCCGCCGGAGCAGATAGAGTTGAAAATCCCGGCAAAATTGCGTAATTTTGTGTCCCCAAGCTGTACCCCACCCCCAAATATTTCTAAAATTCTGATTATGGCCAAGCTCCGAATCCTTTACGCCGCGACCGAAATCGACCCCTTCCTGAACACGACGAAGGTAGCCGACCTGTTGCGAAAGCTGCCGGCGTGTATGCAGGACATGGGCTGCGAAATCCGTATTTTTGTGCCGCGCTTCGGCATCATCAACGAGCGCAAAAACCGGCTGCACGAGGTGGTGCGCCTCTCGGGCATCAACATCGCCGTGGGCGACGACGAACGGCCGCTGGTCATCAAGGTGGCTTCCATTCCGACGGCCAAAGTGCAGGTCTATTTCATTGACAACGAGGATTATTTCCACCGCAAGTCGGCACTGGTGGACAAGAACGACAAGTTCCACGCCGACAACGACGAGCGGGCCATTTTCTTCAGCAAAGGGGTGCTGGAAACCGTCAAGAAGCTGGGGTGGTCGCCCAACATCGTGCATTGCTCCGACTGGATGACGGCCCTGATTCCGCTCTACCTTAAAACGACTTACAAGAAAGACCCCGTTTTCAAGGATGCCAAGTCGGTGTTCTCCATTTACAGCAACGAGTTTCAGGAAAAATTCTCCGGCAACCTGCTGGAAAAAGCACGGATGCTGGACATTGACGACAACATGATGGCCTCGCTGAAAACGGCGGACTTCAGTGGCTTCGTGAAAATGGGCATGGAGTACGCCGACACCGTGGTGCGGACCGACGAGGACTTCTCGGACAACATGAACGGGATGTTTCTGGAATACGCCAAGAAGAATCGCCTGAGCCAGGTGGCCGCCGACGGCGACGTGAACGAAGCGTATCTGGCCCTGTACAACGAGCTGGTTTCGGAGTAGTTATGCAGCGCAATGATGGCCGCCGGCTGGCCGCCGGCGCGGCGTTGCTGGGGCTGCTGGCCCTGGCCGCCTGCGACAAAGGCACTGACCTGGGCGTGGATTTGCCCGCAGCAAACGATGTGAGCGCCCAGTTCCTGGACCTGCCGCTTGGCGTGTCCACGGTGCTGGTCGATTCGCTGCAAACCCTGAAAGCGGACCACTTCCTGGCCGGGCAACTGCGCGACAACGTGGCGGGCCTGACCACGGCCACCGCCGTGCTGAACCTGCAACCAAGTTCGCTGACCGACTCGCTGCCCGCGAAGTACCTGCAGCCCTCGCTGGATTCGGTCATTTTCACGCAGGGCTTCGACGTAGTGTACGGCAGCACCGCCGTGCCCGCCGCCTTTAACTTGGTGGAACTGACCACACCCCTGACCGAAACCGGCATCTACAACTCGTCTACGGTTCCGGCGCTGGGGGCCACGGCGGCGGCCAACCTCAGCGGCCGGCTTGACCGCACCAAGCACGTGCGGACCAAACTGGGGAGCACCGACACCACCACCATCGTGACGGTAGTGCCCGACCCGGTGCTGCGGCTGGTGCTGTACAAGCCAGCGGCGGGCGTGACCACCGGCGGCGCGTTCAGCAGCCGCCTGTTCCGGGCCATGAGGGCAAGCGGCACCTCGTTTGGGCAAGCGGAACTGGATGCCGTTACGGCAGGCTTGGCCCTGGTGCCGGCGGCGGGCTACGACGCGGCCGTGGTGGGCTGCGGGCGCAATGTAGCTTCCAAAATGGCCTTTTATTTCCACGATGCTGGGGCCGTGCTGCCCGACGATGCCCGGCGCTGGCACTCGTACAATGTGTACTACGGGCCGTCGGTGTCGGGCACGGGGGCGGCCCTGGCCCGCGACCCTGGTTACTACACCTACCTGCGGGCCACGCTGCCCGCTGCGCTGGCGGGGCTGGCCGACGGCACCCAGGCCGTGCCGGCCGCCGCCCTCAACAACCTGAGCTACGTGCAGGATGGTTTGGGGCTGGGCACCCGACTGGATTTTACGGCCGGGCTGGCGCAACTGCGTGGCATCAAGGACTTGGCCATCAACCGGGCCGAGTTATTTATTCCCGTCAAGCCTTACACCACGGCGCTGCTGCCGGCGGCATTGGGCTTGTTTGCGCTGGAAGTAAACGCACAGAACCAGGTGTTGCAGCGCAGCAACGGCAGCATCCGCGCCGACCGCGTGGTGCAGGCCGATGGCGGCAGCGCCACGGGCACCGGCAACGAAGCCCTGCTGCTGCTGACCGATGCCGGCACCCCGGCCCCCTACTACCGGGTCAGCGTGACGAGCTATTTGCAAGCCTACCTCAACAACCAGCTTAACGGGCCGTTGCCGGCGGCGCTGCTGCTGCTGCCCACCATCCGGCGCTCACCCAACCTGACCCTGAACCGCAGCACCCTGGACGTGGGCAACGCGGGCCGCAGCCCCCGCTTGCGGGTCTATTACACCAAACCGCAGTAGCAGCGTAACTTTGCATTCCGGCCGGCGGTGCCGCCCCGTTTCGGGGCCGCCGTTGGCCGTTTTTCTTTTCTCTCCCGACCGTTTTCCTCCATTGCTTATGTGCGGCATCGTTGCTTATTTGGGCCACCGCGAGGCGTGCCCCATCATTCTCAAAGGCTTGCACCGGCTCGAGTACCGGGGCTACGACTCGGCCGGTGTGGCCTTGCTCAACGGCGAGTTGAACGTGTACAAGAAAAAGGGCAAGGTGGCCGACCTGGAAGCTTTCATTGCCACCAAAGACACCCACGCTCACGTGGGCATGGGCCACACCCGCTGGGCCACCCACGGCGAGCCGAACGACGTGAATGCTCACCCGCACTATTCTACTTCGGAGCGGCTGGCCATCATCCACAACGGCATCATTGAGAACTACGCGGCCCTCAAAACTCACTTGCAGAAGCAGGGGCACGTGTTCCATTCCGACACCGACACCGAGGTGTTCGTGAACCTGATTGAGGAAATTCAGAAGCAAAACGAGTGCTCGCTGGAAGAAGCCGTGCGCCTAGCGCTGCACGAAGTGGTGGGAGCCTACGCCATTGTGGTGCTCAGCAAGGACGCGCCCAACCAACTCATTGCCGCCCGCAAAGGCTCGCCGATGGTGATTGGCCTGGGCGACGGCGAGTTTTTCATCGCCTCGGATGCCACGCCCATCATCGAGTACACCAACGAAGTAGTGTATGTGAACGACTACGAAATTGCGGTGATTCGCAACGGCAAGCTGGAAATTCGCAGCAAGGAAGATGTGAGCCAGACACCTTACATTCAGAAGCTGGAGCTGGAGCTGGAATCCATTGAGAAGGGCGGCTACCCGCACTTCATGCTGAAGGAGATTTTTGAACAGCCGCGCTCCATCATGGACTCCATGCGGGGCCGGCTGGAACTGGAAGCCGGGCACCTGAACATGGGCGGCATCCGGGCTTACGAGCAGAAATTCATCAACGCCCAGCGCATCATCATCGTGGCCTGCGGCACGAGTTGGCACGCCGGACTGGTGGCGGAATACCTGATTGAGGACCTGGCCCGGATTCCGGTAGAGGTGGAATACGCCTCGGAGTTTCGCTACCGCAACCCCGTGATTACGGAGCGCGACATTGTGCTGGCGATTTCGCAGAGCGGCGAAACGGCCGACACGCTGGCAGCCCTGGAAATGGCCAAGAGCAAGGGCGCGACCATCTTCGGCATCTGCAACGTGGTGGGCAGCAGCATTGCCCGCGCCACCGACGCGGGCTGCTACACCCACGCCGGGCCGGAAATTGGCGTGGCAAGTACCAAAGCCTTCACCGCCCAGGTGACGGTGCTGACCCTGATGGCCATGATAATGGGCCAGAAGCGCGGCACCCTAACCGACACCAAGCTGCGCGAACTGATGGTGGAGTTAAGCCATATTCCGGCCAAAGTGGAAAAGGCCCTGGAACTGGACACCGAGATTCAGCAGATTGCCGAGATTTTCAAGGATGCCACCAACTTCCTCTACCTGGGCCGGGGCTACAATTTCCCGGTGGCACTGGAAGGGGCGCTCAAGCTCAAGGAAATCAGCTACATTCACGCCGAAGGCTACCCGGCCGCCGAAATGAAGCACGGCCCCATCGCCCTCATCGACGAGAATATGCCGGTGGTGGTCATCGCCACCCGCGACGCTTCTTACGAGAAGGTGGTGAGCAACATCCAAGAAGTGAAGGCCCGCAAAGGCCGCATCATCGCCATCGTGAGCGAAGGCGACAAGGTGATTCCCAGCATGGCCGAGTTTGTCATTGAAGTGCCCCACACCTCCGACGCGCTGATGCCGCTGGTGTCGGTCATCCCGCTACAGTTGCTGAGTTACCACATTGCCGTGCTGCGCGGCTGCAACGTGGACCAGCCCCGCAACCTGGCCAAGTCGGTGACGGTGGAGTAGGGCCACCGGGGTTGTTATGCAAAATGCCCGCCCGAAGTTATTCGGGCGGGCATTTTGCGTTATGCGCGGCGGCGTGGCAACCAGCCTCCGTTATTCCACCAGTAGCCGCAGCGATTGCTGCCCGGTGCCAGCCGTGAAGCGCACGGTGTAGGCCCCAGCGGGCAGCAGTAGCGGCAAGGTCAGGGTGTGGTCGCCGGCGGCTTGGGCGGCGGCGGGTAGCGTCAGGACGGTACGGCCGAGGGCATCCAGCACCTGCACGGCCACGGGCGCGGCGGCGGGCAGGGTGTAGCGCAGCGTGGTGCGGCCGGTGGCGGGGTTGGGGGCCAGCGTCGGGGCCAGGGCGGGGCGGGCGGCGGCGGCGGCCAGGATGCGCTGGTAGGTGTAGAGGTAGCGCACGTCGTTGTCGTAAGCTTGGGTGCTGAGGTTCCAGCGTTGCTGGGTTTCCACGGCCACGTTGCCGTCGGCATCAAAGGTGGTGCTGCCCTGGCTGTAGTTTTGCAACGTGGTGCCGCTCACGTAGCGCTGCCCCTGAAAGCCGTTGCGTTGGCCGTTGGGGCCAGCGTAAGTGTAGGTGAACAGATAGACATTGCCGTAAGCACCGCCGTTGTAGCTCTGCTGCTGGTCGGTGAGGACGTTGCCGGCCGCGTCGTAGGTGAATACGTCCTTGAAGCTGGGCGCAAACGTGGTGCCGCTGACATCGGCAATCTGAAACTCGTCGCTGGTCAGTTGGCCCTGGGCGTTGTAGGTCAGCAGGTCGCGGCTGTCGGCCGTGAACGTGCCGCCAAAGTAGCCCTCGTCCACAATCTGGGTGTTCTGGCCCTGAAGGTTGTAGGTGTAGCTGGTGCGGCCGTAGGGTTGCAGGTTGCCGCCGAGGCGCACCCGCTGCACGGTGGTCAGGAGCTTGCCCTGGGCGTTGTAGGTGTAGTCTTCCACCAGCGTGGCGTAACTATTGAGCATCCCGCTGCTATTGTACACGAACGTGGAATCGGAGGCAAGGTGACCGGCGGCGTTGTAGCGCAGGTTTTCCTGGCGTAGCCCGCGCAGGGCGGCTCCGCGCGTGGGGGCGTTTTCGCGCAGGGTGCGCTCGTTTAGCCCGGCGGCATTGAAGCGCGAGTAGGTGAAGCGCAGCGTGTCGAGCCAAGCAGCCGGGGCCGCGCCGTTGCGCCGGAATTGTTGTTCAGTGTAGCCCAAGAGGCGGAAGCTGGCGGTAGCGGGCCGCTGTGCGGTGGTCAGGGCGCGGGCTGGGCGCGGGGCAGTGGCGGGTTGGGCCAGGGCGGGCAGCGCCAGCGCCCACAGGGTAAGGGTTTTGAACATAAGAATGGGGTTGGTTAAGGGACGGGGTGGAGTGTTTTGAGCTACAAAGGTCGTGCTACTGCTGCACCCAGCGCACTGCGCCGTGGTGGCCCGGCGCTTGCAGCCGCAGCATATACAGCCCCGCTGGCAGGCTGGCGGGGAGGGGCAGCGCGGCGGCCCCCGCTGGCACGGGCAGGGTGGCAACCAAGCGCCCGGCCGCGTCCAGCACTGCGACGGTGGCAGCCCCGGCCAGGGGCGCAAACGTGAGGCGGGCCGCGCCCTGGCTGGGGTTGGGCCACACCTGCGGCGCGGCAGCCGGGGCCGCAACAGGCCGGGCGGCGCTCACCAGGGCGTAAGTGAACACCTGGCGCGAACTGTTCTGGTACACGCCGCTGGTCCAGGTCTGGAGGGTCACGACGGCGGGGTTGCCGTTGGTGTCGTAGGCGTAGAACTGCTGCGAATGGGGCCGCCACGCCCCATTCTGCCACAACTCCCCGACAACGGTAGCAACCTGGTTTTGGGGGTTGTACTGGTAGGTGTAGCGGAAATAGTTGCTCAGGGCGGTAGCAGGCGGCAGCACGGTTTCAAATACCACTTGCTGCAACCGGCCCTGGGCATCGTAGCCGAAGGTGGTGCGCGAGGCGGGGTTCCAAGTGCCCGCCGTGGCGTTCCAGGTCTGGACTTCCTGGGTGGCGGGCTGGCCAGCAGCCGTGTAAGAATACAGGGTCTGGCCCTGGTTGATATAGCGGCGGGTAGCATAGCCCTGCGTCAAGTCGCGGGTTTTGAGCAGGCCGGTATAGGTATACTGGGTGCGGCTGGTGGTGTCCCAGCGGCTGGCGGCACGGTTGTAGGTCTGGCTGTGGGATTCCTGCTGCTGGCCCTGCCCGTTGTAGCGCCACACCTGCGCCGAGGAAGGGCCGCCGGGGCTGGGCGTGAACACGTCCACGGTGTCGGTCAGGATGTCGCCGCTGGCCCGGTATTGGTAGCGAACGCGGCTCTGGGTGGCCCAGGTGTTGCTGCCGAAGGTTTGGCTCACTATCCAACCCGGCGCGGTGGGCAGCCGGTAGCGCTGGTAGAGGCTGCGCGACTGGTCGGCCCAGGTGCCGTTGGCATAGGTCTGACTCAGCACCTGCTGAAGCTGGCCCACGGTGCTGGCGGCGGGGCGGGTAGGAAACGAAGCGGCATCGGGTTGGGCAAAAGCAGCCACCGACAGCGGCCCGAGCAAGGCAAAGAGTAAAGGCTTTTTCATAACAGCAAGGGCCAAGCCCGCACACTGTGCGCGGACCTGGCCCAAAACTACTCATTTTTGTCTGGTTACGCCACCTGCGCTGCTTCCTGCACCAGTTTGATGCTGGCCGAGTTGATGCACAGCCGTAGCCCACTCGGCGCGGGGCCGTCGGGAAAAACGTGGCCCTGGTGCGCGTCGCACACGTTGCAGAGCACTTCCACGCGGGTCATGCCGTAGCTCGTGTCTTTCTTGTAGCGCAGGGCATCGTCTTCCACGGGTTGGGTGAAGCTGGGCCAGCCGGTGCCGGACTCGAACTTGGTGCGGGAGTCGTAGAGCGGGGTGCCGCAGCACACGCAGGCGTAGAGGCCCGCTTCGTGGGCTTCGCAGTATTCGCCGCTGCCCGCCCGCTCGGTGCCGTGTTCGCGGGTGACGTGGTACTGCATGGGCGTGAGTTGAGCCCGCCACTCGGCTTCGGTTTTTTCGACGCGGCGGGGCGGAGCGGGAGGCGTGGTGGCGAGGCGGAGAACGTCGTTCCAGGTTTGCATGGGCTTGGTGGGCTGATGAGGTGAATTGTTGATGTGCTGATTGAAAACGCAAGACCGGGTGAGGAGGTTTGGCGTGGTAGCCGGCAGACGCGGGCAGCCGCCGCTCCTTGCTTGTGCGTAAGTACCCGTCGGAAATCAGTTTCCGTTTGCATTTTCAATGATGAGCTGGCCGTTTGCCTTTTGCAGTCTGACTACTCAGTACCTAATACTCACTACCTACTTGTCAGATGCCAACCATGAAAATCTTCACCGCTGCCCAGACCCGCCAACTCGACCAAGCCACCCTTGCCGAACAAAACATAACCTCGGCCCAACTCATGGAGCGTGCCGCCCAGGCCCTGGCCGAGTGGTTTTTTCAGCACTTCGCGCCCGCCGAAGCGGAGGAAATGCTGGTGCTGTGCGGCCCCGGCAACAACGGCGGCGACGGGCTGGCCCTGGCCCGAATGCTGCACCAGGCGGGCTACCCGCTGAAGGTGGCCTTGCTGCCCGCCGCCCAGCACTCGCCCGACTGGCAGCACCACCGCCAGCTACTGCCCGCAGCCTTGCCCGTGGCCGACCTGGACCCCGAAAACCTGCCCGCGCTGCCGCCCGACACGCTCGTGGTGGATGCCCTGTTTGGCACCGGCCTGTCGCGCCCACTGGCAGGTGCCGCTGCCGCCATCGTGCGGTGGCTGAATGCCCAGCCGTTGCGGGTGGTGGCCGTGGACGTACCCAGTGGTTTGTTTGCCGACCAGCCGCAGCCCGCTGGCAGCGTGGTGCTACGGGCCGACTACACGCTGTGTTTCGGCGCACCCAAACTGGCATTTCTGCTGCCCCAGACCGGGCCAGCGGTGGGCGAATGGACGGTGCTGGACATTGGCCTGAGCGCCGGTTTCATTGCCCAAACGGCCACGCCCTGGCACCTGACCCAACTGCCCGCCCCGGCCGACCCGTATGCCTGGCCGCCGCGCCCGGCCCGTTCCGCCGATATAGTCTTGCCCAAGCGGGCGAAGTTTGCTTACAAAAACACCTTCGGCCATGCGCTGCTGCTGGCGGGCAGCCGGGGAAAGGCGGGCGCGGCCGTGCTGGCCGCCGGGGCTTGCTTGCGCGGCGGGGTGGGCTTGCTCACGGTGGCCGTGCCCGCCTGCGCCGAAGCCGTGCTCCAGACTGCCCACCCCGAAACCATGTGCCTGTCTGACCGCCGCCGCAACCACCTCAGCAACTTGCCCGACCTCGCGCCCTACCAAGCCATCGGCATTGGCCCCGGCATCGGGCAGCACCCCGACACCCTGGCCCTGTTGCGGGAGTTGCTGGCCGCGCCTGCCGTGGCCGCTGGCACTCTGCCGCTGGTGCTGGATGCCGATGCCCTGAACCTGCTGGGCCAGCACCGCGACTTGCTAAGTGCGCTCCCCCCAAATACCGTCCTCACGCCCCACCTGGGCGAGTTTACCCGCTTCACCGAACCGGTCCGCGACGACTACCACCGGCTGTCACTGCTCCGCGAATTTGCCCAGGCCCACCGCGTAATCGTGGTGCTGAAAGGGGCCTACACCGCCGTGGCCGACGTGGATGGGCAGGTGTATTTCAACACCACCGGCAACCCCGGCTTGGCCACTGGCGGCAGCGGCGATGTGCTGACGGGCCTTGTGCTGGCCCTGCGGGCGGACAAGCGCCTGGCTCCGCTGGCAGCGGCCCGCCTCGCTGTGCTGGCCCACGGCCACGCGGCCGATTTGGCGGTGGCCGAAACGGGCGAGGCGGGGCTGCTGGCGGGCGATGTAGTGCGGGAGGTGGGCAGGGCGTTGGTGGCGGTTGGGTGAGGTGTCCGGTTTTGGGTTTTGGGTGTTCAGGTTCGGATTACTAATACTCAATACCGAAAACCCAACATCAAAGACCCAAAACCCACCGCCGAATCCCACCGCCCCGATTGAAAGTACCTTTGTCATTGTGCCAACTCCCATCTCCGGCGACGAGCAGTTTTTGCGGCGTTTTAGCCCGGCCCGGCTGCTGGTGCCGGTGGCGCTGGGGCTGGCCGTGGTGGGCTTCATGCTGGTTCGCAGCTACAAACCCGGCGACCTGGCCCAGTTGGCCCATGCCGACTGGCGGTGGCTGGCGGCCACGTTGCTGGTGCTGGCGGCCCGCGATTTGGGCTACATCTACCGCATTCGCCACATTGCCGAGCGGGAGCTAAACTACCGGCAAAGCCTGGATGTCATTATGATGTGGGAGTTTGCGTCCTGCGTGTTGCCATCGGGACAAGGGGGCACGGGCGCGGCTCCATTCATTCTGCACAAAGAAGGCATTCCGCTGGGCAACGCGCTGGCCTATGTCATGGTCACGGCCTTGCTTGACAATATTTACTACGTCATCATGGTGCCACTGGTGGTCGTCGTTGCCGGGGCCGGGCTGTACCCGCACGAGGCACTGCAAACCAGCTTCGTGGCCTCGCTGCGCATTGCCTTTGTGGTAAGTTATTGTTTCGTCACGGCGTATGCCGGGCTGATGCTGTACGCCATTTTTGTGAACCCGCGCTCGGTGCGGCGGCTGCTGGTGCGGGTGTTTTCCCTCAAGCCGTTGCGGCGCTGGCGGCGCAAAGCCTACCGCAACGGCCAGGAAATGGTGCTGGCTTCGGCCCAACTGCGCGGCAACGGCTGGGGCTACTGGCTGCGGGCCAGCCTGAGCACGGCCTTCGTCTGGACGGCCCGCTACGCCATTATCGGCTGCCTCATCGCCGCCTTTGTGCCGATGGATGCCGACACGTTCCTGTTCATTTTTGCCCGCAACATCACCTACAAAGTCATTCTGCTAGTGGCCATTACGCCCGGCGGGGCGGGGCTGGCCGAGGGGGCGTTTCCCACATTCTTCGGCAAATTCATCGGCACGGCCACGCTCACCGGGTTTGTGGTGCTGCTGTACCGGGTGGTGACGTACTACCTATACTTGGTGCTGGGGAGTTTCTTTTTGCCACGCTGGGTGGGAAGGGTGTTTGGGGGGAAAGCACCAGTGAAGTAGGGGTTGGGGGTTGGTGGTTCGGTGTTGGGTTTTTGGGGTTGGGTGTTCGGTATTGGGTTTTTAACAATCCGAACACCCAACCCCAAAAACCCAACACCAACCCCCTAAGAAGCTGTTTGAGTTAGCTGAACGAGTACCCCGAAGCTGTGCTTCGGTCGTTGAACGGGACCGCTGAACGACCGTTCAACGACCGAAGCACAGCTTCGGGGTACTCGTTCAGCGGTCCTGGACGGTAACTCAAACAGCTTCTAAGCCTTCGCTGCTTCCACCACTCCACCTAACCTAGCCCCTTCCTTCTCCACCACCTCCAGAATGCGGTAGTTCAACTCTTCTTTCACGTCCAGGTACTGGTCGTAGCTGGTGGTGTCCACGAAATACTGCACCGTCACTTCTTTGCCAGCGGAGGTGAGGGCGGCAAACTTGAGTTGCACGTCGGGCGCTACCAGCGGGTGGGCCTGAATGGCGGCAGTGGCCCCGGCCACGGTGGCATGGAGCTGGGCGCTGGTGGTGGCGTGGTCGAACACAAGGGTGAAGCCCACCCGCCGGGCCGTACGCAGGCTCAGGTTGTCGAGGGGCTTGTCAATCATGCTTTTGTTGGGCACGGTGAGGAAGCTCTTTTCGGCCGTGCGCAGGCGGGTGCTGCGGAAGCCGATTTTCTCGACGGTGCCGTTCACGTCGCTGGTTTTCACGAGGTCGCCCACAGCGAAGGGCTGGTCGAGGAAAATGGTGAACGAGGCAATCAAGTTTTCCAGGCTCTCTTTGGCCGCGAAGGCCACCGCCAAACCCCCGATGCCGAGGCCGCCGACGAGGGCCGTCACGTTCACCCCAAACACCTGCCCCAGCACGACCATGCCGCCGATAATGATGATAAACACCTTCAGCAGGTCTTTGGCAAAGGGCAGAAACTGGTTGTCGAGCCGCCCCATGTCGTTGCTGGCGGCGCGAAACGCGGCGCGGCGCTGCACCACGAGCAGGGCAAAGTCCACCAGCCGCAGCACCACCCACACCACGGTAGCAATCACGCCCAGCAGGAACGCCCGCAGCAAAAACACCTTCGGCAGCGGCTCAAAATCAGGGGCGGCATCGGGCGGCAGAGGGTAGCGAAGCACCCCAAAAGCCACGTACAGCGTGACCAGCAAAAACAGGCTGGACAGCGGCTGAATCAACAGGTTGTGCAGCTCGGCTTCGCTCACGCCCGCCGTGTAGCGTTTGGTGAGGCGAAACAGCACCTTGCTGAGCAGCCGCGACGCAACCCGCCGGAACACCCCGCCAACGAGGACAATGGCCGCCGCAATGAGGTATTGGGCATAGGTGTTGCCGAGGAGTTCGTGGTCGAGGAAGGGAGGCATGGGGCGAGAATAGATTAAGCGGTCATGCTGAACGCAGCGAAGCGGAGTTGAAGCATTTTTGCTACTAACTAACTCAATCTGTTAAAATTGCCTGCACGGTAGCGATGCTTCAACTCCGCTTCGCTGCGTTCAGCATGACGAGGTGTTTGCTTAATCCTCTTGCCGCCGGGCCGTGTACACCCCGCCCCCGACCAGCAGTAGCAGCAGCGTCACGCTGGAAACCAGCGCCACCGTGTTGCCCACAGCGTATTCCTTGGGCTTAAACTCAAACCGGATTTCGTGCGCTCCGGCGGGCACCTGCATGGCCCGCAGCACAAAGTCGGCGCGGAAGTGCGGCGCGGGTTGGCCATCCAGGTAGGCCTGCCAGCCGTCGGCGTAATAAATTTCCGAGAACACCACCGTGCCCGGCCGGGCGCTTTGGTAGCGGTAAGTCAGGGCATCGGGGGCGTAGGCGGTCAGGGCGATGGTGGCGGCGGTGTCGCCGTCGGTTTGGGGCTGCACCTGCGGGAATTTCTTGCTGTCCACCACGGCGGTTTGGCCCGCGCTGATGGTGGCCAGGGCCTGCATTTCGGCATCGGGCGAAGCCACGGGCTGCACCGCCCGCACAAACCAAGCATTGCCCAACGCGCCGGGGTTGCGCTGCACCTGTTCGGGCTGGCCCTGTTGGCCCGCCCCGATGACGTAGCGAGTGTTGAGCATATTGAGCACCTGCGGGTTGTTGCGCGAAATCTGGCGCTCAATCAGGTCCTGGTAGCGGCGCAGCTTGGCCCCGTGGTAGCCGCCAATGCTTTTATGAAAATACGAAGTCTGGGCTTCGTTGAACGGGTTGCCGGTGTTGAGGACGCGGTAGCTCAAGTCCTTGTCGCGCAGAATCTGGGCATCGGCGGGCGAGGGCTGGAAGCTCTCGGCAATGGTTTCGGACTGGAAGTTATTCTCGCTCAAATACCGCTTGTCCACGCCCCACAAGTCCACCAGCACGAGGCCCGCCACCACGGCAGCAGCGGTGCCCACGCCCATTTTGCCCTTCAAATACCAGAACAACGTGCCCAGCGCCGCCCCCACCAGGAGCAGCCCGCGCCACACGTCGTTGCGGAGCAAATCGGCGCGGTCGGCCCGCAACGCCCCCAACAGCTGCGGCGTGAAGCCCTGCTGCGTGAGTGAGGCATCAACGGGCGCGGCAAAATCAAACCCGAAGCTCATCAGCCAGACCAAGGCCAGCCCGCCCGCCGTCACGGCCCCGGCCAGCAGCAAGCGGCGGGTGAGGAAGTGGGCTTCGTCGGGTTCGCCCAGCAGGCGCGGCACGGGTACCGCCAACCGGCCGCGCACCACCGCACTCAGGCCCATCATGGCCAGCAGCGGAATGGCCAACTGCGCGATGACCAACGCCATGCTCACCGCCCGGAACTTGTTGTAGCCCGGCAGGTAATCAAACACGAGATTGTTGAAGGTTTCAAAGTTCTTGCCCCAGGCCAACAGCAGGCTCAGCACCGTGCCCGCCAGCAGCCAGTAGCGCAGCTTGCGCTCGGCCACAAACAGCCCCAGCACGAACAAAAACACCACCACCACGCCCACGTACACCGGCCCCGCCGTGTAGGGCTGCGCCCCCCAGTAGGTGGGCATTTGGTTCAGCATATCGGTGCCCGCGCCCAGTTGCTCCAGCTCGCGGGCCATGTTGGAACCGCGCCCCAGCGGCATACTGCTGCTGCCGCCGTAGAAGTTGGGCACCAGCAAGGTCAGGCTTTCGCCGATGCCGTAGCTGTAGGCAAAGGCGTAGTCGCGGTCGGCCGCGCGGTCGTCGGCGGCCGGTGCAGCCTGGCCGGGCGCGGCGGGCAGGGGCGCGAGTTCCGACGGGGCGCGGTTGCTGAATTTGCTGTACTCGTAGGCCGTGTAGAGCCGTCCAAAGCTGACCCCCACTGCCAACCCCGCCCCCACCAGCAACAGCGCGGCCCGCCCGGCAAAGTCGGCCAAACGGCCCGCCCGCACCGCCGCCACCAACTCAAGCAGCAGGTAAATCCCCACCAGTAGGGCCAGGTAATAGGTTATCTGGGGGTGGTTGGCCCGCACGTTCAGGGTCAGGCCCAGGGCAAAAAGCAGCCCCCCCAGCCACTTGTCGCGCCGAAACGTGACCAGCAACCCCGCCAGCACCAGCGGCGCATAGGCCAGCGCAAACGACTTCGTGTTGTGCCCCGCTGCCAAAATGGCCAGGTTGTAGCTGCTCAGGCCCAGCGCCACCGCCCCCACCACCGCCACCAACGGCCGCCGCCCCAGCGCAATGCCCAGCACGTAGCCGCACAGCAAGGCCAAAAACAAATTGCTGACCACCCCCGGCAGCCCCAGCGTGAGGGCCTTTTGCAAATACACCGACCAGTCGCCCGGAAAATGCACCGCAATGAGGTACGTCGGCATCCCCGAAAACATGGAGTTGGTCCACAACGGCTCCGCCCCGCCGTGGGTGGCGGCCCACTCGGTCACCTCCTGCGCCCCGCCCCGAAACTGCACAATGTCGTGCTGGGCCAGCGTTTTGTGATTGAACACAATGGGCGCGAAATAGGCGCAGGCCAGCACCACAAAAAACAGCACCGCCAGCACGTGGGGCAGCACCCGCCGCCACAACGGGGCCGGCGCAGCCACAGAAACAGGAGTCATAAGCGTATCAACGTAGGGGGTGAAAAGCGGCCCGAAGGTACGGCGACGCTGGCGACACCCCTAACCGTCCGGCTCGCGCTCACGCCTCGGTTCCGTGCCGCCCGCGCTAGCCCTTCACCTGCGCCAGCCGCTGCCCATCGGCCTCGCTGACGTGCCCACGCGCCACCAAAAAATCGCGCACCGTGCGGAACGCTTCGGCATCCAGCCCGGATTTGGGATAGGCCAGCGCCGCGCTGAGCAAGAAGGCTTTATCTTCCTCCACGTGCTGGCTCAAGCCCAGAAAGCCCGGCAGGTTACTTTCCACGGAAAAACGCAGGAAGCGGATTTCGGCATTCTGCGGGTCCAGGCCCACGGCTTGCTCGAAGGTGCGGGCGGCATCCTGCACGTAGGTCAGCTTATTGAACATGGACGCATCGCGGGCGCGAATGGCTTGGGCCGCGCCTTTGTACCCCAGCACCAGGGCGTTGGGCTGGTCGTAGTTGGCCAGTAGTTGATAAAATCGCTCACCGGCGGCCTTGTCGGCGGCTGCCTGTTCGTAGTGGCGGCGCAGGGTGGCGGGGTGGTAGGGCGAAGCAGCGGGTTCGGGCATGGCGAAGGAATCATTGGTTGCCAGCAGCAGCAACAAAGCGAACAAGGCAGTGAATTTCATACGGTAACAACGACCAGATGGGCCGCATCAGTTCATGAATGCCGCTCAGGCCAGGGCCAGCCGATAGCGGAAATACGAGCCAAGCAGCAGCAGTATTTTAGTGTTGTTCGGCACCCGCACCCGCTGTTGCAACAAGGCCGTGGCGGGTAGAAGGCTGATTTTGTGGAACAGCTTGAGGTAATACACATAAGCCAGATAAACACCCAGCTGCGCCGCCCGGGGCAGTTGCTGAATGCCGTGGTAGGCCGCCGCAAAATCGGCCCGAATGTCGGCTTCTATCGCCTGCTTGCTGCCGTCGTTGAAGTGCTGGTACACCACGTCCGGAAAATAAACCCGGCCGCGCTCCTCAAAATCGGAACGGATGTCGCGCAGGAAATTGACCTTTTGAAACGCCGCGCCCAGCCGCCGCGCTGGCTCCCGCAGTTGCTCAAACAGGGCCGGATTGTCGCGGCAGAAAATCCGTAAGCACATCAGACCCACCACCTCCGCCGAGCCGTAGATGTATTCTTCGTACAGGCCAGGGTGGTAGTTGCGGTCTTCCAAATCCAGGGCCATGCTGTGCAAAAACGCCGCAATAAATTCGCGGTCAATGCCGTATTCGTTCACCACCGCCTGGAAGCTGTGCAGCACTGGGTTCAAGCTGAAACCCAGCTCAATGGCTTCGTAAGTCTGGCGCTCAAAGTCGGCCAGCAGCGCGGCTTTGTCGTGGTCGTGAAAAGTGTCCACAATCTCATCGGCCCAGCGCACGAAGCCATACACCGCGTACACTGGCAGCCGCAGGGCCGGGGCCAACGTGCGAATACCCAGCGTGAAGGATGTACTGTAACGACTCGTAATGAGCTTGCTACAGGCCAGACTGGTGTCGGTGAACAGGTGTTTAGCGTCCACTATGGAATGTTGAGTGTTAAATTTTGAGTGTTGAATGACCTTAGCTTGCTTCTATAAATATATTTTTCTTAATTATTTAATTCATCACTCAAAATTCAACACTCAAAACTCCTTCAGCACCTCGCCCGCCACCACTTGACCCGAAATCAGGGAGGGCGGCACACCCGGTCCCGGCACGGTGAGTTGCCCGGTAAAATACAGGTTGCTGACTTTTTTGCTTTTCACGGTCGGCTTCAATACAGCAGTCTGCATCAGGGTATTGGCCAGGCCGTAGGCATTGCCTTTGAAGCTGTGGTAGTCGCTGCTAAAGTCGCGGTGGGCGTAGCTGCGTTTGAACACGACGTGTTCGCGGATGGGGTAGCCGCAGTGGCGCTCTAAGCGGTCCATGAGGCGGTTGTAGTACGTTTCGCGGGTGGCCTCGGTGTCGTCCAGGCTGTGCGCTACGGGAATCAGCAAAAACAAGTTTTCGTGCCCGGCCGGAGCCACGCTGGGGTCGGTTTGGCTGGGCACCGAAGCGTAGAACAGCGGGCGGCTGGGCCACTGCGGCTGCTCGTAAATCTCGTGGGCGTGCTGGTTGAAGTCCTCGTCAAAAAACAGGTTGTGATGCCGCAAATTAGCCAGCTTTCGGTTGATGCCCAGGTAGAACAGCAGCGACGACGGGGCCATCACGCGCTTGTCCCAGTATTCGGGGGAATAGTGTCGAAACTTCGGCGCTAACACCTGTTGTTCAATGTGATGATAGTCGGCCCCGGCCACCACGGCATCGGCGGGCACGAACCCGCTGGCCGTGCTTACGCCAGTGCTGCGGCCGTTGGCTACCCGGATTTCCTGCACCTCTGCTTGGTAGCGAATTTCCACGCCCAACTCCGTGGCCAGTTTCACCATGCCTTCCACAATCTTGTGCATTCCGCCCATCGGATACCAGGTGCCCAGCACCAAATCGGCGTAGGTCATCAGCGAATACAGGGCGGGGGTGTTTTGCGGCGTAGCCCCCAGAAACAGGGTCGGAAACTCAACCAGTTCTTGCAGCCGGGGGTCGGTGAAGTACTTGGCTACGTGACGGTGCATATTCTGCAACAAGTCCAGCCGCAAGGCCCCGCTGACCACTTCCCAATCGGCAAATTCCAGCAGCGAGCGACCCGGCAAATACACGAACTTGCTCATGCCTACCCGGTATTTGTAGGCCGCTTGCGCCAGAAATTCGTCCAGCCGCGCCGCGCTGCCCGGCTCCATCCGCTCAAACAGCGCCCGCAGCGCCGCCATGCCAGCCGGGATGTCCACCGCTTCCGGCCCCTTGAAAATGACCTGATACGAAGGGTCCAGCCGCACCAAATCGTAGTAGTCGGCCACCTTTTTGCCGAAGCGGGCAAAATACTGCTCAAACACGTCGGGCATCCAGTACCAGCTCGGCCCCATGTCGAAGGTAAAATCCTGGGCCTGAAACACCCGCGCCCGGCCGCCGGGGCCGTCGTTTTTTTCCAGCACCGTAACGCGCCAACCGGCTTGCGCCAGCGTGGTGGCGCAGGCCAGACCGGCAAAACCGGCCCCGATAACGACGGCGTGGGGCGTATTGGGCATGAATGTAGGGGCGGGTATGCAGCGTTTTTAGGCGGCCACGCAGAGCGCAACGAAGCGTGGCCGCCTGATAAACAAAAACCGCTGGCCGCGCTACCGCCCAAGCAGCGACGCGGCCAGCGGCCTACGCTTTTTCACAAAACGTTAGTCCTCAACTGCGTCGTCCGCATCCGTGGCGGCCGACGAGCCGGTGGGGGCATACACCTGCAACGACGCTTTCAACTCCTTGCGGGCAATGTGAATGCGGTTTTTGACTGTGCCGATGGGGATTTGCAGCTTCTCGGCAATCTCCATGTACTTGTAACCCACGTAGTACATCATGAACGGGGTCCGGTAGTCGGTTCCCAGGCCGGCGATGGCCTCGTTGATGTCGCGGACCACAAAATCGGAGGTCGCGCCGTTGTAGGTGATGTAGTTTTGGTCGGTGTTGAAATACTGGAAGTATTCCGTCGAGTCAATGTTGGAACTACGTTTGGTTATCTTGTTGTAATTGTTGATAAACGTGTTCCGCATGATGGTGTAGAGCCACGCCTTCAAATTGGTCCCGGCCTTGAACTTGTCCTTGTTCAGCAGGGCTTTGAGGAGGGTTTCTTGCACCAGGTCCTTCGCATCGTCGGCATCGCGGGTCAGGTTGAGGGCCGCAGGCCGCAGGGTGAGGGATATTTTCTGCACTTGCGAGGTGAATTCGAGCGAAGTCATACTGTTTAGCTTTTCGGGGCAGATGGTTAAACAAATGTACGAAACAAATCGCAAATCGGCTCACTTCTTTCGCAAAAATTTTGCCCGGTGCGCCTGCGACTTTTCGGTTGCTGTGGCAAGGTACGGCAGGGCACCCGACCGAGGCCCCATTTTAGGCCGTTTTGGGCCGTAAATTATCCAAAACAAACGATTCTTAACAATTTGTTAAGCCGTTACGCTGTCCAAAAAATCGGTCATCAGCACGGGGCGTTCGCAGTGGGCGGGCCACACCACGCCCTTTTGCCGGGCCAGGGAGCCGTAGAGCACCAGCCGCTGGCAGGGACAGAAAGCAGCCAGTTCGGCGGCAAATTCGGCCAACCGGCCGCGCTCGGGCTGCGTCGTGAGGACGGTAGTCACCGCATAGGGCTGGTAGCTGGTGCAAACCGCCGCCAGGTCGGCCAGGGGCATATTCTGGCCCAGGTAGAGGGTGTGTTGCCCCCGGCGACGCAGGGCCAGGTTCATGAACAGCAGGGCTATTTCGTGCAATTCGCCTTCGGGCAAAAACAGGAGCCAGCGCGGGGCTGTGGCGGGCACGGGCGGCAGGGCCTCGGTGGCGGCTAACATTTTTTGGCGCAGCAAATGGGCCAGCAGGTGTTCCTGGGCGGGGTTGAGGGTGCCCGCCAGCCACATCAGCCCAATGCGCTGAAGCAGCGGATAGGCCACGTACATCATCATTTCCTCGAACCCCAGCCGGTGGGCGGCCCCGTTCAGCAACTCGTGCAGCCGCAACTCGTCAAAAGCCAGCAACGCTACCAGCAGCGCATTCACCTGGCTGTTGTAGTCGTGGGCATCGGCAGCGCCCGCCAACAGGGCCTGCCCTAATTCGGCCTCCGAGAGTTTGGCAATCTGGGAAATGCGCCGGCCTTCGCCGCACAGCGCCGCCACGGTGAGCAGCCGCCGCAAGTCGGCATCAGAATAGGTGCGGATGTTGGTGGCGGTGCGTTCGGGGCGCAAAATGCCGTGCCGTTGCTCCCACATCCGAATGGTGTGCGCCTTGATGCCCGAAAGCTGTTCGAGGTCGCTGATGGAGTAGGGCATTTTTTCAATTAAAAATTATGAATTAAAAATTATGAATTGGGGCCAGAACACAGGTTTTGAAAGCACCTTTTGCTTCAACACAGGACCTAATTTTTAATTTTTAATTTCTCATTTTTAATTCCCTTTTCCCGCGCCATTCGCAGGTATTTGGGCGACACCCAGAGCAAGCCGAACTCGACGGAATCGTCGCGGCCCTGGGTTTTGTGGTGCATTTTGTGGGCCATGTTCAAGGCCCGCAAATACACGTTGTCCGACTTTTTCCAAAAATGGAGGCGGCCGTGAATCAGGATGTCGTGGACGAAAAAATAGACTGTGCCATAAGCCGCAATGCCCGCCCCGACCCAGAACCACCAGCGGTCGCCATTGGCCCCGGTGATGAACAAAGCCGCCGACAACGCCCCGTAAAGCACGAAAAACCAGTCGTTGCGCTCGAACGGGCGCGGGCTGGGCCGCACGTGGTGCGAGCGGTGCAACACCCACAGCGGCCCGTGCTGCACAAAGCGGTGCATGAACCACGCCCAAAACTCCATGAAGGCGAAGGTGAGAAGGGTAATTAGAACGGACATACTGGAGCGTTGGAAGCCGGGGTTAAGACATGGGTGGTCGGTACTGGGTATTCGGTTTTAGGTGTTGGGTTGTAAGAGAAAATATTCCAAACACCCAGTACCCTATACCACATACCCCACCGTCTGCTCCCCTGAACTGCTGACGTTCCAAACTACCAACTCATCTTTTCTTTGTTCAAAAACGCCGCAATGCCCTGGCGGCAATCGTCCGAACCCCGGGCTTCGGCGTTGCGCTGGGCGGCGTAGCGCAGGGCTTCTTCGAGGGCCATTTCGGGCAGGGCGGCCAGCATTTCTTTGGTCGTTTCCATGCTCTGGGCCGAGTTTTCGCGGCACAGGCGCTGGGCGTAGGTGCGCACGGTTTCGGCCAGTTCTTCCTGGCTGGCGACGAAGGTGATGAGGCCCATGTCGAGGGCCGTTTGGGCCGACACGGGGTCGCCGGACAGCAGCAGACGCTTGGTGCGGGCCTCGCCGATTTTGCGGAGCAAAAATACGCTCACGATGGCGGGTAGGAAGCCGATTTTGACTTCGGTATAGCCAAACTTGGCCTCCGGCACGGCGAAGGTGATGTCGCAGATGGCGGCCAGCCCGCAGCCGCCCGCCAGGGCGTGGCCTTGCACCTGCCCGATGACCACTTTTTTGAGGGTGTAAATCTGGTGGAAAAGCTGCATCAGGTGGGTGCTGTCCTCCAGGTTGTCGGTGTAGCCGAAGCCTTGCAGTTCCTGCAAGTAGCTGAGGTCGGCCCCGGCGCAGAACACTTCGCCGTTAGCCTGCAACACGATGATTTTGCAAGCGTCGTCGTTGTCGGCGTACTCAAAGGCTTGTTTGAGTTCCGTTACCATGTCGGCACTCAGGGCGTTGCGTTTGTCGGGCCGGTTCAGGGTGACGTAGCCGATGCGGTCGGCGCAGGTGTAGGTGATGTAGCGCAGGGCTTCCAGTTCGGGCGTAGGCAGGGTTTGCATGAGGGCGGCGAAAACGGAGAATGGATGAGAGAAAGAGTGCAGCGACGGCCCAAAGGTGGCACCGATGAAGGCAATAACGCGAAAAAAACCGGAAATAGTTGGGCCTTTAGGCCAACTCGGCCAAAAACCCGGCTGGGTTGCCCGGGACGGGATTGAACGGGGTGGTCCGACGACTTTTTCAGTCGTCAGACCACTATTCGCTGAACGACTCCCTGCCAAGATTCCTGACAATTTAGTGGTCTGACGACTGAAAAAAGTCGTCGGACCACCCCGTTCAACGCGGCGGGTGCTGCCGGTAGGCCCCCTGCGCCGTCACGTCCCAGGTGCGGAAGCCATTTGCTTTCAAGGCCGAATCGAGGCGGGCGACGTACCATATTTTGCAGCTCGAATCGAACACCACCCGCGTTTGCGGGCCAAACACGGCCGTCAGAGTTTCGGCTTTGACGCGGGCGTTGTGGCGCAGCACCAGCACGTCGAGCGGCGTGGGCGCGGTGGCGGTAGAAATGGGGCCGGCCACGATTCCGATTCGCAGGCCGCGCCACGCCGTGAGCAGCACCGGGGCGCGGCGCTGCCAGCGGCTGGGGTGGGCACTGTCGGGGTCGGCGAGGCGGCGCACCGGCAGCGGGCAGCCGCGCCAGCCGGGGCAATAGGTGGCGCGGCGGGCCTGCCGGGCTATCAGGCCGGGCAGGAGGCGGTAAGTGCGCTCGGTTTCGTTGAGCGGAATGCTGTCGGGGGTGACGAACACGGCCGCCGCGCCCTGCCAGAAACCCAGCGCCGAGCGGCGCGGAATGCTGTACACCACAAACTCGTTGTCGGGGGCCACGGCGCGGGCTTCGGCCACGCGGCTGCCCGCGTAGGCTAGGGCGGCAACGGCCGTCCAGCGCAACCACGCAAGGCGGCGGGTGCTGACCCAGGCCAGCACGGCCCCCAGCATGGCAAAAATCAGCAGCGTTTGCAGAGCCGACAAATGCACCTCGCGGACCACCGCGCCGGGCATGACGCGGGCAATCCAAAAAATGTACTCGTTGAAGAGCCACACCATTTTCTCGAACACCCACGCCACGGCTTGCGGCAGGTAATCGAGCCAGTGGTTCACCAGCTTCGGCAGCACCAAGCTCAACAGCGCCAGCAGCCCTTTCAGGGCCAATAAACCCAATCCCACATACACCGAGCCGCTGGAAATGGGCACGGCTACCAAATTAGAAAACAAGAAGCTGAACGGAAACTGGTGGAAATAAAACAGCCCCAGCGGAAACGTAGCCACCTGCGCGGCCAGGCTCAACGCCGTGGCTTCCCAGATGCCCTGCGTGGCCCAACCGGTGCCGCGCCACGCCCACTGCACCGGCTTGGGTTGCCACGGCCGCCGCCGGCCGTTGAAATAGTAGTTTAAGTCGACCCACTTGCTGATGCGCGGCTGCAAATACACGATGCTCAACACCGCCAAAAAAGAGAGCTGAAAGCCCACATCGGCCACCAGAAACGGGTTGTACACCAGCAAGCAAAACGCCGCCACGCCCAGGGTATTGAAAATGGTGTCTTGCCGCTGCATGGCCCGCCCCACGATGACGAACGAAAACATGACCGTGGCCCGTAGCACCGAAGCCGACAGCCCCGTGAGAAACGCATAGGTCCAGATGACGGCCAGCCCCACCCCCGCCGACCACAGCCGGAACCCGCGCACCCGCCCAAACAGTCCCCGAAGCAACCAGTTGAGGGCCGCAAACAGCAGCCCCACCTGCAAGCCGCTCACGGCCATGATGTGGGTGGTGCCGGTGGCGAGGTACGCCTGTTTGGTGCTCACGTCTACGTCGTCCTTGATGCCCAGCACCAGCGCCGAGGCAATGGCGTACTCGCGCTTTTCCTTAATATAATGCCGAAACACGCCGTCGAGCACCGTGGCGGCCCGCATACTCACGGCCACCAGCACCGAGGGCGGAGCCAGGCCCAGAATGCGGTATTGGTCGGGGTGAATGTATTGTTGATGATACACTTGCCGATACTCCAGGTAACGTCGGTAGTCAAACTCACCGGGGTTGAGGGGCGACTTGCTCAAGTCGGGGTGGCCGCGCACCAGCCACACCTGCCCGTACTGCGGGGCCGCAATGCCCGCCACACGGGGCAGCGAAATGCGGATGCTGCCGGTGGCCGTCCGCCAGCGCCCGCCCACCCGCACCGCCCGCACCCGCAACGTGGTGGCGTAGGTTTTGGGCCGCGCCACGGTGTAGTCGTTCACCACGGCGCGGTAGGCCTGCACCCGGTCGCCGAAGCGGCCGAGGTGGTCGGCGCGGCGGCTTTCCACGCTGCGCTGGGTGAGGGTGGCACCCAACACGGCCACCGCGAGCAAGCCCAGCAGCCCGGCCAGGTCGGTGGCGGCTTTGTCGTAGCGGCGGGTGGCCCCAAAAATCAGCCCGCCGCTGACGAGCGCCAGCGCCGTGGCCCAGGGCCAGAGTTCGGGCCAGTCCGCGCCCAGGTAGAGGTAGGCCACAATGCCCAGAATCAGCGCCGGGGTGAGGCGCACGAAGGGAAAAGCAGCCCAGGTTATCATGGGGGTGAGGAAAGAAGTAGCGCGTTCGGGGGCGGCAAGTTACGCGCTTTCAGGCAATTCAGCCAGCAGAAAAAATACGGGCAGCCGCCTGCTCAAAAAATGGCATCCGATGTTGGGCCGCAAACGTCTGTATTTTCTGTCGAAGCGGGGCTACCTGCGGCGCGTCGGTCCCGGCAACTGCGGCAAAATGCAGCTCGGCCAGCCACCCGTGTGCTTGATAGTATTCGAGCAACCAGCTATGGCTTTCGGGGCTAAACGTGGGCAGAACCGGCGAATCAGCCGCAACAAGATGGTTGGTACGGAGCGCGGCCACGGCGCGAAACGCCCGGAACAACGCCTGGTACACATTGTCTTCCAGTACTTCCAGTTCTGGGAAGGTTGCAAGCGTGAAATCCGTCCAGTCCAGCAACGCGGCAAACTGCCCGGTGAGAAACAGCGCCTCGGCCACGAAGAAATGGTAGCCCGCCGGAAATAAATTGTAGAACGCGGGCAGCGGCGGCACCGGCGCGGCCAACCGGGGCACGGCCGCTGCCTCGGCCCGCAGCCGGGCCAGCAACGCGGGCGGCACTTGCCCATCGGGCGCGTCGTGCCAGGCCGCCACAAGTTCGGCAAAAGCGCGTCGGCCGCGCGGGAAGGCATGGGTTTCGGGCGGCACGGGCAGGGCCAGCAGATGCCGCAACCGCGCCCGCCAGGCCGGTTCGTCGCCAGCCAGAAACTCTCCCAAAAACAACGTGCAATGCCCAAAAAGCTGCGCCTCAGCAGTGCGCTTGTGCCGCAGGTATTCGCGCACCACTTCGCCATACGCCCCGTTTAGATGCGCCAAATCCACAAACGACTCCACGAAAAACTCCTGCCCGGCGGGGTGAGCGGCCAGCCGCAACGCCAGCGGCGCGGCTGGTCCGTCGGGCGTGGCCGGGCGCGTCACGCGGCCCAGGAAGTAGCCCAGCAACAGCCGTTCGGGGTAAGTCAGCCGGTCCATGCCCAGCAGTTCGGGGATATCGGCCAGCACGGTGGTCGCCTGGGCGCAGCCTGCTACCGCTTGCCCGAACGCTGCAAAATCGGCGTGACCGGCGTAGCGGGCCAACGTGTCGAGGGTGTGCAGGTGGTAGCCGCCGTCAGTTTTCACTAAGCCAAAGAAGCGCCGCAGGGTGCTGGGGCTTAACCGCTTGGTGCCCGCAAAATCGGCCCGTTGCAACTCGCTTTCCAGCGCATCGCAGTGGCTGGGGTAGCGCAACGGCTCCCCGAAGCGGGCCGCCACGGCTTCGCGCAGGGCGTGGTGCAAAGGCGGGGCAAGGTGCGGCATGGGCGGGGTTTGAGTTCGCAAAGAAAAAGAAATTTTTGGCCTTTGCAAGCGGGTGGGGCGGTGGATGACCTTTGCGGTGTTATTTTTCACGCCCACCCCATCCCCATGAAATGTCCCTACTGCGGCAAAGGCAACGTCTTTTTTGGTGATATCTGCCCTAATCCCAAATGCAACCGGGTAATCCGCGACAACACCTCTTCGCTGGACCAATTCTGGGACCGGGGCAAGGCCGACCGGGGCCGGCCGGAAAAGTCCGGCAACTCATTTTTCAGCCCTGCCTGGGCCATTCCGTTCAAAGCCATCGGGCTAGTGGGCCGGGGAATTTGGTGGCTGATTAAAATTCCTTTCTGAGCTACGCTCGCGGCCGGTCTTCGTTTTTCACCCTTTTGTGCGCCCTCGCCCATGAAACATCTGATTACACTCGGGGCGCTGCTGTTGCTCCCGCTGCTGGGCAAAGCCCAGGTCGGCATCGGCACCCCCGCACCAGCATCTTCAGCAGCGTTGGACATTGTTTCCACGGCGGGCGGGTTGCTGATTCCGCGCCTGACCCTGGCCCAACGGCAAGGCATTCCCAGCCCGGCCACCGGCCTGCTGGTGTTCCAGACCGATGCTGGTGCCGGCTTTTTTTATTTCGATGGCACTGCCTGGAGCAAGTTCGCCGTCGCCCCTTCCACCATTTCCCCTTCTACCAATGAAACGCTTGTTTACACTACTTCGGGTTTTTAGTCTGCTGATTTTTCTGGGTGGGCTAACACAAACTGCTTTGGCTCAAGGTAACTTGAAGTTCTCGCAGGTGCGGTATGTTACCCTTAGCGGTGATGGCCTGTACAATGGACCTACCAATGTTCAAACAGTAGATACTAAAACTTTAGTTGTAGCACCAAATCACGTGCTTAAAATTGAGAGCATTAACGGTATTTTTACTCAAATTAGTTCTCAAGGTTCCTTTTCCGTTTTGATAGATAATGCTGTTCTTGCTAAGGAAAACGGTAACGCTACTTCATTACAGACACGACCCTTTCCAATTTGGCTTCCACAGGGCACGTACAATGTTGAGTTGTATTATTACAATAGTGTGGCCTGCACCGGTATGTTTTGCACCCCCGTTCCCTACCCAGGCAAAGCAGGGCTGTCTGCTATCGACTTTGAAATCATCCCCTAATCATGCCAACTCCCATTGAATTTCCTGGCGACTTTGTTTTCTTCAATCTCGCTACCCAATACCGCGAATTGAACGAAAGGTACAACGGCCAAATCCCAGCCGGTGAGTTGTACAATGCCACGCGACGTGCTTGGAGGATGGCCGAATGGCGTACCAAGAGGGCCAAGTACGTTGCGGCCGTGTACCGGGGAATTGTGCGGGCCGTTTATAAGGTGCAAAAGTGGCAGAAGTGCCCCGAACCTTTGCTTGCGAAAAGGTGGGAATTTATCGGCACCCCAGCCGATAATGAACCACGTGTTTCCCACGTTGGCCAACCCGCTGACCCATATATGCCACGAGGTGCAACATTTGTTGTTGCTTACAATTTTCAACGTTGAAACCATGTTAGCTGCGAACTTCGGCTTAACTTCGTTCGCATGGCCTATACCGACTTCACCCCTGCCGCCCTGGCGCAACAATTCGAGCTGGACTTCCAAGCCGCTGCCTTGTTCCCCAGTCCGGTCGCCCAGCCGCCCTCGGCGTGGCTGACCGAAACGCTGGCGCGGGCGCAACGCCTGGGCTACGTCAGCGAGAAGTCGCGCTCGGAGCGGCTGGTGTCGCCGGTGCTGGCCGAATTGTCGGAGTTGAACCAGCAGCGGTTTACGCTGCATTCGGGCGTGAACCTGGACGTGGACGCGGCGGCGGGGCTGCGCGGCGAGTGCGATTTTGTGCTTACCAGCAGCCCAATTCGGGATTTTGTGGTGGCCCCGGTGTTTTGCATTACCGAGGCCAAAAAGCAGGACCTGGAAGCTGGCACGGTGCAATGTGCGGCTCAACTTGTGGGCGCACAGCGCCTCAACGAACTGGCCCACCGCCCGGTGCCGGTGTTGTTCGGCTGCTCCACGACGGGCGTGGACTGGCGCTTTCTGACCCTGATGGGCCGGGTGCTGACGCTGGACAATGCCGTGTACAGCATCCGAAACTTGCCCGAGCTGCTGGGGGTGCTGCAAGGCATTGTGGCGCGGGCGCTGGGCGGGGCAGAGTAGCTCACCGCAGCGCGTAAATCCGCTCAATCATTCCCGCCACTTTCAGGCTCGCTCTATCTCATCAATCCTGCGGCGCACGTCGGCTTTCAGCACCGACAGGTGATTTTGCAAAATATCCCAGCCTGTACCATCGTCCACGTCGTCGTAGGCATGGACCAGCCGGTTGCGGAGGCCCACAATGCGCCGGGCTTCGGGCAGCGTTACGTTGGGGTCTTCCTGCTGCAACTTATTCGTGGCTTCGCCTACAATAATAAGGTGCCAGTTCACCGCTGCTTGGGTCCGAGGGTCGGCTTGGTAAGCAGAAAAGTCCGGGGTATCGGCTACAAATTGTTCGATTTGCTCCAACGCCAACCACACGTCATACAGCAGCTTGTGAATGCGTCGCGTCATAAATCAATTCCTGGGTTTCGGCCAGTTCCAGCTTGAAAATGGGATTCTTGAGAGACTCTGGCGTAACCAAATCGACCCGGCGGCCAAATAATTCTTCTAGCGCATCCCACAAATCCCAAATCCGCCCACCCCGGTCGAGCGGGTCGAGGTCGGGCGGCATTTGCACCACGGCATCCACATCGCTGCGTGCCGGGTCGAACCGGTCGGTTACGGCCGAGCCGAACAGGTAGAACTGTTGCACCCCATAGCGGGCACACAATTGGCGCAGTTCGGGCAGCAAGGGCCGGAGGGCCGGGTGAACCATGTGCCGAATGTACGCCCGAACCCGCGCAATGCCGGGGCTACATCAGCGAAAAGCCGCGCTCGCAGCGCCTGCAACGGGTGGGGCCAACAGTCTTGAACCGGCCGTGCGGCCACGGGTGAGGCCTTCCCTTTGTGTGGCCCTGCAAAACCAGCCGGCAAGTGGCGAAAACGTGCCTGCCCGTGCAGCGTGGGATTTTGGTGCTCGACGCGGCACTAACGCGCTACGGTGTACTTCAGCCCCGGCAGCGGTATGCACTGCAACGAAGTGGGGCCACGACTGAAAAGCCGTGGCCCCACCGGCCATACCCGGGTTTAAGAATCTGGCGTTCCCGGACGGATTACTGTTTCGGGGCAGGAGCACGCCGGGGCGTTTTCTGGTCCCAAAACCACTTTCTTATCCGCCCAGCAAGCCGCCGAGCAGCCCACCCAAGCCGCCGCCGCCACCCAGCCCGCCCAGCAAGCCGCTCAGCCCGCCGCCGCCCGCGCTGCGCGGCTGCGAACCGGCCACGCCGCCCAGCCCGCCCAGCACCGACATGATGGACCCCAGCCCGCCGCTGCCAATGGCCGAGCCTTGCGACGGGGCTTGGTTGCCCCCGCCCATGACGCTGCCCAGCAGCCCGCCAAGCAGGCCACCCATGCCGCTTTGGGCCGCGCCGCCCAGCAATCCGCCCATGCCGCTGCCCAGGATGCCCCCCAGGCCGCCGCTGCTTTGGCTGCCCTGGTCCTGGCTGCCGCCGCCCCCCATCACCCTGGAAATGACCATTGGGGCCACCACGCCGAGCAAGCCGGTGAGCAGGGCGCTTTTCGGGATGCCCACGTTGGCAAGCGTTCCGCCAATTTTGTCAAAAAAGCCCTCTTTGGCGGGGTCGGTGGGGTCGTGGGGCACTTGGGTGGCCTGGTCCACCACCGTTTCCAGGGTTTGCTTTTGTGCTTGGTTCACGCCGAGGTAAGTGGCCATTTTGGTTATCATGGCCTCTTCGTCGTTGGCGTAGGAGCCATCGGCGCGGGCGAAGCTGATGAGGTCGGCCACGAGCGAGAAGCGCAAATCGGACCCTTTGAGCGCGTCCAGGTCCTGCTGGATGTTGGCATTGTTGGGGTCGTTGGCGGCGGCCAGCACCTGCTGGGCGGCCTCGGTCGAAAGGCTGGCCTGCTGGGTCAGGGCTTGCAAAAACTGCTGTTCGGGGGCCGAAGCCTGGCGGTCGGCCGTAGCCAAGCTGGCAATGGCGCTGAGGTAGGCCGTTTTTTCGGCTTCCGAGTAGTTCTGAAGGAGGGCAGTGTTCATGGTTATGGTTGGCAGGGGGTGAGAAAGTGAAATGTAAACCCGCTTAACGGCGCAACGGAAAATACGTTACCAGCCCGGACGGGACCAGATTTTCCGGCCACTATTTGGCCGTTTCAAAAAAACGCCGCACCTTTGCACTCCCCAACGGGAAAAAGCCGGGAGATTAGCTCAGCTGGTTCAGAGCATCTGCCTTACAAGCAGAGGGTCACTGGTTCGAACCCAGTATCTCCCACCACTAATTAACAGCCACTTAGCCGCGAAGCTAGGTGGCTGTTTTGCTTTTGGTTTACACTTTGGGTTAAACCAAAGATTCATCAGGTAGTGCTGCTAAGCGGGGCTGCGTCGGAAGACAAAACAAGCACCTCACCCGGCAAGAGCCACTGGCCTTCCTGAACCAGCGGGGCAGTGGCCACTGGGACCGGGAAACTGCGTTAAACGCCAGGGCGGGCGGTACGGGGTCTCAAAACAAGCTCCCCTGCACCGCCTGGGGCACCACGAACGGCGGCGGCACCGCCAGCCCCGTCAGTTCTTTGACCCGCGCCAGGAAATGCTGCGTCCACACCGGGGCGTGGCGCACGTCGCGCTGGTGGATGAAAAAATACGCCTCGTGCAGGCCCTGCGCGTACCACGCGGCCAGGCGCTCGGCCCAGGCATCGGCACGCTGGTAGTCGGTGCTGTGCAGGCCGTGGCCGTTGAAGCGGACGAAGGCGGTGGGGGTAGTGAGGCGCATGGCCAGCACGTCGCGCCGCCCGGCCACGTCGGTGATGACCAGGGTTTGGTTGAGCGCTTCGAGAGTGGCAAAGACGGCATCGGCCAGGCCGGGGTCGGCAAACCAGCGGGGGTGGCGCAGTTCCACGGCCAGGGGCACGGCGGCGGGCCAGTCCAATAAGAAGCGTTCGAGGCGGGGCAGGTGCTCGGGACCGAAGTGGGGCGGCAGTTGCAGAAACGCCCAGCCCAGGTTGGGACCCAGTTCCTCAATGGCGCGGCTGAAAGTGGCGGCCAGCCCGTCGGTGTCGAACAGTTCCCGCTCGTGGCTGATGCTACGCGGCAGCTTGGGGCAGAACTTGAACCCCGGCCCCACGGCGGCCCGCCAGCGACGCACGGTGGGGCCGTCGGGAATGCGGTAGTGGGTGGTGTTCAGCTCCAGGCTGTTGAACTGCTGAGCGTAGTAGAGCAGGTAGTCGGGCTCCTTGATGCCAAGCGGGAAGTAGCTGCCCAGCCATTCCTTGTTGGTCCAGATGGGGCAGCCCACGAACAGGCGCGGCGGGTTGGGCTGCGCGGGGCGGGCGCGGGTCAGCACGCGGGCCGTGTCGGGGTGGTCGGGCGGTAGGCCGAAATTGACGTAGCGCAGGTCGGGCAGGCGGCCAAAATCCATGGGGGCAAAGGTAGGGGCAGGGGCCAAAAGGCGGTCATGCTGAACGTAGCGGAGCGGAGTTGAAGCATCTCTACTGCGCCGCCGAACGATTGGATTAATTCTGCTTTAGAGATGCTTCAACTCCGCTCCGCTGCGTTCAGCATGACCGCCTTTTGGCCCCCGCCCCTGCTGCTTAAAGTTCTGCTTTAGCTCTTACAACAAAAACCCGACCTGTGCAACCCGGCTTTTGCCGAGGCTGCGCCCAAAATGCCAAAATTTTATCCCCGTCGCATAATCTTATTTTGCGACTTTCGCAATAGCTGGGGCTGGTTTTCCCAAAAAATAGTTTCAACGCCCCAAGAGGCGGGTTAAGCCGGAGTTAAGTAGGCTGAATTAAATGCAAGTTTTGTGGGAAAAAGACAATTTTAGGACCGTTTTAAGGTTGGGACTGGTCGTTTTTTTCGGTTGGCACTTTGGTTGGCGGGTAATTTTGTCTTTCACCATCGGCCAAAATGTGGCCCATCCGCATGACTTTAGCTCGTCTTCGCTTCTCGTTCGTTCTTCTTCTGCTTGGTTCGCTGCTCGCCAGCCTGCCCGTTTCCGCCCGGCACGCGCGGCACAAACGGGTGGTGGTGCGGGCTGCCATGTTCACCGAGCCGCGCACGGCCGAGCAAAGCACCGTGATGCGGGGCCGGGCCTCGTGGTACGGCAAGTACTTTCAGGGACGACGCACGACCAGCGGCGAACGCTACAACCGCTTTGCCTACACCTGCGCCCACAAAACGCTGCCCTTCGGCACCCGGTTGCGGGTGACCAGCCTGGGCAATGGCAAATCGGTGGTGGTGCGCGTGACGGACCGGGGGCCGTTCCGCAACCGGCGCATCATTGACCTGTCGGAGATTGCCGGTGGGCTGCTGGATGCCATTGACAAAGGTTCCATCCCCATCATTGCCGAAGTGGTGCCCGCCACCACGCCCCTCGGCCCCACCGACGCGCCCGAAAACCTGCTGGCCCTGCAAGCGGCCGACCCCGCGCCCCGCGCCCCCTTCACTACCTACCGCGAACCGGCCGTGGACCTGACCACCAAAACGCTGACGGTGGAAACCCTGACCGATGGCGTGATTGCCACTGCGGCCGCGCCTACTCAGGCGCTGCCTGCGCCCGCCCCGGCTGGCCCCGCCGCCCCCGCCGAAGCTGCGGCCGAAGTTCCGGTGGCAACCTCCGTGCTGACCTACATCGTGCAGGCGGGCACCTTCGGCAACCTGGAAAACGCCCGCGCCCTGCTGGCCCGTATCCTGGCCCTGGACGAGCGGCTGCTGGTGGCCCTGCAAGCCGAAACCATCAACGGCAAGCTGCTCAACCGCGTCATGGTGGGCAATTTCACGGACCGCGCCCAGGCCGTGGCCCTGCAAGCCCGGCTGCGGGTGTGGGGCATCGGCGGGCTGGTGCGGGGCGTGAGCGCCGGGCCAGCGGCCGAAGTGGCGGCGGCGCAGTAGGTGGGTGGGCACGGGGCACCGCCCCGCGCTCAGGTGTCGCAGGTTTTCAGTCTGCAATCGCCGCCCGTTCCCTTAGTTTCTGTCCAACTTCCCCGCGCCGGTTGCTATTTGCAGGCTCATTCCTGCGCTTATGGTTTCCTGGCTGAAATTTCTGCTGGCTTTTGCCGCCAGCCTGGCCCTGGTGTGGGGCCTGAATACCAAGCACGGCGACGTGCCGCCGTTTGGTAAGTTGCTGAGTCCGTACCGGGGGTTTTGGCGCAACGGCGAGGCCCCCGGCGACTTTCCGGCCCGGCAGGCGCTGGACTTGCCGGGGCTGCAAGCGCTCGTGACGGTGCGCTACGACGCGCGCCGGGTGCCGCACATCTTTGCCCGCAACGACCACGACCTGTACTACGCCCAGGGCTACCTCACGGCCCGCGACCGGCTTTGGCAGATGGATTTCCTGGCCCACGTAGCGGGCGGGCGGCTGGCCGAAATCGTGGGGCCGGCCCGGCTGGAAACCGACCGGTTTTTCCGGCGCATGGGCCTGGGGTTTGGGGCCGAGAAATCGTTGAAAGCCGCAATGGCCGAGCCGACCACGAAGCTGGTGCTGACTTCTTACGCCGACGGGGTGAATGCCTGCATCGGGGGCCTGACCCCGGCCACGCTGCCCTTCGAGTACAAGCTGCTCGACTACCGGCCGGAGCCGTGGGCACCGCTCAAGAGTGTACTTATCCTGAAGTACATGGCATTTGACCTCACGGGCAAGTCCGACGATATGCGGATGAGCAACGCGCTGGCACAGTACGGCCCGGCGGTGATGCGCGACCTGTTCCCGGACTACCCCACCCGCGAAAGCCCGGTCATTCCGCCCGGCACGCCGCTGGACTTTGCGCCGCTGCCGGTGCCCGCCGTGCCGCCGCAGTTTGCCGCCGCCGAGGCGGCCCCAACGACGGCTATGCCGCCCTATGACCCGGCCAAGGAAATCGGGTCCAACAACTTTGCGGTGAGCGGGGCGCGGTCGGCCACGGGGTTTCCCATCCTCGCCAACGACCCGCACCTGGCCCTGAACCTGCCCAGCATCTGGTATCAGGTGCAGCTGGCTGCGCCGGGCGTGAACACCTACGGAGTGGCCATTCCGGGGGCACCGTTTGCCATCATTGGTTTCAATGCACGGGCGGCCTGGGGCGTGACCAACACCTACGCCGACGTGCTGGACTGGTACGAGGTGCAGTTTCGGGACGGCCACCGGCGCGAATATTGGTACGCGGGCCGCTGGCAGCCCGTGCGGCGGCGCATCGAGCGCATCCGGGTGCGCGGGCAGGCCGACCGGCTGGACACGGTGCTGTACACCCACCACGGCCCGGTGGTGTACGAGCGGCCCGAAAAGCCCTTCCTGCCCCAAACGCCCATTGGCCACGCCCTGCGCTGGACCGCCCACGACGCGGCCAACGAGTTTCTGGCCTTCTACCGCCTCAACCGAGCCAGCAACTACGCCGACTACACCGCCGCGCTGGCCACCTACGGCGCACCGGCCCAAAACTTTGTGTGGGCCGATGCCGCCCAGGACATTGCGCTGTGGCCCAACGGCCATTTCCCGCTGAAGTGGCGCGAACAGGGCAAGTACCTGCTCGACGGCTCCGACCCGGCCCAGGACTGGCAGGGCTGGATTCCGGCCGCTCAGAACCCGCACGTCCGCAACCCGGCGCGGGGTTTTGTGAGTTCGGCCAACCAGTTTTCGGCCCGCCCCATCGACTACCCCTATTACCTGAACTGGGACTACGGCAGTTCGGAGCGGGCGCGGCGCATCAACCAGCGCCTGAGCCAGATGACCAAGGCCACGCCCGACAGCCTGCGCCAACTTCAGAACGACGACCTGGGCCTGAACGCCCAACTGATGCTGCCCCGAATGATAGCCCTGGCCGGTACTGCGCCAGCCGGTTCGCCCACCGCCCAAGCCCTGGCCGCGTTGCGGCAGTGGCGCTACCGCTACGCTGCCGATGCCGTCGGCCCCAGCATTTTTGAGCTGTGGTACAACGACCTGGTGAAGCGGCTCTGGGACGACGACTTCGGCCCGAAAGTGACCAGCCGCGAAATGCGCTACCCCGCCCGCGACCGCACCAACAACCTTATTCTGAGCGACGACAGCAGCCACTGGGCCGACGACCGCCGCACCCCGCGCCGCGAAACCCTGCCCGACCTGGCCCGCCAAAGTCTGGCCTTCGCGCTGGATTCGCTCACCCGCAAATTCGGCCCCTTTGGCCCCAAGTGGCGCTGGGCCGACCAGAAAGGCACCGACATCCGCCATATGCTGCAACTCAAAGGCTTCGGCCACCCCAACCTGAACTGCGGCGGCGGTCCCGGCATCGTGAACGCCACCTCCGAGCGCAACGGCCCGAGCTGGCGCATGGTGGTGGCGCTGGGGCCGCAACTGCGGGCCTACGGCGTGTACCCCGGTGGCCAAAGCGGCAACCCCGGCTCGCCCTACTACGACAATATGCTGGAAACCTGGCGCGTGGGGCAGTTGCAGGAACTGGTGTTTCTGCGAAGCGCCGATGCACAGGATGCGCGGGCTGCGGTGCGCTGGGAGTTGCGGTAGGGTGCGGGGCTTAGCTTCGCACCCTACATCCTCATAACAAAAAGCCCCCAACTGCGAGTGCAGCCGGGGGCCTTTTTACTCCAGGACTTACGCACAGCGGATTTAGTTAAGCCCCAGAGGGGCGGCATATCGGTAGTAATGGGCTGACAAGGAAGGCCAAAGCCCCAGCGGGGCGACACCTGACGTTCGCAAAAAAAGGTGTCGCCCCGCTGGGGCTTGGTGCCACCAAACCAATCATTTACTACCGATATGCCGCCCCTCCGGGGCTGAAAATGCCGCCCTGTGCGTAAGTTCTGTACTCAAAAAACCCCGCCCTATTCCAGCACCAGCCGCTGGGTGGCCGGGGCCTCGTTGGGTACGGCTACTTGCAGCACGTAGGTGTCAGTGGCCAGTCCAACGCTGCCGATGGTGGCGGCATCGCCCGCAATCTGCCCGGTGCGGACCACATGGCCCGGCACCCTGCACGGCGTATGTTGACAAAGAAACTGTTTGCGTTAGTTGCCCGAGTACCCCGAAGCACAGCTTCGGGGTACTCGTCCGACGGTCCTGGATAGTAACTCAAACAGCTTCAAAGCGACAGCCGGAGCGGCCAGCTTCAGTTGCTGGCCCTGCCCGGCTGGGCGGGGTTGAAATAAACGACGAAGGCCAAGCTGGCGGCACGGTGGGTGGCCGGGGCGGTCGGCACGGCCAGCCTTTTCTGAAGCCCCGGAGCGCGGTCCTGGTGCCCAACGAAGGCCGGTTTGGCGTAAGCTGGCTTTTGCTGCCGCTTATGTTTCGTCCCACCTTGTTTTTGCTGCTGCTGGCTGGCTTTGCCAGTCCGGCGCAGTCGCCCTACAACGTGTTGCCCTGGAAGGCCAACACCACCCTGCACAGTTACCTGATGCAGGACCTGCACCAACAGTATGCCCGGCGAACAACGGCCCTGACCCAGGCCACGGCCACCGCCGCTGGCACCCACGCCTACCACGACAGTGTGCGGGCACGGTTCCGGCGGGTGCTGGGGCCGCTGCCTGCTACCCGCACCCCGCTCCGGGCACAAACCACGGGGACGCTGCAACGGCGGGGGTTTCGGGTCGAGAAAGTCATTTTTGAAAGCACCCCGCACCACCACGTCACGGCCAACCTGTACGTGCCCGCTGGCCGGGGGCAGCACCCGGCCGTGCTGTTCCCCTGCGGGCACGAAGCCGAAGGCAAAGCCACCAGGAGCTACCAGCAAGCAGCCCTGCTGCTGACCACCCACGGTTTTGTGGTGCTGGTGCCCGACCCCGTGAGCCAGGGCGAACGGCTGCAACTGACCGATGCCACCGGCCAGCCCCTGGCGCGGGGCGGCACCACCGAACACACCCTACTCAACGCCCAGGCCAACCTGCTGGGCCGCACCCTGGCCGCCGCCGAACTCTGGGACAACGTGCGCGGGCTGGACTACCTTGCCACCCGGCCCGAAGTGGACACCGCCCGCCTGGGCTGCCTCGGCAATTCCGGCGGGGCCACCCAAACGGCCTACCTCATGGCCTACGACCCGCGCCTGAAAGCGGCGGCCCTGTGCAGCTACGTGGCCGCCGGCGAGCGCAACCTGGAACTGACCGGCCCGGCCGACGGCTGCGTGATGCTGCCCGGCGCGGGCGCGGCCCGGCTCGACATCGGCGACTGGCTCATTGCTTTCGCGCCCAAGCCACTGCTGGTGCTGGCGGGCAAGTTTGATTTTGTAGATTACCAGAGCATCGAAAGTGCCTGCAACGAAGTGGAGGAGGTTTGTGCGGCCTTGAACCACCCTTTGCCGGGGCCGCCGCTCGATGCGTTTCCGGACGGGCACGGGCTTTCCAAACCCAAGCGCGAAGCCGTTTTGCATTGGTTTCAGCACGAGTTGCAAGGGTTTCGGGGGCCGGTGTACGACACCGAAGGGGAGTTGCCGGTAGCTACCGCGCCGGAACTGCAATGCACGGCCACCGGACAGGTGAACACCAGCTTTGCCGACGAAGAAAACCTGTCGGCGTTCTACCGGGCCGAAGCGCAACGCTTGGCTACTGCCCGCCCCGTGTTGGCCCCGGCGGGGTTGGCTTTGGCCGTGAGTGCCCAGTTGGGCGAGGCGGCCCGGCGGGCGTTCGAACCAAGCGGCTACCGGCGTTACCAGCGCGTCGTCGATGCCGAAATTTTGGACTACGTCAGCCGTGCCGGGTTGTCGTTTCGGAAGCTCGTTTTGCGAAACGGGCGCGACTTGCCGTTGCCCGCCCTGCCCCTGCCCGCCCTGCGGCTGGAAGCCCGCTCGGAGGACAAGCCCACCAACCGCGTCCTGCTCTGCTTTGCCGATAGCGGCAAGGCCGCCCTGGCTGGCCGCGCCGCCTGGCTGCACACGCAACTGAAAACCTACCAGACCGTTCTGCTGATTGACCTGCGCGGCCAGGGCGAAACCGCCGACCCGGCCGCGGCTAACGACCCCAAGTATTACAACCGCGAATACCGCCCCGCTCTGCTGGCCCTGCACCTGGGCCACCCCCTGCTGGCCCAGCGAATGCACGACCTGGGCACGGCCCTGGAGTACCTGGATGCCGACTACCGGCCCGTGGACGTGTACGCCGATGGCCCGACCGCCGCCCGCGTGGCGTTGTACGCCGCCGTTCTCACGCCCCGAATTGCCCAAGTGTACCTGGCCGCCCTGCCGCCTTCCTACCCGGAACTGCTGGCCCGGCCCACCACCCGCGACACCTACTCCGACGTGCTACCCGGCGTGTTGCAGCACTACGACCTACCCGATTTGGTGCGGGTGCTGGGGGCGCGGCTCGTGCTGCCCTAAAAGGCGGACCCAGCTGCCCCTCCCGCCCCGCTGGGCCAGGCAATTTAGGGGCAATACAAGGGCCAGTTGCGGCTCGTATTGCCATCCGGCAGCGGCCACCGGGTCGTACGCAGCCCTCACATCTTCATGTGATTTTTTGGGGTACTGAAAGTTAATTTAAGTGCCAAAATCGTCGTTTGGGGTACAGAAGTCCGCTTTGTCACCACTCAATGGGTGGGCACGGCGTGCGGGTTCCCCATCGTTTTGTCCGGCGTTGGCGTATAGCAGGCTTAGTCCTTCGTGGACGGCCGGACGACCGGACAGATGTATTTGCTCATTTATAATAGTTTAGTAATTTAAGTAGTTATTCATTCGCAAATGGCTGGCAGCTAATGGCCTTTTTGTTTTCAATCAACCTGTTAGCAGGCAACTAGTGTGCAGTTGTTTTTGCACAACTACTAAAAAATTTCCTTTTTTTACTATGAAAACTCAACAAATTTTTTCTAACATATTCTTAAGTTTGTTTGCGGTGGGGCTGGCTTTGCGACCGGCCACGGCCACGGCCCAGGCCACCATTGGCGGCACCGTGTTCGAGGACGTGAACTACGGCGGCGGCAGCGGGCGGAACCTCGCCACGGCCAGCGCGTCGGCGGCGGCTTCGGGCTTGGCCAGCATTGCCAGCGCGGGCACCCGCGTCGAGCTTTACAATGCGTCGGGCACGTTTGTGGCCGCTGCCACCACGGCTGCCAACGGCAGCTACAGCTTTGGCGGGCTGGCGGCGGGCAGCTACGTGGTGCGGGTGCCCAGCGGCACGGTGCAACCGGCGCGGGCAGGCGGCGTGGCGGGCTTGCTGCCGGTGCAAACCTACCGCACCGCCAACGGCGCGGCCGACCCCGAACGGGTGGGCGGCGAAAACCCCACGGCCGCCGATGCCACGCCAGCCACCGGCCAGACGCTGAGCTTCACGGGGGCCGCCGTGGCCGGTGACAACACGGCGTTTGTGGATTTGGTGGAAATTCTGGATGCCACCAACACCGTGGTGGCCGGGTTGCCCGTCAATCCGAGCTTTGAAACCCCGAACCTGGGCACCGGCAACGGCAGCTACCAATACAGCCCCGGCGGGGCCACCTGGAGCTTTCCCAACGGAACCGGCATTGCCGCCAACGGTAGCGCCTTCAATGTGGGCGGCGGCAACCCCGTGGCCCCCGACGGCACCCAGGTGGCGTTTGTGCAGTCCTACAACGGCAGTTTTAGCAGCTTCAGCCAGGGCTTCAGCCTCAGCTCCGGCACCTATACCATCCGCTTCCGGGCGGCGCAACGCACCAACAATGTTCAGGCCCTGACGGTGGCCATCAACGGCACCTCGCTGGGCACGTTTCAGCCCGCCAGTTCGGCTTACACCACTTTCACCACGGCCAGCTTCACGGTGGTTCCGGCCACCAACTTGCCCGCCGGTGCCCAGAACATTGCGCCCGTGACGCTGGGGGCCACCGATGCCACGGGCGTGGACTTCGGCTTCAACTTCAGCACTGTCGTGAATGTGAACGACGCGGGGCAAGGCTCGTTGCGGCAGTTTCTGGCCAACGCCAACGCGCTGGCCAATACCGGCCTCGACCAGGACCCGGCCACCAACCCCGGTGGCCCCAACCCGGCGGCGGGCGTAGAAACCACCATTTTTATGGTGGGCGACGGGGTGGCCCACCCCGGCCTGCGGGCGGGCCTGCCCAACCAGCTTACCGGCACAGCGGGCACTGACCAGCGGGCCGTGTTTGCGGTCCTGAGTCTGCTGACCTGCACCGGGCCTAACACGGCCATCGACGGGCGCACCCAAACCGTGAACATCGGCGATACCAACCCCGGCACACTCGGCACCAGCGACGTGGTGGGCGTGGACGGCCTGCCCCTGACCCCAGTGGCCCGGCCGGAAGTCAGCTTGCTGACAACCAACGCCAATGCCATGCTGCTCACAATAACCGGGGCCGGCGACGCGGTGCGCTACGTGGCCCTGCGGGGCGGCACCAATGCCACCGTGGCTACCAGTGCCACCGGCTTTGTGATTGAGGAAAACATCATCGGCGGCAGCGCCACCAACTATGCTTACCCGAACGACAACACGGTGTCGGCCAACTACGGGGTGAACATCACGGGCGGCGCGGGCCTGTTTTCGGGCAACCTGGTGGGCTTCACGGGCAACTCGGGGGTGAACATCAACAACGGGACGGGCAATGCCACCATCATCACCTTGACGGGCAACGAGTTTACCCAGAACGGCTACACCAGTGCCGGGGGCGATGCCATCAGCTTGGGCGATGCGGGCGGGGCCGGGCCGGTGCTGGTCGAGGGCAACCTCTTCACGCGCTCCAACTCCAGCGCGGTGCAGTTTGAGATTGGTCAAACTGCTTCGTCCATTGTTCGCAACAACACCATGATTGCGGCCGGGCAGGGCGGGGCGGGCTACGCGCAGTCGCAGCTCGAAGGCTCGGCCATCTGCTACCTGCAACGCGACGGCAACCGCCGCAGCCTTGTGGGGCAAACCGACCTCATCACCAAAAACATCATCACCGACACCCAGGCTTCGGCCATTGTGGTGGGCTACGGGCAACAGAACGTCGTCATCAGCCAGAATTCCGAGTACGCCAACGGGGCCATTTCCATTGACCACGTGACCCGCGCTTCGGCCTACGTGCAAGGCCCCGGCAACGGCAACATTGAGTACGGCTCCGGCGATGGCGTGACCCTCAACGACGGCAACGACCCCGCCGCCGCGCCCAACACCGTGCCCAACCGGGGCGTGGACTACCCGGTGCTGACCGGCATTGACGTGGTGGGCGGCAACCTGTTGCTCGACGGCTTTTGCCGGCCCGGCGCGGTGGTCGAGATTTTCATTCCGCAAGTGGACCCCACTCGTTTTGGCGAGGGCCGCACCTACCTCGTGACCCGCACCGAAGGCACCGCCGACGACACCGACGGCGGCACGGGCAGCTACGGGCCGGGGGCCATTAGTGGGGTGCCGCAGGGGCAGGACCCGGCGGCCAGCCGTTTTCACTTCACCATCCCATTCAGCAGCCTCACGGCGGCCCAGCAGGCCACGATTTTGCAAGTCGGGGTCACGACCACGGCCACCATCGGCACCAACACCTCGGAGTTTTCGGCCAACATCACCTTTACGGCCGACGTGGTGGCCACGGTGGCGGTGGGGACCACGCCGGTGTCGTCGGGTCAGCCGGGGCAGTTCAACGTGAGCTTTACCAACGTCGGGGCCAGCACCGCCAACGGGGTGGTGGCGTTTGTGCAACTTCCCACGGGCCTCAACGTGTCGTCCGTGACCGGGGGCGGCGTGTACGACCCCGCCACGGGGCGGGTCACGTACAGCGGCATCACCAGCATTGTGCGGGGGCAGGTGTTCAGCTCGGTCATCACCTTTGTGCAACCCGCCACCACGGGGTCGGTGACGGCGGTGGCGGCCATCAGCACCACCACCAGCCAGGCCGGGGTCACGGCCAACGACAGCCAGCAAATCACCATCACCACCCTGCCCGCGTTTGACTTGTTCACGACCCTGAACGGACCGGCCAGTGTGGGCGCGGGCCAACTCGCCACCTACTTTCTGACCACCCAGAACGCCGGCCCCAGCCCGGCCCCCAACGCCACCCAAACCGTGAGCCTGAACACCGGCGTGGCCCTGACCAACGTGTTTTTGAGCAACGGCGGCACCTACTCGTTCAGCGGCGGGGTTAGCACGTTCACGTTCCCGATTCCCGGCAGCCTGCCCCGCACCGAGGTCATCACCAACACCATCTCGTTTGCCGCGCCGGTCAGCGGGCCACTCACTCTGACGGCCCTGGTGCAGCCCAACACCGCCGCCGGGGGCGAAACCAACCCGCCCAACAACACCACCAGCGTGACCACCACCGTCGGCCCGGCCCCCACGGTGTCGGCCAACGTTTACACCACCATCAGTGCCAACGCGCCGGGCGGCAGCGTGGCGGCCGGTGCGCCCGTGACCTACACCGTGGTTCAGGGCAACAACGGCCCCAGCGCGGCCCAGAACGTGGCTTTGCAAGTGGCCCTCAGCCCCAACCTCACCACCACCGGCTTTCAGGTGGACGGGCAGAGTGGCACGGCCAGCGGCAGTGGCAGCAGCGCCATCATCAGCTTTGCGCTACCCGGCGGCACGGCCGTGTACGATGTCACGACCGGGGTGCTGACCTTTCCGGTGCTGGCAACCCAAACTTCCAGTACCTCCGTGACGCACACCGTGGTGGCCCCGGCTCCGGCTACGGGCTTTCTCACCACCACGGCCAGCGTGCGGGCCAGCACCGCCGACCCCGTGCTGGCCGACAACGTGGCCAGCACCCGCGTGACGGTGGACAACCTGGCCAATGCCGACGTGAGTACCAACATTGTGGGGCCGGTGCAGGCCACCGCCGGGCAGGCCCTGACCTACACCGTGGTGAGTACCAACCGGGGGCCAGGTCAGGCCCTGAACGCCGTGCAGTTCGTCAACATCGCGGCCGGCCTGCCCCTGGCCGGCCCCAACGCGGTGCTGGTGAACGGGGCCGCGCCCACCACCGTGAGCGGCACGGTGGCCACCTACGGCACCGGCCCCACCGCCGCCACCTACGATGCCAGCAGCGGGGTGCTGCGAATTCCGGTGCCCGGCATCCTGTTCCCGGGCAGCTCCGTGACCAACACCCTGACCTACGTGGCCCCGGTGGGCAACGGCACCCTGTCCAACGTGGCCGTGGTGCGCAGCGATGCCACCGACCCCGTGCCGGCCAACAACGTGGCCAGTCTGCAAACGCCGGTGTCGGCCCAGGCCGACGTGGCCGTGGTGCTGACCGGCCCGGCCAGCAGCACGGTGGGTGCCCCGGTCACGATTCAAGTGCTCACGACCAACAACGGCCCCAGCCCTTCGCCTTCCCAGACCACTACCGTGCAACTGCCCAGCGGCCTGGCCGGGGTGGAGGTGCGCGGCTACGACGGGGCGGTGCTGGCCGGGGCCTACAATGCCCTGAGCGGGCGGGTCACGTTTCCGGCCCTGAGCAACCTGCCGGCCGGCAGTGCCGCCACGCAACGCGGCTCCATCTCGTTCATCACGCCCGGCGGCAACGTCATCACGCCCACGGCCAACGTGAGCGTGTCGGGGGTGGACGACTCCAACCTAAACAACAACGCCACAGCCCTGAGCATTAGCATCAGCCCGGCCTCGGCCAGCAACCCCGACGTGAGCACGGCCTTCGTGGGCCTGCCGGGCACGGCGGCGGCGGGCAGCACGGTGGCATTCACGGTGCAAACCGCCAACAGCGCCGCCGCTCCGGCCACCGGCGTGGTGCAGGAAGTGGCCCTGCCAGCGGGCTTGAACGCCGCTGGCTTTGCGGTGGGCGGCAGCCCCGCTACCCTGGACCCCATCACCGGCTTCTACAACTTCGCGGTGCCGGGCGGCACCGCCACCTACGACCCCGGCAGCGGGCGGCTCGTCATCCCGATTGGCAACCTGGGCACGGGCAGCACCGTGAACACAGCCCTGGCGTTTGCCGCGCCGGGCCGCTCGCCGCTGGTCCTGACGGCCACCGCCACCCTGAACGAAACCGACACCAACGGCGGCAACAACCGCACCACCGCCACCGTGCCCCTGTCCGACACAGTGGATGTGGCCACCGCCGTGAGCGGCCCCGCCACGGCCTCGGCGGGCAGCACCGTCACCTACGGGGTCGTGACCCAGAACAACGGCCCCAGCGTGGCCGCGAACGTGGTCCAAACCCTGACCATCCCCGCTGGGGCCACCAACGTGACCATCACCGGCGGCGGCACCCAGACCGGCAACGTCATCACCTTTCCCACCATCACGAGCCTGCAACCGGGCGGGGCCAACTCCGTCACCAACTCGGTGATTTTCACGGTGCCGACCGGCGCGACCACCTTCACCGTGAAGGGGCAGGTGAGCGCCACCGGCGACACCGCCCCCAGCGGCAACAACGTGAGCAGCTTCACCACCACCGCTCCCGCCAACCTGCCGCCCCTGGCCCAGGACGTGGTGAACTACCTGCAAGCCCCGCGCGGCGAAACCGCCGGCCCGCTGCCCATTGCGCCGTTGCAAGGCACCGACATTGACGGCAGCATCGCCAGCTTCACCGTGACGCAGTTGCCGACCGCTGCGCAAGGCTTGTTGTACTACCTGAACGGGGCCACCCTCACGCTCGTGGCGGTGGGCCAGGCCCTGACTCCCAGCCAAGCGGCCACGCTGTACTTCGACCCCACCCCCGGCTACATCGGCAACGTGTTTTTCTACTTCCAGGCCACCGACAACGGCAACGGCACCCCCGCCAACGCCTTGTCCAGCAACGTAGCCCGCTACACCATCCCGGTGGGCCAGGACAACCCCTCCCTCTACGCCGCCCTGCCCACCAACCCCGGCGCGTACGCCACCAACCAGACCCTGGCCAACGTGTTTGACAACAACGGCGGCAAGTACACCGCCGCCGGGGCCGTGGACAGCGGCCCCAACGGCAACGGCCTGGTCAGCGCCGCCCTCACGCCCACGAGCGGGCCAGGGTCGGCCCCGGCTCCGTCCGGCAACCCCGGCAACGCGCTGCCCCCCGGCACGGCCCTTGACCCCGCCACGGGCCGCATCTACGTCAGCAACCCCGCCCAACTCGTGCCCGGCACCTACACCGTGAACGTGACCACCGTGGACCTGTTCGGCGGCACCAACACCCAGCCCGTCACCTTCGTCATCGGCCCCTACCCGCTGCCGGTCGAGCTACTCGCCTTCGCGGCCAAAGCCGTGCAAAATGCCGACGCGGCCCTGACTTGGCGCACGGCCAGCGAACGCAACAGCGCCTACTGGAGCCTGGAGCGCAGCGCCGACGGCAAAACCTTTGCCGCCTTCGCCCGCCTCGATGCCCAGGGCAACACCAGCCGCCCCACCGACTACCGCTTCGTGGACCGCGCCGCCGCCCAACGCGGGGCCTTGGCGTACTACCGCCTGCGCCAAGTGGACCTCGACGGCCGCGAATCCCTCAGCCCCGTGCAGGTGGTGCGCTTCACGGGTACCCTGGTGCCCGCCCTGGGCGTATATCCGAACCCTGCCACCACTAGCGTCAGCCTCGACCTGAGCGCCCTGCCCACCGGCTCCTACCGCTTGCAAGTGCTGGATGCCCTGGGCCGCACCGTACGCACCCAGGCCCTGCCCGGTGGCAGCAATACCCCAGTGAATCTGGCCAATCTCGCCACCGGCCAGTACCTGCTCCAACTCAGCGGCCAAGAAGCCAATGCCGGGCTGGTGTTCCGGCAGCGGCTGACGAAGGAGTAGGGTGCTGGCCCGCTCTCCCATGCAAAAGCCCCCCGGCCAAGTTGGCCGGGGGGCTTTTTTGCGGGGTTGCCGCGCCGGGTGGGCTTAGGCGGGCAACGTGGCTTTGTGGGCCGTCACGGCCGTTTGGGCGGCGGTGAGGGTGGCGACCTGGGCGGCAATTTGGTCGGCATCCACGTCGGCCAGGAAGGCCGCAGAACCCGTGTGCTTCTCGCCGCGCTCGCTCAGGTTGTCCTTGCGGTCGTTGGCGCGGCGCAGGTTGCTGGCGTTGGCTTTTTGCATGAGCGGCGTGAGGCCGGGCGTGGCGGCGATGGCCGTGTAAGCGGCAATCTCGGCGTTCACCCCCGCCAGGCGGGCGGCCACGTCGGTGTTGATGCGGCCCGACTGCCGGTCGGCGTAGTCGAGGTTGCCGTCGCGGTGGGTGTAGGTGTCCAGCTCGGCTTCGAGGCTGCTCAATACCTCGTCGCATTCGGCTTTGGTGGTGAGCAAGGTCAGGTCAAGGGCCATAAAAAAGAGGGGGTGAAGAAGGTGAAAAAAAAGTGATGCGCCAAAGGTAGTGCGTTATTTTTAATTTCCTGTCTTTTCCGCAAAAAAGTTGCAGAAAACCAGCGGGTTTTACGCGCCTACCGCGTCGCCTAACAGGGCCGTGAGGGCCGCCGCTTCGGCCTCCAGCCCTTCGGCTTGCAGGCGCAGCAGGTGCCATTGGGCGCTGGCGGCCCCGTCGAGGGCCTCGGCGGCGGCTTCCTGCCGCCGCAGCAGCCAGGCGCGGGCGGGGCTGCCGGCGGGCGCGGCGGCCAGCAGCGCGGGCAGCGCCGCCTGCCAGCGCGTGGCGTATTGGGCAGCGGCGGCCAGTGGGCGCAGGGCGCGGCGCAGCCGGGCGGCGTGGTGCTGGCAGTAGTCGCGCCGCGCCGCCAACGGGCCGGCATCGGGCAGGGCCAGCGCGGCGGCCGGGTCGGGCGGGGGCGGCGGGACCGCACCGCCCACCTGGGCGGCCAGCGGGGCCAGGCGCAGCAGCACGGGGCCAGGGATGGGTTTGCGGCCCGCTTCCAAGTGCCCCACCATGCCAGCCCCAATGCCGAGCCAGGCGGCCAGCGTGGCTTGGCTGAGGCCGAAATGGCGGCGCACTTCGGCCAGGGGCGAATTGGAATGGTTGGTGGGGCGGGGCATGAGGTAGGTTATTATTTTTTTGGGCGCGAATAACCTACCTGGCGGGTAGTTTGCCCCGAAACCCCCAAAAGCTGTTGCCGACGACCGGGCGCGGGTCCTGGCCGTCGGCAATGAATTTTTAAGGTTTTTGATTGAAACGTTTTTTTTCTTGCTTCCTGCGGGTATATTTGGTTCGCTACCCCCGGAATATGTCCGCCCCTCTGAACTCCCTGCGCCAGCCCCCCGTTAGGGCCACACGAGTGCTTACCTTTGCAGTGCTCAATCGTTTACCCTTTTATAAACTACCGCCGTGGCAACGCAAGTAAAAAAACTTACTTTAAAAGAATTTTTCAACCAAATCGCGGCCGATAAAAAGCGCCTGACAGCGTATGTCCGCGACCCTAAAAACCATTCCGTTTATGATATTACCTTTATTACGCCCCTATCCTTGCCGCTTGATGGCACTGCCGGAGGCAACGATTTATGAGTTTGATACCGAGGAAGGCCTCACCTATTTTATCGCCTTTCGCGAATACGCCAATTGCCCCAACCCGATGATAGCCCGGCACGGGTTGGTGTTTGATTTAGAATTAAAAAGCCCCGATGCCGACCCCAGCCCCCGCAAAGGAACTGACCCCCGCATTGAACTAACCGTGCTGGCCGTGCTGAAACAAGTGTTAGCCAAAAGCCCCCAAACAATTATCGCCTGGGTTTGCTCGTCGGCCGACCAACAGGAAGCCGCCCGCCATAAAAAATTCGACCGGTGGTACCGGGACTATGTTAAAAAGACTGGATTGTCCCTCATCAAAAGAGATTCCGACCCGGCTAACGAGCAATTCGTTTCGCTGATTTACCGGGCCACCCACCCCGACCGGGCCGCGATTGACCAGATTCCACTTGACGATTTGAGCAAATTATAGATTAGTAGTGCCCCGCCACGGCCCCGGAAAAACCCGCTCACAGTGAGCGGGTTTTTTTTGTGCGGGGCATGAGGTAGGGTATTATTTTTTTGGGCCCGAATAACCTACCTGCCAGGTAGGTTATTTTTTTGGTGAGCAAAAATAACCTACCAATCGGTTTGCCTACCCATTGCCTCAGTATGACAACGGATGTAATTTGCCGCCATTACTTCTTAATTTACGACAGTGCTTTCGCCTCTACTCGCCCCTTTGCAAGCTTTTGCCGGCCGCCTCACTGCTGCCTACGGACCGGGGAGCTTGCCGGGGGCGCAGCCCGAAGCCCAGCTTACCGGCCCCGTGGAAGACTTGCTGCGGCACTACCCGGCAGTGGACGTGCGCCGCGAGGTAGCCATGACGGGCGTAGGCCGCCCTGACCTGGGCGTATTGGTCAGCGGCCTGCTCACGGGCTACGTGGAGCTAAAACCGCCCGGCAAGGGGGCGAACCCCACCCGATTCCGCGACCCGCACGACAAAAAGCAGTGGGAGAAATTTAAAAGCCTGCCCAACGTGCTCTACACCGACGGGCAGGAGTGGGCTTTGTACCGCGACGGCGAACGCCAGGGGCCGCTGTGCCGCTTGGCCAGCGATGTTACCGCCGACGGTTCGGCTGCCGCAACCGAGGCCAGCGCCGTAGCCCTTGACCGGCTGTTGCGCGATTTTCTGAGTTGGCAACCGGTGGTGCCCAGCCAGCCCAAGGCGTTGGCCGAGGTGCTGGCCCCCCTTTGCCGCCTACTGCGCGACGACGTGGCCGAGGGCCTTCTCGCCGACCCCGCCTCGCCCCTGGGCAGCTTACTGGCCGATTGGCAGGTGTATTTCTTTCCCGATGCCACGGCCGAACAGTTTGCCGATGCCTACGCCCAAACCCTGACCTACGCCCTGCTGCTGGCCCAGGTGAGCGGGGCCACGGCCCTCGACCCGGCCACGGCGGCGGCGGCCTTACGAGCCGGTCACGGCTTGCTCTCCGACACGCTGCGGGTACTGGCCCAGCCCGAAGCCTACGACCAGGTGCGCGTACCCCTCGACTTGCTGCGCCGCACCGTGGCGGAAGTGAACCCGGTGCTGTTTGGCAGCACGGCGGCCGACCCCTGGCTGTATTTCTACGAGGATTTTCTGGGGGCCTATGACCCGGCCATGCGCAAGCAGCGCGGCGTGTACTACACTCCCGTGGAAGTGGTGCAGGCCCAGGTACGCCTCGTTGATGATCTGTTGCGGACCCGCCTGGGGGCCGCCAAAGGCTTCGTGGACCCGCTGGTAGCCACCCTCGACCCGGCCTGCGGCACCGGCACCTACCTGCTGGCGGCCCTGCGCTACGGCCTCGACCACGTAGCCGCCACCTACGGCGCAGGAGTGCGGGCGCAGTTTGCCACCACGGCCGCCCAGCAGATGTACGCTTTTGAGCTGTTGGTGGGGCCATACGCCGTGGCCCACCTGCGCCTCACGCAGCAAGTGGTAGCGGCCGGGGGCACCCTGCCCGCCGGGGGCATCAACGTGTTGCTGGCCGACACCCTCGATTCGCCCCATGCCACCCCGCCCGACCACTTGCCTTTGGCCTACCGGGCCTTGAGCCAGGAGCATATTCGCGCCCAGCACGTCAAGGCCAACGTGCCCATTCTGGTGTGCATCGGCAACCCGCCCTACTACCGGGAGCAGCACGAAGCCGGGGCAGCCGTGCTTGCCCGCGAGCGCCACGGCGGCTGGGTACGCTTCGGCAGCCCCGGTGCGGCTGATGCCGTCAATCGGCCCCTACTCCAGGATTTTTTGGAACCCCTGGCGGCGGTGGGGGCCGGCATTCACGCCAAAAATCTCTACAACGATTACGTGTATTTCTGGCGCTGGGCCTTGTGGAAGGTGTTTGAGCAGCCGCCGCACCACACCGGCATTGTGTCGTTCATCACGGCCTCGTCGTACCTGCGCGGGCCGGGCTTTGCCGGGATGCGGCAAGTAATGCGCGAAACCTTCGAGGAGCTGTGGATTATCAACCTGGAAGGCGACAACCTGGGGGCCCGCAAAACCGCCAACGTGTTTGCCATTCAAACCCCGGTGTGCATTGCCATCGGCATTCGCACCGGCAGCAAGGTTGCCGGGCAGCCCGCCGCCGTGCGCTACTGCCGCCTCACCGGCTCGGAAGCCGACAAGCTGGCCCGGTTGGGCGGCATCGAATCCTTTGCCGACCTGACTTGGCAGGACTGCCCCACCGCGTGGACCGCGCCCCTGCTTCCGGCTGCCACCACGGCCTACGTGGACTGGCCGCTGCTGACGGACGTGTTTCCGTGGCAAACCAGCGGAATGCAATTCAAACGCTCGTGGCCGATTGGGGAAAATGCGGGAGTGCTTCAGGCCCGTTGGGCGAGATTGGTGGGCAGCCCAGCCGGGCAACGGGGCGAACTGTTTAAGGAAAGCCGGGACCGTCGGATAACCAGCGCTTACACTGATTTGATAAACCCTGCACAAACGCTAACTCCGATTGCTCGGCTTACAGCAACTGAACCCGTCCCCGGCATACAGCCCATTAGCTACCGCAGCTTTGACCGGCAATGGGCCTTGGTAGATAGCCGCGTTGGAGATTATTTACGGCCAAGCCTTCAACAAGCGCACGGACCGCAGCAAGTGTATTTAACCAGTCTACTGACCGGTATCGTTGGAGAAGGCCCAGCAGCAGTAGCGTCTGAGCTTCCGCCCGATTTGCACCATTTTCGCGGTTCTTTCGGTGGGGCTGATGTCATTCCCCTCTACCGCGACGCGGCGGGCACTCAGCCCAACTTACCAGCCGGACTGTTAGCGCTGCTTTCGTCTACGTACAACCCCTCAACCCCTCAACCCCTCAACCCCTCAACCCCTCAACCCCTCAACCCCTCAACCCCTCAACCCCTCAACCCCTCTGCGGGTGCGCGTATGGACGCGTACGACGTACTCGCGTACGCTTACGCGTTGTTGGCGACTCCGCATTACGTGGAGCTATTTTGGGAAGAGTTGGAAACGCCCGGCCCGCGCCTGCCCCTGACCGCCGACGCGGCCTTGTTTGAAGAAGTAGCCGCCCTGGGCCGCACCCTGCTGCGGCTGCACACCTGGGGCCACCGCTTTGGGCCAGCCGGAGCAGCTGCCACCGTGCCGCCCGGCGCGGCCCGCATCGGAACGGGCACCACCGCTTACCCCGAAAAATTTGGCTACGATGAAGCGGCCCATACCATAATAGTAGGCGAAGGCCTAGCCGCCGGTCGCTTCACGGACGTAGCCCCGGCCGTGTGGAACTACGCCGTATCGGGGCTGCAAGTGGTGGATTCGTGGCTGGGCTACCGAATGCTGAAACGGAGCGGCAAATCGTCGTCGCCGCTCGATGCCCTGCGCCCCGCCGCTTGGGCCTTTGACGTGGAGTTGCTCGAACTCCTCTGGACCCTCGAAGCCACCCTGGCCGTGCTGCCCGCCGCCGCCGCTTTGCTCGACCGGGTGGTGACCGGCCCGCTCCTACTGGCCGATGCCCTGCCCGTGCCCACTGCCGCCGAGCGCGAAGGTCCCGCCCGCCCCGCCGCCACAGGTGGACTGTTCGGGTAGGGTGCTGGCTTGTCTCAACTGAATTGTTTGTTTTGCTAACTTAGCGGTGCCGTTGCCACCGCTAGAAATTCAACAGGCTTTTGTTGAAACCGACCAAAGGATAACGACGCAAGCCGTATCATTGCGTCAGCAAGCCGCGACGTTTGCAGCGGAGGGTATGGCGCGGGTGGAGGCAATGATTTTGGGCACCGTTTAAAACCTAAAACTTATGCTACTGAAAATCCAGCGAAACGAAATCCTAAACGTCCTGCAAAAGCATGGTATTCCCGCGTCCAGTGTCAATGAAGAGAAACAGGAAGCGTGGTACCAAGTGGACACCGAATTAGACGGGGAACAATACGCTTTTTATTTACAGGCCAACGGTCCTTACTACACGTTGGAGATGAACCCTGGGGTAACAAGTGTAAAAACGTCTGCACAGGCGCTTACTTGGCCTCAAGTTATGGCCCACCTTGATAAGTGGGCCGAAATTCTGGCACTAGAGGCCGAAACCCCCGACCTCTGGGCCGAAGCCGCCAAAACCGCACAACTCTTCGCTCCCACTGCCACGCCCAGCGACGACAAATTCACCCGCACCGAGTTAGCCGAAGTGCAGGGTCAGTTGCGGCAGTTGCAGCAGAGTTTCGCCACGGCCGCCCTGCCCGAAGCCGCCCGCCAGAACTTGATTGAGCTAACCCAGACCGCCGCCGTGAAGGCCGAAGGGCTGACCAAAAAGGACTGGCAAAACTGGATTATCGGCGGCTTCATCAGCGGCATCACGGCCCTGGCCCTCAATCCGGCCCAGGCCGCCGACGTGCTGCGGCTGGTGAAAGCAGCGTTTGGGGGGCTGTTTTTGCACTAGCGCGGCCAGGTAGGTTATTTTTTTCTTCGGCCCGAATAACCTACCTCGCAGGTAGTTTATTTTTTTGACGAACGAAAATACCCTACCTCTTTGCCACCGGCGACGCGGGCCGCAGTTGCCCATTTCCTCACAGATACTTCTCGTAAATCCCCGCCGCAATGCGCTCCGTCAGGCTCTTCGGGGCAAAGCTGGTCAGCCCGGCGGCCACCTTGTTCAGCACGCCCGGCACGATTTCGGCCTCGCCGCGCAGCATTCCGGCCAGGGCGGCTTCGGCCACGGCTTCGGCCGTCATCGCCACTTTGGCGGCGGTTTGCTGCAATTCGGCCCCCATGCCCGCCCGGTCGTTGAAGCCGGTGCTGATGGGGCCGGGGCAGAGGCAACTCACCGACACGGCCGTGTCCTTGAGTTCGTAGCGCAGGCCCCGGCTGAAACTCAGCAGAAACGCTTTGCTGGCCGCGTACAGCGTGAGGGTGGGCACGGCCTGGTAGGCGGCGGTGCTGGCCACGTTGAGGATGTAGGCGGGCGACGCGCCCGGCCCGGCGGCGGCCGGCGGCGGCTGTAGCAGCGGCAACAGCGCGTGGGTGAGGGCCACGGGCAGCAGCATATTGAGGTGCAGCATGGCCTGCTGGTCGGCCAGCGGCAAGTCGGCAAAGCGCCCCCAGAGGCCAAATCCGGCGTTGTTCACCAGCACGGCCAGGGTGGGCGTGTGCCGGGCGGCCCAGGCGGCCACGGTAGCAGCCGCAGCGGGAGCGGTCAGGTCCAGGGCCAGGAGGTGGGCTTGCCGGTCGTGGGTGGCGGCCACTTCTTCGGCCAGGGCGGCGAGTTGGTCGCCGGAGCGGGCCACGAGCAGCAGGTCGTAGCCGCGTTGGGCCAGGTGCAGGGCCAGGGCGCGGCCCAGGCCGCGCGAGGCCCCGGTGATGAGGGCGTACATTTTGGGTTTTGGGGAGAAGTCGTAAAACGAGTACCCCGAAGCTGCGCTTCGGATACGAGCGCGGCGAAGGGCTGCTTTTTGCCAATTGTGGCAGCGGCCACCGGTTGGCGGCCCCTCGCGCTTTTGCGCGAAGCCGAAGCGCAGCTTCGGGGTACTCGTTCAGCCAGCCTACTTGACCAGGTGCAAAAACCGCAGGTAGAACGGCGTGGGGCTGTCGGCCCGCTTGGGTTGATACTTGCCCGCCAGCAAGGGCACGTACATCACGCGGCGGCGGCTGGCCGCGCCCACCAGCGGCGAGCGGGCCACGCGGTGCCACATCCGGCCGTCGTGCACGGTGAGGTCGCCGGCTTCGGTTTCGATGGCCACCTCGTGGGGGTCGTCGAGCACGTCTTTGTAGTATTTTTTGCGAAACAGCAGTTGGCCCAGGCCCTGGCGGTGGGTGCCGGGGATGACGCGCAGGCCGCCGTTGGTGGCCGGGGTGCCGTCGAGGTGCAGGCCCACGTTCAGCATCGGGCCGATGCGCTTGCCGTAGAACACGTCGCGCAACGAGTCGGTGTGCCAGCCCATCTGGCTGAACTCCGAGCCAGCCACGTTCACGTAGTGGTTCACCACGAGGCCGTCCTTTTCGTTTTCGCCCACCCGGCCGCCTTCGGCTTCGAGCAGCGGGAACAGCGCCCGGAAGCGGGCATCCCGGAGCAGGTCGTGCAACACGGGGTGGTGCTGCGAGGCAAACGCGAACCGCTGCACAATGCGGCTCCCGTCCACGTCGTGGCCGTATTTGATGGGCACCCCGTTCACTTTCTCCACGCCGTGGGCCAGCCACCGGGCTTGAATCTGTTCGGTGGCTTGCAGAATTTCCTGCACGTGCGCCAACGGCGCGAAGGCCCGAAAATGCAAAAACCCGTACTTGGCAAAAAAAGCCCGCTGCTCGGCCGTGAGTTCGGACTCAAGTGTGAAGCGGGGATATTCAGGGGATAACCTCATGTTAGAAACGCAGCGGCCGGTTGCGGAACCGGCAACACAAAGGTAATACGGGCAGCCCCGGCCGGGCCAAAAAGCTCCCCGTTGGCCCTCTGGCCAATAGGCACAGGCAACGGTGGGGTAAAACCGCATTACGCAACCAGGGTTTTGGCGGCGGCAGCAGATTCCGGGCAACCGGGCGATTGAACGCACCGGACGGGCACCGGCAGACGCACGGACTGCGGGCGCATTACCCAAAAAACCTGTACCTTTTCGGCTCCAAAATGCGGCGGCGGGCTGCTGCCCGGCGGGCGGGTTGCGGGCATTTGCGATTTTTTTGCTTTATTTCCTTTTTTTTCAGTCTTTTACCATGGTTTTTACCCCGTCCCCGATGCTGCTCAAGCTGCTCTACACCCGTGGCAGCCTCCACAACCAGCCCAGCGGCGGCGTGGCGTTCAGCCTCAAAAACCGGCTCGATGCGGTGCGGGTGACGGGCTTTGAGCAAGTGCAGGTGGGCCACATAACGGTGCCCGCCGACCGCATTGCGGTGAGTTTGGAGGGCGAAGCGCCGCGCCCGGCCACGGCCATCGATGCCGCCGCGCAGGCCCTGGACCTGCCCGTGGGCCGCTCCCTGGTCTTGCAACTGGAGATGGAAGCGTTGCCCGAAGGCATCCACCAAGTGCAAATCTGGTTCACAACCGATGCCTTTGGCCCACTGCATATTGAGGTAGAAGATGCCATCGTGAACGCGGCCAACCACAAGCCCCGCATTCCGCGCTCCGAGGCCGACGACTACGCCGAAGCCGCCATCGCCGCCCGCCAGCGGTTTGCCGAAGAATTTACCAAGCAGGAGTTTAGCCACCTCAAAAAATACTCCTTCGACCCCCACCAGTTGCAGGGCAACTGCGAACACTTCGTGGGCGTGGCCCAGATTCCGCTGGGCCTGGCCGGACCACTCACCGTGCACGGCGAACACGCGCAGGGCGACTTCCTGATTCCGATGGCCACCACTGAGGGCACCCTCGTGGCCAGCTACAACCGGGGAATGCAAGTGCTCAACCTCTGCGGCGGCGTGAAGTGCACCGTCATCGGCGATGCCATGCAGCGGGCACCGGTGTTCGTGTTTGCCGATGCGCGGGGCGCGCGGGATTTCGGGCAGTGGGTGGAAGCGAATATTGACCGCATCCGGCCGGAGGCCGAAAGCACCTCGCGCATCGCCAAGCTGCAATACATTGACACCTACCTGAGCAACAAGTTCGCGTTTCTGCGCTTCAACTTCAGCACCGGCGACGCGGCCGGGCAAAACATGGTGGGCCGCGCCACTTTCGCCGCCTGCTCCTGGATTCTGGAAAATTACGACGGTCCCAAAGTCGAGCGTTTCTACCTGGAATCCAACTTTGCCACCGACAAAAAGGCCAGCCAAATCAACGTCATGCGGACGCGGGGCAAGCGCGTGGTGGCCGAGGCCGTGGTGAAACGCGACATCCTGATGCAGCGGATGCGCGTGACCCCCGAACAACTGGCCTACCACGGGCAGGTGAGCAACGTCGGGGCTTTTCTGAGCGGGGCCAACAACAACGGGGCGCACTCGGCCAACGGCATCACGGCTCTGTTCATTGCCACCGGGCAGGACGTGGCCAACGTGAGCGAATCGAGCGCCGGGGTGCTGTATTCGGAAGTCACGAAGGAGGGCGACTTGTACATCAACATCACTATTCCGAGCCTGATAGTGGCCACCCACGGCGGCGGCACCGGCCTGGCCACCCAACGCGAATGCCTGGCCATGCTGGGCTGCGTGGGCCGGGGCACGGTGCGCAAGTTTGCCGAAATCGTGGCCGCCGTGGTGCTGGCGGGCGAGCTGAGCCTGGGGGCCGCCATTTCGTCGTCGGACTGGGTGAGCAGCCACGAACAGTACGGCCGCAACCGGTAAATCTTGTTTGGTTTTCAGTTAATTAGATTTGTCATCATGCGTTCAATTCTGCGTTTGCTCCCATTTTTTCTGGCCCCGCTGGCAGCGGTGGCGCAGGCCGTGCCGCCCAATGTGCTTATCAGCGACCAGCAAAACCCCAACGAAACCGCCATTGCCATCAACCCCAAAAACCCCCAGGAGCTGATGGCCGGGGCCAATACCGATAACGCCTACTGGAGCCAGGACGGGGGGCTGACGTGGACCCGGCAAGTGTTGTCTTCGCCGCAGGGCGTGTGGGGCGACCCCAGCATTGTGTGCGACACCACGGGCGCGTTCTACTATTTGCACCTGACCAACCCCGGCAATTTTGGTTACAACTTCCCCTTTATTGACCGGATGCAGGTGCAGAAGACCGCCGCTGCCACGGCCCCGTTCGGTCTGCGTTCCTCGTTTGGCCTGAACCCCACCAAGCAGCAAGACAAAGGCTGGCTGGCCCTGGACCGCCGCACCAACGCGCTGTACTGCACCTGGACCGAATTTGACCGCTACGGCAGCGCCAGCACCCAGGACAGCAGCCGCATTCTGTTCACCCGCAGCCTCGACGGGGCCGCGACCTGGAGTGCGCCGCGCCGCATCAGCAAACGGGGCGGCGATTCCTTCGACGAGAGCAACACCGTGGAAGGGGCCGTGCCCGCTGTGGGGCCAAACGGCGAAATATATGTGAGTTGGGCCGGGCCGCAGGGCATCGTGTTCAATCGGTCGCTGGATGGGGGCCTGACGTGGCTGCCGGGCGGCGAACGCCCGCTGGCGGCGCTGCCCGGCGGCTGGGCGTTCGATGTGCCCGGCCTCGACCGCAGCAACGGCCTGCCCGTGACCGCCTGCGACCTGAGCCGGGGGCCGCACCGGGGCACCCTGTACGTGAACTGGAGCGACCAGCGCAACGGCCCCGCTGATACCGACATCTGGCTCAGCAGCAGCACCGACGGTGGCCAGACCTGGAGCGCTGCCCGCCGGGTGAACAACGACCCCGCCGGTCGCCAGCAGTTCCTGACCTGGATGACGGTGGACCCGGTTACCGGTTATCTGTGGTTTGTGTTCTACGACCGCCGCAACTACCCGGTGGGCAGCTTGGCAACCGACGTGTACGGGGCTAGAAGCACCGACGGCGGCCTCACGTTTCAAAATTTTCGGATTAGCCAAACGTTCTTTATTCCCGATGCCATGAGTTTTCTGGGCGACTACACCAACATTGCGGCCTACAATAACGTGGTGCGGCCAGTGTGGACCCGCATGGACCAGGACCCGAACTTCTTCCAGCCCGCCACGAGCGTATGGACCGCGTTGGTGAACGGAGCCGTGCTGGCCGCCCGCCCGCCCGCCCACCCGGCAGGCCCCGACCTGCAACTGTTCCCCAACCCAGCCACCGGCTACCTAACTGTAGCCCTGGCGCTGCCGGCTGCGGCGACCGTAGGGGTGCAGTTGTTCACCCTCACCGGGCAGGCGGCTGGCCCCGCGCTGCCGCCGCGCCGCTACGAAGCCGGGCCGCAGCAACTGCCGCTGGCCCTGACGGGGGTGGCTCCCGGAACCTACCTGCTGGCTATCACGGCCGGGACCGAGCGCCGGTTTCGGCGGGTGGTGGTAGCGCCCTAGCAGCCCCGGCTGGCTCTATACTTGCCTTGTGTGCGTTTCACATTTACCCCTTTCCCTCATGCGTCCCCTAATCAACACATTATCACTGACACTATTAACTCTTTCCCCGCTTTTAGCCACTGCACAAGGCGGGGCCAGCAGTGCCCTGATGAATGCCTACACCGAAATAGGCAACGCCGTGTACCTGCAAGCCAACACCCCCGAAGCCCTGGCCCGGATGCGGAAAGATTTGGTGGCCGCGCCGGAAGCGTACCTCATCAGTGTGCCGCAGTCTGGTGCGTTGCTGCTCAACCCCGTGCGCCACGTCAAGGTGACAAAAGCCCGCTACAACGTGGCCCTGCGGCTGCTCGAAGCCACCGACTCGACGGGCAGCCACGTGTGGCCGCCGGGCAGCCTCTACGGTTTCGAGTTGGGCGGGCCGGGGGGCGACGTGCGCCATTTCCGCACCCACCTCGTGCGCACCGGCAGCACCCGCCTGGAATTTGTGGAAAAGCTGACCCTAAGCGAAGCCCCGCCCGTGCTGCTGGCCCTGCAACACAATTACCTGCACGAAGACGCGGTGCTGGACCCGGTGTTGCATACCGAAAAAATGGCCGCCCGCACTGTCATCGGCCAAGTGGTGCTGGCCGGCCCCGGCACCGACCCCAAAGCGCCCTTGCGCGAACTGACCCTCAGCGAGAAAAACGTGCTGAAACTGTTTGGCGACAAAGCTGCGTCGGTGAAAGAATACGCCGCGAAGCAACACCTGACCTACGTCGGCTTGGAGGACGTGCTGAAGCTAGTAGAGTATTACAACCAGCGGGTAGCGGGCAAGTGATGGGGCCGGTAAGGCGGTCAAACTTCCCTCCTGCCAACCGAAGGACAGCGAAGCTAAGGAGGGGATGTTCGGCCGAAGGCTGGGCGGGGGTGGGGTTAGGCCGTTGAACGGCCGCTGCCCGACGCAGTAATTTAACCGTTCACACGAAGCATACGGCCTAACCACCCCCGTTTTTTGCTTCGCAAAAAACTCCCCTCCTTAGCAGGAGGGGAGTTTGACCGCCTTACCGGCCAACCCACTACCTAATCCATCATATCCGCCGACTTGGGCGGGTCGGGCACGAAGCCGGGGTTCCAGCTCATGGGGTAGCGTGGGTCCACGTAGGGCAGGGCCGCTTCGGTGAGGTAGAGCGGGCGGAAGGTGTCCACCATCACGGCCAGTTCGTGGGTTTCTTTTTTGCCCAGGCTGGCCTTTACGGTGCCGGGGTGCGGGCCGTGGGGCAAGCCGGTCGGGTGCCAGGTAAAGGACGCTAAATCAACGCCTTTGCGTGACATGAAATTGCCCGCTACGTAGTACAGCACCTCGTCCGAATCCACGTTGGAGTGGTTGTAGGGGGCCGGAATGCTCAAGGGGTGGTAGTCGAACAGGCGCGGCACAAACGAGCAGATGACGTAGTTGTGCCCCTCGAACGTCTGATGCACGGGCGGCGGCTGGTGCAGGCGGCCGGTTATCGGCTCAAAGTCGTGAATGCTAAAGGCGTAGGGGTAGAAATACCCGTCCCAGCCCACTACGTCGAACGGCGACCAGGCGTAGGTAAGCTGGTGCAGCAACCCTTCTTTTTTGACCTGAAGCAGGTAGTCGCCTTCCTCGGTTTCATTCTCAATCAGTTCGCTGGGCGGCCGGATGTCGCGCTCGCAGTAGGGCGAGTGTTCCAGCAGTTGCCCGAAGTGGTTGCGGTAGCGGCGCACGGTTTCCACGGCGCTGAACGACTCGATAATCAGCAGCCGCACCGGGCCTTCCTCGAAGTGCAGTTGGTGGATAACGGTGCGCGGCACCACCACGTAATCGCCGGCCTCGAAGGCCACCTTGCCCATTTGGCTCCACAGTTCGCCCCGGCCTTCGTGCACAAAAATCACCTCGTCGGCGGTGGCGTTTTTGTAGTAGTAGCGCATCCGTTGCTCCGTTGGGTTGCAGATGCTCATGGTCACGTCGGCGTTGCCGAGCAGCGTTTGGCGGGCGGCTAGGTAGTCGCCGCCGGTGCTCGTCTGGGCCAGGGTGCGCAGGTGCTCGGGTTGTAGCGGCCGGTCTTTCAGCAGTTTGGGGCCGTAAGGCTTGGGCACCCCTACTTCCTTGATTTGGGTGGGCGGATGCCGGTGGTAGAGCAACGACGACACCCCATGAAAGCCCAGCGTACCCACGAGCTGCTCGGAATACAGGGAGCCATCGGGCTGGCGAAACTGGGTGTGGCGCTTGCGCGGAATCTGGCCCAGGCGGTGGTAGTAAGCCATTTTTTTGGAGGTAGCAGCGGGTGGGAATTACAGGATGCGAAGGTACGGCCCGCCCAGAAATTCGGACCACATCGGCAACCCTACTTCGGCAGCAACACGGTGTCAACCACGTGAATCACGCCGTTGCTTTGCGGCACGTCGTAGATGGCGATGTTGGCCGTGTTGCCCGACTCGTCGCTCACCGCCATGTTGGTCGCCCCATTCAGGCGAAAGGTCAGCTTGCCGCCGCTCACGGTGGTCAGCAAGGCCGCACCCTTGCCCGCCTTGATGGCGGCCCGCAGTTTGTCGGCCGAATAGCTGCCCGCCAGTACATGGTAGCTCAAAATCTTGGTCAAAGTGCCCTTGTTTTCGGGTTTCAGCAGCGTCGCCATCGTGCCGTTGGGCAGTTTGGCGAAGGCGTTGTTGGTGGGTGCAAACACCGTGAATGGCCCCGTTTCCGACAATGTTTTGTCTAACCCGGCGGCTTTCAACGCTCTCACCAGTGTGGTGTGGTCCTGCGAATTGGCAGCGTTCTCGACAATTGTTTTGGCCGGGTACATTGGGCTGCCGCCCACCATTACCGTTGCTTGCGCCGAAGCCACGTGAGGCGCAAAGCTAAGCAAAGTCGCTAGTGCAAAAAGTATGTTTCTCATAAGAATCCAAAAAATGACGAGAGTAGCCATGACAAGCGCTTCTTGCCCGGCTCCGTTGGGTATCATAAGTACGGCTACCCGCCCTTCAACGCCGGAAACCGCCCAAAAAAGGAATTGTTAACCTATAACCTGTCCCAACACCACCTTGCGCGTCGGTACCTCGGTGCCCAGCACCACCCACATCGGGTACGCGCCCGCCGCCAGGTTCTCGGTGCTGATTATGTGTTCGCTTTGGTCAACCAATTGGCCTAACTGAAACCGCAAAACCCGCCCGCAAAACCCGCTCGCGCTTTGCGGGCGGGTTTTGCGGTTTTTGGGAGGTTCCCTGCGCTTAGAGAGCCCGTTCATTGCCCTAACAACTTCAACGACAAAACAAAAGCTTGGTTTGGCGTAGGCCACCAACGACCACTGCCCGCCGCCACCTCGGCAACTCTAAAAAAAGTTCGCATAATTTCGTCTTTTTGCTAATTTTGGCGCTGAATTTGCTTGTGAACACCGCCGCCCAACTCTTGAACTTGTTTCATTCGGGGGCTGCCGATGGTATCTTTGGCTTGCCAAACTTTCTTTTTTTCTTCTCAAGTTTTTCTCACCCCCAACCCCCTTCCTTCAGTCATCATGAAGAAGCTCTTACATTCCCCCCCGCTACGCTTGTTGCTGCTTTGCCTGTTTTCCTGGGCTAGTGTGCAACAAGCCCGCGCCTCGCACGCCCAAGCCGGCGAACTGACCTATTTCTCGCTCGGTAACAACCAGTACCGGGTGCGGGTGACTTTTTTTAAGGATTGCAGCGGTATTCCAGCTCCTACCAGTTTCTCTCTCACTGCGACTCGCACTTGTGGTGCGACTAATGCCCTTACCGCTACGTTGATGCCGCCCACTGGCTTTCCAACCAGCCCGGGCAGTTATACCACATTTCAACCCTACTGTAGCTCGGTGCAAGCTATGCAACCCCTTTGTACGCCCAATTCATCGAACGCAACGGGCCTCCCCAATACGGTTGCTATCCCTTACGAGGGAGTGATAACCCTGCCGCCCGCTGCTGAATGGATACTAAGTGTAGAAGAATCCTCCCGTCCGGCTTTGGCTAATATTAGCGCCGGAACCCTTCGCTTGGAAGCCACGCTGAACAACCTCATTACCCCGGTAGGCGGGGGTCCGACAGTAACTCTTCAAAACAACTCGCCGCAGTTTAACCAACTCACGCTGCCCGTGCCGTTTGTGTGCGTCAACCAATCCACCACGTTGACTTTTTCCGCAACCGATGCGGACCGGCTCAACTTTGCCTATGCTGGTGCGCCCGGCCGAGGAGATTCGTTGGTGTACTCGCTGGACCGCCCGTTGAACGGTTGCGGTACTTACGAAACTTACCTGCCTTACCCTGGCACGGGTTGCAGTCCCGCCTTTATCGGAGCCCAGTGTATTTTGCGGTGCCCCCCCAATACTGCGGCGACTTATACCGCGACCCTTCCCATTTCCGTAGCGAACGACACCGTGGGTATGTGTATCCCGGGAGTCAACAGCACTTTAACAGTGCAGCCACGATTTCTTTTCAACGCCACTGCTGGCAGTTTCCGTTTTACACCCAACCGTTTTATTACTGGGGTAGGTCCTGCTGCTGGCGACAACAAGTATATCATTGTCGGCAAAGTAACCGAGTACCGTAAAATTGGTGGCCGTTATTACAAAGTGGGGTCGGTGCGGCGTGATTTTCTGGTCAACGTGGTTAATTGCCTTAACAACGTGTTGCCTACACCGCCACCCGCCATGGCTGGAGACACCCTTGCTCATCCCACTATTACCAGCACTTTTGACACCTTGCAACTTCAGGTCAGAACCTGCAACTATACCCGCATTACCGTGCCGTTCACGGACCCCAACAACGCCCCCGGTGCTAACCAAGCCAGTCCCCTGCAAAACCTGACGGTGTTCCCGCCAGTAGACATCAATTCCAACCTGTTGCAAAACGGCGACATTGGCAGTTTCACGATAACTCGTAACGGCACTCCTACCCCACAAGGGACCTTTTATTTCCAACCTTCCTCAACTGCCATAAACAACACCATTCTCATTACGATACGCATTGAGGACGATGCTTGCCCGGTTAAAGGCATTCAGTATCGGACGGTGGTCATTAAAATAATATCGGGACAGCAAGCCCGGGCCGTGGCCGGGACAGGTGGCGTTGGCATTGGCCCGGTTCCTCTTCCCCCACCCGCTCCTAGCACCAGGGCTGCAACCATTTGTCCTGGCGGATACATTAACTTGTCCGGCACCGTAAGCCGTCCAGACTCTGTTCGTAACGTGGCTAGCGGCCGCACGGTTCTACAGCAATATGCGTTGCGGTGGGAGCCGGTCTTGGGTTATAATTCAGCGGGACCGGTAGTGGGCCAGCCCGTTGCCAGTGTCATCGGTGGAACCCGCACCCTGGGTGTGCGGGTAAGCCCCGCCACAACCACGCGCTACCTCTTGTCGATTACCCCGCAGTTTGGCTTTACGAGTGGTTGCGGCGACACTACCTCATTCTTGGTGCGCGTGGCTCCCGAACCAGTAGCCAAAATCACGCTGGCAGACACCTTGACCCGGCGGGTGTGCGCCGGTGGTCACGTGACCTTGCAAGGCAGTGCTTCCCGAGCCGATGGTTTGCGTGACGTTTATACCTACCACTGGCAGCCCGGCAACGGCTTGGCAGCGGCCGATACGGCTTCGCAGAACGTGACCATTACGGCTCCCATGATTGCCGGGCGTTATACCTACACGCTCACGGCAAAAGGACAGACGCAGTACGGTTGCGACAACACCACGACGCAGGTCATTCAGGTTGTGCCGGGACCGACTATTCAAACGAGAAATTACAGCCCAATAGGCGTATGTACGGGTACTCCCGTGTCGCTGAAGGCCGTGATATTCCGCAGCGACAATTTGCCGGACTCTTCCAAGGTGCAGTGGACGGTCGCGCCGGGCCTCAACCCAAGCGATGTAAACAAGGACACCATCGTGGTGCGGCCCACGCAAACCACGCGCTACCGCTACACCGTCACCGGCCGGACGCGTTTCAACTGCAACGACACCGCTTCGGTGCTGGTGCGGGTGCTGCCCCAACCAATCGTAAAAGCTACTGCCGCCACGCCCTACATCTGCCCCGGCGGCACAGTAACACTGACGGTAACTACCACGCCGCCCCCCGGCACCAACGACACCTATGACTACGCCTGGAGCGGTTCGGGGCTGGTATTGAACACGGGAGCTTCCGTAGATGCTCACCCCACTGTCGATACCCGTTACCGCGTGGTAGCCACTGGAAAATCGCAGTTCGGTTGTTCTGATACGGCTTCGGTGGTAGTTCACATTGCCCCGCTGGCCGTTGCCGAGTTTGCGGTCAAAGACTCGCTCAACGCCAGTGGTCAGCATACGACCAAGCCGCCAGTGTACTTCACTTTTACCAACACCTCGCGGGTGGCCACACCCAACCCCGCTAACATTGCACTGTCGGGCTACAGCTGGACCTACCAGCGGGACTTCGATATCCAAGGTGGTTCTTTGAACGAGACACCGGTGCTGTTTTCAACTCGCGCTGATGGCATTCCCAACGTTGCTATTCCAAGCAACCCTCAGGCGGACCCCAGCAAAGGGCTGAAACTTGACCAGGCTGGCCAATACACCATCAAGCTCAAGACCTCGGCCAGCGTCAATAACCAAAACTGCACCGACGTTACGTTTGTACGCTCGGTGGCAGTACCCGACAACCAAGTGCCCAACGTCATCACGCCCAACGCTGACGGTCTGAACGATGTGTTCAAGATTTCCTCGGCCAGCACCACGAGCAAGTTGGAAATCTACAACCGCTGGGGCCGCAAGGTAAAGGAGTTCGCCAACTATGACAACACGTGGGGTGGGGCCGACGAAGCGCCAGGTGTGTACTATTACTACATCACCGACAGCAACGGAGCCAAGACCAAAGGCTGGATTGAGATAATCAAGTAAGCCGATAGGCTTTGTCAGGAAAAGGGCCGCGCATTGCGCGGCCCTTTTTTTGTGCCAATTGCTTTCGTTTCCTCACGCTCAGCCCCGTTGCGCTCATCACCTGTTGATGTTACGCAGTTTGTTTGAGCGTGCTTAAGTAGTCGCGCATAAGTAAACGGTCATGCTGAGCGCAGCCGAAGCACCTCTAGCGCTTCGGCTCACGCCTTGATTACTAGCTGGTAGAGATGCTTCGGCGGCGCTCAGCATGACATCCTTTTACACGCTCACTTTTGCGTGACTGCTTAAGCCGTTTTTTGGGCTAAACCTGAACAAGAAAAGTGGCCTAAGCAGCGAGAAAAATGTTGAATGCTAAGCTCCCGAAGTTGCTTGCGTAACAGTAGTCCGGTCGGCGTTTGTTGGTAGCAGTTGGCTGCACACCACCCTGCGGCGGCCTTTTTCCCGAAGCGTAACTTCATGGCGGCAAAGGTTCCAAACCTGAAACCCGGTGCTTTCGTAATTTTGGCCCATGAGGCTTGCTTTTCGCTTTTGGCTGGGGCTGCTGTTGGGGGCTGTGTTCCTGGCCCGGCCAGCAGTTGCTCAATGGGGGACCGTGCCGCCGTTCGCCGCCGACACGTCCCGTATTTTCAGTTACGTGGAGCAGATGCCCGCTTTGCCAGGCGGGGGTGGCAACCTTGCTTTGGTCAAAGCTGTGCAGCGGCAGGTGCAGGTGCCAACTGAAGTGCGCGAGGGCCGGGTCGAGGGCCGCGTGTATGTGCGGGTGGTAGTGGGCGTGAGCGGCGTGGCCCGGCAGGCGGCTGTGGCGCAGGGCCTCAGCCCGGCCTGCAATGCGGCGGCGCTGGCGGCGGTGCAACGATTGCCGCGCTTGGTGCCGGGCCGCTACAACGGCCAGCCCGTGGCGGTGCTGTTCACGATTCCTGTGGTGTTTTTTTCGCCCCGCCACGTATTCGGCAGCAACGAAGTGGCGCGGGCCGCGCAGTTTCCGGGTGGGGCAGATGCAGTGGAAAGCTACTTACAAAAGCACCTGCAAACCCCGGCCGAAGTGGGTTTGCGCGACTTGCGCGGGGCCGTCACGGTGCGCTTCGTGCTGCGGGCCGACGGCCGCGTGGGGGCCACCGAAGTTGTGAAATCCTTGTGCGCGGCCTGCGACGACGAAGCCCTGCGCCTGGTGCGGGCCATGCCGCGCTGGCAGCCCGCCCTGGGCTACGACGACCAGCCCGTGGCCGTGCAACAGGCCATCAACGTGGCATTTAGTCCGCCGCCGCTGCCAGCAGGTGCGGTGCCACCAGTGCCCGAACGGCAAGTGTACAACTACGCCGAACAACTGCCGCACCTGCCCGGCACCGAAGGATTGTCGGCCATTGCCACGTCTTTGCTGGAACGGGTGCAATTTCCGCCGCAAGCGCGGGGCGGGCAGCTGCAAATCAGCTTCGTGGTCGAGCCCGATGGCCGCGTGACGCGCCCGGTCATTGTGCAGGGCTTCGATAGCGCCCTGGACGAAGCTGTGTTGGCTGCAGCCGTGCGGCTGCCCCGCCTCGAACCGGGCCGACAGCACGGGCAACCCGTGGCCGTGCGCCTCACAGTGCCCCTCACGGTGGACATTCGCTAAGCCAACGGCGGGGGCGGCTGGCTGGTGCTGGCCGCCCCCGCACAGTACAGGAATTACTTACTGTCGCGGTTCATCATAACCACCGCCACGGCGGCCAGGGCGGCAATGCCAATGACAAGCTGGGTGGGCGAAAACTTTTGGGCCGCTTTGCGGAGCAGTACCCCACCGTGTTTCAGCAAGTCGTCCATGTGTTCGTGCTGGCCTTGCAGCACGTGGAAGCCGCTTTCAAAGGCGCGGGCAATGTCTTCGGGTAATATTTTTTCGAGTTGAACTTCGATTTGATTGGCATCCATGAGCGGGGAGTGAGGAAAGGTGGGATTTGGCCGCCATGCGCGGCGCGGTTGCTTTACGGGGACTAGCCGGTCAGAGTTAGCTTCCGTTTTGGGCGGTTGGGCGCGGTGCTCCGGTCCTGTCTTCGGCGCACCGCGCTGCCCCAACCCAGCTACTGCCCACAAAAAAGGCTCCGCCAACGAATTGACGGAGCCACCGAACCAGCGGAGCCGGGCCGGCTTATTCAAATACCTTGACCACGAACACGTAGTCTTGTAACTTCTTCACTTGCTGCGGCCGGGTGCTGCCCACCAACTGGTTGTACCTCGGCAACTTGTAAGAATTGCTGGGCCGGGCCGCATCCAGCGAATCGACCAGGCGCAGCAGGTACGACGACTTGGTGGCGAAGGCCGCACTTTGCACGTCGTTTTGCCGTCCGCTCACCACCCCAATCAGGTTGCCGCGCTCGTCGAGCAGCGGCCCGCCCGAGTTGCCCGGATTCACCGGAATGCTGACCTGGTAGAAGGCCGTGTCGCCCTCAAAGCCCGAACGGGCACTTAACGTCCCTTCGCCGTACACCACGTCTTCGCGGGGGTAGCCCAACGTGTACACCCGCTCGCCCAGGTCGGCCTCGCCCGTTTTGAAGGTGTAAGGCAGGCGGCCGAAGCCGGCAAACCGGGCATCCTTAATGCGCAGAATGGCCAAGTCGTGGGCCACGTCCGCGTACACGGTTTCGGCGTGGTAACGCGGCCGGCCGTGCCCCTCAATCAGGAGCGAATCGGCCCCTTGAATGACGTGGTAACTCGTGACGAGGTAGCCGTCGGCGGTGAGGGCAAAGCCGGTGCCGCTGAACTTGCCGTTGTTCACAACGGGGGCGGCGGGGCCGGGAGTGAGGCGACTCCGCACGGTGCGCGACAGGGCTTTCTGGTTGATTTTGAGCTGGGCCATCTCGCGGCGCAGTACCGTGTAGCCGTACAGGGACGGCGCGGTTTTGGCGGCCCGCCACCACTCCAGGCCCAGCAGGGTGCTGAACACGGCCAGCACCGCCACCGAAGCCGCCACGCCAATCGTGGCCCGGTGGCCGTTCCAGAAATCGCGCAGCCGCCGCTCGGTGCGCGAAATGTGCAGCTTTGGGGCGGCGGGCCGTTCCAACGGCTTCAACGGGTTCACGGTGGCCGTGAGCATTGCTGCCGATTCAGGAACCGAAGTGCCGGGAATCAGGGCTGCGTGCAGGGCCGTCAGTTGTTGCCGCAGTGCCTGGCGCTGCCCGGCGGCCCGCAGCGTAGCAGTCAGTTCCATGTAGTCGGCATAGTGCAGGGCCAGAGCGGGGTCGGCGGCCAGCCGGGCCTGTAAGTTGGCGCGGGCGGGCGCAGCCAGCTGGCCGGTGGTATAGGCTTCGAATAAGGCGTAGTAATCGGCTTCGGTCATCGGCTTGGGGCAGGAGTTGGCAGCGCAACTTCCTTTGGAGTAAAATTATTAACAACTAATGTAGTTTAGTTTTTCGTTTCTTTGTATTGAGCAAAAAACAATTTTTTGAGCCGCATCAAACACTTGTATTTCTGTGTTTTGGCATTATCAGTGTTGGTGTAGCGAAATTCGGCTGCAAGGTCTTTCATGGATTTATCGAGCAAATAAAACCCTTCCAGCAACGAGCGGCAGGGTTCGCCCAAGCTGGCCAGGGCCTGGGCCAGCGTGTCGAAGCGACGCTCCTGCTCTTCGGCGGCCAGCAGGTCGTCCCCGGCCCCGGTGTGCAGGTCGGGGGCGTGGCCCTCGTCGTCGTCGAGCAGCCGCACGCCAAAGCGGCTGCGGCTAGCCAGTCGCTTGAGCCAGATGCGGCGGCAGACGGCGTAGAGGTAAGTCTTAATCTGGCAGCGCAATTCCAGGGAGTTGTCGCGCACCTTTTCGTAAAACACCACCACGCCTTCTTGGTACACGTCCTGGGCATCGGCTTCGGTGCCGCTGTTTTGCAGCACGAAGTGCGACACCATCGGCCAGTGTTGCCGGTAGAGCTGGCTCAAGGCCCGTTCGTCGCCGCCGCGCAAGGCCGCCACGAGCGTTTCGTCGTCGGAAATAGTCAAGGAAGAAGAAGCAACGTTGCCCCGGCTCATTCGCTTTGGCGGTTAATACAAAAAAGGCCGGGATGTAACCCCCCGCAAAAAAAAATTTGGCGGGGGGTTACCTTTTACACCGGGCGGGATAAAGGGCGCTTTTAAGCAACATTTTTTATCCCAATCACCCCCAAACTTACCCCCAAAATGAGCAAGTTGTTCAAAGTGGCCGCCCTCGGCCTCGCCCTCACCGCTGGCCTGTCGGCTTGCGGCGACAAAACCGCCACTACCGAAACCACCACCGAAACCACGGTAATGGCCGACAGCACCAAGATGGCCGCTCCGGCCGAAGGCGCTATGGCCCCGGCTGATGGTGCAATGGCTCCGGCCGAAGGCGCTATGGCCCCAGCCGAAGGCACGATGGCTCCGGCCGAAGGTACCAAAATGGAGTCTTCGACCACCACGACTGAGGAGAAGAAGTAATTGCCGCCGGGCCAATGACCGGCACTTGCTTTGCCTAAGCCGCTCACCCTTCCGTCTCCGGAAAGGTGAGCGGCTTTTTTGCATCCGCTGCTTCGCCGATGATGGCCTGCAAATCGGCTGCAATGCCCGGCCAGGGCTGGTGCAGGTTGAGCGTGACCACCCGCACCGGGTGCCCACCCAGGGTGTAGCGCAGGTCCAGGGCCTGGGTGGTGGCGGGGTACAGCAAAACGCCTTCCAAGGCTTGGCCGGGGGCGGGCTGCTGGTTTTGCAGGTAGGCGTAGAGTTGGTAGAGGTGGGGGGAAATGAGGCGTTGCCGGTCGTAGCGCGGGCGCAGGGCGGCGGCGTAATATTTGGTGTCGAGGATGATTTTGTGGTCCGGGGCTTCCAGGGTGGTGTCGGTCAGCATGGTGGGCAGCAGGGCGAGGTCGGCGGGTTGCGGGGCCTGGGCCTGCCAGGCGATGGTTTCGGCAAATACCCGAAACCGGTGCTGTTCGCGGCGGTAGAAATTCCGCACAAACTGCTCGAACAGCCGGGCCATCAGCGCTTCATCGCGGCGGAAGTCGCGGAAGCGCCCCCGCCCGCCCGCTGTGGGCGTAGGCAAGGCCGTTTGCCAGATTAACTCGCACACGTGCAGCAAAAAGGCGGCTTCGGCATCGGGCCGCTGCCGCCGCAACGCGCGGAACGTGGCGGCAGTCGGCGTTGCGCCCGCCTGCGTTGGCAGCCGCTGGCGCACGGCCCGCACCGCACGGCGCAGGGCTATTGGCAAGCCCGCTGCCCCGGCCAATGCATCCAACGTAGCAGCCAGTAGCGTGTGCAGCGGCGAGGCCGTACTCAACTCGTCGAACGCGCACCAGGCGCGGCCCTGCGGCAGCAGCCCCCGCGTGAGCGAGGGCGTTAGCTCGATGCGCCCGCGCAAGCTGGTCAGTTCTTCTTCCTGGGCTTGGTAGCTGAGCGGCAGACCGCTGCGAAACCGGCGGCGCAGGGCTTGCAGCAACACCTGGGCCAGCAACTCCAGTGGCCGGTGAAAGCGCGTGGCCGCCGTGGCCCGCAACAGCGCCGGGTCGGGCAAGCGGTTCCAGGCATAGCAGAGGAAATAGTAGAGGGCCGAAAGGGGAATCACAGACCGCCTGTTAGCTACGCTGAACTTCAGTCAATTTGCGGACTTGCGCCGCTGTTGTTGCAGGTTGTTCGCGCCAATAATCGGCCAGGAGCGGCGCGATTTCCTGGGCCACCACTTGCTGATACCACGTTTCGGCAGCGGCCGGGTTGCTGGCCAAATCACCCGGCGGTTGGCAGAAGTAGCTGTGGCCGACCAGGAAATCGGGGCCGAGTTCGGGGTCGTCGGCAATGGTTTGGTTGAGCTTGGTGAAGCGCTCAACGACGCGCTCGACCACAACGGCCGGGACGTGGCGGGCCAGCAGAAAACCGCGCAGTGCCGGGCCAAACTGCGGCGGCAGGGGCAGCAGCGCAAAACGGCGGCGCAACGCATAATCCAACGGAGCCAGGGCGCGGTCGGCCAGGTTGAGGGTGCCGATGACGAACAGGTTGGCGGGCACGAAAAACAGGGGGTCGTCGGGCGCAGCGTAGGGCAGGCGCAGGGCGTGGGCGGGGCCGCGCTTGTCGGCTTCCAGCAAGAGCAGCAGCTCCCCGAAAATGCGGGTTACGTTGCCCCGGTTCAGCTCGTCAATTAGCAGAAAATAGGGGTTTTCGGGGTCGGCAGCGGCCCGTTGGCACAGCAGCGGCACCACGCCTGGCACCAGCCGGAAGCGACCCCGCGCATCGGGCCGGAAGCCGAGCAGGAAGTCCTCGTAGCCGTAGCTGGGGTGGAACTGCACCAGTTCAATCCGGCTATCGTCGCGGTGGCCCAGCAGGAGCCAGGCAAGGCGGCGGGCCAGGAAGGTTTTGCCCGTGCCGGGCGGGCCTTGCAGCAGCAGGTTGCGGCGGCGGGCCAGGCCCGCCAGGGCCGCATCCAGCACTTCGGCCGAAATGAACAGCTCGGCCAACGCATCGGCGCGGGTGTAGGGCGCAACTGGCGGCTGAGGGTAGGGCGGTTGCGGTTCGGCCACCACGAAAGTCAGCGCAGTGGCGCGGGCCAACGGCCGGGGCGCATCGGGGCCGGTGTAGAGGTCTTCGGCTTGCTGCTGGGCGGCGGTTTCGGCATCGTGGCCCGCGCCGGGGGCCAGCACGGGCCGCTTGGTGCTGATGGTGAAGTCCAGGGCTTCGAGGGCGGCGTTGGTGGGCTGACCGGCGGGCAGGGGCCAGCGGGCAGCGGGGTCGCTGGTGGTCAGGCGGTAGGCCCAGGCAGCCACGGCGCGGGGCGGGTAGCGGCGGCCCCGGTACACCAGTTCGTACACCGTGCTGGGCGGCAACAGCGGCGCGGCGCGGTCTATCTGCCGCAAAGCCCGCAATACCGATTCACGGGTGAGGGAAACGAACATACTATTTTGTTTCTGGTTACTCGTTGCTTGTTTCTTGTTGGCAGCAACGACTTAGACGAACAACCAGAAACGAGCAACAAAGAACAAGAAACTTAGCTCTGCGGCTGCACCGTGAAGGTGCGCGTCACGCTGTTGTACAGCCCCGGCATAAGTTCGCCGCTGGCATCGAGCAGCTCCAGCTTGACGGTGTTTTCGCCAGCCGGCAGGCCCTCCATCATGTAGGGTGCCCAGCGGTCCAGCATGAACTCGATGCCGTTGATGGTGGCCCGCACCTTGTTACCGTTGGGGGCGAGGTCGGTGTTCACGAGGTAAAAATCCAGCATGATGCGCTTGGCATCGGCCCCGGCGTAGGTGTCTTTGGGGCGGCTGTAGAACATCATGGGCTTGGTCACGTCAATCAGGGGCGGGGTGCCGGCGGGCACGTCGCCCACAAAAATGGCCCGCAGGTCGTAGGCCCCGGCGTGCTTGAGGCTTTCGTGGTACGAGCGCGAGAGAAACGAGAGCAGCACGTGCGGCCCGTACTCCAGCTTTTTGGTGTAGGTGGTGCCGTAGAGAGCCGTGTAGGGCTGGTTGTCCACAATCAGGTGAATGTGCTGGCCTTTGGCCGAGTTGGCCATCTGGCTGGTGTGGTCACTTTCGGTCATCTTGGTGAGCTTGAAGTTGGTGACTTCGTAGCTGAACGTGACCTCGGGCTTGAGCAGCGTCACCATCGGTTCGGGCTGCGTCATTTTCATCCGGGCATCCAAAAACCGGGGTGAATCTTCAAATGAAGTCAGGCGAATGCCGTTCTTCTCGATGCCCGGCCCCACGGCATGGGGCAGGCTGCCCGAAGCCGGGCTGCTGATTTCTGGGGCCGTGACGGTGGTCTCGGTCGGTTCTTTAGCAGCCTCGCAGCCGCTCAGCAGCGCAAAAACTACCGCCGTGGAACTAAGCAGAAATAAGGACGTTTTCATAAAAAAACCAAGAATAAGTGCGAAAATGCTGTTCTTTACGCTGCAATGATACGCCGAAATACGCCTTCGCCGCAAGATTGTTTCTACCTTGCGGCCGCTAAGCTGAATCCGTTGCTTTACTTTTCTCTTCCCTTCTACACTTTATGACCGACCAACTTCTCGACCAGATTCCTTCGCTCGACCTTGCTGATTTCCGCTCCGGCGACCCCGCCCGCAAAGCCGGATTCGTGCAACAGCTTGGTGCCGCCTATCAAAACATTGGCTTCGTGGCCCTGAAAAACCACGGCCTCAACCACGAACAAACCAAAGCGTTGTATGCCGACGTACAAACGTTTTTTCAACTGCCCGATGCCGACAAGCAGCGCTACGAAAAACCCGAACTGGCCGGGCAGCGCGGCTACATCGGCAAGGGCAAGGAACACGCCAAAGGCCGCAACACCGGCGACCTGAAGGAGTTTTACCACGTGGGCCAGGAAGTGGCCGACGACACCGACCCCATCAAAAAAGAATACCCGGCCAACATTTGGCCCACCGAGGTGCCCGGTTTCCAAAAAAGCACCTTCACGGCCTACCGCACCCTCGAAAGCGCGGGCCAGGACGTGTTGCGGGCCATTGCGCTGTACCTGGAGTTGCCCGAAAACTATTTCGACGACAAGGTGAAGCACGGCAACAGCATCCTGCGGCCCATCCACTACTTCCCCATCGAAGACCCCGATGCCGTGCCCGCTGATGCCGTGCGGGCCGCCGAACACGGCGACATCAACCTGATAACCTTGCTGATGGGAGCCAGCGCCGACGGCCTGCAAGTGAAGCGCCGCGACGGCAAATGGATTGCCATCACGGCCCTGCCCGACCAGATTGTGGTGAACGTGGGCGATATGCTGCAACGCCTGACCAACGGCGTACTGAAAAGCACCATTCACCGGGTGGTGAACCCGGCCCGCGAGAAAATGAACACCTCGCGTTTCAGCATTCCGTTCTTTATGCACCCGCGCTCCGAAATGAGCCTGGCCGCCCTCGCCCATTGCGTTACGCCCGACAACCCCAAGAAAGAGGCCGACATCACGGCCGGGGAGTTTCTGAACGAGCGGCTGATTGAACTGGGCTTAAAGAAAAAATAATGTTGGGTTAAAGGCGGGTGTGGTCCAACGACTTTTTCAGTCGTCCGACCACTAATTGCCGCTCGGTGCTGTTCATGACTCGTTCTGCGAATAGTGGTCAGACGACTAAAAAAGTCGTCTGACCACGCCGTTCTTTTGCTCCCGTGGCCGATTCGCCGGTTATTCTTTTCGACGGCGTGTGCAACCTCTGCAACGGGTTTGTGCAGTTCGTTATCCGGCACGACGCGGCGGGGCAGTTCCGGTTTGCGGCGTTGCAAAGCGCGGCGGGGCAGGCCCTGCTGGCGGCCCACGGGGCCGCCGCTGCCCCCGAAGCAACGCCCGATTCGGTGCGGCTGGTGGCCGACGGACAGGTGTATTCACACTCCACGGCGGTGTTGCAGGTTGCGCGGCGGCTGGGCTGGCCCTGGCGGCTGCTGGGCATGGGCGGGGTGTTGCCCCGCGCCTGGCGCGACGGGCTGTACCGCTGGGTGGCCCGGCACCGCTACCGTTGGTTTGGGCGGCAGGAAAGCTGCTGGCTGCCCACGCCGGAATTGCGAAGCCGGTTTCTGTGAGTTGGCCCTATCTTCGGGCTTCTAAACCACTACACCTAACTGCTTTTTGCCGTGCAACCCAGCCCCGTTTCTGCCCCTGCGGCTTCGCTGGCCGTGCCCCCGCGCCGCCGGGGGGCGCGGACGCGCCGGGTGCGGGGCATTATCTTTTTGAAGGACGTGGCGGTGCTGGCCCTCACGGCGTTTGGGGGGCCGCAGGCGCACCTGGCCATGTTTTTTCGGCTATTGGTAGAAAAGCGCCGCTACTTGAGCGCCAACGAATTGCTGGAGTTGCAGGCCCTGTGCCAACTGCTGCCGGGGCCAACCTCGACCCAAACCATTACCGTGATTGGCTACCGGCTGGGCGGGCCGAACCTGGCCTACCTGACCTTGTTTGTGTGGGCGGCCCCGGCGGTGCTGCTCATGACCACGGCGGCCCTCACCCTGAGCCACCTCGCTCCGCAGAAGATGGCCGCGCTGGTGCAGTTTGTGCAGCCGGTGGCGGTGGGCTTCGTGGCGTTTTCGGCCTACCGCATTTCTGAGAAGGTCATTCACACCAAAACCGCCGTGGGGCTGATGGTGATGGCGGCGATGGTGGCCTACTTTTTTCAGTTGCCCTGGGTGCTGCCGGTGCTGCTGGTAGCGGGCGGGGCCGTCACCACGGTGCGCTACCGCAAGCACGCCATTGTGCACGAGAAAAACCCGGTGCGCATTCAGTGGGCCAACGGGGCGCTGTGGCTGGGCATTTTGCTGGGGGCGGCGCTGCTGGGCCACTACACGCAGTGGCTGCCGGTGCGGCTGTTCGAAAACTTTTTCCGCAACGGGTCGCTCGTGTTTGGGGGCGGGCAGGTGCTGGCCCCGCTGCTGTTTGCCGAGTTCGTCGAGTTCAAGCATTACCTGTCGGGGCCAGAGTTTTTGTCGGGGCTGGGGCTGGTGCAGGCCATGCCGGGGCCGAATTTCTCGCTGGCCGCCTACATCGGGGCGCTGGCCATGCGGCCCACCGGCGGCGGCAACCTGAGCATGGTGCTGGGCGCGGTGGTGGGGGCCACGGGCATCTTTTTGCCGGGCACGCTGCTCATTTTCTTCGTCATCCGGTTCTGGGACCGGATGCGGCAGTACCGGGCCGTGCAAGCCTCGCTCGAAGGCATCAACGCCGTGAGCGCCGGGCTGGTGTGCGCGGCCACGTTTCTGCTCTACCACCCCCTGCCCTACCGGCTGCTGGATTTTCCGGGCCACATCGGGCCGATTACCGTCATTCCGCTCAATCCGCTGCTGGTGGGGGTCACGTTCTTGGTGCTGCTCTGGGAAAAGGTGCCAAGTGTGGCCCTGATTGGGGTGGCGCTGGCGGCAGGCGTGGTGGTGGGGTAATTTTGGTGCTTGGTTGTTGGTGCTTGGTGCTTGGCGGATTCCGAAGCCTGATGCCAAGTACCAAGCACCAACAACCAAGCACCAAACGCTATGCTTCCTCCTCGCGAACTCCTCGCCGCCGCTGCCCAATTCGGCACCCCGCTCTACGTCTATCAGCCCGACACCATTGCCCGGCAGTACCACAAGCTCACCACCGCCTTTGCCGGGCACCCCACCCGGTTTTTCTACGCCTGCAAAGCCCTGAGCAACGTGGCCATTCTGCGCTTGATGCACGGGTTGGGCGCGGGGCTGGATTGCGTCAGCATCAACGAAGTGCGGCTGGGGCTACACGCGGGCTTTGCGCCCGCCGACATCCTCTTCACGCCCAACGGCGTGACGTTTGCCGAACTCGTGCAGGCCAAAGACCTGGGCGTAAACCTCAACATTGACAACATTTCGCTGCTGGAGCGCTTCGGGGCCACCTTTGGCGGCAGCTACCCGGTGTGCGTCCGGCTGAACCCGCACATTGAGGCGGGCGGCAACTACAAGATTTCGACCGGGCACATTGACTCCAAGTTTGGCATCAGCATTCACCAGCTGCGGCACCTGGAGCGGGTCGTGAAGGGTACCGGCCTGCACGTGCGCGGGCTGCATATGCACACCGGCTCCGAAATCAAGGACGTGGGCGTGTTTCTGCGGGGGCTGGAGGTGCTCTTCGACGCGGCCGGGCGCTTCCCCGATTTGGCGTTTCTGGACCTCGGTTCCGGCTTCAAGGTGCCCTACAAGCCCGGCGACCCCGAGACCGACGTCGCCGCCCTGGGGCAGCAAGTGGCGGCGGCCTTCGCCGGGTTCGAGCAGGAATACGGAAGGCCGCTGGAATGCTGGTTCGAGCCGGGCAAGTACCTCGTCAGCGAAGCCGGCTGGCTGCTGGTGCGCGTGGCGGTGGTCAAGCAAACCACGGCCACCGTGTTTGCGGGCGTCGATTCGGGCTTCAACCACCTCATCCGGCCCATGTTCTACGACAGCTACCACCACCTCAGCAACCTGAGCAACCCCACCGGGCCGGAGCGCCTCTACACCGTGGTGGGCAACATCTGCGAAACCGACACCTTTGCCTGGGACCGGCTGCTGCCCGAAGTGCGCGAGGGCGACCTGCTGGCCTTCCACAACGCCGGGGCCTACGGCTTCGAGATGAGCAGCAGCTTCAACAGCCGCCCCCGCCCCGCCGAGGTGCTGCTGGAAAACGGCGAGCTGCGCCAGATTCGGCGGCGGCAGACGTTCGAGGATTTGCTGGAAGGGCAGGAGTAGGTATGTTGTGTTTCTAAAAAGTGTTAAAAACCACACTTTTTAGAAACACAACATGCCCGTACCTTTGTGACAATAGTACTCGCCACGCTTCCCACTTGAACAGCGTACCAGGGCGAGTCTTTTTTTGCCCCGCCTTCTCGCCCGTGTGCTTACCTTAGTGCAATGGATACTTTCGCGTTGCACCCCCGCATCACTATCGACCCCACCATCTGCCACGGGCAGCCCACGGTGCGCGGCCTGCGCTACCCGGTGCAAAACGTGCTAGAATACCTGGCCTCGGGCATGACGGAGGCCGAAATTCTGGCCGACTACGAAGACCTGGAGGCCGAAGACCTGCGGGCCTGCCAGGCGTATGCGGCCGAGGTGTTGCAAGTGCGGTCGGTGTACCGGCTGGCTTCGTGAGCCGCCCCGAACCGTTGCGGCTGCTGGTCGATGCTCAACTGCCCCGGCAACTGGCCCGCTTTCTGGCCTTCCACGGCGGTTGCGACTGCCTGCACACCCTCGACCTGCCCGCTGCCAACCGCACTCAGGACAGCAGCATAACGCAGCTTTCGATGGCCGAAAAGCGCGTCGTAATTACCAAGGACGCTGATTTTGTCAACAGTTTTTTACTGCACGGTCAGCCCTACAAATTGCTGCTGGTGTCCACGGGCAATATCCGCACCCCCGATTTGCTGGAACTGTTTCGCCGGTTTCTGCCGCAACTCACGAACCTACTCACCCATCATTCTTACGTGGAATTGTCGCGCACTTTGCTCGTCACGCATCGGTGAGCAGCCGCCCCCGCCCGGCCGAGGTGCTGCTCGAAAACGGCGCGCTGCGCCAGATTCGGCGGCGGCAGACGTTTGAGGATTTGCTGGCCGGGCAGGAGTAAGGATATCCGCTCAAAACTTCGTTTCGATGATTACTACTTAACTTGCTGCCGCTAAACCTGATTTGCCTTACACCCGAACAGCTTTGATACAATGGCCGAAACTGACGTTTGCCGGGAGGTAAAGGAAAAATATCCTGATTATGAGGGGCTGCTTACTTGTACCAAATCAACAAGTGGCCCCGGCATTATTTTGTCGCGTAAAGCAACCAAAAAAGGTAGGCCGGGGGTAATGGCAACTTACCTCCCAGTTGAGCACAATCAACCTGATTCAGCAATGGAATTTGCAGCCGAATTGAGTGTTGTCAACAACCAAGCTTTCAAGTTCAGGTTAAGTGACCACCTTTTTATGGCTCCGCCATTATTACGGTACGATTCCAAAGGCCGTGCCCACCGCAACCCGCCGGGTAACCAGCGGTTAAGCGAGCAAAAAATCGAAACTCCACACTTCCAAAAGTTCGACCGCGACGGCAACTCATTTGCGTACAAAACCGACAAGCTAACAACAACCGCTGGTGAACAGGAATTGGCAAACCCTGTTTATTGCATCATGCATTTTTACGAAGAAGCGAACATGGACCACGACGGCGACTTACCAATTTTGGAAATAGTAACGGCCGACGATGAATTGTTTCCTTCCCTTCCCCCACAGACCGACCCCAATTCCCATGTTCGATACTTTGCTTAACGAATTGTCTACGGTATTCGAAGAAACAGTAGGCGAATATCGGTCACTTTGGCGTTTTCGCGAACGCGGACAAACATTGGAAATCACTACTTGCCACAGCACTGTGACGAACAAATTTGTAGCCGTGTTTCTAACCAAACGCGAAAATGGATTTGTAGTAACTGATGGGGGGCTTGTGTCAAACAATGAGTACCTGAGTGACGAAATTTACTTGGATTCACAGTGTTTCAGCCGGGCTTTCGCATTTGTGCAAAAGCACTATAATATCAAGCAAACCGAGGATTCTTCAGGTAATACCTTCTACTACAAACGAACGACGGAGGCCCATATGGTTGCTTCCCTAATACATGATGTAAGTTCGTTCATTACCCAAGCCGTGAACTTATCAGCTTCGCTGTATGAGGAACCTGAAGAACCTACCCAAGTGCGGCTATTTACCCAAGAGGCTAACCATTACCTTAGAGATGCTTTCGCCGACAAAGTTGATTTCAAACAAAAGGTGATGCGAGGTAGCAGCATTCAGTTCAGTGCCGTGGTACGTACCAGCCGACACATTCATTTGATAAACTACATCACCGGCTCAAACCGAGAGCATTTTGTCAACAGCCTCAACAGAACTGACATGAATTTTCAGGCTGCTCATAAAATCTACGGCAGTCAAAAGTCAGCACTAGGCAAGTTAGTAGGATTCATCGACGACACTAGTGCGGGCAGCAGACTAGGGGGGTATCGGGTGCAGTATGATATTTTAGGAACGCACGCCAACAGCTTGGTTAAATGGACTGAAAAAGACCAACTGGCTGAACTGCTTTCCTAATTCTGTGCAGCCGTTGTGGGATTTCCTTACTCCGGGACTGTCCCGGACCCCTCCTCGGAACCAAGATGCCCTCCGGGAATGTCCCGGAGGGCATCTTGGAACCCGAGATGCCCTGCGGGAATGTCCCGGACCCCGTATCGGAACCGGAGATGCCCTCCGGGACATTCCCGGAGCCTTACTTGGAACCCGAAATGCCCTGCGGGACAATGGCAGCATTGGAATTGTGAAAATGCTGCCGATATTTCGGGAAATTAATCCCCTCACCCCCAATTCACTCCTTTATGTCGCCCACCAACTCCGGCGATTCGGCCGCCAACCAGCCGAACAACGACACCACCTACACCCCCAACCTGCCCTTTGGGCAGCTGGAGTTGGCCACCCTGGGCCTGGACGTGGCGAAATTCTGGAAAACCTCGGCGCTGGGCGACTTGCTCTGGAAAACCAAAGCCGCGTTCCTGACCCAGGCGCAAACCTACTACGACAGCCTCGACACCAGCGACGCGGCCGACAACGACCGCAGCCCCGTGGCCAACCGCCTGCGCGAGCTGGACAAAATGATTGAAAAGTCGTTGAACTTCGTGCGGGCCTACCTGGCCGAAGACCACGAAGGCGACGCCGACGAAGCCTATTACGACGAGTTCGGCATCGTGACCGAAGGCCGCAACCACCGCCTGCCCAGCGGCCGCAAGCCCCGCGCCAAGTCCCTCACCAAGCTACTGGCCGCCCTCGATGCCCACGGCTACAACGACCGCAAATACGGCAAAGCCTACTGGACCCCCATCGAAGCCGAATACAAAACCCTGGTGGCCCAGCGCCGCAAAACCGAAGGCGAAGCATCGGGCGAAGTGGGCAAGAAAAACGTGCAGGAAAAACCGTTGCGGAAAGTGCTCAAGGCCCTCATCAACCTCATCAAAGCCAACTACCCCGACACCTACAAGAGCGTACTGCGCGAGTTTGGGTTTCAGAAGGAAGGGTATTAGGGCGTGGTGCCACGAATTCCCCGAAGGGGTTCGTGGTACCACTACTCGTTGAACAGTAACCGGGCAAAGATTAGTGGTGCCACGAACCGCTTCGCGGAATTCGTGGCACCACGCCGTTCAACCCCCACAAAAAGAGCGCCGCCCCAACCGGGACGGCGCTCTTTTTAGTACCAAGCAGCGGGGCTTATTCCAGCACCACTTTCCGGGTCAGCCATTCGCCGTTGGCTTGCACCCGCAGCGTGTACACGCCGGCGGCCAGGCCCTGGGTGCTCACAGCTTGGGCCTGGCCGCCGGCCGCCAGGGTCCAGCCGCGCACGGCCTGGCCCAGGGCATTGACGAGCGTGGCCTGGGCCGCCGCGCCGCTGGGCAGGCGCAGGGTGAGGTGGCCGTCGGCGCTGGGGTTGGGGTGCACGAGCAGGGCCGTGGCCGCAGCGGCGGGCCGGGTGGCCAGCACACTGGTGGCGGTCAGGCTGAAGGTGCCGCCGGGGTCGGCGCTGCCGAAGCCGCTCACGGCGATGTAGTACTGCTGGCCGGGCGTGAGGCCCGTGAACAGCAGCGGGGCCGCGAAGCCGGTGTTGGCGGCAGCGGCGGCGCGGCACCCCACCGGCACCAGCGGCCCGGTGGTGCAGTTGGTGAGCGTAAAGAGGCGCACCATGCCGGCGGCTGGCCCGGCCACGGTCAGCGAGATGGAATTGCCGGTGGTGGTGAAGGTGAACCACACGTCCTTCGGGGCCTGCGAGGGGGCGCAGGCGGGCAGGTTGATGCCCGGCAGCAGGCTGGTGGTGGCACCCAGGTTGGTGCTGGTCAGGGCCGTGGCACCCGTCAGGGGCGTGGCCCCGCAGGGTTCGTCGTTGCTGGGGATGGTGATGGGGGTGGTGAGGCTGATTGGCCCCACCAGGGTGCTGCTGCCGTTGAAACCGCCGCAGATTTGCTGCACGTACACCTGGTAGGTGGTGGTGGGGGCCAGGCCCGTGAGGGTGGTGCTGGTGCCCGCAATGCCCGTGACGCTGGTGCCCCCGCTGCCGGGCACGAAGCCCGTGGGGCCGTAGAAAACCGTGAAGGTGCTGCCGGCGGCGGGCGCACCGGCCCAGCTCAGTTGGGCGGTGGTGCTGGTGAGGGTGCCCGCCGTGAGGGCCGCCGGGGCCGGGCAGTTGGGCACCGGCGTGGCGCAGATGGTGAAGGCCCCCGGCTGGTCGAAGGAATTGTAGGTATGCACCCGCACGTAGTAAGTGGTGCCGGGGGTCAGGCTGGTCAGGTCGAGGTTGGGCGCGGCGGTGGCGCTGGCCGTGCCCGCGCAGCTCAGGAACGTGAGCGGCCCGGCGCAGGCCGCGCCCCGGTAGGCCCGCACCACGCTGGCCGCGTTGCCCGTCACGCTGATGCGCACCGCCGTGCTGGCGGGGCCGGTGGCGGCGGTCGTGAACTGGTACCACACATCGGGCGGGCCGCCGGTGTTGAAGCCGCAGCCGGTGCCGCCGTTGCCCCCGGCAAACACGGTGTTGGGGGTGGCCGTGGCGCTAATCAGGGTGCCGTTGGTGGGCTGGCAGGTGTTGTTGATGGGCAGGGCGGTGGCCGTGCACGGCTCGTCGTTCACGATGGGCGTGGTGAACGTGAACGGCCCGTTGGCGGTGCTGCTCATGCCGGGGCCGCAGCTTTTGGTCACGTACACCTGGTAGGTGGTGCCCGGTGTCAGGGCGGGCAGCGGCACGGTGGTGGCCGTGGTGTTCACGGTGGTGCTGCCCGTGCCGCCGGGCACGAAGCCCGTCACGCCGTACTGCACCACGTAGCCGGTGGCCGCGCCGTTGGTGTTGCCGCTAAAGGAGAACGTGGCCGCAGTCGGGGCCAGGTTGGCAATGGCCAGGTTGACGGGCGGGGCGCAGGCCGGGGGCGGACCGAGGTCCACCACGTAGTCTTCGGTTTCGCCCGACCCGAACGGGCTACAAGCATCGGGGGCCGCATTCGGGTTGCCACTCGAGCGCGAGCGCACCCGCAACAGGGTCTGGCCCGAGAGGGCATTGGCGGGCACGTTCACGGTCATGGTAGCGGGCTGGCCGGTGGTCGAGGCCGTGGCAATCTGCGTCCATTCGCTCACTTCCAGTTGCCCGTTCTGATTCCAGTCGCCCCACACCGAGATGATGCCCGTTCCATTCGTCGTCACGCTCACCTGGTAGGCATTGCCGGGCGTGAGGGTGGCGGTGGTGCTGCCCGAAGCGGGCCAACTGGTGTACACATCGCCCCCTGGGCTGGTGTTGCACACCGTGTTGGGGTTGTTGAGGGTGGTGCCGGCAATGACCACATCCGTGATGTCGGCCGTGCCGCAGACCCCTCCCAGGCCGGTGGTGCAATACGTCAGCACGTTGCTGGTCGTGAAGCTCAGCACCGAGCAGCCCGTGGCCGGGCCGTTGCTGTTGCGGGGCACCACCTGGTAGTAGTAGATGGTGTTGCCCGCCAGGCTGGCCGTGACGGTGTAGCTGGTGCCGGGCTGGTTGCTGCTCACCAGGGCCAACGTGGTGGCACTCGTGCCGAAGGATACATCGTAGCCGGTGGCCACGCCCGTGGTGGGCTGCCAGGTCAGCGTCACGGGGCGCAGAATGCTGGTGGCCCCGTTGGCGGGCACGGCGTTGGTCACGCAGCCGGGCACCCCCACCAGCGCCGCCAGCCGCACGTTGTCCAGCCCGATGTCGGTGCTGCCAAAAAAGTCGGTCACGGCCCGAAACCGCACCACGCACGTGGCCGAAGTCGTGGCGGGCAGGCTCACCGACTGCTGGCCGAACGCGGCACCCACCCCCCGCCGCAGCAACGGCCGGCCAAAAGTGTTGCCGCCGTCGGTCGAGAATTGCACCAGCAGCGAATCGGTGCCGGTGGGGTTGATGTAGTCAAATTGCAACACCTTGGCCCCGGTGCCGCTCAGGTCCACGTACAAATCGAGGGTGCCCGTCAGGCCCGCGTTGGTGCTGGCGCTGTAGTCATGAAACCGGGCCGCGTGGCGGCCCTGGGCACCGTTCACCGTGAACGCCCCGAACGTGGGATTGGTCCAGTTGGCCGCGGCCCCGTCGTCGTCGCGCCGCCACGACAAATTCCCCGTGATGGGCGTGTTCAGCCAACTGCTGCTGGGCACGTCGCGGGTGCCGCAGGCATTGACCCAGGCGTTCTCAAAGTCCACCAGCACCGGCAGCGTCGCATAGACCGGGGCCACGCAGGCCGTCCGAAACCGGAACGGCCCGTTGCGGATGCTGCTCATGCCGCCGCCGCAGTTTTTGGTCACGTAAAATTCGTAGTTCGTGCTGTTGGTCAGGCCCGTCAGCGGCACCGAGGTGTTGGTCGTGTTCACGGTATTGCTGCCCGCGCCGCCCGGCACAAAACCCTGAATGCCGTACTGCACCACGTAGCCCACGGCCGTGCCGTTGCTGGCCCCGCTGAAGGTGAGCGTGGCCGCGGTGGTGGTCACGTTGCTCACCCCCAGGTTGATGGGCGGAGCGCAAGCCGGCGGCGGCCCAATGGTGATTACATAGTCCTCGGTTTCGCCCGACCCGAACAAGGTACAGGCATCAATGTCGCCGTTCGGGTTGCCCTGGTTGCGCGAACGCACCCGGAACCGGGTCAGGCCCGCCAGGGCCGTAGCAGGCACTGGCACGGTCACGGTGGTGGGCGCGTTGGCCCCCGAAACAACCGCCACCTGCGTCCACTCGCTGGCCTCAAACAAGCCGTTGAGGTTCCAGTCGCCCCATACCGAGATAATGGATATGCCATCCGTTGTCACCGTTACCTGATAGCTCACGCCCGGCGAGAGCGTGGCCGTGGTATTGCCCGAAGCGGGCCAGATGGTGTAGGCATCGAAAGCCGCCGTCGTGTTGCAAACGATGTTGGGGTTGCTCAGGGTGGTAGCGGCAATCGCTACATCCGTCACGTTGTTGCCACCGCAACCGCCGCCGAGGCCGGTGTCGCAGTAGCCGGTGGGTTGGGCCAGCGCGGCCAGCGGCCCGGCCAGCAGGCCCAGCGCCAGCAGCGCCCGGCCCCAGCGGGCGGTTTGGGGGAAGAAGTTTTTGAACATGAAAAGGGAGGGGGGAAAAGAGTGGAAATTAGCGTTAGTGAGCTGCCGTAAGCGCCAGACGCTTGGGTGGGGCAACCAGCGCACCACCACTTTTTAGCAGTCGCATACTACTGGCCCCGCGTTTGAGGGCTGAAAATTACGCCCGGTTTTCTGAAACAAGCAGTTGCCTCGTGCCCCTTGCGCCAACTCCCTGCAAAAATACCTGCCGCCGCACCCCAACCCGCTCCAACTGCCTCGCGGCAAGCCGTTCTTGCTTTTTTCCCCGCCCCCGCCGTATCTTTGCCCCGAAGTTTGGTATTCTATCCGTAAAAAGAGGGGACGCGCAGTCCCCTCTTTTTTTGTTCCGCCCCCAGCCGCTGCCCCGTTTTCCCAATGGCCTTCGACCGCACCCTGCTGCTTGAAATGCTCCACGATTCGCTGGAAGACCTTGATTTGTTCGTCATCGAGTTGGCCGTGTCCGATTCGGTGATGCCCAAAATCACCGTTACCCTCGACGGGCCGAACGGCCTCGGCATTCACGAATGCGCCCGCGTCAGCCGCCGCCTCAACCGCCGCCTCGAAGAACACTACGGCGAAGAAGCCCAGTATTCGTTGGAAGTGACCAGCCCCGGTGCCGACCAGCCCCTGACCGACCCGCGCCAGTACGCCCGCCACATCGGCCGCTCCCTGCACCTGACGCTGGCCGACGGCACCCAGAAAACCGGCAAACTTGTCGCCGCCACCGCCGAAGGCGTAGAAATCGAAGAGGAAATCAAAGTCAAAAACAAAAAAACCACCCTGCCCGCCGCCGCTTATTCCTTTGGGGACATTAGCGAGGCGAAAGTTGTTATCTCTTTCAAATAATCACGGATTTTTTCGGATGAAGCGGGTTTCACGGATTTTGGGGAAGCTCGTATCGTTTCTTTTGCGCCTGTAACATTAGCACTTAACCCGAAACGACTAGCTCCTTGTCCTCACTCCGGTTTACCCTTGCAATCGTCCCCAAAATCCGTGAAATCCACTTCATCCGAAAAAATCCGTGATTTATGAATAGCCACGAACTCATCGAATCTTTTGGCGAATTTGCCAAAAGTAAGAACATCGACCGCCCCACGATGATGTCCATTTTGGACGACGTGTTTCGGACCATGATTCGGAAAAAGTACGACGAAGACTCCAACTTCGACGTGATTATCAACCCCGACAACGGCGACCTGGAAATCTGGCGCAACCGCGAGATTGTGGACGACAACTCGGAGGACATCTGGGACTTCGACAAAATCACGCTGACTGAAGCGCAGAAGATTGAGCCGGACTTTGAGGTGGGCGAAACCCTGCCCGAAGGCATCAAGCTAGAAGATTTCGGCCGCCGCGCCGTGCTCATGGCCCGCCAAACGCTGATTCAGCGGGTGAAAGACCTGGAGCGCGACAACCTCTACCAGAAATACAAGGACCAGGTGGGCGAAATCGTGACCGGCGAAGTGTACCAAGTGTGGAGCCGCGAGGCCCTCATCATGGACAAAGACGACAACGAACTCGTGATGCCCAAGGGCGAGCAGATTCCGAAAGACCGGTTCCGCAAGGGCGACACCGTGCGGGCCGTGGTGCATCGGGTGGAAGTGCTGAATGGCACCCCAAAAATCATCCTGAGTCGGGCCGCGCCCGCGTTCCTGGAGCGGTTGTTCGAGTTGGAAGTGCCGGAGATTTACGACGGCCTCATCGTCATCAAAAACGTGGTGCGCGAGCCGGGCGAACGGGCCAAAGTGGCCGTCGAAAGCTACGACGAACGCATTGACCCCGTGGGCGCTTGCGTGGGCATGAAGGGCAGCCGCATCCACCCGGTGGTGCGCGAACTGGAAAACGAGAACATTGACATTATCAACTACACCGACAACCTGGAGCTGTACATTGCGCGGGCACTCTCGCCGGCCAAAGTGGGTTCGATGAAAATCAACCAGGAAGCGGGCCGCGTGTCGGTGTTCATGAAACCCGACCAGGTGAGCTTGGCCATTGGGCGGGGCGGGGCCAACATCAAGCTGGCCAGTCGCTTGGTAGGCATGGAGATTGACGTGTTCCGGGAAGCTATTGACTACGAGGAAGACATCGCGCTGGAAGAATTTTCGGACGAAATCGAACCCTGGGTGTTGGCCGAACTCAAGCGCATCGGCCTGGACACGGGCCGGTCGGTGCTGGCCGTGAAAAAAGACGACATCGTGCGCCGCACGGAGTTGGAAGAAGAAATGGTGGACGACGTGTACCGCATTATCCGCCAGGAATTTGCCGACGACGTGGACGTGGCCACGCTGGAAGAAGCGCGGGCGCGAGCCGGCGAAGCCAGCGCCGACGGCACCGCCGAGGGCGAAACGGCCGAAACCATCGACACCACTACGACCACCGAGGACGCGGGCGCAGGCTCATCCGCCGCGCCGGCCCAATGATGGCCGGGCGGTTGCTGCGGCAGGGGTAACAAAATCAGGCCCGCTGGCTTGATTTTCCCAGCGGGCAAGATTTAATGTAATACCTTTGCAAACAGAAGCGTAACCTTACGCGCAGTAACCTCAAGAATGGCGGAAGCAACCCCGAAACGGCTACAACAGGCGGCCAAAGACCTGGGCATTGGAATGGACACGGCCGTCGCGGCCCTGGCAAAAAAAGGAGTACAAGTTGATAATAAGCCCACTAGCAAGCTCACCGGCGAGCAAGTGGCGCTCTTGGAAAAAGAATTTGTCGCCTCGGCCCACGACCGGCAGGAGGCCCAGAAAATCATTCAGGCCAAGCGCGAAAGCGACTTGGCCGCTGTGGCTCCGCCCGCTGCGCACCGGCCCGCTTCGGTGCCAGTAGTACCCAAGGCCGCTCCCGTGGCCGAAGTGCCCGCCGTGGCCCCACCGGCTCCGGTGGCAGCGCCCGTGGCCCCGGTAGCGCCCGTAGCGCCTGCTATTCCGGTAGCCAGCGCCGTCCCGGCCACCACCGACAGCAGCCCAACCACTACGCCCGGCCTGAAAGTATTGGGCAAGATTGAGCTGGACAGCAAAGGCCGCGTAGTGCGGCCCAAAGCCGCCGAGGCGAAAGCTCCGGCCGCCGACCAGCCCAAAGCCAGCCCGGTGGCTCCCACCGAAAAGCCCACTGCACCACAACCCGCCGTGGCCGCGCCGACGGCTGTGGCCCCGGTGGTTGCCCCAGCCGTGACCGCAACGGCTGCGCCCGCCGCCCCAAGCACCCCAAGTGTTCCGTCGCAACCAGTAGCGCCAGCAGCGGCCCAGCCGACGGTTGCGCCTACGGCCAGCATTCCGGCCGCGCCCGATGCTCCAACAGTTGATGACAGCACCATCACGGCCAAAGCCGACCAGCTTAAAGGGCTGACGGTGTTGGGCAAGATTGACTTGTCGGCCACCAGCAACGACCGGCGTGGGCCGGGCCGTGGGCCGCGCCCGATTGCGTCGTCCGACGTGAGCAAGCGGGGCAACGCGGCTGGCCCCGGTCAGAAAAAGCGTACCCGTCTGCCCGGTCCCCCCGGCAGCGGCGGCAGCACCGGCGGCGGCTACGCCACCGGCAACCGTCCCAGCGGCCCCGGCCAGGGCGGTGCAGGCGGCAACCGCCCCGGCGGTCCCGGCCAGCGCAGCGGCCCCGGTGGTAACCGCCCCGGCGGCCCCGGCCAGGGCAACCGTGCCCCGCAACCCGCCCTCACGCCCGAACAGGCCGAGAAACAGATTCAGGAACAGATTAAGGCCACGCTGGCCAAGCTGGGCGGCAACAAAGCCACCGGCCAGGCCAACCGCGCCAAATACCGCCGCGACAAGCGCAGCATGGCTGCCGAGGACCGCGAGGCGCTGCGGGCACAAAACGAGCTGGACGCTAAAATTCTCAAGCTCACCGAATTCATTTCGGCCAACGACTTGGCCGCACTGATGGACGTGAACGTGAACGAGGTTATCAAGGTGTGCCTGAACATGGGAATGTTCGTGTCCATCAACCAGCGACTCGATGCCGAAGCCATTACGGTGGTGGCCGACGAGTTTGGCTTTGACGTGGAGTTCCTGTCGGCCGAGGAGGAGGACATTGTCATTGATGCCGATGATGCGGAGGAAGACCTGAAACCCCGGGCACCCATCGTGACCATCATGGGCCACGTGGACCATGGCAAAACGTCGCTGCTCGACTACATCCGCGATGCCAACGTGGCGCGGGGTGAGGCGGGCGGCATCACGCAGCACATCGGGGCTTATGAGGTGCGCACGAAAGAAGGCAAGCCCATTACGTTCCTCGACACGCCGGGCCACGAAGCCTTTACGGCCATGCGGGCACGGGGCGCGAAGGTGACGGACATTGCCATCATCGTGGTGGCGGCCGACGACTCGGTGATGCCGCAGACTAAGGAAGCCATCAACCACGCGCAAGCTGCCGGGGTGCCGATTATCATCGCCCTCAACAAGATGGACAAGCCCAGTTCCAACCCCGAAAAAATCCGGGAGGAGCTGTCGCAGATTAACATTCTGGTGGAGGAATGGGGCGGCAAGTACCAGAGCCAGGAAGTGTCGGCCAAGTCGGGCCTGGGCATCGAGGAACTGCTGGAAAAAGTGCTGCTGGAAGCCGAACTGCTGGACCTGAAAGCCAACCCCGACCGCAACGCCATCGGCACCGTCATTGAGGCCTCGCTGGACAAAGGCCGGGGCTACGTGACCACCGTGCTGGTGCAAACCGGCACCCTGAACGTGGGCGACATCATCCTGGCCGGGCCGCACTTTGGGCGCGTGAAAGCCATGACCGACCACCGGATGAAGAAAATGAAGGTGGCTGGCCCCGCCACCCCCGTGCAGGTGCTGGGCCTGACCGGTGCCCCGCAAGCCGGCGACCGCATTCAGGTGATGGAGACGGAGCGCGAGGCCCGCGAAATTGCCACCCACCGCCTGCAACTGGCCCGCGAACAAACCATTCGGACCAAGAAGCACATCACGCTCGACGAGATTGGCCGCCGCTTGGCCATCGGCTCGTTCAAGGAACTCAACATCCTGGTGAAGGGCGATGTGGACGGCTCGGTGGAAGCCCTGGCCGACTCTTTGCTGAAACTAAGCACCCTGGAGGTGCAGGTGAACATTCTGAGCAAGGGCGTGGGGGCCATCAGCGAAAGCGATGTGCTGCTGGCTTCGGCTTCCGATGCCATCATCATCGGCTTTCAGGTGCGGCCCTCGCAGAGCGCCCGCAAGCTGGCCGAGCAGGAACAGATTGACATTCGCCTCTACAGCATCATTTACAACGCCATCAACGAAGTAAAAGACGCAATGGAGGGGATGCTGGCCCCGACCGTGCAGGAAGTGGTGGTGGCCAATGCCGAAGTGCGGATGGTGTTCAACATCACCAAAGTAGGCACCATTGCCGGTTGCATGATGACCGAAGGCACCCTGACCCGTAAAACCAAGGTGCGGGTGGTGCGCAACGGCATCGTGCTGCACACCGGCGATATTCAGGACCTCAAACGCTTCAAGGACGACGTGTCGGAAGTGCGGCAGGGCTACGAGTGCGGCATTTCCATCAAAGGCTTCAACGAGTTGCAGGAAGGCGACAACATTGAAGGCTTCGAGGAAAAGGAAATCAAGCGGACGCTGTAGCGTTCGTGAGCTGTTGGCTTATGACTGCCAACTGTTAGCTTTTTTCAGGTATAGGATTCGCATCCAGCTTAAAAATCCTCAACCGGCTTTCGCGGCAGGTTGGGGATTTTTGGCGTTTGGGGCAAGCCGGTTGTTTGGTCTTATCTTTGGAGAACTGCTAACTTCCGTTTCGCTCATGGGCCAGCTTGCTTACCAACCTTCCACTCCCGACTACGTGTCGGCCGAAGACTACCTGCACCACGAGCGCATGGCGGTCAATAAGCACGAATATTACGCGGGCGAAGTGCGGGCAATGGCCGGGGCGCGGGCCTCGCACAACGTGCTGTGTCATCGTCTCAATGGCCTGCTATTTAGCCAGCTCGATGCGAATGGCTGTACGGGTTACACCAGCGACCAACGGGTACAGGTGCTCAATGCCAGTTCGTACCTCTACCCCGATTTTTCAGCTTTGTGCGGCGAGGCCGCAGTAAATCCGGATAAAAATCCCGAAAACCTGCTCAACCCGACGCTGATTGTGGAGGTGCTGTCGGAATCAACGGCCGACAAGGACCGGGGCGAGAAATTTATGCTCTACCGCCAGATTCCGAGTTTGCGTCAGTACCTGATGCTGGATTCGACCACTATTCACGCTGAACTCTACACCCGCCAGCCCAACGACCATTGGCTACTGCTGGAAACCCGCGATTTGGCAGCGGTGCTGGACTTGAGCAGCGTGGGGTGTACGCTGCCGTTGGCGCGGCTTTACCGGGGTGTGGTGCCCGAAGAATAGCGTGTTTCGCGGAGGGTTTGTTTCGCAGCTTACCGGCACTCAGTTAGCAGCCAGGGTCGCTACACGCTGTTGCTTAAGGTAATCGAGGCTCCAGCCGAGCAGGGCTTGCAGCACCGGGCGCAACTGTTCGCCGGGGCCGATGAGGGCGTATTCCACTTTAGGGGGTACTTGCTGATGCACTAGCCGCAAGACGAGGCCGTCGCCTTCCAACTCTCGCAACTCCTGGATAAGCATTTTTTCGGTGATTTCGGGCATCAGGCGACGTAGTTCGCCGTAGCGGCAGGGGCCGTCGAGCAGCGAGGCCAGGATGAGCAGTTTCCATTTGCCGCCGAGCAGGTTGAGGGAAGTGCGGACCGGGCAAATGAGGTCGGTGGAGATGCTGGCCCCCCACTGCGCCTGACATTCCTGTTGTTTTGTGAGCTTGGGCATAAATTTTTTGGCTTGACTGTCAATGATTCTTACTATTTAGTAAGTACCCTACTTTTTCGTTGGTACTTGCTATTGGCAAAGGTACGGTAGTTCCTTTGTGGGGTCCAAATCAATTTGGCAACTAACCCACCCCTTCTCCACAATTCTCATGGCAACTCCTCAAAACATCACCGTCCTCGGGGCTACCGGTAATATCGGTACCGTTCTCGTTCATCGGCTACTGGCCACAGGCCACAAGGTCACGGCCGTGGCGCGGGCCAGCGCCCGCCTCGATGCGCTGGCGCAAGCCGGTGCGATAGCCGCCGCTGGCGACCTGCACGATGTGGCTTTGCTCACCGAAGCCCTGCGTGGGGCCGATGCCGCCTTCCTCATGATTCCGCCCAACATGACCAGCCCCGACGTGCTGGGTCACATGGCACAGGTGGGCGAAGCCATTGCGACGGCCGTGCGGGCGACGGGCCTCAAACAGGCGGTGCATCTGAGTAGCATCGGGGCCGATGCGGCGGCGGGCACCGGCCCGGTGCTGGGCGTACACGACCAGGAAGCCCGCCTCAACGCCGTGCCCGGCCTGACGGTGGCGCACCTGCGGCCCGCGTACTTTATGGAAAACCTGCTGGCCAACGTCGGCATGATTCAGCACATGGGCATTACGGGTTCGGCGATGCGACCCGATTTGCAGTTTCCGATGGTGGCGACGAAGGACATTGCCGCCAAAGCCGCTGAACTACTGGACCAGGGCGACTTTGAAAACCACTCGGTGCATTACCTGCTCGGTGCCCGCAACCACTCCATGCAGGAGGCCACGGCGATTATCGGGCAAGCCATCGGCCGCCCGGAGTTGCCCTACGTGCCCTTCGGCTACGACGATGCTCAGAAAGGCATGGTGCAGGCGGGCCTGAGCGAGAACATGGCGGAGCTTTACATCCAAATGACCCGCACGATGAACGAGGAAAAGGCCATGGTGCACGATGCCCGCACCGCTGTCAACACCACGCCCACCACGCTGGAAGAATTTGCTCAGACAGTTTTTGCCCCGGCTTTTGCGGGTGCAATGGCTGGGCAAGCTGCGTAAGCAGCCGCAAGCGCGTTCACAAAAAGGCCCTCAACTGCCAGTGCAGTTGAGGGCCTTTTTTGTAAATCCGTGGCTGGCTTACATTTTGGCCAGTTCGGCCAGATTCAAGCTTTTAGCCACGTCTTTCACCAGGTTGGTGTCTTGCTGGCCGGTGGCTTCGACAGTGACGAAAAACCGGTCGGCTACGCTGGTCATCAGGGTGGCTTGGTGGTCTTTTTTGCCGAAGGTTTCGTAGGCTTTCACGCCTGCGATGCCGAGGTCGGTGCCACGCATGATTTGGTCGTCGTTTTCTATTTCCAGGCCCGTGTTCATCATCATCGTAGCGGCCGTGAACATACTGGCGGCCCCGTTGTAATCCAGAATGGTCACGGTCATGCTTTGGTCATCTTTCCGGTATTTCTGCTTGGCGCTGGAGTAGTGCATCCCACTCATCTGCATAGATTGGCCTTCGGGTTCGCCCACGACGGTGTAGCCAGCCAGGGTGGCGGGCAGCCGTTTTTCCAGCTCTTTGTAGTTGATGGCTAGTGTGTCGCCGCGTTTCACGCGGTCTGTTTGGCGCACTTCGGCAGCTTTCATGTTTTCGGCCATGTGCTGGCTCGCTTTGGCCGTGGTCGACAGGGCGCTGTAAGCGTTTTTGGCTTCCTGGGCTTGTTCGCAAGCCGTGAGGCTGCCAACGAGGGCAACCGAGAGGAACAGGGAGTGGCGGGGTTTCATTGGTTGAGGGCGCAAAGTCGTGGGTGAAGCACGAATGTAAGGCACAGCAAGCGACTACTCTTTTGATGTCTTACGCGGTTGCTTTGCGGCGGCGCAGGCGCTTGAGGCCGTAAGCGGCTCCGCTAGCCAACAAGATGCTGACTCCGCCATCAATGGGCGTGTTGGTGGTGGAAGCGGCGGGCATGGGCTGCGGGCCGCCGGTGGGCGGTGCCTGGGCCTGGGCAGCGGCACCGCTGAGGAGCAGCGCAGCGAATAGCAGCCGGGCAATGTGGGGGAAACGATTGGTTTTCATGGAGAAACTCATTGTTAAAAATTAAAAAGGGAATCGGGCCGGTAAACGCTGGCTGGCCGGAGCCAGCCAGCGTTTTTCAGACCTGGAACATTATTCGATGACGAGGCGCTTGGTGAGCGGGGCCAGGCGGCCAACCTGTAGCCGCAACGAATACACGCCAGCGGGCAGGTCGCGCACATCAAACTGCGCCTCTACGCCAGTGCCCGTCATGGGCAGGGAGCGGGTCAGGACCACCTGGCCCAGGGCGTTGCAGAGTTGCGCGGCCACCGTGGCGGTAGCGGGCAAGGCCGGGGCAAGCAGTGTGAACTCGCGCCGGGCGGGGTTCGGGAACAAGGCAACCTGGGTCGCGTCGAGGTTGGCCAGGGTGGCCGTGACGGTGCCGGGGCGGAATAGCAGCGAGAAGCGGGTGTTGCTGCTCAAGGCATTGGCGGCCACCGTGAAGGCATAGCTGGGTTGCTGGCTCAGATTTACGGTGGTGTTGGCCAGGGCATCGCGCAGGTACACGGCGGTGTTGCCGAAGTGCAGCAGGTCGGCGGCACGCAGGGTGTAGGTGCCCGCTTGCGGCACACTCAGGCCCAGGGGCACGGTGAGGGCGGTGCTGGCGAGCGGGGCCAGGCCATTGATGCTCAACGTCTCGGGGCCGATAACGCTGAAGATATTGACGGCCGGGCCGACGTTGGGCAGCTTGTAGGCATCGTAGCGGGCATCGGGTCCGGCGGTGGCCCCGGCTTCAAAATATACCGTGGTTTCGTCGGGCGACACCGTGGCGCTACCGGTCAGGGCGAGGCGTATTTGCGGGCGGGTGTCGGCGGTGGCGCGGTAGAGGGTCGAGTTGGTGGCCGACCAGGTGGTGACGCGGTTGTTGTTGTTGAAGCGGACGGTGCCGGTGATGCCCGGCAGACTGCCGCGCACGAAGAATGCCTGGCTGCTGGCAATGAGCGGCGAACCGCCAAAACCGTTCTGGTAGCTGCGGTAGGTGCCGGTGTAGTGGCCGTTGCTTTGATAGACGTATACCGCCCCGTTCATGTTCTGGAGGTTGTTGGTGGCCGCCCCGCCCACGGTCATCGTGCTCCAGTCGAGAGGTGCCGGGTAGGGGTTGCCCAGCATGTGCCAGCCCGCCTGGGTGCCGCTGCCGTAGGTGAGGCCCGACAGTGCGTAAGGGCCGTTGTTGGGCTGACCCTCAAAAGTCAGGGTTTCGCCGCCGCTCACTTGCACAGTGTAGGCATTGCCGGGGCTGAAGATGACCGCTACCCCGCCCGGCGACTGCCAGCCCTCGTTGAAGTCGGTGACGCTGCTGCTGTTAGCTGGTACTCTGGTTTCGTCGTAGTAAAACAACGTCGGGTAGGGCGTTACGGCGGGCTTGGCCGCAGGCGTGGCCGAATTGTAAGCAGAATTGGCAATCATGGGCGAGCCGCCCGAGCCGAACTGAGTACCAGAACCCAGCACAGGAAGGCCAAAGTGGCGGTAGCCCAGGCCGGGGTTCAGGGTGTTGTTTACGTAGCGTTGGGCGTGGATAGGTCCCATTACGGTGCCGCCGGTGTTGTCAATCAGGGCCGTGCCATCGGGGCCGGGGCCAGACAATAGCGTCAGAGTCTGCCCGTTGGGGTCAATGTCGCCGTTGGTAATCTTCAGGGTGCGGCGAATGCTGACGCTGTTGGTGGTCGTGAGCAGGTTGCCGGTGCCGTTTACTTCCAGGTCGCGCACGGTGCTGGGCAAGCCATCGCCGGTGTTCTGCCCACTGTTGCTCAGGTTGTAAGTGTACGAAGCATCGTCGGAGAACGTGCGGGTGCCCGTTACCTGAATAGCGCCATTTTGGTTGGAGCTGCTGCTGATAATGCCCGCAAAGTCGCAGATGTAGAGGTGCGCCCCGGCCGCTAGCGTGAAGGTGCCCGTGCCAATCACGGCGTGGCAGTTGGTTTCCAGGCTGCCGCCGTCCTGCACATCCATCGAAACGTTCACCGTGAAATCTGCTCCCAGCGTGGCGTGGCCAGTCGGCAGTACGTGTACGATGTCGTAAGCACCCGTAATGGTCTGCGTGGTGCTGACGTTGAGTGTGGTCAGGCCGGTGGTGGTGAAGGCTTGCGGCCCCACGCGCACACTGTTCACGCTGGAACCGCAGGTCTGGGTGACGTAGAACTGGTAGGCCGTGCTTTGGGTGAGTCCGGTGATGGTCAACGAAGTCAGCGCCGTGGTCACAACCGTGCCAGTGCCGGGCGTGAAGCCGGTAGGGCCGTACTCCACGGTGTAGTTGTAGGCCGACGCGCCCGCCGTCCAGTTGAGTTGGGCGGTGGTGTTGGTGAGGTTGGTGGCCGTGAGGGCCGTGGGCGGGGCGCAGGTGCCGGGCGTGGTCACGCACAGCGAGAACGTGCCGTTGGCAGCGGTGGCGGCGGTAGTCCCGTAGCTGTACACCCGCACGTAGTAGGTCTGCAACGGGGTCAGGTTGCGGGCCGTGATGGTATCCTGAGCGCCCACAGTGGCCCCGCCCTGGTTGCCGGTGCGGAGGCTGGTGCTGGTGGCGCAGGGCGCGGTCCGCAGGTCCACTACCAGGTCGAGGCCGCCGGTACTGGTCAGATAGATACCAGCCTTACCGCCAGCCGGTGCCACAAACGAGTACCACACGTCATCGTCGGCCGTGCCGGGGCCGCCACTCACGCCCGACTGCGTGGCCCCGTACAACGTGCCGTTGGTGGCGGTGCAGGTGCTGGTCACGGTGCCCAAGCCAATGGCCCCAGCGCACTCATCGTTGGCCGGGGCGGGCACGGCGTTGTTCACGCAGATGGTGAAGCCCCCGTCAGCGGCGTTGACGAAACCGGAGAAGGTATCAAAGTTAGCCACCCGCACGGCGTAAGTGGTGCCGGGCGTGAGGCCCGTCACCACCGACGTGCTGCTGCTGGCGTTGTGGTAAATGGGGGTGGTGGTATTGATGGGGCAGTTCACTCCATACACTTCCGTAAACAAATTGACGACACCCGTGGGAGTCACCGTGATGGTGTGTTGGGTGCCATTGGCCACAAACGAATACCACACGTCGTCGTCGTCGTCAAGGGTAGGGTTGGCAGTGGCCCCGCCTACGGTGCCAACCACTGTTGCACAAGGAGTAGCTTTGATGAGTAATTGCGGGGCCGTACACAAATCGTTGGCTGGGGTCGGCAGGTACGGCTGCGTCAGGCAGATGGTAAAAGCGCCATCTACGGCAGTGAAGACGTTAGCAGGGTCGCTGTACAGCCGCACATAGTAATGATGGGTCGGAATGAGGCCGTCTATGAAGGCTTTTTGGAAGGCAGGGCCGAAGGCAATATTTACCGCCGCATTGGTGGGGCAGGAAGGGCTTTCAAAAACCTTGATGAAAAAATTGCCATACGCAGCCCCTGAAAACTCCACGAATGCCTCGGTACTCGTGGCCGTGAATTGATACCACACGTCGTTGTTGGTATCAAAGGCGGGGTCGGCGGTAGCATTATAAAGGGTACCATTGATAGGCGCACAAGTGCTGGCCGCCACCAAAACGGTGGCGCTGCTGCAGAGGTCGTTGGCCGGAGCTTGCGCCAGGCTACGGAGCGGCAACAGGCCCGCCAGTAGCAGCGTGGCCAGGGCCAGCCAGCGGCCCAGGCCGGTGCAGCGGGCAGTTGGCAGGTGGAGGAAGGGAGGGGTTGGGGTCATGGTTTTTGAATTTTGGGGTGAAAAAAAGGAATGCTGGACAGATGCCGGCCGCCTTCGCAGCGCCCGGATTCGCCGCAATGTTACCTTAGCTCCCGGTCCCGGCGTTAGCACCCTGGTTGCAAAACCTAACACGCTGGTTGAAATGCCAATAAACCCCTGTTTTTAAGAATCTTAACCCGGTCTGATTTCGTATTTTTGCGCGGCTCGTGTCAAAGAATGCAACGCCGTTGGGCGGTTGGTTTGGCCTAGCTGTGGCTGCCGCAAAAGGATGCGCTAGTGGAGTTCACCATAATTTAATAATCAAAATGGCAGTTTGCGTGGATTGGGTGAGGCCTGCAACACCGCAAGCCCCGGCAACCGGCCCGCAGCCAGCACGGCAGATGGAACAGTGGAGAAGAATGCTATTCTGGGGGGGGCTGGCGTTGTTGCTGGCTGGCCCGGCACGCGCTGGTCAGCACTTGCCCGCCGTGCTGGTGCTGCCCGACACGCTGCATTTCTACGACCTGGGGCTGCGGTGGGACATCCTGACTGACCGCCGGGCCGGTGCCGTGAAGCAACCGCTTACCCTGGCGCAAGTGCAGGTGCAACCCTACGCCCGGCAGTTTGTGCCCAGCACCGAGCCGGTGCCCGACCGCGAAAACACTTTCTCCGATTACTGGCTGCGCTGCCGGGTGCGGAACGAGGTCCATACCAACACGGCTTGGCTGTTTTGGGCCAGCTTGCACGATATGCGCGGCATGGAGGTGTTTTTGGTGGATTCGGCGGGCGGCCCGGTGTACCGGCAGGGCTTGGGGCCGCAGGATTGGGCCAGTAGCCACGTCGTTTTCAGCACTTCTCCCAACCTGAACTTGCCCCTGCGGCGCGGCCACACCTACACGTTGTATGTGCATTCGCCCGGCAACGTGTTCCATTTTGGCCTCATTGAGCGAACCTGCTATCTGCAAAGCAGTCGGGTGGACGACGTAAAAGGGGTGGCCTACTTCAGCATTCTGCTGGCCTTGTTGGTGTACAACCTGTTGCTGTTTTTTTCGGTGCGCGACCGCAGCTACCTCTACTACGTGTCTTTCGTGCTGGCTTTCGGACTGTTGCAGGCCGACATGATGGGCTACCTGCACCTGTTCTGGCTGCACAACCTGCGCGAAATGCACCAGGCACTGGTGCAAAACACCCTACTGGGCCTAACGCTGGTGACGAGTCTGCTCACGGGCCGCTCGTTTCTGGAAACCCGGCGGCTACGCCCACAGCTGGACCGGGCCATGCGGCTGGCGCTGTTTCTGACTCCGCTGCCCGCCCTGAGCAGCTTGCTGGGCAGACCCAATCCGCTGTTTTTTGTCCCGATAGGGGTGCCGCTGCTGGTCTGCTTGTTGCTGTTGGTGGCCGGGGTGCGGCAGTTGGCGGCGGGCTACCGCCCCGCCCGCTTCTACATGGCAGGCTGGACGGTACTCATTATTGCCATTGTGTACTACTATCTCCGCACTGTTGGACTAGTGTCGCCCGACTGGTTCACTGAGTACGGCGTACAGGCAGCGTCGGCGCTGGAAGTGCTGCTGCTGTCGCTGGGCCTGGCCGACCGCATCAACCTGGCCCGGCGCGACCGCGCCAGCGCCCAGCAAGCCGCCCTGCTGGCCCTGACCGAGAAAGAGGAAGTGCAGCGCACCGCCAACGAAGCCCTACGCCAACGCGCCGAGGAACTGCAAACTGCCTATGCCGACCTGCGCCACAGCATCGAAACCACCGACCGGCTCCAGGAAATTGACGAGTTGAAAACCCGGTTTTTCACCGGCATCAGCCACGAGTTGCGGACCCCGCTCACGCTCATCCTGGGGCCGTTGGAGCAGTTGCTGCCCCAGCCCGCCGCTGCCCCGCTGGCGGGCGAGTTGAAGCTCATGCACCGCCACGGCCAGCGTTTATTACTGCTCATCAATCAGTTGCTGGACATCGCCCGCCTGGAAGCCGGGCAGATGCAGTTGCAAGCCTGCGCCACCGATTTGGCGGCGTTCACGGGCCGCGTAGTGGCGGATTTTTCGTCGTTGGCCGCCACCAAAAAAGTGCATCTGCAAGCCGAACTACCACCCGACTTACCCGCCTATGCCGACCACGACCAGTTGGAGAAAATACTGATGAACCTGCTGGGCAACGCTTTGAAATTTACCGAGACCGGGGGCAGCATTACGGTGCGGCTGACGGCCGAGGCAGCGGCGGCGGTGCTGGTGGTGACCGACACCGGCTGCGGCATTGCCGCCCAGCACCTGCCGCACCTGTTCGACCGCTTCTACCAAGCCGATGGCTCGACGCGCCGCCGGCACGACGGCTCCGGCATTGGCCTGGCGCTGGTGAAAGAGTTGGTGGCGCTGCACCAGGGCACCGTGACGGTGCAGAGCGAACCGGGCCAGGGGTCGTCGTTCACGGTGCGGCTGCCGCTGGGCCACGCCCATTTGCAACCCGAGGAAATTGTGCCCGCACCCCTTTTCAATGAGGAATCAGGAAGGAGGAACGAAGAATTATCGCACAGCCAAGAGGCCAATTCCTCATTCCTCGTTCCTGATTCCTCGTTCAGCGAAGCGGATGCCCGCCCGGTGGTGCTGATTGTGGAAGACCACGACGATATGCGGACTTACATTGCCACCTGCCTGGGCAACAGCTACCACCTGCTAACCGCGCCCGACGGCCCGGCGGCCCTGGCCCAGGCCGCCGCCATTCCGCCCGACCTGCTGCTGACCGACCTGATGATGCCCGGCATGGACGGCTTGGAACTGTGCCGCCGCTTCAAAACCGACCCCAACACCAGCCACATTCCGGTGGTGGTGCTCACGGCCCGTGCGTCGGACGAAAGCCGACTGGAAGGGTTGGAACTGGGGGCCGACGACTACCTCACCAAGCCCTTCCGCCCGGCCGAGTTGCGCACCCGCGTGGCCAACCTGCTGGCCCAAAGGGCGCAGTTGCGGGCGCGGTTTGGCCGCGAAATCACGCTCCAACCGGCCAACATCAGCATCACTCCGGCCGATGAGGTGTTCCTGACTCGTGTGCTGGCCGTGGTGGAAGCCCACATGGGCGAACCTGAATTCGACGTGGAAGCCTTCGCCTCGGAACTGGCCATGACCCGCAACCAACTGTTTCGCAAGCTGAAGGCCCTGACCGACCAGGCCCCCAGCGACTTTGTGCGGACCCTGCGCTTGCGCCGGGCTGCCCAACTGCTGGCGGCCCAAGCCGGCCCGGTGGCCGAAATAGCCTACCGCGTGGGGTTCAACAACCTGTCGTATTTCAGCAAATGTTTTCGCGAGTTGCACGGCCATTCGCCGTCCGAACACGGACAGGTTGTGGTACTTTGAGTCGGGCGTGGGAAGCACAACTTAAAAGCAGTGCCTCCCACGCCGGCTCAAAACGCCAGAAACCACTTGCGGCGGGGCCGGGCGTTGGGGTGCTGGTGCACCAGCGGCTTGCCTTGCGATATCACGCCGCCCACGGGGTGGCTCAGGCCCCGCGTTTGTTTGTTGGTGCCGGAATTGTCTTTGAATTTGCGAACCTTGAACGAGCTTTTGCCCTGCCCGGCGCGGGGGGCGGTGTTGTCCATGCTCAGGCTGGTGTTGCCGGTGCGGGCTTCCATGATTTGCAGTTGCTCGTCGCGCTGGGCTTCTTCGGGCGACATCAGGGAGCGGCGTTCGGCGCGGCTCATGTTGCCGGCGCGGGGCAACGGCCCCTGGGCGGCGGCGGGGGCGGTCAGGGCAAGGCCGCTGGCGAGCAGGACAACAACAAGCAGGGTTTTCATGCGGGAATGGGTAGCAGGGCAGAGGGACAAAAGGGCGTTGCGACGCAACGGGCCGGAGTATTCGTTGGTTCATTCCCCGGCCGGGGCGGGCTTGGCAGGCCGAAGGTCGCAACTATTTTTGGTTTTGTTGGCCCCGTCGCAAAATCCTGGTTAAAACCGTAACCCCGCGAGGCGGCACCGCTGGCCGGTTGTAATTTTGGGCTGGGCCAGCGGTTCGGGCCAGTGGCCAAACCGAGCCGGGGCCGCTCCCGCCACATGAAAATTTTGCACCTTCCCAAATGGTACCCGCACCGCTACGAAACCCAGGACGGCGACTTCGTGGCGCGGCACGTGGCCGCCGTGGCTGCGGCGCTGGGGCCGGGGCAGTCGGCGGTGGTGTTTGCAGCGGTGGCGCGGCAACCCCTGCCCCATCTGATTGACCTGGAGGCCGACCTGAACGGCCCGGTGCCTACTTGGCGCTACTATTACCGGGCACGCCTCACCGGCTTCGGGCCGCTGGACAAGGTGCTGAAACTGGGGCTGTGGCTGGTGTGCATGGGGCGGGGCATCGGGGCCGTGCGGCGGCATTGGGGCGGCCAGCGGCCCGACCTGCTGCACACCCACATCATGCTGCGGCCCGCCGCCCTGGCCCTGTGGCTGAAGCTGTGGTGGGGCACCCCCTACCTGATTACGGAAAACTGGACGGCCTTTCTGACCGTGAATGCCCACCGCCTGAGTTGGGGGCGGGGGTGGCTGGCGGGGTGGCTGGTGCGGCAGGCAGCGGCATTCACGCCGGTGTCGCAGGATTTGCAGCGGGCGCTGGCCCGGCTCGGCGGCATTAGTCCGCGCACGGTGGTCATCCCCAACGTGGTGGACACCGCCCGGTTTCAACCGCCGCCGCCGGGCACCCCCCGCCACGGGCTGCTGAACGTGGCCGCCTTCAACGAACCGGCCAAGAACCTGAGCGGCTTGCTGCGCACGGTGGCTGGCCTGCGCCGCGCTCAGCCCCTGCTGCCCGGCCTGCACCTGCGCATTGCCGGCTACGGCCCCGCCGAAGCCGAAATGCACCGCCTGGCCACCGCCCTGGGCTTGCTGGCCGATGGCACAGTGGTGTTTTTGGGCAAGCTCGACCACGACGCGGTGGCCGCCGAAATGCAGCGGGCGGCGGCCTTCGTGTTGTTCAGCAACTACGAGAACTTGCCCTGCGTTCTCATTGAAGCCCAAGCTAGTGGACTGCCAGTGGTAGCCACCCACGTAAACGGGGTGCCGGAATTGGTGGGCACCACCGGCCGTTTCGGCTTGCTGGTGCCAGCCGGCGACGAAGCCGCGCTGGCCGCCGCCATCGCGCAAGTGTTGGCTACGCCCGCAGCTTTTGACCCCGCAGTGCTGCAAGCCAATGCGGAGCAGCGCTACAGCATGGCCGCAGTGGGCGGGGCGTTCCGGGCGCTGTACGAGGATATTTTAGGCAGTGAGTCGGTAGCTAACGGCTGATGGCTATTAGCTTTTCTGTTCGCTTTCAATGGGTGGCGGAGAGCCTGGCGTAGTTTCGGGGGCTGTGCAATGCCCGGAATGCGCCCCCTCCCCTACCGCACCACTTCCACCCAGCCTTTCACGGCCCGCTGTTCGTCGTCTTGGAGCAGGTAGTAGTAGATTCCGCTGCCCAAGCCACTGGCGTTCCAGTCGTTGTGGTAGTCGGCGGAGCGAAATACTTCCTGGCCCCAGCGCGAAAACACCTTCAGCGAGGTGGGGCGGCAGCTAAAGCGGGGCCGGAAGGTTTCGTTGAGGCCGTCGCCGTTGGGGGTGATGATGTTGGGCACGTTCACGGCCCCCACTTCCAACGGCGCAAACTGCGTATGCACCTCGCAGCCCGCATAACGGGCGGTGAGCTTGACCAGGTACGACCCCGGTTGCTCGTAGCGGTGGCGGGGGTTGGTTTCGGTGCTGGTGGGCGAGCCGTCGCCAAAATCCCAGACGTAGCTGCCCCCGGCCAACTGCGGGGCGAAAGCAGGCGCAAAAGGAGCCAGGCCCGCAAACTGCGGCGCGGCCGGGCACACGGGCAGGTCCAGGGGCACGTCGGTGAGCGAGGCCGGGGCCAGCGTGACGCGCCGCCGCGCCACCGTGATGCAGGGCGGGTGCGTCACGGTGTAGGTCAGGTCAAAATTGCCGCCCCGGTTGTGGGTGTCGGGCGGCGTGAAGTAGCCGGTGGCCGACACGCCGGGACCGCCCCAAACCCCGTCGGCGGGCGCGAAGCCTTGTAGCTGATAGGGTTGGAGGAGGTCGGCGCAGAGCGTGGTGTCGCGCCCGGCCTGCACCACGGGGGCCGCCTGCACCACCACTTGCTGCGTCACCACGCCGCCGCCCGCCACCGAGTCGCACACGGTGTAGGTGAGCGTGTGGGTGCCCAGGCCCGCCACCTGCGGGCTGAAGGTGCGACCCGTCACGCCGGGGCCGCTGAAGGTGCCCCCGGCGGGTACGGCGGCCAGCGCCACCGCCGCCCCGCTCAAGCACTGCCCCGGCAAGGGAGCAAACCGGGCTGCCGCTGGACCCGGCACCAGCCAGGTCACATACTTGGTGCTGAGGCAAATACCGGTAGTTGCCACCGCGTAGGTCAGCACGTAGCGCCCCGGCCCCACCACGGCGGGCACAAACTCGTAGCCGCCGCCTGCGGCCGCCCGCACCCCCGGCCCGCTCCAGGTGCCCCCGGCCGGCGTGCCACCCAACGGCACCGCCCCGGCATCGGGGCACACGGCCCGGCGCGGGCCGGGGTCGGCCTGTTGCCGCCCAAAGTCCATCTTGAAGGCCGCGTTGTTGCAGTTGCTACTGCGGTTTTGGGCCGAGTAGGTGTTGGCCCCCGGCGGCACCGGGAAGCCGGGGCCGCCGCCGCAACCGCCGCACACCGCCTGGTACACCACCCCGCGCCGGTCGAAGCGCGAGGTGCCGCCGTCCACGTGTTCGCCCGACCGGCCACCGTCCTCGCCCAGAAACGTGGCGTACTCCAGCGCGGCCATGCCGGGGGTAAACTCGGCCAGGTAGAAGTCGGACCCGTCGGTGTAGGTTTGCACGGCCCCGGCCGTAGTGGGCAGCCCGTCGGTGCTGCCGCCCAGGTTGCCGCTGTTCACGCTGCCGCCCCAGCCGCACACGTACACCCGTTCGCACTCGTCCACCAGAAACGCCGTGGGCACCAAGTCAATGCCCCGCGCCGTGCCGAAGGTGCTGACGAAGGCGCTGGCGCTCAGGTCGGCCGTGAGCTTTTGCACAAACTGGCCTGCGCCCGCCACCGCGTAGTGCCCCGGCGTGGGCAGGGGCCGCCCCTGGGTCTGGCCCAGCACGTAGGGGTCGCCGCTGCCGTCGAGTTGCAAAAAGTACGCTTGGTCGTAGCTCGAAGTGCCGAGGTAGGTGGCCGCTTCCAGGGCCGTGGCGGTGGGGTTGAGGCACAGGGCGAACCCGTCCACATCGCCCAGCGCACGGGGCTGGTAGCAGCCGGCGGTGGTCGGAAAATCGGGGCTGGCCGTGCCCCCCGCCACAAAAATGCGGCCCTGCGCGTCGCGTTGCAGCGAGTAAGCCGCATCGGCTCGGCTGCCGCCCAGCAGCGCCGTGCGCACCGACCCCAGGTCGGGCGGCAACAGGCACACCACGGCATCGCTGCTGCCGCCGTGGTAGCGGCCGCCTAGCCCGCCCGCCACGCCCGGAAAGCTGGTCGAAGCCGTGCTGGAAGCCACATAGACCGTGCCGGCCGGGTCGAGCAGCACGTCGCCCCGGAAGTTGTCGCCGTAGTTGCGGGCCAGCGAAAACGAGGTGGTTTGCACCGGAGGCAGCACCCCGTCGTTGTCGCTGCCGCCCAGGTAGGTGCTGGCCGCTAGCCGGTTGCCGTTGGCCCCCAGGCGCGTGACCACCAGGTCGGTCCCGTTGGGCATATCGTAGGGCGGGCCGTCGCCGAAGGGGTCCAGGTACTGCCCGCCACCGAAGCTGCGGCTCAAGGCTCCCGCCGTGGTGGGGTAGTTGGTGGACGAAGTGCTGCCCAGCACCACCAACTCGTTCTGGGCGTTCACGACCAGGCTGTGCGGCAAGTCGCTGCTGTTGCCGCCCAGGTAGGTGGCCCACACCCGCGCGGCGGGGCCTGTCACGGCGGGGTTGTACTTGATGAGGCCAATGTCCATCACGCTACTGAACTGCGTGCTGTAGGCCCCCGGCGTGGCCGGGTAGCTGCCGTTGTTGGGCACCCCGTAGTCGAACACGATGCCCCCCGAATACAGATTGCCCGCCTGGTCGTAGGTGGCCGTGAAGCCCCAGTTGTCGGCCGTGCTGCCGGTGCTGGACGCGAACAGCACCGTCGGGTCGATGGTGAGGGCGCGGTGGCGGTCGTAGGGGCCGAGCGCAAAACTTACTACATTGTTCTTCAGCACAAACCGGCAAGCCACGGCTTGGCGCTGGCCCCGGCGGTCTGTTTGCCAGGCTTGCGGGGCCAGTTCGCGCACTGCCCCCACGCTGGTTTGAATGAGCAGGTTGCCTTCGCCGTCCAGCGCCAATGCATCGGCCCCGGCGTAGCGCAGGGCCACGCGGGCCGGGTTGGCGCGGGGGGCCACTTCAACGTCATACTCCAAATGCTGGCCCGCGTTTTCGTACAAGCTGACCCCGATGCCAGGCCACACCCCGGCGTAGTGCAGCCGGCGGAAGCTGGGCACCTGGCTGGCCCAGCTGTGTTCATCGCTGCCAATGAAGTAGTTGCGAGTTTCAGTCGTGGGCGTGGCCGCCGTCAGGGCCGGGGCCGGGTTGGCGGCCACAAAGCTGACCGTGTAGGTGTGCAAGGGCAAATCGTTGCGAAGCGGGCCAGCCGCCGCTTCGCGGGCGTGCCCGTGCCGGGCCAGGGCGGTGCGGTCGGCCAGCACGTAGGTGAGGCCCTGCGGCCCGAGCACCAATTTGCCGCCGGGCAACGGGGCCATGTAGCGGGCGCGGGCATCCCACTGGCCCCGGTTCTGGATAAATTCCAGCGTGGGCGGGGGCGGGGGGGGCAGCAACGCCGGGGCAGCACGGCCCACCGCACCGCTCAACAGGCAGCCGCTGAACAAAAGCCAACGGCCGTTTTTGATAACGCGAATAGTCATAATATTTTATCGGGGCAGTGCGGGAGTAAGAAACGGTTGGCGCGGGGCATCCGGCTTTCGGGCCGGAGCACCACGGCGGCGCTCAGCCCCCCGAACGCAACGGGGCCGTGCAAATTTCGTGCGCCAGGCCAATTGGTGGCCCCCGTACCTTTGCAGAATCCGGTTGCTGGTTCGCCTGCCGCCAGCAAAACCCCTTCAATCGCCCCGGTGCGCCGCTCCTTCGCCTTCAAAGTTACGCTACTGGCGCTGGCTTGGCTGCTGCTGGCCATTGGCTGCGAACAGGTGCCCGCGTCGGCGTTCTGGCCAGCGGTGTTTGGGGCATTCACGGTGCCGCTGGCGCTGGCCGGCACGGTGCTGGCGGCGCTGTATTGGCTGCGGCGGCGGCGGCAGGTGGCGTTGCTGCCGCTGCTGGGGCTGTTTCTGACCTGGCCACACTTCCAGCGGGGGCTGGCGTTGCACCCGTTTCGCTGGGTGCAGGCGCAGGTAGATGCGCGAACTGCGGGGGGCCAGGCAGCGGGTTTTCTGCCGCCCGTGGCGGGAGCCGTGCGGCTCCTTTCGGCCAACGTCCGCATTTTCAACGTGTATGCCCAACTGCGCGACCCCGATTACGCCTCCTCCAAAGCCCTGATAAGCTGGCTGGCGACCAGCCCGGCCGACGTGCTGTGCTTGCAGGAGTTTTACCACGAGCCGCAGGGCAGCGCCGAACACGGCGACACATTCCGGGCGGCCCGCGCCATTGGGCCGGCGGCGGGGCGGCAAGTGTTCGTGTCCAAATCCCTCACCAACCGCATCGGGGCGGAGTTTGGCTTGGCCATTTTTTCGCGCTTCCCGATTGTGCGGCGCGGCACCATTACGTTTGGCAAGCTCACCCAGAACCACGCCATGTGGGCCGACCTCGTGCTGCCCCGCCGCGACACGGTGCGGGTGTTCAACCTGCACCTGCAAAGCATGAGCCTGGCCGAAGACGACATCGTGGCCGCCGCCTCCACCGAAACCGGGCTGCGGCAGCAAGCGCCCGGCCTGCTGCGCCGCTTCCGCAACGGGGCCGTGGCGCGGGCGCGGCAAACCGACACCCTCGTGGCCCGCCTCGCCCGCTCGCCCTACCCCGTGCTGCTGGCCGGCGACCTCAACGACCTGCCCTACTCTTATGCTTACGACCAACTAGCTGACCATCTGCAAAATACCTGGGCCAGCACCGGCACCGGCCTGGGTGCCACCTACCACGGCAAGCTGCCCGGTCTGCGCATTGACCAGCAATTTGCCAGCTCCAAGTGGGAAATCCTGGGTTGCCGGGTGCATCGGGAAATCCCGTGGAGCGACCATTTCCCGGTGGAAGGGTTGTATGGGTTGCGGCGGTAGGACCACACCTTCTCCTCTTTGCCAAGGCGAGCATTTTTACCTTGCGAAAACGGGGATGGCAAGCGGCTGCCCGGTCGTTGGACCCCTCTTTTCCGGCTACTCCGCAACCACTTGTTTTGGCGCAACCCACTGGCGCACGTAGCTTTCCATTGTCGGCCAGTCGGTGGCCGCTGCCCGCACGGCCACGTATTGGTCGGGGCGGATGAGCAAGAGCGTGGGCTGGCGGATGCCGTAGGCGGGGTGGGCCACTTCGTCTAGGTCGTAGTAGAGTTCCGGGGCGCGGTTGTCCTGGGGTGCAGTGCTGATTAACAGGGGGTTGATGGGCCGACCAGCGCACAACTGCCGCAGTCCGGCCAGCGCAGGGGCCACGTCCGCGTTCAGGTTGAAGCAAACCAGTTGCCAGCGTGGGGCAGCCAGCAGGTCGAAGAGGCGCACCTCGCGGCCGGTGGCGGCGTGCAACACTTCGGCGTTGGCGGGGCGGTCGCCGGCCCGCACCTTGCCGCCCTTGAGCCGGTCCAGGGTGAGCGGACTTTTGCGGTAGTTCACGTTGAGCTGGCTGAAGGCACGGGCCATCTGGTACTCGCCGCCTTTGTCGAGCAGAAAATTGCCCAGTCGGCTCACGGCCCAGCGCGTCACGGCGTTGGTCGTGGTGGTGTATTTGAGCGAGTTGAACTGCACTTTTTCCAGGGCCTGGCGCAGGGCCAGGCGCTCGGCGGCGTAGGTATCGAGCAGCGCCTCGGGGCCTTCGCCGCGCAACACGGCGGCCAGCTTCCAGGCCAGGTTGAGGCTGTCTTGAATGCCGGTGTTGAGGCCCTGCCCGCCGTTGGGCAGGATGGGGTTGCCAGCATCGCCGGCCAGCAGCACCCGGCCATCGCGCAGGGCGGGCGCAATGCCCATGCTTAACTCTGTGTAGCTAAACCATTTCGGCTCGGTCATTTCGATGCTCTCGTCGCCGGTCACGGCGCGTAGCTTGGCCACCATCTCCGGCAAGGTGGGGTTGCGGGCGGGCATATTTTCTTTCGGCTCGATGGTCAGTACCCGCGAATAACCGTCGAGCAGCGGCACAACCACGGCAAAGCCAGCGGCAAAATAGAACAGCCACATCTGCTCCATTGACCCCAGGCGCTGCCACTCCAACTTCACGTCCACTTGCCGGATGGCCCGCCCGGTCCTGACGGGCGCAAAGTCGCAGGCCGTGAAGGTGCGCGTCGCGCCCCACGGCCCGTCGCAGCCCACGGCGTAGCGTGCCCGCACGGCCCGAACAAAGTCGCCGGTTCGGAGCTGGGCCGTTACGCCATCGGCATCCTGGGCGAGGTGGGTGAGTTGGGTGCCGAACTCAACAGTGCCGCCCAACGCCTGCAACGACCCGGCCAGCGCGGCCTCGATGCGGTCCTGGCCGAGCAACAGCACATCGGGAAACACGCTTTCGGGCAAATGCATGGTGCGCGGGCCGAGGTTCACGCCGTAGCCGTGCATCATCAGCCGACGCATTTTACCCGCCTGGGCCAGCATCGGGGCCACCAGGCCATACGAGGCCAGCTGCTCCTGAGTGCCTTGCATGAGGTTGGTAGCCTTGCTGGTGTCGGATAGGCCAGGCTTTTGCTCGACCAGGCGGCAGCCGATGCCGAGGTGGTGGAGCGCAGCAGCCAGGCTCAAGCCGGTCGGGCCAGCGCCGATTAGCAGCACATCGGTGTCATAGGGGGTAGCGGTCATGCGGCGATTGGTTAGATGCAGGCGTTAGTTCAAGTAACGCCGGTGAATTAATGCTCAAAATTAGAGCACAAATGCCAAATAAAGGGCATTTATGCTCTAAATGTTTTCTTGTTGGTCTGTTTTTAGCCCCAAAACCTGCCGCAATGGCGTACTTTTACCGTAGTGGGCGCACTGATGCATTCGGGGTCACTGCCGTTCCAGTTATCCAGCTTTATGAAAACTCCTCTTCTAAAAAATTTGCTTGACCTCGGCGATGCCTTCGAGCAACAAGTGCCCGACCCGGCCGGGCACACCGTGGCCCGTTTCTTGGCCTGGGCGGCGGCCCAGGGCCACGCGCCGGAGCCACCTTCCCCGCCAGTGGCGGCCGAGCAATACTACACCGCCGCCATTCCCCTGCTGCCGACCATCATCGCCCAGTACCTGACCATTGCCGCACGGCATTTCCGGCACTACGTCAAGAAAGCCCTGACCACCGTGCCGCTGCTTTCGTTCGACGACTTCATTTCCCTCGTGTACCTGGCCGAGCGCGGCCGGATGACAAAAACCGAATTGGTGGAAGCCACGCTCAACGAAAAATCGTCGGGCCTATTGGTTATCAAGCGCCTGACTGCCCAGGGGTTTGTGGCCGAATCGGACGACGCGCAGGACCGGCGCAGCCGCCGGCTGACGCTGACTCCTGCTGGCTACGCCGTGCTACAGGCCGTGCAACCGGCCATGAACCAAGCTTCGCTGCTGCTGGCTGGCGGCCTGAGTGCGGCCGAACAGCAGCAGCTAGGTACGCTGCTCGTGCGCCTTGATGCCTTCCACCAACCTCTTTTCCGGCAGCAGCGCGATGCCTCGCTGGCCGACTTGCACAACCTGGCCCTACCGCCTGCCCCGGCATCCTCAACGCCCTGAACCCAAGCCGTTGCGCGTGGTTCGGACCACCCACCAGACTGCCGGGCGCACTTCAAGCGGGCTGCACCCAGCAGCTTGCCAACCGGCGGCGGCGCATGGATGGGCAGTCGGGTTTTCGGATGAGCCGGTCTGCCGCTCGCTGCCCGTGGGCCTGTCGTTGTAGGAGCCGACGAATGGCACCATCACGCGCGGTGCAGCGACGTTCTACGGCCTAACCACCCCAATTTTGCCTACGGCAAAATGTCCCCTCCTTAGCAGGAGGGGAGTTTTGTTCAATCCTCCCCCACCCCACCCCCGCCGTACCTTTGCGCCCATGCCCCTGACGCTTTACAACACCCTGACCCGAACGAAAGAAGAATTTGTGCCCGTGCAAGCCCCCGCCGTGGGCGTGTACCTCTGCGGGCCAACCGTGTACAGCGAAGCCCATTTGGGCAATGCGCGGGGACCGGTGGTGTTCGATGTGCTGACGCGCTACCTGCGCCACCTCGGCTACCGGGTGCGCTACGTGCGCAACGTGACCGACGTGGGCCACCTGGAAAACGATGCCGACACCGGCGAGGACAAGATGGAAAAGGCCGCCCGCGCCCAGCAGGTCGAGCCAATGCAGATTGCCCAGCACTACGTGAACCGCTACCGCCAGCACATGGCCGCCCTGGGCTGCCTGCCGCCCGACATCGAGCCCCAGGCCAGCGGCCACATCACCGAGCAAATTGCGATGGTTGAGGAGATTATCGCCAACGGCTTCGCCTACGAAGCCAACGGCAGCGTGTACTTCGACGTGCCCCGCTACAACGAGCAGCACCGCTACGGCAAGCTCTCCAACCGCAGCATCGAGGACCAGCTCGCCGGCACCCGCGCCGACCTGGAAGGCCAAAGCGAGAAGCGCAGCCCCCTGGATTTTGCCCTCTGGAAACGCGCCGCGCCCGAACACCTCATGCGTTGGCCATCGCCGTTTGGACCAACTCCCGGCGAGGGCTTCCCTGGCTGGCACCTCGAATGCTCGGCCATGAGCCGCAAATACTTAGGCGGCCTGAGCGACATCCACGGCGGCGGGCTGGACCTCATGTTTCCGCACCACGAGTGCGAAATCGCGCAGTGCTGCGCCAGCCACACCGGCACCGACGAGGCGCGGGTCTGGATGCACAACAACCTGATAACCGTGAACGGCACCAAGATGAGCAAAAGCCTGGGCAACTTCATTTTGCTCGGGGCCATGTTCAACGGCCCCACCGGCGGCCTCTCCCAAGCCTATTCGCCCATGACGGTGCGCTTTTTCCTGCTCCAGGCCCACTACCGCAGCCCCGTGGACGTGAGCGACGAAGCCCTGACCGCCGCCCGCAAGGGGTATCGCAAGCTGATGAATGGCTTGCGGCTGGTGGAGAAGCTGCAATTTCCCGAAACCGTTGGCGATTCTGAGCTTGACCCCGCTCAACAACAGGACCTGGACAACCGCTGCGCCGAATGCTTCCGGTTTCTTGACGACGATTTGAACACCCCGCGTACCCTGGCGGCCCTGTTCGATTTGTTAAAGCGCTTCAATACATTGGCGACCAACTCAAGCGCCCTGGTTGAGGTGGGGCGGGAAACTTTTGACAAAGCGAAAGCCACTTACAAATTGGTCGTGCAAGACATCCTGGGCCTGCACGAAGAAGCCAAAACCAACGCCGAGGAACTACTCCACCTCACCCTGGGCTTTTACACCGAAGCCAAAGCCACCAAAGCCTACGACAAGGTGGACGAAATCCGGGCCGCCCTCAAAGGCCAGGGCATTGTCATCAAAGACACCAAAGCCGGGGTCGAGTGGGCCTACAGCGAAGAATAGAACGGCGTGGTCCGACGACTTTTTCAGTCGTCCGACCACTAATTCGCTGCACAGAGCAAACCAATAATTTAGTGGTCGGACGACTTCAACAGTCGTCTGACCACCCCGCCCAACTGCCGAAAAATGAATCCCCGCCTCCCCCTGGCCGCCCTGGCCGGCCTCTGCATTCTCACGGCCTGCCCCGACAAGCACCCCGCCGAAACCACCCCAACGGCCGAAGCGGCGCTGCCCAAAGCGCCGGTTTTCAACGCCGATTCGGCCTATGCTTTCACGGCCCGGCAGGTGGCGTTTGGGCCACGGGTGCCCAACCGGCCCGCCCACGTGGTCACCGGCGACTGGATAATCAGCAAGTTCAAGAGCTGGGGTTTGCAGGTGCAGCAGCAATCCTTTGATGCCATGACCTTTGACGGCACCCTGCTCAAGGCCCGCAACATTGTGGCCCGCTACCAGCCGCAGGCGGCGCGGCGCGTGGCCGTGTTTGCCCACTGGGACACCCGCCCGTTTGCCGACAACGACAAGCAGCACAAAAACGCCCCAATGGACGGGGCCGTGGACGGGGCCAGCGGCGTGGCCGTGGCCCTGGAAATGGCCCGCATCCTGAGCCAGTTGCCCGAAGCTCAAGCTCCCAACGTGGGCGTAGATTTCATCTTGTTCGATGCCGAAGACTGGGGCTACGACAGTAGCACCCAGAGCCAGTTGAAGAACCAACTCGACGGCTCCGGCGATTCGTGGTGCCTGGGGTCGCAGTACTGGGCCAAGCACAAGCTGCCCGCTGGCTATCAGGCCGAATACGGGGTGTTGCTGGACATGGTGGGGGCCAAAAATGCCAGGTTCAGCCGCGAGGAACTCTCGCGCAGCAACGCCCGCGCCGCCGTTGATAAAATCTGGAGCGTGGCCTCGCGCCTCGGCTACACCGACTACTTCCTGTTTCAGGACAGCCCCGGCATCACCGACGACCACGTGTACACGAACCAGGCTGGCATCCCGACCTTGGATATTATTGACCACCTGCCCTATGGCGAAGACTACTTCCCCAGCTACCACCACGCCACGACGGACAACATGGCGATTGTGGACAAAAACTCGCTAAAGGCAGTGGGCCAGACGCTTACCCAGGCGTTGTATTTGTAGGGGCGGGGCTTGTCCCCGCCCAAATCGTATGCTTTATTGCAACTGAAGGGCGGCAAAGCATACGATTACCGTTCAGCGATTCGGGCGGGGGCAAGCCCCGCTCCTACTGCAGTATTTACCGTCAGGGCTACGGTTTGCCCCACCACCAGCGCGTGGTTGTCGGCTTCATGACCCACGGCGAAACCATAACCGACCGGAAAGTTATACCGCCGGGCGTAGGAGTTAATAATTTCGTAGGCCGTGCTGCCGAAGGGCACGGCGTTGTCGTGCATTTGCGAAAAATGGCCCACCACCAGCCCGGCCAGCCCGCGTAGCTGCCCACTGCGGTGCAGGTGCAACAGCATTCGGTCGATGTGGTAGAGGTACTCGTCCAAGTCTTCCAGAAACAGAATCCGGCCCGCAAAATCTGCCTGTGAAGCCGTGCCAGTGAGGGTGTGCAACAGGCTGAGGTTGCCGCCCACGAGTTGGCCGATGGCCGTGCCGGGCCGGTTGAGCGGCTGCGGCGGGGCGCTGAGGGTCAGGTGTTCACCAAATAAGGCCCGCCGCAGACTTTCCAGCGCCGCCTCGCCGCCGGGCTGCCCGAACAGCAGCGGCATGGGGCCGTGCAGACTGGCGAAGCCCCGGCGCAGCAGGTGGCAGTTCAACACGGTGATGTCGGAGAAACCGGCCACCCATTTAGGGGCCAGGGCGAAGGCCGCGAAGTCCAGCTCGTCCACGAAGCGGGCGGTGCCGTAACCGCCCCGGGCGCAGAAAATGGCCCGAACGGCGGGGTCGTCCAGTTGGCGCTGCAAGTCGCGGCGGCGCAGGCCGTCGGAGCCGGCAAACTGGTTTTCGACCGCGTCAATGCTCTCGCCCAGCGTCACTTCCAGGCCCCAACCGGTCAGGGTTTGGATGGCGGGGGCCAACTCCGTAGCGGTGGTTTTGCGGGCGGTGCCGACGATGGCCACGCGCTGCCCTGCTTGCAGGGGCGGCGGAAATAAAATGGATGGCGATGACATGAGCGGGGACGAGTTCGGCCGCAAATTACGTTCTTTCGTACCTTGCCTATCCAACATCTTTTCAACCTGCCCCACTCATGAAATCGTTGCTACTTTTTTGCGCTGCCCTGCTCGGCCTCGGCCGCTACGCTCAGGCCCAAGCCGTTATTGACACCACACGGGGGCGCTACTACCAGCCCCTTTTCGCCAACGTCACCGTCACGACGGGCATCCAATACGGCATGGCCGTGAACTCGGCGGGCACCAACCAGACGCTGCTCCTCGACCTCTACCAACCCACCGGCGACACCGTGCGCCGCCGGCCGTTGCTCATTTTTGCCCACCAGGGCGGCTTCATCAGCGGCACCCGCAACGAGCAGTATATGGTGGACGTTTGCACCCGCTTTGCCAAACTCGGCTACGTGACGGCCAGCATTGACTACCGCCTCATTGATGCCCTGACGCTGTTTACGCGCTACGACAGTGTGACCATTGCCCAGGGCGCACTGCGCGGCGGCCAGGACATGAAGGCGGCCGTGCGCTTCTTCCGCCGCGATGCCGCCACCACCCGCACCTACCGCATTGACCCGCGCTACATCGCCGTGGGCGGGGCCTCGGCGGGCGGCTTTGCGGCCTTGCAAGTGGGCTACCTCGACAAGCCCAGCGAAGTACCTACCTACGTGGGCCTCGCCGCCCTGGGCGGCATCGACGGCACCAGCGGCAGCCCCGGCTACAGCAGCCTGCCCCTGGCCGTGCTGAACCTGAGCGGGGCCACCGAACGCGCCGACTACATTGAGGTGGGCGACGCGCCCCTGTGCAGCCTCCACGGCACCGCCGATGCCGTGGTGCCCTACACCAAAGGGTTCATCGGCGGGGGGCTACCGCGCAAGTACGTGGTGGGCAGTGCCCTGCTGCACCCCCGCGCCACCCAGGTGGGCATTCGCAACACTCTCAAAACCTTCCGGGGTGCCCCCCACATTCCGCAGTACGGCACCACGGCCTCGGCCTATGCCTACGCCGACACCACCTTTCGCGTGATTCGGGATTTCATGCGCCCCTTCTTCGGGCGACCGGCTGGCCCCACGGCCACGGTTGCCGCCCAACTGCCCGCCAAAGCCCTCGCCTACCCCGTGCCCGCCGAGGCAGCCGTGACGGTGGTGCTGCCTCAGGAATGGACCAAAGACTTGGAAGGCGTACTCCTGGATGCCACCGGCCGGGTAGTCCGCACCGTCGTTGCGACCACTAAAAACCTGGAATTGCTGCGTGGCTCCCTGCAAGCAGGCATTTACTCGCTTAAATTCCCCGGCCAAGCACCGGTACGGATTGAGTTTCAGTAAACCCCTTGTTTTTTCCTGCGTAATCCTTGTTCATCATGGAAGCCATTATTCTAAAAGCCCCAATTTTTGACCGCCTGACAGACGAGGAGTTTGTGCTATTCTGTTTCGACAACCGCGACTTGCGTATCGAGCGCGACGCACAGCACCAAATCACCATCATGCCCCCTACAAGCTCTGAAACCGGCTATTCTAACAACGAATTGTCGCGCCAGTTGGCTAACTGGAACATAAAAACGGAGTTGGGCCTGACCTTCGATTCTTCTTCCGGTTTCACCCTGTCCACCGGGGCCATGCTTTCGCCCGATGCAAGCTGGATTTCGCAACCCCGCTGGGACGCGCTGAGTGCAGACGACCGCCGGGGCTTTGCCCGTATTTGCCCCGATTTTGTGGCCGAGCTGCTTTCGCCCACCGACCGCCTGAGCGACACCATGCAGAAAATGGAACATTGGCTGGCGGCCGGGGCACAACTCGCCTGGCTCATCGCGCCAGCCAGCGAAACGGCCTTCGTTTTCACGCCCCACCACCCCATGCAAACCGTGCAGGGATTCGACCAGACCATCGGCGGCGACCCCGTGCTGCCGGGCTTTGTGCTGGAGTTGCGGCGGTTGCGGTACCGCTAACGCGGGAGTTCCGCCGTTGGCCACCGCATTCCATCACAAGCGTTTGGCCCAACTCCGTGGCTGCTCACACCGTTGCCGCCAATATCGGCCGGGTGGTTGCTTGGCGGTGCTGCGCCGCCGGTTGCACCTCGCCCCACCGAGCCACGAACGCCCCGGCTGTCCGCAGCACATTGCGCATTTCGTGCAGCCGCGCCAGCGACACCAGGCCCGAAGCAAACGAACCGGCGACTTCCAGCCCCAACTCCCGGGCTGTTTGGGCCAGCGTTTTCGGGTCGGCGTGGCGCAAGTAGATTTTCACCTCCCCATTGCTGGTAAAATGCGGGCTTGCCGCTTGGCGCAGTTTGACGTAGTTGTAGCCTTTGCCCCGCGCCAGGGCCAGCACGTCGGCCAACACCGCCGAGCCGGTGGGGTGGCCGCCTGCCCCGCGCCCCTGCCAGAACTGCAAGCCCGCAAATTCCGCCTCGGCCTCGATGCCGTTCAACTCCCGCTCGACCCCATACAGCGGCGAATCCAACGGCACAAACTGCGGGGTCACGACCGCACTCAAAGTGCCGTCAGGCTGCCGCCGGATATCGGCTACCACCTTGATTTTCTGGTTTCGGGCAGCGGCAAATTCCAGGTCGGCCGGGGCAATGTGTTCAATGCCCAGGTTCAGAATCTGCGCCGGTTTCAGAAGCAACCCGAAGGCGTGAGCGGCCAGCAGCACCGCCTTCGAGCGCGGGTCGAAGGCGGCCATGTCGAGGCTGGGGTCGGTTTCGGCAAAGCCCGCCGCCTGCGCTTCGCGCAAGGCCGTGGGGTAGTCGAGGCCGTCGGCAGCCATGCGGCTCAGCACGTAGTTCGACGACCCGTTGAGGATGCCGCGCACCGCCCGGAAAGGCTCCTGGCCGAAGTGGCCGTCCAGCGTCCGCAACACCGGGATGCTGCCCGCCACGGCAGCTTCGTAGAGCAACCGGCCGCCGTATTGTTTCTCTAAATCAAGCAACTCCGGTAGGTGTTGGGCCAGCATCGCCTTGTTGGCGGTAGCTACGCGGCGACCCCGGCGCAGGGCCGCCGCCACCAGCGCAAAGGCTTCGTCGGCGTGGTCAATGACTTCGACCAGCACTTCCAACGAATCGTCCAGCACCAGGGCATTTGCGTCGTACTCGAACAACGCAGCGGGCAAGGGCCGAGGCTTGCCGGGGTTTTTCACGGCAATGCGCGCCACGGCCAAACCCGCACCGGGCAGGCGCTGCACGAGGTCGTAGAACCCCTGCCCGACGCAACCAAAACCCAGCAGCCCGACGCGCACCGCTGGGCGGTCAGTGAACAAAAGTGGGGGCATGAAACAACTCTAAAAAGTGGGTGATGGCGGCCGTTTCCAGCAGGAAGCCGTCGTGGCCGAAGCGCGAATCCAACTCGGCGTACATCACGCCCGGAATGTGCCGGGCCAGTTCCAGTTGCTCGCTGAGCGGAAACAACACATCCGATGTGATACCCAGCACCAGTGTCCGCGCCCCGATGCGGGCCAGGGCCGCCGCCACCCCGCCGCGCCCTCGGCCTAGGTGGTGCGTGTCCATCGCCCGGCTGAGGCTCACGTAGCTATGCGCATCAAAGCGGGCCACCAGCTTGTCGCCCTGATACCGTTGGTAGGTGCTGGCCGGGTAGTCGTGTAGGCGGTCGTCGTCGGGGTCGGTTTGCGAGTCGGCGTAGGTCTGGTAGCTCCGGTAGCTGAGCAGGGCCACGGCGCGGGCGGCCCGCAACCCGTCGCGGCCCCCGCCGGGCTGGGCAGCGGCGTAGGTCGGGTCGGCCGCAATGGCCAGCCGCTGCGCCTCGTTGAAGGCAATGCCCCAGGCCGAATGCCGGGCATTGGTGGCAATGACCACTAGGTTATCAAATAAATCGGGGCGTTGCACGGCCCATTCCAGCACCTGTTGCCCGCCCAGCGAGCCGCCAATCAGGGTATGAATGTCGTCCAGGTCCAGGTGTTGGCGCAGTGCTTCGTGGGCGGCCACCAAATCCCGAATTGTGAGCAGCGGAAACTGCTGGTAGCGCGGCTGCCCGGTGCTCGGGTCGGCATCGAGCGGCCCGGTGCTGCCGTAGCACGACCCCAGCACGTTGGCGCACACGATGAAATAATCGGCCGGGTCGAAGTAGCAGCCCGGCCCAAACAGCCCCGGCCACCACGACATTACGTCGGCGTTCGCGGTCAGGGCGTGGCACACCCAGACCACGTTGTCGCGGTCTTCATTGAGCTGCCCCCAGGTGCGGTACGCCACCTGCGCCCCGCGCAAGGTTTCGCCGCATTCCAGGGGTAAATCGGGCAGGTGAAATAGTTTGTTGGTCACTTGATTGGGTGGAAATGGGGTGAAATCAGAAGGTCAGATTTCAGGCGGTCATGCTGACGACAGGAAGCATCTCTACCGCACAACTAACTTAATCGAAGGGGCCATTCAGCGCGTGGCGAAGCATCTCGCCAGGGCAGTTGGGTAGTCGCTGAACGAGTGATTCACTGCGCCTTGCAAGATGCTTTCTATCGTCAGCATGACGTTCTGGACCTACGCCGTTTCCAGCACCGGCACTTCAGTGCCCACCGCCGCAAACGCCTGTTCCAAATCGGCCCGGATGTCGTCAAAATACTCGATGCCCACCGACAGCCGCAACAGCGTCGGCGTGACCCCGGCCGCCGTTTGGGCGGCTTCTGAAAGCTGCTGGTGCGTGGTGGCCGAAGGCTGAATAATCAGCGTTTTGGCATCGCCCACGTTGGCCAGGTGGCTCACCAGCTTGAGGTTGTCGATAAACGCCGAAGCTGTGTCCTTGCTGCCACGCAGCGTGAACGATAGCACCCCGCCGAAGCCCCTTTGCAGGTACTTGGTGGCGTTTTCGTGGGTGGGGCTGCTGGCCAGGCCGGGGTAGTTCACCTGCGCCACCTGCGGGTGTTGCTCCAGCCATTGGGCCAGGCGCAGCGCGTTTTCCACGGTGCGCTCCACCCGCAGGCTCAGGGTTTCCAGCCCTTGCAGCAGCAGAAACGAGTTGAACGGACTGAGCGCTGGCCCAAAGTCGCGCAGCCCTTCGACCCGCGCCCTGATAATAAACGCAATGTTGCCAAACGGCCCGCCTTTGCCAAATACATCGTTGAAAATCAGGCCGTGGTAACCTTCGCTCGGCTCCGTGAACTGCGGAAACTTGCCGTTGCCAAAGTCGTAGGTGCCGCCGTCCACAATTACGCCGCCGATGCTTGTGCCGTGTCCGCCAATCCACTTCGTTGCCGACTCGACCACGATGTGCGCCCCGTGTTCGAGGGGCCGGAACAGGAAGCCACCCGCCCCAAACGTGTTGTCCACCACCAACGGCAAATCGTGGCGCTGGGCCACGGCCGCAATGCGCTCAAAATCGGGCACACTGAAACTGGGGTTGCCAATGGTTTCCAGGTAAATGGCCTTGGTGTTGCCATCAATCAGTTCCTCAATGCTGTCGGCATCGTCGCCATCGGCAAAGCGTACCTCAATGCCCAAACGCTTGAACGCCACCCTGAACTGGTTGTAGGTGCCACCGTAGAGGTAGGAGCTGGACACAAAATTGTCGCCTGCTTGCAGGATGTTGTTCAGGGCAATGAACTGAGCCGCCTGCCCCGACCCCACGGCCAGGGCCGCCACGCCGCCTTCGAGCGCCGCAATGCGCTGCTCAAACACGTCGGTCGTCGGGTTCATCAGGCGGGTGTATATATTACCAAACTCCTTTAGCGCAAACAGATTAGCTCCATGCTCCGCGTTTTTGAACACGTAGCTGCTGGTTTGGTAAATGGGCACCGCCCGCGAGCCGGTGGTGGGGTCGGGCTGCTGCCCGGCATGGAGTTGAAGGGTTTCGAAATGCAGGTTTTGTGTGGCCATGATAAATGCAAAGAGAAAGTTGAGAAACCTAAAATTAAATTGAAAATCAAGGCGTTGCCCAGTCCAAAAGATGCCTGACCCGCCGAATGAAGTTGGGATAAGCCCGTACTGCTGCAAGGGCCGGGCCAGCCGTGGGCCACCAAAAGCCGCACGACCACACACCAGCGGCCACTAAAAACCCACAAAATGAAAAGGGGGACGCTAAACCGGAATCAGTTTAGCCGCAACAGTACGGGCTACAACAGCACATTCGCATTCGCGCCGCTGCCGGGGCCAGGCCACAAAAGGTGGCAACAACAAAACCCAACGCCTGCCCGGCAATGGCCGGGGGGGTTGGGATGGTCGGAAATGAAATGGGGGGGATTTGCCATGGGTACGCGAATCATCTTTCCCGCGTCAGCGGGCAGGAATTGGCACCTTTCAGCGAATGAAGGTTGCCAGCGGGTCAGGGAGCCTAATCTCTCGCCGCTTCTTTATAAAACGAATGTCAAACTGCCCCACCGTTGTGGGGGAGTACCGGGTTGGTGAGACAAAGGTAGCAACAGAAACGGCTTGCCGACAACTGTCCCTACTTATTAAAACGAAAAAAACCACCCCGAAACGGGGTGGCTTTTCTCACCTTTTTTCTGCAAAAAGTACCTAGAGACTAGGTAGGGTTAACACTTGACCGATTTCAATCTTGTCAGGGTTAGTACCGATAAGGTCCTTGTTGGCCTCGTATAGTTGGTGCCACTTGGCGGCATCGCCGTAGTGGTGCTTAGCAATTTTGGAGAGTGAATCACCGCTCACTACGGTGTATGTTTCGCCCTGGGTAGTGTCGGGTTTGGTGCCACCAAAAAAATCGGTGCCAGCGGCGGGTTGGGCGGGCGGGGCAGGCTTTTTCTCGCCTTCGGTGTTCAAAAAATCGAGCAGTCCCATGAGCTGTTTATTCGGGTTAAAGAGAAAAAAACCGCCGAATACCGTGTCAAAGTTACAGCAACAGCGGAAAATGTACGGCTTCTACGGCAAGCCCGGCGTTAAAGGTTACATTGCCAACCAAAAAAAAGCGGGCGCGTACAGCAGGCCGGTGGCAGCTAATTGGGCCGCCGTCTTCGTTTTTTTCTTTTTTTCATCGCCACCCATTTCCTTTATCCATGAAAAATCCTACTTCTTTCGCCCGCCTCCTGCCGTATGTTTTTTTCCTGTTTTTTGCGTTGCTGCTGAGCGCCTGCAACGGCGACAAGGGCAAAGTGGAGGGCACCAATATACTGTACGGCTCGGGTAGCAAAACCTGGGAAACCGACAAGCAAACCGATGCCAGCGGCGACAAAGTGGCCATGTCAGATGCCACCAAAGATGCCCAGTTCACCTTTTCCAGTGGCATGACCTTCACCGCTACCGAAGGCGGCCAGAACATGACCGGCACCTACACTTTTGACCAGGGCGCTAAGAAACTCACGCTCACGCCCCAGAGTTCGCCCACGGCAATGGAATTCAGCATCGAAACCCTTACCGACGACCACCTGACCCTCGTGGGTACCAGCGGCAGCAAAATGATGCTGAAAGCCAAGTAGGGCACTAATTCTAAGCGGTTGGCTAGGCACTGAAAAACCCCGTGACACGCTGGATATAACTTATTGAAAAACTCTTTTTCGCACCGCGTTCAAAAACAGCCGGTTGTCAGCGGCTGTGCGGCCCAAATCGCCTACTTTGCCGGCCAGATGCGGGGACAATTTTGCCCGCGCTGCCTCACTCAATTCATCACTCGTTAAGCAGTGGTGCAAAAGTGAGCGTGTAAAAGGATGTCATGCTGAGCGCAGCCGAAGCATCTCTACCAGCTAGTAATCAAGGCGTGAGCCGAAGCGGTAGAGGTGCTTCGGCTGCGCTCAGCATGACCGTTTACTTATGCACCACTGCTTAAGTCCATACTCACAAAGGTAATTGTCCGTACTCCCTAGGGCATACCGATTTTCAGGCGGAGGCTGCCGCTGACCAAGCCGTTGCCCGTCACTTCCACCCCGGCCTCGCCGGCTTGGTCGGTGGCCTGCACCAGCACCACTAGTTGGCCTTGAAAAGCCTTCATCCGGGGTTGGTGGAAAATTTCCAGGTTGGTGGGGTCGCCGTTGGCCAGGGCCCGAAAACGGCCCGCCCCGCTGGCCGCCACCTGAAGCAGGTTGGCCGCGTCGGGGCAAAGGTTGCCCTGGGCATCCTCGACGCGGGCCGTGACGAAGGCCAGGTCCTGGCCGTCGGCGGCCAGCGTGGCACGTTCGGCTCGCAGCCGGATGTGGTGCGGCGGGCCAGCGGTGTGGGTTTCTTCGCTGGCCACGGCGCGGCCCTGGGCATCGTAGGCCACGATTTTGATGCTGCCCGGCTCGTATTTCACCGCTTCCCACATGAGACGGTAGCGGGTCTGGGGCTGGGCCGAGGGGTGCTTGCGCTGGCGGCCCTGGCTTTGGCCGTTCACGAAGAGTTCGGCTTCGGGGTAGTTGGTGTAGCAGAACACCGGCGTGATTTGGCCCTCGCGGCCGGGCCAAGTCCAGTGCGGCAGCAGGTGCAACGTGGGGACGGCGTTCCAGCGGGCGCGGTAGAGGTAGAACCGGTCTTTGGGCATTCCGGCCAGGTCCAGCATTCCGAAGTAGGAGTTGTGCGAGGGCCAGCGGCTGTCGTAGGGCGTGGGTTCGCCCAGGTAGTCGGAACCGGTCCAGACGAATTCGCCCGCCACGTAGGGCAGGTCGTCCTGGGGCACAAACTCCTCGTCCGGGGTCTGCGACCAGCTACACGCCTCCAGGTCGTAGGACGAACATTGGTTGTCGGGGTACTGCTTTTCCTTGGCCCGCTCCACCGGAAACTTGTACACGCCCCGCGAGCTGACCGTAGAGGCCGTTTCGGAGCCGAGCATGAAGCCCTGTGGGAGCTTGGCGCGGGCCTCGGGGTAGCGGGTGGGCTTGTAGTTGAAGCTGGGCACGTCGAGCAACGCGGCAAAGCCGTTGTTTACGGTGGCATCAAACCTGTCCATGCCCGAAGTCACGGGGCGGGTGGGGTCTTCGCGGTGCACGATGTCCTGCAAGCGTTGGGCAATGGCCACGCCGCCCGCCGCGCTCTGGTCGGGCACCTCGTTGCCGATGCTCCACAGCACTACCGACGGGTGGTTGCGGTCGCGGCGCACCATGTTCACCAAATCTTTTTCGGCCCATTGGTCGAAGTTATGGCTGTAGCCGTTTTTCACTTTGGGGGTTTTCCACTCATCAAACGCTTCCACCATCAGCATGAAGCCCAGTTCGTCGCACAGGCGCACCAGTTCCGGGGCGGGCATATTGTGCGAGGTGCGAATAGCATCGCAGCCCATGTCCTTGAGCAGCAACAGTTGCCGGCGCAGGGCCGCCACGTTCACGGCCGCGCCCAGCGGGCCGAGGTCGTGGTGGTTGTTCACGCCGTGCAGCTTGCGGAGTTGCCCGTTCAGGAAAAACCCTTTGTCCTTCTCGAACCGAAACGAGCGGATGCCGAACGAGGTGCGGTAGTCGTCCTGCACCACCTTGCCCGCGTAGAGCCGGGAGTGGGCCGTGTACAGCACCGGGGTTTCCGGTGCCCACAGTTGGGGCGTTGGCACGGTCAGCGCTTGCGCCACGGTTGGCCCGGTCAGGGGCGTGGTGGTGGTGGCCACCACCCGCCCGGCGGCATCGCGGATTTCGGTTTCGAGCCGCCAACCCGCCGCGTGGCCAGCCCCTTCCACGGTGGTCAGCAACCGGACTTTGGCCGCCGCCGGCGTGATATCGGGAGTCGTGACGTAGCTGCCCCACACCGGAATGTGCGCTTCGTTGGTCACGATGAGGTGAACGTTGCGGTATAGCCCGGCCCCCGGATACCAGCGCGAAGCTTCGGGCAGGTTTTGCAGCCGCACGGCCAGCGTATTGGCCGCGCCTGCTTTCACCAACGCCGTGATGTCGAACGAAAACGAGTTGTAGCCGTAGGGCCAGCTTCCGGCCTCGCGGCCGTTCACAAACACGCGGGCGTTGCTCATGGCCCCGTCGAAAAGCAGTACCGCCCGCTTGCCCGGCCCAAAGCCCGGCACCGCCAACTTCCGCCGGTACCACCCCGTGCCGATGAAAGGCAGCCCGCCGGTGCGGCCCGCCTTCATCGAAACTTCTTTTTCGCCATTTTGTTCATTTTTAATGATTTGCAGGTCATTATTTCCGTCAAACGGCCCGTAAATAGCCCAGTCGTGCGGCACACTCACGGTTTGCCATTTTGCGTCATCGAAGCTGGGATTGGCGGCATCGGGCACCTCGCCTTTGGTGAACTTCCAATCGGTGGTCAGGGCCATTTCCTGCCGCACCTGGGCAGCTACTGGGCGGCTGAGTGCCAGGCCACCGCACAGTGCAAGCACTGGCAGAGACGAAAGAAAGTATTTTTGAGGCATATTTTTTTGATTAAAAACAGGGTTTGTGATTTGGCATTTTTTTACTCACCGGCTTACTGCCATGTAGGCGTTTCGCGCAGTGGTTCGCGGTGCCGTTCTAGTAGCCCACTGCGAACCACTGCGCGAAACGTTCATAAAGCAAATTCCATCAGCGGGGCCAGCCACGGGTCGCTACTGCTAATGACTTATTCAAGAATAACTTTCTGGCTGGTGAGCTGGTCGCCGATGCGCGGCCGCACCAAGTAAGCGCCCGGAGTCAGGTGGTCGAGAGCTACTTGCTGGTTGCCGGTTTGCACCTCGTTCATTACCGGGCGCACCGCTTAGCCCATTGGGTTATAGACGCTCAAGGCCACCGGCTGCTGGCCCGCCAGCACACGGTAGGCAACGGCAACCGCGCCGTGCGCCGGGTTTGGATACGCGCTGAAGCCGGCAGTTGCCGCTGTTCGGTTGTGAAGCCCATTGCAGCAAAGGAAAACAATTTTTCACGAGAAAAGCAAAGAAGAAAAGCAGGTGATTTGACGGGTTGCCTTTCTTGAATTTTAGCTCCTGCGAAGGTGGGCTACTGCTTAATTATTTTCTGGACCTTCAGCAACCCGTTGTGCCTGGTTTGCAGCAGGTACATTCCCGGTGCGAGGGTTTCGTCCAGTTGCACCACCTGTCGGTGCGGGCCGCTGCTGAGCAGTTGCGACGGCAATACCACCGCTACCACCTTGCCCACCAAGTTGCAAAGCGAAACCTGCACCGTTTCGGCCTGGCCCAGGTCGAAAGCCAACGTGAATTGCTGGTTGGCGGGGTTGGGAAATACCTGCACGTCCAGCGCATTAGCGGGCAGCGCCAGCGCCGTGGCAGTGGGCGAAGTCAGGGCAAACTCCACATCGTCGAAGCTGCTGTTGTCGCTGGCCCCGCTCACCGACCGAAATCCAACTTCGCAACGCCCGTTGGTCACCACCACGTTGGGCACCTGCACCTGCACCCAGTTGCCCGCCGTGCCGGGGATGTTCACGTGCTGTTCGGCCCCGCCGAAGCCGGTGGCGTAGAGTTGGCAAACGCTTTGGCCGCCGGTGCTTTGCGCCCAGGCTTTGAGCGTGTACGTGCCGTTGGGTACGCTGGGCAGCAACTGGTAGGTGCGAACCTGGTAGGCCGAAGCCTTCCGGTGCGCAAGCTGAAAGAGGCTGGCCCGCCCGTAGTTCTGGGTAAAGTCAGCATCGGGGTCGGTGGGTGCGTCGGTGCTCCAACCTAGTGGAACTTGCGTGGCCGCCGTGTACTCAAAACCGGGGTTGTACACCAAGCCGTCGGAAGGCGGCGGGCTGTGGAAAGCCGCCAGGGCCGGGCCAGGCTGGCCGTTGGCACTCCAGGCCCCGAGGCCATAATTTTGCCAATTATAAGCCTCTGGTTCCCAATACAGCACGCCCAAGCCCCGGTTGCCGGGCACGGCCTGCACTTTGCTCATCAACTCGACCAGCATTTGCCGGGTGGGAATGGGGCTGTTCAAGGGCATTCCGGTCTCGACCACCATCACCTGCTTGCCGGGGTAGCGGCTCACCATATCGCTCATGTTGGTCTGAATCTGTGCGTTAAGCGTTGGCCAGTTGGCCGTGGTGGGGTAGTGCGACATCCCAATCACGTCGTACCGCGCCCCGTACACCGCCAATCCGTCGAACACGTTGCGAAAAGACGCATTGTTGTACCCGTTGGAAATGTGAACAATAACTTTGGACGTGGGGTCCACGGCCTTCACCGCCGCGTAGCCCTGGTCGACGAGGGCTGCAAAATTTTGCGGATTGGTGCTGCGGCGGCCATCGGGCCACAACATCCCGTCGTTGGTTTCGTTGCCCACCTGCACCCATTCCGGCACAATGCCTTGGCTCCTGAGCGTGTCCAGCACCGCATACGTGTGGTTGTAGAGGGCGACCTTCAATTGGTTGAAAGTCAGGTTTTGCCAGGCTGCTGGCTTGGTCTGGTGCCCCGGGTCAGCCCAGGTGTCGCTGTAATGAAAATCAATCATCAGCCGGAAGCCGAGGTTGTGCGCCCGGATGGCTTTGGTCACCACATCGTTTTTGCCGTTCCACCCCCCGGCGGGGTTCACCCACACCCGCAGCCGGATGGCGTTCAGGTCGCTGTCGTGCAAAATCTGGAACAAGTCCTGCTGCACCCCGGCCGGGGTGTAGAACCGCCGCCCCGCCGCCTCCATCTCCGTCACCCAACTCACGTCGGCTCCCTTCGCAAACGGTTGGGCCAACAGGTGCGTTGGCCAGCCAGCTTGCAGCGCAAGCACCAGCAGAAACAAGCGAAAAGCATTTTTCATAACGTTAACAAAAAGAACCGAAGTAATGAAATAGGGGGAGTAATTTCCAAGCGTTCTGCCTGCTGAGCAGACTGGCCTATCAGCCAACGTTTACTTGGATGGCTTCGTAGGTTTGGGTGCTGGTGGCGGGGCCGGGTTGTCAAGAAAGGCATTCAACGCGGCGGTCGGGCGACCGTCGTCGCCCCAGGCACCCAACTGGTATTTGCTCCAGCTATTTGCGCCTTCCGGCTCCCAGTAAAAAACGCCCAATCCTTTGTTGTTGGGCACCGCCCGCACCGCTTTTTGCACGGCCACCAACATCTCGTAAGTGTCCTGCACCAGGGTGTAGTCGCCGCCCACTTCCGCCACCACCACTTCCTTGCCGGGGTAGCGAACCACCATGTCCAGCAGGTTGGCTTGCAGGTTGGCAATGGATTCTTTGTAGTTCTGTTTCAGCCAGTACGGATAATACGACAGCCCGATAACGTCGCACCGGCCCCCGTTGCGGGTGAAATTGTCAAAAAACCAGCGGTACAGGGCGTTATCGTTGCCCCGGTCCAGGTGAACGATGACCTTGGAAGCCGGATTGACAGCCTTGACGGCCTCGTACCCCTTGTTAATCAGTTGGGTGAGCTGGGCGAAGTGCTCGGTGTTGCCGTCGGGCCACAGCATTCCCCCCGGTATCTCGTTGCCAATCTGCACCCATTCGGGGGCTACCCCATTCGCCTTCAGGGTCTGCATCGTGCGGTAGGTGTGGTCGTACACGTCGGTCAGTAGTTGGCTGAACGGGTGGCTGGCCCAGGCAGCGGGTTTGGCCTGCTTGCCAGGGTCAGCCCAGGTGTCGCTGTAATGGAAGTCAATCATGACGCGAAAGCCCAGCGCCGTTGCCCGCTTGCTCATGGCTGCCACTTCGGCGGGGCTGCAATGGCCGCTGGCGGGGTCGGCAGAAGGATTGACGAACACGCGCAAGCGAATGGCATTGATTCCCTTAGCTTTGAGAATCTGAAAGCAGTCCTGCGCCACGCCCTGCTCGTTGTAGAAAACGTAGCCGGTGGCTTCCATCTGCTGGAGCCAGCCAACGTCGGCTCCTTTGGCAAACAGTTGCGCCCGTGCGGCAAGGGGAAAAGCCCAGGACCCGCCCATTTCCACGCCCAGGAGCAACGCCATGCGTATCATGACCAGAGTGGTGTGTTTTTTCATTGGGTAAGGAACAAGGCGAATGCACAACATAAACTGGGTAGGTGCCAACCCAAAGTCAGCCCCCGGCAGCTGACAAAACCGGGCAAACTTAGGTGCCTGACTGAGACAAAAGTGGGGGCAAACAAATTTAGAAACGGCGGCAAGCCCGCTGAACAGACCAGCCCAGGCTTCATTTGCCTCGGTCAGCAACCAGCGTTGTGCGTGCTGACAAACCGGCCAGCCGGGCAAGCGGCCGCGTAGTACGGCTATGCAATCGTTTGCACAAGTTTTGCAAATGACTTACACTTATTTTTGACAAATCGTTTTTCGGCAGCGTTTTCTCCCGACGAGAAAAAAAGCTGGTGGTTTTTGTTTGGTGCTGGGCACACCAGCCCCCGCCGAAACCTCAACTGCGGGGCCTTAACGAAAGTCAGGCCGGAAAAAGCAGTTTGCGAGTCAATAATTTGTCGTTTTGTCCGCACTTTTGTGCCCGGCCGTGCAAGCGATTGCATCCTTGCACGGGGGATGCGCTTTTCCTTTCGCCCGCACGGCCCAGTATCCGCCCCACTTCACTGTGTCCTTCCGAAAATGGCTTTTCCAGTTTCCGATTTTTTTCAGCGCCGTTACGGCTACCCCCCGTTGCTGGTCCGGGCACCGGGGCGGGTCAATCTGATTGGCGAACACACCGACTACAACGGCGGCTTTGTGCTGCCGGCCGCCATCGACAAGGAAATAGTATTTGCCTTGGGGCTTAACGATTTAGGTACGCTGCGTCTGTTTTCCTACGACCACGGCGAAGGCTACGACCTGGTGCTGGACGGTGGCCCGGTGCAGCCCGGCAAAACGATGTGGGCCAACTACCTGAAAGGCGTTGTGGCGCAGTTTCAGTTGCGCGGGGTGGCCGTGCCGGGTTTCGACTGCGTGTTTGGGGGCAACATTCCCATGGGAGCTGGCTTGTCCTCGTCGGCGGCGGTGGAGTGCGGTCTGGCCTTTGCGCTCAACGCGTTGCTGAAAACCAACCTGAGCCGCCTGGAACTGGCCCAGCTTAGCCAGGCGGCTGAGCATCAGTTTGCGGGGGTGCAGTGCGGCATCATGGACCAGTTCGCCAGCCTTTTCGGCCAGGCGGGGCAGGTGGTGAAGCTTGACTGCCGTTCGCTGGAATACCGCTACTTTCCCTTCGATTCGGCCGCCTACCACTTGGTGCTGTGCAACTCAGGGGTGAAGCATTCGCTGGCTTCGTCTGCCTACAACACCCGCCGCCAGGAGTGTGAGCAAGGCGTGGCCACGCTGCGCCGCCATTACCCGGCCGTGCAGAGCCTGCGCGACGTGACGCTGCCCCAACTCGAAATCCATCGGGCCGGGCTGGATCCGGTGGTGTACCGCCGGTGCCGCTACGTGGTGCAGGAAAACCTGCGCGTTGAGGCTGCCTGCGGGCACCTGGCGGCGGGCGATATGCCCGCCTTTGGCCAGCAGATGTACGCCTCCCACGCTGGCTTGCGCGACGACTACGAGGTAAGTTGCCCGGAACTGGACGTGCTGGTGGAGGTGGCCCGCCGCCACGCCGGGGTGCTGGGTGCCCGCATGATGGGCGGCGGCTTCGGGGGCTGCACCATCAACCTGATGCCCGCCGATGCGGTGGCCGGTTTTGTCGCGGCGGCCACGGTTGCATACCAAACGCAGCTACATTTGCCGCTCGAAACCTACCAAACGACCATCGTGGGTGGGGTGTCGGAGTTTTCCTGATTAGTCCCAATGTTCGACCTGGCCCAACATCCGCACCGCCGCTACAATGCCCTGACCGGGGAATGGCTGCTGGTGTCGCCGCACCGCGCCTTGCGGCCCTGGCAGGGCCAGCAGGAAGCGCCCGACACTGCCGCCCGCCCAGCTTACGACCCCGGCTGCTACCTCTGCCCCGGCAACGTGCGGGCCAACGGCACCCGCAACCCCGCCTACACCGGCCCCTACGTGTTCGACAACGACTTCGCCGCCCTGCGCGACGACACGCCCAGCGGGGTTTTCAACCAGGGCGGGCTGTTGCGGGCCGAAGCCGAAACCGGCGTGGGGCGCGTCATCTGCTTTTCGCCCCGACACGACCTTACCTTGCCCGAAATGAGCACCGCCGACATCCGCCGGGTCGTGGACGTGTGGACCCAAGAATACGCTACCCTCGGGGCGCGGCCCGACATTGGTTACGTCCAGGTATTTGAAAACAAAGGCGCGGTGATGGGCTGTTCGAACCCGCACCCGCACGGCCAGGTGTGGGCGCAGCGCACCGTGCCCGGCGAACCCGTCAAGGAGGGCCAGCAGCAGCGGGCACACTACGTAGCCCACGGCCGCACCCTGCTGAGCGATTACCTGGCCCTCGAGGTGGATGACCGGAGCCGGCTGGTGCTGGAAAATGCGCACTGGGTGGCCCTGGTGCCGTTTTGGGCAAGCTGGCCCTTCGAAACGCTCCTGCTGCCGCGCCGCGCCGTGGCCGACCTCACCCAACTCAGCGACCCCGAGAAGGATGCCTTTGCCGATGCCTTGCGCCGGCTCACCATCCGCTACGACAACCTGTTTCAGACCTCCTTTCCGTACTCGGCGGGGATGCACCAACGCCCTACCGACGGGGAACCGCACCCAGAATGGCACTTGCATATGCACTTTTTTCCGCCGCTGCTGCGCTCGGCCACCGTGCGAAAGTTCATGGTGGGCTACGAGTTGTTGGCCAATGCCCAACGCGACATGACACCGGAGTGGGCCGCCGAACAGCTTCGCAGCCAAGCGGAAATGCATTACAAAACGGCTTGACACTAAACCTGCCCCTACCCGGAGCCGCTAAATCACAGTCAGTGTCCAGCTATGGAGCTTTGGTATTTGGTGGCCAGTCCTGGAGCAATTCTCAGGTGCAAAGACAAATTAGTTACCCCAGCCGCTTGATTTTTTGGGCCGATTCACTCCGCTCAATACCATGCCGTCTGGTTTTGTCCCAAAAAGTATCCCAGACACAAACACAAACCCCCTTCTAGCTACCTGGAAGGGGGTTTTTGTGGCAACAGTTGGACTAACGTGGCACTATTCTAACCGACCCTAACCGCCTCCAAACCCCTAAGAAGCCCCAGAAACGCACCCTTTCAAACACCGCTCATCCGTTAGTGTCCGATAAAATCCGTTAAAAACGCCCAAACTGTCCGATATTCTGTCCGATGTCGGACAGCGTGTAGTATCTTTGGAGTGGCAACTAATTCACTCCTCAACATGGCTAACGTCACGTTTTTACTCTACAATCCGGCAGCGGACAAAGCTACGCCGATTATCGCCTCCATCACGTTTGATGGCCAGCGGCACAAAGTTTACGTTGGTATTTCCATTCTGCCCCAGCAGTGGAACAAAGAAGACCAAAAAGCCCTGACCCGTGGCTACTCGCACACGAACAATGGGACAATCAACGACACGCTGAAGGATACCAAGGCGCGGCTACTGAAGTGCTACGACGACCACCGCGCCGTCAACACACTGCCCACCCTCGCCACGCTCAAAGCCGTAGCGGAACCGGTAGAGGTCGCGCCGGAGCCAGCGTCCGCAGCAGCCCCGGAAGTAGTAGAGCCAGCCGGCCCCGACCTACTCACCACTTTCGCCAACTGGATAGAAAGCCGCGGCCTCACCCAAAGCCCGAACACCCTCCGTACCTACCGTACCTCCCTCCGCCACCTCCGCGACCTCCAGCAGCTCGAAGGCTACGCCGTGGACTTCGCCACGGTCGGCAGCGGCTTTACCGAACGCTTCGCCCGCTACCTCCTCACCCAGCGCAACCTCGTGGACAGCGCCGTGCACAAAAACCTGTTTCGGCTCAAGCACTTCCTCAGCTGGGCCATTGATAACGGTTACCCCGTCATCGCCGACCCGAAGAAATTTGGCTGGCAGCACCGTGAGCAGGACATCCTGACCCTCACCCGTGCCGAGGTGCAGCGCCTCACCGACCTCGACCTGAGCGCCCGCCCCGCCCTCGACAACGCCCGCGCCCTGTTCCTGATTGGCGTGTACACCGGCCTGCGCTTCCCCGACGTGGCCGCCCTACGCCCCGAACACATCCAAACCGACCGCCTCCGCCTGACCACCCAGAAAACCCGCACCACACTCACCGTGCCCGTGCGCCCGGAGGCCCGGCCGATATTGGCCCGCGTCACCGAGGGCACCCTGCGCCCGCTGGCCAATCAGAAGCTGAACGGCCACCTGAAAGAGCTGGCCCGCCTCGCCGAAATCGACGCGCCCACCGAGCGGGTGCGCTACGCCGGGGGCCAGCGCCGCGCCTACACCGCCCCGAAGTACGAGTTTGTGACCACCCACACCGCCCGCCGCACCTTCGTCACGCTGGCCCTGGAGGCTGGGGTTCGGCCCGAAGTGGTGATGCGTATTACCGGCCACAAAAGCCTGTCGGCTTTCCGGCGTTACGTCAACGTCACCGAAGACACGATGCTTGATGAGTTTTCCCGCGCTTTTGCATGAATCGGCTTTCGCATCTTGCTGAGCTATTCTCCCAATTCGGCGGCTCGGCCCCCACAGCGACTATCCGCAAGTATCCTTTCCCGGCCGATGTGCTGCCGCAGGCCGTGGGCGAGGCTTACGACACCGTGCTTTACGAATTGGGAGAGTGGCTAGGTCCGCCCAGCCTTGCGCCATCTAATAACATCATCAACTATTTCGAGGAATTGCTCGCCGAGTGCTCTGATGCCGATGCTCGTGTCAGGTACCTCTGCCACCTGACCACGCACGGCGGGCTAAACAAAGAAGCGTACCCAATGGCATTTTTTCAGGCTATGTACCCCCTGCCAAGGTTTAAGAAGCTGCTCGAAGGGCCGTTTTTTTACCCGGAGTTTGCGTTTGAAAGCTATTACTGTAGCTGGTTGGCCGTGCGCCTTACAGAGGCAGTCTGCGCCGTAATTGGCAACTCCCGACTTCGAAAAGCACGGGCACTTTTATGGGCTGATTGGGAGGCCATTGAACACCGCAAGTCTTCGTACAATGTCGAGGATGAAGAAACACAGCAGCTACTCAAATTTCTGTTTGGGGTATTGGTGCCCTTTGCCAATGATACCGGACCCCAGCACCCCCATGCTGTAGCCCAGCCGTCGCCACGCAGCGTACCACGTCCCGCCGCTGGCCCGCGCCCGCCGGCCCCACCGCCCGAGCCGCTGCCTGAAACTTTGCAAACGCTTTGCCGCAAGGGACTCAAGCCAGCCGATGTACGGGCGCTACTAGCCGAACTGGGCGCAGTAGATTCCCAAACGGGCCGCTGGCACCTGGGCGAACTTGCTGGCAAGGCTGCCCGCTCGAAAAGTGCGTTTCCAGCCGTGTACCGTGCCCTATCCGATATGGGCTTGCTCCAACACGTCGATGGCCCAGCCTGGCTTAAAATCTTCGTGGCGGAGTTTGAGGTAAACCTTAGCCCGCGCATGGCCAACTACGACACCACCGGCCAGGTCAGCAAGGCCTTTCACCAATTCCACGGCGAGGCCGTGCGCTGGGGCAAGAGTTGGCAGGCCAAGCGCGAGGCTGAAGAAATCAACTAGCTGCTGGCAGCAATCCGAACTGCTGTACTTTTGACATTAGGTCGGGCATTTCTCGGTCAGTTTGTATGAATTTCAATTTAAGGGAATTACGCCGCACTTTCGCAAGCCGTTGCAAAAAGATAGTTAGGCAATTAGCTGATTCAGAAACGTACTCCAAGCAGAACGTCTTTTTGTCTTTGGCACTATTAGCGGCAGTACTCTTTCGAAAACAGCTAATTAGTCTTTATAATCAGTATGTTGTTGGGCCTGTCCTAAGTAGTCTACTCTCCAGCACCGTTAACGACCTTGTTTTTGCCCTGCTTGACTTAGCCATCGTACTCTTCTTCTTAGCCAAAGTACGGAAAGGGTACCGGCTATCGCACTGGCAATTAGCTTGGCTAATCATCCCAGGGTCGCTTTACATAGTAGCGTTGTGCTACAGTCGACTAGACCCAGAGGATAGTTGGCGATTTGAAACATTCCGCATTGCCAGCGGGCTTCGGTACGCTGATGCTCTCCTGTTCCTGCTGGCTGGGGGCCTGCTGCTGACCTGCTATAACGCTTGGGTGAAGACCGTTTCTACCAAAACTTCCGGCAGCTACCTGCGCGAGGATAACCCGCTGCTTACCGCTGACGATGATACCTTAAACCGGCTGCCCGAAGCCAAACGAGTTGCACAGCAAATCAAATCGCTTACCCCCACTGCTTCTTTTGCGATTGGAATTTTAGGTAAATGGGGCGACGGCAAATCATCCTTTCTCAAACTGATTGAACTTCAGCTAGACGATACGGAGGCCATTATTATCCACTTCAATCCATGGCTAGTGGAAAGCACTGTGGCCATTCGGAAAGATTTTTTTGCTACCCTAAAAGAACGTCTCGGCGATTACAGCGGAGAATTGGCTAACGAAATCAGCACCTATGCCAACGGTTTGGCTAGCGTCTACGATACCACTGCTGCTAAGGCTGTAAAGGAAGCAGCTTCCTTTTTTCTAGATACCCCGACTTTAACGGAGCAGTTTCGGAAGGTGAATGAGGTAATTACCCGCCTTCGAAAGAAGATTGTCATCTTCATAGACGACATCGACCGCCTAGACAAGGACGAAGTGTTGGAGACTCTGCGGCTGGTGCGCAACACGGCCAGTTTCAGCAACACCATTTTTGTATTGGCATACGATAAGCAGTACGTCATCAACGCCGTCAAACTCACTAACCAAGCCAATAGCAGTCAGTACTTGGATAAAATAGTGCAACTGGAAATTCCTGTGCCACACTTCAACCCGGAAGTTTTGGCAAAGCGTACGCTAAGCACTCTTAAACAAATAGTTGAACTGCAAGCGTACTACCCCGCTCTGGAAAATTTGCTCATCAGTACCACTGCCAGCAAGCCCGCCGACACTTTTATGCAGCATTATGCGACGCAGATGCGCTCCTCCAAAGTTGTTTTCTACACAGAAATCATTAGCAGTATGCGCAGTGCGATTCGCTTTACCAATTTGTTTACCTTTGATTTTCTGCCATTGGCTAAGGAGGTGCAACTAGACGAAATGGTGAATCTGACGCTGATTAAGTTTAAATACCCTGCTCTCTATGAGGCTATAAAATTCAAGCGAGTAGTGGAAGCCGATTTTGATTTAATGAACAGTCCCAGCTCCTCGGGCAGTGTCATGAAAGTACACAAGGGCAGAATGGACGCGTTTTACGAAACGCACACTTTGGAAAAAGATGATAAAGAGGTGGTTGACAAAATAATGAGCCATTTGTTCGGTGATAATAAACTAACACCGGGGGAACGGACGATTCAGCGGCCTTCTTCTTTCGCCATCTACTTTTCAGCGGGGCAATTCGATAACGTGCCAATGGCTCAGATTGAACAGTTGCGGCTAGGCTCCAAGGCGAGTATTCAGCCGCAGCTTTCTGAATGGCACGCAAAGGGCCAACTGGAAGAAGCTTTCGAAGCACTTTATCACGTGCAAGAATTTAACGACCAGAACGACTTTGAAAACGTCGTAGCAGCAGTTATGGAGGCTGGCAAACGGCTAGACCGTAATCTGATTGATTGGATACGCGCCGTTAATGCTCAGCGTCAACAGCTGATAGGCAGTCTATATAGCAGGGACGCTGTCGCCTTCAAGCAATTCTTCCAGCAACTGTTCGCCAATGCTGAATCGCCCTACATGTTCGAGGCAAATTTAGCGTTCAATATGAAGGCAGAGTTATGGCGCAAAAATGCAGCAGATTTCTTCCTTTCCCGCGAGGAGTTGAATCAACTAACTTTCGGCTACTTGCGCGATTACCTAGCCACAATGCAGGCGTTCGATGACATTGCCTTTTCTCTTTATCAATGCAACGGCACTGATGTTGACCAGAACAACTACATCCTGGTCTACCCTGCGGCTAATGCACTCATGAAGCAGGCCATTACGACGCACTTGGATACGGTAATTGAGCAACTGATTATCTCAACCGGCCAGCCTCCACTGGGCCAGCACTTGATTTTTCGGCCTTTTCTGGACCAGATTTTTGGCTCTTGGTCGGCCGTGGATGATTTCATTGCCACAATACCCGACTCGCAGATTGCAAGAAGGCTGAAGGCCCATTACCAGCTGTTCAAAGATTCCGGATACCGCGCTTTTGAGAAATTACCCAGTCTATCTGACGCACAACTAGCAAAAGTAGAATCCGTTTTCCGCGACAACTGAGCGGTGCCGATGGAATTACTTAGGACTAAGCGCTGGATTATCGCTTGGTAGTTCAACCCTGAGTTTTCATGCGGACGCTACCCGTTTCGTGCGCGAATCATGCGTACATCATGCGGACGATTGACCCCGCATGAAAACAAGGCTCCCTTTGTGCCGTCGCTGGCCAATAACCCCAGCGACGCGCCCAAATGGAGCCTTTTGTTTTAAGTCCCGTTCCGTACTCCCAATTTCTGGAGGACGTTCGCGCCATCATCCGGCACGAAACCGCCCAGCGGCCTACGGCTGCTGTTTCCCCGGAGGCCGAACCCAGCACCGACCTGCTCACTGTGCAGGAAGCCGCCGAGCTGCTCGATGTCTGCCCCCAGACCATCCACGAGTGGAAGCGGCGCGGCTTGCTCACCTACCACAAGATGGGCCGCCGCACCTACCTCAAACGCGCCGAGGTGCTGGCCGCTCTCCAAAGCGAGAAGCGCACCCTCAAACCCGGCGCAAACGCCAAGCAGCGGTGAGCACAACCGCCCACCGCCGCCCCCGGCCTACCGCAGCTGCGGCACCGGCTGCGTACTGTTCTCTTCCAGGAAGCGCCGTACTTCGTGGTAATCGTGCCCCAGCAGTTCGATTACTTCCTGTAGCCGTTCCATCGTTTGCACCGTCCGGTCCATCGGCCGCGCCGGAATGCTGCTCGAGAGGTAGCCCCGCACCATCCACAGCTGCATGATGTCGGCCACCGGTATTCGGTAAGGCTCGTAGCCGGGGTTGTCGGAATGTAGTTCCACCGTGCCCTTGGGGTCAGTGATGGTGGCACTGATGCGCTTCAGCAACACGTTTTCCGACGTTACCACCACGTAGCATTCCCACGGCTTCAGCAGTTCCTTCCGGTCCACCACGCTGCACACCACAATGTCGCGGTGCCCAAACGTCGGGCTCATGCTCACCCCCGATACCTCAAAAGCCCGGTAGGTGCCCCGCTCAAAACCCGGCAGGTGGTAGGGCTTCATGTCGCTCAGGTACACCGCCTCGTTGCACAGCGACGGATACCCCGCCTGCGCCGCTAGCGGCACCAGCAGCGTGTTTTCCTCGCCGTCCCGGTCCACGGTTATCGTCAGCACCTGCCAGTTGTTCAGGCCTCCGCCCGTCGCGTTCGACTTCTCACTTTTCGCCTTGCTGCCGTCGTGCACCATTGGCCCCCGACCCATCACCAGCCAGTCGGCCGATAAGTCCGGCCACACCTCCAGCATCTGGGTCAGGGTATCAAAGCCCGGCTTGGCATCCCCGCTCAGAAGTTTGTAAATTTTTCCACTTTTCTCGTCGCCCATTTTTACGGCCGCCTGTCTGGCAGTCAGCTTGTAATGGTCGAGAAATTGTTGAAGACGCTGGCTAACCTGTGTTTTTGCTTCCATTTTCTTGGTTGTTTAATACACGAATTGCGCGACTGTGCGCGTATGTTTGTACGCACTTCGCTTCTTTTACCGACCCAAATGTAATACATTACAAACAAAATGGAAGAAACAGCAAACTACATTGCCTCCCCGGCAAAGACGGCCACCGCCCCAACCTTGTTTCAGGTCTACAAAAAACTAGGCGAGCGCAACCGCGCCGCCAAGACCGTAGTCGAGCGCCTGGCCGCCAAAGGCACCGTCGTGGCGCAGTCCACCGTGTACAATGTTATCTACGGCCGCTCCGGCCGGGCCGACATCACCGAGGAATTCCTGACCGTCGCCGCCGAGATGCTGGCCCAGGCCAAAGACTTGCAAGCCCGTACTGCCGCCCTCATTTCCTGACGCCCCCATGCCCGCCCCGCTCACCCACGGTGCCCTGTGCAATGGCATCGGTGGCTTCGCGCTGGCCGCTCAGGCCGCCGGCATCCGCACCATCTGGACCTGCGACATCGACCCGTTTTGCAACGCTGTCAGTGCCCGCCACTTCCCTCACGCCCAGCAGTACCTCGACATTTACGATGTCAGCCACCCGCCCCGTCCCGACATTATTTCCGCCGGCTACCCTTGCCAGCCTCTCAGCTACGCCGGGCAGCGCCGCGGCCCGGACGATTACCGTTGGCTCTGGCCGCAGGTGCGCCGCCTGCTTACCGAGTGCCGGCCCGGCTGGTTCCTTGGTGAGAACGTTGCTGGCCACCTCAGCCTGGGCCTCGACGGTGTGCTGGCTGACCTGGAAGCCGAAGACTACGAAGTCTGGCCGCTTGTACTTCCAGCTTGTGCCCTCAACGCCCCGCACCGCCGCGACCGGGTCTGGATTATTGCCCACACCCACGACCGACTGCCGCTACGACCGCCGCAAGCCCTACGCCCAGGGCGGAATGCCCCTGGCCGTGCGCCTGCTGCCCACCCCGATAGCCAACGACGCGGCCAACCAAACGGCCAGCCGTTCACGCCTGGGCAAAGCCAAGGCCCCCGGCCTCACGGCAGCCCTCACCCACCAGTTGCAGCCCCCGCCTGGCCTTTCACTCAACCCGCGCTTTGTGCTCGAAATGATGGGCTTCCCACCCCATTGGTGCGACCTGACGGAGCCCGAGATGCAGCAGGTCCGCAAGGCCCTGCGAACCCGCAACCACCCGACCCGCGCCACTGGGCCCGCAACACGCTGAAAGCCGCCGGCAACGCCCTGGTGCCGCAGATTCCCGCCCTGTTTTTTCAATTCATCGCCGACCACGAGGCCCGCCACCCCCCGCCACCGCCCCACTATGCATGAATTACATCCGCCACACCCGCGCCGCCTTCGAGCTGCTGGCCAGCACCGCCGACGCCACCCCGTACCACGTCAGCTTATACGTCGCCCTCTTCCAGCTCTGGAACGAGGCCCGGTTTCCGGCCGACATCCTGCTGTTCAAAAACGAGGTGATGCAGGCCGCCCACATCGGCAGCCCCAAAACCTACCGCGCCTGCCTGCGCGACCTCACCGCCTGGGGCCTCATCACCTACCAGCCCAGCCATTCCGAGCACAAAGCCAGCCGCGCCCTGATGCACGAATTGGCCGCTCCCACCGCCCCGCTTGGGTCAGAAGTGACCCAAGCCACGCCACAACCCAAGCCCGCTGGTAGGGTCACTTCTGACCCAACCGCCAGGGCCACATCTGACCCAAGCCCTACCCAAGCTGTGCCCCCTATGGATAAACGGACGGTAAACCCCACTAAACCCCAAAAGGAAAACGGTACTCCTTTCAGTCGTACCGCAGCAGCGCCCGAAAAAAAAACAGGCGAAGCTTCAGCGGCCGGTCAGCATTCAGAGGTGGAGGATTCAACCCTTACCGCCCAAGCGGCCGGAAAAGAAAAAGTTGCGCCAAAAAGGAAAGCGCCGCTTGGCTCCCCTCTCCGCAGGGGAGGGGTCGGGGGTGGGGCCCGCCGCCCCGAAATCCTCTTTGCCGATTCCGAACTGGCCCCCATCGATGCCTTCATCGCCGCCTTCGCCGGCACCGACTACGAGCTGGCCAACCTCCGCTACTACCACGAACTGGTCGCCAACTGGCACCAGCATGGCGAGCCCCCGCTCCGGCGCGACTGGCTGGCCACCTCCAAGAAATTTATGCTTAACGACATGCAGGATGGAAAACTCAAACTTGCTACCAGTGCCACCCACCCCCGAGGGGCCGCCGGCCCCCTCTCCCCGGCCGAATTTGGAGCAGCAGTTGATGAATACGCTAACGGACGCTACGCTTAGCCAGGCCGCCGGCGACAGCAACGGCAAAGCCCGGATGCTCCTGGCCGAAATGTCGGTGGGCCTCACCAAAGCCCAGGCCCTCACCGCCCCCAAGCTCTTCCAGTTCAAGAAAGCCTTCGGCGAGAAAACCACGCTCAAGCTGCTGGCCGTCATCGTCAAGGCTTTCTGCGACAGCGTCCGCGTCCCCAACCGCCCCGACGCCGCCGACATCATCGAAGTAGCCGACGTGCTGATGAACACCTACACCCACGACAGCATCAAGGACATCATTCTCGCTTTCAAGGAGGCCCGTACCAGCGGCAAAGTCTTCTTCCAGGTACTCGACCAGCCCACGCTGTTCGCCATCATCAACGACTACTTCGAAGCCAAAGCCACCTTCCTTTTCAACGAGCACCGCGACCGCATCGCCCGCGGCACCAGCGCCAACGCCGAAACCGTGCAGGCCCTGGGAGCCGACACCCACCAGCTCCTGCAAAACGTGGCCGACCGCATCCCCGCCGACGACCCCGACCGGGAGCAGCTGCGCCGCCGCCTCAGCCTCACCAAGGCCCGCGAGGCCCACGGCCTCATCACCCCCGCCCAGGCCGAGCAGCAGCGCGCCACCTTCCGCGCCGCCCGTGTCCCCAACGCCCGCCCCGACTGGCTGCCCAGCCCCGAGGCCCAGGAGCAAATCGACCACCGCCACCGCCAGGAAGACCGCGCCATCATGGAACGCTACCGCACCCCCCACGCCAACGAGTAGCCCGCCCCATGCCCAGCACCACCTACTACCGCGCCACCTGCGGCAGCCTCTACCGCGTCCGCACCACGGCCGCCAGCCGCCACCAGCCCGCTCGCACCCTGCAATCACGCCAAAGCACCCACGCCACCAAGCTGCTAGTCCACGGCCAAGCGCACGGCCTGCCCACCGCTCTTCACCACGTACACCCCGGCCGCCAGCCCCACGGGCAGCGCCAGGCGGGCCGTGCCGGCGGCATCGGCCGTGGCCGTGGCCACTGTGCGGCCCAGCGCATCGAGCACCTGCACGGCGGTGCCGGGGGCGGCCCCGGCCAGCGTGGCCGCGCCGGGGGCCGGGTTAGGATACAGCCAGAGGCCCCCGGCCGGGCCGTCGGCCCCGGCCAGCACCCGCACGGGGGAGTAGGCGGCGGTGCCGTCCTGGTCCACCAGGCGCAGGCGGTAGTAGGTGGCCCCGGCGGGGCGGGCGGCATCGAGGTGGGCGTAGCGACGGGGGGCGCTGCTGTGGCCGGCGGCGGGCACCTGGGCCAGCGCCTGCCACTGCCGCCCGTCGGGGCTGCGCTGCACCTCGAAGTAGGCGCTGTTCAGCTCGCTGGCCGTGGCCCAGGCCAGGCGCACGGCGCGGGGGCCGGCGGCGGTGGCCGTGAAGGCGGTGAGCTGCACCGGCAGCGGGCTTAGGTCGGGGTCGGTGAGGCGGGCGAAGAAATTGGTGGTGCTGCCGGCCGGGTTGGCCAGCGTGGTGGCTCCGAAGCGGGCGGCCGGCACCACTTGCCCCGCCACCACCACTTGCTGCCCGCCGATGGCCAGGCCGTAGCCAATGTCGCTGCCGGTGCCGCCCCCGGCCAAAGCCCAGCGGTAGGTGGGGGCCGTGGCCCCGTCGGTGTAGCGCAGCACAAACACGTCGGCATTAATTGTGGGGGTGGTGCTGGCGCTGAAAAGCGGGCTGTTCCCGAACTGCACGGCCTGGTTGCTGCTGCTGGTGGCCGTGCCGCCGTTGCTCACCTGGCCCGTCACGTACACTTCGCCCCCGCTCACGGCCAGGTCCTGGGCAATGTCGGCATCGGTGCCGCCGCCGGCCACGGCCCAGCGGAAGGTGGGCGCGCTGGTGTCGTCGGAGTAGCGGGCCACAAACACGTCGCTGTTGGCCGAGACGTTGGTGCTGGCGCTGTTGAGCGGCACGCCCCCGAACTGCACGGCCTGGCTGGTGGTGGTGAGGGTGCCGCTGTTGGTCACGAAGCCCGTCACGTACACCTCCCCGCCGCTCACGGCGATGGCTTGGCCCACGTCGGTGCTGGTGCCGCCGCCGGCCACGGCCCAGCGGTAGGTGGGGGCCGTGGCCCCGTCGGTGTAGCGCAGCACAAACACGTCGGCATTATTCGCGCCGGTGGTGCTGGCGCTGAAAAGCGGGGTGTTCCCGAACTGCACGGCTTGGTTGCTGCTGGCGTTGGCCGTGCCGCTGTTGTCCACCTGGCCCGTCACGTACACTTCGCCCCCGCTCACGGCCAGGTCCCAGCCGCTGTCCTGGCCAGTGCCGCCGCCGGCCACGGCCCAGGCCCACTGGCTGGCCGTGGCGTTCCACTTGGCCACCAACACGTCGGTGCCGCCCGCGCTCACCAGCCGGGTGCTGCCAAAGGCCACCTGGCCCGAAAATCTGCCGGTTACGAATACGTTGCCGGCCGCATCCACAGCCGTGGCCCGCACCAGCGAGTTACCGCCTTGCAGGGGAGCCTCGGCGCGCTGCCAGGTGCCGGTGGCCGGGTCGAGCCGCCCCAGCACGGCCGCGCTGGTGGGCACGGGCGCACTGCCGAAGCTGCCCACCGCCGTGCCCGTGCTGGTGGCGGCCCACACGGCGCTGCCACTGGCGGCAATGCCGTAGCCGAGGTCTTGGCCGGTGCCGCCGCCGGCCACGGCCCAGCGGTAGGTGGGGGCGCTGGTGCCGTCGGTGTAGCGGGCCACGAACACGTCGAGGTTGGCCGTGGCGGTGGTGCTGGCGCTGAACAGCGGGCTGCCCCCGAACTGCACGGCTTGGCTGGTGGTGGTGAGGGTGCCGCTGTTGGTCACTTGGCCCGTCACGTACACCTCGCCGCCGCTCACGGCCAGGCCGTAGCCGATGTCGTTGCCGGTGCCGCCGCCGGCCACGGCCCAGCGGTAGGTGGGGGCGCTGGCCCCGTCGGTGTAGCGCAGCACGAACACATCTTGGTTGGTCGTGCCGGTGGTGCTGGCGCTATTCAGCGGCACGCCCCCGAACTGCACGGCGAGGGTAGTGCTGCTCAGGGTACCGCCGTTGTTCACGAAGCCCGTCGCGTACACCTCGCCCCCGCTCACGCCGATGCCGAAGCCGATGTCGTTGCCAACACCGCCGCCGGCCACGGCCCAGCGGAAGGTGGGGACGCTGGTGCCGTCGGTGTAGCGGGCCACGAACACGTCGTTGTTGACCGTGACGTTGGTGCTGGCGCTGTTGAGCGGCACACCCCCGAACTGCACGGCCTGGCTGGTGGTGGTGAGGGTGCCGCTGTTGGCCACTTGGCCCGTCACGTACACCTCGCCGCCGCTCAGGGCGATGGCGTGGCCCACGTCGTTGCTGGTGCCGCCGCCGGCCACGGCCCAGCGGTAGGTGGGGGCGCTGGGCCCGTCGGAGTAGCGCAGCACGAACACGTCGCTGTTGAACCCGACGTTGTTGCTGGCGCTGTTGAGCGGCACGCCCCCGAACTGCACGGCTTGGGTGGTGGTCGTGAGCGTGCCGCTGTTGACTACTTGGCCGGTTACGTACACCTCGCCGCCGCTCACGGCAATGCCGTAGCCCACGTCGTCGCCGGTGCCGCCGCCGGCCACGGCCCAGGCCCACTGGCCGGCCGCCGCGTTCCACTTGGCCACAAACACGTCGGCACTGCCCGCGCTTGTCAGCTGGGCGCTGCCAAACGTGACCTGGCCCGAGAAGTTGCCCGTGACGAAGACGTTGCCCGCCGCGTCGAGGGCCGTGGCCCGCGCCTGCGAGGTGCCGCTGGTAGGCTGGTTGTTGTTGCCGCTGAAAGCATCTTGCCAGGCCGGGGCTTGGGCGCGGGCAGCGGGGGCGAGCAGCAGCAGCAGCAGCACAGCCGCCGACCAGCGGCGCAACGACGAAAGAGTGAAAAAATGGAGCATGAGCGGGGCGTAAAAAAAGAAGCCGGACAACCGGTGGGCAAAGGTTGCCCGCCCGGTCGTCCGGCTCCTACTTTCATATGTCCCCTAAACAGGGTACACGGCGGGGACGCACACCCCCTATTCCACGGCCAGGCGCAGGGCCTGCCCGCTGCTTTTCACCACGTACACGCCGGCCGCCAGCCCGGCCGGCAGCGCCAGGCGGGCCGTGCCGGTGGCATCGGCCGTGGCGCGGGCTACCGTCCGGCCCAGGGCATCCAGCACTTCCACCGTGGCCCCGGCGCTCAGGTCGCCCACGGTCACGGCCGTGCGGGCCGGGTTGGGGAAGGCGGTGAGCTGGTGAGCTGGTGAGCTGGTGAGCTGCACGGCCCGCACCGGCGAGTAGCTGAACGTGCCGTCCGTGTCCACTTGCCGCAGACGGTAGTAAATGGTGGATTGGTGGGTTGGTGCGTTGGTGGGTTTTGCATCCCGGTAGGCGTAGGTCGTGGGGCTGGCCTTGCTGCCTTGCGCCGCCACGCTGCCGATGGGCGCAAACTCCCGGCCGTCGGCGCTGCGCTCCACTTCAAAGCGGGCGCTGTTCTTTTCTGAGGCCGTGCGCCAGGCCAGGGCCACGGCGTTGCCTTCGGCCGTGGCCGTGAACGTCAGCAGCTCCACTGGCAAGGGCGAATTGGCCCCGGTCAGGTAAAACTCCGAGAAGTGGTCGGCCACGGTGAGCTGGGCCGTGAACCAGTCGGCCCCGTTCAGCTCCGTGGCCGGGGCGGGCAGCAGGCGGCGCTGCCCGGTGGGGTCGTTGTCGCTGAGGTCGCAGTTCACGTTGGTGCCGTCGTACTGCGAGGCGTTGAGGGTGGCCAGCGTGGCGTTGGCATCGGCGGCGGTCAGGCGCGTGAGTTCCGAACTCAGCCCAAACAAGCGCACCCGCACGGTCTGGCCCGTGAAGGTGGGGTTGGCGGCGGTGAGGTAGAAGTTGCGGTCGAGGTAGCGGCGGCCACCCCCGTCCTGGCGCACGGCGGCGCTGGTGCCGGTGCCCAGGGCGGTGAAACCGGCCGTGACGCTGCCCAGGTTGCGGGTGTCTTCCACGGCGGCAATCACCGCCCCGCCCGCGCCGGGCAGGCGCAGGTAGCGCCAAGCCCCCGCGCCGCCGCTGCCGGTCAGCACCAAGGGGTCGGTCGTCAGGCAGCCGCTGGGGTTGATGTCGCGGTACACTTGCAGCACCTCAAAGGCCGGCGAGCCGGGGCTGCTGCCGCTGGCCGTGCTCACCACCACGGCGCTGCTGCCGGGCGCGGCCCCGACGGGCACCACCGCCGTGAGGCTGGTGGGCGAGGTGAAGCTGACGCTGGCCGCCGCCACCCCGCCAAACGTAACGCTGCTGCCAGCTGCGAAGCCCGTGCCCGTGAGCGTCACGGCCTGGCCCGGCAGCTCGGCCGCCGGGCCAACGGCCACGAGGGTGGGCACCGGCGGCTGGTTGAGGCGCACGCTCACGGTGCCGTCGTTGAAATTGGCCACCGCAAAGTCCAGGTCGCCGTCGCCGTCCACGTCGCCCGGCGTTACGCCGATGGGGCCGGTGCCCACGGCCGGGTCGGAGCCGTTGCTGAACGTGCCCGTGTTGCTGCCCGTGGCATCGCCCCCGTTTAGGCGCACGCTCACGGTGCCGCTGCCGTAGTTTTCCGCCAGCAGGTCCAGGTCGCCGTCGCCGTCCACGTCGGCCAGCACCGCGCTGGCGGGGTTGGTGCCCACGGCCACGGCGGTGCTGCCCGAAAAAGTGCCCAGGCCGTTGTTCAGGCGCAGGCCCATGGTGTTGGCGGTGTAGCTGGCCGTGGCCAGGTCGAGGTCGCCGTCGCCGTCCACGTCGCCCAGGGCCAGGCCCTGAAGGTCGCTGCCCACGGCCACGTCGGAGCCGTTCGAGAAGGTGCCGGGGTTGCTGCCGGTGGCATCGCCGCCGTTCAGGCGCACGCTCACGGTGCCGCCGATGTAGTTGGCCGTGAGCAGGTCGAGGTCGCCGTCGCCGTCCACGTCGCCCAGCGCCACGGCCTGGGGGCGGTTGCCCACGGCCACGGTGCTGCCGTTGCTGAACGTGCCCGTGTTGCTGCCGCTGTCGTCGCCGCCGTTCAGGCGCACGCTCACCGTGCCGGGGTCGTCGTCGTGGGTCGTCACGAAGTCCAGGTCGCCGTCGCCGTCCACGTCGGCCACGGCCAGGTCGCCGGGGCTGGTGCCCACGGCCGGGTCGGAGCCGTTGCTGAACAGCCCCGTGTTGGAGCCGCTGCCGTCGCTGCCGTTCAGGCGCACGTTCACCTGGCCGGGGTTGCGGTTCACCACCAGCAGGTCGAGGTCGCCGTCGCCGTCCACGTCGGCCAGCACCACCCGGCTGGGGCGGTTGCCCACGCCCACGGTGCTGCCGTTGCTGAACGTGCCGGTGTTGCTGCCGGTGGCATCGCCCCCGTTCAGGCGCACGCTCACCGCCCCCACCGCCAGGTTAATCGTGAGCATATCCAGGTCGCCGTCGCCGTCCACGTCGCCCAGGGCCGTGCCGAGGGGGCTGCTGCCCACGCCGGGGTTGCTGCCGGGCTGAAAGTTGCCACGCCCCGTACCCCCGGCCGCCACCGTGAACTGCTGCACCTGCCCCCGCGCCAGCACTGCCCCGCTGCTGCCGGCCGCCGCCGTGGTCACGGTGGTGTACACGGTTTCGCCCGGCTTGAAGTCGTTGGTCGGGTTAAAGGTGAGCGTGTTGCCGCTGCGCGTGGTGCTGCCCCCGGCCCCGTTCTGCATCCGCCCGCCGCGCTGGCTGCTGAACACTTTCACCGCCCCCAGCGTGGCCGCCGCGCTGCTCATGGTTTGGTCGAAGGTAAAGGCCGTGTTGGTGTTCACCGCCGCGTTCCGCAGGTTGCGGGCCGGGCTGAGGCCGGTGAGTTGCAGCGCGGCCGTCACCGTGAAGCTGGTGCTGCTCGTGGCCGTGCCACCCGGCGTGGTGATGGCAATAACGCCCGTGCTGCTGCCTGCCCCCACCGTGAAGGTGAGCGAGGTAGCGGTGTTGGCCGTGATGCTGCCGGCCGTGCCGTTCACCGTCACGGCGGTGGCCCCGGCCAGGCCGGTGCCCGTCACCGTCACGCTGGTGCCCACGGGGCCGCTGGCAGGCGTGAAACTCGTGATGATGGGGGCGGGCGGCTGGTTCAGGCGCACGCTCACGGTGTTGGCGTTGTTGTTGGCCGCGAGCAGGTCCAGGTCGCCGTCGTTGTCCACGTCGCCCAGCGCCACGCTGCGGGGGGCGCTGCCCACGGTGGGGTCGGAGCCGCCACTGAAGGTGCCGCTGCCGTCGTTGAGCCGCACACTCACCGAGTTGGCGTTGAAATTGGCCGTGAGCAGGTCCAGGTCGCCGTCGCCGTCCACGTCGCCCAGGGCCACGCTGAGCGGAGTGGTCCCCACAGCCGGCTCGGCGTTGGTGGCCGGGGCCGTGAAGTTGCCCGTCCCGTCGTTGAGGCGCACACTCACCGTGTTGGCGTCGTAGTTGGCCGTGAGCAGGTCGAGGTCGCCGTCGCCGTCCACGTCCCCCACCGCCACGCTGGCAGGACGGATGCCCACAGCCGGCTCGGCGTTGGTGGCCGGGGCCGTGAAGGTGCCGCTGCCGTCGTTGAGCCGCACACTCACCGTATTGGCGTTGAAGTTGGCCGTGAGCAGGTCCAGGTCGCCGTCGCCGTCCACGTCGCCCAGCGCCATGCTGTAAGGAGTGGTTCCCACGGCCGGCTCGGCGTTGGTGGCCGGGGCCGTGAAGTTGCCCGTCCCGTCGTTGAGGCGCACGCTCACCGTGTTGGCGTTGTCGTTGGCCGCGAGCAGGTCCAGGTCGCCGTCGCCGTCCACGTCGCCCAGCGCCACGCTGGTGGGCTGGCTGCCCACGGTGGGCTCGGCGTTGGTGGCCGGGGCCGTGAAGTTGCCCGTGCCGTCGTTGAGGCGCACACTCACCGTGCCGGCGGCGTTGGCGTTGACGTTGGCCGCGAGCAGGTCCAGGTCGCCGTCGCCGTCCACGTCCCCCAGCGCCACGCTGGCAGGACCGGTGCCCACGGCGGGGTTGGGGTTGGTGGCCGGGGCCGTGAAGTTGCCCGTGCCGTCGTTGAGGCGCACACTCACCGTGTTGTCGTCGTAGTTGGCCGTGAGCAGGTCCAGGTCGCCGTCGCCGTCCACGTCGCCCAGCGCCACGCTGAACGGGCCGTTGCCCACGCCGGGATTGCTGCCGCCCCCGAAGCTGCCGCGCCCCGTGCCGCCCGTGGCCACCGTAAACTGCTGCACCTCGCCCGCCGCCAGCACCGCCCCGCCGCTGCCCCGCACGGCCGTGGTCACGGTGGTAAAGATGGTTTCGCCCGGCTTGAAGTCAGTGGTCGGGTCGAAGGTGAGGGTGTTGCCGCTCACCGTCGTCGCGCCCCGCGCCCCGTTCTGCATCCGCCCGCCGCGCTGGGCACTGAATACTTTCACCGCCCCCAGCGTGGCCGCCGCGCCGCTCAGGGGCTGGTCGAAGGCCAGGGCCACGTTGGTGCTGGCTGGGGCATCGGGCAGGTTGTGGGCGGGCATCACGGCCGTCAGCGTCAGCAGCGGCACCACCGTGAAACTCGTGCTACTGCTGGCCGTGCCGCCAGCCGTGGCGACGACGATAAGGCCCGTGCTGCTGCCCGTGCCCACCGTAAAAGTCAACGAAGTAGCCGTGTTGGCCGTGATGGTGCCGGCCGTGCCGTTCACCGTCACGCCGGTGGCCCCGGCCAGGTTGGTGCCCGTCACCGTCACGCTGGTGCCCACCGGCCCGCTGGCTGGCGCAAAGCTGCTGATGGTGGGCGGCGGCAGGTTCAGGCGCACACTCACCGTGTTGTCGTCCTGGTTGGCTGCCACGAAGTCCACGTCGCCGTCGCCGTCCACGTCGCCCAGCGCCAGGCCGAAAGGCTGGTTGCCCACGGCCACGTCGGAGCCGCCGGCAAAGGTGCCCGTGCCGCCGTTCAGGCGCACGCTCACCGTATTGCCGTCGTTGTTGGCGGTCAGCAGGTCGAGGTCGCCGTCGCCGTCCACGTCGGCCAGGGCCAGGCTGCGGGGCACACTGCCCACCCCCGCGTCGAAGCTGCCCGCAAAGGTGCCCGTGCTGTTGTTGAGGCGCACACTCACCGTGTTGTCAGTGCCATTGGCGGTCAGTAGGTCGAGGTCGCCGTCGCCGTCCACGTCGCCCACCGCCACATCGACGGGGCCGTTGCCCACGGCCACGTCGGGGCCGCCGGCAAAGGTGCCCGTGCCGTCGTTGAGGCGCACACTCACCGTGTTGTCGGTTTCGTTGGCGGCCAGCAGGTCCAGGTCGCCGTCGCCGTCCACGTCGGCCAGGGCCACGCTGCGGGGGTCGTTGCCCACGGCGGGGTCGGTGCCGCCGGCGAACACGCCGGTGTTGCTGCCCGTGGCATCGCCCCCGTTCAGGCGCACGCTCACGGTGTTGCTGTTGTAGTTGGCGGCCAGCAGGTCCAGGTCGCCGTCGCCGTCCACGTCGCCCAGCGTTACGCCGATGGGGCCGCCGCCCACGGCCACGTTGGCGCTGCCCGCAAAGGTGCCTGTGCCGTTGTTGAGGCGCACGCTCACCGTGCCGCCGAGGAAGTTGGCGGCCAGCAGGTCGAGGTCGCCGTCGCCGTCCACATCGCCCACCGCCACGTCAATGGGGCCGCTGCCCACGGCCACGTCGGGGCTGCTGGCAAAGGTGGCCGTGCCGCCGTTCAGGCGCACACTCACGGTGCCGCCGTTGTAGTTGGCCGTGAGCACATCCAGGTCGCCGTCGCCGTCCACGTCGCCCACGGTCACGCCGCTGGGGCCGCTGCCCACGCCGGGGTCGCTGCCGCCCCCAAAGTTGCCGCGCCCCGTGCCGCCCGTGGCCACCGTGAACTGCTGCACCCGGCCCTGCGGCAGCGTGGCCCCCACCGTGGCCGTGGCCGCCGTCGTCACGGTCGAGTACACCGTTTCACCGGGCCGGAAATCAGTCGTCGGGTTGAACGTAACGACGGTGCCGCTCACCGTCGTCGTGCCCTGCGCGCCGTTCTGCATCCGCCCGCCGCGCTGCTGGCTAAACACCTTCACGCTGCCCAGCGTGGCCGCCGCGCCGCTCATCGTCCGGTCGAAGGTGAAGGCCACGTTGGTGCTGGCCGGGGCCGTGCGCTGGTTGCGCGTGGGGCTGTAGCTTAGGATGGTAAGCGGGGCCGTCACCGTAAAGCTGCCGCTGCTCGTGGCCGTGCCGCCCGGCGTCGTCACCACGATGGGGGCGAACGTGCCCGGCGGGTTGGCCCCCAGCGTGAAGGTGAGGCTGGTGCTGGTGTTGGCCGTGATGCTGCCCGCCACGCCGTTCACCGTCACGCTGGTGGCCCCGCCCAGGTTGGTGCCCGTCACGGTCACGCTCTGGCCGGGAGGCCCGCTTGGGGGCGAAAAGCTCGTGATGGCCGGCCCGGCCGGGGCGTTCACCACCTGGCTCAGGGCGGCGCTGGTGCTGCCCGTGTGGTTGGCGCTGCCGCCGTACTCCACCGTGATGGGGTGGGTGCCCGTTGCCAGCGCGGCGGTGGCGTAAGTAGCCAAGCCGCTGCTGTTGAGGGTGCCCGTACCCAGCGTGGTGCCGCCGTCCTTAAATGTGACCGTGCCCGTGGGCCGCACCGTGCTGGGGGCCTGCGCCGCCACCGTGGCCGTAAACGTCACGCTCTGCCCCGAAGCCGACGGGTTGGCGCTGCTGCTCACCGTGGCCGTGCTGCCGGCCACGCCCACCACCTGCGTCACTACTCCCGACGTGCTGGCGTTGAAGTTGCCCGCACTGCCCCCGTAGCTGGCCGTAATTGGGGCGCTGCCCACCGCCAGCAGGGTCGTGACGTAGGTGGCCACCCCGCCCGTCCCCACGGCGCGGGTGGTCAGCAACGTGGCCCCGTTATAGAACGACACCGTGCTCGTGCCCACCGTGGAGGCGCTGCCGTTGGTGTTCGTCACGGTGGCCGTAAACGTCACCGACTGCCCGTACACCGACGGGTTCGCGCTGCTGCCGAGCGTGGTGCTGGTGTTGGCCGCCCCCACCGTAAAGGCCAGCCCGTTGCTGGTGCCGAAGGGCGTGGTCACCACCACGTTGCCGCTGCTGGCCCCGCTGGGCACCACGGCCGTTACCTGGGTGCCGGAGTTCACGGTGTAGCTGCCCGCCGCAATGGAGCCGAAGCGCACCCCGGTGGCCCCGCTCAGGTTGGTGCCGGTGAGGATGATGCTCGCTCCAATCGGCCCGCTGCTGGGGCTGAGGGTGGTCAGGGTGGGCGTGGGCGTGGTCAGAGCAATGGTCTTGGTGGGCGTGTTACTGTTAGCCGCCCCGTCATTCACCCGGAAGCTCACCGTGCGGGTGCTGCCGGTGGGCGTGTTGCTGAGGTTGTTGTAGGTCACGGACTGTAACGCGGCCTGCCACCGCGCCACGCTGGCCGTGGCCCCGGCGCTGGTTAGGGTCAGGATGCCGGTGGCGGAGGCGTAGCTCCCGGTGATGTTGCCATAAGCGGCGTTGGCGGTGAAGGCCAGCCGGTCCTGGCCCGTTTGCAGCCCCCCGGTGATGCTCACCGTGGCCGAGGCCAGCGTCGCATTGTCCGTGTCGCTGGCCGTGAGGACGATATCAATGGCCACCGGGCCGCCCCCGGCCGTGAAGGCCGTATTGCCGCCACTGGTCGTCAGCACGGGCGGGTCATTCACGTTCAGCACGGTCACGGTCACGGTGGCCACGTCGGTGCCCCCGTTGCCGGTCAGGGTGTAGGTAAAGCTGGTGGTGCCGCTGAAGCCCACCGTCGGCGTAAAGCTGACCCCGGTGGCCGTGAACGTAACGCTGCCATTGGCCGGCTGGGTCACGGCCGTGATGCTGATGCTGGTGCCCGTGTCGTTGTTGAGCACCGCCAACGCGGTGGCCCCGCTGCCCTCGTTCACGGTGTAGCTGTCGTCGTTGGCCACGGGCGGGTTGTTCAGGGTCGTGAAGGTCTGGCTGCTGCCGTAGGCCGTGCCCGCGCCGTTGATGGCGTAGGCCCGCACCGTGTACTGGGTGCTGCCAGCCAGCCCGCTGCGGGTGGCCGAAAAGCTGCCCGTGCCGCTGCCGTTGATGACCTTGGTGTTGGCCGTGGTGGGGGTGCCGGTGCCCACCACGTACACCACGCCGCGCTCGGTCACGGTGCCGCCGCCGGCGTTGGTCACGTTGCCGCCCAACACCGCCGAGCTGTTGGTCACGGTGGTGGGCGCGGCCGTCGTCACGGTGGCCAGCGTCACGGCCGCCGCGTTAAGGCGCACGCTCGCCGTGTTGGCGACGTTGTTGGTCGTCACGAGGTCCACGTCGCCGTCGCCGTCCACGTCGGCCAGGGCCAGGCCGCGGGGGTTACCCCCCACGGCCACGGTGCCGCTGCCCCCAAACCCGCCCGTGCCGTTGTTGAGGCGCACGCTCGCGTTGTTGTCGAAAAAGTTGCCCGTCACGAAGTCCAGGTCGCCGTCGCTGTCCACGTCAGCCAGGGCCAGGCTCTCGGGGCCGCTGCCCACGGCCACCTCGCTGCCGCCCCCAAACCCGCCCGCGCCGTTGTTGAGGCGCACACTCACGGTGTTGGCGCTGGCGTTGCCCGTCAGCAGGTCGAGGTCGCCGTCGCCGTCCACGTCGCCCACCGCCAGCGCAGCGGGGGCGAGACCCACGGCCGGGTCGGAGCCGCCCGAGAACGCGCCCGCGCCGTTGTTGAGGCGCACACTCACCGTCGAGCTGACGTTGAAGACGTAGCTGCCCGCGAGCAGGTCCAGGTCGCCGTCGCCGTCCACGTCGGCCAAGGTTACGTCGGTGGGGCCGGCTCCCACGGCCACCTCGCTGCCGCCCCCAAACCCGCCCGCGCCGTTGTTGAGGCGCACGCTCACGTTGTTGTCGACCGCGTTGCCCGTCAGAAAATCCAGGTCGCCGTCGCCGTCCACGTCGCCCACGGCCAGGCTGCGGGGGGCATTGCCCACGGCCACGTCGCTGCCGCCCGAGAACCCGCCCGCGCCGTTGTTGAGGCGCACGCTCACGTTATCGGGGTTTGAGTTGGCCGTGAGCAGGTCCAGGTCGCCGTCGCCGTCCACGTCGCCCAAGGCCACGTCGTACGTACCGCTGCCCACGGCCACCTCGCTGCCGCCCGAGAACCCGCCCGCGCCGTCGTTGAAGCGCACACTCACCGAATTGCCGAGTTCATTGGCCGTGAGCAGGTCCAGGTCGCCGTCGCCGTCCACGTCGCCCACCGCCACGGCGCGGGGCCGGGCCGTGGCACCCACGGCCGGGTTGGTGCCGGGCACGAAGTCGCCGCGCCCCGTGCCGCCGGTGGCCACCGTGAACCGCTGCACCCGCCCCCGCGCCAGCGCCTGCCCGCCGCCGCTCTGTGCGGCCGTGGTTACGGTGCTGAACACGGTTTCGCCGGGCTTGAAGTCGTTGGTCGGGTTGAAGGTGAGCGTGTTGGTGCTCTGCGTCGTGGTGCCCCGCGCCCCGTTCTGCATCCGCCCCCCGCGCTGCTGGCTGAACACCTTCACCGCCCCCAGTGTGGCCGCCCCGCCGCTCATCGTGGTCGAGAAGGTAAACGCCACGTCGGTCGTGGCCGCCGCGTTGCGCAGGTTGCGGGCCGGGTTGAGGCCGGTGAGGGTGGGCACCTGGGCCGTGGCCGCCAAAGCAGGCAGCAACAGCCCGGCGCACAGCAGGCCCCGCAGGCCGATGGGTAAGAAATTCAACATGAGAAAGCAGTGAAAAATGAAATCAGCGAAAAAACCCGGAAGAACACCGCAAATTTCGGCGGCCTCCTTCCGGGCTTCCTAATCCGGCTTGTACCCTAAACAGGGTACAAGCGCCGCCCTTGCTTTATTCGAGGCCGCCCACAGCCGGGTAAATCCCCTCCAGGGCAATGATGTAGTGCAGGGCCAGGTAGGGCGCACGGTTTTCGTGGGGCTGGTTGCCGCCGGTGGGGTCCACGGTGGTGGTCAGGGCACCGGGGGCCAGGTGGGCTCCTCCCGCCGGCTGGCTGGCGTAGAAATTACCGGCCTGCGATGCCCCCAAGTAGTTGCCTTCCGGCGAGGGCTCGCCGCCGGGACCCGATTGCACGGCCTGGGTGGTGCGGGCCGGGTGGCCGTGGGCGGGCAGCGTGGCGGTGTCCAGCAGCACCTGCTCCTGGCCGCCGGCCTCGCCCAGCGGGTAGTCCTGCAAGCTGGGGCCTTGGCCGGCGCTGATGGGGCTGCGCCCGCGCAGGTCGGGCAGGGCAAAGCTGGCCCCGTCCTCGCCCATGCCGTACGTATACCGCAACAGGCTGAAGAGGGCGGGGTGTTCGGCTACGGGCAGCAGCTGCCCGTGGCAGAAGGCCCATTCTTGGGGGGCGTAGTTGCCGGCAAAGAGAATGACGGTACCGATGAGGACGTTTTCCATGATTTTAGGAGGGAAAAAGGGGGTAAAGTGAAAATGTGTGGTGGTTCAAAACCCGGGCGGCGGCGACGGGCCGGGTAGTTTGGGGCGCTGTGCCCGGCCGCCGCGCCGGGCGGCCCGGTCCTTAGCCCGCCAGGCGGGCCAGGGTTTGCTCGCGGGCGTAGTACACCAGCGCGTTGTCGGCAAAGTCGTTGAGCAGCACCGTGAGCATGGTGTGCGAAAAGCCCGGCAGGTGCTGCTGCACCCAGGGGTAGGTTTTGCGGTCGAAATCGGGCTTGGTGGAGAGCAGCGGCGAGGTGGCGTCCGAAAAGCCCACAAAGGCACCGCCGCCCCCGCCCCCGGTGGCATTGACGGTGCCTTGCAGCTGAAACACCGTGTAGTCGTAGGCCCTGGCGGGGTCTTGCTGCTCCACGGGGCTCATCGCATTGAGGGCATCCAGCACCGTAGCCGAGCTGTTGGTCTGGTAGTCGGCCTTGTGGCCGTGGTACGAATCGTATTTTTTGGCCGCGCAGTACTCGGGCATGTCCTCGTCCAGGTTCAGCAGCAGCAAGCGGCAGTTGCGGTCCAGCAGCTCGCCGTAGGTCTGGGAGAGGTTGATGTTTCTGCCCACAAAAAAGTCGGTCGTGCCGGTATCTTTCTGCGCCTGGTACATCATCTGGGCCAGGGTGTCGACGGGGGGCTTCATGTCATTAAACCAAAAGCCCGCAAAGCCCAGGGCCAGCACCACAATCTCGGTGGGGTGCTCGCGCAGCCAGCCCAGCAGCTCGCGCAAAAACACGTCATAGGCCACGCCCGGCACCACGGCGTGCTGGTGGTAGATGCCCGTGCACACCACGCTCACCCCCGACATGCAGTAGCCGGGCCGAAAATCGAAGTAGCGAATACCCAAATCCAGCATGGTGCACACCGGGTCTTTCTGCGTGAAGCTCAGGTTGATGAGCGCCCGGGCCGCCTGCGCCTGCGTGGCCCCCGTCAGCGCCGTGCCCATCGCATGCAGCATCGTCGAGACGACGCCCAGCCCCGTGCTCAGCACCACGCCCAGGGCGGTGGTCAGCGCCTCGAGAGCCGTCGCGTTGTTCACGATGGTACGCAGGGCGTGGGGGTCGTACATGCCCGCGTCGTGGGCCCCGGGCAGCACAAAGCGGTTGAAGGGCGTGCTGCGGAGCCGGGCATCGGCGGCGGCCAGGTCGCCCATCCAGCGGGTGTAGTTCTCGGTCACGTACACGTAGGCCTGGTCCTGGCTGGTGAGGCCAAAATGGCCGGAGCCGGCATCGTAGAAGCCGTAGGACACGGCGTAGTCCGGGGCGATGACCGAGGTCGTGTCGAGCATCGTGCCCATGTCGCTTTGGCTCAGGTTGCCGGTGCTGGGGTTGATGTCGGCGGAGCGGGTGGCCAGCTGCCGGCCGGCGGCGCTGGCCACCCACGAAAGATGCCCGGTGCTCTCGCCCCGGTTCAGGTCGTTGGTGTCTATCTGCACGTTGCCGTGCTCAATGGCGGCCACTTTGCTGATGCCGGTTTGCCGGGTCCCGCCCTTGGCGGGGTAACTGAAGGTGATACTCGCTTCGGAAACGGCTCGGAAGCCGTAACAATCGACGCCTTTGCTGGACATGGGGATTGGGGGGAAAAGTGAATTGACGGGGCAAAATTCCGACTGCCCTATCCCGCCCCCAAATTTGCTTTGTCCCCTAAACAGGGTACAAGCCCGGTGCGGCCCCTGCTGCCCACGCCCCCCACCTTTGCGCTTCCTTATGCCCAACCTCGCCTACCCCGTGTCCCTGGCCATCGTTGAAGACGACCGCCGCGTCCGCGCCCTGCTGCAAGAATACCTCTGCCACCAGCCCGAATTCAGCTGCCCCATCGTCGTCGATTCGATGGAAGCCTTCTGGGCCGAGCTGGACCTGAGCCTCATCCCCCGCGTCATCCTGCTCGACGTGAGCCTGCCCGGCCAGACTGGCCTCGCCGCCCTGCCCGAGCTGCGCCGCCGCCTGCCCGGCACCGACATCATCCTCCAAACCATGCACGACGACCCGGCCCGCATCTTCCAGGCCCTGCGGGCCGGGGCCACCGGCTACGTCATCAAAAACACCACCAGCCTGCCCCAATACAGGCAAGCCATCCTCGACGTGCTGGCCGGCGGGGCCGCCCTCTCGCCCTCGGTGGCCCGCAAGGCCCTGAACCACTTCCAGCCCGCCCCCAGCCAGCAGCCCGGCCTGCTCTCGGCCCGCGAAGCCGAAGTACTCCAGGCCCTCACCGAGGGCCTGAGCGAAAAGCAGGTCGCCGCCCAGCTCCGCCTCTCCTTCGACACGGTGCATACCTACGTCAAGCGGCTGTATGAAAAGCTCCAGGTGCGCTCGCGCGGCGAGCTGCTGAGTCGGGCGGCCAAGGGGGATTTGTGAGGGGTAATTAAGAGTTAGGTTGAACCCGCGCCCGTTATGGTGTTAGCTCCGTTGCCAAAAAAGAGGGCCGCCCACCGGACAGCCCTCTTTTTGCACCCCTTACGCAAGCCAAAACGCCCTCAGCTTGCCTTTTTCACACTTTTCCTCGCGGGCTTTTTAGGCTTTTCCAAATGCAACGGAGCAGGGGCCGGTTTCACCTGCCGGGCGGCGTTGTTTTGGTCCCGACTGGTCTGGTACGCCGCCGCGAAATTCATGGTCGGCAGCATCACCGGCGATGCGTCGGCTCGCAGGGTGAGGCTGGCGATTACCTCGCGCACAAACGGGTAAAGAATGGCCGGGCCGTTGATGTTGCCGAAACTGTCGAGGGCATCCGGCGGGGCTTCCCCATTCACCTGGAACACGCCCAGCATCCGCGCCGACACCGCCATCGGCTCGTCGGCGTTGATAGTCGGCACCACCACGCTCACTGTCAGTTCAATTTCAACCCGTTCAACCCGCGAAACCGGCTCCGCAAAGTTTCGGGTCACCACTTTGAGGTTGGTATGGGTCGCTACCTCGTCGGCGGGAAAATGCAACTCGAGCGGGCGCTCAAAACTCGCTTGCAGCAAGGCAATTGATTTCAATTCAAAGCCAAAGTCGGCCATAACGTAGGGGTTAAACACCAAAAAAAGAATCAGCTCCAACAGGGGTCAGAACTGATTCAAAATCGAGAATAAATTCGCGGCCTGGGGCGGTGCGCGGCGGCCCCGGCGGCTTGCCCCTGGCCTTGCCACCTTGTTCCGCTCCGGACATCACCGCGTAGGCATAGCCGGTGTAGTCGCTCGCCCAACTGTAAACCTTGGCTTCGGCCAGGGACATTTCAGCCACCGGCTGTTTCGGCTCGATAACCCGGTCGGCCCTGGCGGCGGCCACCCGCACCAGCGAACCCTGTCGCACGAAAAGCAAGGAATCGTCGCTGAATTTGCTTTCAAATTCCTCCACCCATCCGTCGTACAAGCCCACCCATTCGTCGGCATTCAGGGCCTCAATGGCCCGGCCTTGCACATCAATGATGTGCATCCGCTCTGATTTGGAAAACAAATAGCAAACGGTCGCTGTGGGAAACTGTGCAGCAAGGGCCTCCAGCACATTGGCGATGTAGGAGGATGCGGAGTTCATCATGCGATGGAAAAGGTGGTTTTTATCAGCAAATTTACTTCTTCCGAAACCCTTCGGGCCTCCCGGCTTTCGGCCGGGCTGATGGACACATCCAAGTAATCGGCCTCTTTTCGGGTTTGTTTCAACTCCTTCAAAGCTGTTTCAAACTCAGCAGCTTGGGTTCTACTCACCCGAAGAACCAACAACTGTTTCTTCATTTCCCTTCTCAGGTAGTTGTGACTGCCCTGGTCATCCAGCTCCGCTTGAAATTCAACCAGATTGATGCCGGGGATTTCATGCAAAAAAGCGTAGGTGATGAGTTGAATGCAACTGTAATACGAACAATGAACCGCCGGGGCATACAGCTTATTGCCGATAAGGCTTTCGGCAGCCTCACAATTTTGCTGATGTTTCTTAAGCAGTTCGCTCATGTTTCAAGAAAAACCCATCGCCCGCCCACCGGGATGCCCTGCGCTGCAAAACGGGCCGCAAAGATAACCGTTTCTTTTTGAAAACAGTGCCACTCCCGCCGCTTGGCAGCCGTAATATACGGGCAGCCGCCCCGTTTGGAGTTCCTTGTCGAAAAACTTGCTAAATAAGGCTTCGCCTAAACTCGCGCCAGTTCCTCTCCTCATAATTCCACCCGCACCTCCCAGCCCCCCGGCACCGGCCCGGCGGCAAACGCGGCCCCCAGCGCCTCGGCCCGGCGGCGCATATTCTGCAGGCCCTGCCCGTCGGCCGTAGCCGGCACGGGCGGCCCCACGCTCCGCACCAGCAGCCGCAGCGCCGGCGGGTGGCTCAAGCTGATTTCGATGGCTGAACCGCGCGCCGAATACTTCAGGGCGTTGTTCACGGCTTCCTTAAAAATAAGGTAGAGGTTTTGCCGCACCAGGGTGGACAGCGGGTGGTGGAAGCCCGTGGGCAGGTCGCCATCGTGCAGCACGATGGCGCAGCCGGTGGCGCGGGCGGTGTCGGTGGCGTGGTCGCGCATCCGTTCCAGCAGGGCGGCCAAGGTGTCGGCGGTGCTGTCCACGCTCCAAATCACGTCGCGCATGGTGGCAGCGGCGGCGCGGCTGTCGGCGGCCAGCGTGGCGAGGCGCGTAGGGGGGCCTTGTTGCAGTTCCTGCATCAGCTCGGCCTGCATCGTTACGCGGGTGAGCAGCGAGCCTACTTCGTCGTGCAAATTGGCGGCCAACTGGGTGCGGAGGGCGTTTTCGCGCCGTACCCGGCGCAGGCGGCTGCGCTGCCAGCCATACACCAGGGCCACGGCCAGCAGCCCGGCAGCGGCCCACACCAGGGGGCGGTTGTACCAAGCGGCACGCACGGCCAGGGGCAGGTGCAGATGGTTGGCGGCAGAAGTGCCCTGGCTGCTTTCGGCCCGGATGTCCACCGTGTAGTCGCCGGGGGGCAGGCCTTGCAGGGCGAGGGTGGGCGAGGCCCCCAGCGGCACCCACCCCTCGCCGAGCCAGCCCCGGACGCGGTAGGCGTAGCGGGCGCGGGCCGCATCGAGCACGTTGGTCAGGGCCAGGTGCAGGGTCAGCAGGGGCTGGTCGGGGGCCAGGCGCAGGGCGGGCGGCGGGGTGCTGCCGGGCAGGTAGTAGCGGCGGGTGCCGGCCGTGGTGTTCAGGGCGCTGTAGCTGGTGAGCAGCAGGCGGGGCGCCACGGCGGCCGGCCCCGGCACCTGGGCCGGGTACACGCGGTTGAGGCCGGCCACGCCGCCAATCAGCAGCGAGCCGGTGCGCGGGTCGGGCGCGGCGGCGCAGGCGTTGCACTCGTCCGAGGCCAGCCCCTGGGCGGTGGTGAACACCGCAAACCGGCCCTGGGCCGGCTCGTAGCGCACTAGGCCCTGGTAGGTGCCCACCCATAGGCTGCCGTCGGGGCCGGGCACGATGCTGGCCACCGAGGCGTTGGGCAGCCCCTGCGCTACGGTGAGGGCCGGGGCGGCGCGGCCATCGGGGCCAATGACGGCCAGGCCGTGGGCGCGGGTGCCCACCCAGAGGCGGCCGTCGGGGGCCAGATACAGACAGCGGGCCCCGTCCACGGCCACCCGGCGCGGGGTAGGCTCTTTGGGGCCGTAGCGCCGGCTGCGGCCGGTGGCCAGGTCAAAGTATTCTACGCCTTCGGGGGTGGCCAGCCACAGGTGGCCGGGGCCGGCCGGGGCCACGTCCTCGATGGTGCGGCCGGCCAGGGGCGGGGCGCTGGCCCCGGCCGGCCGGCCGGCCGTCACAAACGGCCGGTAGGCATACGTGGCCGGGTCGTACGCGTACAACCCTTCGCGCAGCCCGGCCCACACCCGCCCGCTCACCGAGTCGCGCACCAGGCGCAGCACCGTCAGCTCGGCCCCCGCCCGGCGGGTGCCGCCCAAGGTCCGAAACTCGCCGCTGCGGGGGTTGAGCTGCAAAAAGGCGTAGGCCCCGCCCGCCAGCCAGGTGCCACCCGGCCCCAGCGGCGCGGGCACCACGCCCATCAGCAAGGGCACGTGCCCATCGGGCAGCGCGGCGGCGGGCCAGCGCCGCAGCGGGGCCAGCGGCGAGTCGGCGGCCTGGGTCAGCAGCCCCTGCTCGTAGGTGCTCACCAGCAGCCGCCCGTCGGGCAGGCGCGTGCTGCTGCGCACGCTGTAGGGCTGTTTCCCCGGCCCGGCCAGCGCCCGAATAAACACCGGCCCCGCCGCCCGGTGCCAGCAGCTGCGGGTGCCGCTGTCGAACACCCACCAGCTGCCCACCCGGTCGGTACACAGCACCCCGCCCCAGGCCGCCGTGGGCCAGGGCGGCAGCGGCAGGGCGTAGTCGGGCTGCAACCCGCCGCCCGCCCCGGCCGCCCACGTAAAATGCCGTATCTGCTGGGACGTAAGCAGGGCCGGGCCGTCGGGCTGGCGCAGCAGCCGCACCATTTCCAGGCCGTTCCGGTTTTCCTGGCCCGCCGCTGCCCAGCGCAGCACTTCGCGCAGCTGGCCGCCGGGGCCGGGGCGGTAGGCGGCGGCGTTGCTCAGCAGCCAGGGCCGCCCGGCCGGGTCGTAGAGGGGGGACAGGGCCTGCCCGGCGGGGTCGTGCCACGCGCCCAGGCGCTGGCCCGCCGCGCTCAGTTGCCACGCCACGCCCTTGCCCGTGAGCCACACCGTGCCGTCGGGGGCGGGCCATGCCTGGTGGCGCTGCCTCAGAAACGGCAGCAATGGCCCGGTGGGCCGGCCCTGCCGGGTATAGGCCTGGGTGCCCGCCCCGTGCTGCGTCACCCACACGCGCCGGCCGTCGGGGGCCAGGGCCAGACCGTCCACGGTCTGGCTGGCGGCGGGGGCGGGCAGCGGCAGCGCCTGCAAGGTGCCCGTGGCCGGCGCGTAGGCAAACAGGCCCGCCTCGGTGCCCAGCCACACGCTGCCGTCGGGCAGGGGCAGCACCCAGTTGCAGGGCACGGCGGGCAGCTCCGGCCCGGACCGGCGCAAGGCGTTGAGGGCCACCAGTTCGGTGCCGTCGTAGCGAAACACGCCATCGTCGGTGCCCACCCACAGCAAGCCGTCGGGCGTGGGGGCTAGGGTGCGCAGCATGAGGCGACTCAGGGCGGCATCGGGCAGCCAGCCGCTGGGGGGCTCGGCGGCGCGGGCGCAGGGAGCCAGCAGCCACAGCACCAGCACCGCCCAGCGCCAGCAGGAGCCGTTTTTTTTCATTGCCGCAAGATACGGCAACGAAGGGGCGTGGGGATTGGCAGCGGTTGGTTTAGCATTTGCTTTACGGCCCATTGTCGGGGGTGAGCCGCAACCCTTGCTCCCGGCTACCAGTTGGTTCCGCTGTCACTGCACGAAACCACAAACTACCAATGGTTGCATTCACTATTCAGGCCTGGCTGCGCGGCGCAGGCCGCTAGGCGGGCACAAATGAGGCTGAGCATCCTACACCTCAAAATGCGGCCGGTCCTTAAACTTCGGCCAGTCCCCGCCCCAATGCACCCGCGCATCGGCCGCCTTCATCAGCCGCGCAAACTTGCTCAGCAGCAGCCCCGACCACACCACCGACCCATCGGCCAGCAAAAACGCCACGTCAAGGGCAGGGGAGGGGAGCCGGTTGTGCTTCGATTCGCCGCCCCGCTTGTACGTCACCACCGGCCCCGGCTTGCTCCGGCCCTGGGCGTACAATTCCTCCTGCCGCTCCGGTGACCGGTAGCATTCTGTGACGATGGGCAGCCCGGCCAGCCGCAGCACCGGGTCGCCCACCCACCGGGCCAGCGCCTGGGCGTAGGCCGCCGCGAGGCTGGGCACCGCCTGAACCAGCCGCGCCGCCTGCGTTTTCTGCCCTGCCGGCCCCAACGCCGGCGCGACCCGCCCCGCGCCTGGCGCAGTTAGGGCTACGGCTGAATTACTCGGCTGCATGAGTCGAGTCGGCAATGGGTGTAACGGGAGCAACCGGTTCAGCAGTTGGCGCAGCGGGCACGGCCACCGCGCCCACCGCCGGCAGCTTCACCACCGTTTCAGGCTTCTGGAACATCTTGCGGATGGTGGCCACCACCGTCACGATGCCCACCACCACCTGAATGACGACGTGAACGAACGTCTCAATCTCGCCCGCCGTCGGTGGCGTGAAAGCCGTAGTGCCAAATTCCCACACCGCGCCGGTGGCCAGGATTTGGCTGATGTGTCCAAGTTTTGAGCTGCTGAATAACATGGCTGCGGTTTGTTTGTAAAGTTAAACTTTGTTTGTACAAATGTACGCAACATGGAACACTGGTAGTTTAGCCATTTTGGGCTCTTATTGGATTATTTGGGCATGTCCCCCTCCGCTTCCGCTGGTCGCTCCGGGGGTCGCGCTGTCCAGGGGTCCGCTTCGCTCCCGTGCTGCGCACCGCTCCCGTTGGTCGCGCCCTTCCCATCGCTCATGCACCTCAGCCGCGACAGGGTGATGCTGCTGATATATCGCCAGCGGGCCAGGCCGCGCCGGAAAAAGCGCCGCCCGTCCCTACCGCGCCCACCGCCCGGCCCGCCCGTCGCCGCCACTTCCTGCGCTCCCTTCGCGCCGTTCCGCGCCACTTCATTCCGCGCTCCGGCTTCGCCTACGCGCTGCATTCCGTTCTGCTGCACTATGCTCCCGGTCGCTTCGGGCGTTCCAGCGCCGGGCCAGCCTCTGCCTCCCCGCCAATTGTAGCTTGCTGATTCCACGGTGCCAATCGCCCTGCGCGGCGGCCCGCTTCATTCCGCGCCGCCGCCTACGCGGTGCTCCGTTCTTCGCTCCTAACGTCGCTCATCACTGCGCTTGCTGCGGCTCTGTTGCTCCATTCAGCCAGCCCCCGCTACCGCCAACCCGCCGCCCCGGCCCGGCTCACTGCGCGGCGTACGGCCGGACTGCGCTCCTCACGTCGCTTGCCGGCCATCCGCCGCTTCGTTCGCCCGGCCTCTGCCCACCGCCCCGCCGCAGGTGTCGATACAGTTGCTTCTCCGGGCAGCGGCCCCGTCCGGCCGAGCCGCCGCTTCCGTTGGTCGCTCTGGCCCGGCCTTCCGCCCGGGCAGCGGCCCCGCCCCACGCTCCGGGCCGACGCCCCACCGCACAAAACCAGTCGCACAGTGCGTCAGCCCTCCGCTACCAGGCTCATACGCCGGCTGTTGTTACCCTAGTGACTGCAGGCCGTTCTGGTGGGGAAATGTGGAAAAGCCCCGCCTGAAACACTTGAAGCAGTGCCGCTGATGCTTTTCAGAAGTTTTGCGGCACTTTACCACATTCCCCCACCCATAGGCCACCCTACGCGGGGCTGCTGGTGCGCTGAAGGGGCGCCCAGCGGCCCCGCTACCACCTCTGCAGCCGCCGCCGACACCCCCGACCCAGCCCTGACGCAAGCCCACCGCACGGCCGGCCACGGGGCAGGCCCCTGTTCTTGCCACCCACTGCCCGCCCGCTGCAGGCCCCCGCCCCGCGCCGTCCCACCCGCCCCCTGACGCTCCGCCTGCCGCACTTGCCGCCCTGCAGCCAGGGCCACCGCCCCACCACCCACCGCACGCCCAGGCAGCGCGTCGGCCCACCCCGCAAACCCAGCGGTCAGCCGGCTTGAAAAAAGCCCACCGCCCTACCTTCCCAAGCGCCCCAAATTACTGCCCGCCCATGCCAGGCGCAGGCTCCAGCCCGGCCGCTCCAACCCGCAGCACGTTGGCCAACGGGTAGGTGCGGCCTTTCATGCGCAGGCTGAAACGCCCGCGCATCTCGGTCCAAGGCCCGCTTCGCGGAGAGTGGCGGGCTACGCGCCGCCTCGACCAGAGAAATTGGCATTTAGGGGTGTGTGGGGCCGGGGCCGCGCCAGCGGCCTCCACAGGCCCAGCCGTGGCACTGGTGGCCCGTTCAGCGGTGCGGTGCTGTTGGGCGGGTCGGGGGGTCTGGGTCGCGCAGCGGGCTTATTTGGCCTATTCCCAGGCCACCAGCGCCAGTCCTTGCAGCGTTTACAGTCCCAGCCCATCCGCTACTGGAGCCGTGCTGGGGGCCGGGGCCAGCAGCCACTCGCATGGCCTGCCCAGCCGGGCCGCTGCACGGGCCGCGCTCAGGGTGCCCAGGCTTTGCCCGTCCCGCACCACCAGCACCACATCGGCCGCCGCCACTATCGCCGCATTGCGCCGGTGGGGTGCCGTCGCGCCGTGGGCGGCATAGTCGGGCCGCAGCTCGTGCAGGGGCACCCCGTTCGCTCGCGCCCAGCGGGCGGCCAGTTGGTCAGCACCCAGCGCCCCGCCGCTCACCACCTGGTCAGGGGCCATTTCCGCCAGTCGGGCCAACAGCGCCGGGCACTCCGTCACGCCCCGGCTGCCCACCACCGCCACTACTAATTTTTTGTCTTTTTCCACGTACAAAGTTACGTATTTTCTTCCAAATTGTGGATAAATAAACCCCTTTTTTGTGTACTATTTTACCAATTAATGCGTATATTTGTACAAGTAGTGGGGGAGAGGCCCCCACGCCACGCGCCAGCGGCGCGAGCTGGGCCCGGCCCGCTCCGCAGCGCAGTCCATACCTAACCCATACAGGTCATGTTTACCCACACTCAGTCAGCCACTTTGGCAGAGCAAGCCGTCGCAACCGCAGGTTTGCAGTTATCCAATGTCCACGTAGCGATGTCTGGTCCCCTGGGCAGCGTCCGCCATCAGGTCAGCATTTACCCGGCCGGGTGGGCACCTGGTCAGGCATCGTTTCAGGGCTTTGCTGCTTGCCCGTTCGAGGCCATTCAGGCAGCCCTGGACTTGGCAGCCACCGTCGGCGTGTTGTCCGTGGCCGGCATCGTAGCGGGCACCGCCACGCTGGCCGCCGCCGCCGCCAGTTTCGCCAATGCGCCAGCCCCCCAGGGGCCGGCCACTTGCGCCGCCCCCCCCGCCACCGCCCCCCGCCGCATCAGCAGCAAGCCGGCAACGCCAGCCATCGTTTGCGCCGCTTGCGGCGAAAGCGAAGACCCTTTTGGCGAGTGCCGTTGCTCTTACGTGGCCGTGCCCGAGTCGCACTACTTCAATGTTTAGCCCCGCAACCCCCGCAGTCGTGCCCGCCCTGGGTGCGGCTGCCTTGCGGCTGCTGGCTGTGTGCCGCAGCCGCCACGGCCAAGCCGTGGGCTTGTCCACCCTGGCCCGCCTCGTGGGCCTGCCGATGGAGCGCACCGGCGAAGAATTACAGGAGCTGATGTACTACGGCCTGGTCATCTACCGCAGCGCCACCGAACCCCTTCACGCGCCCGCTTCCCCACCGCCCGCCACGCCCGCCGCATCAAGGTCGCCACCCACTTCAAGCAATTGAAGCCCCGCCTGGCCATCACCGCCAAGCTGATGCTGCAAGGCGACTGGCTGGCCGCCGCTGGCTTCGCCCCCGGCACCGTCGCCCAGGTCGAGGTACAAGCCGGCCGCCTCATCATCACCACCGCCCCCGTCCAGTAGCCACCCGGCCCGCGCTTTGGCGCGGGCCACTTTCCCACCCCCGCCATGATTGCCCGCATCACTCCCGCATTTCCCACGCTGGCCGCCGCCCTATTCCCCGTCGCTGGCTGCGCTGTGCGCGGCTACGCCTTCGCCAAAGGCACCCGCTACAACATCACCATCACCACGCCCGGCCTGGGCTTGCCCACCCATTACCACGGCACCGGTGCCACCTGCTACGAAGCCCTGGCCGCCGCCGTGCAGCTCTTCTACGATTCGGCCCACGCCTACCCCAGCGCCCACGCCATCGTGGCTCCCGCTCATTCTTAACCAACCACCCCAGGGGCCGGCCCCAGCGCCGGCCCCGCATTTCCCCACCTTATGCCCGTCACCTACCAACCCCATTTACTTGACCCGCACAGCGCCCAGCTGCAGCCGGTTTGCCCCGCCAACGGCCGCAGCTTCCGGCTGGCCGAACTGTACCAGCTACTCGACTGCCGCACTGTGGACGTGGTACGCCTCAGCGACGAGTTGATTTTGATAATCGACGACGAGAGCAAGTTTCGGAACCCGGCTTACCTCAATCTGCTGGCCACCTACCTCTGGTACCAGTACGTGCCCGAGGCCCGTGGCACGGATTCCATCGTCGGCCGTGCCATTCTCTGCCACGACAAGCAATTCAAATAGACCACCAACGGCGACGGGGCCGGCCGCCCACAGGCCCCACTTTTTTACTCCAACCACCCCCAAATTATGGCAACTGCCACCCAACCCCCCAAAACGGCCGCCGCGAAGGCCACCCCCGCCACTGCCGCCAGCAGCGACAATCTCCCAACCCCCAGCCGCGCCTACCTGACGGCCACGCTGGACGAAGCCAGCGGCGAAGTCACCGAAACGCCGCGCTTCAAGTACATGCCCGGCCACCCCCGCCAGATTCGTTTCGACGCGAAGGCCGGCCAGTTCAACATCAACGGCACCACCCCGCTGGGCAAGTCCATCAGCTTCATCCCGATGGGCTGGCGCATCTTCTCCGACAACATCCTGAACATGGGCGTGAAGCTGTGGGCTGAGCTGTATTTCGTGGACGAGAAAAACGCCGTGTGCGCCGTGCTGTTTCACGGCTATTCGGTGGAAAATATTTACCGCCTCATCGAGCCGCTTTTCTACGACGACCGCACCCTGGCCGAGGTGACCGTAACGGCCACTGCCACCAAGAAGGAAACAACCAAAGACGGCAAAAAGGCCACCTATTACATCGCCGAGTTCGAGTACAGCGCCGCCGACCCCGCCGAGGTGCAGGCCCGCCGCGAGTTCGCCGAAGACTTCGACGTGTGGCGCGAAGAAACCTACACCGGCCTGGCCACCTCCCGCCTGGAACACGGCTACCGTGTACCCGACGACGTGCAGGAAGCCACCCAGCAGCGGCTGGCCACCATCGGCACCGTGGCCACGGCTGGCCTCACGCTGGCCGAAGCCGAAGGCTAAAGCCCACCGGCCGGCTCCCGACAGGGAGCCGGCCCCAGGCCCGGCCACTTCCCACTTTTTAAGAATCCGCCCCCATGTTTCACCACGTCCAGAAGTTCCCCGCCCTCTCCCCGGAAGCGCACCGCGCTTTGCCTTTCGTGTCCAACTCCGACCTGTCCACCCTGCGCGACGAGCTGCTGGGCAAGCCGCGCACCCCCAACCCCGAAGCCCTGATTTTCGGCACCCACTTCCACACCGCCGCCCTGGAGCCCACCCGCTACGCCCGCACCGCCGAGCGCTGCAAATGGGAGTTGGTCGAAACCCTGGCCCGCGCCATCCGCCGCGACCGGTTTTGCCGCGACCTGCTATTCCGGGGCCAGGCCGAACTCACGCACACCGCCACCCACACCGCCACCGGTGTCCAGGTCAAGATTCGCCCCGACCTGCTCCACGTCAGTCCCCGCATCGGTAAAGTTGGCCTGGTCGATTTCAAGACCACCAGCGCCCGCGACCTTGCCCAGTTCACCGCCACCATCGCGCAGTACGACTACGACCGCCAGGCCGCGTTCTACGCCGACGTATTAGGTGCCACCCGCTTCACCATCATCGGGGTGCAAAAGAAGGAGCCGTTCAATGTCTGGCGGCTGGAGCTGTTTGGTATGCCCGGCCTCATCGAGCAGGGCCGCAAGAAGTACACCCGCCTGCTACGCGCCCACGCTGCTCGCCGGCGATGATATTTGGGAAGACGACGTGCCGACCTGGTTCTGGACCTTTTGGCCTGGGCATCTTAACGAAGGAGTTCAGGCTTTTAGTTTAATATTTTTAACGTGCCTTTCAAGTGCAAAAACTCTCCATTTTTGCTTGCAATGTTCGTGTACACGACCCCTTGATTAAAATCTTGGATGTGAACGACATTATCTCCCACATGCGGTTCGTGCCAATACACCATAAAGACATTTGGGGCAATTTCTGTGGCAGTGTACTCTACCGAATCCGTCGCCCCATTTTGCCCCTTAAAATTCATCTGCTGATGGTCTTTAAAGTCCAACACAAATGAAATTTCGCCAAAATTGACCTCTAATCTATGGCCAATTGCCGGATAGGGCGATTTCGACACCCAATCTAGTTCTCCCGTGCTCACTTTTGCACCAATCTCCAGGGCGATGCCAAGTGTTAAGTCTGGATAGCGGGCCTTGATTGCTTTTATCAAGGATTCCGACGTCTTGTTTGTTTTCAGTGCTTCTTCGTAAAACTCGATGTAATCTTGAGTGTGTTTTACCGAAGTGAGGTTCCAGGCCGCTTTATCCGTGGCGTGGGCCGGGGTCACGATATCCGGCTGCAGCGCCGTGATTCTATCTAAAACGGATAGCCACTCATTGCGGCTTTCGAGGGTTGGGGTATCGGCCATCCAAAGGTGACAGGTATTGCCGAAAACACTAATGCCCCCCACCACCGCCTTGATGGAAGGAATCCAAACAAATGCTTGTGCCGGGAATTCAATAAGTCCCATAATTTCAAGCTTTTGGCCTTCCAAATCAATGGAATTACCGGGCAATACCTGCGGCAACACGACATTGGATGTAATGGCATTGCCCAAACGCGCACCCCAGACTTCTAATTTCCCTTGGGCGGTGGCTTTGATATGCTCAACAGTGGCGGGGGTCGCGTAAGCAATTACATCGGGGAAGTATTTTTTGAATACTTCAAGCCCAAAGTAAAAATCAGGGTCGCCGTAACTCACATAGATGGCCTTGAGTCTCTTGCCTGAACTCTTGATGCGTTGCGCAACTACTTCGGCGTCGGCCAAGGTAAACTGCGCATCAATCAAAACGGCCTCCGTTTTTCCGGATACAATCACCGATGCTACGCTAAAGTTGTCTTCCGATGAGTTAAACACATCCAGCGTTAATAGGCTTGTTTCAATTTTTCTGAAAATTTGGGCTTGAGCTTCCATGGTAAGTAAGATTATAATTGTTAAGCTTTTTGACCGCCGTGCGGCACTCAGGCAGAGCGGCTCAGCCGAATTGAACGGATGTCATGTTCAGCGAGCCGGACACCACTTTGTCGTTGAAAATCAGCGGCTGCTCGTTTTTGTCCTGCAGCGCCAGCGCGTACAATAGGGGGAAGTAATGGTCTATCGATGGCACGACAAGCCGGGCCGCCGGACCCAAACGCTCATAGTGAATTAGTGCCTAGCGGTCGCCGGCCAGAATGTGGTGCTTGAACACCTCGTTCATTTCTAAGGCCCAGGCGTGGCCGTACTCGCCGGAGGGGTGGCCCTCCGGACTATGGCACAAAGTTCACGGCCTCCCCGCCTCCAAATGATTCGCCTATGCGAAGAAATTGCCGGTTCCGCTTGCCGAACGCCCCCCCCGGCTTCGTTCGGTTCACCAACCGGCCCTCGTCCCTGCCGGGATTCGTTTAGCCAGCCCCCCGGCCTCCTGACTTCTTGGCCGTCGGGTAAGGCAAGAACAGGCCGCCACCACCTTTCAGAGCCGTGGCACCATTCCAGCAGCTGGAGTGGGTTGGACATGATACCAGTCAATATCCCGGCTATTGCTGCCTGGCGTGCATGCCCGCAAGTACAACGGCGCATATACGACGGAGCATACCAGCGGCATCTGGCTCCGATAGGGTACCGCAATTAGGCGCAGCTAGCCGTAAAGCATATAGCTGCCGGCCCGCGCTGGCAAACTCGTGCTGGTTCTCGAAGCACAGCTGCCCGTAGCGGTGATTAGCCGTGTGCAGCATCTGGCTAATGCCGAGGCGTAGGACCTCCTCGCGCAAGGAGTAGTTGCTGGTTTATAACTCGTTGAGTCGGTGCAGCTCGGCGGTCACGGCCGTGGCCTGTGCCTCGGTCAGTTCGAAGGCGGGCACGCCGTCGTAGGGTGTTGTTAAACAAATAGGGTAAAACCTCCGACTCGCGCCTAAGCGGGTTTGCTTGGCGGCTGCCAGGCGGCAATTCAGGTCCATGTCAAACGGGGCCTCGGGCGGCAGGGGCTGGTCGGAGAAGTCGTATTCGCCGTGCAGGTTCAAGTGGCGGTAAGAGAGCACGGCGAAGGGCGAGAGCGTGGCCAGCGTGGCGGCCTGCTGCTCGGGCAGCAACCGGACCAAGTGCTGGGAGAGGTGCAGGTAATTCCAGCAGATAATGGCGTTCATCAGCAACCGCTTGCACGTTTCGGCCACCAGCTGCTCGGAGCGGGTGGCGGCGTGAAACTCTTGGTTGCGTCCGTGCCAGACGGCGTGGGACAGGCTGAATGCAGCTAGGGTTTGGGAAGGTTCCGCAGGTATTCGGACAAGGGTAAGTACGTGGCATTTACCGCCCGGCCCGGCAGATGCACGAGGAGCGCCCGGCAGCGGCTGGCGCTGCCGCGGCCATCCAGTTCAAAGGCGATGCCGCGCCGCACGTCGTCATAAAGGTAGCGCTTGCCGGCAGCCAGCTGGTAGGTAGCCGCCAGCGACAACGGGCCATAAACGGCCCGAATGGCACTGAAACGGGCCCCGACCCGCAAGCCGTTGGCGAGGTGAAACCAGGGCGAGGTGGCCCGTACGACCTGCACCGTGGGCTGGTCGGGGTCGTTGCCAGCGAGGGCGCTGTATACGTCCAGTTGCGTGGGGGCGGTGCCATCATTTGGGCGGCGGCCGTACCAGGTACCCCAGCTTTTTTGCATGGCGGCATCGCCCGCAGCGGCGGGGCCCAGCGTCGCCAGCGTGGTAGCGGGGGCACCGAGGGCAACCGTCCCCAAGCTGCGGCCGGGTACGACCAATGCATTGGGAGTGGAAGAGGCCGTAAGCACCAGACAAGCACTGGCTGACAACAACGAGAGAATATTACGCATCACGTCTGGGAAGAGTAATTCAGGGAAAACGGTGAAGAAAGTGCGCCCGTGCGGGGCGTTGACCTGCAAGGGTTAGCGCGAGAGTAAGAACCGAAAATCTCGGTAGGCACTCCTCGCATCAGGAACGAGTTTCGGCGTAGCGTTTAAATTCAGCGAAGCTTTCCGGCAGCCGTTTGCGGAAGCCATTGACCAACGCCATTTTTAGCACCTTGCCGAGTAGGCCCTGGGGCGACACCCGCACCGTTTGGGTAACCTTGGTTTGGGTTCCGCTCGCCACGACGTGGTAGGTATGCCGAAACTCGCCCAGGTAAAGCAGGTTGAACAGCAGGAGTTTGGAGTAGTGGGTAAACGTCTGGTTCGGCACCACGTTTTCAAAATGCACCGTGGCTTTTCCCGACCCTTTGAACCTGCCCTGCATCACCGTCCCGGTCCGGATGGGGCCGGGCGTCGTGGAGGCGCTTAAATAGAGCGTATTCCACTTCAACTGTTCCTGCGGGTTGAGTAGCTTTTCGTAAACTTCCGCCAACGGCGCGTCGACAAGGGCGCTGCCCGTTAATTCAATGACGCGATTTTCCATGGTGGACAGGTGAACTAAAGGTGGTCTTGGGCAACCAGGTGGGACAGCAGGCGCGCAAGGTACCTTTACGCACGGAGTAGCACAACACAAGGCTACAAGCAGCAGTAAGGCCATTGTGCATCACCTATCGGGTTGAATTTGCTTTCCTGGTAGGTGATGCATGGCTGCTTCCGCATCATTAGGAGTTGTTGAACAAATGGAGATGGCAATTCGGCCTCCCAACAGTTGGCCCGGCCAACCGCTTTGAAATTACGCTAGTAGCGGACTCAAGTGTTTACGCTGGGAGCGGGCTCACGTAGCTGTGCGACACCGGCACCGGTGCGTGCACGCCGTGCACGGCAAAGGCCAGCTGCAGGGCCTCCGTCAGGCGGTCCTTCGCCGGCACGGCGTGCTCGGCCAGGGTATAGGCCCGGAACGACACCGTCAGGCTGCCCGGCCGCAGCGCCGTAACGACCACCTGCGGGGCCGGCACAGGCAGCACAGCGGCGTCGGCGGCCAACAGCGGCTCGGCCCAGGTGCGCAGGGCCGCCAGGTCGGTGGGGGCTTCGAGCTCGGTGGCGATGTCGACCAGGGCCTTGTTCTGGACCGTCTTGTTCACGATGACGTTGTTCGACGTAGCCCCATTGGGCAAAATCACGGTGTCGCCCTGCGGGGTGATGAGGATGGTGTTGAAAATGAAGATTTCGACCACCTTCCCGATTTTGCCCTGGGCCTCGATGATGTCGCCCACCACATACGGCTTGAGCATCAGGATAAGCACCCCACCCGCGAAATTAGCTAGCGTCCCCTGCAAGGCCAGACCCACGGCCAGCCCCGCCGCCCCCAGCAGGGCCACAAACGAAGTGGTTTGAAACCCCACCATGCCGGCCAACGAAACCAGCAGCAGCACCTTGAGCACGATGTTGGCTAGGCTGCGCAGAAACGAGCTCAGCGACACGTCGAGGTGGGCCGTGGCCCAGCCCAGCAGTTGGCTGGCGCGGCCAATAACCCACCATCCCACCACTAAGGCCAGGCCAGCCATCAGCACCCGGGGCAGGTAAAGCACCGTCAGGGTCTGTAACTGATGGGTGAATGTGGTTAGCTGGTTCATGGGAAAAAGGAGCTCACAATAAGCGGAACGGAAAACAACAGTATTTTTATTTGCGCAGCATGACCGCCAATTGGGATGGCTTTTACCCGAATTTGACGGACGTCATGGTCAGCGAGCCGGCCACGGCTTTGTCGTTGAACAGGAGAGGGGCTTCTTTTTTGTCTTGCAGCGCCAGCGCGTAGAGTAGCGGGAAGTAGTGGTCCATCGACGGCACCGCGAGCGTGGCGGCCGGACCCAGGCGCTCGTACTGAATCAGCGCCTCGTGGTCCCCAGCCAGGATTTTGCGCTTGAACACCTCGTTCATCTCCAAAGCCCAATCGTGGCCGTAGGCGGCGTTGGCGTCCCCGTCGGGGGACCGGGCCAGCAGGCGCAGATTATGCACCATGTTGCCCGAACCGACGACGAGCACGCCTTTTTTGCGCAGCCCGGCCAGCTGCTGGCCCAGGGCGTAGTGCCACGCGGCGGGCCGGGTGAAGTCGAGGCTGAGCTGCAGCACCGGGATGTCGGCGTGCGGGTACATCTGTCGGACCACGCTCCAGGTGCCGTGGTCCAGGCCCCAGTCGTGGTCCAGGCCTACGGGAGCGGGAGCCAGCGCGGCCTGAATCTCGCGGGCCAGCTCCGGCGCCCCAGGGGCCGGGTACTCCACGTCGAACAACGCCCGCGGGAAGCCCCCAAAGTCGTGAATGGTCCGCGGCTGGTTCATGGCCGTGACGAAGGTGCCGCGCGTGAGCCAGTGCGCCGAAACGCACAGCACGGCTTTTGGCACCGGAATTTCCTGCCCCAGCCGGCGCCAGCGCTCGGAAAATTCGTTGTCCTCGATGGCGTTCATCGGCGAGCCGTGCCCAATGAAAAGCACTGGCATCTTCACGTCCTGCTCGGGCAGGCTGTCGGCGAGGGTTTTTAGGGCGGAAAGGGTCATAATGGCGATGGCAAGGGATGGGGTTTAGTGAACGTCCAGCGGCGAATTAATCGAAAGCGTTGCATTTCGCAGCATTGCCAAAGCATCACGATGGAGCGTCTACCCAAGAAAGCCCGTTGCATCCTGCAACGGGCTTTCGAGTGGCCCAGCGGGCCAGTCAGTTGCGAGGCCGGTTAGGCAATCGGGAACATCGCCGTTTTAGCGGCCGTCTGCTCCAGCGGCACTTCTTCCTGCATCACGTCCCAGTGCTCCACCAGCTTGCCGTCTTTCACCAGAAAATAATCGGCGGCCAGCATGGGCTTGGGCCCCCAGCCGGTGTAGCGGCCGTGAATGACCACAAAGTCGCCGTCTTCCAGCACCAGGCCCGGCTCGTACTTGAAGTCAGACCCCAGGCCGGCGACGATATTTTTTACCGCTTCGTGCCCACTGGCAATGTGCGGATTGTGCTGGATGTATTCGGTACCCCAGTACTTGTCGAGGGCCGACAGGTCGCGGTTGACGAACAGGGCCGTCATGGCGGTTTTTACCAATTCCTTATTGTTCATGATGTGTGATGTGTGGGGGTGAAAGTGGTGGTTGAAAAAATAGGCCGGAAGCTGTAGCGCCGGACTATGGCACAAAGTTCACGGCCTCCCCGCCTCCAAATGATTCGCCTATGCGAAGAAATTGCCGGTTCCGCTTGCCGAACGCCCCCCCCGGCTTCGTTCGGTTCACCAACCGGCCCTCGTCCCTGCCGGGATTCGTTTAGCCAGCCCCCCGGCCTCCTGACTTCTTGGCCGTCGGGTAAGGCAAGAACAGGCCGCCACCACCTTTCAGAGCCGTGGCACCATTCCAGCAGCTGGAGTGGGTTGGACATGATACCAGTCAATATCCCGGCTATTGCTGCCTGGCGTGCATGCCCGCAAGTACAACGGCGCATATACGACGGAGCATACCAGCGGCATCTGGCTCCGATAGGGTACCGCAATTAGGCGCAGCTAGCCGTAAAGCATATAGCTGCCGGCCCGCGCTGGCCGACCACTACTATTTATTCCTGATGCGGCTGAGCGAGGAAGGCAAAACGCCTAAATAAGAGGCGATAAGGTATTGAGGCACCCGCTGCAATAAATCAGGTTGATTTGCTACAAGTGTACGATACCTCGCTTCGGTGTCTTTAGAATAAGCGTCAGACAAGCGAACCAATGTGTTCACGTAAGAATGCTGAAAATTTATTCGGAAGAACGATTCCAACTTGGGGAATTTGTCACAAATAGCTTCGAACCGCGACCTGGAAATCTCCCATAGCGCACAGTTTTCCAGGGCTTTGATAGCAAACAAAGCAGTCGAGCCGGAAAAAAAACTGCATAAATCAGCCATCCAAAAATTCTCCTTCGCAAATTGAATAACCTGTACTTCACCGCTAGCCAGCGTCTTGTAGGAAAACATGAGCCCCTTTTCAATAAAGAACATTTTATCATTCAACGCCTCTTCCGTCACCAATAGGTCTCCCTTCTTGATTGACATAAATCGAAAGAACCCCACCATTGCCTCAAACTCGTCCTGATTCACGTCAACTTTGGAGCGGATATTTTGAAACAGAAAGGCTGAATTCATCTTTTTACTGCTAAGGGGAAAGAATGAAGCGGACTTGTTCAAACACATGGGCGTCGCGCCAGCGTTACCCCTGTTGGTACACCGCCGACAAGGTGGTAGGTCGTGGGGCAGGTAACGCCACTAGCAGCCCGTGTGGGCCAGGTAGCGCAACCCGCGCCCACCCGCCAAAGCGCCACAAATGCCCACTCATCGTCTGTAATGCTCGCGTAACTCCGCGTCGCTCCCATGCCCCAGATTTAGCCTCAAGTGTATAACAGCCTCTCAGGTTGCCAAGTTTATTTCGTGTCAAATCTACTTCGAATACAATGCGGCCTTAACAGAAGCCACAAAAAAGGCCGGCTCCCTTTATCAGGAAGCCGGCCAGTCGGCAAGGTTTCAGCCGCAGCAGCACGCCCTGAGCGTACTACTCCTTTTTAGTCTTCGACTTCTTCGCGGGCGTTTCCGTTTCCGCTGGCGCGTCGGTGCCAGTGTCTTCGGGCGCAGCCTCGCTGCTATCAGCTGCCATGCGTTTCACAGCGGCCGGGGCCTCGTACTCCCCAAACACCGCCCGGCCCGGCAGCGCCAGCCCGCCATTGTCGTCCTTAAACTCCCCAACCAGCGGCGGGTACTCGGTGGGCAGGTTCAGGCTCTCCACCTTGCGGGCCACGGCCCCCAGCCCGTTTTTGTCCACTGCCTGGGTGTAGTCGGTGCCAACTTTAAAAGTGGTGCCGTAAGTCTCATTGACCGCCTCGACGGCGGCCGTTGCCGTGTCCACGGCGGCCAGAGCCAGCAGCAGTACCCGTGCTGCAGCCCGTACCCGGCCATCGGCCACGGTCACGTTCTTCAGGGCGCGCTTGGCCCGGCCCGTGGCTTGTAATTGGTAGGCGCTTGATTTTGCCATGATATAAAAAGGCGCAGTGCGCCGGTTAGTGTTGAGTGAAAAAATTAGTCGAGCGCCGGGTCGGCCGGCAGGTCAAAGCCCGGATTGAGGTTTGCCACCACGGCATACAGCTGCTCCGGCCGACCGGCCAGGCTGGCCGCTGCCGCCGTGCCCAGGGCCGCCCCGATGCCAGCCGTGCCCATATCTGTCACGAGGGTAGTGGCTCCGACGTAAGCCGTCCCATACAGCGCATTTAGCGCCGCTATGCGAGTTGCCGCCGCAGTGGCATCCGCCAGCGCTGCCTGCAGCCGGGCCCCCAGCGCCCGCACCTTAAAATCGGCCTTAAGGCGCATTTTTAAGGCCTTGCGGATGCGTCGCCGGGCTTGTATCTGGTAAGCTGTGAGAACTGCCATGATGCGCAGAGAGAAAGAATGGAAGAATTACCTGGCCCAACAAAAACGGCCGACACCAGAAGGGGCCGGCCGTTTTGCGGAACCCGTGCCGCGCTTAGGCCACGTACTCAATGGCCAGCGGGTTGGTGGCGTTGTTGTTCAGCGGGTACATCTTCCCGTTGAGCTGCTGGTAGTAGTTGATGCCTACCACGCCTACCACTACCTCCGTCACGGCCGGAGCGGCCGGAAAAGCGGCCACCACCGACACGTTGGCGCTGGCCGCGCCGTTCACCGGCACAATGCCCAGCGGAGCCGCCACGGCGGCCTGCGTGTAGGTACCGGCCTCGAAGTCAACGGCCGAAGCCCCGAACAGCAGTTCGTAGTGGGTCGCGCCCTGCGGGGGTGCGATGTCCACCAGCGGGTTCAGGTTCGGGATGGTCAGCGTCACATCGGCCCCCGCGCCGGCCACGGTGTAGGGGAAGTAGATGCTCTGGCCGATGCCCGCGCCCAGGTTGAAGTTGAAGCCCAGCAGTTCGCCGATGTTGGCTTTGTCCACCATCCGCTCGCCGCGGTCATTGGTGTCGTCCAGGCCAATCACGGCCCGCACGGCCTGGGTCAGGCGCGACACCATCTTGCTGTCGCTGGCCGAGGCAATCAGTGCCCGCAACGAGTCGCGCAGCAGCTTGGCGCTCGACGCCGCCCGGCCAAATTCCGAGGCGTTTTCACGGGTACGGGCCAGGCCCGGAGCCGACTTAAAAGCGGCTTTGTTGGAAGCAGGTTTCTGACGGACGGAGCCGTCTTTGGCGAACACAAGGCCACCTACCGTGCCTTGCAGTCCCAGAATGCCAGTTTGAGAGGCCATTACTAAAGGGGGTAAAAAAATGAGAAATAAACCGGTTGCTTTCGTTCGCGGCTTTGTTACCAGGTGCAACCACCCTGATAGCGCCGCTTAATCGTTGCGTTGAAGGAACGCCACAGTTTTGGAGAAATCGCGCCGGCCGCGCCACACTTCCACAGGCCCCGGCCGGCCCGCTGGGCAGCAGCCTGCTGCGCGGCCCGGCCCGCCACCACATGGTTCGGGTCGAAGGCCCAGGCCCAGCCCCGCGCTACCATCAGCGAATCCAGCGGCACGGCGCGGCCCATCGCGGCCGTGGTGCCCGTGGGCAGGAGCAGGGTGCCCAGCGTCCGGCCATATAAGTCCACGCCCGCCCGCGCCACCAGCACTACCCGCCCCGGCGGCAATAGCCGCGCCACCGAGTCGGCCGCCTGCCGCCCAAACGCCTGGTCATGCTCTGGTGCATCCACCCCCAGCAGCCGCAGCCGGAACGTGGACGAGCCCGCCAGAACGATGTAGGTGTCGCCATCCACCACCCGCACCACCCGCGCCGCTTCAGCCACTGCTGCCGTCCGGGCAGTCAGCGCCGCCGGTTCGCCCAGCTCGCTTTGCCCGGCCAAGCACCCAGCCGCCAGCACCCCCACCAGGGCCACCCCCAAAAATGTCTGTTTGCGCTTCATGCCCCGAACCTACGGCCCGGTTTTAGCGGTTGTATCTTCGCTTGCCTCTTTTACCCCAAGCCCGCCCACTATGCCCCAGATTTGCATCTACCCCAAAGAGGTGGCCCAACTCACCGGCACCAAGTACAGCACCGCCAAGGTCCTGCTCCAACGCATCCGCCGCGAGCTGGGCAAGCCCGCGCGGGCCTTCGTTTCCGTCGCCGAGTTCTGCCAGTTTACCCACCTGCCCGAGGCCGAAGTTTCCCGCGCCCTCAACGGAACGCCGGCCCCCGCCGCCCGCAGCTAGAGCATAGCTGGAGTATGGCTCAAGTATGGCTGGAGTATAGACGCGGCCAGCCCGCGCCCACCCGCCACGCAGCCAGAGCGCCCGCCGCCAACAGTCAAAAAAAAGAGCCGCCCCTATGTAAAACAGGAGCGGCCCTAATGCCGAAAAGAGTGGTTTGGCAACTAATTCTTCCCAGCCCAGCAAAAATAGTCGGTTTGTCCCAGCCAACGGGACAAATTTTTCTGCCCTGCCATCACTTTTCGAGTAGGTCGCCCGGTTCTGTCCCAGAAAGTGTCCCAGGCACAAACAAAAAGTGCCCTAGCATCACGCTAGGGCACTTTTTTGTGGCAACAGTTGGAATCGAACCAACGACACCAGCATTTTCAGTGCTGTGCTCTACCAACTGAGCTATGTTGCCAAAACGGGGATTTTCCCGGCCGCCGGGCGGCTTGGGGGCACAAAGGTACAAAAAGCCAGCCGCGCCGCAAGAAATCCCGTAAAAAAAATGGCAGCCAGCCAGGCCGCTTCGCCTAAACTACTCGTCATGCCGAGTAGTTTAGTGCGTGTAATCGTTGTCATTCCTTACCTTTACCCCCATGTTGCAACCCATTCTCTTCGCGCTGTTGCTCGTGGCGGCGTTTGGCCTGTTTGCCTGGCAGGTGCAAAAAATTCGCGCCAACATTCTGGTCGGCCGCGCCCGCGACGTGAGCGGCAATGCCGCCGAACGGCTCCGCAAAACCGTGCTGGTGGCCTTCGGGCAGCAGAAAATGTTTAAGCGCGTCACCCCGGCCGTGCTGCACCTGGTGGTGTACGTCGGCTTTTTGGTGATTAACATTGAGGTGCTGGAAATCGTGATTGACGGGCTTTTCGGCACCCACCGCGTGTTGCGCATTCTAGGGCCGGTGTACGACGGGCTGATGGCGACCAACGAAACCCTGGCGGCCCTGGTGCTGGTGGCCGTGGCCGCCCTGTGGTGGCGGCGCAACCGGCAGCCGCCGTTGCGGCGCTTTAGCGGCCCCGAGTTGCGGCTGTGGCCCAAGCTCGATGCCAACATTATTCTGTATGTGGAAGTGGTACTGATGCTTGCGCTGTTTTTCATGAACACCGCCGACCTCAAGCTGCACCAACTCAAGGGCGAGGACCTGCCCGGCACCTTCCCGGTGAGCAACCTGCTGGTGGGGCTGCTGCCAGCGGCTTCGGAGGGAACTTTGCACGGGCTGGAACGGGCGGGCTGGTGGCTTCACATTACGGGCATCTTGCTGTTTCTGAACTATTTGCCCAGCTCCAAGCACTTCCACATCATCATGGCGTTTCCGGGGGTGTGGTATTCGCGGCTGGTGCCGCAGGGGCAGTTCAGCAACGTGGACAGCATCACCCACGAGGTGAAGGCCATGATGGACCCAAGCTACGCCGTGCCCGCCCCGGCCACCGCCGCCGACGGCTCGGCCCTGGCCCCCGCACCCTTCGGGGCCAAAGACGTGGACGACCTGCCCTGGACCAACCTGCTGGCCGCCTACTCCTGCACCGAGTGCGGCCGTTGCACCTCGGTGTGCCCCGCCAACCTGACCGGCAAGCTCCTCTCGCCCCGCAAAATCATCATGGATACCCGCGACCGGGTGGAAGAAAAGTACAACTCGCCCCTCATTTTCCAGCCCAACGTGTACGGCGAAGAAGCCAAGCACGAGCCGATTACTGACTTGGCCAATTCCACCCTGTTGCGCGGCAAAGTGACCCCCGAAGAACTCTGGGCCTGCACCACCTGCAACGCCTGCGTCGAGAGCTGCCCCGTGAACATCAACCCCCTGGAAAGCATCATCGAAATGCGCCGCTTCCTGGTGCTGGAAGAATCTGCCGCACCCAATTCCCTTAACGTCATGTTTTCCAACATTGAAAACAACGGCGCACCGTGGGCCTTTTCGCCCTCTGACCGGTTCAACTGGGCCGATGAGTTGTTCGTGGCCGAAAAGGCGTAACTTTGAAGCAACCCAGCAACCGCCATGAAAGAAGAAAGCCGCATCCTGGAACTATTGGCTGACTTGCTTAAAGGTCAGGACCGAATTGAGCAACGCCTCGACCGCGTGGAGCAGCGCCTCGACCGTGTGGAGCAACGCCTCGACCGCGTGGAGCAGCGCCTCGACCGGTTGGAAGAACACGCCGGGCGCACGGAGCTACGCATGGGCCACATGGAAGAACGGTTTAACAAGGTGGAGTGGCGGCACGACGACTTGAGCCTCAAGCACGAAGAGCTGCGCTACGACATTGCCCAGACTGGCAGACGGATTGATGCCCTGACCCAAAGCGTGACGGCGCTCACGCAGAGCGTTGCCACGCTGGTGAGCTTGCACACTCAAATAGAGGGCCGGGTACGCCAACTGGAAAACCCCGGCCACCAATCAGATAACACACTAGCTGCTTAGTTTATTTCCATGACCCCGACCCCTGCGACTCCGGCCAAACGCCAAATTACCGTGCCCGTCATGGCCAATCTTGCGGCGGCGGGCGAAGCGCCCGAAATCCTGTTTTGGGTGGGTTGCGCGGGCGCGTTCGACGACCGCTACAAGCGCGTGACCCGTGCTTTCGTGCGCATTCTGGACCACGTGGGCACCAAATACGCCGTGCTGGGGCTGGAGGAAAGCTGCACCGGCGACCCGGCCAAGCGGGCGGGCAACGAGTTTCTGTTTCAGATGCAGGCCATGCAGAACATCACGACGCTGAACGGCTACAACATCAAGAAAATCGTGACGGCCTGCCCACACTGCTTCAACACCATAAAGAACGAATACCCGGCGTTGGGCGGCAACTACGAAGTCATCCACCACAGCACGTATTTGCAGCAACTTATCAACGATGGCAAAGTGGGCGTGACGGGCGGCGAGAGCTTCAAGGGCCGCCGCATCACTTTCCACGACTCGTGCTACCTGGGCCGGGCCAACAACATCTACGAAGCCCCGCGCGATGTGCTGGCGGCGCTGGATGCCGACTTGGTGGAGATGAAACGCAGCCGCGCCAACGGCCTCTGCTGCGGCGCGGGCGGTGCCCAAATGTGGAAAGAAGCCGAGCCGGGCCGCAAAGAAATCAACATCGAACGGGCCGAAGAGGCCCTGGCTACGTTGAGCGGCGCGGCGGCAGCCCTGGCCAACCTGGGAGGCGTGGAAACCGAAACCGCCCCCCCCGGCCCGCACGTTTTGCAGGGCAGCATCATCGCCGTGAGTTGCCCGTTTTGCATGACCATGATGAGCGACGGGGTGAAAAACCAGGAGCAGGAAGGCAACGTGCAGGTATTCGATTTGGCCGAGTTGGTGGCCAGCGCCGAAGGCATCAATCGCTGAACCGCAGACTGGCTTCGCAGAACTGCGGTTCAAACGGATTCAACAAATTTAACGGATACGGGGCTGCGTCCCTGGCTGTCCAGAGAACAGTATCATGCAGGTCGAATTTAGTGCTCTTCCGGCTACGGCCCGGGTTTGGATTTATCAGGCAGACCGGGTGCTGACTGCGGCGGAGGTGGCGGAAGTGGAGCCTTTGCTGGGGCAATTTGCGGACGACTGGACCAGTCACGGGCGGGCGTTGCGGGCGGCGGCGGCGTTTCGCCACGGGTGGTTTTTAGTTATCGGGCTAGACGAAAGTGCGGCCGGGGCGAGTGGCTGTTCCATTGATTCGTCGGTGCGGTTTGTGCGCGGGTTGGAACAGCGGCTGGGGGTCGGGTTATTGGGGAAAACGGCTCTCGCTTTTCAGCGCGGAGAAAAGATTGAACTTTTCCAACTAGCTGATTTGCGAGCGGCAATTGCGGTTGGCAAACTGGATGAAGGCGCACTTTTTTTTAATAATACCTTGACAGTCAAGGGTAATTTAGAAAACAAATGGCCGGCGCCAGCGGGGCAAACTTGGCTGGCGCGGTATTTTTTGGCAGCAGAAAAAAAGTGACTGTTGCGAAAATACTGCCCTTACCTAGTATTATTGCTACCTGAAATCCGCCTCTGCGGGATTTTGCGACCTAGTTTCATCCCGCCTTCCCACCACCCCACAACACCTATGAGGAAATACCTATTCGTTTGCGCTGCGGCCGGCTCCGTTGCGTTTTTAAGCGGCTGCGCTACCACGGGCGGCATGAGCAAAGCCGACAAAAAATTCGCCCAGGGCGAGTACGAACCCGCCATTGAATTATACAAGGCCGATGTGGCCAAGGGCAAAAACGCTTCCGCTGCCAACTTCCGCATCGGGGAGTCTCTCCGCCTTTCCAACCGCCTCAGCGAGGCCGAGCCGTTCTACCAAGCGGCAATGGAAGGCAAGGTGAAAAACGCTGACGTGGGCTACCGCTACGCTGAAGCCCTGAAAGCCAACGGCAAAATGGGCGAAGCGGCTACCCAGTTTGCGGAATACGCCAGCACCGGCGGCAACCGCAACCTCGCGGGCATGGCCGATGCCATGAGCAAAAGCGCCAATGCCAGCAAAGCTTTGATGAGCAACACCAAAACGGGCTACGACGTGATGCCGCTCGACGCGCTGAACTCGGAAGCTTCGGACTATGGCACGGCCCTGATTCCGGGAGCACCCGGCGAGGTGGTGTTTGCGTCGGGTCGCGACAGCAAGAAGTACCTCGGCAACGGCGGCAATTTCACCGATTTGTGGGCCAACAAGTTTGACGATGCCACGGCCATGACCGGCGGCACCCCGCGCCGCTTGGAAGGCCCCTTTAATACCCCCGACAAGCACGAAGCCAGCGCTACCTATACCCCCGACGGCAACACGATGGTGTTTGCCCGCTCCAACGACGGCAGCAAGAAAGGCCTGATGAGCGTGGACTTGTGGGTTTCGTACAAGAAAAACGGTATTTGGAGCGAGCCCGCGTTGGCCAACATCAACGACCGCACGGCCGATGACTTCGCGCCGGTGTTTGGCACCGATGGCACCACGCTGTATTTCGCTTCGGGCCGCAAGGGCGGGCTGGGCGGCAACGACCTGTACAAGGCCACACTGGGACCGAACGGGCGCTTCTCGCCCGCCGAAAACCTGGGCGAAAGCGTGAACTCGCCCGGCAACGACAACTTCCCCGGCATGGCCCCAGACGGCACGATGTATTTCTCGTCGGACGGCCGGCCCGGCTACGGCAAGCTCGACATCTTTATGGTGAAGGGTGGCCAGGCCGTGAACCTGGGCAAGGACGTGAACAGCACCGACGACGACTTCGCGCCGATGCCGCTGAGCGCCACGACGGGCGTGTTCAGCTCGAACCGCGCCGGTGGCAAAGGGTCCGACGACATTTATATGTTCAAGAAGCGGGAGCCGAAAACGGTTACCTTCTACGCAGATGGCACAGTGCTGGAATTTGACAGCAAAACCAATGCGACGACCCCGGCCGCCAACGAAACGGTGAACATCACGGGTGCCAATGGCAAAATGATGACCGTTACGACCGGTGCCGATGGCAAGTTTTCGGCCAAGCTGGACTCGGTGACGAACTACAGCCTGATAACCGACCGCAACGGGTTCTTCACGGCCCGCGCCAGCCTGAGCACCGTGGGCCGCACCCCCCGCCAGGACCAGTTGGCGCAGCAGCAGAACGACATCAAACTGCCCGTGACGCTGACGCTCAACAAAATCATCAAGAACAAGGCCATTGAAGTCAAAGACATTTTCTACGACTACAACAAGTACGACATCCGGCCCGATGCCGCCATTCGCCTCGACACGCTGGTGATGACGCTGGTGGACAACCCCAAAATCAGCATCGAGCTAAGCTCGCATACCGACTCGCGTGGCAAGGACGCTTACAACCTGAAGCTTTCGCAGCAACGCGCCGAATCGGCCGTGGCCTACATTGTGAGCAAGGGCGTGGACAAGGCCCGCATCACGGCCAAAGGCTACGGCGAAACCCTGCCGGTGGTGAAAAACGCTAAAACCGAGGAGGAATTTCAGCGTAACCGCCGTACTGAATTCAAGGTGACGCGCATCGCGCAATGACGCTTCGGCATCAAGCCACAAAAACCCCCGGCCATGTGTGGCCGGGGGTTTTTGTTTGTAGGGGGCGCGGCTAAGCCCCGCACCCTACCGCAGGCGGTCGGCGCTGCGCACGAGTTGCTCGTCGCGGCGGATGAAGCGGTTGGCCAGCAGGTTCAGGAGCAGGGCCAGGGTGGGCAGGTAGAAACCGGCATCAAAGCGGCCTTCGCGGGTGAGGGATAGCAAACGTTCGCCCTGGTTGGAATAGTAGAAGCCCGCGCCAATGGTGGCGGTGATTAACAAAACATTAATAGCGCCGAGGCGAAGTTGGAGCATCCGGTTTTTGAACTGGAAAACCTCGAAGGCCGCCACGGCGGCGGCGGCGGCGGCCAGGGTCGCGATGAGCCAGGTAGTGCTGGCCGGGTGGGGGTTGCGGGCATCGGTGAAGGCCAGCGAGAAGGCGGTAAGCGTGAGTTGCTGGCCGGATTGGGGGTCGACTTTGTGCCACAGGGGCAGAGCCAGGACGCTGAGCATGGCCAAAACCAGCAGCAGCAAAAACACGCTTTGGATTCTTTGTATCATCTTTGTGGTTGGAAAAAAGTTGGCCCGGTGGGTTGCCGGAGCCGCAAATTTAGCCCTGAACCGGCACCCCGGTGCCTTATTTTTTGCTGATGATAGATGCTTTTGTGGTGGACGCGGTGCGAACTCCGATTGGAAAATTTGGGGGCGCGTTGAGCAGCGTGCGCCCCGACGACCTGGCCGCCGTGGTGTTGCGCGAACTGATGCGGCGCAACCCCAGCGTGGACCCGGCCGCGATTGAAGACGTGATTTTGGGGGCCGCCAACCAGAGCGGCGAAGACAACCGCAACGTGGCCCGCATGGCGGCGCTGCTGGCGGGCTTGCCCATTACGGTGCCCGGCGTGACCACCAACCGCCTATGCGCTAGCGGGCTGCAAAGCATCATGGATGCCAGCCGGGCCATCAAGGCGGGCGAGGGCGACCTGTACCTGGCCGGGGGCAGCGAGAGCATGACCCGCGCTCCGTTTGTGATGGCGAAGGCTGAAACGGCATTTGCCCGCGACTTTACGGCCCACGACACCACGCTGGGCTGGCGCTTCGTGAACCCCAAACTCAGCAAAATGCACTACCCGTACACGATGGGGCAGACGGCGGAGAATGTGGCCAAGCAGTACCAGGTGAGCCGCGAGGAGCAGGACGCTTTTGCGTTTGAGAGCCAGCGCAAGTATGCGCGGGCGCAGGAAAAGGGGCGGTTTCGGAAGGAGATTGTGCCCGTGTTTATTCCCAGTCCGAAGGGCGACACGGCGCTGTTTGACACCGACGAGCAGCCGCGCTTTTCGTCGCTGGAAAAGCTGGCGACCCTCAAGCCAGCTTTCCAGCCCGGCGACGGGACGGTGACGGCGGGCAACTCGGCGGGCATCAACGACGGGGCGGCGGCGCTGCTGCTAGCCAGCCAGGCCGCGCTGGACAAGTACGACCTGAAGCCGATGGCGCGGGTGGTGGCCTCGGCCGTGGTGGGCCTGGACCCCGCCGTGATGGGCCTGGGGCCGATTACGGCCACCCGCAAGGTGCTGGCCCGCGCGGGCCTGACCCTGGCCGACCTGGATTTGATTGAACTCAACGAAGCCTTTGCGGCCCAAAGCGTGGCCTGCGCCCGCGAACTGGGCCTGGACATGGACAAGGTGAACGTGAACGGCGGCTCCATTGCCCTGGGCCACCCGCTGGGCGGCTCCGGTGCCCGCATTTCGGCCACGCTGCTGCACGAGATGCGGCGGCGCGAAGGAGTGCGCTACGGGCTGGCGGTGATGTGCGTGGGCGTGGGGCAGGGGGCGGCGGTGATTTACGAGAAAGTGTAATTGGTCTTGCTGAACGCAGCGAAGCGGAGTTGAAGCAACTGCCCGCCAAGCTAATCCAATCGATTGGGTTACTTGCAGTACAGTTGCTTCAACTCCGCTTCGCTGCGTTCAGCAAGACCGGCTTATGCCCTAACTTCATCACCTAAAAGTGCGCTACTTCCTGCACCTGGCCTATGACGGCACGAACTACTGCGGCTGGCAGGTGCAGCCCAACGCTCCCACGGTGCAGGCCGAACTGGACCGGGCTTTGAGCCAGGTGTTGCGGCAACCGGTGTGGACGCTGGGCAGCGGGCGGACGGATGCGGGCGTTCATGCCAGCCATCAGGTGGCGCATTTTGAGGCGGAACTGCCGGTGGGGATGCGCGAGGAGCTGCTGCTGTACCGGCTGCGGCGGACGCTACCGGCCGACATTGTGCCGTTGCGGCTGCACCCGGTGGCGGCCGAGGCCCACGCCCGGTTTTCGGCGGAGCGGCGCACGTATGAATACGTTGTGCTGACCCGGCCCGACCCGTTTCGGCGGGACCAGGCGCACTACCTGGACCGGGAGCCGGACGTGGCGGCCATGAACGCGGCGGCGGCGTACCTGGTGGGGCAGTTCGATTTCACCACGTTTTCCAAAGTGAAGGGGGCGGAGACGCACTACGTGTGCCGTTGCTACGAAGCGGCCTGGCATCCGGCACCGGGCGGCTGGGTGTTTCGGATTCGGGCCAACCGCTTTGTGCGGGGCATGGTGCGGCTGGTGGTGGGCACCCTGCTGGACGTGGGGCGCGGGCGGCTGACCCCGGCAGCGTTTCAGGAGTTGTTGTGGGCACAACGGCGGGTGTCGGCGGGCACGGCGGCCCCGGCGCGGGGGCTGTTTTTGAGTGCGGTGGAGTACCCGGCGGGGGTGGTGCCGGAGTAGTTGAGCGAGTACCCCGAAGCTGTGCTTCGGATACGAGCGCAGCGAGTGGAATCGTGGCACGGCCTCGTTCAGCGGCCTTACTCGCTGCGCTCGTTCCGAAGCGCAGCTTCGGGGTACTCGTTCGGCGGGCACTATATTTGCTAGGGTCGGCGGTTCCACTTATCCTTAACTTACGTTTTATGGGCCTGAAACTTACGCTACGCAACGCGCTGGGGCTGCTGGGGCTGCCCGCCCTGGCCCTGGCCCACGAAGGGCCCACCACGGCCGGGGAGTTTGTGGCCAACCGGGGGCAGTGGGATGCCCGTGCCCGCTTTGCCGCGCCCATTGGGCCGGGGGCGTGGCTGTTTGCCGAGGCCGACGGGCTGACTTACGCCCTGACCGGCGGCTTGCCCGACCACGAACCGGGCGGTGCCGGGGCTGCCGCCGACGCGCTGCCCGCCCACGCGCTGCGGTTGGAGTTTGTGGCCCCCCAACCGCACCAGCAACCCGCCGGGGAACAGGCCACCGCCGGGCCGCGCCATTACCTGCGGGGCCGCGATGCCCGCCGCTGGGCCGCCGACGTGCCCGCCTACCAGCAGGTGCGCTACCGCGCCCTGTGGCCGGGCACCGACCTGCTGCTGCGGGCCAACGCCCAAAAGCAACTGGAATACGACCTGCTGCTGGCCCCGGCCGCCGACCCGGCCCGCATCGGGCTGCGCTACCACGGGGCCGAACGGCTGTACCTGGACCCCGAAACCGGGCGGCTCCAGGTGCAAACCCCGGTGGGCACCCTGACTGAATACCGGCCCCAGGCCTGGCAGACCGACCCCGCCACCGGGGCGCGGCAGCCGGTGGCGTGCGCGTTCCGGCTGGTGCGCGGCACGGTGGGCTTTGCGCTGGGCGCGTACGACCGGCAGCGGGCGCTCACGATTGACCCGGCGGTGGTGTTTGTGAGCTATTCGGGGGCGCGGGTTGAGAACTGGGGGTATGCGGCCACGCACGACGCGGCGGGCAACCTGTACACGGCGGGGCTGGCGTTTGAGCCGAACTACCCGACCACGACCGGGGCGTACCAGAGTTCGTTTGCCGGGCAGGTGGACGTGGTGGTGGTGAAGTACAACCCCGCCACGAGTGGGGCGGCGGCGCGGGTGTGGGCCACGTACCTGGGCGGCAGCGGGCTGGAGTTTCCGCACAGCCTGGTGGTGGACGGCCACGGGCAACTGACCTTGCTGGGCACCACCAACTCGCCCGACTACCCGACCACGGCCGGGGCGCTGGGGCGCAGCTTCCGGGGTGGGGCGGCGCTGGCTCCGTACGGGCCGACTTCGGCGTTTCAGCTCGCGACCGGGGCCGACTTGGTGCTGACCCGCCTGAGCGCCAGCGGCGGGCAACTGCGGGCCAGCACCTACCTGGGCGGCACCGGCACCGACGGGCTGCTGGATGCCGCCGCCCCCGCCCCGCGCCTGCGCCACAACTACGGCGATGCCGTGCGCGGCGACCTCGCGCTGGATGCGCAGGGCAACGTGCTGGTGGCTTCCGTGACTGGCTCGGCGGACTTTCCGGGGCTGGCGGCGGGCGCGTTTCGGGGCGGCGGCAGCGATGGACTTGTGACTTGCTTAGACTCGGCCTTTCGCCAAACGCAGTGGACCACGGACCTGGGCGGCAGCGGAGCCGATGCGGCGTACTCGCTGGAACGCGACCCGACCACCGGCAACATTTACGTGGCGGGCGGCACCACCAGTACCGACCTGGGCGGCAGCGGCGGCGGCTATCAGGCGGCGCTGGCGGGCGGCGTGGACGGGTTTGTGGCGCGGCTGTCGGGCACGGGGCAACTTCTTCAGACTACCTACCTGGGCACGGCCAGCTACGACCAAGCGTACTTCGTGCGGCTGGGGCCGGGCGGCAAACCCACTGTGCTGGGCCAGACGCTGAGCAACCAGTGGCCGCACCTGGACCCGCTGAGCTACGCCAACATCTACGGGCATCAGTTCATTCAGCAGCTTAGCCCCGACTTGCGGAGCAACGGCTTTGCCACGGTGTTTGGGAGCGGGCGGGCCACGACGGACATTTCGCCCACGGCGTTTGCCGTGGATTGCTACGGCCGGCTGCTGGCCGCCGGCTGGGGCGGCGGCCTTGACCCCAGCGGCGGCAACACGGCGGGCCTGCCCACCACCCCCGATGCCTTGCAACGCGGCACCGACACCCAGGATTTCTACCTCATTCAGCTTTCGGACCAGGCCCGCGCCCTGGACTACGCCACCTTCTTCGGCTCGGCGGCCGACGACCACACGGATGGCGGCACTTCGCGGTTTGACCCGCAGGGCACCCTGTACCAAGCTCTGTGCGCCTGCAACCAGAGCGGCGGGGGCTTGCTGCTGCCGCCCGGTGCCCACACCTACGCGCCCGCCAGCGCCTCGCCGCACTGCGACAACGCGGCTTTGAAGCTGGCCGTGCTGCGGCAGGCTACGGCCGCCGGGCCGGACTCGCTCACGCTGTGTGCCCGGCAGGGGCCGCTGGTGCTGGGCGGCTCGCCGGCCGGGGGCACCTGGAGCGGGCCGGGGGTGCGGCTGCTGCCCAACGGGCCGTATGTGTTCACGCCCGACACCCTGAGCCTGGGGCCGCACGTGCTCACCTACGTCAGCCCGCTCACGGGTTTGTGCGCGGGCAGCGGCGGGCGCGTGGTCACGGTGGTGGCGCAGGGCACGGCCCGCATCCTCACGCGGCTCGGCCCGTTTTGTCTGCGGCCGGGCGTTCCTGCGCCCTTGCCGGTGCCTTTGCTGGGGCTGCCGGCGGGCGGGGTGTGGAGCGGGCCGGGCGTGGTGCCGGGCACGGCCGTGTTTGACCCCGTGCAGGCCGGTGGCGGCGTTTTTACGCTGCTTTACACGGTGGGCACGGGGCGCTGCCCGGCCGTGGCCCGGCTGCCGGTGGTGGTGCGGGTCATGCCGCTGGTGCCGCCGCAGGGGCCGCTCAGGGTGTGCGCCAACGACCCGCCCCTGTCCTTGAACGGGTCGCCGCTGGGGGGCACCTGGACCGGGCCGGGCGTGCTGGACTCGCTGGGGCACGGGTATTTTTTTGTGCCCAGCCCGGCGCTGGTGGGCAGCCACCTGTTGCACTATGCCCACGGCCCGGTTCCGTTTTGCGAGCCGCTCACCGACAGTATGCGCGTGGTGGTGCGGCCGGTGGTGCCCGGCAACGTGACGGCCCCGGCCGACACCGGTATGTGCCTGGCCGGGGCCACGGGCTTTGCGCTGCGGGGCGGGCTGCCCGCCGGGGGCAAGTGGCAGGGGCCGGGCGTGACGGGCAGCGTGGCGGCGGGGTTTCGGTTTTCGCCCGCCCTGCTGCAACAGGCCGGGAGCTACGCCTTGACCTACACCGGCCCGGTGCCGGACTCGACGTACTGCGCCCGCCACGCCAACCGCACCGTGACGCTGCGGGCCGACACGGTGCGGTTGGAAATTGCCAACCCCGTCATCTGCACCAATTCGGGGCCGCAGCTTTTGCAGGCCACGCCGGGCGGCGGCACCTGGAGCGGGCCGGGCGTGAGCGGCTCGGTGGCGGCGGGCTTTGTGTTCACGCCCACCCGGCAGCTTTATGGCTACCAGTTGCTGGCGTATGCGGCCCCGCCTTCGGCCGACCCCGCCGCGTGCCCGGCGGCGGGGCAGTTGCGGGTGTTTGTGGTGCAGGCCCCCATCGTTCTGATTGCGCCGGTGGACCCGGTTGCCCTTTGCGAGGGGGTGCCGCCGCACGGCGTGGTGCTGACGGCCACCCCCGCCGGGGGCATCTTTAGCGGGCCGGGCGTGGATGCCAACCGCTTCAACCCCGCGCAGGTGGGGCCGGGGGTGTACGTCGTTTCCTACACCTACCAGGTGCCGGGCCTGGCTTGCCCGGTGGTGGCGACCCTGGCCATCGAGGTGACGGCCCCGCCGCCGGTGCGCTTGCCGGCCGACACGGTGCTGTGCGTGAGCGCGGCCCCGTTTCAGCTGCGGGCCAGCCCCGGCGGCACCTGGCACGGGCTGGGCGTGACCCCCGACGGGTACTTCACGCCCCCCGGCACCCCCGGCACCGTGCGGCTGACCTACCGGCTGCCGGGCAACTGCGGCGCGGCCACGCTCAACGTGACGATTCCGCCCGACCTGAGCTTTACGGCCACCTGGGCGGCCCCGGCCTGCGCCGACAACCGGGTGGCTCCGCGCCGGGTGCGCTTTGCGGCCGCCGGGCCGCTGGCCGCGCGGGTGCAGTGGGACTTTGGCGACGGCAGCCCCCCGGCGACCGGGGCCGTGGTGGACCACAGCTACGGCCGCAGCGGGGAGTTTGCGCCCCGCGCCGCCGTGCCCGGCATTGGGGCCGTGCCGGCCGACTGCATTCGCGCCCAGGCCCTGCCGCCGGTGGCGGTGGCCGAGGCCGTGCTGCCCAACGTCATCACGCCCAACGGCGACGGCCTCAACGATGCTTTTGCGCCGCGCCTGGGGGGCTGCCCGGGCCGCTTGCAGGTGTTTTCGCGCTGGGGGCAGGCGGTGTTCGACCAGGACCCGTACCGCAACGCCTGGCAGGCGGAGGGGCTGCCCGGCGGGGTGTACTTCTACCTGTTGCGGAACGCCGACGGCAGCGGCCGGCAAAAGGGCTGGGTGGAGGTGGTGCGGTAGGCCGGTGGGGGGCGGGGGGGCTTCGCGAGGGGGCCGGTGGTGCCCCCGGAACGGCTCGCAGGGGCAAACTGCCTGCTTGCACACGCCCCGGAACGGCTCGCATGGGCAAACTGCTTGCTCGCATAGCCAAACTGCTTGCTCGCATACGCAAACTGCTTGCTCGCACACGCAAACTGCTTGCTCGCACACGCAAAATGCCCGCTCGCACACGCAAAATGCCCGCTCGCATGGGCAAAGTGCTTGCTCGCATGGCCCACGGGTTGGGTGGCAGGAGCCTGCGGAACGGGCAACTTTTTTTGGCAGCCAAAAACGGCACAGTAGGGCTGGAAACGGGCTTTGGGAGGAAACGGGGGCGGGCGGCGGGCGGGCATTGCGCGGCTGTTTGCCAGCGGGCGCGTACTTTTCGCTTATCAACTCTTCATTTAACCCCCAACAGCATGAATTCCCGAGAAACTTCCCTCCTCACGAGTGGCCAGGACGTGGGCCTGGCCGTGGCCGACTTTACGGCCGAAATAGCTGATTTTGGGGCGCTGGACGCGGCCAACACCGACCGGGCCGAGCTGGTGACGGCCATTGTGGCCAAGCAGGCGCAGCAGGGCGCGCAGACGACGAGCACGACGACGGCCAAAGACACGGCCCGCGAGGAACTGGCCGTGACGACGGACACGCTCTCGGCGCGGGCGGTGGGCTACGCGCTGGCGACGAAGCGGCTGGATTTGAAGCAGGCGTTTACGCTGCCGTATTCGGACGTGCGCTACGGCGACGCGACGGAGGACGTGAACCACGTGCGCGATTTTGTGGCGAAGGTGCAGGCGCTGCCGGCGCAGGTGCGGAAGGAATACCGGCTGACGGATGCGGTGATTCAGGCTCCGCTGGACGCGGCGAAGAAGTTTGAGGAAGCCGAGGACGCGCAAACGACGACCAAAACGGCCCCGCGCCTGGCCACGCTGGACCTGCCGGCGCTGCTGCGGCAACTGAGTGCGGCCCTGCTGCTGATGAAGGCGCTGATATACGGGCAGCGGCTGGACAAGGAGAAGGGGTTTGACTGGGCGGGGCTGAACACGGCCTTTGCCAACGCCAACAAGCGGCGCAAAACGGCGGCCAAAACGCACCCCAACACGACGGGGCCGCGCATTGTGCGGACGTTGCACCTGCACGGGGTGGACGGGCGGGCGTTTCGGGTGGAGAAGGGGAAAATAAACTACGGCCCGGCCTACACGCTGACGGTGGAGAACCACGCGGCGACGGACTTGCTGGTGTGGGCGGCCCAAAAGGACGGGGCCAAAACCACGCCGGTGCGGTGCCCGGCGGGGGCCGTGACGGTGCTGCTGCGGGCGGACCTGGGGCCGGAAACGGCGCAGTACCTGATGGGGCAGTACGCGGGCAGCGACGGCGGGGAGGCCGTGGCGGTGGTGCGGCGGGTGGTGGGGTGAGGGCGGTTGGTAACAGCTGTTGCCTGATTCGCGCAAAAGATTCTCGCCATGCACTTGAACACTTACGTGACTTATAACAACGTTCGTTATGAGATTTACTGGACGACGGTGTATGCAGGGCATGTACTGGAGAACTTTGTGCAGGACCTAAGCGGAGGGGCGCATCGGGGCTTGGACTTTCGCTGGGTGGCGACCATTGCCCGCAAGGCCCGCTTCGTGGGCGTGGCCCCGGTGCAGCCCGACCCGCTGTTGCATTTGTTTGTGACCCGGTTACAAGGCCGGATTTATGAAACCTATGCCTACCTGGTGCCTGAACTGATGGGCCGGCCGCCACGTTGCGTTATCAAAACCTGCTACCTTAGCAACAAGGCCCAGTACCGGGCGTTGTTTACACCACTTCGGACCTGAACGATGGCTACTACTTCCAATTCAAAAAAAATGCTTGGCGCTACTGCGCCGGGCCGTCGTAAGCGGGCCGTTCAGGGGCCACTGGGGGCGCAGCCGAACGGCCGGGGCAAGCACAAGCCCGCGTTTTCGCACCCGGTTTATGAGCAGGAGGCAGCTTATGAGGCAGCCGTGACGGCCTTTGTGGCGCAGGTACAGGCTGGCACTATTCAAGTACGCGAACCGGACGAGGATTGAGCCGTTGGGGACAGGGACCCAAAAGCCCGGCCCGCGCAGTGCGCGGGCCGGGCTTTTTAGTTTGCCTTAAATTTGTCTGTCACGGCCAACGAAGCCCCGTGCCGACGTTTGCCGTACTGTCGTCATGTCCGTTTTCCGCCTTTCCCTCCTTCTGCCGCTGCTGGCCCTGGCCCCGGCCGCGTCGCGCCCCGACTTCGCGGGCCTGTATGCCGAGGGGCCGCGCCTGACCGTGGACACGCGGCGCGAGGCCGACAGCCTGCGGCTGTATCGATGAGCAGGGTGAGCAGGTCGATGTGGTGGTCGTAGTCGGGGCCGTCGGGCGCGGCGAATACGAGGGTTTCGAGCTGGCGGCAGTAGTCCCATTATTGGGTCTCGGTTTTGATGATGGTGTACTGGTGCGTTTCCATAGCAGGAAAATTAGTTGAAATGGCGGTGCGCCTTGGGGCAGTGTGGCTAAACGTTGCGCGTTGAAAGCCGTTCAACGGACGCAACAGCCGAGACGCTTACGCAGGTGGCGGCTGGCGCGCGTCTGTGACGCGCTGCCGCTTGGCTTCGAGCCTGCGGCTCGTTCCGGGAACGGCCCGTCAGTTCGTTCACGCCGCGCGTCGCAGACGCGAAGCCAGGCGGCAGCGCGTCGCAGACGCGCGCCAGAAGCCACCTGCGTAAGTCCGATACATTTCACAATGCGCTTCCGCCTTTTCCTCCTCCTGCCGCTGCTGGCCCTGGCCCCGGCCGCTTCGCGCCCCGACTTTGCGGGCCTGTATGCCGAGGGGCCGCGCCTGAGTGTGGACACGCGGCGCGAGGCCGACAGCCTGCGGCTGTGCCTGCACCTGCCCGATGCCCACAGCCTGGGCCTGAACCGGCCGTTGCGGCTGACGGCCTGGCCCGGCTACGAGGCGCGGCAGCCGCTGTGGCAAGACTCGGTGCCGCGCCGGCAGCAGCGGTGGCAGCCCGACGGGGCGGGCGGGCTGCGGGTGCGCTTTGCGCTGGCCGGGGCGCGGGTGCCTGTTGGGGCGGTGCTGCACGTGGCGGCGGGCTTGGACGCGGACGGCGGCTACCAGGACGCGACGACCAACGCCTGGCTGCCCATTACGGCGGAGCGGCTGGGGCGGGGGTTTGTGCTAACGGATTCGGCGGGGCAGGCGCTGGGGCGGCGGTGGGTGCGGGTGGGCGAGACGTTTGGGGTGGCGCAGTTTGGGCTGGAGCAGCCGGTGCGCTGGCGGCGCTACGCCGTGCCGCTGGCCCCGGCCCTGCCGCCCATGACGGACCCGGCCACGCAGCCCCGGGGGGCGCGGAGTTTGGCGTTGCGCGATTCGGCCACGGCCCCGCCGGGGGCGGTGTTTCGGTTTGGGCAGGCGGGGCTGTATGCGCTGCGGGTGGGCGGCGCGGGCGGGGTGCCGGTGCGGACGGTGGCCGTGCTGGTGGGGGCCAACAACTACCCGGAGCTGACCACAGCCGGCGAGTTGATTGAGCCGTTGCGCTACCTCACCACCAGCCAGGAGCGGCAGAAACTGAGCAGCGCCGCCGACCCCAAGCGGGCCGTGGACAAGTTCTGGCTGGACATTGCCCACGGCGACCAGGGCCGGGCGCGGAACCTGATTCGGAGCTACTACGGGCGGGTGGCGGCGGCCAACCGGCTGTTTGCGGCCCACAAGGATGGGTGGCTGACCGACCGGGGGCTGCTGTACGTGGTGCTGGGGCCGCCGCCGAGCGTGCGGCGGCTGCCGAACGGCGACGAACGCTGGTTTTACCCCGAAGGCGGCGAGCGGGACGGGCCGGTCACGTTCAGCTTCCGGGCGAGGCCGAGTACCTTTGCCCCCGATTATTACGAACTGGTGCGCCAGCCCGAGTACGAACTGCTCTGGTATGCGGCCGTGGAACAATGGAGAACCGAAACGACCGCCCCGAGCGGCCCCAACGGCCGCAGCGGCCGGTAGCGGGCCGACGTTTTTACGATGCCCAGAACCGCCCCGTGCAGCCCAAGCGCGAGCGCGGCGACGGCCCCGCCCCGCGCCGCGCGGCGGGCCGCGACGAAGGCAACTCCGACGAATACCGCAGCCTGGACGACTTTGACCGCTACGACCGCGAGGGCCAGGGCGGCAGCGACGACCGGCGCGGCAGCCGCGACGACAACCGCAGCCCGGACCGGGGCACCGGCCGCGACAATGAGCGCGGGAATGAGCGCAGCAACGACCGCCCCAACCCCTACGAGCGCCGCGACGGCCGCTCCGGTTACGGCGCGGGCAACGACCGGCCGCGCCACGAAAACCGCCCCGGCCAAGACCGCAACATTGAGATGCTATTCGGCCTGCGTCCGATTCTGGAAGCGTTGAGCGCGGGGCGGACACTGGAAAAGATTTTCCTGCTGCGCGGCACCAAAAACAGCCTAGTGGGCGACATTTCGGCGGCGGCCCGCACGGCGGGCATCCCGGTGCAGCAGGTGCCGCTGGAAAAGCTGGACGGCCTGACCCGCAAAAACCACCAGGGCGCGGTGGCCTTCGTGTCGGCCATTGACTACGCGCCGCTGGACAGCCTGCTGGCGGGCTTGTTTGAGGAAGGCAAGGTGCCGTTTCTGCTGCTGCTGGACCGGATTACGGACGTGCGGAATTTCGGGGCCATTGCCCGCACGGCCGAGTGCCTGGGGGTGCAGGCGCTGGTGGTGCCCGGCCGGGGCGCGGCCCAAATCAACGGCGACGCGCTGAAGACCAGCGCCGGGGCACTGAACCTGCTGCCCGTGTGCCGCGAGCACGACCTGCGCGAAACCCTGCGCTTTCTCAAAGACAGCGGCGTGACGATAGTGGCCTGCACCGAAAAAGCCGACGACGTGGTGGGCGCGGCCGATGCCGATTTCAGCGGGCCGGTGGCGGTGCTGCTGGGGTCGGAAGAAGACGGCATTGCGCCGGAGTTGCTGCGCATGGCCGACGTGCGGCTGCGGGTGCCGATGACGGGCCGGATTCAGAGCCTGAACGTGAGCGTGGCGGCGGGCATTATGCTGTTTGAGGTGGCGCGGCAGCGGGGCGCGGCGGGGGAATAGGGGCGGGGGTGGTAGGACGACTTTTTCAGTCGTACTACCACTCTTATCCAGCAACGGTCAGCACGATTACCGTTCAAAAGCCAGAGTGGTAGTACGACTAAAAAAGTCGTACTACCACCCGGCCGGTTTCTTCATCTTCATAAATGAATCACCGCCCCGCCTTCACCTTTGCCGACGCAACGCCGGACCTTGCCGGGGCTTGCCAACGGCTGCTTTTCTCCCCCTCCCATGAACGTTCTCATCATTGAAGACGACCGCGCCCTGGCCCGTGAGCTAGGCGCGTTTTTGCAAGACGAACACTACCTCTGCGACTACGCCCGCACGGCAAAGGAGGCTTCGGAGCGCCTGTTTGTGAGTGAGTACGATTTCGTGCTGCTCGATTTGGGCCTGCCCGATGCCGATGGGTTGAGCTTGCTGGCCGAAGCCCGGATGGAGCGCAACCAAAAAGCTAGTGTCATCATCCTCAGCGCCCGGGGGTCGGTGGACGACCGCATCAGCGGCCTCAACCTAGGGGCCGACGACTACTTGCCCAAGCCGTACTCGCTGCTGGAGCTGGGGTCGCGGATGCAGGCCGTGACGCGGCGCAAGCACGGGCTGGTGCAGGACAAGCTCACGTTTGGCGGCTTCGCCATCACCACCGACGACCGCAGCCTGCGCTACAACGACCACAACATTACGGTGACGCGCAAGGAATTTGACCTGCTGCACTACCTGGCCCTGCACCGCAGCAAGGTGCTGACCCGCCTGCAACTCAGCGAACACATCTGGGGCAGCATGACCAATGAGGGCGGCGACCACGACTCGAATTACATCGACGTGCACGTGAAAAACGTGCGAAAGAAACTGACCGCCGCCGACCCCGACCACGATTGGATTGAAACCGTGCGCGGCATTGGGTACCGGATGAAACCGGAGTAGGTTTTTTTGGTAAGAGGCGGTCGTGCTGAACGCAGCGAAGCGGAGTTGAAGCACCTCTCCCGCAACGTACTCCAATCGCTGGAGTTACTTACGCGGGAGAGGTGCTTCAACTCCGCTTCGCTGCGTTCAGCACGACCGTTTTTTGCCCTGTATTATCTTCCCCATCAAAAATGAAGCTCCAGCCCAAGCTCATCATCCTCAGCACGGTCTCGAAGGCGCTGATGGCGGCGGTGGTGCTGCTGGCTTTGCCCTGGGTGGTGCAGACGCTGGCCCTGCGCCACACCGACGCGGCGCTGCGGCGCGAGTTGTGGCAGGTGCAGGCCCGCATCCGGCGCGACGGGATTGGCGAGTTTTTGCCGCAGATGGCCGCCGGGCAGCACACGCACTACGACCTGTTGCAAAACGAGTTTATCGACTTGCAGCCCGAGGCGGCGCTGCTGCCGAAGGCCGACACCATTGCCACCCTGCCCCGGCGGCGGCAGGGCGAAACGACGGACTTCCGGGTGTTGCGCCACCACGGGGCGTATGCGGGCCTGCCCTACGTGTTTGAGATTGGCAAAAGCATTGCCTCGGTGGAGGAAATGGATGCGTTGCTGCGGACGCTGGCCGCCTACGGGTTGATTTTTGCGGTCCTGACGACGCTGCTTTTTGAGTTGGGCGTGATTGGCTACCTGTTGCGGCCGGTGGACGAGATTGTGGCCCGGCTGCGGGCCGTGCAGGGGCCGGTGGTGCCGGTGTTTCCGCCCCTGAACACCAGCACGTCCGACTTTCAGTACCTCGATGCCAGCATCAAGCAGATGCTGGCCAAAATTCAGACCGTGTTTGAGCAGGAACGGGAGTTCATCGCCAACGCCTCGCACGAACTGCTGACCCCCATTGCCATTCTGCAAAACCGGTTCGAGAATATGCTGCGGGCCGAAAACCTGCCCGAAAGCGCCGAAACCTACCTCGTGCAGTCGCAGAAAACCTTGCAGCGCATGACGGCCACGCTGCGGACGCTGCTGCTGATTTCGCGGGTCGAGAACAACCAATTTGCCCGCACCGAGCAGGTGGACGTGCGCGAAGTGCTGGCCGAAGTGGTGGAAGAACTCGAGGACCGCATCGCGGAGTTGGGCCTGGCCGTGGATTGGCAGTTGCCCGAACCGCCGGTGCTGGCCCCGGCCAACCGTTCGCTCATGTTCACGCTGCTGTTCAACCTGGTGAGCAACGCCGTGAAGTACAACCGCCCCGGCGGGCGCATTGCGCTGCACGGCGAACCGCTGCCGGCCGCCGGGGGCTACACGCTGGCCATCACCAACACCGGCAAGCCGATTCCGCCCGAGGCGTTGCCCCGGCTGTTTGAGCGCTTCAGCCGCTTCGACGAAACCGCCGCCGAGGGCTACGGCCTGGGCCTAACCGTGGTGCGGAGCATTGCCCAACTGCACGGCATTGCGGTGGCCGTGGAGTCGGACGCGGCGCAGGGCACCACGTTTCGGCTGCGGCTGCCGTGAAAACGAGTACCCCGAAGCTGTGCTTCGGCCGCCCAACGATTACCGTTCAGCGGCCGAAGCACAGCTTCGGGGTACAAGTTCAGTGACCGCAGCAGCCTTTTTCCGGCTTCGCCTGTCTGGCCTTTGCCAGCCCCACTATCCAGGGCTTACCTTTAGCTTCGCTGACCTACGGTTGCCCCGGATGCCCGACCTTTCGCCCGAACTGACTGACCTAGTGGCCCGCTGCCAGCAGCGCGAGCCAGCGGCGCAGCGGGCGCTGTACGGGCGCTACGCGGCCCGGATGCTGGGCGTGGCCCGGCGCTACGCCAACTCGGTGGCCGAGGCCGAAGACATTTTGCAGGATGCGTTCGTGAAGGTGTTTGGCTACCTGGGCGAATTTCGAGCCGAGGGGTCGCTGGAGGGCTGGATTCGGCGCATTGTCGTGACCACGGCCCTCAACCACTGGCAGGCGGGCAAGCACCGCCGCCGCCAACGCCCGCTCGACGACCTGCCCGACCCGCCCGACGACGGGGCCGATGCCCTCGACCGCCTCACGGTGGCCGAAGTGCTGCAACTGGTCGAACAACTGCCCGACGGCTGCCGCCTCGTGCTACTGCTGTACGCCGTGGACGGCTACACGCATGGCGAAATTGCCGAACTGCTCCGCATCCAGGAAAGCACCTCCAAAGCCCAGCTTTCCAAAGCCCGCAAACAACTAATCGCGCTGCACCAGCGCCAGAACGCTTATTTCCGACTGTGATGAACTACGAACAAGACCCCGACGAGCACCGCCTCGACCAAACCCTGCGCGACAAATTCGCCGACTTTGAGTTGCCGCCCGCCGCGCCCGTGTGGGCGGGCATCGAGCAGCGGCTGGGGGGGCCGGCCCCGGCTCCCACTTCCGCGTCGCGCTCCTTGCTGCCGCTCCTGTTGGCGGTGGTGGCGCTGGTCAGAATTGGGGGCTGGTGGGCCGCCCCAACCGATGCGCCCCGGCTGGTGGGTGGCCGCCCCTCGGAGGAGGTAAATCGTCCCTCCGAGGCACTAATTCGTCCCTCGGAGGGAGCGAATCGTGCCTCGGAGACGATAATTCGTCCATTGGAGGCGGCGAATCGAGCCTCGGAGGGAGCGAATCGTCCCTCGGAGGGAGCGAATCGAGCCTCGCAGCCGCTAATTCCTCCCTCGGAGGGGGTGAATCGCCCCTCGGAAGCACCAATTCGTCCCGCTGAGGTCCGGCTGCTTGTTGCCGATACCGGCCGGGTGGGTCTGGTTGTGGCAACGGTTGCCGCCGTCGCTGCCGACACCCTGCCCGCCGTGCTGCGCCCGCTGCTGGCCCTGGAAGCCGCCTACCAAACCCAACCCAAGCCCACCCTGTCCGACCCCGCCACCGCCGACCGCACCGCTGTGCTGGCCACGCTGCGAGCCGAACGGGCCGAACTCCTGCACCTGCAACGCCGCACCGACAGCCTACTGCTGGCCCTGGGCGACGTGCCTGCCGCTACGCCCCTGGCCCAGCGGCCCGACTCGGCCCAGGCCCGGCCCAAAACCCCGTTGTTCGGCCTGCCCCTGCGCCGCTGGAGCCTGCTGCTCGCCGGTGCCCCCGAACAAAACTACCTGGGCTTCGACGCGCCCGGCCACGACGAGCTGACCAACCTGCGCCGCAACCAGGAAACCGGGCGCGGCGGGGCCAATGCCGCCCTGCTGGCCGAATACCAGGCCACCAAGCGCCTCAGCGTGGGGGCGGGCGTGGGCTACAGCACCTATGGGGCCGAGCTGCGCCAGGCCCTGACCACCACCGCCTACGACGTGCGCTACGAGACCGCCGTGACGACGAGCAACACCAACTACACCAGCACCAGCCAAACGTACTCCATTCGGGTGGTGCAGCTTCCGCAACTCAGTCCCATCTTCAATGCCAGCGGCCAGGTGCTGCGCTACGACACCGTGTACGTGCCCCGCAACGACACCCTGCGGGCCACCGTCGTGAGCCACGACGCAGTGAAGGGCACCACCACCACCGTGACCCCGCTGCTGCAACCCACCACCACCACCACCTACCAAACCTACCGCCCCGACTACCGCTTCCTGACCCTGCCCGTGCTGCTGCGCTACCGCCTCACGCCCACCGCCAACGTGCGCTGGTGGGCCGACGTGGCGGCCGGGGCGCAGTTCCAGTTTTTCCTGGGCGGCTCCCAGCTCGTGAGCCGCGACGGCCAGACCCTTCACACCGAAACCGTGCGGGCCGGCCAGGGGCCATTCCGCCCCCTGAACGTGGCCCTGAACGCCTCGCTGGCCCTGAATTATGGCCTCAGCCCGCGCCTCAGTGTGAGCGTCGGCCCCAGCCTGCGCTGGCAGGCGCTGTCGGCCTTCAAACCCGAAACCGGGGTGCGCCAAACGCCCACCGCCACCGGCTTGCAGGTGGGGGTTAGGTGGAAGCTGTAGGTTTTTTGAGGCAGGCCGGCAGCCTTTTGGGGGCGGGAGCGGTCTGCTATTTGAAACCCTGAAACCCTTGCGTGGCCCGGCCGGCGCGAAGGGGCGGCAAGGGAAAGCGTCGGCCTCGCATTGGGCCGGGTTTTTAACTCTCATTTCCGATGAAAAAGTTTTTCTTGCGCGGCTGGCTGGTGCTGGCCTTTTTAGGAGTAGTCGGTCTATGCCCAGCCGTAGGCCAGCAGTTCGAGTGGGCTCAGCATATGCGGCAGGTGGGCAACACGGCCGCGAACTACTACGCGGCGGCAACCGACTTGGATGGCAACACCTACATGGCAATTGACTACCGCGACAGCATACGGGTGGGCACTCAGCTATGGAGCGGCCCCGGCCAAGTGCTCGTTAAACACAACGCAGCTGGCCAAGTGGAGTGGGTGAAGCAGTTGCTGGGCCTGCGCATCGACCTCACCAGTCTTTGCGCGGACAAACTCAACGGGGAAGTATTTTTTCGGGCCTCAGTAACGGGCACGGCTACTTGGCAAGGCGTGGCCGTCGGGGCGGCCGCCTCGCTGAATTTTTATGGCAAATTCTCGAACCGGGGCAATTTGCTGTGGACGGGCAGCCTACCGGGACGGATTGTCGACTGGGGTGTGCGGGGTGTTACCACCGATGTGCTAGGCAACTTTTACATTTATGAGCGCACAACCGCAGCCAGCGAAATAGTTGGTACGCTGACAGTGGCCCCTTACAGCAGCTACGTGGTGCAGATAACCCCTGCTGGCACCATTGGCTGGACCCGCCAACTGCACACTATCGGCGGCACTAGTACCTTGCAGGTGATTGGAGGGCTTGGTCAGCGTTTGGCCGGAGGGTGCTTACTGCTGGGCAGCCTTCAAAACAGCGCCACCGGCGTGACTTTTGGGGCGGCCAACCCTTTGGCGGCGCTGTCCGGGGTTACCTACCAAAACGAGCAGGAAATCATGCTCAGTATTGATGCTACCGGCACGTTGCAATGGGCTGGCCCGATAGACATCAGCACGGGGGCTAATTTCTCCGTGTTTGACGCGGCTACCGACCTAGCGGGCAACATCTACGCGAGTGGAATGAGTAATCCTAACGGAATTGTGGTTGCCAAGTATGGTCCAACCGGCAACCGGCTGTGGGAGCAGTTGCAGCAGACGCTCACCGGTGGCAACCCGAACAGCGGCTATTGGCTGGCCGTGGACCCCGCTGGCCAGCATGTGAGCGTAATAGTTACGGGGTCACTTTACCGACTCAACGGGTACTGGGCAACCATTGCCGGGCTCACGCTACGCAGCGAGAACAACAACATCGTGCGCTTCAATGGCCAGGGCCAGCCAATGTGGGCAGTGTCCGACACGCCGGTGCCCGGCACGGTACGCCCCAACAGCCCTGTTACTGGTGGCTCTACCTCGCTGGATTCGCATCATATCGGGCTGGACCGCGCCGGTAACATCTACTGTGCGGGCGTACTCACTCCGCGTTGGTACGACCTTCGCCCCTACATCGTGCTGGGTAATCAGACGCTGGTGGGGGGCGGCTTGTTTGTTGCCAAAATCAACACCGGGTATAACCTACTCACCGGCCGCGTATACCTAGATGCCAACAACAACGGCAATCGGGATGCGGGCGAGGGCGACTTCCCACTGCCGGTGGTGCTGGATGCCAGCCAGACCACAACCAACGCGGGCTCCAGCTTTGGCACGAGTCTGACCAATGGCCCCTTTACAATGTACGTCGATTCGGGTGCGTACTCGCTCCGCATTCCCAATATTCCGCTGCACTACACCCTCACCCAGCCCACGGCCAGTAGCGGGGCCTATACCGGACACTTCCGTCGCTACGGCCTCACGGATTCGCTGCGCTACTTCGGCCTCCATCCCGATGCCAACGCGCCCGACCTGCGCGTGGTGCTGACACCTTATACCGCTGCCCGCCGGGGCGTAGTGAACCGGCTACGGCTTACGATTGAGAATGTGGGCACCACCACTGCGCCAGCGGGTATCGCCACTGTAGTCCTTGACTCGCGGATGCTGTACATCGGCAGTGTGCCCGGCAGCAGCTTCAACGCCGCCACGATGACCATCACGCTGCCTTATGGTGCCCTAGCCTCTCTCGCCCATCAAGGCTTGGACATCTCCTACAGTCTGCCACTGAACGTGCCCGTGGGAACGCAACTCACCGTGTCGGCCAATGCGCCACTGGCTGGCGACCTTGTGCCCGGCGATAACTCTATCACCACCGAAAGCATTGTGGTATCCTCGTCCGACCCCAACGACCTTGCCGTAAGCTATGCCCGCCTCACCCCGGCGCAAGTTGCCGCTGGCCAGCCGCTCGACTACACCGTGCGCTTCCAGAACATTGGCACCGACACGGCCTTTGTGGTGGTTATTCAGGATACGCTTGATTTCCGCAAGCTCAACCTCGGCAGCTTGCAGCTCGTGGCGCAGTCGCACAACTGCACCTGGAGCCTGAGTGGCCAGGGTTTGCTCACGGTGCGCTTCCTCAACGTCAAACTGCCCTACCGCAACGTTGATGTTATCCACTCGCAGGGTTTCGTGTGCTTCCGGGTGCAGCCCCGCACCACGCTGGCCCTGGGCGGCATCATCCCCAACCACGCCCGCATTGTGTTCGACTACAACGACCCGGTGCGAACCAATACCGTCACGACCACGGTGTTGCTGCCCGCCGCCGTGCTAAACCACCACCAAGCCCTGGCCTGGGATGCCTACCCCAACCCGGCCAGCGGCTGGCTTAATATCGCCGCCGAGTTGCCCTCGGCCGGCTCCGTCACGCTCCAGTTGCTCGATGCGCTGGGTCGTCACGTGCAACAGCACACCCTGGCTGCCCCCGCCGGTGCGTTCCGGCAGGCGCTTGATGTCAGCCCGTTGGCCCCCGGGCTGTACGTGTTGCACTTGCGGCTGCCCGACGGCACGGTGCAGGTGCGCCAGGTGGTGCGGGAGTAGTTGTGTGCAAAAACTGAAGAAGCCAGAAAGGGCGGCCCGTTTCGGGCCGCCTTTTTTGGGGTTGAACGAGTACCCCGAAGCTGTGCTTCGGATTCACGCGAAGCGTGAGGGGCCGCCGAACGGTAGCCGCTGCCCAACGATTGCACGAAGCAGCACTTCGCTGCGCTCGTTTCCGAAGCACGGCTTCGGGGTACTCGTTCAATCCTTACCGCACCCCCACGGCCCCGCCGCCGCTCAACCCTTCCGCCAGCCTTGCCAGGCGCACAAACTCGGCCCGGTAGCCGTCCGCATCGGTGCCTCGCGCGGCATCGGCCAGGGCCACGGTGGCGGGCCAGGTGGCGGTGCCGCGCTGCTCGCTTTGGCGCAGCAACAAGCCAAACTGCGCCACGGCGGCGGCGAAGCGGAAGTCGGCCGTGGCCTGGGCAATGGGGGTTGCTGCGCCGGTCAGGGGCTGGGTCAGCAGTTGGCTGGTGCGGGCTTTGGGTTCTTTGTAGCGCAGCTTCACGGTCAGCACGTCGGCGCTGTTGCCGGCCAGCATCTTGCTCACGTTTTCGGCGGTTTGGGGCTGCTGGTATTTCAGCGGGTCTATCAGGGGCTGGGCCGCGCCGACGGGCACAATTTCGTAGAGGGCCGTCACGGTGTGGCCCGCGCCGAGGTCGCCGGCATCTTTCTGGTCGTTGTTGAAATCTTCGGCGGCCAGTAGGCGGTTTTCGTAGCCCACGAGGCGGTAGTGGGCCACGCGGGCGGGGTTGAACTCAATTTGCAGCTTGGCATCCTTCGCCACCGTGAACAGGGTGCCGCCGAACTGCGCCACCAGCACCCGCCCGGCTTCGTCGAGGTTGTCGAGGTAGGCGTAGTTGCCGTTGCCTTTGTCGGCCAGGGTTTCCATGCGGCTGTCGCGCAGGTTGCCGCGCCCGCAGCCCAGCACGGTCAGAAACACGCCGCTTTCGCGCTGCTCCGTGATGAGCTGCTCGGTGGCCGCGTCCGAGGTTTCGCCCACGTTGAAGTCGCCGTCCGAGGCCAGGACAATGCGGTTGTTGCCGTTGGGGTCAAAATATTGGCGGGCCGTGCTGTAAGCCAGGCGCAAGCCCGCGCCGCCAGCGGTGCTGCCGCCCGCTTGCAGGCGGTCCAGCGCATCCAGAATCACCTGCGGCTGGTTGCCGGGCGTGGGGGGCAACACAAGGCCAGCGGCTCCGGCATACACCACCATGGCCACGTGGTCCTGGGGGCGCAACTGCTTCACGAGCAGCTTTAGGCCCGCCTGCACCAGCGGCAGCTTGTCGTCTGAATACATCGAGCCGGACACATCCACCAGAAACACCAGGTTGGCCGGGGGCAGCTTGGCCGTTTCAATGCGCCGGGCCTGCACCCCGATGCGGGCCAGTTGGTGGCCGGGGTTCCACGGGCACACGGCCAGTTCGGTGCTAATCCGCACCGGGTCGGCCGAATGGGTGGCGGGCGCGGGGTAGTTGTACTGAAAATAATTCAGCATTTCCTCCACCCGCACGGCATCGCGGGGCGGCAGTTGGCCTTCGTTCAGGAAGCGGCGCACGTTGCTGTACGAGGCATTGTCCACGTCCAGCCCAAAGGTGCTGAGGGGGTCTTTCTGGGCCGCAAAAAACTGGTTTTCCTTGATGGCCGCGTAGCTGTCGCCCGCCCCGGCTTCGTCGCGGGCGGGGTAGTTCAGCACGTTGCCACCGGGCATGGGCGGGGCGGCGTAACTATCACCTGATTCGGCGCTCCGGTCCACCGCGCCGTAGGCGGCGCTTTTGCTTTCGTAGTTCCGGCGGCCACTAGCGCGGCGGAGGTCGGCGGGGCTGGCTGGCTTCGCTAGGGGCAGCGGGCGGCCAGGCATCGTTACCACATCGGCCACTTTTAGGCGGCCGATGGCCAGTTGCACGTTCACCACGCCGCTGCTGCCCACGGCCCGCTCGGCGGTGGCGTAGCCGTTCAGGCTGAATTGCAGCACCTGACCCGTCAGGGGCACGTCGGCCAGTTGGTAGGTGCCGTCGGCGGCGGTGCGGGTGCGGCGGGCGCCGCCCTTGAGTTGCACCGCCACGCCGGGCAGGGGCTGGTTGGCGGCATCGCTCACGCGGCCCGCCACCGAACGCAACGGGGCCACGAGCGGCGAAGTGGAACGGACGGATTGGGCGGCGGCGGGCGGGGTGAGCAACGCGGCCAGCAGCGGAAGCAGGAGCAGGGATTTCATGGACAAGCAGGGGTTAAAGTGGATGCTTGTTGGGTTGATGCCCGTCCTTAAGAAATTGCACACGGCCCGTTAAAAAATGGCGGCGGTTGGCGGGCGGGGGGCCGCACGAACGCCCCCAGGGCATTCGTGCGGCCCCGCCCGCCAACCGCCGCCAAAAAATGCGGCCCTGCGGCCCGGCCCTACGGCCCCACCACCAAGTGGCGGGTGAGGCAGCCGGCCGGCCCGCAGGCCCGCACTGCGTACAACCCCGGCGGGCGGCCGTGCAGGTCCAGCAGGTGCGGGCCGGCGGCCCAGTCGTCGGCCTGGGCCACGGTCTGCCCCACGGCGTTGGTTACGCGCACCGACCACAGCCCCGCCCCGGCCGTGCGGGGCAATTCCAGCACACAGCGCCCGTCGGCGCTGGGGTTGGGGTGCAGGTCCAGCGCCAGAGCAGCGGTTGGGGTGGCGGCCTGCGTGGGGGTGGTCGTTGCCTCGGCCACTTCCAGGTCGTCCAGCAGCAGCAGGGCACCGTTGCCTACCACGCCGGACAGCAACTGGCTAAACGCTTGAAAACCCAGGTAATAAAATCCGTCCGCTGGCACCCTAATGTCCTGCACGGCCGGGGTGGTGCCGGCATTGGCGGCAATGTACGTATAGCTGCTGACCTGCGGGTTGCGGAACAGCAGCACCGTTTGGCGGGCCGGGTCGGGCGCATCGCCCAGCCACACGGCCAGCTTATCGGGAGAGTTCAGAATACCTAGGCTGCGGTACCTAAAATCGAGTCGGTAGCGGTGCCCCGCCCGCAAGGCCAGACCCGGCGTGAAGAACCAATCGTCGGCCCTGCCCCCAGCCGGGTAGTTTCCATTCAACAAGTCCAGATACAAGGCATTGGGGGCGCTGGCCGCGAGGTGGGTATAGCCATTCGGCGGCGAATAGATAGAGTCCACGACGGTCCAGGTGGTGCGGTTGCCGTCGGCATCAAGCGCCCGGCTGCCGCAAGGCCAGGGCTGGCCCGGCCGTAGGTGGTCGAACGATTCGCGGTAGGGCAACCGTGTTACCTGACTGTCGCAGGGCGAAAGCGCCTCCACCGGCCCCACCCAGGCCCCGACACCGCCGCCCGCGCACCGGGCACGGGCAAAAAACGTGTAGGACGTGTTGGGCAAATTGGCCGTGAGCCAGAACGGCCCCCGGCGCTGTTGCACTACCCGCCCGGCCGTGGCCGTGGCCCGGTCGGGGTCGAAGCCGGCCGGGCCGTAGGCCACGTCGTAGCCCACGGCGTTGTAGGTGCTGTCGAACTCGACCCGAAACGGCCCGCCCCGTACCACCACCTGTAGGTTGGCCGGCCGGGCGCAGGCCGGCGGGGCCGCCGTGATGACCTCGGCCATGAACTTGCCCGCAAGCGTATCGGGTAGGGTAGCAAGGCGGCCAAAGTCGAGTGGCGGCACCGGCGGCGTATTGCCCAACAGGGTATAAGCAACATCATACGTTACCTCCGAGCGCTGAGGTACATCCAGTTGATACCCCCAAGGTATCGGTTCAAAAGGGGGCGAGGGGCCGACGCGCCCCACCACGAAATAGCCCGCCAGGTAGTCGCGGTTTTGTAACACCACATCGTCGGCGATGTAAAAGGTTTGGTAGCGGTTGATGTCGGACGGGGTTATCACCGACTGCGCGGAACGGCCCAGCACCCGTCCGGTTTGCCGGTCGGCGACGAAACCCTCGACCACCAGTCCTACTGAATACGGATGCGTTACAAAAGCCCGCACGGCTCGAATCTGCCGGGGTACGCTGCCCACCGGAAACTGGTTGCCCACGCCGTTCACCCGTCCGCCGAAGATAAACTGGCCGGCCGGCGCGTAATTAGGCACCCCCGGCGTAGCGTAAGAAGCCGTGTCGGCACTAACCACCTGTGCCACCTGCACCGAGTCGTTGGCCGGGTTGTCGTCGGCCGGCACACGGGCGCTCAGCCGCTGCCGCCCCCGCGCCCCCGGCGGGTAGGCCCCGAACGACACCACGCCATCGTAGCCCGCCGGCAGGGAGATGGTTCCCGTGCGTACGAAGGCGTTGGCCCCGCTCACGCGCAGACGCACCACCGCGCCGCTCACCGTTTGGGTGCCCCGGTTCACGACTCTGGCCCGCACCACCTGCGGGGTGGCATCGGCCTGGGCCACTTTGTCGAGCGCGTAGATGTGCGTCACGGCCAGGTCGTGCGCGTACGGGGACTGGGCCAGGGCCGGGGCGGGCAGCAGGGCGGCGGCCAATAAATAAGAAACAGGCGTTTTCATAGCGGCAGCGCAAATCAGAGGAAACGAAAAAGGGGCACTGCCCCGTGTGGAGGCAGCGCCCGATAAAACAAGCCCGGAAAACTACGGCAGGTAGATGGGCGTGATGACCCCGTTGACGATGGGTGCGGTCAGGTAGGTCGTCAGGGCCCCACTTTGCGCATACTTGTCGTCCAGGTACACCTCGTAGTTACCCGCTGGCACAGCTGGCGGCGTAAGGGTGCTGGCGGTGACACCGACGTAGGGCGCATTCAGGCCACCAAACAAGGCTGTCGAGTTGTAGCGGATGGTTTTGCCGCCCGTGTTAGGGTAGCTCGCATCAGCGTCCCAGCTTGGGAAGAAATCCGAATACGAGGGGTCAAAAGTGTACCCCGGCGAAAGCGCGTAGTACCGCTTTGTCGCGGTGTTGCGGACAATAACCCGCAGGTTTGGTACGGTGGATGAAGCCCCGGGGAAAGCGCCAGTTGGCCATTGCAGACCAAAAACTGGGCTGCCCGCCGTTGGACCGGGAGAAACATACTGTAGGCCTTGCGAGGGCGGCGGGGTAGTGCCGCTAACCACCAACGACCCTTGTGCAATGGGTTGGCCGGTGGGGCCGAAATACTGCGGGGGGTTGCTTCCGTTCGGCGTGGTGCTTTTATAGGAATAAAACCGCACCACGTAGGTGCCGGCGGTCATAAACGGCGGTATTTTCCAGGCCATGCCCCGGTAGCCAATCGAGTAGAGGCCAGTGTTGGGAGCACCGGGAGGAGTAGGGTCGATGGTATAATTGTTGCCGTAGTCGTCGATAACCCCGGCGCGGTCAGCCAGCATATAAAAGCTGTTGGGGCCGGTTATTTCCAGCGTAACCAGGTGCGTATCATACGCAGTTAATGCCTGTTGCCAGCCGCTAGGCCCACCGATAGGCCCAGGATACTTTGTGGGCGTGTTGATTGCCCGCGTCAAAAAATAGGCAACCTGACCGGGCATGAAAGTTGGGATTGGCGTACCAGAGGCGGCGGGGCCCTGACGGGCAACGTCGTCCACATAGAGCGGCATTATCAAATCGGGGTCGTTCGTCGGAGGGTCGCCGGGACCGGTGCCGTTTTGCGAAACAGCAACGGCTGTCGGGGCGGCAAGCTCTTTGTCTTTATTGCAAGCCAATGCCAACAACGAAAGGGCTAAAACACCAAAATATTTGATGTTTTTAGTGGGGGGGGGGGGGGGGGTAAATTTTTCATTTGAAAAAATGGGGTGAGGTTACGGATGCAATCATACGCCCTTTTTGCCAATAAATTTTTTTGCAATCTGCAAAAATAAAGAAAATTTATTTAAAATATACTTACTATGGCCCTGACCTGTTAGCTCTTGCGAAGCAGAGTGTTTAGTTAAAAGTTTTTGCGGGCTGATATTATTTTTTTAAGTAGCTCATTTAATTCTCAAAGCAGAGCTTCCTCCTCGCTCGCAGAGCCACACCCCCCGCAAAGCAAGTTTGGCAGCCAGGGTTTCAGCGGGACAGCCTGGCCTGTGCCCGGTGCCGCTCAACCTCTTTGGGCCGCCAGCCAGCCCGGCCCGCGCCCCAATCCGCGCCCGTCTGCTATCTTGCCCCTCGCCATGCTGTTCCGCTCCCGCTCCGTGCCCGCTGCCGCCGCGCCGCTCTCCGACCAAGAGTTGCTGGCCCGCTACCGCCAGCGCCACGACGTAGCCGACCTGGGGCTGCTCTACGACCGCCACCTGCCCGAAGCCTTCGCCGTGTGCCGCCGCTACCTGGCGCCGCCCGACGAGGAAGCCGAAGATGCCGTGATGCAGCTTTTTGAGCACTTGGTGGTCAAGCTCAAAACCCACGAACCGGAGAATTTTCCGGCTTGGCTGTATGCCACTGCCCGCAACCACTGCCTGATGCAACTGCGGGCCGAAAAGCGCACCGGGGCCGTGGTGCTGCAATTTCCCGATGCCGCCGATATGGAATCGGCCACCGCCGCGCATCTGGCCAGCGTGGCCCAGGACGCCGAAGCCGCCGAAGCCACCGAAACCCGCCTGCAAAACGTGGAACAAGCCCTGGCCGAACTGCCCCCCGACCAGCGCCGTTGCCTGGAATTGTTTTACTTGGAAAAGAAAAGCTACCGCGAAGTGGCCGCCGCCACCGGCCTGGAAATCAACTTAGTGAAAAGCCACCTGCAAAACGGCAAACGAATGCTGCGCCGCCAGCTCGACCCGCCCGTTAGTTCTGCTGCCCCCTCCCCCACCCCGCTCCATGTTAGCCGCTGACCTGACCGCTGCCTTGCTTGCTGCCCCCGGCCCGCACCCGGCCCCGGACGAGTTGCGCCAGTACGCGGCCGGTGCCCTCGCCCCGGCCGCCGAGCAGCGCATCGAGGCCCACGCGCTGGATTGCGACCGGTGCGCCGACCTGCTCGCGGGCTTTGCCCAAACCGATGCCACCACCACCGACCAGGCGCTGACCCGGTTGCGCCAGCGCCTACACCAGCGCACGGATGCCGCGCCGGTGGCTGTCGGGCCACGCTACCGCTGGCCCCAACTGGCCGCTGCTGCCGCCGTGGTCGGGGCGTTGGCAGCGGGCACCTGGGGTTGGCAACACCTGCCCACGGCGGCGGAGCAGCCAGTGGCTGCGGCGGCCGCTGCCCCGGCGGGGCCACCCCAGCCGCCTGCGGCGGCGGCCCCGCCCGAAGGTATGCTGGCACCGGCGGCCCCAACGGCGGCGGCAACCGAAACCGAAAACGCCAAAGCTGAAGTAGCTGCCGCGCCGCCCATCGCGGCCAGCGGGCGGACGCGGGCGGCCCGCAAGCCCCAGCCCGCCCGGCCGATGTCGGACAGCAGTTTCCTGGCCAGCAGCCACAATACCACCGGACTGCTTGCCACGGCCGACCATGCCATTGCGGCCGCTCCGGCCCGGCAAGCCGCCCCCAGCGCCAGCCAACCAGAAATGGCAGCGAGTGCCGGGGCCGAAACCGCCCCGCCACCCACGCCCACCGCCGCCGCGCCCGCCTCGGTAGCGTCGCTGAACGTGGCGAGCCAAAAAGCCCTGCCGGTCGCCGCCGCGCCAGCTATGGCCGACGAGCGAGCCGCCGCGCCGCGCCGCGCCGAACCCATGCCGCCCGGCCCGGCCTTCGCGCCCGCCCCGGCGGGTGGCCTCCCGGCTTTCCACGAATACCTGCGCCGCGAGGCGGCCAAGTACGAGCCAGAACCAACCGCCAGCCGCTTAATCGGCAACGTGCGGGTGCGCTTCACGGTGGGCGAAGACGGCAAGCTGCGGAACATTACGGTCGTCCGGGCCTTGCGGGCCGACTACGATGCCGAAGCCCTGCGCCTGGTCAGCGAAGGCCCCCGCTGGCAGCCCGGCATCGCCGGGGGCCGCCGGGCCGCGCTTGCGGTCGAGGCCACGGTGCCGTTTCAGAAGTAACGTCGGGCCAGGGCACCGCACTTTCACGCAGTGTTGCGCAGGGCAGGAATTGGCTTTCGGATAACGGCAACACCTACCCCGGCACCGTACTTTTGTCGTCTGACAACTCAGCAACCCCGATAACTCAACCGAATGGCTTTCCGCACCGAAAAAGACACCATGGGCACCGTGCAAGTGCCCGCCGACGCCTACTGGGGTGCCCAAACCCAGCGCTCCATCGAAAACTTTCCCATCGCAACCGACATCAGCCGGATGCCGAAGGAAATTATTGCGGCCTTTGCTTACTTGAAAAAGGCCGCTGCCCTCACCAACCGCGACGCGGGCATTCTGGAGGCCGAGAAAGCGGCTTTGATTGGGCAGGTAGCCGACGAAATTCTGGCCGGGAAACTCACCGATTCGTTCCCGCTGGTGGTGTGGCAAACCGGCTCTGGCACCCAGAGCAACATGAACGTGAACGAGGTAATTGCTTACCGGGGCCACGTGCTGCACGGCGGCCAACTGAGCGACGAAAAGAAGTTTCTGGCCCCCAACGACGACGTGAACAAGAGCCAGAGCAGCAACGACACCTTCCCGACGGCCATGCACATTGCGGCCTACAAAACGTTGGTGGACTGCACCATTCCCGGCATCGAAAAGCTCCGCGACACCCTGAAAGCCAAGTCGCAGGAGTTCCTGCACGTCGTCAAAATCGGGCGGACGCACTTCATGGATGCCACGCCGCTAACGCTGGGCCAGGAGTTTTCGGGCTACGTGAGCCAGCTCGACCACGGCCTGCGGGCCATTCATAACACGCTGGCCCATCTGAGCGAGCTGGCCCTGGGCGGCACCGCCGTGGGCACGGGCATCAACACGCCCCCCGGCTATTCCGAAAACGTGGCCAAGCACATTGCCGACCTCACCGGCCTGCCGTTCGTGACGGCCGAAAACAAGTTTGAGGCCCTGGCCGCCCACGATGCCGTCGTGGAAGCCCATGGTGCCCTGAAAACGGTGGCCGTGAGCCTGATGAAAATTGCCAACGACGTGCGAATGCTCAGCAGCGGCCCCCGTGCGGGCATCGGCGAAATTTCCATCCCCGACAATGAGCCAGGTAGCAGCATCATGCCGGGCAAGGTGAACCCCACTCAGTGTGAGGCGATGACGATGGTAGCGGCCCAAGTAATCGGCAACGACGTGGCTATCAGCGTGGGCGGCATGAGCGGCCACTTCGAGCTGAATGTGTTCAAGCCCGTCATGATTGCCAACTTCCTGCAATCGGCTCGTCTTATCGGCGACGTGTGCGTGGCCTTCAACGACAAGTGCGCCACCGGCATTACGCCAATTCTGCCCAACATCAAAAAGCACGTCGAGAGCAGCCTGATGTTGGTCACGGCCCTCAATCCGCACATCGGCTACTACAAAGCCGCCGAAATTGCCCAAACGGCCCACAAAACCAACTCCACGCTCAAGGAAACGGCCCTGAAGCTGGGCTACCTCACGGCCACAGAATACGACGAGTGGATGAAGCCGGAAGAAATGGTGGGCGAGATTTAGTTACTAATGACCAATGACTGATGACCAATGAGTAATAAGTGTTTTTAATTCTGCCTTTCACCCTCTACTCATTAGCCATTATTCATTGATAATTAGTCATTATTCTCTGTGTTCAACACCGTCCTGCCCTACCGGTTTGTGCAACGCGACCGCAACCGCACGGGCGGGCAGGCCAGTTGGGAGTGGCGCGACTTGTACCGTTTTCACATTCGCACGGCTTTGGGTATCCGCAAATACTTGGTGGAAGTTCACGCCTACCCCAATCACCTCTACACCGTGGATTTTTTTGCGAAGGCGTTTAGCAATTCCAAATACCGACTCCAAACCAATCAGTTTGCCGCCAACAAAGTGGGGGGCACGATGCTCGACCTGCTGGCCCGCATTCAGCAGGCCGACCCCGAAGCCTGTTTCGGGTTCATCGGCGCGGCAATGGTGGGCGAAAACGAAAGCCAGGGCACCCGGCGCTTCTGGTTCTACCTGCGGATGTTACGAAAATTGACCTGAACTTTTTTGCAGTTCGTGGCGATTATCAAACCAGCACTATCTTCGTTCTGCCGAAACACCGCGACACCAAGCCTGGATTTTTCGCCCAAATGCGCCAATCCTATGAACGCTACTTCCGAGAAAATTTCTAAAAAAGCCCTGGAAAGGCTCCGCCATTCCCGGCGCAAAAAGCCTGACCCTTACGAAGGAGCCATTGAGATTGAAAAGTTGCCGGATGGCCGCGAAATCATTCGCTACGGCCCAATCATTATTGCTGGCTACACTTACTCGATGTAGCTGCACTTTGCATCGGTGTTTTTGTGAAGGCCGCTTCCTTCGGTAAAAATGTCTGTTCTCCCGCCGCCCCGCCCATTTGGCGGGGCGGTTTCTGTTTTTTGCGGGCATCTTTGCGGTCTCATTCCCTTTCGCCCGCCGATGGATTTTGCCGCTGCCCTCGTTCTGGAAAACCCCCGCGCCCGCCTGCGACCGCTGGAAACCAGCGACTTTGCGGCCCTCAAAGCGGTGGCGGCCGACGCGGCCCTCTGGCAGCACACCATTGCCTCGGCCCACTCGCCGGTGGAGTTGGCAGCCTACATCAAGCAGGCCCTGGCGGCCCGCGACCGAGGCCAGCGGTATCCCTTCGTCATCATTGACCGCCGCACCGGCGAGGTGGCGGGCAGCACCAGTTACTACAACGTGGACCCCGACGAGCAACGCCTCAGCATCGGCTACACTTGGCTGGGCACCGCGTTTCAGCGCACCGGCCTCAACCGGGCTGCGAAGCATTTGCTGCTCTGCCACGCCTTCGGGCACCTGCAATGCGAGCGGGTGGAGCTGGAAACCGATGCCCGCAACTGGAAATCGCGCGAGGCAATGGCCCGCATGGGTGCCACCGAGGAAGGCACCCTGCGCAGCCACCGCCTGACGCAAGGCAACCGGCGGCGCGACACCGTGATTTTCAGCGTCCTTAAAGCCGAGTGGGACGGGCTGCGGCAAACCGTTTTCAAGGAATACGATGTCCGGGGCTGAGCCGTCGGGGCTGCCCCGGCCCGTGCCGCCCGCCGGCCGACTGCGCCACCGGGCCGCCAGCTTTGGTCACGCGCTGCGGGGCGTGGCGGCGGCCTTGCGCTCCGAGGTGCATCTGCGGTTTCACGCGGCGGCCACGGCGGCGGTCCTGACCCTGGGGTTCTCCCTTCGCATCAGTCGGCTGGAATGGGCGCTGGTGGCGCTGGCCGTGGCCGGGGTGTGGACGGCGGAGTTGTTCAACACGGCCCTGGAAGCCCTGACGGACCTAGTGTCGCCGGACTACCACCCCCTGGCCGGCCGCGCCAAAGACGTGGCCGCCGGGGCCGTGCTGCTGGCCGCGTTGGGGGCGCTGGCGGTGGGCGGGCTGGTGTTTGGTCCGCGCCTGTGGGCGCTGCTCGGCCGTTAAAACCGGCGCGGGGCCAACTATCCGGCCCGCCCCGGCGTAAGGCAACCCGGCGGTTTGCGCCGGTTTTTTGTTTTAGCTTATGCGTTTGTCTTTGGGGTTGCTGGCCGGCTTGCTGCTGGGCCTGAGCAGTTGTCAGCAGGAAGTGGTGGTGGGCACCCCTACCTCGGAGCCGCCAGCGGGCTACGTGGAAGGCCCGGAAACGCGCGTCCCCGCCAGCACCAACACCGTGGATGCCGTGCCGAAGCGCCTCATTGAATCCGATACCACCCACCGACCCGCGTGGCTCAAGGCCCGAATTGCGGCCGTGCTGGGCCACCGCAAGCAATACCCCATCGTTCGCATTTTGCGCTACGACTACAAGGGACAAACCGTGTATTGGGAAACTGCCCCCTGCTGCGACCAACGCTCCACGGTATTTGACACCCAGGGCCACGTCGTGTGCCAGCCCGACGGCGGTATCACGGGCAAGGGCGACGGCCAGTGCGCGGACTTTGACAAAGCCAAAACCAACGAAAAACTGGTCTGGCAGGACCCCCGGTAGGGTTAGTTATGAGTTAAAAGTTATGAGTTATGAGTTGGCAATTAGGCCGGCTTCAACCCGTAACTTATAATTCGTAATTCATAACTTTTAACTCATAACTAAAAAAGAATGAACACCCTTGAAAAACTTGGGGCTTTTAACGTGTGGGCCAACGCTACTTTGCTGCGCCGGCTGGATGAAAGCGCCGCCGCCGGCCACGAGCTGCCGGCCGTTGCGTTGCGCTTGTTCAGCCACGTGCTGAATGCGCAGCAAATCTGGATTTCGCGGCTGGCCGGGGTGCCCAGCCCGGTGAAAGTGTGGCAGGAACACAACCTTGCGGGCTTGCACCGATTGCACGAGCAGTCGTCGGAACCGTTGCACCAACTCATGGAAACGACCGATGCCACCACCCTGACCCGCATCATCACCTACACCAATTCGCTGGGCGAAGGCTACGACAGCTACGTGCGCGACATCCTGACCCACGTCGTGGTGCACGCCAGCTACCACCGGGGCCAGATTGCCACCCGGCTGCGCGAGGCGGGTATAGAACCCGTAAATACGGACTTTATTACCTATTGCCGACAGCTTGGGCCAGCGGGCAAAGTAGGTTTGTAGCTGGTGAATAGCGCGGACTTTACTTCCCGGCGGTATCAACTGGTGCTTTCGGCTTGGGCTTGCCGAAGAGGTTGTTAAGGCCCTGCGACAGTTTTTCCGTGGCCTTCTTCTCCGCGTCGGCCCGCAGGCGGGCGGCTTCCTGTTTGGCCTTGATGGCGGCCTGGGCCTCGGTGGCCCGGCGGATGCTGTCGGTGTTCACCTTGTGGCCGCTGCCGGGTATCAAACCGCTGACGTTCACGCCCAACTTATCCTGCACGGCTTTGGTCACCAAAGATTTTGTTACGTCTTTGGCAATGTTTGCGGCTTGGCCTTTCACGCTGCCGGTGGTCAGCTTCACGCTGGGGTTGGCCACGGTGCCGCCAATGGCCAGGCCCAGCGTCACGCGGTCGGTGCCCTGAATGTTCTGCACCCCGGTCAGGGCCGTGAGCTTGCTGTTCAGGGCCTGGCCCAGCTTGCCGGTTGGGGCGTTGATGGACGACACGTAGCTTAGCACCCCCGCCAAGCTGTTGGAGCCGCCCACGGTCATTTTTACGTCGCCCACGGTCAAGTTAAAGGGCTTGATAATCAGGTTGCCATTCGTAATTTGGGCGTTCACGAAGCGGTCCAGCACTTGCAGGTTTTTGAGTTCGGGCAGCGTCGTCAGGGCCGATATTTTGGTCATGATGTCGGACTGCAACACGCTGGCCCGCACGATGTCGAACACGCCCTTGCCGGACAGCGTGGCCAGGTTGGGCAGCATATCGGGCTGCATTTCGCCGCTCACGCTGAAGGTGGTCCCGAACACGCCCTGCACCTGCTGGGCCAGCGGAATTAGCTTCTGAATGGAGTTGAACGTGGTAAAGGCTTTCTGAAAATCCAGGTTTTTGATGTTCAGGCCGAGGTCAAACTTGGGGTGCGCCAGGTTTTTGCTCGAGTAGCTGCCCGTGGTGCCGAAGGTGGCACCCAGCGTATTAAACGTCAAGTTTTTGAGCGTGGCGGTTTGGTCGTTCACCACCACAGCCCCTTTGGCGTTGGTCAGTTTCAGGTTGTCGTAGGTGATGTTGTCCACGGCACTGTTCAGCACGAGGTCAAAGTATTTGGGAATCTGCAACACGCCCTGGGCGGTGGTGGGGGCTTTGGCCGCCGCCGCGCCGGTGGGCTTGGCCGTCACCTCGTCCACCATCCACTCGTTGGCGTTGAAATTGTGCGAGTTCACCGTCAGGTTGCCCTTCAGGGCCTGGCCCGGCGTGAAAAGGTATCCAAAGTAGTTGCTTACCGTGCCACTGGCCGCAAAGTCGGAACTGCCCGCCGTACCCTTCAGGCTCTGAATGTTGATTTCGTTGTTGTTGAACTTCGCCGCCGCTGTGCTGATGTTCACGCCCTGGGGCAGGTCTTTGCTCTTGTAGGTCACGTTTTTGGCTTGCACCGTGCCACTGGCCACCACGTTCTGGTAGCGGCCCGCTTCCACGTCGGCCATGTTGCCTTTGGCGGCAATGTCGCCGCTCACGCGCCCCGCCACCGTCATGCCCGCCAGCGGGAAAATTTTGGTCATTTTCGTCAAATCCACCGTGCCCCGGATGTTGGCATCAAACACCGGCTGGTTGATGTTGTGGGCGGCAAGGCGACCGTCCAGCGGTTCGCCTTCCAGCACGAAGTGAAACTGCGGCAGGTTGATGTAGGTGTCGTTTACCTGCCCGGTCGTGTTCACCACCGTACCGCTTAGGTTGATGTCCTCAATCGGGGCCGGAAACTGGCTGGATTTCACGTAACCGTTGGTCAGTTTAATAGCTGCGTTCACAACCGGCATCTGGGTTTTGGAATAAATACCCTTGCCCGTGGCATCCACAAAAAACTGGCCCCGCGCCGCCACGCCCGCCACCGGGTACACCTTCAGAGCTTCGGCCAGGTTGATGTTGGCTTTCACGCGCCCGTCCACCTTCATCGGCTCCAGCCCGTCAATGGCCACGTTGCCGTCCACCGGGTCCGGCCCCAGGTCCAGGTGAAACTGCGGAATGTTCACTTTCAGGTTGTTGGTGATGCCCGACGGGTTGTCCACCATCATTTTCAAGTTGATGTTCTTCGCCGCCTGCGGCAGGTTCGGGTACTGAAACTGTCCGTCCGTCACGGTTAGGTTCAGTCCGTATCCCGGCATCTGGGTGGCGTTTTGCGTCCCTTTGTAGTATCCATCAAACGCCACCTTGCCCGCCGTTTTCACGTCCTTAAAACTGGCCGTGTACACGCCCGGCACCAAGCTCAGGATGTTCTTAAAGTCGGTTTCCAGCGCCTTAAACGTCACGTCGTAGGTGATGTCGGTGGCATTAGGCAACCCCACGGCCCCCGCAAAGCTGAACGGAAAATCGTTGAGCTTGATTTTGTTGTCTTTGAACGTGAACAGCATTTTGTTCAGGTCCGTGGCCAGCGTCACGTCGGCATCCAGCTTTTTGTCGGTCACGTAGGCCACGCCGCCGTAGGTCATGTTCAGGCTCCCGGCAGTGGTGTGCGAGGTCATGTCAAACACGTTCTGGGCAAAATCGCCCTGGCCGCTGTGGTTCACCTGCCGGGCTTCCATGCGGAAAGGCAGCGTCAGGTCTTCGTAGCGCAGGTGGCCGTCGGTTATTTTCCAGCCCTTGATGGCCAGGTTCACCTGGCTAGTATCCTGCCCTTTGGCAGCAGCCGCCGAATCCGAAATCACGATGTTCCAGTTGGCGAGGCCGCTCTTCAGCACTTTGATGCTGAAGTCGGGCCGTGCCAGTTCCACGGTGTTGATTTTGATTTCGCCGCCCCGCACCACGCTCATAATGTCCAGCCCCACCCGCAAGTCGGGCAAATAGGCCAATGTGTCGCGGCTGAATGAATCCACGCCAATCACGCGCAGCTCTTTAATGTCCAGCGTCAAATCCGGAAACGAGTGCAGAAAGCTCACGTCAATGTTGGCCGGGTCGTACTGCACTTTGGCCCGCACCCGCTGGGCAATCTGCTGGTCGGCCAATGCCCGCAGTTTGTCTTTGAACACAAACGGCACCGCCACGGCCGCCACCACCAACAGCACCACAAAAACCAGTAAACCAATGAGTATTTTACGCATAACAAGCAAGTTGAAGAATTTTAGACTTCAGCAAAGGTAAACCGACCGGGTTTGGCTTGGGGCGCAACGCGGGCTGGAATTGGCAGGTTTCAAGGTTGGCTTCGCATTTTGCCGCCCAAAACCGGTCCGTCGCTCCCGTCCGCCGTAATTTCGTCCTTCGCGCCGCACCAAAACCCCGATTCCCAACGTTGCGCCGGTTCCCATGCTTTCCCCTCGTTCCATTTTTCTGCCGATAACGCGCTGGCTGGCTGCCACGGTGTTGCTGCTAATTGCTACAGCCGCCCGCGCCCAGGACACCTATTTTTCCCAGCCCTTTGCCACCCGCCAATACGCCAACCCGGCCTATACCGGCCTGATTGACGATTACAGCGTGACGCTGGCCTACCGCAACCAGTTTCCCAGCCTCGTCGGCACGTTTCAAACCTTTCAGGCAGCCGCCGACCTGCGGCCCGACCAGCCCGGTCAGCACCATGCCTTCGGGCTGCTCATCAACCAGGACCAGACCGGCGAACTCACCTACCGCCGCCTGGAAGCGGGCGGCCTCTACGCCTACCACACCCGCCTGACCAAAACCCTGGCCCTGAGCGCGGGGGGCCGCCTCAGCTACGGCCGCCAAACCCTAGGTAACCCCGGCTACGTGTTTGGCGACCAGTTGGCCACCGACGGCAGCATCGTCCGCGCCTCCTCGGAAAACACCAATTATTTGCCCGTCAATTATTTCAGCCTCGGATTCGGCGGGGTGTTGTATTCGGCGCAGGGCTTCCTCAGCCTCGCCGGGCAGCACCTCAACCAACCCGACCTGAGCTTTCGGCAATTCAGTGGCAGTTTGCCACTGTTGCTAAATTTTAGCGGCGGCTACAAATTTTTTACCGTCCGGCCCGGCCTCGGTTTGGCTACCCGCGAAATCAGTTTCACGCCGATCGCTACCTATGCCCGGCAGGGCGGCTCACAACGCCTGGAAACCGGCCTTTACTTTACGGCCTCGCCCGTTACGCTGGGCGCAGTGGTCCGCAATATTTTTCTGGCCAACGGCGTTGGCAGCCAGCAAGTGTTGGCACTGGTGGTGGGGGTGCAAACCGGCGGGCTGCGTTTGGGCTATAGTTATGATGTAGGCTTGAGCCAGGTGAGTTCATCGTTGGGTGGAGCACACGAAATTTCGTTGGCTGTTTACGCCTTCGATAAGTTAGAAAACGCCCACCGGCGCTTGCGGAAGCGTAATTATCCGGCCGCACCTTGCCCGGTGTTTTGATTTTTTTCTAGCCGTACCGGCGTTGTTTTTCGTTTGGTGGCTATTTTTTTTGTATTATTGCACTCAAATTGCCCCCGCTAAACCCTCATCTCTCTGGCATTTTCTCGCCCTGTTATGAAACTCTTAAACTTTTTGGCCCTGGCCAGCCTCGGCCTCGGTGCGCTGGCTAGCTGCAAATCCAGCGGCCGCACGGCCTCCAACCCTGGCAAATATTCCTCCACCACTGGCTTGGAATACAACGTCGAGAAAGGCATGAAAGTGGCCGACTACACTCGGCCGCCGCAAGGCCCCGGCCTCATCTTCATCGAAGGGGGTCGCACGGTTCTCGGCTCGCAAGAGGAAGACGTGACCATGAACCACGACAACATCGAGCGGACCGTAACAATTGCTTCGTTTTACATGGACGAGGTGGAAGTAGCCAACATTCACTGGCTTGAATACTTACACTACGTCCGCCAGGACTCCACCGAGGAGGCTTACCGTGCGGCCCTGCCCGACACCACGGTGTGGGCGCGGGACTTGTCGTTCAACGACCCTTACGTGACTTATTATTTGCGTTACCCCGGCTTCCGCTACTTTCCGGTGGTGGGTGTGAACTGGCTACAGGCCAATGACTACTGCATCTGGCGCACGGCCAAAGTGAACGAAAAGCTGGCTGCTGATGGTGGTGGCGGCGACGAAGGCGGCGGCAAAAAGAAAAAGAAGAAAGCCGATGCTGCCCCTGCCGGTGATGCCGCCGAAGGTGCCGGCGCTACGGCCGCTGGCGGGACCGATGGCAAACCCGTTGTTTCGATTGAAAACGGCAACATTCTGCCCAACTACCGGCTGCCCACCGAAGCCGAGTGGGAATACGCTGCTCAAGCCCTCATCGGCACCCAGGAAGTAGGCAACGAAAACCAGGAGGAGAAGCGCATTTACCCTTGGGATGGCCGCACGACCCGCAACGCCTACGGCAAGAAAATGGGCCAGTTCCTGGCCAACTTCAAGCGCGGCCGGGGCGACTACGCGGGTATCGCGGGTAGCCTGAACGACGGGGCCATGATTACGGAGTATGTGTACGCCTACCCGCCCAACGACTACGGCCTCTACAATATGGCTGGCAACGTGAACGAGTGGGTGCAGGACGTGTACCGCCCCCTCTCCTACCAGGACGTGGAAGACCTCAACCCCTTCCGCCGCAACGGCGTGCTGGACCCGGCCGACAAATACGACAAAAAGGGCTACCAAAGCCTGATTGACGACCACGTGCGCGTGTACAAAGGCGGTTCGTGGCGCGATGTGGCCTACTGGCTGTCGCCCGGCACCCGCCGCTTCATGGCCGAAGATTCGGCCACGGCCACCATTGGCTTCCGTTGCGCGATGATTAATACGGGCAGCAACCGCTAGGTCTGAACCACGGATTCGTTCGGATTTTTCGGATTTCACGGATTTTGGGAACGGTGGGGTAACGCCCAGAAATTGAATTAAAACAAAAGGCCCGCAATGTGCGGGCCTTTTGTTTTAAGTAGCCACGCAAAAGTGAGCGTGTAAAAGAACGTCATGCTGAGCGCAGCCGAAGCATCTCTATCATCTAGTAATCAAGGCATGAGCCGAAACGGTAGAGGTGCTTCGGCTGCGCTCAGCATGACCGTTTACTTATGCACCACTACTTAGGGTGTTGATTACAAATTGCGCGAAAAGAATTGAATCGCCCCCAAAATCCGTGGAATTCGAAAAATCCGGACGAATCCGTGGTTCAGATAATTAGCAGGCGATGGTGGCGATGCTGACTTCGCTGGCTCCGGCGGCCAGCAGCACCCGGCCGCAGGCTTCGAGGGTGGCTCCGGTCGTCAGCACGTCATCTACCAGCAAAATATGGCGGCCCTGAATTTCGGCGGGCTGGCCGATTTCAAAGACGGTGGCGACGTTGGTCCAGCGTTGGAGGCGGTTTTTTTTGGTTTGGGTGGCGGTGTTGGCGACGCGGCGCAGGCCGTCGGCGCTCCAGGGGATGTTCAGGCTGCGGGCCAGCCCGTCGGCGAATACGGCGGCTTGGTTGTAGCCGCGTTTGGCCAGCTTGCGCGGGTGCAAGGGCACGGGCACAATGAGGTCGAAGTCAGCGGCTAATCCTGCGTCCTGCAATTCGGCCCCGTACATCTGGCCCAGGGCAATGCCAACCTGCCGCTGCCCGTTGTACTTGAGCTGGTGCAACAGGTGCTGCACCCGGCCGTGCTTCAGAAACTTCAGGTAGCTAACCGTATGATGGATTGGGAGCTTGCCCCAGAAGCGACGGGCCAGTGGCTGTTGGTCGGGCGGCAGCAGGTGGTGGTTGGTGTAGGGCAATTCGATGCGGCAGCCGGTGCAGATGTGCGTTTCGCCGCGCACCAGCGGCTCGGCGCAGGCCAGGCACAGGTGCGGGAAAATGAGGCCCACGAAATCCTGAACCAGCGAACGCAACATGGGGCGTAATTTTGAGGATTGGGGCGGGTGGAGATTTCCGCGCCTGCTTTGGCGGGACCAAGCTACGCCGCAATCTGCAATTCTGCGTCATAACATAAATTTTGCTAAATCAGCCTTTGAGGCTTTCTCTGATGAGCACACCATCCGACCCGGACGAACACACTGAAACCGAAGTTGAATTTGAGGCCCGCTGGTGGCAGTTGATGAACGAAATGAAGGCCCGCTTTGACAAAAAGCCCGACCTGAACGCGCTGCTGCTGCTCATCGGCGTGCAGGAGTTAGGGCAGGGCGTGGCCGCTTTCACGAAGGAGCAGAAGCAGGACCTGATGCACATCGCCACCTGCCGGCTGTTCAGCATCAGCGGGTACTACGAGCTGGAAAAAACGGACGAGGACGGCTGGCCGCACTACCGGCTGCTGCGCCCGGTGCCGTTTGCCAACCTCAAAGAGCAGGAACGGATGCTGAAATGGCACATCCTGGAATATTTTGACGAGTTGAACGACGAAGCATGAAAATTGTCACTTACAACCTGAACGGCCTACGCTCGGCGCTGAGCAAAGGGCTGCTGACCTGGCTGGAACAAGCCGCGCCCGACGTGCTGTGCGTGCAGGAAATAAAAGCGGGCACCGCCCCACTCGACGTGACGGGCTTTGAGGCGCTGGGCTACCGCGCCTACCTGCACCCGGCCCAAAAACCGGGCTACAGCGGCGTGGCGACCTTCACGAAGGTTGAGCCGACCAAGGTAGTTTACGGTTGTGGGCAAGGCTGCTACGACGACGAAGGGCGGGTGTTGCGGCTGGATTTTGCCGACGTGTCGGTGCTGAACACCTATATGCCATCGGGCACGAGCGGGCCAGCGCGGCAAGCGTTCAAAATAGAGTGGCTGCACTTTTTCCGGCAGTACGTGGCCGACTTGCGGGCGCAGGACGGGCCGCCGCTGCTCATCGGTGGCGACTTCAACTGCTGCCCGACGGCCATTGACTTGCACAACCCCAAAGCCAACCAAAACAGCCCCGGCTACACGCCCGAGGAACGGCAGTGGTTCGCCGATTTTCTGGGCGACGGGTTGTTTGATGCCTTCCGGCACTACCATCCTGATGCGACCGGACACTACTCGTGGTGGAGCTACCGGGCCGGGTCGCGGCAGCGGAACGTGGGCTGGCGGCTCGACCATTGGCTGGCGGACAAGGCATTACAGCCGCATTTGGTAGGGGCAGGCCTGTGGCCCGATGCGGTACATTCGGACCATTGCCCGGCGTGGGTGGAAGTGGGGTAAAGACGTTGCTGGTTAGGTTTTTTTGGGGTTCGGCAGCGTGGGTGTTGGGTTTTGGGTGTTGGGTTCAATCCGGCCCAGGTGCCGAACACCCAACACCTAAAACCCAACACCCAACACCAAAAACCCACGCTGCCGAACCAAGCCTAACTCGGGCTTGTATCTTTCCGCGAATAAGACTGATTTATGGCTGTTGTATTAGAACGTGAAACCACCTACCCGGCCCTGGCGCGGGTACGGGCGGAATTAGAGGCTTTCAAGCGCAAATTTTACCTCAACCTGCTGGTGCGTGGCGGGCTGGTGGCGGGCGGTTTGCTGCTTTCTTTTTTCCTGGTATTTAACTTGTTGGAATATTTTCTCTACCTGCCCACCGGGGTGCGGGCGGTGCTGTTGTTCGGGTTTTTGGGGCTAACGGGGTACGCGCTGCTGCGCTGGATTTGGCAGCCGCTGGCGGCCCTCACCAACCTGCGGCGGCTGCTGAGCGACGAGCAGGCGGCGCGGCGCGTGGGCGAGTTGTTTCCGGAAGTGGAAGACCGGCTGCTCAATGCCTTGCAATTGCAAGGGCAGGCCCGCACCAACGCGCTGGTGGCGGCCAGCCTGGAGCAGCGGGCAGCGCAACTGGGCAACTATTCGTTTGCGAAGGGCATTGACATTCAGCAGCAAAGTCGGCCGCTATGGAAATACCTGGCGGTGCCGCTGCTGCTGCTGCTGCTGCTGCTGGCGGTGTTCCCGTCGTTTCTCACGCAGGGCACCGAGCGCATCTGGCACTACCGGCGGGCGTATTCGCCGCCCGCGCCGTTCCGGTTTATCATCAAAAACCCGAAGCTGACGGCGTTTCGGGGCGAGGATTTTACGCTGGACGTGGCGGCGGCGGGCGCGGCCGTGCCCGCCGATATGAGCGTGGTGCTGGACGGGGCCGAGCGGCGGATGCAGCGGGTGGCGGGGCAGGGCGGCACGTTTCGCTACGTGTTTGAGCAGCCGCAGCAGGGCGTGGATTTTCAGTTGCGGGGCGCGGGTTTTGCGTCGGCCGAATACCACCTCACGGTGCTGGAAAGGCCGAATCTGCGCGACTTTAAGGTGTTTGTAACCTACCCGGCTTACACGGGCAAACCGGCCGAAACCATTGCCAACGGCGGCAACCTGACGGTGCCGGAGGGCAGCACGGTGCGCTGGGAATTTGCCACGGCCGCCACCGAGGCGCTGGCGCTGGTGTTTGCACAACCGGCGGAAACGCTGGCGGCCACGCGCGACGGCGACACGTTTGGGGCCGAGCGGCGGGTGCTGCGGTCGCAGCCCTACACCCTGCGGCTGCAAAACCCGGCCAGCCTCAACCGCGACCCCATTGCCTACCAACTCACGGCCGTGCCCGACCTGCCGCCGGGCCTGACGCTGGAAGCGTTTTCGGACACGGCCAGCTTGCGCTACCTGGCCCTGGGCGGCACCGTGCGCGACGACTACGGCCTGACCCGCCTGGCGCTGCACTACGAGCTGCGGACCACGAACCAAAAAACAAAAACCAGAGGTCAAAAAACCCTGTCGCTGCCCCGCGAAAGCAGCGGCGTGTACAGCTACACCTGGGACCTGCGGGCGCTGGGGATGCAGCCCGGCGACCTGCTGGAATACTTCGTGGAAGCCTGGGACAACGACGGCCTGCACGGCCCCAAAAGTACCCGGACGCGGGCGGCGGAGTTTCGGATTCCGACGCGGCGCGAGTTGCAGCAGGAAATGAACGCCCAGGCCGAATCGGTGGCTTCGCAGATGAGCCAGGCCGCCAAGCAAAGCGAAAAGCTGGAACGCGAACTGGCCAAGGCGCAGGACAAGCTCAAAACCAAGCGCGAAATGAGTTTTCAGGACCGCAAGCAACTGGAGCAGATGCTGGACCAGAAGCAGCAAATGGACCAGCAGGTGCAGCAGATGCAGAAAATGTTTGACCAGTTGCAGGACAAGCAGGACCAACTCGACCCCAAAAGCGAGGAACTGGCCAAAAAAGCCGAGGAACTGAAAAAGCTGATGGGCGACCTGCTCGACCCCGAAACCAAGAAGCTGTACGAGAAGCTGCAAAAGCTGCTGGATGCCCAGAAACAGCCCGATGCAGAAATGCAGAAGTTGCTCCAGCAACTGGAAAACAAGGAAAACACCCTGCAAAAAGAGCTGGACCGGGCGCTGGCCATGTTCAAGCAAATGCAGTTTGAGCAAAAAGCCGAAGCCACGGCCGACAAACTGGAAAAACTGGCGGAGAAAGAAGACAAGCTGGCCGAAAAAACCGACCAGAACGACAAGGCCAACCCCGACAACAAGCTCAGCAACAAAGAGCAGGAAGCCAAAAACGACGAACTCAAAAAAGAGCAAGCCGAAGTGCAAAAGGAGTTTGAGGACTTGAAAAAAGACCTTAAAGACCTGAAGGAGATGGACAAGGAACTGGACAACCAGAACGGGGCCGACGAGCAAAAACCCGAACAGGAGCAGACCGACCAGGAAATGCAGGACAGCCAGCAAAGCCTGAGCAAAAACCAGAACAAGAAAGCCGGGGGCAAGCAGAAAAGCGCCGCCAGCCGCATGAAAAAAATGGCGCAGAAGATGCGCGACCAGCAGAGCCAGGAAGAAAGCGACCAGGCCCAGCAAAACATTGACGACCTGCGCGACATCCTGGACAACCTGCTGACGTTGAGCTTTGACCAGGAAAACCTGATGAAGCAGTTTCGGCAGGTGGACCAGGCCGACCCGCGCTTCGTGCAACTCGGCCAGACCCAGCGCAAGCTGCGCGACGATGCCCAGATTATCCAGGACAGCCTGTATGCGCTAGCCAAGCGGGAGCCGAAAATTCAGAGCTTCGTGACCCGCGAAGTGGGCGAGATGAACGGCCGCATGGACGAGAGCCTGACCCACATCAAGGAGCGCGACGTGCCCCGCGCCACCGCCACCCAGCAACAGGCCATGACGAGCATCAACAACTTGGCCCTGATGTTGCAAAGCTCGCTGCAACAGATGCAGCAGGAAGCCCAGGACGGCAAGGGCGCGCCCAAAGACGGCGACGGCAAACCCGGCAAAAAGAAGGGCAAAGGCAAGGGCAAAGGCAAAGGCGGCAGCCCCGGCCCCGGCGACCTCGGCCAAATGCAAAAGCAGCTCAACGACCAGATTCAGCAACTCTCGCAGAGCGGCAAAACCGGCCGGGCGATGTCGCAGGAACTCGCCAAAATGGCCGCCCAGCAGCAGATGCTGCGCCAGGCCATGCAGAAAATGGACCAGATGGGCAGCAAGCCTGGCGGTGGCAAGCCCAGCGAGAAACCGGGCGACAAGCCCGGCGGCAACCAGCCCGGCGGCCAGGGCCAGGCCGGGCAAATGAACGGCAAGGATGCCGGGCAGCCCGGCCAAAACGGCCGCCCCGGCGAAGAAAAAGGCAAAGGCAAAGATGGGAAAGGAGATGCCGGTGAGCTCAAGAAGATGATGGAGCAAACCGAAACCGACCTCGTGAACAAGCGACTGACCGAGCAAACCATTCTGCGTCAGCAACAAATACTGACGCGCTTACTGGAAGTGGAAAAATCGGCCCGCGAACGCGACCAGGACACCAAGCGCGAAGCGCAGGCGGCGCAGTACAAAGCCCCGGTTTTTCCGCCCGCTTTTGACAAATACAAGCCGGGGAAAGAACACCAGACCGAACTTTTGCGTACCAACCCACCTATCCTCACGCCTTATTACCAACGCGAGGTGGGCGAATACTTCCAGCAGCTGAAATAGTGTTAGAAGTCAGGTTTTTGAGCCTATTTTTTTGCCTAATGCTGACTTCTGTCCCCGAAACCGTAATTTTGCCGCCCCGTTCGTTGCCGCCCTTCCACTCCCTCATTTTATGAAGCAGGTCAAAATTCAGATTCCTTCACTCGTTGAAAACATCCGCGTGGTGGAAAGCTTCATCGACAATTCGAAGGATACCTTTCAGATTGAGGACGACATATATGGCAACATCATGGTGGCCGTGACCGAGGCGGTGAACAACGCCATCCGGCACGGCAATAAGTTCGATAAAGACAAAAACGTGTACCTGTCTTTGTACGTGGAGCCAAACCAGCTCAAGTTTGAGGTTGAAGACGAAGGACTGGGTTTTAACTACAACAATCTGGACGACCCCACGGCCCCCGAAAACCTGGAAAATCCCGGTGGACGCGGCATTTTTCTTATCCGCCACCTCGCCGATGCCGTAGAGTTCAGCAAAGAAGGCCGTCGGGTGGAGATGACATTTCAACTGCATACGCACGAACACGAAACCACTTCGCAAGCCCTGGCCGCGTGAACACCGCCCCGCCCGTTGAGCCACCCGACCACGAAACCTTTCCGCCTGGCCCGCTACACCACGAAGCGCCCGGCATTGAGTTTATGGTGGAAGACGCGCCGGACTTTGCGCTGGCCGATGCCGAAGGCATTGTTGGCTGGGTGGAGCGGGTAGCGGCCGTGCATGAGTACCGCATTGTGCAACTGACGTACATTTTCTGTTCGGACGACTACCTGCACCGCCTGAACGTGGAATACCTGGGCCACGACACCCTGACGGACGTTATTACCTTCGATAACGCCGACGATGCCGACATCCTGGAAGGCGATATTTTTATCAGCACCGAGCGGGTGGCCGACAATGCGGCCGACTTGGGCCTGCCCTTCCGCGATGAACTGCACCGGGTCATGATTCACGGAGTGTTGCACCTGTTGGGCTACCACGACAAGGACCTGCTGAGCCAAACGGCTATGCGGAAGCGGGAAGACTACTGCCTCTCGTTGCGCACCTTCTGATGCCCTTCTGATGGCTGCCTCGCCCACTCTGCCCGGCGATGTGCTGGATTATTACCTCAGCATCGGCTACTACCGGATGCAACAGGAGGTGTTCACCTGCCGGTTTTTGCCCCACGCCGGGCAATTGTACGCTGTGCATTGGCTGCGGCTGGTGCTGGCACGGGTCACGTATGGTCCCAAGCAGCGGCAGTTGCTGCGCCGCAATACCTGTTTTGACGTGGTGGTGCGGCCGTTTGAAATACAGCCCGAATACGTGGAGCTTTACGCCCGCTACTACGCATCTTTGGGTTTCGACACGTCCCCGACGCTGGAAGCGTTGTTGCTTGACGAAACGGGCGTTACGTTGTTCGACACTTACGCCGTGGAAGTGCGCGACGGGGTGCGGCTGGTAGCAGTCGGCGTGTTCGATGCCGGACAGGACAGCATCATGGGCATCGTCAATTTTTACGACCCGGCCTACCACCAACACAGCTTGGGCAAGTACCTGATGCTGCTGAAAACCGAACACGCCCGGCAGCAACGCAAAACCTACTACTACCCGGGTTATCTGGTGTATGGGTATCCGAAGTTTGATTATAAACTCTTTGCGTGTCAGGCTGCTACGGAGGCATTCGATTGCTTGAAGGATAAGTGGCTGGCTTTTGACTGGGAAGGGGTAGCGGCCCGCTCGGCGCAGTTGCTGGACGACTACGACTCCAAAATCACTTGATTTCCGATGACCCTAAAAATACACCGAACCACGTCAGAAAATTCTGATTTTCAAGCATTGGTGGCCTTGCTCGACCACTACTTGCGGGTGCTGGATGGCGACGACCACGCTTTTTACGCGCAGTTCAACAAAACCGCCAACATCCGGCACGTGGTGCTGGCTTGTGCCGATGAACAAGCCGTTGGTTGCGGCGCTTTCAAAGAATACCGCCCGCAGGAAGTGGAAATCAAGCGGATGTTTGTGCAACCGGAGTGGCGCGGGCAGGGCGTGGGACAGGCCGTGCTGGCCGAATTGGAGCGCTGGGCCGAAGAGGAAAATTACCAATCCTGCGTGTTGGAAACGGGCAAGCGGCAGCCCGAAGCCGTCCGACTGTACGAGGGGAGCGGCTACGTGCACACGCCCAATTTCGGGCAGTACGTGGGGGACGAGAATAGCGTTTGTATGAAAAAAAATCATCAGTGCGGCTATTTAATCTAAATTTTAATCGCCTCTTTTTCAGCAAAAACTATCAAAGAAACGTGGTTTTGTTTTTATTTTGGAACAATCATTCAATCATCGGGTTCGGGAAGGACACATTTACGGAACGTTTGTTCCAAAATCTAACCACCCCTTTTTTATGAATCGTTTGCAAAATAAAGTAGCCGTCATTACGGGCGGCAACAGCGGCATTGGCCTCGCCACCGCCCAGGAGTTTATCGCCGAAGGTGCCCAGGTAGTCATTACTGGCCGCAACGCCGAGGCGGTGCGAGCTGCCGTAGCGGAACTTGGCAGCCAAGCCGTTGGCGTGGTTTCCGACGCATCCAAAATGGCCGACCTGCACCAGCTGGCCGCGCAGGTGCAGGCCCATCATGCCCGCATTGACGTGCTGTTTGTTAATGCCGGGGTGTCGTTTTCGGCACCCATCGGGCAGGTGGACGAAGCGCACTTCGACAATCAGTTCAACATCAACGTGAAGGGCGCGTACTTCACCATTCAGCAGTTGCTTCCCCTGCTCAACGATGGTGGTTCCATCGTCCTGACTGCCTCAGCCGTGGTACACAAAGCCTTTGCTGATTTGTCGGTGTACACGGCCACCAAAGCGGCGTTGGCTTCATTGGCCCGCACGCTGTCAGTAGAGTTGCTGGAGCGCCGCATTCGCGTCAATTCCATTAGCCCCGGGCCGGTAGCCACGCCTATTTTCGGCAAGATGATGCCCGCTGAATACCTGGAACAAGCCACGGCGAGCTTCACCGAAGTAGTGCCGATGAAACGCTTCGGGCAGCCCCGCGAAATTGCTACTGTCGCCGTTTTCCTGGCTTCCGATGATTCGTCGTTCGTCATCGGGGAGGAAATTCTCGCTGGCGGCGGCGTGGGCGCGTTATAAACTGATTAACAGGCTAATTGGGGCTTGTTTCCGACCGACATACTGAGCAAAACTAAGGCCCGCTAGGCGGTCCTGGATTTCCTTCAGCGTGTCGGCCGGAAGCAAGCCCCATTTCTTTTTCCGCCGGTTGCGTTGTAATTTCGGCTTGTTCTCCCCTCATCCACTCCCCGCTCAACTTATGGCCCGGCCCCGTGCATTCGACGAAGCCGAGGTGCTGCAAAAAGCCCTTGACACCTTTTGTTGCCGGGGCTACGGGGCTACTTCGGTCGAAGACTTGGTGGCGGGCACGGGCCTGAATCGGGCCAGCCTGTACGCCACGTTCGGCGACAAGCACCAGTTGTTTGTGCGGGTGTTTCGTCAGTACGAGCAATGCTTTCGCCAGAGTCTGACGGCCCTCACGGCCGAGGTTGCCGCGCCTGCCCCCGAACAGCTCCGCCAAGTGTTGCAGCAAGCGGCCGACTTGGCGCTGGCCGACGACAAAGGATGCCTGATGGTGAATACCATCGCCGAGTTGGTGCCGCACGATGCCGAAGTGCAGGGCATTGCCCACGATGGGCAAGCATTTATAGAAACTTCGCTGACCGAAATTCTACGACAAGGCCAGCAACGGGGCGAGGTGCGACCCAATGCCACTCCGCAAGCCCAGGCGCGGCTGTTGGTCAGCGTATTGAATGGGATGCGCATTGTGGCAAAGGCCAACCCTGACCCGCAGCTGTTGCGCGACGTGGTGGAAACGGCGCTGCTGGCCGTGCTGCCGTAAGTTGGCGAAGGCCAACAGGTGCCGCCAACGGCTCCCGGTTTTTATGGCGAACTTTGCGGACTATTTCCGTTGTCCTGCTGAATTCTAGCCTTCGACCCGCCGATTTTTAGCCCCGATTAGTATGTTTTCCGATACCGAATACGACGTTATTGTAGTGGGCGCGGGCCACGCCGGCTGCGAAGCCGCCGCCGCCGCCGCCAACCTCGGCAGCAAAGTGCTGCTCGTGACGATGAACCTGAACACCATCGCCCAGATGTCGTGCAACCCGGCAATGGGCGGCGTGGCCAAAGGTCAGATTGTAAGGGAGATAGATGCGCTGGGCGGGCAGTCGGGCCTCATCACCGACCGCACCATGATTCAATTTCGGATGCTGAACCGCTCCAAAGGCCCCGCCATGTGGAGCCCCCGCGCCCAAAGCGACCGGATGCGCTTTGCCGAAGCGTGGCGCGAAACGCTGGAAGGCATTGCGAATGTGGACTTTTGGCAGGAAGCCGTGACCGGCCTCGTGGTGGAAAACGGCGCTTGCGTGGGCGTGAAAACGCAGTTGGGCATCGAGTTTCGCAGCCGCACGGTGGTCCTGACGAACGGCACCTTCCTGAACGGCCTCATTCACATCGGCGAAAAGAACTTTGGCGGCGGCCGGGCGGCCGAAAAAGGCAGCCGGGGCCTGACGGAACAACTGGTGGAACTGGGCTTTGAGGCGGGCCGGATGAAAACCGGCACCCCACCCCGCGTGGACGGCCGGAGCCTGGACTACAGCAAAATGGAAGTGCAGGCGGGCGATGCCGAGCCGGGCAAATTCTCGTACCTCGACACGCCCCGACTGGTCAATCAGCGGCCCTGCTACATCACCTACACCAACGAGCGGGTGCACGAGATTCTGCGCGAGGGCTTCGAGAAGTCGCCCATGTTTCAGGGCCGCATCAAAGGGCTGGGGCCGCGCTACTGCCCGAGCGTGGAAGACAAAATCAACCGTTTTGCGGACAAAGACCGGCACCAGATTTTTGTGGAGCCTGAGGGCTGGAGCACCGTGGAATGCTACGTAAATGGCTTTTCGAGCAGCCTGCCCGAAGATGTGCAGTATCGCGCCCTGCGCGAAATTGCGGGCTTTGAGCGGGCCAAAATGTTCCGGCCTGGCTACGCCATTGAGTACGACTTTTTTCCGCCCACGCAGCTCGCGGCGACGCTGGAAACCAAGCTGGTGCCGGGCCTTTACTTCGCGGGCCAAATCAATGGCACGACGGGCTACGAAGAAGCGGCCTGTCAGGGCCTGATGGCGGGCATCAACGCCCACCAGAAGGTGCGGGGCAAGGCTCCGGTGGTGCTCAAGCGCAACGAGGCGTACATCGGCGTACTCATTGATGACCTGATAAATAAGGGCACCGACGAACCCTACCGAATGTTCACGAGCCGCGCCGAGCACCGCCTGATGCTGCGCCAAGACAACGCCGACCTGCGCCTCACGCCACTGGGCCACGACTTGGGCCTGGCCTCGGACGAGCGGCTGGCGCGGGTGCGCCGCAAAGAAGCCCAAACGGCCGAGGTGATGCGGCTTTTTCAAGCGTTTGCCGTTGAGCCAACTGACATCAATCCCACACTGGCGGCGCTGGGCACGGCCGAAATCCACGAAAAAACCCGGCTGCTGAACCTGCTGCGCCGCCCCGGCGTGGAATTGCCCGCGCTGGCCGCCGCGCTGCCGAAGCTGACCGATGCGCTGGCGGCCTTCGACGTAGAAGCGCAGGAGCAAGCCGTTATTGGCCTGAAATACGAAACCTACTTGCAGAAAGAGCAGCAACAAGCCGCCCGGATGCAGGAGTTGGAAAACTTCACCATTCAGGGCCGTTTGGATTACCATGCCATGCCCGCCCTGAGCCACGAAGCCCGGGAGAAGCTGCTCAAGATTCAGCCCGAAACGCTGGGGCAGGCCAGCCGGATTAGCGGGGTGAGTCCGGCCGACGTATCTGTGCTGATGGTGTACCTCAATCGCTGATTAGGCTGATTAACCATGATTTCGCTGATTGGCTCAGATTCCGGTGCGGCCTTCTACGGCTTGCTGTAGCGCGGCGGCATAGGTTTCGCCTACGGGAATGATACTGTCGCCTAAGTAGATGCGGTTGGTGCGGATGGAATCTATGTGGCGCAACGCTACCAGGTACGACCGATGGACGCGCACGAACTCACGGGCCGGGAGCCGCTCCTCGAAGTTGCGGAGCGAGCCGAGCGTGACGACGGGCCGGGCGGCGGCGGCGTGGATTTTTACGTAGTCCTTGAGGCCCTCCAGGTAGCGGATGTCGCGCACGTTGAGGCGGAGGCTGTGGTAGTCGGCCTTCACAAACAGGTAGTCTTCGGCCACGGGAACGGGGCTGTGCCGTAGCGTGTGCTGCTCCTGCGCCCGCTGGGCGGCCCGCACAAACCGCTCGAAGGCAAAAGGTTTGACCAGGTAATCAACGGCAGCCAAGTCGTAGCTTTCCACGGCGTATTGCTGGTAGGCGGTGGTGAACACGACGAGGGCATCGGGGCGGAGGCTGCGGACAAACTCGGTGCCAGTCAGGTCGGGCATCTGGATGTCGAGGAATAGCAAATCCACCGGTTGGGCTTGCAGAAAAGTGAGGGCTTCGAGGGCGGTGCGGGCGGTACCTGTCAGGCTCAGGAAGGGCACCCGGCTCACAAAATCGGTGAGCAGGCGCAGGGCCAGCGGCTCGTCGTCAATCAGTAAGCAGCGCAGCATCAGGCAAAAGCGGTGGAGTGGGGCAGCGCGGCGGCGGGCAAGGCGGGCGCGGCAGGGCCTAGCTGCACCGTGAGTTCGACCGTGAAAAAATCGCCCTCGGCGGCAGCCTGTAGCTGGTGGCGGCCGGGGTAAAGCAGGGCCAGGCGGCGCTCGCTGTTGGGCAGGCCCAGGCCGCCGGGGGCGGGCGTGGGCTGGCCGCTGACCCCAAAGCAGCGGTTACGCACCTCAAAGCGCAGTTGCCCGGCCCCGACGAACAGGCGCACTTCAATCGGGGTGGGGCGGGCGTAGCTCACGCCGTGCTTGAACGCATTTTCGACGAACGGAATGAGCAGCATGGGTTCGATAAGGTAGCCAGTGGTGTCGCCTTCAATCTCAAAGTGAATGAGCTGCTGCTCGTCCAAGCGCAGCCGTTGCAGGTCAATGTAGTTTTCCAGCAGCTCGATTTCGCGGGCCAGCGGTACGCGCGGCGCGTCGGCCTCGTAGAGCATATAGCGCAGCAGCAGCGAGAGCTTGAGGATGGCGACCGGCGCATCGTCGGACTTGAGGCAGGCCAGGGAGTAGATGCTGTTCAGGGTGTTGAACAGGGTGTGGGGGCTGACCTGCGACTTGAGCAAGGCCAACTCGGCGGCGAGTTGGCCGTTTTCCAGGTCGCGGCGGCGGCGTTCGGCCTCAAACCACTCGCCCGTGATGCGGCCCCAGCTGCTGAGCGCCCACACCACACCGCACAACACCAGCGCGGCCAGCACCGGCGAGGGCCGCTGACTGGGTTGGGTATCGGCGACAACGCCCGCCCGCAACAGGCCCCAGATGATGAGCGACACCGTGCCCACGATGCCCGCCACCGCCAGGACCACCCCGCCAAAATAGCGTCCCACCTGCCGCTGGGCCAGAAACCGGGGAATGAGTACCAACGAGTTGAGGTAGAAAAACCCGGCCATCATCGCCGTGGGCACCAACACAAACCAGTCGCGGGCACCCGGCGGCGGGGTGTGCTGCAACAGCGTGTCCACGGTTTTGGGCAGCAGCGCCACCCCGGCCCAGGCCAGCCCGTGCAGCGCCACCCGCGAGGCTGGCCAACGGCCAGCAGTAGGTGTTATTTCAGCAGCGAACGGCAGAAGCGACATGAACGGGAGCAAAGAGGAGAAACAACGGGATTGGCTCTGCTACGGCACCACCACCCGCCGCACCTGCCGGGAGTGGGCGCTGAAATACCCCAGCACCCCACCCGAAAAATTGCTTTGGGGATTAGCAGGCGTGGTGCTGAACAGCGGGTTACTTTGCAGAATCTGGTTGAGGGTACGGTAATATTCGTACACGCCGGGGTCAATGTTCTGCATTTCTACTACCACGCTGTCGCCAGTCACCAGCTTCTCGTTTTTGTCATTGGCCCCGCCCATCACCCGCAACGCCTGGCTGACGTGCTTACCGTCAGTGAACTTGTCGTTCTGCACAAAAATTGTTTTGTTGAGCTGCCCGTTACGGTACTGCCGAAACAAGTAGCCGTTGCCCAGGCCGGGCGGGTCGGTCAGCTCGGCCACGGCCTCCAGCCCGCTGTTGGGGCCGAAGGTGGACTTATCAATGTGCAAGTCCTCAAAAGGCACCGGCGCAAACACGCCGGGCACGGCCGTGGGCTGGCCGGGCAGGGTCGAAACGGCCACGTAGGCCCCGCCGTTGTGCTCCACACGCAGGGTGTAGGCGTGGCCCGCCACGCCCAGCACAGCCGCGCCCACGTACTGACCGGGCCTGGTTTCGGCCAGCGTTTCGCGGTGGCCTGCATCGTCAGACAGCGTGATGACGGCCCCGCTTACGGGCGGAAAGACGTTGGTTTCCTTGTAATTGGCCGATTCGCTGAGGCTCACTCGGCACGGTTGCCCGTCGTCGGCTAGGTTGGCTTCGATGACGAGTTGGGCGGCGGCGGTTTTTAAGTCGAGGTCCACCACTTTTTCGCAGCCCGTGACCAGCAGCAGCGCGGCGGCCAGCCCCAACAAATTTTTACCTGCTAAATGCGACATGGGTTAAAAGCTGAAATTGTACGTGGCCGAAGGCACCTGCCGGAACAGCGCCGTTTGCACGGCCTGGGTTTTGGTGGCGTTGTCGGGGTCGGCCTGGAAGGAAATACTGTACGGGTTTTCGCGGCCCAGCAGGTTATAAACCGAGAGCGTCCAACTGCTGTGGAAACGGTGGCCTTCCTGGCCCGGCTTGTCGTAGGTAGCCCCCACATCGAGGCGTTGGTAGTAGGGCAGCCGGTCGGCGTTGCGTAGGCCGTAGTAGCTCACTATCTGGCCGTTCACGCTGTACTTGCCCACCGGAAACGTCACGGCATTGCCGGTACTGGCCAAGAACGTGCCCGATAAACTCCACTTCGGATTGAGTTGGTACACCGCCACCACCGACAGGTCGTGCGGCCTATCCTGCCGCGCATTGAACCATGCCCCGCTGTTGATTTCGGTGAACTGCCGCTGCGACTTACTCAGCGTGTAGCCCACCCAGCCCGTCAGGCGGCCGGTGTCTTTCCGCAGCAGCATTTCCAGGCCGTAGGCCCGGCCGATGCCGTACAACAAGCTGGCTTCCACGTCAAAATTGCCGCGCAACTCGGTGCCGTTGCGGTAGTCAATCTGGTTTTGCAGGGCCTTGTAGTAAGTTTCCACGGTCAGCGAATACTTCTTGTTTGGCCCCAGCGACCGGTAGTAGCCCAGGCTCACCTGGTCGGCCACTTCGGGCTTCACGTTGAAGGTGGTGGGCACGTACAAATCGGTGGGCAGCGAGGCCGCCGAGTTGCTGAGTAAGTGGAGGTTCTGCACGTTGCGGGCGTAGCTGGCCTTCACCGTGCTGGCTTCGTTGAGTTGGTAGCTGGCGGCAAAGCGAGGCTCCAGCCGCAAGTAGGTTTTTAGCACCTTGTCCTTGGTGGAGTAGTCGGTGGCGGCCAGCACATTGCCTGCCGCGTCGTAACTGGAATACGTGCCCGGCCCCAGCAGGCTAAAGCCCGACAGCCGCAGCCCGGTGGTGAAGTTGAGGCGCGGCGCGGCCTGCCACTCGTGCGACACATAGGCCGCCGTTTCCAGCGAATAATTGGTTTTGTCGGCCGTCGCGTTCACGCCTGACGAGGCATCGGCCGTCACGTGGCCCGGCGTGATGGTGTGGTAAAGGGCCTGGCCGCCGAACCGCAAGGTCTGAGTGGCAGTCGGCGCAAATTCAAAGTCCTGCTTCAGGTTAAAATCCTGAATTTTGGAGTCAATGCTGAAATCCCGCGTGCCCGACGAAATTTTGATTTGATAACTGTACTTGCTGAAAATGAGCGACGTGTTGGAAAATATTCGGTCCGAAACCAGGTGGTTCCAGCGCAGCGTGGCCGTGCTGTTGCCGTAGCTTTGTCCGAAGGCGCTGCCGAAGCCCAGTGCATCACGCCCCAAGTAGCCACTGAAATACAAACGGTTGCGGGCATTAAGCACGTAGTTGGCCTTCGCGTTGAGGTCATAGAAATAGAGACTGGCGCTGCGGGTGTTGGCATTTGGCGAGAGCTTGAGGAATACGTCGGCGTAGGTGCGCCGGGCCGTTACCAGAAACGAGCCTTTGTCCTTGACAATCGGCCCTTCCAACGCCAGTCGGCTGGCAATGAGGCCAATGCCGCCACTGCCGTGCAGGGCTTGGTTGTTGCCGTCCTTCATTTTCAAATCCACCACCGACGACAGCCGGCCGCCGTACTGCGCCGGCATTCCGCCCTTGTACACCGTCATGTCCTTGAGGGCATCGGAGTTGAAGGTTGAGAAGAAACCCAGCAAGTGCGAGGCGTTGTACACCGGCGCTTCGTCCAGCAGAATCAGGTTCTGGTCCACGGCCCCGCCGCGCACCGAAAACCCGCTGCTTCCCTCGCCCGCCGACTTGATGCCCGGCAGCAGAGTCAAGGTTTTGAGGACATCTTTCTCGCCAAACAGCACCGGCACTTTGGCAATCTGCTTCAGGTCAATCACCTCCACGCCCGACTGCGCCCGGCTGATGCTGGCATCGGCGCTGCGGGCCGTCACCACCACTTCGGTCAAATCCTGGCCACCTTCTTTGAGCTTGAAATCGAGCCGCTGACTGGCCGTCAGGTCCAGGTGACGCTGCTGCGGCGCGTAGCCCACAAAGCTGACTTCCAGCGTGTAGCTGCCGGTTGGCACGGTCAGGGTATAGAAGCCGTAGGCGTTGGCCCCGGTGCCCACGCCGGGCAGTTCCACCACCCGCACCGTGGCCCCGGTCAGGCTTTCGCCCGAGGCCCCGTCCTGCACCGTCCCGCTGATGGTGACGCGCGTTTGGGCCACCGCTGGCCCGGCCCCCGCCAACAAAAACAGCAACCAAAGAACCAGAAAAGCAAAGCGGTGCAGCATGGCAGTGGGATAGCCGGGTGATGAACGGCCCAACAAACCTACCGCTTCCGGCGTGTTGCCCCGTGCTATTTTCTACCACCCCCCACAAAATTTCGCCAACTTCCGCAATTCTATCGCGCCAGTTAGCGGCGGCTGGTTGCCTTCTTGTTGCTTCAGTTTTTTTGGCTTTGTACAACGACGAGCAGAGGCGAGCATCGGCCCTACGGCGCAATGTGCGAACTTTGCCCCACGTAACAACGGTTTTCGCCCTACTCAACTATCCGCGAAATCACGGTTAATTAGCATAATCAGCGATTTAGTCAGCTATAATAAGTGTCCTACGAACGATTAGCAACCTGTCCCATTTGCCAGAAAACCGAGTTTCGGAACAAGCTGGTGGTGGAAGATTACACCGTGAGCCATGAGAGCTTTGCCATTGTGCAGTGCGCGGGCTGCGGCTTTCAGTTTACCAACCCCCGGCCCACGGCCGAGGAAATTGGCAAATACTACGAATCGGAGGAGTACGTGTCGCACAACTCGGCGGCGGGCGGGCTGGTGAACCAAGCCTACAAGGTGGCGCGGTTTTTCACGATGCGCCGCAAGGTGGGGCTGCTGAACAAGCTGGCCCCGCGCCGGGGCAAGCTGCTGGACTACGGCTGCGGCACGGGGCACTTTTTGGCGGCGGCCCAGTCGGCGGGCTGGCAGGTGGCGGGGTTCGAGCCGAACGCCGGTGCCCGCGCCGAAGCCAGTGCGCGGCTGAAGCAGCCGGTGGGGCAGCAGAGTCTGGCCGAATTGCCAGCGGGCACCTTCGATGCCATCACGCTTTGGCACGTGCTGGAACACGTGCATACCCTGAACGAAACACTGGCCCAACTCGTGAGTTTGCTCAAGCCCGACGGGGTGCTGCTCATTGCGGTGCCCAACGTGGAAAGCCTGGATGCTCAGCACTACCGCGAGCAATGGGCCGCCTACGACGTGCCCCGGCACCTGTACCATTTCGCCCCCAAAAGCATGGCCCAACTGCTCAAAAAGCACAAAATGACCATCCGCGAAACCCTGCCCATGCCGCTCGATGCCTACTACGTGAGTATGCTGAGCGAACGGCACAAGGGCGAACGCGGCGGCGGGCTGGCCGCCGTGCTCAAAGCGGGCTACAAATCCAACCAATACGCGGCGCAGCACAAGGGGCAATATTCCAGCTTGCTTTACGTGGCCGGGCGGCGCAGTCCGGCAGCCTGATGCTGCGGGCAACGCGGGGGGCACGGCTAGTGGTTTTGTTGCTCGCTGCTTTGGTGGCAATGGCGCAAATACCGGCGGCTCCCGCCACATCGCCCGCCGCCGTGCCCGCCCCTATCTCGCCCACCGACCCGCCGGTGGCTCCGGCTGTGGATGCGGTGCCGGTGGCGGTGCCCGCCACCGCGCCGGTGCTGCCGGTGCCGCCCGATACCGCCCGCGCGGCGGTGGGACTTACCCCCGACGCACCCGAAAAAACCACCCGCCCAATGGCCCTGCGCATTGTGGGCGTTATTGTCCTTCTCACGCTCTCCACGCTGCTGCTTTACAATGTTCGTTCGCGCTGAAATTCTGGGGTGGCTGACGGCTTTGGGCGCACTGGCGGGGTGCGCGTCGGTGGCCCCGCCGCAGGGCGGGCCGCGCGACACCGTGCCGCCGCACCTGGTTAGCAGCTCGCCCGACAGCGCGGCCCGCAACGTGCATCAGCCGTTCATCCGGCTGGTGTTTTCGGAAGATGTGCAAACCAAAGACCTAAGCAAAAACCTGCTCATCACGCCCCAGCTCGCGGCCGACAACAGCTACAAACTGCGCGAGGACCACAACGCCGTGACGCTGCTGTTTGCCAAACCGCTGGACGAAAACACGACCTACAGCTTCAATTTCCGGGATGCCGTGGTGGACATCACCGAAAGCCTGCCCGCCAAAAATGCCGCCCTGAGCTTTAGCACCGGGCCGACGCTGGACCAGGGCCGGGCCAGCGGCACCGTTACCGATTTGCTTTCCGCTGCGCCCGCCGCTGGCCTCGCCGTGGGCCTCTACCGCGAAGCCGACACCGCCGGGGTACGGCGCGGACGGCCTTATTATCTGGTGCAGAGCGATAAAGAGGGCAAGTTCAGCTTTAATTTTTTGAAGACGGGCCGTTATAAACTTTACGCCCTGGCCGACAAAAACAACAACGGCCGCTACGACGACGGCGAAAAAATTGCTTACCTGTCCCAACCCGTAACCATCAGCGACAGCACCGCCGCCTTTGCCCTCACCCTGACCCGGCCCGACCGCCGCCCCCCGCTCGTCAGCACCCAGCCGCCGAAGGAAACCGCGTTTCGGGTTGGTTTCAACGAAGGGGTGCAAACCGTCGTTTTCAAGCCCCTTACGGGAGCCGCGCCAGCCGCCGCCGTGGCCGAAGCCGTGCTGCTTACCGACCTGGGCCGCACGGCCACTGTGTTCCGAACCGCCGCTACGCCCGAAGGCCGCTACCTGCTCACGGCCACCGACAGCACCGGCAACGTGGCCCACGACACGCTGCAAGTGCGGTTTGCCGCGCCGGTGGCCGTGGCCGCCACGGCCACGGCCCGCCGTGCGGCAGCGGCCCCGCTCTATGCCATTGAAGGAGCCGCTGGCAGCGTTTATCGGCAGGGACAAGTGCGGTTCCGGTTTGCAGTGCCGGTGAACATTGCCGACCAACAGCCCTTTGGCACCCTGATGGAAGACTCCGTAAAAAGCCGCCCGCTGCGCCTGCCCGCCGACGGCCGCCTCAGCCCCGACCACACCTTGCTCACGGTGCAACTCGCCACCAAAGCCCAAAAGCAACTAGACATTCTGCTGGACAGCACCGCTGTGTTGCCCATCACCGGCCAAGCCCTGCACCCCAAGCCCCTGCGCCTACGCCCGACCGACCAGGCCACCACCGGCACCTTGTCGGGCACCATCACGACCAAAGAAAAGCACTTTGAACTGCAACTGTTGGACAACAAATTGCAGGTAGTTGGCACGCTGCTTTCGCCCAAAGGCAACTTCAAATTTGACGACCTCGCCCCCGGTGCCTACCGGCTGCGCGTCCTCGTTGATGCCGACGGCGACGGCCGCTGGCGCGGCCCCGACCCGGAACTGCAGCTACTGCCCGAACCCGTGTACTTGGACCCCAAGGTGCTGCAAATTCGCGCCAACTGGGAAGTAGAAGAGAAGCTGGCTTTTTGAGGGCGAAGGCCAACTGGCGCGGGACTGTGCCCCGCGCCAACCGCCTCGTGGCCGCACTTCGTGGATAACTTTTCGGCGTTTCCAGTTACTGAGGGCACTTTCAGCCCGTTTTCCACCGAGTTTTCCCGCGTTTTCCACTTGGTTTTCCACGCGGCTTTCGGTCTGGGCACAACCTGGGGGATAACCTGGGGGAAACCGCCCGAAGCAGTGGGGATAAATCGGGCACAAGTTTTTTTGGTGTTTCCAGGGGCCGCACAGGGCCGAAACGCTGCCGGCTGCCGGGGGACAAGCGGGGATAACCTTGCCTTAACATTTGGCCAATTCACACTGACCATCGCCGGTGAATTGGGGATTTGTGGAGAACGTGGGGAGATGTTGAAAAACGAGCTATTTTCTTAAAAATCAGCTTCATGTTTTCCCCAATGCCGGTGGATACCGGGTGCAAAACGCGGACGTTACCCCCAAGTTATCCGCCGCGTGGATAAGCCCGCTCGCTTTTCCCCTTATCCACCGGCCTAGTGAATGGGAATAAGAAGGATTTTTTTCAAAAAAAATTTAACAAAAAGTTAGCTTGGGGGAAAACCCGGAAACGGGCAGAAAAATGAATCGGCGGAAACCGGCGGGCCGTATGGGGAATAACAGGCGTTAAAATTTGAGGACTGGGGGTTTGGGTTTTGGTGTTAGGTTTTGGGTGTTGGGTCAAAAAATAATCTCTGAACACCCAATACCGAACACCGAATACTAAACACCCAAAACCAAACCCCAACTCCACCCCATGCCCTTCGACTACACCCTCGACTTTCCCACCCTCAATTTCCGCACCCACCCCGAACTCTACCGCGTGGGCCGGGGCGAGCAGGGCGTGTTGCTGGTGCAGCCCTACAAGGGCGAAATTCTGCCGCACTGGCGCTTCAAAGACGCTGCCGCAGCCACCGAGTCGTCGGCCGCTATTTGGGGGCTGTTTGAGGGCTATTTGGCAGCCGATGATTTTGTGGGGGCCGACATGGCCCGCAAATTCCTGCAAATGGGTTTCACCCGCGCCCGGCGCTACGCCAACCACCGGGGTGGCAAGAAATACGCCGGGCCGGTGCCCGCCGACAAAAAAGGCCAAAGCGGGGCGCATGGCCGCCCCGAACTGCCCCGCACCGACCACCCCGACCCCGACAAGGTGCGGGCCGCCGAAATCTTCAAAGCCCGCTGGGATGCCGCCCAGGCCCACCCCGACTACCAGCGGCAAAAGGCAGCGTTCATCGCCCGCTACGGGAAATAGGGACCGGTCAGGCTGAAGCAGGTCCGTCATTGCTTGGTCAGGTCAATGGGCGCTTACCTTTGCGCTCAACCTTTCAACCCCACCAATTCTCATGAAATCCAACCAACCTTCCAGCATTGAGGAAAACCAGATTATCCCCGGTGTAGGCTTGGGGCCGTTGCGGTTCGGGGCCAGTCGCGACCAAGTGCGCGCGTTGGTAGGCGAACCCGAAGAAATTGAAGAATCCGAGGCCGACGAGGCCGAGTTCAAGCATGAGGAATGGATTTACCACGAAGACGACTACTTGGTATCGCTGTCTTTCGACGAAGAAGACAGTTTCCGCTTGAGTTGCATCGAAACCGATAACTCCCGGATGCGGCTTTTTGGCGAGGTCATTGTGGGCGAATCGGTGGAGCGAGTTCGCAACCTAATGGAGCAGTATGCTTGCGGAACCCCCGAAATTGAAACCATGGATGGCGGCGAAGTACGCCTGTTCTACGAGCAAGTTATGATTGATATGTACTTTGTGGATGGCAAACTTCAGTTCGTGAATTTTGGGGTGTTCATCGACCAGGTTGGCGACGACATGGTGGTGCAATGGCCAGAATAAGCCAGCGATTATCCCCAAAATAACCTCTTTCAGGTGTGGATAAGTGGATAAACCGGGTTAAAACCTGGTTTTGAGGGCCAAAAACCAGGTTGGGCGCACAGCTGGTTTCTGTTGATAAAACCGCTCAAGCAGCAAAACGGCGACTGGGAATTCCGGTCGCCGTTTTGGCTTTTTTCCCAATTGGGCAGCCTAGTTTGACAGCGCCCGGAACAGCAGAAACAACCCGCCCGACAGTACCATTGTCACGGGCAACGTCAGTACCCAAGCCAGGGCAATGCTGCGCACCATTTGGGGGTTGATGTTTTTTACGCCCCGGCTGGCCACCATGCTGCCGGCGATGGACGAAGTAAGGACGTGGGTGGTGGACGAGGGCAGCCCAAACCAGGTGCTCATGCCAATCATACCGGCCGCTACCAGTTCCGAACTCGCGCCCTGGGCATAAGTGAGGTGTTCTTTGCCAATACGTTCGCCGATGGTGCGCACAATGCGTTGCCAGCCAATCATGGTGCCGCAGGCCAGCGAGAGGCTCACCATGAGCAGCACCCACCACGGGGCGTAGTCGGTAAAGGTGCGCATCTGGGCAATTGATTCGTCGTAGGTGGTGCGGTCTTGGGTACTGAGCGTCACCTTGTCGGAAGCCAGTAATTTTTTGGCGCGGTTGGCCAGCAGCAGAATGTCGCGGCGGATTTCGAAGCGGGCGGGCTGCGGCAGTTGGTCCACGGTGGTTTTACCCGCAAACACGCGGTCGAGGTCAGCGGTTTGGGCTTGCACTTCGGCCAGCATTTTCTGGTCGTTGGGGCTGAGGTCGGCCGCATTGACGTGGCTGATGGTCATTTCCACTTTGTGCAGCGAGTCGCGCAGGTCCAGCGGGTTTTTGCCTTTGTCGAGGGCGTAGAACGTGGGCACAATGCCAATGAGGATGAGCATGATGAGGCCCACGCCCTTCTGCCCGTCGTTGGAGCCGTGGAAGAAGCTCACCAGGGTGCAGGTGACGATGAGGATGAGGCGAATCCAGAGCGGCGGCGGCTTGCGCCTGTGCGGCTCTTTGAAAATAGCTTTGGCCTTCACGAACCGCTTGAGCAGAAACATCATGCCGATGGTGAAAGTGAAGCCCAGCAGCGGCCCCACGAGCAGCGCGATGCCGGTTTCGCCGGCTTTGGTCCAGTTCACGGCCGCGCCCTGGCCACCGGGCAGCAGCGAAAACGCAATGCCCACGCCCAAGATAGAACCAATCAGGGCGTGCGAGCTGGACGACGGCAGGCCGTAGTACCAAGTGCCCACATTCCAGATGATTGCGCCCACGATGAGCGCCCCCACCATCGCAATGCCGTGGTAAACATTCTGGTCCACCAGCGTTTCGACGGGCAGCAGGTACACAATGCCCATGGCCACGCCGATGCCGCCCGCAAACACGCCAATGAAGTTCCAGAACGCCGACCAGACCACGGCCACCCAGGGCCGCAAGGTGTTGGTGTAGATGACCGTGGCCACAGCATTGGCGGTGTCGTGAAAACCATTCACGAACTCGAACGCGCAGGCCGCCAGCAGGCACACGCCGAGCAAGAGCAACACATGGGGTTCTAAACCAAACATAAAATCGGGGTTGGGTGGGACGCTTCGCGCAATTAGTAGCCAAAGGTAGGCCGAGCGGCGGTGGCCGATATGTTACCGAATTGTGAAGCCCAGCATCAGGCAGGCCCACCGGAGTTAAGTTCGGTTCATGGTTTTGGGTGTTTGGTTTTAGGTTTTGGGGGTTTGGAGATGCCGTCACTCCAACGCCAAACACCCAAAACCTAAAACCAACGCGGCTGACCAATTGAAAAAGACCTAATTTTGTCTTCTATGAACACCCCAACCGCCCCGGCCGAGACGGCCCAACTCAAAGACCTGAAAGACATTGTGGCCCATGCCAAGGAATACGGCTTCGTATTCCAGTCCTCGGAAATATACGACGGCCTCGCCGCCGTGTACGACTATGGCCCTAACGGCGTGGAGCTAAAGAACAACCTCAAGCGCCTGTGGTGGGAAGCCATGACGCAACTGCACGGCAACGTAGTGGGTCTGGACGCGGCCATTTTTATGGAGCCGCGCACCTGGAAAGCCTCCGGCCACGTGGACGGCTTCAACGACCCGATGGTGGACAACCTGGACAGCAAAAAGCGCTACCGCGCCGACGTGCTGCTGGAAGAAAAAGCCGCCGAGTACGAACGGGCCGGCGACCCGGCACGGGGCGCGGCCCTGACCGCCGAAATGGGCCGCTTGCTGACCGAGAACGACCTGGCGGGCGTGCGGCAGTTGATTATTGACGAGAAAATTGTGTGCCCGGTGTCTGGCACCAGCAAGTGGACCGACGTGCGGCAGTTCAACCTCATGTTCAGCACCCAAGGCTCGGCCGTGGATTCGGATGCGCCGCCGGTGTACCTACGGCCCGAAACGGCGCAGGGCATTTTCGTCAATTTCTTGAACGTGCAGAAGTCGGCCCGCATGAAAATTCCGTTCGGCATCGCCCAGATTGGCAAGGCCTTTCGGAACGAGATTGTGGCCCGGCAGTTTATTTTTCGGATGCGCGAGTTTGAGCAGATGGAAATGCAGTTTTTCGTGCGGCCCGGCACCGAGGGTGCGTGGTACGACACCTGGAAAGCCGCCCGCCGCCGCTTCCACGAGGCACTGGGGCTGCCAGCGGCCAAGCTCCGTTTTCACGACCACGACAAGCTGGCGCACTACGCCAAAGCAGCCGTGGACATTGAGTTTGAGTTTCCGTTCGGCTTCAAGGAAATCGAGGGCATTCACTCCCGTTCCGATTTTGACTTGACTCAACATCAGGAGTTTTCGCGCAAAAAGCAGCAATACTTCGACAACGACCTCGACCCCGCCACCGGCAAGCCCTACGGCAATTATGTGCCCTACGTGGTCGAAACCTCGGTGGGAGCCGACCGGCTGTTTCTGGCCACCTTCTGCCAAGCCTTACAGGACGAAACCATCACCGAAGGCGAGGGCGAAACCCAAACCACCAAGACCCGAACCGTGCTGCGGCTGCACCCGGCAGTAGCGCCCATCAAGGCCGCTATTTTCCCGCTCATTCGCAAAGGCGGACTGCCCGAAAAGGCCCAGGAAATATTTGATACCCTGCGGTTTGATTTTCGCGTGGTGGTGGAGGAAAAGGATTCCATCGGCACCCGCTACACCCGGCAGGACTTGATTGGTACGCCCTTCTGCATTGCCGTGGACCACCAAACCCTGGAAGACAACACCGTGACGGTGCGCCACCGCGACTCGCGCGAGCAAACCCGGATGCCCATCGCCGACCTGCGCGGCTACATTGGCAAAGCGGTGAGCTTCCGGCGAATATTTGAGAAATTGTAATAAGCACCGTGTAAACGTAACCGTATATTCGGTGCAAACGGGTTGCCTAACCCCCCGCCCCCCTCTCCAAGGAGAGGGGTAGCATTTGCTTGCGCTAACCTTTTGAAAGAAAGGACGCAAGAGGTGCTCCCTGTGCAACTAAATGCTCCCTTTTATCCGAGGGAAAGGGGCCGGGGGCTGAGGCAAACGCAAGGCCGATGACAAGGCGTTTATTTTTGTACGAGTGCTTGGTAGGTAGAACAGCAGTTGCCAGCTTCCACGCACGGAATGTCACTTGCGTTGCCTACTTTTGTAGTCGCGATTACAAAATTGATTTTCTCATGTCAACCCCTACCCAACTCGGCTTCGTTTCGCTTCAAGTGAGCGACTTAGAGGCATCGCGCCAGTTTTACACCGAGGTTCTGGGCTTCCAGCCGATGCCAGCGTCGCCCCCGGATGCCTGCTTGTTCGTCACCCAGAGTGGAGCACTGTTTGCCCTTCGCAAACCACTGGTGGACCTACAGGCCACGAGCCAGCTAGGGTGGGGCGTGAGCCTCTGGTTTGGCGTGAGTGAGCTGACGGCCTTTCTGGGGCGCTTGGGAAGCAAAGCCCCCCTGATTCGCGGCTTACAAGCCACGCCCTTTGGCAACACGGCCATTATTGCCGACCCGGACGGTTACTGGCTAACCCTGCAAGAGATGCCAGCCACATGAGTGAGCCCAGGCATAATAAGCCGATATTCTCGTACGAGCAGCCCGAGGAAAGCACCGGCTACCTGCTCTGGCAGGTCACGATGGGCTGGCACTTGCGGATGAACCAGCACCTCCGGCCGGTCGGCCTCACCCTGACGCAGTTCTCGCTGCTGGCCGGGTTGTACTGGCTGAGTCGGCAGGGGGAAGTCGTGACCCAGCAGCGACTGGCCGATTACGCCCATACTGACCGGATGATGACCTCCAAAGTCCTCCAAACGCTGGAACGCAAGGGCTTGGTCGAGCGCACCAGCCACCAGCACGACGGCCGGGCCAAGCAACTGCACCTGACTGATGCCGGCGAAGGCCGGCTGCGGCAAGCCCACGCGGTGATGGAGCAGGCAGATGCCCACTTTTTTGGCTCCCTCCAAGCAGAGGCGGGGCTGTTCAACCAGCTGCTGTCCCGCTTGATGGGTTAGCGGCTTGGGCGGCGGTCAGGCACGTGCCCCAGAAAAAGGTGCGGTCTTACCGCCTATAAAGCAGGTTACCGCCCTTTGAGTACTCAAAGAAACCCTCACCCATTTAATCCCCAACAACATGCTTGCCATTACCGATGCAACAGGCCAGCCACTAGCTTGTGTGCCGGTTTTCGGCGACGAATTGACCGCTGCGCTACGCCAGCACCACCTGCCGGGTCCGCCGATAATCTTCTTGGTCAGCCTGGTATGTACGCAGGCGCAGCAGAAGTTCAACCTGACAGCCTCGTCTTTGAGCAGCTATTGGGCCGCCAACCGGCTTGGCCGCTTTTATGCAAACCGTATTTAATTCATTTGCTAAGCTAAGCAACCAAAGCCTCGTTAACGACGAGTGGGTAAGTGGTGGTAGCGAACTCTCACAGCCGGTAGCCATCCTGGCAGCAGCCGTAGCAACTGATTTTGTCATCGGTCGAGACCAGCACCCCGTCAGACAGGGCTAAGAACCGTAAATTCTGATAAGCTTGATGCGCCCTCTAACTTGCTTGGAACCGCCTCTTTAGAGGTGTTCGAGAGCCACCCTTTTTGATAAAAGACTTCGCGTATAAATCCGCCCTTTTGTAACAAAAACCTCCATAGGCTAGCCGGTGCATCTCCGCGCTGGTGCTCCCACACACCTTACCCCACTCACGTATGAAAAAGCTCCTGTACACCCTCCCGACTGCCCTGACCCTGCTGCTGGTCCCGGCCGGCGCGGCCCTGGCCCAAACGCCCGTCACCTTTGCGCCCCAGGTCAGCTTCGCCACCAGCGCCAGCACGAGCAGCGTGGTGGCGGCCGACGTGAACGGCGACGGCAAGCCCGATATGCTGGCGGCGAACTTCGCCAGCGCCACCGTGGGGGTGCTGCTCAATACCACCGCTACGGGCGCAGGCGTGGCCAGCTTTGCGGCCCAGGTCACCTTTGCCACTGGCAGGGGTCCCCTCAGCGTGGCGGCGGCCGACGTGAACGGCGACGGCAAGCTCGATATGCTCGTGGCAAACTACATCGACAACAACACCGTGAGTGTGCTGCTCAATACGACGGCCACGGGCGCGGCTACGCCCAGCTTTGCAGCCCAGGTCACCTTTGCCACCGGTGTCGGCAGCAACAGCACCAACCCCAATGGGATGGTGGCGGCCGACGTAAACGGCGACGGCAAGCCCGATATGCTGGTGGCCAACTTCAGCTCTAACAACGTAGGGGTGCTGCTCAATACGACGGCCACGGGCGCGGCTACGCCTAGCTTTGCCGCCCAGGCCACCTTTGCCACCGGCGGCAACAGCAATCCTACCTACTTGGCGGTAGCCGATTTGAACGGCGACGGCAAGCCCGATGTGCTGGTGGCGAATCAATTTACTAACAACGTGGGGGTGCTGTTCAACACCACGACCACCGGCGCGAGCACGGCCAGCTTTGCCGCCCAGGTCACCTTTACTGTTGGCTTCCGTCCCGCCAGCGTGGCGGCGGCCGACGTGAACGGGGACGGCAAGCCCGATGTGCTGGTGGCCAACAGCGGCAACGGCACCGTGGGGGTGCTGCTCAACGGCACGGCCACGGGCGCGAGCGCACCTAGTTTTTCCTCCCAAACTACCTTCGCCACCGGCTCCAATCCCCGCGGCGTGGCAGCGGCCGACGTGAACGGGGACGGCAAGCCCGACCTGCTGGTGGCCAACAACAGCGGCGGCACCGTGAGTGTGTTGCTCAACACCACGGCCACGGGCGCGGCTACGCCCAGCTTTGCCGCCCAGGCCACCTTTACGACTGGCACCAACCCCAGCAGCGTGGCGGCGGCCGACGTAAATGGCGACGGCAAGCCCGACCTGGTCGTGGCCAACACGAGCCCCACCAGCGACGCGGGTGTCCTGCTCAACACGACCGTGCTGGCCACCCGCCCCGCCACCCTGCCCGGCACCACGGCCACCCTCTCGCCCAACCCCGCCCGCACCGCCGCCACCCTGGCCCTGACCGGCCTGCCGGCCGAGGCCCGCACCGTGGCCGCCGCCCTGCACAATGCCCTGGGCCAGGTGGTGGGCCGCCTACTAGTGCCCGCCACTGGGGGCACGGCCACAGCCCCCGTGCCCACGTCGGGGCTGGCGGCGGGCGTGTACCTGCTGCAAGCCCAGGCCCTGGATGCGCACGGCACCGCGCTGGGGGCGCTGCCCACCCAGCGCCTGACGGTGGAGTAGGCAGGAGGGGTACTACCGCTTTTCGCCTCTTGGGTGCGAACGGAACAACCTGAAAAGGCTGGGTAGAAGTGATGAAATAACCCGTCCCGTATGCCCTTTCTCAACCCGCCCCCGGCCCGCCGCCGGGGGCGGGTTTGTTGGCGGCCCTTTCCGGCCCTTCCCGCCTCGCTTGCGTAAGGCGTAACTTTGCCTTTTTAACGCTCTTATGTGGGAACACCTCGCGGTTTTTATCATTCGGTTTCGCCTGACGCTGGTCGCGTTGCTGGCCGCCATTACGGTGTTCATGGCCTGGAAAGCCAAGGATGTGGAAATGACCTACGACTTTGCTCAAGTCGTGAGTCCGACCGACCCGGAAATGGTTTATTTCCAGCAGTTCAAGCACACGTTTGGCGAAGACGGCAATGTTCTCGTTATCGGAATGCAGGACAGTTCCGTTTACCGGCTGGCCAACTTCAACCACCTGCGGGTGCTCACCGACACGCTGGCCAAAGTGACCGGCGTGAGCGGCACGGTCAGCCTCACGAAACTGCCCCGGCTGCTGCGCGACACGGCCACCAATAGCTTCGTGGCGCGGCCCATTTTCGACTCCATCCCGCGCACTCAGGCCGCCCTTAATGCCCGGTTGCGGCTCGTGAACCAGCAGAAATTCTACCAGGGCCAGCTCATTTCGCCCAGCACCGGGGCCACGCTGCTGGCCGTGACGCTGGACCCCGCCTACCTCAATTCTTCGCGCCGGCAGGCCGTGATGAACGACATCCTGGGCCTGGCCAAGCAGTTTGAGCAGAAAACCGGCATCCGGCTGCACTACGCCGGGCTGCCCTACGTGCGCTCGACGATGACGAGTAAGGTGGCGGGCGAGATGAAATTCTTTACCCTGTTGGCCATGCTCGTGACCGGCGTGACGCTGCTGCTGTTCTTCCGCACGTGGTCGGCCATCGTGTTTCCGCTGCTCGTGGTGGGGGTTACGGTCATCTGGTGCATTGGCTCGATTGTCCTCATGGGTTTCAAAATCAACTTGCTGACGGGTTTGATTCCGAGTATTATCGTCGTGATTGGCATTCCGAATTGCACGTATCTACTGTCGCGCTACCACTACGATTACCGTAAATCGGGCAATCAAATGCTGGCCATGACGCGGGTGATGCGGAAAATAGGCCTCGTCACGCTCATGAACAACACCACCACCGCCATTGGCTTCGTGGTGTTTGCCTTCACCGACATCGCCATTCTCTACCAGTTTGGGCTGGTGGCGACGGTCAATATTTTCGCTGCCTTCCTCATCAGCTTCATCCTCATTCCGGCGGCGTTCACGTTCCTGCCGCCGCCCACGCCCAAGCAACTCGAACATCTGAACGCCACGGCCTTGACCAAGCTGCTGGAGTTTTTCGACCATTTGGTGCTGGGCCGCCGCCGCACCGTGTACGGGCTGGCCGTGGCGCTGGTGGCGCTGGCCGGGCTGGGCATTTCGCGCATCGAATCGGTGTCGTACATGGTGGACGACCTGCCCAAGAAAAGCTCGGTCAACTCGGACCTCACGTTTTTTGAAAGCCACTTCAGCGGCGTGATGCCGCTGGAATTTGAGGTGGACACGCACAAAAAGCGCGGCTTGCTCAAGCTGCCAAACCTGCAAAAAATCAATCAGTTCGAGAACAATCTCCGCACCCTGCCCGAACTGAGTCCGCCCATCAGCATCGTTACGTTCATCAAGGGCGCTACCCAAGCGTTCTACAACGGCGACCCGCAATTCTACCGCCTGCCCGACAACTCGGAGAAGAATTTTATTCTCTCCACGCTCTCCAATTCGCCGGGCACGGCTGGCCCCAAAAGCAAGCTCTTTCACTCCTTCGTGGACAGCACGTTGCAAAAAGCCCGCATCAGCCTCAAAATTGCTGACATTGGCTCTAACAACTTGGACACCCTGATGCACAGCAAGATACTGCCTGCCATGCGCAAGGCGTTTCCCGATAGTAGCGTGACCATCCGCCCGACGGGCACGACCATCATTTTCACGCAGGGCAACGAGTACCTCATCCATACCCTGCGCGAGTCGCTGTTCTGGGCCTTCGGGCTGGTGGGCCTGGTGGTGCTCATCCTGTTCCGGTCGGTCAAAACGGTCTTCTTCGCCCTCATTCCCAATGCCGTCACGCTCATCCTCACCGCTGGCATCATGGGCTTCCTGGGCATCCCGCTCAAACCCAGCACGGCCCTGATTTACGTCATCGCCCTGGGCATTGATGGCGACAATTCCATCCACCTGCTGGCCAAATTCCGGCAGGAAATGGCCAGCAACGGTCAGCGTGTGCGCGAAGCCATTTCCGTCACACTCAGTGAAGCCGGCACCAGCATGATTTACACCAGCATCGTGCTATTTGTCGGCTTCAGCATCTTCGCCTTCAGCGAGTTTGGCGGCACCAAAGCCCTGGGTTTGCTCATGGGTGCGTCGTTGCTCATCACCAACTTCTCCAACCTGATTTTGCTGCCCTCGTTGCTCGTCACCTTCGAGCAGGGCAAAACCTACGCCGTGACCAACCCGACCTGGCTGCTGAAGCAATACAACGAACGCTACCAGGACGCTGACGACGATGCGGATTTGGACTTGAAAAAGATGCACAAAGCCTCGGACTACGACGGCGATTATACAATTTAGAACCATGTGGTCCGACGACTTTTTTAGTCGTCAGACCACTATTCGTTGCCCGGTGCGGTAATACAATTTAGTGGTCTGACGACTGAAAAAGTCGTCGGACCACCCCGACCCAAACCCATGAAATACCCCGAATACAAGCAGCCGCTCAACTACGGCCAGCTCGGCGAGGACATCCTCGCCTGGTGGAAGGAGCACGGCATCTTTGAAAAGAGCGTGAGCAGCCGCGAAGGCCAGCCCACGTTCGTGTTTTACGAAGGCCCACCTTCCGCCAATGGTGCGCCCGGCATCCACCACGTGATGGCACGCACGGTGAAGGACATTTTCGGCCGCTATCAGACCCTGCTGGGCAAGCAAGTGCCCCGCAAAGGCGGCTGGGATACCCACGGCCTACCCATCGAGCTACAGGTGGAGAAGGAGCTGGGCATCACGAAGGAGGACATCGGCAAGAAAATCAGCATCGCGGACTACAACCAGCGCTGCAAGGAAACCGTCATGCGCTTCAAGGCGCAGTGGGACGACCTGACCGAGAAAATGGGCTACTGGGTCGACCTCAACGACCCCTACGTGACCTTCGAGCCGGAATACATCGAGAGCTGCTGGGCGCTGCTCAAGAAGCTCTACGACAAAGGCTTGCTCTACAAGGGCTACACCATCCAGCCGTATTCGCCGGCCGCCGGCACCGGCCTGTCGTCGCACGAGCTGAACCAGCCCGGCACCTACAAGGACGTGAAGGACACGACCGTGGTGGCGCAGTTCAAGGTTCCAAACGTAGGCAATGCTGATGTGTTTTATAACCACGTCCGCGACGACAGTCCCTATGTTCCTGACGCATATTTTTTAGCTTGGACGACAACTCCCTGGACGTTGCCAGCTAATACAGCTTTGGCAATAAATCCTTATTACGATTACGAAATAATAAGGACGATTAATCAGTATACACTTGAGCCAATTACTGTTGTATTGGCTAACAGACTGGTCGAAAGAACTTTCAAAGCCAAGGATTTCTACTACGAAAGAGAAAATCTATCGGATGGTCTTCATGAGCTTCTTGCTCCTTGGATTGAAAATGGTGTAGCCTTTGCGAAAGATGCTTTTGCTTCATCTGATGCTTTGAGGAAAGAGTTAGAAACCAACTGGCTTAGAAAAGGGAAAATTCCTTATAGTTCAGTTGGTCACGCTTCAGGTGAATGCCTTATAGGCATTCGCTATCAGCGGCTCTTTGATTTCACACCTTTTGAAGGTCAAGAAAGAGCTTTCCGCGTTATCCCTGGCGGATTTGTGACTGATGAGGACGGCACGGGCATCGTGCACATCTCGCCCACGTTTGGCGCCGATGACTTCCGAGCCGCGCAGCTGGCCGACATCCCGGCGCTGATGGTGCCGGATGCCGAAGGCACGCTCGGCCCCATCGTGGACCGGACGGGCCGCTACGTGCCCCAAATGGGCGAGTTTGCGGGCCGCTGGGTGAAGAACTACGACGGCCACGACGAAACCGGCGCCGACTATAAAACGCTGGACGAGAGCATCGTCATCAAGATGAAGGGCGACGGCACGGCCTTCAAAGTGGAGAAGTACGAGCACACCTACCCGCACTGCTGGCGCACCGACAAGCCCGTGCTCTACTACCCGCTCGATTCCTGGTTCATCAAGACCACGGCGGTGAAGGACCGGCTCATCGAGCTCAACAAAACCATCAACTGGAAGCCCGAAAGTACCGGCACCGGCCGCTTCGGCAACTGGCTGGAGAACCTGGTAGACTGGAACTTAAGCCGCTCGCGCTACTGGGGTACGCCGCTGCCCATCTGGCGCACCCAAGACCGGACGGAGGAAATCTGCATCGGCAGCATCGCCGAGCTGAAGGCGGAGATTGACAAGGCCGTGGCGGCCGAAGTCATGACCCACAACCCCTACGCCAACGGCGAAAAAGTGGACCTTCACCGGCCCTACGTGGACGATATTTTCCTCGTCAGCCCCACCGGCCAGCCCATGTACCGCGAGGCCGACCTCATCGACGTGTGGTTCGACTCCGGGGCCATGCCCTACGCGCAGTGGCACTATCCGATTGAAAACGAGGGCCAGTTCCAGAAGAATTTCCCCGCCGATTTCATCGCCGAAGGCGTGGACCAAACGCGCGGTTGGTTCTTCACGCTGCACGCCTTGGCCGTGATGCTGGAAGATTCCGTGGCTTTCAAAAACGTAATTGCCAACGGCCTGGTGCTCGCCAAGGACGGCCAGAAGATGAGCAAGCGCCTCGGCAACGCCGTCGACCCGTTTGCCACCATCAAGCAGTTCGGCCCCGATGCCACCCGCTGGTACCTCATCGCCAACGCGCCACCGTGGGACAACCTCAAATTTGACCCCGCCGGCGTGACCGAAGTGCAGCGCCGCTTCTTCGGCACGCTCTTCAATACGTACTCGTTCTATGCGCTTTACGCGAACCTGGACGAGTTTCAGACCAGCGAATTCAACCGCATTCCGCACGCGGAATTGAGCGAATTGGACCGCTGGATTCTGAGCAAATTGCAGTCGCTGATTGTGGAAGTGCGCGGCCACCTCGACAGCTATGACCCCACGAAGGCCGCCCGCGCCATCCAGGATTTCGTGACCGACCAACTCTCGAACTGGTATGTGCGCCTCTCGCGCCGCCGCTTCTGGAAAGGCGAATTGACTCAGGATAAACGCGCTGCCTTCGAAACACTACAGGAATGCCTGGTGGTGGTGGCGCAGCTGATGTCGCCCATCGCGCCCTTCTTCGGCGAGTGGCTCTACAAGAACATGACCGATGGCATACGCGCCGAGGCCGTGGCCAAAAACACGCCCCTGGCCCCGGAATCGGTGCATCTGACGCTGCTCGTAGAAGCCGACACGGCCCGCATCGACCCGAAGCTGGAGGAGCGCATGGAACTGGCCCAGCGCATCAGCTCGCTGGCCCACTCGCTGCGCAAAAAGGCAAAAGTGAAGGTGAGGCAGCCGTTGCGAAGAATCAAAGTTTCAAGAGACAGCACTGAAATGGGAGAGCAAATCATGCTTGTTGAAGACTTGATTTGTTCGGAAACCAACGTTAAGCAAATAGGCTTTTTGGATGACGTAGGAGTAATAGTTGGAGATAAAACGGCCAAGCCTCGATTCAAAATACTGGGCACTAAGTATGGTGCCAATGTTCAGAAATTGGCTGCACGTATCCAGCAGATGACCGATGGGGAAATCCGCCTTATTGAACTGCAAGGTGATGTTAGCGTTGCGGTAGAGGGGTTAGGCGATGTTGTGGTATCAAAAGACGATGTCGACATCATCACTCAGTATGCAGCAGGTTACGAAATCGCCACCGACGGCCCCCTCACCGTGGCCCTCGACGTGACCCTGACCGACGAGCTGCGCCAAGAAGGCCTCGCCCGCGAGCTGGTGAACCGCCTTCAGAACCTGCGCAAAGACTCGGGCCTGGAAGTGCAGGACAAAATCCGCGTCACGCTGGCTGACAACCAACCGGAATTGAGCGCCGCCGTGGCCGCCTTCGGCGACTACATCCGCACCGAAATACAAGCCCTGACGTTAGATTTTGCCCCCGAAATCAGCGGCGGCTCCGTGCTGGAATTTGACGACTACGCGGTGCCCGTGCGGCTGGAAGTGGCAACTGCCTGATAATGAAAATGCTCGGACAAGCAAAAAAGCTGATTGGGTACAAATAAGCACAAATAATTACCAATACGTTCTAATTCGTACAAAACTCACGCGGTGAGGCTCAAAAGGGCACAAACCAGCGGATTTGCGGCATTCGGGCGTTGATTCAGTTCTCAATGGAAGCATCCCCGCTCACACGGCCCCAATCGGCGGCGAAATATTTTCTGCTGGCGCTGCTCGTCATCGTCCTCGACCAACTCTCCAAGTGGGCCGTGCATACTTATATGCAGCCCGGTGCGGCGGGCGAAATTCCGGTGTTTGGGCACTGGTTCAAGCTGCACTACACCGTAAACCCTGGTATGGCCTTCGGCGTGGAACTACCCGCACCCTACGGCAAAATCCTGCTCACCACCTTTCGGCTGTTTGCCGTGGCGGGCATCGGCTACTACATCACGCGGCTGGTGCGCCAACGCAGCCCGGCTGGCTTCGTGGCCTGCATGGCCCTGATTCTGGGCGGAGCCGTGGGCAACCTGATTGACTCGATTTTCTACGGCATTCTCTACCACAACGCGCCTTTCGGAGCGCCCACCCCCTGGTTTCACGGGCAGGTGATAGATATGCTTTACGCCGACATTTACGAAGGCTTTGTGCCCCAAAGCTGGCCGCTGCTAGGCGGCAAGTACGTTTCCTTGTGGCCCATTTTCAACCTCGCTGATTCGTTCATCTTTATCGGCGTGGCGCTGATTCTGCTTAATCAAAGCCGGTTTTTCCCGCAACCCGAAACAGCCCCCCAAGCCCCTGGCACCGTCACGGATTGGGTGCGGGTTTCAACCGTGACGGGCAGCGCTGCTGAGGAGAAAGGGGTAGGGCAGGAGCCGCTAGGGTAATTTTGGCAGGTTTGGCGCAAGGCACAACCGAAGGAAGGTGTAGCCAGCCCCGCCCCAATCCGCCCCAATCCCGTTTTCACCCCTAAAATGCCCCTGCTCAGCGTCCAAAACCTCACCCTTGACTTCCACAGCCACCGGGGGGATACGCGGGCCGTGGACGGCGTTTCGTTTGTCCTGAACCGGGGCGAAACGCTGGCCATTGTGGGCGAGTCGGGGTCGGGCAAATCGGTCACGTCGCTGGCGCTGCTGGGCTTGGTTCCAATGCCGCCGGGGCGGCTGGTGAGTGGCACGGCGCACTTTGAATCGGAAAAGCTGGGCGCGGTGGATTTGTTGGCCCTGCCCGAAAAGCAGTTGCAGCAAGTGCGCGGCAACGACATCGGGATGATATTTCAGGAGCCGATGACCTCGCTGAACCCGGTGCTGACCTGCGGTAGCCAGGTGGTGGAGGCCTTGCGGTTGCACACCACCCTAAGCGCCGCCGCCGCCAAAGCCCGCACCATCGAGTTGTTCAGCGAAGCCCAATTGCCGCGCCCAGCCGAGATTTTCAGCAGCTACCCGCACCAGATTTCGGGCGGGCAGAAGCAGCGCGTGATGATAAGCATGGCCATGGCCTGCCAGCCCGCGTTGCTCATTGCCGACGAACCCACCACCGCCCTCGACGTGACGGTGCAGGCCCGCGTGCTGCGCCTGATTGACGACCTGCGGCGGCAACACGACACAGCCGTCCTGTTCATCACCCACGATTTGGGGGTGGTAGCCGAAATTGCCGACCGCATCTTGGTCATGTATCGGGGCCGGGTGGTGGAACAGGGGCCGGTGCTGGAAATTTTCGCCAACCCTCAACATCCGTACACAAAAGGCCTTTTGGCGTGCCGTCCGCGCCTCTCGGTGGGCCGAAAACGGCTGCCCGTGGTGGCCGATTTCATGGGCGAAGATGCCAGCGGGGCCTTGTTTGCGCATCCCGTCCCGGTGCTGCCCGTGGAGAATGAGGCGCTTACCGATTCGTCGCCCGAAGTGGAGTCTCAACAGTTAGCACACAATCCTGACACTCGCAACAGGTTCCCCGTGGAACATCCCAAAACGAGTGTTCCACGGGCTGATGTGCCGCTCCTGCAAGTCCAAAACCTCGCCGTTCACTTCCCGCGCCGCACGGGTTGGTTCAAGCCCACCACCTACCTTAAGGCCGTTGATGATGTCAGCTTCACGCTCTACCCCGGTGAAACGATTGGGCTGGTGGGCGAGTCGGGGTGCGGCAAAACCACCCTGGGCCGTGCCCTGCTCCGGCTGACGGAACCCACGGCGGGCCGCGTCCTGTTCGAGGGCACCGACCTGGCCCGGTTGCCCGCCGAAGCCTTGCGGCGCAAGCGCCGCGAATTCCAACTCGTTTTTCAAGACCCTTACGCGGCCCTCAACCCGATGCTGACGGTGGGGGAGGCCATCTGGGAACCGATGCGGGTGCATGGCGTGGGCGGCACCCGCAAGGAGCAAAAGGCGCGGGTGCTGGACTTGCTGCAAACGGTGGGCTTGGCCGAAGCCCACTTCCAACGCTACCCGCACGAGTTTAGCGGCGGGCAGCGGCAGCGTATTTGCATCGCGCGGGCGCTGGCCTTGCAGCCCAAACTCATCGTGTGCGACGAGTCCGTTTCGGCGCTTGATGTGTCGGTGCAGGCGCAGGTGCTGAACCTGCTCAACGACCTCAAGCGGGACTTCGGCATCACTTATCTGTTCATCACCCACGACCTCTCCGTGGCCCGGTTTATGAGCGACCGGTTGCTGGTGATGCACGAGGGCCGCATCGTGGAGAGTGGCCCGGCGGCGGCCATTTATGCGGCCCCGCAGCACCCCTACACGCAGGGGCTGCTGGCGGCCATTCCGAAGGACGGCCTGGCCGACATTCAGGCGGCCGTGGCGGGCCGGGCGTAGCACAAGTACCCCGAAGCTGTGCTTCGGATATGAGCGCAGCGAAGTGTTGCTTCGTGCGGCTCCGGGCAGCGGCCGAAGCACCGCTTCGGGGTACTCGTTCAACAACCCCGCGCCCGGCCCCGCGTTTTATCATTTAGCCGCCCCTGGCGGCCCCATTTTTACTTTTACATGACGACCCCCAACAACTCCCCGGCCAGCCGCGCCAAGCGCGAAAAAGCCGACCCCGCGCCCATTGCCCAAGAGCAGGTGCTGCGCGTTTTCACCGACAACGCGGGCAAGGTGCTGGCCTATCGCCAGCTTTCGCGCCGCCTCGGCGTGACCACCAAAGGCCAGCGCGAAGAAATCTTTGCCCACCTCAAAGCCCTGCGGAAAACGGGCGCGATTGAGCTGCTTCAGAACGACGAATACCGGCTGTCGGAGGCCACGGCTGCCCCGGCAGTGGCGGCGGCTGGCAGCGGGCCGAAAACCGGCAAAAAACCGCAGCCTGCCCCGCCGCGTCCCAACACCCGCCCGGTGGAAGCCGAGTTTGGCCAGGACCCCATTGTGCATCGCCGCCGCGAAGCCGGGTTTGATAACGTGGGCGACGACTCGCGGCCGGTGCGCGACAACAACACCCTCATCGGGACGGTGGATTTGGCCTCGCCCAACTTTGCGTTTGTGGTGCCCGAGGGGGGCGGCAACGACGTGCGCGTGTTCACCGACCAACTCAAGTTTGCCTTGCAGGGCGACGTGGTGCGGGTGCGCCTGCGCGGCTCCCGCGACGGCCGCCCCACCGGCGACGTGGTGGAAGTGCTGAAGCGCGAACGCCCCGAAATCGTGGGCCGCTTGCAAGTGCAGGGTACGCTGGGCTTCGTCAAGTCCGACAACCGCCGGGTCTATTTTGATGCCTTCATCCCGCCCGCCAACCTGGGCGGTGCCCGCCACGGCGACAAGGTGCTGGTGCGCCTGCTGGAGTTCCCGACCGACCCCAACCGGCAGCCGGTGGGGGAGGTGGTGCGCAACTTCGGCCCGGCCGGTGGCAACGAAGCCGAGATAAACGCCATCATGGCCGAGTTCGGGTTGCCGTTCGAGTTTCCGGCGGCGGTGGAAGAAGAGTCGGAGCACATCGCGGACGTGATTTCGGCCGACGAGATTGCCCGGCGGCGCGACTTCCGGGCCGTCACCACCTTCACCATTGACCCGGCCGATGCCAAGGATTTTGACGATGCCTTGAGTGTGCAGAAGCTGGAAAACGGGCACTGGGAAATCGGGGTCCACATTGCCGACGTGACCCACTACGTGCGCCTCGGCACGGCGCTGGAAGAGGAGGGCAAGCACCGCGCCACCTCGGTGTACCTCGTGGACCGCGTGATTCCGATGCTGCCCGAGCGCCTCTCCAACGGGCTGTGTTCGCTGCGGCCGAACGAGGACAAGCTCACGTTTTCGGCGGTGTTTGAGCTGGACGAAACGGGCAAGCTCTACGCTGCCTGGTTTGGCAAAACGGTCATTCACTCGGACCGCCGCTTCAGCTACGAGGACGCGCAGGAACGCATTGAAACCGGGGCGGGCGGCTATGCCGAAGAGGTGAACCTGCTGAACGGAATCGCCAAAAAAATCTGCGCGGCGCGGTTCAAGCACGGGGCCATTTCGTTTGAAACGCAGGAGGTGAAATTCCGCCTGGGGCCCGACGGCAAGCCGCTCGGCGTGTACGTGAAGGAGCGCAAAGACGCGCACAAGATGATTGAAGAATTCATGCTGCTGGCCAACCGCAAGGTGGCGGAGTACGTGTTCAACAAGAAAAAAACCAAGCCGCGCCTCACCATGGTGTACCGCACCCACGACGCGCCGGACCCGGAACGGCTGGAGAACTTCGCCCTTTTCGCCAAGAAATTCGGCTACAACTTGGCCCTGCACAACCCCAAAAAGCTCAGCACCGAGCTGAACAACCTGAGCCTGGACGTGGTGGGCAAGCCGGAGCAAAACGTGATTCAGGGCCTGGCCATTCGCACGATGGCGAAGGCCATTTACACCACCGAGCCGCTGGGGCACTTCGGGCTGGCCTTCGACCACTACTCGCATTTCACCTCGCCCATTCGCCGCTACCCCGACATGATGGCCCACCGCCTGCTGGAACACTACCTGCACGACGGCAAAAACGTGGATGCCGCGCCGGTGGAGGAGCAGTGCAAGCACTCGTCGGCCCGCGAAAAGCTGGCCGCCAACGCCGAGCGGGCCAGCATCAAATACAAGCAGGTCGAGTTCATGACCGACGAAATCGGCAACACCTTCAAGGGGGTCGTGTCGGGCTTCAACGAGCGCGGGATGTACATCGAGGTGGTCGAGAACAAGTGCGAAGGCATGGTGCGCCTGGGCGACATTCCGGGCGACACCTTCGAGCTGGACAAGGACAACTACCGCATCATGGGCCGGGGCACGAAGCGCATCATTCAGTTTGGCGACGAGCTGGAGGTGGTCGTGAAATCGGCCAACCTGCTGGACCGGACCATTGACTTTGACCTTGTGGACAACCGCCCCGAATTCGTGAAACGCCGCGAGGCCGAGGCGAAGAAAGCGCGGGGCGGCGATGCCCGGGGCTACCGGGGCGGCAGCGGCGGCGGCAAAGGCAGCGGCAAAGGCAGCGGCAACAACCGCCGCTAGGCTTGCCGCCCCGCCTAGGACCTCCACTTCAAAGCCAAGCCCACTCGGCTTTTAACCGAACCGACCCACTTCGGAGCCGAGTACGCTCGGCTTTGAAGAGGGTCGGTTCGGCTTTTAGCTCGGTCCACTCGGCTTTGAAGTGGGTCAGTTCGGCTTTTAGCTCGGTTCACTCGGCTTTGAAGTGGGTCGGTTCAGTTAAAAGCCGAGTGGGCTTGGCTTTGAAGTAGGGGGGGGGTACTTCCGAAGTACCCCCCCCCACTTCCGAAGTACCCCCTCCTCGGCCACTATTCCTGCGCAACAACCCCGTCCAACCCCGACCTTTGCGCCCGATGCAACCCCAGGATTTCCCCCCAACCATTACCGCCGCCCTGGCCGAACTCGACTACGGGCAAGCGCCACCGACCCTCTACGACCCCATCCGTTACATCATGGGCCTGGGCGGCAAACGCCTCCGGCCCCTGCTGACGCTGCTGGCTGCCCATGCTTTCAGCGATGACCTGGGGCCGGTTCTCAGGCCCGCCCTGGCCACCGAAGTTTTCCATAATTTCACCCTCTTGCACGACGACCTGATGGACCAGGCCCCGCTACGGCGCGGCCAGCCCACGGTGCATGAAAAGTGGAACCCCAACGTGGCCATCCTGAGCGGCGACGTGATGCTGGTGCGGGCCTACGAATTGTTTTTTGAGGTGCCGCCAGCGCAGTTGCCGGGCATCCTGCGGCGCTTTTCTCAAACCGCCGCCGAGGTGTGCGAGGGCCAGCAGTGGGACATGAATTTTGAAACCGAAGCCGCCGTTAGCATCCCCGAATACTTGGCCATGATTCGCCTGAAGACGGCCGTGCTGCTGGGCTTTTGCCTGGAGCTAGGGGCCACGCTGGCCGGTGCCCCGTCCGCCGACGTGGCCCACCTGCGCGAGTTTGGCGTGGCCATCGGCCTGGCCTTCCAACTCCGCGACGACCTGCTCGACGTGTACGGCGATGCCGCCACCTTCGGCAAGCGGGTGGGCGGCGACATTGTGTCGGACAAGAAAACCTTTCTCCTTCTCACCGCCCAGGCCCAGGCCAACGCCGCCCAGCAAGCCGTGCTGGCGCAGCACATCGGGGTGCTGCCCGTGCCCGATGCGGCGGCCAAAGTAGCCGCCGTGCGGGCCGTGTACGATGAGTTGAACATCCGTCCCCAAACCGAAGCCCTCATCGAACAATACTTCCAGGAAGGCTTGCAACACCTGGCGCAGGTGGCGGCCCCGGCGGCCCGCAAAGCGTCGTTGCAGCACCTGGCCCTGCAACTCATGGACCGCGAAAACTAAGCCCCCTCATGCTGCTCGACCCCATCGTCATTCTCATCGGCCTCACGGTCCTCATTTCGGCCTACGCCTGGTCGAACCAGCGGCTGCTCGACGGCTGGATAATGCAGCCCTACCTCATGGCTCGCTCCGGGCAGTGGTATCGCCTGCTCACGTCGGGCTTCCTGCACAACGATTTGGGGCATTTGTTCTTCAATATGTTCGCCTTCTACTCGTTTGCGCCGGTGGTGTTGGAAACCTTGCGCGGGAACTACGGCGCGGGGGCCGGGCTGGGGTTGTTTTTGCTGCTTTACCTGGGCGGCATCGTCGTTTCCGATTTGCCCACCTACTGCCAGCACCGCGACGACCCCGGCTACCGCAGCCTCGGCGCGTCGGGTGGCGTGTCGTCGGTGTTGTTTGCCAGCATTTTGCTGTTCCCGGTCAGTGCCAACGGCGGGGGCATCATCATTCTGCCCATTCCGTTTCCCATTCAGCCCTTCCTGTTCGGAATACTTTATTTATTGTATTCGTGGTACATGGCCCGCCGTCAGGCCGACAACATCAACCACGATGCCCACTTCTACGGGGCTTTGTTTGGGGTGCTGCTCATGCTGGCGCTGCTGCCCGGTGCTGCCCCGGCATTTGCGGAGCAAATCAAAGAGTACGTGCTGGCTAAATTTTGACCGTCAGTAGGTTAAGATGCAAAAGTGTTGTTCGCATATCCTATTGCCATCGCCTGCGTACAGGGGGATTCACTTAATCCCCCTTTCCCAATGCGTTTTTCCTCCTCTCTCATCAGCCGGACACCCCTGTTGGCCCTGACGGCGCTTACTTCCTTTTTGCTTACTGCTTGTAGCGGGCGCAACAACAACGGCTCGCTTACCGCCGTCGGCGTGGTGTACCTACTGGTGGCCGTATTCGCCTTCCTTAGCCTCATCAAGCAGGACTGGTCCATTGGCAAGAAAATAATTTGGGGCCTCGTCATCTGGTTTTTTCCATTTGGCGGCTCCATCATCTACTTCTTGTTTTCGGGCCGCAGCTAAGGCGTGAAAAATTAGACAACAAAAAACCCCGGTCCGCGATGGCCGGGGTTTTTTGTGGGTAGCAGCCAACATTGGATACCCGGCAGGTTTGCACTTATTGGTTCAGCAGCCGCCGTTTTTCCAGCCCCACCACCTGCTGCAACAACTCCCGCGTGTTCGTAATCTGGGTGGCTTGCCAGTGGTCGCCCTGCCGCCGCATTTTCACTTCCACCACCATTGTCGTGTCGTATTTGGGTTGCGTCAGCTCGATGCCCACAAAGGCATTGTCACCCTCCTCGCGTTCGTATTTGATGCCTTTGAATTTACTTTCGGGGCTGACCACCCGGCTCAGCAAGCCCGTCAGCGAGATGTTCACCAGCCGCTTCGGTGCAGCGGCGGCGGCCGCTTCCAACGACCCGGTTTCGACGTAGCGTTGCACTTCTTTGTGGGCCGCTTTGGCCAGTGCGGGCCTGGCAAACCGCATGGCCGCCCCCACCGCCAGACTGCCACCCGGCACCAGCGAAGTCAGCGCCGACCCCTGGCTCACGACATCGTCCACAAGGTGCGTCGTCATGCTGTTCACGTCCACAAATTTCTCAAACGAGGCCATGTCGTGCTGGTCCACGGCGTAAGCAGCCGCAGCCAGGGCACCCTTTGGGCCATTTTTTTGGGCCTGGTAATAAAAGTACCCGGCCGCGCCCAGCACAAGGAGAAGTAAGAACAAGGTGATTTTTTTCACGGGAAAATGAGTTGGCTTTGTCGTTGATTTTACACAAATGTAGGGGCAAAACATACCGCTGAGCAGCAAACTTTGCCCGCCCGGCCGGCCGCCACTCGCTACCCAACCCACCCGTTTGCCGTAGATTTTGTTGAGTGGGTCAGTGTTCCATTCCTCGCGGTCACTTCCGCCTCATGCTTCATTCTGCCCCACGTCCCCAGATTCATGGCCACCGGGGCTGCCGGGGCCTGCTGCCTGAAAACACCCTGCCCGGCTTTCTGCACGCCCTGGCCCTGGGCGTTGATGTGCTGGAGATGGACGTAGTGATTTCGGCCGACCAGCAAGTCGTCGTGTCGCACGAACCGTGGCTTTCGGCGGCGCTGTGCCGCGATGCGCAAGGCCAGCGCATCGCCGCCGCTGCCGAGTCAGACCACAACCTCTACCGGATGTCCTACGCTGAAATTCGCCGTTGCGACTGCGGTTCAATCCAGCCCCCGCAGTTCCCCGAGCAGCAACTTATGCCCGCCCCCAAGCCCTTGCTGCGCGAGGTGTTGGCCGCTGCCGAGGCCGCTTGCCAGCGCCTGGGCCGCACCCCGGTCCGCTATTCCATCGAAGTGAAAAGCAGCCCCGCTGGCGATGGCCTTTACCACCCCGCACCGCGTCCTTTCCTGGCCCTGGTGGCCGCCGAAATTGCCGCCGCTGGCGTAGCCTCCCGCAGCACCCTGCTCTCCTTCGACAGCCGGGTATTGCAAGTTGCCCGCGCCGAAATGCCTGCCCTGGCCACTTGCCTATTAGTCGAAGCCGACCAGTCTTGGCTGAACGCCCTGGCTGCGCTCGGCTTCGTGCCGACCGTGTTCGGGCCGGACTATGTCAGCGTATCCGCTGCTGCTTTGCAGCAACTCTGGTCAACCCACCCTAACCTACCCCTCGTACCTTGGACGGTAAATGCCCCAGCTGATATGCGCTACTTGGCTGCCCTTGGCGTAAAAGGCCTCACCACCGATTACCCAGACCGCGCCCTAGCCCTGTTTTGCTGACGCAGCAAAGTGGCGGGAGCTACGCCTTCCCGGGGTCGGGAACAAACCGACTTGGTTTGTTGGTAGGCCGCAAATGGCGCACGTATCGGAGTTGTAACGCCCGGAGCCGTCCGCTACTGCCCGCTTCGTTATGGGTTGTTGGGCGATAAAAACGCGGGAGTTGTAACGCCATAAAAGACCAAACGCACGGACTGATGGCCGGGCACTTTGGGAACAAAGGATTTCCATTGCAGGAAACAAACCACGTGAGATGCCCATTATGCTGTTTCGGCCACTATTGTAACACAAGGGCGGTGCCAACGGGTGATACAAATTTGTTCCGTAAAAGCCCTGTTACAACTGAACGGTGTAAATCAATACAATTCGTAAAATAAGACAGGTGTTACAGAGGAACAAAGGATAAATTTTCGTTACAAATTTGGTTTGTATCCGTTCGTGTTACACCTTTGCAACTCCTACCCGCGTCCCCTCCCTTCTCATGCCGCATCAGGGCGAAATCCTGCAAGAAGCCATCAAAAACAGTGGTATCTCCATCACGCGCATCGTGGAGGAACTGGGGATTACGCGCCCTACCATCTACCGTAAGTTCAAAGAAGAGACAATTGATTACGGATTTGTAAAAAAAGTTGGTGACATTATCGGACACGATTTTTCCAATGATTTTACATCGTTACAGCAGGGGGCGCTTGCATTTGTAACACCCGTTGTTCGTACAACTGCTACACCAAGTGTAACACACCGCGTAACATCCGCTCAAAACCCTGATACGGACATAGCAAAACAGCTTCTAGCACTCCAAACGAAGTACATTAGCCTCTTGGAGGCCTACAACGAGCTACTGCTGAAAGTGTACGGGCCGAAGTAACAAAAATGTTCCACGTGAAACATTTTTGTTTTTTCAAGCAAAAACAGTGGTGTAAAGCCAAGCTTCTTTGCAAAAAGCAGCGAGTGATTCGGGGGCACATAGAGATGGCCCGCTGCAAAAAAAGAGCATCCCAGTAGGCCACTGGAACACATGGGCCGCGCAAAAAAATGCGGCGCAAAGGGCGGCCGGGACTGCATAAACCCGGCCCCCAACTAGTAGGGTGGCGGCTAAAGAAAGACGACTTCCGTAATGACCACTGACCCCACTTCGGCATTTATCATTTCGGCCACGCGAGTTTTGGCCATCACCAATTCGTGCTTGAGCGGGGCCGAAGTGAGGCGCACAAAAAGACGGCCCCGGTTTACGAATACCTCTTTTGTTTTCAAGGCAACGGCCTTGCCCATGACCCGTTCCCAACTCGACACCACCGTTACTTCGTTGAGCTTGCCCTGGAGCCGGTAGGCTTTTACTAAGGCTTCCAAGCCTTCTTTGAGGGATATGTCGTCGCCCCGACGCGAAGAAATGGACGTGGGCTTTTTCATAGCGAAAGGCAAGAACGAAGCGAGGGCCAGTCAAAGTGGCAAAAAAAGCTGAGGCCTGCGGCTTGCAAAGGTACGCCCATAGGATGGTTGGAGTAAGCTGGGGTAGGCATCTAGCTGGATGGGGAGGTGAGTTTAGCGCGGGCTTCAAAGTCCGCGCTAAAGGCCGCGCCACGTGAATGAGCACAACTGTCCCTCGCACAATCCTGCAAAAGGGAATTGGCATTTAAGGCGCTACTGATGCCGGCCCAGCGCCAAAGGCATTTGGTAGAGTGGAAATACCAATGCGGCACTACACCGCCTGCACCGTGCCAGCCTGCACCCGAAAGCGGCTGATGGGGCCGCGCACATTGGCAAGGGCCTGGTTGGTGCGGGCGAGGTTGGTGTCGGTGAGGAAGACTTGGCCAAAAGATTGGTCGGCCACTAACTCCAGCAGACGGGTGATGCGCTTCTCGTCCAACCGGTCAAAAATGTCGTCGAGCAACAGCAGTGGCTTTTGGTGCTGGCGGGCGGCCATCAACTCGAATTGGGCGAGCTTGAGGGCGATGGCGAAGGATTTTTGCTGGCCTTGCGAGGCGTAGCCTTTTACCGGGAAGTCGTCCATGAAGAAAACGAAATCGTCGCGGTGAGCGCCGACGGTGGTGCGTTGCAGCAGAAAGTCGCGGCGTTCGTTGGCCCGGAGCAGTTGGGCAAAATCGGCCCCCAGCAATTGCGATTTGTAGGCAAGGGTGACGACTTCGCGGCCATTGGCCAACTGGAGGTAATGCCGTTGGAAAAGCGGTAGGAACTCGGTGAGGAAGGTGACGCGGCGGTTGGTCAGGCTCTGACCAAGCGGGGCCAGTTGCTCGTCCAGGGCCAGCAGGTAGTCGCGGTCGAAGCCGTGGCTGCGGTCGGCGGCTTGCTTGAGGACGGCGTTGCGTTGGCGCAACAGGGCATTGTAGGTGATGAGTTGCTCCAGAAACTCGTGGTCGAGTTGGGCGAGGAGGCTGTCGAAATACTTGCGGCGCTCTTCGCTGCCCTGGCGGATAAGGTCGGTGTCGTAAGGCGAAATGAGGACGGCAGGGTAGCGGCCGATGTGGTCGGCCATGCGCTCGTAGGGTTGCTTGTCGTGGGTGATGACTTTCTTCTGCCCAGCCCGTAGGCTCACTTGGATGGTTTCGGGTTTTTCAGCCCCGGCAGCAGTGAATTTTCCTTTAACTACAAAAAAATCAGCACCTTGCTTGACCGATTGGGTGTCCAGGGCGGGGAAGGCGCTTTTGGTGAGGGCCAGGTAATGAATGGCATCGAGCAGGTTGGTTTTGCCGCTGCCGTTGTCGCCGATGAAGCAGTTGATGCCGGGCACAAAGTGCAAATCGGCCGCGTCGTAGTTCTTAAAAAACAATAAGTGAAGGGTGTCGAGGGTCATCGGGTGCGGATTTGCGGCCAGTTTTACGTATTTTTGCCCTCCCAACGTGAATCTCTCCAAACGAGTAATGGCTGAAACGAAAGCAAAGAAGGCCCCAAAAACGCCCACCGAAACGAAAGCAGTAGGCAAAGCCGGTGCAAACGGGGCTAAAAACGGGACCGTGGCGACAGCCAAACAACCCGACCCCGTCGGTCCGGCAAACGGGGTTGCGGCAAAAAAAGCCACGGCGGCCCCGAAAAAAACCGCCGCAACTGCCGCGTCAGAATTCTCCAAGGAAACCTACCTGCGCTGGTACGAGCAGATGCAGCTCATGCGGAAGTTTGAGGACAAAGCCGGGCAGCTCTATGGGCAACAAAAAATCAAAGGGTTCTGCCATCTCTACATTGGGCAGGAAGCCTGCGTGGCGGGCGCGGTGTCGGCGCTGGAGCCGGGCGACAAGCACATCACGGCTTACCGCGACCACGCCCACCCGCTGGCCCTGGGTACCTCGCCCAACGCCGTGATGGCGGAACTGTTTGCCAAAGCCACCGGCTGCTCGAAGGGCAAGGGCGGCTCGATGCATATGTTCGACAAGGCGGTGGGATTTGTGGGCGGCCACGGCATTGTGGGAGCGCAGGTGCCGATGGGCGCGGGCATTGCCTTTGCTGAGAAGTACAACAAGACGGGCAAACTCTGCATTTGCTCGATGGGCGACGGGGCCGTGCGGCAGGGCGCTTTGCATGAAGCCTTCAACATGGCCATGCTGTGGAAGCTACCGGTGATTTTCGTGATTGAAAACAACGGCTACGCCATGGGTACCTCGGTGCAACGCACGTCCAACGTGACCGAACTCTACACGCTGGGCGAGAGCTACGATATGCCTTCGGAGCCGGTGAATGCGATGGTGGTGGAAGACGTGCACCGCGCCGTGGCGCGGGCCGCCGAGCGGGCGCGGGCCGGCGAAGGTCCCACGCTGCTCGAATTCAAAACCTACCGCTACAAGGGCCACTCGATGAGCGACCCGATGAAGTACCGCACCAAAGAGGAACTGGAAGAAAAGCGCAGCCACGACAGCATTGAAGCCGTGCGCCACACGATTCTGGAAAGTAAGTTTGCCACCGAAGCCGACCTGTTGGCCATTGATGAACGCATCAAGGTGCAGGTGCAGGAGTCGGTGGATTTCGCCGAAGCCTCGCCTTACCCCACGGCCGACGAACTGTACAAGGACGTGTACGTGCAGGACGATTACCCCTACATTCACGACTAGATTTTTGGCTGATGGCTGGTAGCTGACGACTTTTCGAATATTAAAAAACAAACCCCCAACTTTGCCCCACTCCTGAAAAGCTATCAGCCATCTGCTAATAGCCAACAGCCAAGAAAATATGTCTAAGATTCCTTACACTGGCAAGAGCCAGCAAGCCCAGCAGGCCCGGCAGGGCACCCAAACGGTATCGGCCGACCCGCTGGCACCTGCACTGAACATTCCGGCCGAAAACCCCTTGCTGGAAGACCCCGATGCGTTGGCCGCCCGTTTGGCTGGCACCGAGGATTTTGTTCGCACCAACCGCAACGTGTTGCTCGGTATCCTGGGTGCCGTGGTGGCCGTGGTGGTGGGGGCTTTCGGGTACTACTACTGGCACAACGAGCAGAACAGCGAGGCGCAAACTGCGATGTTCCGCGCCGTAGACTACTGGGAAACCGACTCCTTGAAACAAGCCATGAAGGGCGACGGTAAGGCCGCAGGCTTGGCAACGGTAGCCAACGAATACGGCAACACCGCTGCGGGCAACCTCGCCAATTTCTACGCCGGGGTGGCCGCCCTCAACCAGGGCAAGTATCAGGACGCGCTGAACTACCTGGAGGATTTTAGCGCCGACGACTACCTGTTGCAGCCCCGGGCCTATTCCCTGATGGGCGACGCACAGATGGAGTTGAACAAGCCCAAGGAAGCCGCCGACCTCTACGCCAAAGCGGCCGACTACAAGTCCAACGAACAGTTTTCGCCCAGCTACCTGATGAAAGAGGCGATGGCGCGGGAAACGGCCAAAGACAGCGAAGGGGCCATCAAAGCCTACGACCGCATCATCAGCGATTACCCGACAGCTACGGAAGTGGGGGAGGCGCGGCAGTTCAAGGCCAAGCTGGAAAATCGCTGATTAGACTGATTAACCGTGATTTCGCTGATGGCGGAATGGGGCGGCGTTCTTCCTGATAATTGGAGGAACGCCGTTTTTGTGGAATAAACATTTCAACATAAATAAATCAGCGATTTATGGCTACTGCACTTCAGCATCTTGACGCTTACGATGCCAGCACCTTTCCCGACATCAGCGAGAAGCGGTTTGGGCTGGTGGTGGCGGGCTGGAACCGGGCCATCACCGATGTGCTGGCAGCCGGGGCGGGCGACACGCTACTCACGCACGGGGCAAAGGCCGAGCATATTTTCCGGCACCCGGTGCCGGGCAGCTTTGAACTGACGCTGGGGGCGCAACTGCTGGCCCAACACGCCGAGATTGACGCGGTGATATGCCTGGGCGTGGTCGTTCAGGGCGAAACGAAACACGACGACTACATCAGCCACGCCGTGGCGCAGGGGCTGACGGCGGTGGGGCTGAAGTTCAACAAGCCGGTGATTTTTGGGGTCGTGACGACGAATACCCTGGAACAGGCCCAGGACCGGGCGGGTGGTAAGTTGGGCAACAAGGGCGTGGAAGCGGCCGTGGCGGCCATTCAGATGTTAGGCTTTTGAGAGCTTTTGGGAAAGGGTAGCAAAAGCGGCCGCAAAGCCGTACCTTTGCGGCCCAAATGCCACTCAGCAACCGCATTGCGCCGTGGCGGGCGGGCGCTGGCTAAACTATTTGGCAACTACTGGCGTTGGGCAGCAACCGCCGTTTTTGGCAACGGTGGGCGCTAGCTCAACCTATTTTTTTACGCAATCCATGACCGAAGAAAACGTACGCTATTCGCGGGAAGACCTGAGCGAATTTGACCAACTGATTCAGGACAAGCTGGCCGCCGCCCGCAAGGAATTCTCGTTTATCAAAGAGACTTTGAGCCGCAACAACGAATCGGGAACGGACACCACCTCCTCGTCGGCCAAAGTGCTGGAGGACGGGGCCGAAACCGCCGAAAAAGAAAGCATGAACCAACTGGCTTCGCGCCAGATGAAGTTCATTCAGCAGCTCGAAAACGCGCAGGTTCGCATCAAAAACGGCACGTATGGTGTGTGCATTGGCACGGGCAAGCTCATTCCCAAGGACCGGTTGCGGGCGGTGCCGCACACACAGCATTCCATTGAGGCCAAAATGGCCCGTAAGGACTAGCTTTACCTAGTAGTGGGTGGCGGGTAGTGGGTGGTTGGACAGCACGAGGCTTTTTGTCCAACTCCCCACTACCCGCCACCCACTACCGTTTTATACACTCCCGTAGTGATACGGCATATTTTCCTTTCCCATGAGTAAGAAGCATTTTTCAGATAATCAGGCGGACCGTCGCGGCGGGCGCAACGGCGACGGGCCGGGCGGCTTTGGCCGCCGCAACGACAACGACAACGACCGGCCCGGCCCACGCGGCGGCGACCGGCCCGATAACCGCCACCGGCCCCCGACGAACGGGGCCTTCGGCAACGGGCCTCGGCCGGGCGGCGAGGGCGGCGAACGCCGGTCCTACGGCCCCCCGCGCCAGGGCGGCAGTGGTGGTTTTGGTGGCGGGCGGCCCGCCGAACGCCGCGACGACCGCCCCGGCAAGGAGCAACGCAGCGGCACCGGCTACGGCCGCAGCGCCCCCGAACCGCGCAGCTACGGCAGCCGCGAGCAGTACGCGGGCCGCGACGAGCGGGGCGGGCACGATGCGCGTCGCCCGGCCCCGGACGGCCGCCCGGTGCGCCCGTATCAGCCCCGCGAAAACTGGCCCGGCCAGCCCTATCGCCAGGAAGGCCGGTCGGCTGTGCCCCGGGGCGAAGCGGGCGAGCGCAACCGCAAATTTCAAAAGCAGAACCCCAACGAGGACCGCCCGGCCAGCCAAGGGCCGGGCTTCGGCCGCAGCACCGCGCCTGACCGGGGCGGGGAGCGCCGCGACGGTCAGCGCGATGAGCGCAGCATCCGCGACGGGCGGGACAGCCGCGACGACAACGACCGGGACGACCGGGGCCGCCGCGACGACGGCGACGGGCGGGACAGCGGCAGCAGCGAACGCGGCCCCAACCGGCCGATTCGGTCGGCCCGGCCGTTTTCGGCCACGCCGCCGGAAGGAGCCGAACGCCGCGACCAGGGCAGCTACAACGACCGAAACGACCGCACCCCCCGCAACCGCGACGAGCGCCGGGGCTACGAACCCGACCAAGCGGCGGATGAGGCGGCGTTTGGGCGGCGGTTTACGGCGGGGGCGTTTGGCAAGCGCGAAACGAATTTTAACCCTCGTCACCCGGACGGGGGCAGCCGCAGCCAGGGCGAACGGCCGGGTGGCTTTGCCAGCCCGCGCCGCGAAGGCGAGCGGCCCCGGCTGCCCGGCGGTACGCGCCCCGGCAGCGAGGGCGGCGATTGGGCGGGCGGCAGCAACGCGCCCACCGGCCCCGGCAAGGGCACCTTTGGGCAACGGCGCGAGGCCCTGAAAGCCACCGAGCGCAGCGAACGGCGCTCCGGCACCGGCTACGGCAGCGGCCGCGACGAGCGCCCGGCCCCCCAGGCCAACCGCGCCGACAAGCCCCGCTTTGGCGAGCGGCCCGGCGAAGCGCCCGACTACAAAAACCTGAAGCACTACGAGGACGACAAAATGCGCGGCAACAAGCGCCGCCGTCAGGAAGACCAGGACTTTGGCACCGACGAGCTGCGCCTGAACCGCTACATCGCCAACGCCGGCATTTGTTCGCGCCGCGAGGCCGACTCGCTGATTGCGGCCGGCGAAATTCGGGTGAACGGCGAGGTGGTGACGGAAATGGGGTACAAAGTGCAGCCCGAGGACACCGTGCAGTACGGCAAAACCAACCTCAGCCGCGAGAAATCGGTGTACGTGCTGCTGAACAAGCCCAAGGACTTCATCACGACCACCGAAGACCCCGAAGGCCGCCGCACGGTGATGGACCTGGTGGCCAGCGCCAGCAAGGAACGGATATTCCCGGTGGGGCGGCTGGACCGGAACACGACGGGCTTGTTGCTTTTTACCAACGACGGGGAGATGGCACAGAAGCTCTCGCACCCTTCGCACAAGAACAAGAAAATATACCAGGTCGAACTGGCTACGCCGCTGACGGAAGACCATTTGCGGCAAATTTCGGACGGGCTGGAACTGGAAGACGGCAAGGCCCTGGTGGACGACGTGGCCGTGGTGGCGGGCAACCCGCACTTCGTGGGCATTGAGATTCACATCGGCCGCAACCGCATTGTGCGCCGCATTTTTGAGCACCTCGGCTACGACGTGGTGGCCCTGGACCGGGTGCAGTACGCGGGCCTGACCAAGAAAGACCTGCCGCGCGGCAAGTGGCGCTTTTTGAACGAGCAGGAAGTCATTCGGCTGAAGTATTTCCTGTAGGGCGGGCGGCAGTTCAAAGGATTGAGACCATTTTGGAAACGATAGTATTCGTTGGGGCAAACGATTACTATCGTTTGCCCCAACGAATACTATCGTTTGGACCAAGCAGCAGGACGAGTTGCTCAACGGTTGCCAACGGGTTCGGCAACTCGTCTATCTATTTCCACCGCCCCGCCCATCTGGCCCATGCACACTTTGGTTCTCGACATTGGCAACACGGCCGTGAAGGCGGGGTGCTTTGCGGATGGGGCGCTGCACGAAACGGCCGCCGGACTGACGGCTTCGCAGGTAGAAAAACTGCTGCAACGCTGGCAGCCGCAGCACCTACTGGTGTCGTCGGTGGCGGAAGATGGGGCGGGGCGGGTGGCCACGCTGCGGGCGCTGGTGCCGGGGCGGGTGCTGCTTTTCGACCCTGGCACCACGCCCGTGCCGCTGCACAACGCCTACGCCACGCCCGCCACGCTGGGGGCCGACCGGCTGGCGGCGGCGGTGGGCGCGGCCGGGCTGCGGCCGGGGCAGCCCACGCTGGTCGTGGACGCGGGCACGGCCCTGAAACTGGACCTGGTGACGGCCGACGGCACCTACCACGGCGGCAGCATCGGGCCGGGGCTGGGGATGCGGCTGCGGGCGTTGCACGCCTTCACGGGGCGGCTGCCGCTGCTGGCGCTGCCGGCGGCCGATGCAACGATTGGGCTGGTGGGCGGCTCCACCACCGACAGCATTCTTAGCGGCGTGGTGCGTGGCACGGCGGCCGAGTTGGACGGGCTGGTGGCGCAGTACCGGCGGCAGTGGCCGGGGCTGGCGGTGCTGCTCACGGGCGGCGACGCGGCTTTTCTGGCGGCGCACATGGCCGGTCGTACCTTTGTAGTGCCCGAACTGGTGCTGTTGGGGCTTTATCGCATTTTAGCGTATAATGTTAATGTTGAGCAATAAGAACGCGAAGAATACAATGCCTGCCCTGCTGCTGCTGGGCGGCGTGTGGCTGAGCGCGGGCGGTCTGGGTGTCCGGGCGCAGGGGCTGGGCAATTCGCCCTACTCGCGGCTGGGCCTGGGCGACTACAACGCCAACCAGGGCGGGGTGCGGCAGCTGGGCATGGGCGGCGTGGGCCTGGCCGCGCCCAACGCCACCAACGTGAACGAACTAAACCCGGCGCTGCTCTACTACACCGCCCGGACCACGTTTGAAGCCGGCTACACGGGGCAGTACCAGACGGTGAAAAACGCCACGGCCAGCGGCCGGAGTGGCAGCGGCACCCTGGGCTACTTGTCTCTGGCTGTGCCCATCAACAAGCGCTGGGGCGCGGCGGTGGGGCTAAAACCGTTTAGCGCGGTGGATTACGAGTCCAACACGATTCAGGCGGTGCTGGGCGACCCCACGGCGCGGGTGCTCAAGCAGTTCCAGGGCAGCGGCGGGCTTTCGCAGGCGTACTTTGCCCACGGCATCCACGTCAGCAAGGCGCTGAACGTGGGCGCTTCGGCGGCTTACGTGTTTGGGACGACCGACGAAACCACCGGCACCACCGTCGCCCTGGCCGATGGCACGACGAGCGTCAAACTGGTGAGCCGGCAGCACACCCGCTACTCGGATTTCGCGTTTCGGGCCGGGGCGCACTACCGCCACAGCATTGGCAAAGACCTGAATCTGAACCTGGCCTGGGTGTACAGCTTCCAAGCCGACCTCAACGGCAAGCGCACCGGCACGCAGGAACGGCGCGACGCGAACAACGCCATCACCAGCTTCGTCCGCACCGACAGCGTACAGGGCAGCAGCACGGTGCCGGCCCTGGCGCAATTAGGCATCAGCCTCGACAACGACAAGAACTGGAGCGTGAACCTGGACGTAGCGCAGCAGCAGTGGGGCGATTTCCGCAGCTTCGGCACCGCGTCGGCGGCGACCCTGGGCAACACCTTGCGGGTGGGGCTGGGCGGCGAGTTCGCGCCCGAACCCGGTTCGGTGGACCATTACTTCCGGCGGGTGGCTTATCGGGCGGGCATCGCGCTGGCGCAGTTGCCCTACCGGTCCGACGGCAAAGTGCTGTATGACCGCTCGGTGAGTTGGGGGTTTGCGTTTCCGCTGCCCACGGCCACGCCACTGGAAGCGACTACGTTCACGCTGGGGTTCACTTACGGGATGCGCGGGAACACGGAATTGCTGCCGGGCGGCACGACCAGCAACGTGCAGGAAAACTACATCAAGGGGCAGTTGGGCGTGACGCTGAACAACCGCTGGTTCATCAAGCGCAAACTCCAGTAACACCGCAGATTCAAACGGCTTGAACGGATGAAACGGATACGGAGCTGCGCCCCTGACTACCCGGTGGCATGGGCACGCCGCTGCGCGGCTTGCCTTTGGGCGGGGCGCGGACGGGGCGTGGTAGTAGGGCTGGGAATGGGTTTGCTGAGTGGGTGTAGTCGCAAAGAGGCGGACGTGCTGCCCGTGGCCTACACGGGGCCGTTGCTGGAAACGACCAATGTGCGGACGCTTTTCAGCGACTCGGCGCAGTTGAAGCTGCAACTGACGGCCCCGCTGGAACAGCAGTTTGAAAACGGCGACGTGCTGTATCCGAAGGGCATGGTGGTGACGTTTTACACCAACAAAGGGCAGACGGTGCTGAACACGCTTTCGGCCAACTACGGCAAGGTGGACAAGCAGAAGAACCTCTACCTCATGCGCGGCAACGTGCGGGTGCTGAACGAGCCGAAGCAGCAGCGGATGAACACCGAGGAGTTGTTTTTTGACCGAAACCGGCAGCAGATTTACACCGACTCGGCCATGTTTGTGAAGGTGGAAACGCCGACCGAAACCATCACCGGCTACGGCCTGACGGCCAACCAGGACTTTTCGCGGTATCGGATTAAGCGGCCGGTGGGGTTCTTTGATAAAGTAGGGGTGGAGTGATGAGTAGACCGCTGGCGAAACCAAGCAAGTAGCCCGTCATGCAGAACGCAGCGAAGCGAAGTGAAGCATCTCGCGTGGCGCAGTAATCCAACCGATTGAATTAGTGGGGCGGCGAGATGCTTCACTCCGCTCCGCTGCGTTCTGCATGACGTTCATCCCTTCCAATTTTCTATGACCTTCGACAAATCCCTGCTTCGCACCGTCCTGTTCGCCGTGGGCGTGGTGGCCTTCGTCATTGGCGTGTACCAAACGCTGTTCTACAACGACATTGCGGGCAACTACTGGATTTTTATGATTTCGCTGGCCTGCTGGATGCCGTTGCTGCACTGGCGGCAGCAGGAAACGGTGGCGGCCAAGATTGCGGCCCAACAGGCGAAGCTGGCCCAGGAAACCAAGCGGCAGCCCGGCGCGGTGAAACCAAAAAAACGGCGTTAGAAGTAGCTAGGGCGCAGTTGGCGGGGCTTATTCGTGCCCGCCATTTTGTTTGCCGCGTTCTTTGCGGTTATTTTGCACCTCTTTTGACCAATACGAACTTAGGTTTCGACCAATTAAATGGCTTTAATTAACACGATTCGGGAAAAATCCGGCATTGCCGTCGGCACCGTCGCTATCGGGATGCTGCTCTTCATTGTGGGCGGCGACCTGGTGGGCGGCAAGAACAACCTCTTCAAAGGCAACAGCCAGACGGTGGGCGAAGTGGCAGGCGAAAAAATCAGCCTCGACCAGTACAACGCCGCCCTCGAGCAGGCCAAGCAAAACTTCATTGCCCAGCAACAGAAGCAGCCCGACGACCAGACGATGGGCTACCTGCGCGACCAGGCCTGGAACCAGACCATTTACCGGCTGGCCTACCAGCAGGAATGGGAAAAGCTCGGCCTGGCCGTGCCCGATGCCGAACTGATTGACCTCGTGCAGGGCGACAACATCAACGCGGGCATCAAGCAAGCCTTCACCGACAAAGCCACCGGGCAGTTCGATAAAAGCAAGCTGATTGAGTACCTCAAAAACCTGGACAAGGCCCCGCCGGAGCAACAGGCCGCGTGGCGCAACTTCGAGGCCAACCTGCCCGCCGAGCGCATCGGGGCCAAGTACAATGCCCTGCTCAAAAACTCGGTGTACGTGACCACGGCCGAGGCCAAACGCTACGACCTCAACCAGAACACCAAAGCCTCGGTGAAGTACCTGTTTGTGCCCTACGGCAGCATCTCGGACTCGGCGGTGAAGGTGACGGATGCGCAGTTGCAGGCCTACCTCGACAAGAACAAGGGCAAGTACAAGGTAGAGGACGGCCGCTCGGTGGAGTACATCAGCATCCCGGTGACGGCCAGCAAGGACGACAGCGCCGCCGTGAAGGAAAGCATGGCCACCCTGGCCACGCAGTTTGCCTCGGCCCCGGTGGATTCGCTGTTTGTGAAAATGAACTCCGACCAGCCCTACGCCGGGGCCTTCCGGGGGCCGGACGCGCTGCCCGAAGAACTGCGCAAGCAACTGCCCCTGACGGTGGGCCAGGTCTATGGTCCCTACGTGGAGAACGGCACCTATTCGCTGTTCAAAGCCACCGGCACTAAGCAGGGCGACAAGCCCGCTGCCCGCGCCAGCCACATCCTCATCAAGGTAGAAGGAGCGGGGCCGGAAGCCGAAGCCAGCGCCAAGAAGAAAGCCCAGGACTTGCTGGACAAAATCAAGGGCGGGGCCGACTTTGCGGCGATGGCCCGGCAGTTTGGCACCGACGGCACCAAAGACCAGGGCGGCGACCTCGGCTGGTTTGGCGCGGGCCGCATGGTGCCGGAGTTTGAGAAAGCCATTTTTGGAGCCACCAATCTTGGCTTGCTGCCCAACCTGGTGAAGACGCAGTTCGGCTACCACCTCATCAAAATCACGGCCCTGCCCACCAAGCAGCAGTATCAGGTAGCGGAGGTGAAGAAAACCATCACCCCCAGCGACGCGACCCGCGAGGCGGCCTACGCCAAAGCCCAGGAGCTAAAGGGGGAAGCCACCGACCTGGCCAGCTTCCGCAACCTGGTGGTGAAAGATAAAACCCTGCAAAAGCAGGAGGCCAAGAACCTCGACAAAGGTGCCCGCAGCGTGAACAGCCTGCAAAACGCCCGCGAACTCGTGCGCTGGGCCTACGGCGCGGGGCCGAACGGCACCACCACCAAAGTGGGCGACGTGTCGGAAGTGTACGAGATGGGCGACCAGTACGTCATCGCCGCCCTCACCGACGAGCGCAGCAAGGGCACGGCCACCGTGGAAAGCCTGCGGCCGGAGTTGTCGGTGCAGGTGCGCAACGAGCTAAAGGCCCAGCAGATAATGGGCAAGCTGCCCAAGACCGGCACCCTGGAAGAAATGGCCGCCAAGTACGGCCCCACTGCTCAGGTTGGCACCGCCGAGGGCGTAATTCTCGGCCAGGGCACGCTCACCAACGTGGGTTTTGAGCCGCTGGCCGTGGGCCGCGCCTACGCCCTGAAGCCGGGCCAGCATTCGGCCGCCATTCAGGGCGAGCAGGGCGTGTTGGTGGTGGAGCCGGTGAGCCTGACCCCGCCCGCCACCACCACTACCGATGTGAAAGCCATCCGCAAGCAACTGGCGCAGCAGCGCAGCCAGCAGCAGGACGGCAAGGTGTTTGAGGCCCTCAAGGCCCACGCCAACGTGAAAGACAACCGGGCCAAGTTCTTCTAGGAATTGCCGCCTGCGCTCATGGAAAAGGGCCGTACCTTCGGGGCGGCCCTTTTTTTGTGGCGCGGGGTGGGCGCGGGGCACAGCCCTGCGCCTAATTGCCGTGAACGCGCAGCCCCCGCCCCGACGTTCTGCCCCCTGACAGCCACAACTTCTATGCGCTACCTGCTTCTCGCCGCTGCCCTCGTTTTCATAGTTCCGGCCACCGCCCAGGCCCAGGTCCCCACCCAATGGGCCGCCGCGCCCGGCGCGGCCCTGGCCCTGGACTACGCCCAACGCGGAGAGTTGGACAAGGCCGTGTTCCTGTTTGAGCGCCTCAAGGGCGAGGAGCAGACCAGCCCGGCCGTGTTCCCGGCCTACGTGGGGGCTTTGCAACGCCTGAAACGCTACAAGGAAGCCGAGAAGCTGGCCAAAAAGGCCATCCGGCAGCACCCGGCCGAGGCCACTTACGGCGTAGCGTTGGGGGGGCTGTACCAGGCCAGCGGCGACGCGGCGGCGGCCGACAAGCAGTGGGCCAAAGTGCTGGCCCAACTCGTGCCCGCCCAGGTGCAGCCGGTGGCCCAGGAGTTTGGGCAGCGGGAGTTGCCGGCCTGGAAGGAGCGCACCTACTTGCACGGCCGGGAACTGGCGAAGAACACGACTGAATACGCGCCGCAACTCATCCAGCTTTATACCCAGACCGGGCAGCAGGAGAAGCTGCTGGCTGAAACCCTGCGGCTGGTGGACCAGGATGCCGGGCAACTGCCCTTCGTGCGGAATATGTTGCAGAACGCGCTGAAGGAAGAAAAGGACTTTGATGCGTTGGAGAAGCTCTTGCTCACGGCCACGCAGCAGCACCCGGAGCAGGGCGCGTACAGCGAGTTGCTGCTGTGGTTGCAGGTGCAGCGGCGCGACTTTGCCGGGGCGCTGGTGCAGGCGCGGGCGCTGGACCGGCGCGAACGCACCCAGGGCCGCCGGGTGCTGGAACTGGCCGCCATTGCCCAGCAAAACAAGGACTACGAAGCCGCCATCGCGGGCTACGCCTACGTGGCGAAGGAGTACCGCGACGGGCCGTTCTTCAATGCGGCCCGGCAGCAGCTGTTGCAGGCCCGCGAGGCCCAGGTGCGCGACACCTACCCCGTGGACCCGGCCCAGGTGCGGGCGCTGGTGGGCGAGTACGAAACCCTGCTGGCCGAGGTGGGCCGCACCCCCGACACCGCCCCGCTGCTGCGCAACCTGGCCAACCTCTACGCCTTTCAGCTCGGCGACCGGGCCAAAGCCATGACCTTGCTGGAGGAAGTGACCGCCATGCCCCGCGTCAGCGAAGAGGTGGTGGACGAGGCCAAAATCACCCTCGGCGACCTGTACCTGCTGAAGCAGGAGCCGTGGGAGGCCACGCTGCTGTATTCGCAGGTCGAGAAATCGCACAAGGAAGCCCCGCTCGGCTACGAGGCCAAGCTCCGCAACGCCCGCCTGAGCTACTACGCGGGCGACTTCAAGCTGGCCCAAAGCCACCTTGACATCCTCAAGGAGGCCACCACCCGCGAAATCGCCAACGATGCCATGCAGCTCTCGCTGCTGATTCAGAACAACACCGTGGAAGACACCCTGGGCCTGGGCCTGCGGGCCTACGCGGCGGTGGAGGAGTTGGTGTTCGAGAACAAAATCCCCGAAGCCATCACCGGCTTGGATGCCCTGTTGCTGAAGTTTCCGGGCCACGCCATCAGCTACGATACCTACTACCTGAAGGCCCAGTTGCAGCGCCGGGCGGGCGACTTTGCCGGGGCGCTCACCACATTGGAGCGCATCACGCTCAACCCCAAGGCTGAGGTGCTGAGCGACGACGCGCTGTTCCTCACCGCCCGCATTCAGGAAGAAGACCTCAAGGACAAGGCCAGAGCTTTGGCCCTCTACGAGCAGGTGCTGACCAAATTCCCCGGCAGCATCTACGTGGCCGAGGCCCGCAAGCGCTTCCGCAAGCTGCGCGGCGACGGGGTGCAGTAAGGCCGAGTACCCCGAAGCTGTGCTTCGGCCGCTGCCCGGCCGCTGCCCGCCGCCGGGCCGCCCACCGCTTACCTTTGGGGGCTTGCGGCCGCGCCCGGCGGGGCCGCCGGCTTTCCTCCGCCACTGCTATTGCCCATGACCACTCTTGCTGCGCCCGCCCGGCGGGCGGCCCGTGCGGGCCTGCCCAATTCCTTTGTCCATTTCCTGCGCCCGGTGCTGCTGGCTTGGCTGCTGGCCGGGCCGGTGGGCGGGTGGGCGCAGGCCCCGGCCTTCACGCAGGCCGTCAGCTTCAACCCCACGGCGACCACCAGCACTTCGGCGGGCGCGGCGACTGCCTGCGATGCCGCCGGCAACCAGTACGTCACCGGTGATTTCAGTGGCACCCTTGTGCTGGGAACCACCACGTTGATTTCGGCGGGGGGGACCGACATTTTCGTGGCCAAGCGCAGCGCCGCCACCGGGGCCTGGCTCTGGGCGGTGCGGGCCGGGGGCAGTGGCACTGATAGGGGCACCGGGGTGGCGGTAGACGCGGCGGGCAACGCCCTGGTTACGGGAGCCTTCGATGGCATGGTCCGTTTTGCCACCGCCCCCACGCCCACGGTGCTGATTGCGGCGGGGTACTACGATGTGTTCGTGGCCAAGTTTGCGGGCAGCACGGGGGCGGCCGCCTGGGCGGTGCGGGCCGGGGGCAGCAGCTATGACGAAGGCACCGGAGTGGCGGTGGACGCAGCGGGCAACGCCCTGGTTACGGGCAACTTTCAGAGCACGGCCAGTTTTGCCACCGCCCCCACGCCCACGGTGCTGACTGCGGCGGGGTCCTACGATGTGTTCGTGGCCAAGTTTGCAGGCAGCACGGGGGCGGCCGCCTGGGCCGTGCAGGCCGGGGGCACCGGCGATGATTCCGGCTATGGGGTGGCGGTGGACGCAGCGGGCAACGCCCTGGTCACGGGCTTTTTCAGTGGCACGGCCAGCTTTGCCACCGCCCCCACGCCCACAGTGCTGACTGCGGCGGGGTTCGGCGACGTGTTCGTGACCAAGTTTGCGGGCGGCACCGGGGCGGCCGCCTGGGCGGTGCAAGCCAGGGGCACCAGCGATGATTTTGGCTATGGGGTGGCGGTGGACGCGGCGGGCAACGCCTTGGTCACGGGCTTCTTCTATGGCACGGTCCGCTTTGCCACCGCCCCCACGCCCACGGTGCTGACTGCGGCGGGGTCCACCGACATCTTCGTGGCCAAGTTTGCGGGCAGCACCGGGGCGGCCGCCTGGGCGGTGCGGGCCGGGGGCAGCAACTTTGATTTTGGCAACGGGGTGGCGGTGGACGCAGCGGGCAACGCCTTGGTCACGGGAAGCTTCATTGGCACGGTCCGCTTTGCCACCGCCCCCACGGCCACGGTGCTGATTGCAGTGGGGCCCATCGACGTATTCGTGGCCAAGTTTGCGGGCGACACCGGGGCGGCCACTTGGGCGGTGCAGGCCGGGGGCAGCGACAATGATTCCGGCAGTGGGGTAGCGGTGGACGCGGCGGGCAACGCCCTGGTCACGGGTTCCTTCACGGGCACGGCCAACTTTGACAATCAGACCCTGAATGGCAATGCTCGAACCGGATTTGTAGCAACGCTGGCAGGAGCCGGAACCCTCGCCACCGCCACCACCCGCCCCTCCCTGGCCGCCGCGCTCTACCCCAACCCCGCCCACGGCAGCTTCACCCTCACGCTGCCGCCCCTTGCCAGCGCCACCGCCACCGCCACGCTGCTCAACGCCCTGGGCCAAACCATCAGCACCCGTACCCTAACCCTCGCCCCCGCCGGTACCACGGTGCCCTACGCCACGGCCGGCCTGGCCCCCGGCCTCTACACGCTGCGGGTGCAGGCGGGCGGGACCGCCACGGCCCTGCGCGTGGTGCTGGAATAAGCCGGCCGCCGCCACGGGGCCGCCGCCGGGCCACCGCCCGCCGCTTACCTTTGGGGGCTTGCGGCCGCGCCCGGCGGGGCCGCCGGCTTTCCTCCGCCACTGCCATTGCCCATGACCACTCTTGCTGCGCCCGCCCGGCGGGCGGCCCGCGCGGGCCTGCCCGCCCTCCTTGTCCATTTCCTGCGCCCGGTGCTGCTGGCGTGGCTGCTGCTGGCCGGGCCGGTGGGCGGGTGGGCGCAGGCCCCGGCCTTCACGCAGGCCGTCAGCTTCGCCTCCAGCGGGTACTCAGAAGGTAGGGCCACCGCGACCGATGCTGCCGGCAACCAGTACGTCACTGGCTATTTCTTCGGCACCCTCGTGCTGGGAACCACCACGTTGGTTTCGGCGGGGGGGGCCGACATCTTTGTGGCCAAGCGCAGCGCCAGCACCGGGGCCTGGCTCTGGGCGGTGCGGACCGGGGGCAGTGGCACTGGCACTGATAGGGGCACCGGGGTGGCGGTGGACGCGGCGGGCAACGCGCTGGTCACGGGCTATTTCGAGGGCACGGCCAGTTTTGCTACCGCCCCCACACCCACGGTCCTGACTTCGGCGGGGTCCGCCGACGTGTTCGTGGCCAAGTTTGCAGGCAGCACCGGGACGGCCGACTGGGCGGTGCGGGCCGGGGGCACCGGCGATGACTACGGCTCCGGCATAGCCGTGGACGCGGCGGGCAATGCCCTGGTCACGGGAAGCTTTGGTGTCACGGCTGGCTTTGCCACCGCCCCCACGCCCACGCTCCTGACTTCGGCGGGACTGGAGGACGTGTTTGTGGCCAAGTTTGCGGGCGGCACGGGGACGGCCGCCTGGGCCGTGCAGGCCGGGGGCAGCGACGATGATAGCGGCTACGGGGTGGCGGTGGACGCGGCGGGCAACGCCCTGGTCACGGGCTACTTCAATGGCACGGCCAGTTTTGCCACCGCCCCCACGCCCACGCTCCTGACTTCGGCGGGACTGGAGGACGTGTTTGTGGCCAAGTTTGCGGGCAGCACGGGGGCGGCCGCCTGGGCCGTGCAGGCCGGGGGCACCGGCGATGACTACGGCTCCGGGATAGCCGTGGACGCAGTGGGCAACGCCCTGGTCACGGGCTACTTCAATGGCACGGCCAGTTTTGCCACTACCCCCACGGCTACCCCCCTCGTTTCGGCGGGGTCCTACGACGTGTTCGTGGCCAAGTTTGCGGGCAGCACGGGAGCGGCCGCCTGGGCGGTGCGGGCCGGGGGCAGCGGCTATGATTCCGGCAACGGGGTGGCAGTGGACGCGGCAGGCAACGCCCTGGTCACGGGAGGCTTCACGGGCACGGCCAGCTTTGCCACCGCCCCCACAGTTACCCCCCTTGTTTCGGCGGGGTACGATGACGTGTTCGTGGCCAAGTTTGCGGGCGGCACGGGGGCGGCCGCCTGGGCGGTGCGGGCCGGGGGCAGCTATTTTGATTACGGCAGGGGGGTGGCAGTAGACGCGGCGGGCAACGCCCTGGTTACGGGAAGCTTTTATGGCACGGCCTCCTTTGGCAGTCAGACCTTAAATGGCAATGCTCGAACCGGATTTGTAGCAACGCTAAACGGAGCCGGAACGCTGGCCGCCACCGCCCCGCTACCAGCCGCTCACGCCGCGCTCTACCCCAACCCCGCCCACGGCAGCTTCACCCTCGCGCTGCCGCCCCTCGCCAGCGCCACGGCCACGGCCACGCTGCTCAACGCGCTGGGGCAAGCCGTGAGCACCCGCACCCTCGCTTTGTCCACGGCGGGCACCACGGTGCCCTACCCCACGGCCGGCCTGGCCCCCGGCCTCTACACGCTGCGGGTGCAGGCGGGCGGGGCCGCCACGGCTTTGCGCCTGGTGGTCGAGTAGTCCATGCCTGCCCGCGCCGCTGCCCCGCCCATCCCGACCCATGCGCTGACCGCGTCCGGCGCTGCCCGCCTGCACCTGGGCCGCACCGACGGCACCGTGCCCTACAGCCCCGATGTGCTGCTGCCCCACCGCAAGGACTACTTCCTGCTGCTGCTGTTGCGGCGCGGCGGCACCCGCTTGTGGGTCGACGGCACCCGCTACGCGCCGCAGCCGGGCACGGTGTTCGTCACCGCCCCCGGCCAGGTGCAGGTCAAGGAAGAGCCGCAGGCGGTGTGGGGCAGCAGCGTGGCCTTTGCGCCCGCCTACCTGGCCGCCCAGCCCAACGCCGCCCTGGCCGGCCTGCCGCTGCTGCGCAACCCCCACCGCCAGCACGCCCTGCCCCTGACTGCCGCCCAGGTGGCCTTCGTGGAAACCGTGCTGGCCCAGTTGGAAGCGGCCGACCAGCAGCCCGGCCCCGGCCAGCCGGCCTTGCTGGCGGCCCACCTGGCCGTGCTGCTCACCTACCTCAACCAGGTGTACGAGGCCCACTGCCCGGTTGGGGCAGCGGCGGCCGGGGCCACGCTGCTGCACCGCTTTCAGGCGCTGCTGGCCGACCACTTCCGCACCCACCACGCCGTGGCCGACTACGCCGCCCTGCTGCACGTGGCCACCGGCCACTTCAGCGGGCGCATCAAGGACCTGAGCGGGCGTTCGGCCCTGGCCCACATCCACGACCGGCGCGGGCTCGAAGCCCGCCGCCTGCTGCTGCACACCGACCTGAGCAGCGAACAGATTGCCGACCACCTCGGCTTTGCCACGGCTTCCTACTTCGGCCGCTTCTTTCGGCAGCAGGCGGGCTGCACCCCCGGCCGCTACCGCCGCCAACACCGCGAAATGGACCAGTAATGCCGCGAAATGGACGGGTGGCCCCCTGGCGGGGGCCGCTACCTTTGCGGCATGAAAAAGATACTCATCACCGGGGCCAACAAAAGCATTGGCCTCGAGACCGCCCGCCAACTCCTGGCCCTGGGCCACTACGTGTACCTGGGCTGCCGCACCCTGGCCAACGGCCAACACGCCGTGGCCCAGCTGCACGCCGACGGCCTGACCCAGGTGGAACCCCTGGAACTGGACGTGGCCGATGCCGCCTCGGTGGCCGCCGCCCGCCTGGCCCTGGGCCGGCGCACCGCCGTGCTGGACGTGCTGGTTAACAACGCAGGCATCAGCGGCGGAATGCCCCAAACGGCCCTCACGGCTGCCCTGGCCACGTTCCGGCGGGTGTACGAAACCAACGTGTTCGGGGTGGTGGCCGTCACGCAGGCGTTCATTGACTTGCTGCGGCAGTCGGCCGCCCCGCGCATCGTGAACGTGAGTTCGAGCCAGGGGTCGCTGACGCTGGCCAGCGACCCGGCCAGCAAGTACTACCACCACAAAGGGGCCGTGTACCAGTCGTCCAAGTCGGCCCTCAATATGTACACCATTGCCCTGGCCTACGAACTGCGCGACACGCCCTTCAAGGTGAACGCCGTGGACCCCGGCTTTGTCGCCACCGACTTCAACCACCACCGGGGCACCGGCACCGTGCAGGAAGCCGGCACCCGCATTGCCAAGTACGCCCTGCTGGCCGACGACGGCCCCACCGGCGGCTTTTTCAGCGAAGAAACCACCCCCGGCACCGGCGCCATCGCCTGGTAGGCGGCGGCCCGGCCGGCGGGCGTGCCCCGGCACTGCGCGGCTGCCGGGCAGCCCGCCTGCACCGCTCCAATCCTTCCCTCACCGCTTAATTTCCCCCTTATTTCCCTCATGCAAGTAGTTGAATTTGCCGCCCACGGCCCCGCCGCCGTGCTGCGGTTTGCAGACCGGCCCATGCCCGCCCCCGGCGCGGGCGAGGTGCTGCTTAAAGTAGTCGCCGCCGGCGTGAACTACGTGGACATCTGGCAGCGCCTGGGCACCAGCCCCCGCCCGGTGGCCCTGCCCTACGTGCCGGGCATGGAGGTGGCCGGCACCGTGGCCGCCCTGGGCACGGGCGTGACCACCCTGGCCCTGGGCCAGCGCGTGATGGCCATGCTGCCCAGCGGCGGCTACGCCGCCTACGCCCTGGCCACCACTGCCCAGGCCATTGCCCTGCCCGACGACCTGCCCTACGCCGAAGCCACCGCCCTGCTCGCGCAAGGCCCCACCGCCGTGGGCCTGCTGAACACCGGCCCCTACGCCTCGGTGCTGGTGCTGGCCGCTGCCGGGGGTGTGGGTTCGATGCTGGTGCAGGTGGCCCGCAACCGGGGCCTGCGCGTGGTGGCGGCCGTGGGCAGCCCCGCCAAAATGCCCACCGCCCAGGCCCTGGGGGCCGACGCGGTGGTGTGCTACGCCGACCCCGACTGGGTGGCCCAGGTGCGGGCCGCCACCGACGGGCAGGGCGTGGCGGCGGTGTTCGATGCCGTGGGCGGCCGGCTGGGCACCGAGGCCCTGGCCGCCCTGGCCGCCGGCGGCACGGCCGTGGTGTACGGCACCAGCAGCGGCGAACCCACCGCCCTCACCGGCCAGCAGCTGATGGGCCTGGGCCAGGCCGTGCGCGGCTACTCGCTGTTCACGGAGATGCCGCGTCTGCCCGCCTACCTGGCCGAGCTACTTGCCTACCGGCAGGCGGGCCGCCTGCAACTGCCCGTGCAAACCTACCCCGTGGCCGACGTGCAAGCCGCCCAAGCCGCCATCGAGGCCCGCCAGACCCAGGGCAAAGTCGTGTTGTTGTTTGAATAACCGGGGTGGCCCCAGCTCCCTGCTGCCCCCGCGCCGGGTGCAGTGGGGGACACCGGCCCGGCGGCAGTGGCCCCCGGCCGTTGCCCATTGCGGGCACAGGCAGGCCACCAGGTCGCCACCTCGCCCGTAGTGGCGCACTACCAACCCCAGTTACGGAATAGCCGCGTAGCGGCGACGGGTTGGTAGCGCAAGCCGGAAAAGAAGCGCCAAGCCGCGTAGCGGCGACGGAACCCCTGGGCCATCCGTCGCCGCTACGCGGCTTGGTCCTATTTGCCCCTGCTTGGCTACCAACCCGTCGCCGCTACGCGGCTGGTCCGCAACTGGGGTTAGGTAGTTGCCCGGTGCGTTACCGGCCAGGCCCGCTTCCGTTTGAAGGCGGGCCTTTTGCGTGGGGGCCTGGCAACGGGCCGTAGCCGCTGCCATTTTGGTCGCAATCAGGCGGGTTCCGGCGGCGGGTAATTTGGCGGTTCATTTTTTGCTCACTACATTTGACCCAGCATCGCCCAGCAGGGCTGAAGGGCCAGGCTCCGGGGCACCCACGGACCGGCCACGCGCCGAAGCTGGGCGCTGCGCTCCGTTATAACCTGCTTCGGCTTTTGCCGTTGGTTAGGTTCCTTTCCCCCCCGTCTTCGCTTCGGCGAAACCACTTGTCAAGTCCCGCCCACTACCCGGCCGGACGTAGGAACACTTCCCGGCCCTTGCCGGAAGACGCACCAAGACGGCCGTAGGCTCTGCCGACGCGGCCGTTAGCTCCGCCGCCACGGCCGTTGGCTCCACCGCCACGGCCGTTGGCTCCGCCGACGCGGCCGTTGGCTCCACCGAGACGGCCGTTGGCTCCGCCGCCACGGCCGTCGGCTTCGCCGACGCGGCCGTTGGCTCCGCCGCCACGGCCGTTGGCTCCGCCGAAGCGGCCGTTGGCTCCGCCGACGCGGCCGTTGGCTCCGCCGCCACGGCCGTTGGCTCCGCCGCCACGGCCGTTGGCTCCGCCGCCGCGGCCGACCGGGCAACCGCCCCGGATTTTTTAATCTTTTCCCTTTTTTTCACTTTTTGGGCAACCGCCCTTTCTCCCATGAAACTCAACACCAATTACGACGACGTTAAAAACGACGCGCTTTCGCTCTTCGGCCACAGCGTGGTGGAAAAAACCAGCACCAGCACCTTTCTGGTGAAGGGCATAGATTTGGCCAAACCGCTGGTCACCGCCTTGCAACTGTTGGACGACGACGTGACGACCGTCGTGTACCCCACGCCGGCCCAAACCGTGCAGCGCGATTCGTACCGCAAAGCGGTGCGCACCGAACTGGGGCGGTTGGCCACCCACCTCAACCTGGACTACCCCGACAACGAGGCGGCGCTGCTGTCGTCGGGCCTCACGATGGGCCAGCCCAGCGGTGCCCACGCCCGCAAACCCGGCGAGCTGGCCCCACCCACCGAGGTGGAACTGTTTGACGGCACCCTGCCCGGCTGGCTGCGGGTGCGCGGCAAGCGCCCAACCGGCGCGGTGCAAAACACCGTCCGGGCCAGCGGCAACCCCGCCGTGCCCCCCGAAGAAGGCACGCTGTTTGTGGGCGGCGGCCACGAGTTCGAGATTGGCCCCTTCGAGCCGGGGGCCGTGGTGGTCGTGGTGTGGGCTTGCCTGGCCGGCTCGACCACCACGCTCAACTATTGTGCCCCCGTGAGCCGCCGGGTGCAGTAGCGGGCAGCCCGCTCGGGAAGCTACCCCGCCGGCCGTTGGGCAGCAGAGGCGGGGGCCGCGCCGGGTTTCGGCGCGGCCCTCGTACTTTCGGGGCGGAAAGGCTGCGGTGGGACGGAGGTAACTCTTAATTTATTGACGATGAAAGCGAAGAACGTATTGGTTGGGCGGCTGGGCCGCTGGGTGCTGCTGGCGTGGGGGCTGGCGGGGGCGGGGCGCGGCTGGTCGCAGGCCCCCGTCATTACTGCCACGCTGCCCAGGGCAAATGCCATTGCCGCACCCCGCAATGGCCTGTTTGCCGTTACGTTTAACCAGCCGCTCAACGCTGGCTCGGCCGGGGCGCTTAAAGTCTTTAGTTCCCAGCGTGGAGGACTGCGTACCCATACTACCCCCGCCACGGCAAACGGCAATGCCCTGAGCTTTGCGCCCGCAGCCTATCCCTTCATGCCGGGGGAAACGGTGCAATACACCGTGACTACGGCCGCAACGGGCAGTAACGGTGGACCATTGGCACAGCCACAAGTAGGACAATTCACCACGGCCGTAGGCGGAACCGGCAGTGGAAATTTCGTTTCGGGCAACACCGTGGCAGTCGGTCCGTCCCCTAATAACATGACGGTGGGCGATGTGGACGGTGATGGCGACCTTGACGTGCTTACGGCCAACACTTCCAGCCCCGGCTCGGTAAGCATTCGCTTCAATGACGGTCGCGGCAATTTCAGCGGCACACAGGAGGTAGCCGTCGGAGATGCGCCCGCTGGCATTGCCGTGGCCGATGTGGATGGCGACGGCGACCTCGATTTTGCCACGGCCAACTTAAATAGCGGTTTTGTGAGCGTCCGACTCAACAACGGCACCGGTTTTTTCACCAGTGGCTCCGACCCAGCCACCAATACCGGCTCGGCCAGTGTGGCGCTGGCCGATGTAGACGGTGATGGCGACGTGGACCTGCTTGCGGCGAATGTTAATGCCTACACAGTAAGTGTGCGCCTGAATAATGGGAGCGGCATCTTCAGCGGCGGCTCCAATGTTGCGGTAGCCAGCCAGTGTAATAGCGTGGCAGTGGGCGATGTGGACAACGACGGCGACCTCGACCTGCTTACCGCCAATTATGGCAACAGCACTAACAACACCGTGAGTGTACGGCTTAACAACGGCACCGGAACGTTCACCGGCAGTCAGGATGTGACTGTTGGAGTTGGTCCCTACCGGCTGGTGCTAGGCGATGTGGATAACGACAGCGACCTGGATTTCCTCGTTACCAACAACGGCACCAATGCAATTCCTGGCAACACCGTGAGTGTGCGGTTTAACGATGGCACCGGCACCTTTGCGGGAATCTTAGATGTACCGGTAGCTGCCAGTCCTTTCGGCGTAGCGGTAGGCGACATAGACCATGATGGCGACCTTGACCTTGTGGCGACCAATCCGAATAGCCAAAGCGTAAGCATACGGCGTAATGACGGCAGGGGCAACTTCAGCGGTACGCAGAGTGTGAGCGTTGGCAGCTTCCCCGATGGGCTGGTGCTTGGTGATGCCGACGGCGACGGCGACCTGGACATATTCACGGCTGATGTTGCCGGTTCGGCAGTTATCAGCCTGAATGGCGGCACAGGTCTGGCAACTGTTGCTTCCGTTGTCGCTCCTGCTGCCTTCACCCTCTATCCCAACCCTGCCACCGGAATGACTACGCTAACCGCTGTTGCCCCCTACGCCGTCGTGCAGGCATTTGACCCGCTGGGCCGCCTTGTCGCCGCCGCCACGGCTGATGCCACCGGCACGGCGGTGCTGGCGCTGCCCGCCAGCCTGCCGCCGGGCGTGTACATAGTGCGCGGCGGCGGGCTGGCGCGGCGGCTGGCGGTGGAGTAGGGAGCGGCTCTTTGCAATCAACAACTGATTGGCTTTGCGATGAAAAACGTTTTCACGGCTGCCCGGCGGGCGGCGGCTACTGTCGTTGGATGCGTCCTGCTGCTGGCCGGGCCGGGCCGGGCGCAGACGTTCACGCAGGCCGTGCGCCTGGCGCCCGGCACCCCGGCCAGCACCTCCGAAGGCCGGGCCGTCGCCACCGATGCGGCGGGCAACCAACTTGTAACGGGCCGGTTTGCGGGTACGCTAGTGCTGGGCAGCTACGCCCTGGTGTCGGCGGGCGGCAACGACGGGTTTGTGGCCAAGCTCAACACCGCCACCGGAACCTATGCCTGGGCGGTGCGGGTGGGGGGCAGCAGCGGCGACGATGCCGCCCTGAGCGTGGCCCTGGACGCGGGCGGCAACGCCCTGGTGACGGGCTATTTTGCGGGCACGGTGGGCTTTGCCACCCGCCCGGCCGCGACGTCGCTCACGTCCTTCGGCGGCTTCGATGTGTTCGTGGCCAAGTTTGATGCGGCCACCGGGGCCTGCGCCTGGGCTGTGCGCATGGGCGGCAACAGCGACGACGTGGGCAGCGCCCTGGCCCTGGATGCGGGCGGCAACGCCCTGGTGACGGGCAATTTTCAGGGGGCGGCCATTTTCGCCACTAGTCCGGCCCCTACCTACCTGGTGGCGGCGGGTCTCACCGATGGGTTTGTGGCCCGGTTCGGCGGCAGCACCGGCGCTTGCGCCTGGGCCGTGCAAGTGGGCGGCAGCAGCGTGGACGTGGGCAGCGCCATTGCCGCCGATGCCAGCGGCAACGCCCTGGTGACGGGGGCGTTTTCGGGCACGGTCCGCTTTGCCACCAGTCCCGTGCCCACCGCCCTGGTGTCGGCGGGCCTCACCGATGTATTTGTGGCCAAGTTTGCGGCCGGCACCGGCACCTGCGCCTGGGCGGTGCCCGCCGGGGGCAGCAGCTACGACTACGGCAACGCCCTGGCCGTGGACGCGGGCGGCAATGCCCTCGTCACGGGTTATTTCACCAACCGGGCCACCTTCGCCAACAGCCCGGCGGTGCTGTCCCTGACCGCCGCCGGGGCGGCCGATGTGTTCGTGGCCAAGTTCGGCGCAGCCACCGGGGCTTGCACCTGGGCCGTGGCCGCCGGGGGCACCACGGCCGATGTGGGCTACGGCCTGGCCCTGGACATGGGCGGCAACGCCCTGGTCACGGGTTCCTTCACCGGAGCGGCCAGCTTCGCCCCGGCGGCGGGGGCGGCTACTATCGCCTCGGCGGGCAGCACCGATGTGTTTGTGGCCAAATTCGGGAGCAGCACCGGCGCTTGCGCCTGGGCCAGACCGGCCGGGGGCAGCGGCACCGATGCGGGCTACGCCCTGGCCCTGGATGCCACCGGCAATGCCCTGGTCGCGGGGGCTTTTCAGAACACGGCCCGCTTCGGCAGCGTGACCCTGACCGGGACGGGTGCCAGCACCGGCTTCGTGACGGTGCTGGTGGGGGCTGGCTCCCTGGCTGTCGTTGCGCCGGTAGTACTTCCGGCGCTCACCCTCGCGCCCAACCCCACCACCGGGGCCGCTACGCTGGCGGGCCTGCCCCCCGGCACCGCCGTGCAGGTGCTGGATGCGCTGGGCCGCATCGTTGCCACCGCCACCGCCGACGCGGCGGGCGCAGCCACGGTGGCGGCGGGACTATTGCCGGGCCTGTACGTGGTGCGCGGCAGCGGGCGCGTGGCGCGGCTGGCGGTGGAGTAGGGGAGGGATTGACCGGTGTGGTGCCACGAATTCCGCGAAGCGGTTCGTGGTACCACTACTCGTTGAACGAGACTGTGCGGCGAGTAGTGGTACCACGAACCGCTTCGCGGAATTCGTGGCACCACCCGTTCAACTCCCTACCCAAACACAAACAACAGCACCAGCACCACTACGAACACCGCGTACATCAGCACGTCGGAGCCGATGTAGGGGCGGTACTGGCGGTAGAACTCTCGGAGGCGCGACATCATGGCAAAGGTACGCGGGCGGGCGCTGGGGCGTACTTTCGTGGTCTTACCCATCCTTACTGCTATTCATTACGTGCCCTTACCGATTGCCAAATACTGGAACTACTTGCCCGCGCCCGACGCGGGCCGGACGCAGGCCCTGACCGAAGCCCTGCCGCACCTCATTGGCCCCGAAGTGGCGGCCCTGCTCGTGCAGCGCGGCGTGGACACCCCGGAGGCAGCCTACGCCTTTTTCCACCCCGACTGGCAGCACCTGCCCGACCCGCTGGCAATGCGCGACATGGACCGCGCCGTGGCCCGGCTGGCCGCCGCCCTGGCGGGCGGCGAGAAGGTGATGGTGCTGGGCGACTACGACGTGGACGGCATCACGTCGGTGGCGCTGGCCATGAGCTATTTGCTGCCCCTGTTCGGGGCCGGGCGGCTGCGCGACTACATCCCCGACCGCTACACCGAAGGCTACGGCATCTCGCTGCGGGCCGTGGACTTTGCGGCCGATAACGGCTTCGGGCTGATTGTGGCCCTCGACTGCGGCATCAAGGCCCACACGGCGGTGGCCCACGCCAACGCGCGAAACGTAGATTTCATCATCTGCGACCACCACCTGCCCGGCGACGACCTGCCCGCCGCCCTGGCCGTGCTGGACCCCAAGCGGGCCGACTGCGCCTACCCCTACAAGGAGCTGTCGGGCTGCGGCGTGGGCTTCAAGCTGATGCAGGGCCTGGGCCAGCACCTGGGCCGCGACCCGCAAGCCCTCTACGACCTGCTGGACCTGGTGACGCTGAGCATTGCCGCCGACGTGGTGCCGATAACGGGCGAAAACCGCATCTTGGCCGCCTACGGGCTGCGGCGCTTCAACGAAGAAGCGGCCAACCTGCGGCCAGGGCTGGCCGCCCTGCGCGAGCTGGCCACCCAGAAGGAAGGCCGGTTGGGCATCACGGGCCTCGTGTTCGGGTTTGCGCCGCGCATCAACGCGGCCGGGCGCATGGGCGATGCCCGCCGGGCCGTGGCCATGCTGCTGGCCCCCAACCAGGCCGAAGCCCGCCACACCGCCGAAGTGGTGGACCAGATGAACCAGCAGCGGCGCGGCTCGGACCAGGCCACCACCCAGCAGGCCCTGGCCCGCATTGCCGCCGACCCGGTGCTGCAAACCGCCGCCGCCACCGTGCTGTATCAGGCCGACTGGCACCAGGGGGTGCTGGGCATCGTGGCTTCGCGCTGCTTGGACCAATACTACCGCCCCACCGTCATCCTGACCCTGCGCGAGGGCCGCGCCACCGGCTCGGCCCGCTCGGTGGCGGGGTTCGACATTCACTCGGCCCTGGAAACCTGCGCCCCGCTGCTGGACCAGTGGGGCGGGCACCGCGCCGCCGCTGGCCTCACATTAAAGGTGGAAAACGTGCCCGCTTTTCAGGCACAGTTCGAGGCCGTGGTGGCCCGCACCCTCACCGGCGAGCGGCTGCTGCGGCCGGTGGACATTGCCACCGTGCTGCCCCTGGCCCGCATCAGCGCGGCGTTTTTTGAGGAACTCGACCAGTTGGAGCCGTTCGGCCCCGGCAACCCCGCGCCGGTGTTTGCCTCGCACGGGGTGCGGGTGGTGCCCGGCAGCGCCCGCGTGGTGGGCAGCAACCACCTCAAGCTGCGCCTGTATGCCGACCCCGCCCGCCCCGCCGTCGATGCCATCGGCTTTGGCCTGGCCGACTACCTGCCCGGGCTGGCCGACGGCCAGCCGTTCAGCGTGTGCTACACCGTGGACCGGAACGAGTTTCGGGGCCAGCGCACCGTGCAGCTCAAGCTCCTAGACCTGCGCCGGGCAGCCTGAACGAGTACCCCGAAGCGGTGCTTCGGCCGCTGCCCGGCAATCGTGCAACAAGCCCGTTCAACGGCCGAAGCACCGCTTCGGGGTACTCGTTCAGGCTGCCCCGCCAAAGAAAGCCGGGGCCTGATGCAACTTTGTCACTCCATTCGGCACCTAACCGCTATTCATTCCCCTTCTTATGAAAAGAATACTCCTCGCTGCGCTGGCCTTGCTGGCCGGCTGGTCGGCCGCCGCGCAGGCCCCCATCCCCAACGGCGACCTCGAAACCTGGACCGGCACCGGTGCCCAACGGCGGGCAACGGGCTGGCAAAACACCAGCGATGTGCTGGTGGCCTCGGGCGCACCCATCGCCGTGAACAACGTGACCCGCAGTGCCGCCAGCCACAGCGGCACCTACGCCGCCGACCTGGCCACGGTGAACAACGCCCTGCTCGGCCCCATTCCGGCGTACCTGATTCTGGGCACGGCCCTGCACCTGAACGCCCCAAGCGGTGCGCTGCCGGGGGGCATTGCCTACACTGCCCGGCCCGCGCGGCTCGAGTTTTATTACAAACTCACCGGCGCGGCGGCGGCCACCGATTCGGCGGCAGTGGTGGTCCAACTCACCCGCACGGTAAGCGGCGTGACCAGCGTAGTGGCCGACACCAGCTTCATTTTCACGGCCGCTGCCCCGGCCTACACGCTGGCCGCGTTGCCGTTGCGCTACCGCTCGGCAGCCACGCCCGACACGTTGCGGCTGGCATTTATATCGAGCAGCGGTGCCAACCCCACCGCCGGCACCACCCTCACCATTGACGACGTGGCGATGACCAGCCCCACCAACCCCAATAGCCCCACCATCACGGCCATTGCGCCGGCCAGCGGCCCGGTGGGCACGTCGGTCACGGTCACGGGCACCAACTTCGCAGCGGGCAGCACCGTCGCGCTGAACGGCGTGGCCGTGCCGGGTGCCACCGTCGGGGCCGGGGGCACCACCCTCACCTTTGTGGTGCCCGCCGGGGCCACGGCGGGGTCGGTGGTCGTGACCACCCCGGCGGGCAGCGTCACGGGCGCTACTTCGTTTTGCGTGCAGTACACGCCCACGGCCCCGGCCGTTAGCCGTTGCGGCGCGGGCACCGTGACAATAGCCGCCAGCGGTGCCCCCACGGGCGGGCGCTACGCCTACTACACCGCCGCCACCGGCGGCACGCCTATTGGCACCGGGGCCAACTTCACCACGCCCAGCATCAGCGCCACCACCACGTACTACGTGGCCGTGGGCACCGGCACGGCCCCCACGGGCTGCATCGGGCCGCGCACGGCCGTGGTGGCCACCGTCAATGCCGCGCCCCCCGTGGCGGTGGCGGCCAACGGCCCCACCAGTTTTTGCCAGGGCGGCAGCGTCACGCTCACTGCCACCGGGGCCAACGCCTACGTCTGGAGCAGTGGCCAGACCACGCCCAGCATTACGGTGACGACCACGGGCAACTACAGCGTGACCGGCACGGCCACCAACACCTGCGCGGCCACGTCGGCCGCCACCGCCGTGACAGTGACCCCCACGCCCGCCACGCCCACCCTGACCCAACCCACCCCCGGCACCCTGACCAGCAGCAGCCCCACCGGCAACCAGTTCTACCTGAACGGCACCGCCGTGGCGGGGGCCACCGGGGCCAGCTACACCGTGCCCGGCCCCCCCCGCAACGGCAGCTACACGGTGGTCGTGACCACCAACGGCTGCGCTTCGGCGGCTTCGGCGGCGCAAGTGGTGCTGCTCACGGCCACCACCAACGCCACCCTGGCCCAAGCCCTGCACCTGCTGCCCAACCCCGCCCACCAGGTGTGTACAGTGCAAGTGCCCGCCCTCGCGGATGCCAGCACCGCCACCCTCACGCTGTTCAACGTCATCGGCCAGCCGGTGCGGCGCTTGGCGTTGCCCCTGCCCGCCACCGGCACCCGCGCCGAACTAAACCTGCAAAACCTGCCCCCCGGCGTGTACCTGGTGCAGGTGCAGGCCGGCCCCCACCGCCTCGTGAAGCGACTGGTGGTGGAATAGGTGGGGGCCGTAAGGCCGCGCGGCCTTACCTTCACGGCGACAAAACCACTTACCCCCATACCTTTTACTCCCATGAAAAAAGTCCTCCAACTGCTGCCGGTGCTGGCCCTGCTCGGCTACAGCAGCTTTGCCCAAACCACTCCCCAACCCCAGGACCGTCCTTCGGGCATGGCGCACACCAAGCAGCACGAAGCTGCAATGGAACACGACCACATGATGATGCACGACGGTAAAATGATGATGATGAAAAGCGGTGCCGCCGCCCCCATGACCGAAACCATGACCCTGCCCAACGGCACCAAAGTGATGACCGACGGCACCGTGATGATGAAGGACGGCAAGAAAATGATGCTGAAGGAAGGCCAGGAAATCGGAACCGACGGCAAGATGCACGACGACAAAAAGGACCACAAAATGCTGCACAAAGGCAAGATGTAGTCGGTTCTGCGCCGATACGCCAACCGAAACGGCCCACCTGCGCGAAGCAGGTGGGCCGTTTCGGTTGGGGAGAAAACCTTACTCCACCACCAGCTTGCGGGCGGTGCTGCCCCCAGCCGTGGTCAAGCACAAAGTATAAAGGCCCGCCGGGCAGCGGTCCAACTCAACCGGCACCAGCACGGCACCCGTTGCGGGTCCCAACTGACGCTCGAACACGGTGCGGCCCACAGCATCGGTGACGCGCAGGCTGGCCCCGGCGGCCAGCCCGGCGGCTATTTGCACCTGGAAGCGGCCCGTGCCGCTGGGGTTGGGCCACACGGCGAGGGTAGGCGCAGCCACCAGCTTGGCGACGGCCAGCGGCGCGGCGGCGCACCCGGTGGGGGGCACCTGAAACAAGCCGCCCTCGCCGCCCTGGTTGCTGGCACTGGTGGCCCTGGCCGTGGTGCTGCCCAAGTAGCCCCGGTAGCCGCCCGCCCCGCAGGCCAGCAGCGCCGCTGCCTGGTAGGCGTGGTGCCCTTTGTCGAGGTCGGTCCAGGACTGGCCCAGGCCGGTGGGGCTGAACGACACCCCGAAGTTGGTGCGTTGGGCCACCCCTGGCTGCGCCGCCCCGTAGCTGACGAAGCCCACCCCCGGAATGGCGGCAATGCCCGTGCCGTAGAACTTGCCGCGCAGGGTATCGGCGGTGGTCGGGTTGGGCAGGGTTTGCAGGGTCCAGGTCTGGCCGCCGTCGGCAGTGGCCATTAGCTCGGTGGCCCCGTACAAGCGGGTGTAGGCCACCCCGTGCCGCCCGTCCCGGAAGGCCAGGTGCTGCACCTGGCCCAGGGTGATGGGCACGGCGTAGGCCGCCCAGGTGCGGCCCCGGTCGGTGGAGCGCAACACCCGCGAAGCCCCGCTGGGGCTACCGCCGACTTCGTGCGAGGTGCCCGCCCACAGCGTGTCGCCCACGGCGGTGTAGGAGCCGATGAGGGGGTACTCGTGGCGGTCGTAGGGGGCCGGGGTGCTGGCGCGGGCCCAGGTCACGGCCGAGGCGGGCTGGGCGCTGGCGTTGGTGGTGTAGAGAAACTCAAACTGCCCCACCCCGCCGCTGGGCACGGGGTTGGGGTCGCCGGCGGCCAGGCCCGCGTTGGCATCAAAAAAATACACCCAGTCGCAGAAGCTGGCCGGTCCGGCAAAGTTGGCCTGGCCCGTGATTTGCTGCCAGGTGTTGCCGCCGTTGGTGGTGCGGACGACCTCGCCGCCCCGCCCGGAGCTGCCGTTGAGCGAGTATTGCCCGCAAAACGCCGTGGCGTTGCCGACCACCCCGGCCGGCACGGCCAGGTTGGTGGGCTTGAAGCCAACGGAGCCCACCACGGCATTGACGGCCACCTCGGTGCCGACGGCATTGCTGGTACGCACCGACGTGCTGGGGTTGAAACCGGCCGTTGGGCCGTTGCCGTCGTAGGCCAGCCCCCAGGCAAAGGTGGGCGAAAGGGCCACCAACTGGTAGAACACAAAACTGGCGGGGGCGGTCACGTTGGTAGCATTTACCTCGACCCAGGGGCCGGTGGGTTGAGCCAGTGCGGCAGGGGTCCAGCTTAAAAGAACGGGCAGGAGCAGGCAGTTTTTCATGGTGGTTGGGTTGGGAATACAGGGGGGTAAGGGGCCGGGCCGCTACGCCGCCAGCCGCCTCAGTACCCGGTAGGCGGCCCGGGCGCGGCTCTTGACGGTGCTTTCGGGTAAGCAAAGGCGCTCGGCGGTCTGGACCTGGGTCAGGTGGTGGCGGTACATCAGGTCAATCACCTGGCGCTGGTCGTCGCATAGCTCGTCCACCAGGGCCAGCAGGCCGATGTGTTCGGGGCGAAAGTCGGCCGGGGCGGCCTGAGTACGGGCTTCGGCCGACAATTCCAGCGGCTGCATCGTGCAGAGGTCGCGCCAGCGGGCGGCCCGCAGTTCGTCAATCACCACGTTGCGGCAAATGTACCACGCCCAACGCAGCATATTGCCCCGGCCGGCTTCGTACTGCGGAAACGCCCGCCAGAGCTTAAGCAGGCATTCCTGCCACACGTCCTGAGCCATGCCGGCATCGGGCACCAGCCGCCGGATGAGGGCCTTCAGCTCGGGGCCGTAGTGGGTTTCAAACTGCGCCAGCGCCCGGCCATCGTGCGCCCGCAGCCGCTGAATCAGCGCAGTTTCTTGAAGATTGGGAACAGGGACTGCGCCCGTAGTCGCCCCAACGGCCACGGCCGGGGAGGGGGTAAAAGCCAGAAAAGACATGGGAAATCGGGAACGAACGCCCGCTACCGCCTCGGCGGCGCACAGCATCGGGTAAATGATAAGAAAGGGGGGACACCGTTGCCTGGCAACGGCCATCCCATTGGCCCGCAATGGGCCACTCCTGAACTTATCCCCGACAGGGCGGTGCGTAGAGCGCCTCTTGAAAACCAACCAAAACGGGGGTTTCGTGGCTTATTACCCTATTCTGCTGCTGCTCGAATACGGGCATTGCCATGAGCCGCACGGCAACCGGCAAACAGTGCAAATCCAGCGCTTTGAGACTGTTGAGCAGCGCGTGCAACGGTGGTTTCTGCCCGTGCTTTTGCAGGGTGTACTGCACGCCGTTGCAATCGTCGAAACAGGCGACGCGCAACGTGTGCTTCGCTTGGCAATCGGGACTGTGGACGTAGGCAAAAGGCCGGTCAATCGGCCGGGCCGGGCGCTCCACCAGGCCCGCCCCAATTACCAGCAGGTAATTGAGCAGCAGCAGCAAAGTCAGGTAGGAGCGGCGGTTCACGGCAACGATGGAAACGCAGATTGTGGCCAGTTACGAGATGTTGGCCCTATTGGATGAAGCCTCAAAAAAACACGCTGGCGTTGAAGCGCAGTTGGAACGGGGTGCCCGGCGTGAAGTTGAGCTGCTGCACCGACATGGTTTCGCCGCGTAGCTGGCTGTCGGTGGCAAACTGGGCTTCGTTCCAGTTCACGTTGAGCAGGTTTTGCACCGTGGCACCGAGTTGGAAGCGGGGCTGGGAGTAGCTCGCCACGGCATCGAGCAGGAAGTAGCCCCGCGCCGTGATGCTGTTGTCCTCAATGGCTGGACGGCTATCAATGTAGCGGTAGCGCAGGCTGGCGCTGAGGCCGTTGGGGTTTTTCAGCGTCAGGCCAGCGATGCTCGTGATGGTGGGGGCCAGCGGGATGTAGTTGGCCAGCTCCGGCGCATTCAGCAGGCGACCGTGGCTGAAGTTGCCGTCCACGTCCAGAAACAGCCGCTGGGTGAGTTGGTAGCGGGCCGACACGTCGAGGCCGTAGCGCTGGCTGCTGCCCACGCTTTCGGTGGTGCCGTCGTCGCCGCTGTACACCAGCTCGTCGCTCAGGCGCAGAAACCAGAAAGCGGCGTTCACCACCAGGTTCTGCACGGGCTTGAAGGTGCTGCCGATTTCGCTGCCCGTGGCCAGGGGCAGGGCCTGGGCGGGGTCGGTGCCGCGCACCACGCCCCGCGCATCATTGGAGTGGAAGCCCAGGCCGCCGCGCAAAAACAGCTGCACGGCGGGCGAAAGCTGGTAGTAGAAATTGAGCTTGGGCGAAGCCCGGAAGGCCGTTTTGCGGCCCGCCAGCGGCTCAAAGCTGGCCGTGACGGAATCTTTGCGCAGCCCCCGGAAATCGAAAATAAACAGGTCGGTCCGCAGGGCTGCGTTCACGCTCAGCTTGTCGGTCAGCTCCATCGTTTCGTCCAGGTAGGCGTTGATGTCCTGCTCGTAGAGGCGGCCGTAGCTCACGGTGTCGGTGATGACGCGCTTGGTGGCGTGGCGCAGCTCCAGGCCCGCATCGTCGATGCGGGTGCCCAAGCCAAAAGTGGTGTGCAGGTTGCGTGCCCCGAGGCGGTCGTCGCGGTCGTAAGTACCGGTGTAGCCGTAGATGTTGCGGCCGGTTTCGGTCTGGTTGATTTCGTCGCCACCGGTGGGGTTGTCCTTGTAAAAAGTGAAGTTCGAGAACAGGTTGAAGTGGTAGTTGGAGTAGTACACTTGCTGGCGCAGCACGGCATCGTGGGGCAGGGCCGTGGTCAGAATGGCGTAGGCATTGGTGCGGTCGGTGCGGCCGCCCTCGCTGGGGTCGATGCTGCCGAAGCGCGAGATAACGCCCTCGTTCACGGCCCGGTCGGGTATCTGGCCGCTGGCGTTCCAGTCGGAGTTGAAGTGCGAGCCGAGCAGCGTGAGCGAGGTTTTCGCACTGAGCTGCCCCGTGTACTTGGCCATCCCGTTGAAGCGTTTGAAGTGCTGGGCGTTGTCGAAGTACGAGTTGGTGAAGTAGTATTCGGCCGCCACGTAAGCACTCTCCGAGCGTTTGCTGAGCAAGTGGTGGGTGCCCAGCAGGTCCAGCATCACCAGCGCCCGGCGGGTGTCAAACTGGCCCACTTCCACCTTCACCTGGTTGCGGTCGAGGCTGGTTTTGGTCAGAAACTCGCCCGCCCCGGCCGTGGCAAAGTCGCCAAACCGGGCCGTGTACGGCCCCTTATAGACCTTGAGCTGCTCCACCGTTTCGGGTATCACGAAGTGAAAATCGGCGTAGCCCTGGCCGTGGGCGTGGCTCACTATGTTCACCGGCATCCCGTCGATGTTCACCGAGAAGTCGGTGCCGTGGTCGGCATCGAAGCCCCGCACGAATATCTGCTCGGCCTTGCCGCCCCCCGCGTGCTGGGCAATGAACAAACCCGGCACCAGCCGCAGCAAGTCCTGCGCCGAGTTGATGGGCCGCAAGGTTTGGTCGATGTGCGAAATGGCGGCCAGGGTCTGGTTCAGGTCGCGGGGCTGGCTCACCGTCACCTCGCTCAGGTTGAGGGCCGTGGTGCTGAGGCCCGCTGTCACGCTCCGGTTTTCGCCCGCCGCCACTGCCACCGGCACCACGGCCCCCCGGTAGCCCAACGCGCCCAGCCGCAGCCGGTAGCTGCCCGCCGCCACCGGCCCCAGCCGAAACTGCCCCAGTGCATCGGTAGCCGCGCTGCCGGGCTGGCCTTCCAGCCCCACGCTCACCCCCGCCAGCGGCTGGCCCGACAGCGAATCCGTAACAGTTCCCCGCAGGGTAGCCAGGCCTTGCGCCGCGCCGTGCCCGGCAAAAAGCAGCACCAGGCACCCCGTGCCCGCCGCCACCAACGCCCGCCGCCACAGCGCCAGGCGGGTAATTTCCCGTAATAAAAAAGAAGACATAAAAAGCCGAAAATAGGCCACCCGCCCCAGCGCATTGCGCCCGGGAACAGTTGGCAGTGAGCAATAAGTTGAAAAGGTGCGGCCCACAGCCGCTGCCATTGCCTGGCCGTTGCTGGCCGGGCGGTTTTCTACTTATGCTCCTTTCGGGGGTGGGTAATGGCACCGGCCAAAGCCCGCCGCCACGCCCGCCGCCAGCGCCAGCGGCGTGGTGCGGGCGGCCCGGCGCAGCAGCGGCCCGCGCAGCCGCAGCAGCGGCTGCCAGTCGGTGCAATGCACGTCCAAGCCTTTGAGTTGGGCCAGAAAGTGCAGCCCCGTTTCGGTTGGTAGCTTCGTCGTCACCTCGTGCTGCGGGCCGTTGCACTGCTCAAAGCAATCGAGCCGCAGGTAGTGGTCCTGCTGACACGCAGTGCTATGCACGTATGGGTGCGCCGCCGAAAACATGGGTGCATCCGGCCGCCCCACGCGCAGGCCCGCCCCCACCACCAGCAGGTAGTTGAGCAGCAGAAACCAGACGAGTAGCGGGCGGAGCATTTGCTAGCGGTTATTGGTCAGTAGTTTAGTGGTTAGTGGTCCTGCCGAACGCAGCGCAGCGGAGTTGAGGCACCTGTTGTGGAAAAGTAATCCAGTCGGTTGGGCTAGCAGGGCGGGCAGGTGCCTCAACTCCGCTGCGCTGCGTTCGGCAGGACCACTAACCACTAAAGAACACCCGCTCCACCGTCCAGTAGGCCGCCACCAGGGCAATGACGGCCGACACCGGCACCACCACGCGGCGGTGGTACCAGGGTTTGCCGCCTGCCCAGCGGCCAATCACTGCCCAGCACAGCAGGATAATGGACACCTGCCCCAACTCCACGCCGAAATTAAAGGCCAGCAGCGAGTTGAAGTATTCTTTGCGCGGCAGTCCCACGCTGGTCAGGGCGCTGGCGAAGCCCATGCCATGCACCAACCCAAACCCAAACACGATGACCAGCCGCCACGGATTGAGGTGCCGAACCAGTATGTTTTCAATGGCCACAAACAGGATGGACAGCGCAATAATCGGCTCCACAATGGCCGGGGGCGGCGAAATAAGCCCGTACATGGCCAATCCCAGCGTGATGGAGTGTGCCACCGTGAAGGCTGTGGCCTGCCACAGCACCGGCTTGAGGCGCGGCTCCAGAATGTAGAGGCTGACCACGAACAGGATATGGTCCAGCCCCAGCGGCAGAATGTGGGTGTAGCCGACCTGCAAATACTCCCAGAACACCTCGGTGCGCGAGAGCTTGCTCAAGTCCTTGTCGATGACGTGGGCCAGGGCCGGGTGCGCGGCCAGCAACAACCCCAGCACCAGTAGCCCAGCCAACCGCTGCCAGGGGCGGTTGGGTATTAGGAACAGGAAGCGGGTCGGCGGGCGCATCGTGCGGATTTGAGCGGTTCTACCGAGTGGCCAGCATTTTCTTCCCTTCGGCTTCCACTTCCGGGTTGAGGTAAGGCGCGGTATCCAACGATTTTGTAATCAGCGCCTGGCCTTCAGCCACTTTGCCAGTTTTGGTCAGTATCAGTCCGGCGCGGCACAGCAGCACCGGGTTTTGGGAGTTGGTGCGACGGGCCACGGCCATATACTTCTGGGCGGCGGCGTATTCGCCGCGCTTGTAATGCACCCAGGCCAGGGTTTCGTTCACGTCAATGTTGTCGGGGCGGCGCTTGTACTCTATTTCTGCGTGGGTGAGGGCTTTGTCCAGGTCGCCGGTTTTGAGGTAGGCGTAGGCCAGTTCGCGGTCGGCGTAGTGGCCCACGGCCTCGTCGTCGTTGGCTTGCTTCACGGCCGTGGCCAGCATCGCCACCGACTCGTCGGCCATCTTGCTGGCCTCGTCGGTTTTGCCTTCCTGGCGGTACACGTCCACCATTTCGTCGGTAAAGGCATAGTCTTTCACCAGGTTGCGGGCTTTTTGCAAATAGTCAATGGCCGTCGTATAGTCCTTGCGGGCGGCGGCTACGCGGCCCAAACCGGCCAGGGCGTAGGCATAGTAAGGCCGGGCGGCCAGTGCCATTTGGTACTGCGCTTCGGCTTTGGGCAGGTCGCCGCTCACTTCGTAGAGGTGGCCCAGCGCCACGCGGGTCCACTCGGTTTGCTCGAGGCCCACGAAGCCGGCTTTCACGGCCATGTCCATCGCCTGAATGGCTCCCGGCACGTCGCCGTAAATCTCGCGCAGGTAGCTCACGCGGGCGTAGGCCGACAGGTCGGGGCGCACTGCGTTCATCTTGTCGGCCATCTTCACGGCCTCGTCGTAGTGGCCCAGTTCCACGTTGGCATCGGTCAGCAAACCATACACGTAGCCGCTGTTGGGATTGATGGTTTTGGCTTGTTCGGCAATTTGTAGGCCCTGCGAAAAGTGGTGCTCGGTCAGGCTCAGGGCCGCCTTGCAGCACAGGGCTTCAAAGTTCTCCGGCTCGGCCCGCAACACTTCGTCCAGCAGTTGCATGGAGGCTGCGTCGTAGTAGGGGTGGTTGCCCGTCACGCGGCCTTCCTGCATATAGGCCTGGGCCAGCAGCATCCGGCTTTTGTGGTCGTCGGGGTTAGCCCGCAGCCTGGCCAGCAGCCCCTCGACGGCCGCTTTGGTGTTCAGCCACTCGCCGCCCGCCGACAAATCGCCGTGGCGCGGCTGCAACTGCGGAACGCGGTCAGCGGGCTTTTTGAAAATGAAAATGGCAACGGCCAGCAGGCCAAAAACCAACAATAAACCGGGATACAGGTACTTTCGCAAGGGGAATGGGGATAAGTAAGTAGGGTGTGGGGCTTGCCCCCGCCCGAATCGCATGAGTTTTTTGGGGCAGCCGTACAATTTGGGCGGGGGCAAGCCCCGCACCCTATATCGCTCAAACTGCCGCACTGACTAACACTAAAAAAGAGCCGCCGCCAACCCTTGCGGGCCAAACGGCGGCTCCTTTCGGCAAAGCTAATAGCTGGCTGCCATTGGCCAACGGCAGCCAGGCGAATTACTGGCGCTCAATCCGTACCGACTGCAACACGGTGTTGCCGCTGAACACGGTGGCGATGTACTGGCCGGGAGCCACTTCGCGGCCCGGCTCCCAAACAAGTTCGTGCATCCCAACGGCGAAGCTCTTGGCCGGGGTGATGGTGCCCACCTTGCGGCCGGTCAGGTCGCACACGCTGATGCGGATGTTGGCGGCCGTACCCAACTCAAAACGCACCGTGGTGCGGTCCACGAAGGGGTTGGGGTACGCATTGGCGGCCACCGTGTTGAGCGACAAGCCCAGGCTGGTGGCGCTACGCTGCACCAGCGGGCCTTGCTGCTGGGCGGTGGTGCCGCTCCAGGCCAGTTGCGAGTACGGGAAGCTGGTGCGGAAGGTGGTGTCGTTGTGTTCGATGTGGGTGCTGAAGCCCACCACACCCAGCAGACCCGCCGTTAGCGGCGAGGTCGAGGCAGGAGTGTAGTCGTCGTACCACAAGCCCACAGCAGCCAGTACGGCACCGCTCACGGCTTGCAGCTCGATGCGGGTCACGTCGTCTTCCAGGCGGCGGCCGTTCGGGAAACCGTCCATGTTGGGGATGTTTTGAAGCGTGGTCCCGCCGTTGTAGCGCACATCGGTCAGGCCCAGCACGGCCGCTTGCAGCAAGCCCTCGGAGCTAAAGTCGGGGTTGGGTTGCCCGTTGGGCATGGTGCGGGGGGTGGGCGGCACGGCCATGTTCAAGCGCAGCATATCGCCGAATGTAGGCAGAAAGTTGTTGATGAACGGCTTACCCGCTGCCAGCGGATTGCCGTTTTTGCCGGTTGCTAACTGGTACGGAATGGCGTTGGGCACCCCGGTGTTGAAGATGGGTAGCAAATCGACCGAGCGGGGCTGGCCTGCGCCAGCAGCCGACTGCGGGCGCAACAAGTACTCGCCAAAGCCGCCGCTGGCGATGGGGGCCAGCGCAGTGCCGGTCAGCAACGGGCTACCGACCAGCCCACCCAGGCCATTGCCGCCGTTGCGGAAGTCGAAGCCTGCGAAAGTGGCCCCGCCTAAGAGTGGCTGACCCGCCAGCGACTTGGACTGGATGCGCAACGACGCAAAACCCGCAATGGCCTCCCCGTAGTAAGTCTGGTTGGCAGGTTTGGGCGCGGCCGTGGTGGCAGGCGCGTTGTCGGCCATGTAAAGGCCCAGTTCGGGGTTCATCAGGCGGGCATCAAAGGCCGATTGCGCGGTGCCGTTAGCGGGCAGTGGCACCCCAAACGGCGAGTCGGCATTCCAGGAATCCTTGATGCCCACGTTCTGCACTACCTCGTTGTTGAGGGGCATTCCGAGGCGCGACACCTGCACGTAGCTGCCCGATGCCGACTGGTAAGGTGCGGTGCTCGAGAAGGTTTTGGTGGCTTGGCGGCTGGCCGAAGCCCACACCCCAATCACGAACGTGGGGTCCAGAATGCTGGTGCTGGCCGTCAGGTTCTGGCCAGTGGCTTGCAACGTCCGCACCGGAATCTGCATCGCAATGGTATGCACGTTTTTGCGGGCCAGGCCATCGCGGGCCGTGGCGGCGTTGCTGCCGCTTGCCACTTGGGCCGGGCGCACCCCGCCGAGGTCAAAAATAGCCCCCAGGTCGGTGAAGAACGGGTCGTCGGTCGGGCCGCAAAACACTTTTATGCCGTTGGGCAGGGTCGCCACGGCGGCCTGCATCACGGCGGCGTAGCCGCCGGTATTGCCCAGGCCCGCCGCCACGTTCGTGCCCACGCCAGGCACCGTCACGCGGGCGCTGATGGAGCGCGGCCCGACGTTGGGCGGAGCCACAATGCCCGCGCCGGCCGCGATGAGCGTCGTCACGGTCGTGCCCCGGATTTCGTCGAGTTGGTAGGTGGTGTGCAGGTTTTCCTGGCCCAGGCGGATGCGGAAGAACGTGCTGGCATCCTGGTTGGTGCGTGCGAAGGTGAACCGGTAAATGATGTCGTCGCCCGCCGAAGTGGGGTCGCCGGCAAAGCGCGGAGTCACGGGTTTGTTCTTCACGTGAATCTCGTAGCGCATATTCTCCCCGAACGTATTGAAGTTCGGCCCGCCCTGCGGCAGCTCAAACGGGATGTAGTTGGCAATGAGCGTTACCGAGGCGTTGGCATCGTTGGCCGCCGCGTCGGGACTGCGAAACACATACAGGTCGGTGTTATCGGCCAGCGGGTCGTCGGCAATAAGCGGGGCTTCGCGGTGGCTACTAGCCTCGAGCGGCTGCTGGCTGCCGCTATACAGCAACAGGCCCGCCGTGGAAACTGCCGCAGCAGCCAGCACCAGGGCGGGGCGGGTAAGGTTCTTTTTCATAAAAAATGGGGGTGATGGTGGAAAAACGCACTAAAGTGAATTATTCAAGGGAAAATCGCACCAACAGGCGGGACAATTTCCCAAAATCAGCCAAACTTGACTAGCGTTTCGGCCCCACCTACGCAATACGTCCCCCTCGAGGTTGGCCGCATCAAGGATTTTTGAAAAATTGTTGCGTTCGCAGCCAACAGGTGGAGCGTTGCACGTGTTCGCCGCTGCCGCGCTTGGTTGGCTGGCGGAGAGCAAAATTGCCCGTGGCTGACCTATTGCCGGGCGGTCTGTGCTGTTCCGAGGAAGAATGGCAGGTCGTCTCACACAAAAGGCCCGCTTCCTGGGGGAAGCGGGCCTTTTGTGTGAGACGACCTGCCGTTTAGTTCACCGCCACGCGCAGGGCAGTCGTTTCTCCGCCTGCTTGCAGGCGCAACGTATAGATGCCCGGAGCCAGCCCGGCCGTGGCGTACTCGGCCGTGGCCCCAGCGGCGGGCAACGCCACCGTGCGGGTGTTCACCACCTGCCCGAGCGCGTTCAGTAGCGTGGCCGTGGCCGAAGCGGCTCCCGCCACCGGCGGCAGCGTCAGCGTGAAGCGGTCGTGGGCCGGGTTGGGGTACACCGTGGCTTGGGCGGCCAGCGCGTTGGGGGCCGTGGCCAGGGCATCGGCCGGGCGGAACACGAGGGCGTAGCGGGTGGCCCCCGCCGTGGCCGAAGCCAGCGTCAGCCGCACCTGGGTGCCGGCGCTCAGCAACTGGTCGGTGCCGGTGGCCGCGTCGCGCAGGTACACGCGGGTGCTGCCGAAGTTGGCCAGTTCCGTCACGGCCAGCGCGTAGGTGCCGGCGGCGGGCACGCCCAGGCTCAGGGGCACGACGGTGGCGGCGGTGAAGGCCGGCCGGCCGTCGATGGCCAGCAGGTCGGTGCCGGCGCGGGCGGCCAGGTTCAGGCCGTGGGGGTTGGTTAGCTTGGCGGCGTCAAAGCGCGGGTCCAGGCCCGCCGTGGCCCCGGCCTGGGCGTACACCGTCAGCGCGTCGCTCAGCCCGTTGGCCGCCGTGGCCGTGAGCGTGAGCACCGGGCGGGTGGTGGCCGCAGCCCGGCCGAAGCTGGCCTGGGCACCGGCCGTGTAGGCGGTCACGCGGTTGGCGTTGCTTAGGCTCAAGGCCCCGTTGCTGCTGTTTGGGGTGGTAACGCGCACGAAGAAGCCGCCCCCGGCCGGCACTTGACTTTGGCTGCCCAGGCCGCTCACGCCCTGGTAGGTGGTGAAGTAGCCGCCGTAGCGGCTCGTGGAATGGTACTGGTAAATGGAGGCATCCAGGTTCGTGGCCTGGGTGGCAAAGTTCACGGTGGCGAAGTTGAGCGGGGCGGGGAAGGGGTTGCCTACAAGCTGCCAGCCGCCGTCGGCGTTGCCGTTGCGGGCCAAGCCCGTGAGGCCAGCGAACGTGGTGGCGGTGGGCGCGTTGTTGAACTGGCCGGTGAAGTCGAGGGTGACGGCGTTGGGCGAGTTCACGGCGTAGGCTTTGCCCGGCACCCAGGTCGTGCCAGCGCTCAGGCCGGCGAAGTAGCCCTGGTTGAACGGCGTTTGGTCCACGGCCAGCGTGGGGCTGCCCACGCGGCTTTGGTCGTAGCCGAGCACGGTGGGGAAGGGGCGCACGTAGCCCACGGCGGCCGTGGCGTTGAAGGCGGGGCTGCCGGTGGCATCGTTGAAGACGGGCGCGAAGCCGGGGTCGCTCAGGTCGCCGAGCGTGGTGCCCGTCATCGGGCTGGAGAAGTGGTGGTAGCCGATGTTGTCGCCGTTGTAGACGTTGTCGATGGCGCGTTGCATGACGTTGGCCGCGCCCGTGACCACCCCGCCGGTGTTGTCAATCAGGGCAGTCTGGCCCGCGTTGGCACCAGCCGAGAAGCCGGGGGTGGAGAGCAACGTCAGGTTGTTGGGGGTGCCGGTGGTCAGGGTGCCGCTTTGCAGGCGCACGAGTTGGCGCACGGCCACGGCGTTGGTCAGCGTCAGGAGTTGGTTGGCGGGCACGGCGGCGGTGTTGTTCACGGTGAGGCCGCGCACGGTGGCGGGCAGGCCGGTGCCGGTCACCTGGGTGGCCGTGCCGTTGTAAGCGTAGGTGGCATCAGTGCTGAAGCTACGGACCCCCGTGTTGCGGATGGGGCCGCTGGTGGTGCTGGTGCCGGTGCTGCTGATACCGTTGGCATCGGCAATGCGAAGCTCACTGCCCGCGCCGATGCTCACATTGCCCGCCCCGGCGATGGGCTGAATCGGGTTCAGGACCGCGCCGCTGGCGGTGGTCAGGGCGTTGTTCACGGTCAGGGGCAGCATGATGCTCACCTGGTCGCCCACGGCCCCAGCCGTGATGGTCACGTTGTTGTAGGTGCCGGTGAGGGTGCCGTTGCTCAGGCTGATGTCGCCCACGGTGGTGGCCTGGGCATCGCCTTCCACGCGCAGGTTGCGGAGCATGGCGTAGCGCCCGAGGCTGCCGCTGCTGCACGTGAAGTAGAGGCGGAAGGTGAGGGTCTGGCCGCCGGCCAGGGTCACGCCGCCGGTGGGGTTGGGGCCGCTCGGGTCAGCCAGCACCAGCCGGAATAGGTTGGTAGTGGCCGAGGGGCCGCCGGTGTTGTTGGCCAGGGCCACCACGCGGGTGAGGTTGTTGGTAGCCGAGCCAGCCGTGACGTAGGCGGCCGTGGCCCCGTTGAGCATCGCGCTAGTGATTTCCGTCGAGTCGGCCGTGGTGAAGCCGGTTTTGGAGTAGGTCATACCCATCGTCGTGCCCGACGAGGTATTGTAGAACGCCGCTTGCAGCGTCACGGCATCCACGCGCACCGTCGAGCCGGCGGCCGCGCTCACCGTGAACTGCTCGTAATAGCCGCGCTTGATGTTGCCGCCCGTGCCGTTGTAGGGGGCGTTGGCGCTCCATACGCCGTCGCCAGGGCCGGGGCTGGGCAATGCACCGCCCGCCACGTTATTAGACCCCAGGGCCTGCCCGAACTTGCTGGAGTAGGCCGGAATGGTGGGCACCGTGGTGCCGTTGGACACGTAGTAATGGCGCAGCGTGGGGGTGGTGTTCAGCAGGCGGGCATTGCGGGCACCGGCGCTGTCGGCGGCGCTAATGCGCAACGGCCACCACTGCAAGGCGGCGGTGGTCACGGGCACGGCCACGATGGCCGAGCCGGTCAGGGCCAGGTTCACGGTCGTGGCGTTGGTGCTGGTCAGGGCCAGGGTGCCGTTGTAGGTGCCCACACCGGCCGCGTTCAGGCGCACGTAAATGGCGGTGCTGGTCACGGCCCCGGCGGTGGCCGGCAGGGTCAGGGTGCTGGCGTAGGTGCCGGCCACTGCGTTCGACACCTGGTAGTTGGCGGGGGCCGTGACGAGGATGTTGCCTTGCAGGTCGGTGCCGGCCACGCTCACAGTTTGGGCCGACGAGGGCGACCCCACCAACTGCGCGAAGGCGCTGAAGGTGCCGGTGACGGCAATAGTGGGCGCGGCGCTGATGGTGACGGTATCGGAGGTCGTTTGCCGGGGCGTGGCGCTGGCCTGGATGTAGTACTTATACAGGCTGCCCGAAGCCGGGGCCGCGTCCGAGTAGGTGTAGTTGTAGGTGGTGTCGTTCGGCTCGGTGGTGCTGCCATTGATGGTGAACGCCCCCAGTGCCGCCGGTGGCGTGGCCTGGGCGCGGAAGATGCTCAGCACGTCGCCGCTGATGGGGAAGCTCGTGTTCCAGGTGAAGGTCGAGGGGGTGCCCTTAGTGCCCTTGAAGTTGTTCACGACGGCGCTTTTCACAAACGGCGTGGCGCAGTCAATCACGGCGCAGGGGTTCCAGCCGGCCAGAATGTTGGCCGTGGTGTAGGTGGCGGCTTCGGAAGCCGTGAGCTGGGTCGAGGTTTGGGCGGGCTGCGCCGCCGGTGCGGTGGGCGGCTGGAGCGGGGCCGTGCCCGACAGCACCCGGCTGCTGATTTTGATGGGGTTGCCGTTGAAGTGGGTGCTCTGGTATTCTTGGAAGTAGGACTGGGCCAGCGTGGCCGAGCCGGCCGAGCTGGTAGGTGCCCAGCCCTCGTCCAGAATCAGGGGCGTGGCCATGTTGCAGTTCAGGAACGTAGCGCGGGGCGTGTTCTGCCAGGGCCGGGCCAGGTCGTACTTGGTGTTGGTGCCGTTGGTCACGGGGTTGCCCGTGATGTTGCAGTTCTTCAGCACGAAGCCATACGCCTGGCCGTTGGTGGTGTTGGGGGCCAGGATGAAGGACGTAGTGGCCGTGGCCTTCACCTTCGCGTACACGTTGCAGCGCTCGAACAGCGCAATCGAACTGCCGAAGATGAAGTCGGTGTTGCCCTCGATGTAGCAGTCCACGAAGTACTGGCGGGGGGTGCCGTTGCCCTTGAGGTACATCGTGTCCTGGTTGCCCAGGAAGCGGCAGTTGCGGAACGCCGCCCGGTCGGCATTGACCAGGATGGCCACCGCCTGCCCGTTGCTGGCCGCCTCGCCAAACGCGTTTTCAAAGGTGATGTTCACCGCCGAAAAATCGGCCGCGCCCACCGTGACCGAAGCCGACCCCTGGGTGCCGAGCGCCGTGCCGGTCGCCACGGTGCCACCGGCGTTGTTGGTGGCCGTGGCTACGGTGCCCGCCGAGTTGTTGTAGGTCAGGATGGTGTTGGCCACGCTTTCGCCCACCAGCTGGATGAAGGGCTTGTTGGAAGCCACGGTAATGACCTCCTTGTACTTGCCGTTCTTGATGAAAATGGTGAACGGGGCTGTCAGGCCCGTGGGCGCGGCGTTGATGGCGGCTTGCACCGTCAGGAAGTTCGTGGCGCTGGCTGGCTGGCTGCGGTCCACGGTCAGGTCATAAGCGTACAGCCGGGGGCACAGTGCCAGCAGCAGCAGCGTGAACACGCTCACCAAGTGAACGCGCAAAGTAGGGGTTGGTTTCATGGGAATCATTGGGAAACGAGGGGAGAGATAAAATGAACTTGAAGAAATTGTACAGCAACCTAAAGATAACAGGTCTCTCTCTCAAGGGCCAGGGAGTACCCCAACTAAATCTCCGCAAACGTTGCCGGGAACGTTGCCAACGCCCCGAGAAAAACCGAACGCGGCCAGCCCGGTGGGCTTCCCCGGCCAAAGCCGTTGGCCGACCGCCCCGCCTTACCGAAACCCAAAGCCATTGGGCAGCACCCGCACCGCAACCGAAGCGAGGGCCACGCCGGGGGTCGTTGTGGTGCAGGTGCTGCCGCCTGGCAGTGCTTCCTATTGAAACACAAACCCATTGGGGCCGAGGCCGACCGTGGTTTCGTCAATCAGGGTGCCGGTAGATTGGTAGCGGGCCATTTTGTCGGTCATGAAGTTGCCTGTGCCGGTGTAGATAATGCCCGATGCCGGGTCAATGCCCAAGCCGTAGAACAAGCCCGTGATAAACGGTGCCGAGAGGTTGGGCAACGTCGTTTCGGCAATGCCCAGGCGGCACACCCCGCCCACGTTGTCCACGTTGGCGGCCCGGAAATAAAGTTGGTCGCCGGTGTTGTTAATATGCAGGTCGGTGGGGGCAAGGCGGTTGGTAGCAAACACGCGGGGTGCCGTGACCCCGACCGGGTTGGCGGGGTCGAGGCTACAGATGCTGCCAGCAGTGGTGGTGGTGAAGTCCACGGTGTTGTAATTGGTGGCCGGGTCGTAGTTCACTTGGCCGCCGCAGAGTATCCAGAGGCGGCCGTTTTTGTCCAGGGTCAGGCTGTTGGGCGCGTCGCCCACAGTCAGGGTGTTGCTCACGCGGTTGGTGGCCGGGTCGATGACGCTGACCGTTTTGCCGCCGTAGTTGGCCACGAACACCTTGCCCCCGGCCAATACCAGCCGCTCGGGCTGCGCCCCCACAGTGATGCTGTCCACGATGGTGTTGGTCGTCAAGTTCAAAACTTTAACGCTGGCGCTGGTCCCGTGGGAGTCGCCCCACTGCGTGACGTAGGCGCGGGTGTCGCTCACGGGCAGCAGGTAGCGCGGCTGAACCAGCCCTCGCACCGTGGCAACCGACTTGAAATCGGGCAGCGACACCACTTCCACCTTCTTGCTGCCATTGACCACCAGGTAGCCCCGGCTGCCGCGCACGACAAAATTTTGCACCACGTCGCCCAGCCCGCGCCCGTTGGCCGCCTGAAACACGTCGGCAGTCAGGGCTTTGGTCGTCGGGTCGTAGCGGCTGATGCTGCCATTGGATTTCTGAAAGCCGCCTTCGTTGACGATGTAAACGGCCTGGCTTGTGGCGGGCGTGGCGGTTTCTTTGTTGGGGTTGCAACTGGCCAGGGCAGCCAGCACCAGGAGGGACGAAAACTTGAAAAAACGCATGGTTAAAAAGGGGGATTGGGTTGAAAAGATGGGTTGTGGGGTGATTGAAATGAGCAGCAAAGGGCAGGCAGCTTCAACTCAACGCCACTGCAAGCGCAGGCTCACCAGCAGGGCGCGGGGCGGAGCGGGGCGGGCTTCGTAGCTGTCGTAAGCGTGGTCGAGCAAGTTGCTGGCCTGGGCCAGCACCAGCGCCCGCAGGCCGCCCGGCAGCGGCCGGGCGTAGCCGAAGCTGGCATTGAGCAGCCCGTAGCCGGGCAAAAACGACCGCGCCGTGGCATCGGTGTAGCGGAAGCTGGTGTAGGTGGCGGTGGCCGAGAGCTGCCAGCCGCGCCACATCCAGTCGGCGCTGCCCGCCAGGCCGTGGGTGGGCACGTAGGGCAGGGGCTGGCCCACGGGCACGGGGTCGAGGGCGGTGGCCCGGTGGGTGCGGGCCTCGGTGAGGTGGTAGGCGGCGCGGGCGGTCCAGCGGTGGCGGCCCCGGTGCCCGGTCAGTTGGGTGCTGGCTTCCAGGCCCTGGGTCAGCACCTGGCGCAGGTTGCGCGGACTCCAACCCTGCGGCCCCGGAGTCCACTGCACCCAATCATCTACCAGTTGGCAGAAGGCGGTCAGTTCGGTTTGCCAGGTAGTGGCAGCACCCGCCGGGCGGCGCAGCACCGCGCCCAACTCGTAGCCAAAGCCGGTTTCGGGCCGCAAATCGGGGTTGCCCGTCACCCAGTAGCGCTCGTTCAGGGTGGGGGCGCGGTAGCTGCGGGCCGCGCTGGCCTTGAGGGTGAGCCGGGCGGGGGCGGGCGGGCGGGTCGAGTCGGCGGGCGCGGCCCGCACGTCCCATTCCAGCCCTGCGGCGGGTGTGAAAGGGGTGGCCCCCGGCAACGCGGCTTGCCGCAGGTTGGCACTCAGGCGCAGGGCGGGGCGCGGCACGTAGCGCCACAGGGCAAAGGCCGCGCCCCGGTTTTCGGCCACCTCGGGCCGCACATACTCGCTTAGAAAAGCGCGAAAGTGCTGTGCTTCGGCCCCCAGGCGCAAGGTGCTGCGCTGGCCCACTGCCGTGGTGTATTCGGCTTGCCCCTGCGTGGTTTGCACCCGCGAGTTGCTCACGAGGCCGTCGTCGCGGTAGTTGAGCACGTCCTCAAACCAAGCCCCGCGCACGGTCCACTGCGCCCGTGCCGATGCCAGATGACGGTAAGTCAGCACGTAGCGGCGGCTCTGGTCCAGCTCGCGGGCGTGGCGGTCAGTAGCCTCCACGGCGGCCTGAATGTCGCGGTCGGTTTCGGTGAGCCAGGCCGTGGCCGTAAGTTGCCCGGCTGGCCCCAGCCGCCACGCCACCTCCGGAGCCAGGCTCCATTGGCGGTGCAGCGTGGCGCTGGTCAGGGTGTGGCGCACCGGCCCGCCCAGTTCGGGCACGAAGTACGGGTAGTCGTTGCGGGCGGTGCGGTAGCTGGCGGCCAGCTGCGTCGCCACGGTGGCGCTGGCACTGCTGGCTTCCAGGTTGCCGCCGTGCAGGCCGAAGCTGCCTTCGTCGCCCTGGATGCCGCCACGGGTGCCGGGCCGCCAGTTGGGTTCGGTGTTGAGCAGCACCGCCCCGCCAATGGCCCCACTGCCATAGAGCGCCGCCGCCGGGCCGGGTTGCACGGTCAGTTGGGTGTTGGCCCCCACCGGCAGCAGCGAAAAGTCGTTCAGGCCCAGCGTGGGCAGCATGATGTTCAGCCCATTCCACAGCACGGCCGTGTGTTGGGCCGAGGTGCCGCGCAAGGCAATGGTCGCCAGTTGCCCCGGTCCGTAGTTCTTCAGGTAAAGCGGGGTGCGGGCCTGCAACGCCTCGGCCACCGTGCCGCCCCGAAACTGGCTGAGGGCGGCGGAATCTATGGTCATCTGCCGGGTGCCGACCGCAAATTGCGCGGGCCGCACCGCCCGCACCTGCACTTCCGCTAGCCGGTGCGGTCGCCCGTTCAGCCGGGATGAATCGGACCGGTGCGACGGACGCGGCAACTGCTGGGCGACTGCCGACCCACCCAATGCCAGGGCAACGGCCAGCCCCAGCAGGCCGCCACGTCGGGCAATGTGGGCAAGGAAACAACGCATACGAACCAAATTTTCAACTGAAAATTCGATTCAAAACCCCGCGCTGCTGCCGCGTACAACCGCGCCAACTGCCACCGGGCCGAGGCCAAAAACAGGATGAAACCGACGGCTTTTGCAAGCTGCCGCTGTTCTCGTTCTCCAACCGTCCTCCGCAGTTGCTGAACCATTTACCAATGCCCTGGCAGGTCTCCTGGCTTGCCCCGCCGGACGGACCGCCTTCCCGTTTCAAGTGCCGGACGTTCCGGCTAAAACAGTGGCATTGTGGCCCGCCCCGATGTGGAGCGTACAGTTGCGGGGACAGCTCCGGCGTTGAACCGGATTCCCTTTTCAGCCGCGCCTCCAAAGAGAAGGGTTGGCACCGTGACGGGGCAAAGGTACGGCGGGAAAACGCAAGCACTGGTTAGTTGTTAGTGGTCAGGGGTTAGTTGCCAGGAGATAATAATTGTCCAACCCCGGACAACCGACCCCTGACCACTAACCACTGACCACTAACCACTGAAAACTAACAACTAATCAATGCACCTCACCCTTCGCACCGCCGTGGCCCAGGCCCCGGCCCAGGTTATGGCTGGCTTTACCCGCGAGTTGTTTCTGGCCCTGGCCCCGCCCTTTCCCAAGCTGACGTTGCGGCGCTACGATGGCAACCAAGCGGGCGATTTGGTGGAAATCGAACTGAACGCGGGCCTCAAAACCCTGGCCTGGACTTCGCGCATCACCGCCAACGGCGTAGAAGCCGATGGCACCCATTATTTCATTGACGAAGGCCAGGCCCTGCCGCCGCCGCTGCGCTACTGGCGGCACCGCCACCTGGTGCGGCCCGGCCCGGCCGGGGGCAGCACGATTGTGGACGACCTGGAGTACCGCACCCGGTTCGGCTGGCTCGATGCGCTGCTGTGGCCCGCGATGTGGGCACAGTTTGCCTGGCGCAAACCAATTTACCAGCGCTGGTTTGCCCGTTGAACGAGTACCCCCGAAGCGGTGCTTCGGCCGCTGAACGAGTCCAGGCAGCGGCCGAAGCACCGCTTCGGGGTACTCGTTCTACCCCGGCCGTACCTTTGCCCGTATGCTCCAGCCCGCTACCCTCGTCCTCAAAAACGGAAAAGACCACAGCCTACGCCGCCGCCATCCCTGGGTGTTTTCGGGGGCCATTGCCCGCCAGCAGGGCGAGTTGAGCGAAGGCGCAACGGTGCGCGTGGAGGCTGCCGACGGCGAGCTGCTGGGCATCGGCCACTACTCCGGCGGCGGCTCCATTGCGGTGCGGATGCTGGATTTTGGCCCCGGAGCCATGCTGCCCACGGCCGCCTTCTGGGAGAAGCGGCTGGGCGAAGCCTACCAACTCCGGCAGCGCCTGGGCCTGACCGGTACTTACGCCCTTGCTCACCCCGGCCCCGCCCCTGCAACGAACGTTTTTCGCCTCGTTCATGCCGAGGGCGACGGGCTGCCCGGCCTCATCATTGACGTGTACGGCGACACGGCCGTGGTGCAGGCCCACAGTGTGGGGATGTACCTGGCCCGGCCCCAGATAGCGAAGGCGTTGCAGGTGGTGTTCGGGCCAGCCCTGCGGGCCATCTACGACAAGAGTGCCGAAACCATCCCCGGCAACATCGTCCCCGATGCCCACAACGGCTACCTGTGGGGGGCGGCCGACGGGGCCGAACACCTCGTGCTGGAAAACGGCCACCGCTTTGCCATTGATTGGGAAACGGGCCAGAAAACGGGCTTCTTCATTGACCAGCGCGACAACCGGGCCCTGCTGGCCCGCTACGCTGCCGGGCGGCGGGTGCTCAACACGTTCTGCTACTCCGGGGGCTTCTCGGTGTATGCGCTGGCGGCCGGGGCCGAAGTGGTGCATTCGGTGGACAGCAGCAAGAAAGCCATTGCCCTGACCGAACGCAACGCCGACCTAAGCGGGGCCGCCGACCGCCACGCGGCCTACGCCGACGACGTGCTGGGCTTCCTCAAAACCCACTCGCAACACTACGACCTGCTGGTGCTGGACCCGCCCGCGTTTGCCAAGCACCAGGGGGCACGGCACGCCGCCCTGATGGGCTACAAGCGCCTGAATGCCGCCGGGCTGGCCCACCTGGCACCGGGCGGGCTGCTGTTCACGTTCTCGTGTTCGCAGGTCGTCAGCCCCGAACTGTTTGAGGGCGCGGTGCTGGCGGCGGCCATCGAGGCGGGTCGCCCGGCCCGCATCCTGCACCGCCTCACCCAGCCCGCCGACCACCCCGTGAGCCTGTTTCACCCCGAAGGGGCGTATTTGAAGGGGCTGGTGCTGGCGGTGGAGTAAATAAAATTTCATTCAGACTAGCTACACCATGCCCTTCGAAAGACTTTTTGACGACGCTGAAACCGTTCAGATAAGGTGGACAAAGCCTTGTTTGCTTTCAGAAATCAAGAGCAATAAATCCTGCCAGAATAACAACTCGCTTTACAAACTGATAGGGGAGTACAACGGGCATTTTAAATTGTTTTACATCGGAAAGTCAGAAACTAGAAGTGTCTGGAAGAGGCTTTGTGATGCCGACCATAAAAGAAAACAAGCAGAAATTCAAAATGCTCATAAGCATCACCGGCTGATGGTCAGTGTCGGCATCCTAAGCAATCAATTGACAGGCGTAGGGTTAAACGAAGTGGAAAAACTCTTGATTTACGCCCACGGAGGCAATTCTGATTTCAAACGTTTCATCAATAAATCTTCTGTGTACAATCACAATGTTGTTGGCAATTATTCGATTAAGAATCTTGGTTTCAAACAAGACGGGATGTACCGGGAGGTTGGTTTGGGAATGTACTACCGCAAATAGTTAGCGTCGTTGCCTGGGTATTGATGGTTAAGCTTTGCGCCAAGTAATTTACCTGTTCTTTCACAACCGCCACACCGGCCACACCCCGCCTGCCGCAAATGCCTCCTGCGCCGCTGGCAATTCCACGAAGCCAGCGGCCCCGACCAGCGCGGCCAGGTCGCCGGAGCCGTTGGGCGGCAGAGGGAGGGCAAGCTGCTGGCCGGTAGCATCCACACTTAGCACCACTGGCAGGAAGTACGTGAGGGGAGGCCCGAATACCACCGGCCCGGCCAGTGCGGCCGGGGTGGGCGCATCGGGCGGGCCGCCTTGCACCGCTCGCAGCCAGGGGCGCACGTAGCGCAGGGCCGTGAGCAGCGTGGACACCGGGTTGCCGGGCAAGCCGAACACCACCGGGCCGCCCGGCTGCTGCCCAAACCACAAGGGCTTGCCCGGCCGCTGCGCCACGCCGTGGAAAAGCTCGGCCACGCCCAGCGCCCGCAACACCCCCGGCACATGGTCGGCCCGGCCCTGGCTCACGGCCCCGCTCAACACCACGGCATCGTAGCCGTCGGCCCGCCCCAGCAGGGCGGCCAGGCCGGTTTGCAGGGCCGCCCGGTCGTCCGGCAGGTGAAACAGCCCAACCTCGGCCCCGGCCTGGGCCAGCAGCGCGTGCAGGGCGTAGGCATTGGAGCGCCGAAGCTGGTGGGGCAGGGGCGTGGCGGCCACCGCCACCAGCTCGTCGCCGGTGCTGACCACGGCCACGCGGGCCGCGCGGGCCACCGCCACCGTGGCCGCGCCCACGGTGGCGGCCACGGCCATTTCGGCCGGGCCGAGGCGGGTGCCGACGGCCAGCAACACCTCGCCCCGGTGGCGGTCGCTGCCCTGGCCGTGGACGTTGGCCCCCGGTGCCAGCGGGGGGGGGATGTGCAGCGTGGCGCGGCCGTCGGCCAGGGTCAGGTCTTCGTAGCGCACCACGATGTCGGTGCCGGGGGGCAGCACGGCCCCGGTCATTATTTCAATGGCGGCCAGGGGGTCGCGCAGGGGCTGGGGCAGCTCGCCAGCATACTGGGTGCGCTCGATGGCAAACGTGGCTTGGCCCCCGACCCAGGCGGCGTGGGCCAGGGCGATGCCGTCCATCGTCACGCGGTCGAAGGGCGGCAGGTCGCGGTCGGCGCTGAGGGAAACGGCCAGGACGCGGCCCGCCGCCGCCAGCAGCGGCACGGTTTCAGACGGCAGCGGGCGGGCCGTGGCCAGCACTTGGGCAAAAGCCTCGGCAACAGACAGCATGGGGCAGGGGAGAAGGTGAAGCGCGGACGAACTGGTTCAGCGCAACTGCCGCCGGTAGAGTTGCACCGTATTCTCCAGGCCCAGGTACAGCGCGTCGCAAATCAGGGCGTGGCCGATGCTGACTTCGGCCAGTGCCGGCAGTTGCTGGTGCAAAAACGCCAGGTTTTCCAGGTCCAAATCGTGGCCGGCGTTCACGCCTAAGCCCAGGGCCGCCGCGTGGGCAGCCGCTGCCCGGTAGGGGGCCACGGCGATTTCACGGTCGGCGGCGTAGCCGCTGGCATAGGCTTCGGTGTACAGCTCGATGCGGTCGGTGCCGGTGGCAGCGGCGGCTTCCACCAGGGCCAGGTCAGGGTCCAAAAACAGGCTCACCCGGCAGCCCAACCCGTGCAACTCGGCCACCACATCGGTCAGGAATGCCGCGTGGTGGCGCGTGTCCCAGCCGGCATTGGACGTGAGCGCGTCGGGCGCGTCGGGCACCAGCGTCACCTGGGCCGGGCGCACTGCCTGCACCAGGGCCAGAAAGTCGGGCGTGGGGTTGCCTTCCACGTTCAGTTCAGTGGTCACTGTTTCGGCCAGTGCCCGCACGTCGCGGTAGCGAATGTGGCGCTCGTCGGGGCGTGGATGCACCGTGATGCCCTCGGCCCCAAACCGCTCAATGTCGCGGGCCGCTTGCAGCACGTCGGGCCGGTTGTGCCCCCGTGCGTTGCGCAGGGTGGCTATTTTATTGATGTTTACGCTGAGTTTGGTCACGGCAGGTTGGCAGAGTGGTGAGTTGGTGGGGCTGGGTGGGCGGGCAAAACTGAAACAAAAGAACCGGCCTTCCGGGCCGGCTGCCGTAGCTTCGGGGCGAAATTACGCCGGTGCCGTTGCGCCAAGCGGCACACCCCGCCAACCCATTCCTCCGCCACCTCCCCAACCCGTTATGCTCAAAGACACCATCGATGCCGCCATCAAGCAAGCCATGCTGGCCCGCGACAAAGTGCGCCTCACCGCGTTGCGGGCCATCAAATCGCAGATTCTGCTGGCCGAAACCGCCGAAGGAGCCAGCGCCACCGGCCTCAGCCCCGAAGCCGAACTAAAGCTCCTCAACAAAGCCGCCAAGCAGCGCCGCGATGCCGCCGCCATCTACAAAGAACAGTTTCGCTCCGACCTCGAAGCGACCGAACTGGCCGAACTCGCCATCATCGAAGAGTACCTGCCCGCCCAACTCTCCGAAGCCGACCTCGTCGAGCACCTCGTCGCCATCATCCAGCGTGTGGGGGCCACCGGCCCCTCCGACCTGGGCAAGGTAATGGGCGCGGCCGCCCGCGAACTTTCCGGCCAGGCCGATGGCAAACGCATTTCCGATGTTCTGAGCCACCTGCTGAACAACACCAACTTTTAAGCTAGTGATTAACGGTTAGTGATTAGTGGATGACTGGGCTGGTAAAGGACATTGTTCATTGGTCACTAGCCACTAATCATTAACCACTAAAACAATGTCCGCTCTCGACGTGCTGCTGTTGCTGACGCTGGGGGTCGGGGCCGTGAAGGGCTACCGGCGTGGGCTGTTGCTGGAAGTGGTGTCGCTGCTGGCGTTTGTGCTGGCCGTGGTGGGCGGGTTGAGTTTGCTGAGTGCCGCTGTGCCGCTGGTGCGGCAGTACGTGGGCGAGGCGTTCGGGCTGTTGCCGTTGCTCTCGTTTGCGCTGGTATTCGTGGGCATCATGTGGGGCGTTCACCTGCTGGGCGGCCTGGCCAAAAGCGCCGTTCACCTCACGCCGCTGGGGGTGCTGGACAACCTGCTCGGGGCCGCCGCCGGGGTCCTCAAGTGGCTGCTGGGCCTGAGCCTGTTGCTCCACGGCACCGCCCTGGCGGGCCTGCACCTGCTCTCGCCCAAGCTCGTGGCCGGCTCCCAGGTGCTGCCCCTGGTGCAACAAGCCACGCCCGCTGCCCTGCGGCTGGTGGCCTACGTGCTGCCCTTCGCCCAAGATTCGCTAACCAAGCTGAAAGCAGCGTTTTTGTAGTGGGCAGTGGTTAGTTGTCAATGGTTAGTGGATAAAAACAACCGACAACTAACCACTAACCACTAACCACTGACCACTAACAACTAAAAAAGGTGCGCCTCCTTCTGCTCGACAACTTTGACTCTTTTACCTACACGCTGGCCGACTACCTGCGGCAGTTGGGGGCCGCAGTTGTGGTGTTGCGCAACGATGTGCCGCTGGCCCGGCTGCAAGCCGAAGTCGTGGACGGCGTGGTGCTCTCGCCCGGCCCCGGCACCCCCGCCCGCGCCGGGGTGCTGATGGCCGCTGTGGAATATTTCTACCGCCGCTTGCCCGTGCTCGGCGTGTGCCTGGGGCAGCAGGCACTGGGCGAATTTTTTGGGGCCACCCTGCGCCGCGCCGCCCGTCCCATGCACGGCAAAACCACCACCATGCGCTGCCTGCCCGACGAGGCACTTTTTGCCGGACTGCCCGAATATCAAACCGTTACCCGCTACCACTCGCTGGTGCTGGCCGAGCCGCTGCCACCCGCCCTGCGCCCCCTGGCCCGCACCGCCGACCCCGCCGCCGAACTCATGGCCCTGCGCCATGCCACGCTGCCGCTCTACGGGGTGCAGTTCCACCCCGAAGCCCTACTGACCGCTTACGGGCTGCCCATTTTGGCAAATTGGCTCCGTTGTTGTAGTATTGTACCAACGGCAACCAGATAAGCGGGAGGTTTTAACGTCTTCGCGGTTGAACTGGTACCGTTGGGTCAGGCCGCACCGGCCCGTTCCCGCCGTATCATCACCACCCCAGCCCTGCCGCCCCGAAACCAATGACCCAGCACCACCACGGCGGCTTTGACTACGTTGACGAAGGCCAGGGACCGGTGTTGCTGCTGCTGCATGGCTTGTTTGGGGCCCTCAGCAACTGGCAGGACGTGGTGCGGGCGTTTGCGCCCGACTTCCGCGTCATCATCCCGCTGCTGCCCATCTGCGACCTGCCGCTGCCGCAGGCCGGGGTGCCCGGCCTGGTGGCCTACGTGGAACGGTTTGTGGAAGCAATGGGCCTGACCGGGCCAGCCACGCTGCTGGGCAACTCGCTCGGCGGCCACATAGCGTTGGTTTACACCCTCAAAAACCCGGCCCGCGTCAGCCGCCTCGTCCTCGCCGGCAGCAGCGGCCTGTTTGAGGACAGCATGGGCGGTTCCTTTCCCAAACGCGGTAACTACGCCTACGTGCAGGAACGGGTGGGCTACACGTTCTATGACCCGAAAGTTGCCACCCCGGAATTGGTAGACGAGGTGTTCAATGTCACCAATTCCAATGCCAAGTGCTTGCGAATCATCTCTATTGCTCGTTCGGCCCAGCGCCACAACATCGGCAAGGAACTGCCCCGCATTGCCGTGCCGGTGCTATTGGTTTGGGGCCTGAACGACACCATTACCCCACCCTCGGTGGCCCACGACTTTGCCCGCCTGCTGCCCCGCGCCACCTTGCGCTTTCTTGACCACTGCGGCCACGCCCCCATGATGGAACGGCCAGCCGCTTTCAATGCGTACCTGCGCGAATTTTTGTGGGCCACCGAGGCCGAAGCGGCTGTTAGTGCTTGATGATAAGTAGGTTATTAGTCGGCCTGATTGTTGTTCTACCCGCAGTGAATCCCGCTGCTATCCGTTGTCGTTAGTGCGCTTGCCGGAGCGGTACTAGTCTGGCGCTTCTTTCGTTTTCCGGCACCGCCAGCCGCCGTCCTTGCGCCACATTTTGCCGCTCCTTCCGCCCGTTCCATGTCCGCCCTGCTCGCCGAAGACTTACTCAACCGAATGATTCCGCCGCTGAAAAGCACGGACTCGGCCGCCAAAGCGGCCCGCTGGCTCGACGAGTTTCACGTTGGCCAACTCCCCGTGCTGGACCAGCGCCAGTACCGGGGCTTGGTTACGGAAGCCGACCTGGCCGATTTCGACGACCCCACCACGTTGCTTTCCGAATTGCCGCTGGGTTTCAGTGACGTATACGTGCGCCCCGACCAGCATTTTTACCGTGTGATGGAACTGGCCATCGAGAACAAAATCCAGCTTGTGCCCGTCGTGGACGAGCGCCAGGAATACGCGGGCGTGGTCACGATTGCCGATGCGCTGGCCGCCTTTGGGCAGCCGGGCACAGCCAGCGGCACGGGCGGCATTTTGGTGTTGGGTATGGAAGAACGCGACTATTCGCTGTCCCAAATCAGTCGTTACGTGGAAGAAAATAACGCCAAAATTATCCAGTCCCACGTCGCCACCGACGACCTCGACCCGTATCGCATCCGCCTCACCCTGAAGCTTAACACCGACAATCTGGCCCGCATCACGGCTACCCTCGAGCGTTTTGGCTACAGCGTTACGGCGCAGTTCAGCGGCACTACGGCCGTGGGCGACGACGAACACGAACGCTTCGATGCCCTGTTGCGCTACCTGAGCGTTTAACGGCGTTGATTTTACCAGGATACGGGACGTGAGACATGAGACAGAAAAAAGTGAGAGAGAACGCTCCGTCAGAACAATTCTCACGTCTCACGTCTCACATCTCACGTCCCATTTCTCACTTTTAGCAACGCTGCTAACGCTATTTCTCGGGCTTTCAGGGGCTAAGGCCGCCCCCGCCCCCGCCGACACCACCGTGCGGCGCGGCCTGGCCCCGGTGGTGGCCCCCGCCGATAGCCTGGTGCGGGTGCTGCCCTGCCCCGGCCCGGTCCGCCGCCGCATCGGGCAGGTACTGTTTGCTGGCAATGCCATCACCAGAGAGCGCATCCTGCGGGCCGAACTGGACCTGCGCCCCGGCGACACCCTAGCCCTCCCCGACCTGACCACCCGCCTCGAGGCCAACCGCCGCCGCCTCTTCAACCTTCAGCTTTTTCACGCCGTGCTGGCCCAGGCCAGTTGCAACTCGCAGGGCGAATGGCTGGTGCTGTTCAGCGTCCAGGAACGCTGGTACACCTTCCCGGTGCCCATCTTCTCGCTGGCCGACCGCAACTTCCGCGCCTGGCTCAACCGCCCCGACCGCTGGCAACGCCTCGACTACGGCCTGCACCTGACCCGCGTCAATTTTCGGGGCCGCAACGAACAGGTAGTCAGCAATCTTCAGTTCGGGTTCAACCGCAAGTACGAAATGTTCTACGAAGCGCCCGGCCTCGGCCGCCGCCGCCGCCTGGGCTTTGGTGCCGGCGTGTCCTACTACCAAAGCCACACCGTGGACTACGCCACCTTGGCCGACCGCCTCGCGCCGGTCAGCAACGACGACCAGTTCCCCATCCAGCGGTTTTATGTCTCGGGCGGCTTGCGGCTGCGCCACACCGTGCAGTCCCTCAGTGCCTTCGACATCTCCTACCACCGCGAGCAAATCAGCGCTGAGGTCTTCGCCGCCAACCCCGACTACTACGGGGGCCGCGCTACCCGCGAGTACCTGGATTTTAGTCTCGGCAGCACCCGCAACTACCGCAACACCTTCGCGTATCCGCTCTCGGGCTCGTTCGCGCAAGCTGCCATCACCCACCGCGTTTTTCGCAATCCGGGCCTAGCCGACCTCACCGCCCTGCGCCTACGCTACGCCCGCTACCTGGCCCTGGGCGGGCGCTTCTACTACGCCCTGGGCCTGGGCGGACAAGTGCGCCTGAGCCGTGCCTTGGCCTACGCCGACAGCCATTCCTTTGGCTACGAAGCCCTCGTGCGGGGCTTCGATGAATATGTCGTGGACGGCCGCCACTATGCCCTAGCCCAACAAGGAGTATCTTACCGCCTTTTCAACGCTACCGAAATCCGCCTCAACTCCGTCAAAAACCCCAAAATCAACACCATCCCGCTCGTTCTCTACTTCAACTTGTTCACTGATGCGGGCTGCGTTTTTGCCCCGCAGGCGGTGCCCGGCAACCGCCTGCCCAATCAGTTGCTAAGTGCCGTTGGCCTCGGCCTGCACGTCGTCACGTTCTACGACCGGGTGTTTACCATCGAATACACGCTCAACTCCCTCGGCCAAACCGGCTATTTTTTTCGCACCGCCTTTCCAATTTAATGGGATAAATGGTTTCGGGGGTAACATAGAACGAAACTCCCCTCCTTGAAAGGGAGGAGACATTTTGCCGAAGGCAGAATTGGGGTGGTAAATTCGCTGCCCGGTCGCTGCACTTCTCGCTGAACGGCGCAGTACACCATTTTTCAGCGGGAAGTACAACGAATTTACTAGCCCGCTGGCTTCTCCGTCCTTCGGTTCGCGCCTTCCCGCCCTCACTTCCCCGCTTCACTATGACCATCGCCCTCCTCGGCAAGCCCTTTGACGATGCCGCCGCACCTTATTTGCAGGCATTGCTAAACGAACTGGCCGCCCGGCAGGCCGAAGTGCGGGTGTTAGAGGCGTTTCATGACCTCCTAAGCGCCCGGCTCACAGTGCCGCCCGTATTCGGCACGTTTCGCCGGGGCGACTCGCTGCGCGGGGTTCAGTTCGTGTTCAGCGTTGGGGGCGACGGCACCTTGCTCGATACCGTTACCTACGTCGGGCGGCTGCAAATCCCGATTCTGGGCATTCACACCGGTCGGCTGGGTTTTCTGGCCACCATCACCCCCGACCACATTCTGGCGGCCATTGATGCCCTTTACCGGGGCCATTTTGTGTTGGAAGAACGCAGCCTTATCCGGGTCGATACCGAACCTGATGTGTTCGGGGAGTTAAATTTTGGCCTCAACGAGTTCAGCATCCTTAAGCGCGATACGTCGGCGATGATTGCCGTGCATACCTACATCGATGGCGAATACCTCAATTCGTACTGGGCCGATGGCCTTGTGGTAGCCACACCCACCGGCTCTACCGGCTACTCCCTGAGCTGCGGCGGCCCGGTGATGCTGCCCCAAACCAACAATTTTATCATCGCTCCCGTATGTCCGCACAACCTAAACGTGCGCCCCCTTGTGGTATCGGACCAAAGCGTCCTCTCGTTTGAAATTGAAGGCAGGGGTTCCAGTTATATGCTGTCGCTCGATTCCCGCTCGTTGCGGGTCGAGGCCGGAGTGCAAATGGCCGTGCGCCGCGAAACGTTTAACGCCCGCTTAATAAAACTCAACCACGTTAATTTTCTCAGTACCCTGCGAACCAAATTGAATTGGGGCCTCGACCAACGCAACCCGGCCAGCAGTCTGGCGTAATGCAGCGGCCGGGTTCTTTTTTTAATAACCTGGATTTTGGCGAAAAAAATCGCCCGAAATTTTTTTAGTTCCGTTTGTCCCGTACTTTTGTCTTCGTCAAGGACCGCGTCCGCTCTAAAAACCAGCGCGGTCATTACCACAAACACGCTCCTTTTGCCGCCTTATGAAAAATATCTTCACCTATCCAACAGCTCTCCTGCTGGGCATTGGGCTACTGGCCGCCCCCAAAGCGGATGCACAGCAATTCAGCAAGCGTAAAAAGTACAACACCGTCGGGTTCAGCCTGAATGCGATGAATTACTTTGGCGATGTTACGCCTACGACGAGCTTCACGAGCCTGCGTTTCGGCGGCACCCGTCCCAACGTGGGGGTATCCATCTCCCGTCGTTTCTACCCGCGCGTGTCGGGCAAACTGGCGCTGTCTTATGGCCGCATCACGGGCAACGACGCGCTGGCGGCCAACCAAAACGACGCCAACGCCCGCTACCGCTACAACCGCAACATGAACTTTCAGAACGACATTCTGGAGTTGTCGGGCACGGTGGTGGTGGACTTGATTGAAAACCGCAACAACTACCTCAAGCGTCCCGACTTCGTGCCGTTCGTTTTTGCCGGAGTAGCAGGTTTCTACCACAATCCCAAAGGCTTGTACAAAGACGGCTCATACGTTGATTTGCAACCACTGAAGACCGAAGGACAGGCTTCGACATACAGCAAAACACAGATTTCCATTCCTTTCGGTGGTGGGGTGCGATACCGCATCAACCGCAACTTTGATGCCGCCCTGGAAATAGGCTGGCGCAAAACCTTCACCGACTACCTCGACGACGTGAGCGGTCGTTACGCTCCGGCCGGGTCGTTCTCTTCGGACCAAGCCGCGTATTTTGGGGGAGGCAACCCGGTAACGGCGGCGAATAACACCATTGCTACCGGAACGTTTGATAATGGTCACGGTAACGGCATTACGCGCAGCCGTGATGGCGATTTCGTCTCCTTTGACAACCCCGGCTCCAAGCGTGGAACCAGCGGTAAAACCGATTGGTATATCGTAACCGGTTTGTCGTTGAACTATATCCTCACGCCGAAAATTAAGAACCCAAAATTCCGCTAGTCGTTTTCGGCTGACTGCGGAAGCTTAACTTAACAGTCAGACTGAATGACCACATCGGTGATTTACCGCGCACTCCCCGTCGGCCTTTGGCTGGCGGGGAGTGTGTTTTTTTGCGCCCCGGCGCAAGCGCAACACACCAGCGAAATAGGCATTGGCCTGGGCGGCACCAGTTACCGGGGCGAACTAGCGCCGCAGTACGACCTGCTGAACAACCGGCCGGCGTTCACCGTTTTTTACCGGCGCGATGTGTCGGTGCCCATCACCTTGCGCGGGGCCATCACGGGCGGCTTCCTGCGGGCGGCCGATGCTGACGTGACGAGCGACCAGGGCAGCCCGCCCCCCCTGTCGGCCTATCGGCAGGCGAGCATGAGTGGCAACATTATCGAGGCTTCGGCAGTGGTGGAGTATAATTTTTTGGATTTTCACAACCGCGAAAACAAACACCACTACACGCCCTACCTCTTTGCCGGGCTGGCGGGTTTCTTCGCCAACACCAGCACCAGCACTGCCAATTCGGACTTGCCCGCCAATTTTTCGCAAGGCGGCAGTATGGCGGGCATCTCCATTCCGGCAGGAGTAGGCTTCAAATTAGCGCTGACGGAACATTTCAACCTCGGTCTGGAAGTGGGGGTCCGCAAAACCTTTACCGACGACCTTGACCACCTCGGCTACAACCAAGACCCTGCCCTGGTGAACCCGCACGACCAGGATTGGTACTACTACAACGGGGTGAGCTTGTCGTACACGTTTTACAGCATTCTCTGCCCAAAGCAGTACCAAAAGCAACCCCGGTTGCTGGGGAATAAGCGGTAGGTAGCTATCGGGGGTGGACTTGCACCCCAGTCGCTATGCAACCCTTGTCGTAACTTGCGGCCTCTTATGCCCACCCACCGGATATTTCCATTCGGTGGTCCGCGTTGTTACCTCCTCTAATGCCCGGCCCCGCCGCAATCGCCTCCGCCAATATTCCGTCCCACGTTGCCGTCATTATGGACGGTAATGGCCGCTGGGCCAAGCAGCGGGGCGGCTTGCGCGTGTTTGGGCACCAAAGCGCCATCACGGCCGTGCGCGAAACCGTGGAAGAAGCAGCGGAGTTGGGCGTGAAATACCTGACCCTCTACGCTTTTTCGACCGAAAACTGGAACCGCCCGGCGCTGGAAGTCATGGCCCTGATGCAGCTGTTGGTCCACACCATCCGGCAGGAAACGGCCACGCTGCTCAAAAACAGCGTCCGGCTGCAAGCCATCGGCGACACCACCACGCTGCCCGCCAACTGCCAGCGCGAACTGGCCGAAGCCATTGCCCTGACCCAGGATGGTACCCGCATGACGCTGGTGCTGGCCCTGAGCTACAGTGGCCGTTGGGACCTGGCCCAAGCCAGCCGCCGCCTGGCGGCCGACGTGGCAGCGGGGCGGTTGCAACCAGCCGATGTGCAGGAAAATACCCTGGCCAGCTACCTCTCCACGGCCGGAATGCCCGACCCCGAACTCCTCATTCGGACCAGCGGGGAGCAGCGCATCAGCAACTTTATGCTCTGGCAGTTGGCCTACACGGAACTTTACATCACCGATTTGCTGTGGCCCGATTTCCGGCGCGGCCATTTTCAGGAGGCCATCCGGGTTTATCAAGGCCGGGAGCGACGGTTTGGCAAAACCAGCGAACAGGTGCAGGTTTCCTGAAATCAGTATTACTTTGTCTATTAATTACGTGCGAAAAATTGTGTCTAAATATTTATTCTTGCTGCTTGGGTTGCTGTGCTTGGGGACAATGCCCGCGCAGGCCCAAAGCACCGCACCCGAAGAGCCGCACAAATACACCTTGGGCGGCATCACCATCAGTGGGGTCAAGTACCTGGACCCCAACACGCTTATCAGCCTGACTGGCTTGCGGGTGGGCGATGAAATCAGCATTCCGGGCGAGGAAGTGGGGAAATCGGTGCGCCGGTTGTGGGGGCAGGGCATTCTGGGCGACGTGAGTGTGTCCATTGCCCGCACCGAGGGCGACCAGATTTTTCTGAACTACGACCTCAAGGAGCGGCCCCGGCTGTCCAAGTTCACGTTCACGGGCATTCGGAAGGGGCAAACGGAGGAACTGACCAAGAAAATCACCCTCATTCGGGGCAAGGTGGTGACGGATGCCCTGCTGAACAACACCCGGACGCAGGTCAAGAAATTCTTTGTCAGCAAGAGCTTTCTGGACACCAAAGTCACGATTGTGCAGGTGCCCGATTCGGTGTTGGCCAACAGCGTGACGCTGAAAATCAACGTGGACAAGGGCCAGAAAATCCGCATTCACGACATTGCCTTTGAGGGTAACACGGCGTTTTCGGACCGCAAGCTCAAGGGCAAATTCAAGAAAACGAAAGAGAAAAAGCCGTATAAAATCCTGACTTCGGGCAAGTTTCAGAAGTCGGAGTACGACTCGGACAAGAAAAGCCTGATTGAATACTACAACGGGCAGGGCTACCGCGACGCGGCCATTGTGAGCGACACCATCATGCGCGACGACAAGGGCCTGACGTTGCGGCTGAAACTGGACGAGGGGCCGAAATACTACTTCCGCAACATCAAATGGGAGGGCAACTACCTGTACGACGACAAGACGTTGAGCAACGTGCTGGGCATCAAGCCGGGCAGCCCGTACAGCAAAGAAACGCTGGACAAGCGCCTGAACTACAACCCGACCGGGCAGGATGTGACCTCGCTGTACATGAACGACGGCTACCTGTTTTTTCAGTTGGAGCCGGTGGAAACGCGGGTGCAGGGCGACTCGATTGACATTGAGATGCGGATAACCGAAGGGGTGCAGGCCCATATCAAGGACATTAACATTGCGGGCAACACCAAGACCAGCGACCATGTGTTGCGGCGGACGCTACGGACGCTGCCGGGCGACAAATTCAACCGGGAGCTGCTGATTCGTTCGCAGCGCGAAATTGCCACGCTGGGCTATTTCGACCCCGAAAAAATTGGCCTCAACCCCGTGCCCAACGCCGTGGACGGCACCGTGGACATCAACTACACGGTGGTGGAAAAGCCCTCCGACCAGATTACGCTCTCAGGCGGCTGGGGCGGCTATGCGGGTTTCATTGGCACGGTGGGGCTGGTGTTCAACAACTTCTCGCTGCGCAAGGCCGCAACTTTGCGGAACTGGACCCCGGTGCCGGCCGGCGACGGGCAGCGGCTGGCCCTGAACGTGCAAGCCAACGGCCTGTCGTACCAGGCCTATTCCATCTCCTTCACCGAACCGTGGCTGGGCGGGCGACGGCCCAATTCGTTTTCGTTCAGCCTGAACCGCAGCATTCAGCGCATCACCAACGGCAGCTCGTTTGATGTCGTGAACGGTAGTTTTATCAAGGTGAACAGCGCCACCATTGGGCTGGGGCGGCAGTTGCGGGTGCCCGACGACTACTTTACGCTAAGCAACTCGCTGTCGTACAGCCAATACCAGACCCAGAACTACCCGCTACTGGCAGGATTTAACAACGGCTACGCCAACAACTTTACGTTCAACACCACGCTCTCGCGCAACAGTATTGACAACCCGACTTTCACCCGGCGCGGCTCGTCGTTGAGCTTGGCCCTGAACCTGACCCCGCCGTATTCGGTGTTTAAGGGGGCACACCCCGATGTGAACCAGTGGATTGAGTTTCACAAATGGATGTTTGATGCGTCGTGGTTCACGCCAATTGTGGGCAAGCTGGTGCTGAACACGCGGGCGCACTTTGGCTTTTTGGGCACTTACAACAACGGGCGGGCCATTGGGCCGTTTGAGCGGTTCAAGCTGGGCGGGGCGGGCCTGGGCTACAACGGCGGCGGCAACTTCCTGGTGGGCACCGACTACGTGGGCCTGCGCGGCTACGACGACCCCAACAGCGCCTACGCCATTCCGACGGCCCAGCAGGGGCAGAGCGGCGGCGTGGTGTACAACAAGTACGTGCTGGAAATGCGCTACCCCATCAGCCTAAATCCGGCCGCGACGGTGTACGTGCTGGCGTTTGCCGAAGCGGGCAATTCGGTCAATTCCTACAATAATTACAACCCCTACCAGTTGTACCGCTCGGCCGGGGTGGGGGCGCGGGTGTTCATGGCCGCGTTTGGATTGCTGGGCTTCGACTTTGGCCACGGCTTCGACAACGTGGTGCCGCTGCCGGGCACTACTTCCGTCCGCGACCCCAACCACTTCCACTTCATCATCGGCCAGCAGATTCGCTAATTGCCGGGCACCGGCGCGTTTGGAACGATGTTTGGAATGCGGCTGGCGGGGGCGGCCCGGGGCCGTGGCGGCGACTTAATCTTTTAGCTTTTGTGCGTGAAAATCTTTCATAAATCATTGCGTGTGGCACTGCTGGGGACCTTCGGGCTGCTGGCTTCGGCCGCGCAGGCGCAGAAATTTGGCTGGGTAGATTCGGAATTCATCATGACCAAGATGCCCGACTACGCCAAAGCCCAGACCGAGCTGAACAAGCTGTCGGATGTGTGGCAGAAGGAAATTGAGAGCCAGAAAAAAGACCTCGACAAGCTTTACCGCAACTACCAGGCGGAAGAAGTGGTGCTGACGGAGGAAATGAAAAAGAAGCGGCAGGACGAGATTCTGAAAAAGGAACAGGAAATCAAAACCTACCAGAACAAGCAGTTCGGCTACGAAGGTCAGTTGTTTAAGAAGCGCCAGGAATTGACCAAGCCCGTGCAGGACAAGCTGTTTGAGGCCACCGAAAAGGTGGCCAAAAAGCGCGGCCTGGCTTGCGTGTTCGACCGGTCGGGCGACCTGACCATGCTCTACACCAACCCGGCGCACGACTACACCGAGTTTGTGCTGGAAGAACTGGGCCTGGGGGCCACCGACCGCAACCAACCCGGCCCGAAGGGCGCGGTGAAAACCGTGGACCTGCCCAAAACCCCACCCAAAGACCCCAACTTCGACTCCGATTCGGGCGAACGGGACCGTCCCGGCAGCAGCTTGCGGGAAAATTCGGACAAGGCCCCGACCAAACAAGCGCCAAAAGAGTCCAAGTAACTACCTTTGCAGCTTCAACTTTCAGCTTTTTCAGTTTTAATGAACTCCATGAAATCCCTTCGCCTGCCGCTGACCGCCGCGCTGCTAACGGCTGCCGCCCTGGCCGCCCCCGCTGCCCACGCGCAGACTGCCCTCAAAATTGGCTACACCAGCGTGGAATACGTGCTGGCCCAAATGCCCGAAGCCAAGCAAATTGAGTCGGAACTGAAAACCTACAACGGCCAACTCGAAGCTCAGCTCAAAAGCAAAACCACCGAACTGGAAACCAAGTACAAAGCCTACCAGCAAGGCGAAGCAACCATGACCGAATTGGTGAAAGCCGACAAGCAAAAGGAACTGCAAAGCCTGAACCAGTCCATTCAGGAATTTCAGCGCAGCGCCGAACAGAGTTTGCAGCAAAAGCAGCAGGCGTTGCTGAAGCCCGCCCTCGACAAGCTCCAGAAAAACATTGACCTCGTGGCGGACGAAAACGGCTACACCTACGTGCTGAACTCGGACGGAGCCAGCCCGGTGCTGCTGCACGGCCCCAAAAACGGCGACATCTCGGACCTTATTTTGAAGAAAATGGGCATCACCGCCACTGCGCCCGCTCCCAAGCCGTCGGATGCGCCCAGCGCGGCTCCGAAAACGGCAATGCCCACGAACACCGGCAAACCTAGAGGGAAATAAGCGCGGGCCGCTGGGCCTGGGAGAAAGCCGGGGCGCAAGCTCCGGCTTTTTTTGTAGGGGCGTAATAAGGCGGTCCTGCTGAACGCAGCGTAGCGGAGTTGAAGCATCTCTCTCGCGTGAGTAATCCAACCGGTTGAGTTAGTTTGGCGGGCAGATGCTTCAACTCCGCTACGCTGCGTTCAGCAGGACCGCCTTATTACGCCCCATCCCCCTATGACCCCCGAACCAGACGACGACCTCGGCGACGAACTCTACGAGCACCACCGCATCGTGGTGGACCGGGGGCAGGACTTGCTGCGGCTGGACAAATACCTGCTCAGCCGGTTGGGCCACACCTCGCGCAACAAGGTGCAGGAAGCCATTCGGGCGACGGCGGTGCAGGTGAACGGCAAGGCGGCCAAGCCCAACTACCGCGTGAAACCGGGCGACACCGTTGTGGTGGTGCTGGCCGAACCGCCCCGCGAGGGCAAGGTGCTGCCGGAGCCGATGGACCTGGACATTCGCTACGAAGACAGCGAATTGCTGCTCGTGAACAAGCCCGCCGGAATGGTGGTGCATCCGGCCTACGGCAACTGGCAGGGCACGCTGGTGAACGGCCTGGCCCACCACCTGGCCCACCTGCCCACCGGCCGCAACGGCGAAGTGCGCCCCGGCCTCGTGCATCGGATTGACAAGGATACATCGGGCTTGCTGGTGATTGGCAAAACCGAGTTTGCGATGACGCACTTGTCCAACCAGTTTTTTCACCACACCATCGAGCGCAGCTACCTGGCGCTGGTGTGGGGCCGCCCGCCCGGCCCCACGGGCACCGTGCGCGGGCACATCGGCCGCAGCCTACGCGACCGCAAGGTGCAGGCCGTGTACCCCGGCGGCGACCAGGGCAAACCCGCCGTGACGCACTACGAAGTGTTGCAGGAGTTCGGCCCCGTGACGCTGCTGCGCTGCGTGCTCGAAACCGGCCGCACCCACCAGATTCGGGCGCATATGCAGTTCCTGGGCCACCCGTTGTTTGCGGATGCCACCTACGGCGGCGACCGCATTCGGGTGGGCCAGAATACGGCCGCCTACCGGGCTTTCGTGGAAAATGCGTTTGCCCTCATGCCCCGGCAGGCGCTGCACGCCCGCTCGCTGGGCTTCGTACATCCGACGACGGGCGAGCGGATGTTTTTTGAGGCCGAATTGCCCGCCGATTTCGCCGCCGTGCTGGCGAAGTGGGAAGCCTGGGCGGCCACGGCGCGGTAGGGGCGCGGGCGGGCGCTGTTGGGCGGGCAAGCGGAGAGATTTCTAGCCAAAGTGCAAAAAAAGTGGCCATAAGCACAAAAATAGCCCGTCCCTGACGCTTCGGGCGGCTAGGTTGGAGCTTCGGTTGCTGTGGCCGGGGCTTCGGTTGGGTAGGTTGAATCTTCGGGCAGCCTGGCCCATGCTTGGGGGGCTGAGGCGGACACTTCGGCGGCCTTGGTCGGGGCTTCGGTGGGGTAGGTTGAAGCTTCGGGAAGGTAAAACGACCGGCCTTCGCCCAAAAAAACAGCCCCGGCGCAACTTGCGCCGGGGCTGTTTTCAATCAAACACCCAAAGTTCTTGAGCCTAATGGGTGGCCAGAGGCTGCCCTTCTTCGATGTCCATTTGTTTCAGCAAGCCGTCCTGTACGGTGTAGAGGTGTTTCACCGTGCCGTCGAACAGCACCTGGCCCTGCAAATCTTTCACCACTTGCTGCACGGCCACTTCAAACCGGCCGTCGGCCCGTTGCGCGATGGCCGTTGGCTCGACGTGCGGGTTTATTTCGGCCCACTGCCGGAGCCAGTAGGCCCGCACCGCGTCGTGGCCGGTCACGTAGTCGCCTTCCCAGGCTTTGGACCAACGAACCTGGGGGTGGAAGGTGGCCAAAACCGCCGGAATGTCGCGGGCGTTGAAACCGGCGTAGGCTTGCCGAATCAGGTCGTGGGGTGCGGTCATTATTTCTTCTTGGGGGCGGGCGCGGCCGGTTTGCGGGCCGGGGCGGGTTTGGGCTTGGTCTTCAAAATGGTGATGTTGTCGGCGGCCCCTTTGTTGCCGGGGTCCAGCACCAGCACCTGCTCGAAGTCGGCAATGGCGGCGGGTTTGTCGCCTTTGGTGGCGTTGTACACGCCCCGGTAGCCGTAGGACTCGACCAGGCCCTCGCGGAACTTGGTGGGGTCGGACCCGGCGGCTTTAGATAGTTCAATGTACTGGTCGTAGTAGGGCTTGGCCAGGCCCTGCTTGGCTTCGGGGTCGCGGCTGGCGTTCACGCGGGCGCGGGCCAGAATGCCGGGGCCGTAGGTGGGCTTGGCGGTCAGGATGATGCCAAACACGCTGTCGGCCTGCGGGTACTGCTTGGCGCTGGTGTAGGCCGTGGCGAGGCGGAATTGGTCGGTGAGGTCGCCGTTGCAGCTAGCAAGGCGGTACTTGTATGTTTTGATGGCTCCCTGGTAATCCTTCTTGGCAGCGTAGGCGGCGGCGAGGTCGTTTTGCAGGTCGCAGGCTTTGGTGGGGTCGGCAGCGATGGCGCGTTGGAGGGTGGCGATGGCCTCATCACCCCGGCCGGTTTTGGCCAGAATCTTGCCCTGGTAAATGTAGTCCTCGGTGATGATTTTGGCGGGTGGGGCTACTTTCATGTACTGGTCCATGGCGGCGGCGGCCCCGGCATAGTCGCCGGTTTCGTAGGCCAGGTAGGCCTTGAGGCGGTTCATGGTAAGGTTGTTGGGGTCGGTGAGCAGCACCTTGTTCACCTCGGTCAGGGCCTCGGGGTATTTTTTGGTCAGGTAGAGGAATGAGGCGTATTGGGCATCGGTGGCCGACGATTTTTCGGCCAGCCCGATGTACTTCTGGAGGTTTTCCAGGGCCTTGTCGTTCTGCCCGGCGTAGTAGTACATATCGGCCAGTTCGCGGTAGGCGGGGGCGTAGCTGGGGTCAATCTGGGCGGCTTTGTCGAGGTTGGTGCGGGCCTCGTTGAAGTTGCGTGCCCGCACGTTCAGCACCCCTTTCTTGTAGTAGGCGCGGGCGTTGTTGGCATCGGCGGCGGTGGCGCGGTCGAAGCTGTTCATGGCCTCGCCGCCGCCCTGTTCGGAGTGCAGGTAGATGTCGCCCCGCGCCACTAGCAGGGCAGGGTCGTCCTTGCCCTTGTTGGCCGTTTGGGCGGCCGTCACGTAGGTCAGGGCTTTGGTGGTGTTCTTGTCATCGCTCTCGGCGTAGGCCTGGGCAATTTTGGTGAGGATGCCGGCATCCTTGCTTTTGGTGGCCTTCACGGCGGCATCAAACTGCGCTTCGGCCGGGGCGATTTGGCCTTTGGCCAGCAGGGCGCGGCCGGCCGCCACCTGGCCCAGGGACGTGTCCGAAGCGGCTTTGTTGAAGAAATACGCCGCTGAATCGGGCATATCGCGCAGTTGGTAGAGGCGGCCCAACTCGTAGGCGGCCTCGGGCGTGGTGCCGGGGCGCAGGGCGGCGCGGGCTTCGGCGTAGCGGCCCAACTCAATCGAGCGTTGGGCAGCCGGAATGTTCTGGGCAGTGGCGGCGGTCGTGGCGGCGGCCAGGGTCAGGGCGGCGAGCAACGGCTGTTTCCAGGGCAGGAGGGTCATTAGGAGGGCAAAAAGTGAAACGGAGAAAATGAACTGGGCAAAACTACGGCCAGCAGCCTAGTGGAGTTTGGGCGTGGTGATAATCCGGGCCTGCATCTGGGCCGGAATCAGCCCCGATTTCTGAAAAATAAGCTGGCCTTTGGTGCCCGCCACGAACGATACAAAGCCCGTGCCCAAACCGGTACGGGCCTCGCGGCTAATCATGTAAATGGTGCGGCGCAACGGATAGTTCTGCAAGTCGGGGTGGGCGGCGAGTTGCTGCGGGGTTTTCTCGGCCAGGTAGGCCTGGTAGGGCTGGATAAAATCGTCGGGCTTGGGATTGGGGCGGGCCGTGATGGCGGCCACCCGCACCTTCCGCACAAAGGACAGGGCCTTGGGGTCGTCGTGGTCCGAAATCCAGTTCACGCCCACCACCCCGATAGCGCCGGGGTGGGCGGCCACGTAGTCGAGCAGGGCGGGGTTGGAGGTGCTGGCCGTGGCGCGGGGCGAGAGGGCCGCGCCGCGCGTGAGCGAGTCGCGCACGAAGCGGGCCGTGCTGCTGCGGTTGGCATCGAAGATGACGGTGATGTCGCCCAGCTTTTTTTGCCCGCTCACGGCGCTCCACTGCCGGGTGCGGCCCGTGAAAATGTCGCGCAACTGCGCCACGGTCAGCAGCGAGTCGGGGTTGCTGGGGTGCAGGATGATGGCCAGCCCATCCAAGCCGATGGCGGTGGTTTTGGGCAGCATTTCCTGCTTGCTCAGCACGGCGGTTTCCTCAGCGTTGAGGGGGCGCGACACCACGGCCACCTTCACCTGGTCGTTGAGCAAGTCCAGCATGGTGCTGTCTTCGGGGGCGAAGCGCAGCCGCACGTGGGCATCGGGGTAGAGCTTGCCGAAGGTGTCCACCTGGGCCTGCAAAATGGGGGCGAAGGTGGCATCCACGGCCACGCCGACGGTGCCACTGGTGGGGTTGTCGGTGGGCGTGTCGGGGCCGTTGCAGCCGGGCAGCGGGGCCAGGGCCGCCAGCAGCAGGGCCGCCGTGCCCGCGAGCAGCACCGCCCTAGTCGTCGTCGTTGGAAATTTCATTGTTGGAAAAAAAATGCGTCCGCAACCCACGCCCCAGCCGCACCAGGCCCCACAGGGTCAGGACTGCGCCCAGCACCCGCCGCCCGGTGGGGCCAATGGCCACGATTGCCGCCGTGGTGGGCCGGTCGGCCGTGAAGAGCAGCCACAAGCCCAGGCCCAGGTACACCAGCGCCATCACCAGCACAAAGTAGCGCAGCAGACCTTGGGGCGATTGGCCGAGGCGGTTTTTAGTAGGCGGAAGGTTGAGCATGGAACCGCGAAATTAAGCCCCAAACGCAGTGCGGGGCGCAGGAAAACTTTGGGGGCAGTAGGAAAGGTTCGGCAGCAACCAAAAACCGCCAACCTCGTCTGGCTTAAGGCGGAGTTGGCGGGGGTTTTTGGTGTTCGGTTTTTGGTGTTGGGACCGAATACCCAACACCCAACACCAAAACACCGTCTTTTCACTCAAACGTAAACGTAATGGGCAGCGTGAAGCGCACCGGCACGGCGTGGTGGTTTTGCTGGCCGGGCAGCCAGTCGGGCATATCGCGCACCACGTCGGCAGCGGCTTTGCCGGTGCCGTAGTCCAAGTCTTTTAGGATTTGCACGTCGGTCACGCGGCCATCGGCCTGCACCACAAAGCCCACATACACGCGGCCCGAAACCTGGTTGGCTGCGGCGGCGGTGGGAAAGCGCAGGTGTTTTTGCAGGTATTTCCGCAGGGCATCCTGGCCGCCGGGAAAGCTGGGCATCACCTCGGCATAGGGCAGGGCGACGGGCGCGGCCGGGGCGGCGGGTACCGCCGAATCGGTGGCCAGGCTGGGGCCGCCGAAGCCGCTTTTGCTGGCTCCGTCGGGGTTGCCGGGGCCGGTAGTGGCCGGGCCGCTGGGGCCAACGTCCTGCGGCTTGGCGGCAAGGGCGGGGTCTTCTGGCTTCACTTGCGCGTCGGGCGCTACTTCGGTGGCAATGGCGCTATGCGGCGTGACCGTGACGGCCGGGGCCACCGCCGGGGCGGCCGGAGCGGCGGGTTCGACGGGCTTCAGGTCGGGCAAGTCGGGCCGCACATCAATCAACGTGACGACCCCCGTGGTGCCGGGCAGCACGATGATTTCGGGGCCGCCGAGCTGGCGCAGCAGCAGCGGGATGAGCAGCAACAGCAGGCACAAGGCCAGCGTCAGGCCCAGGGCTTGGCGCAAGCGCTGGCCGTAGTAGCGGCGCAGTTCGAAAGCGCCATAGGCGCGGTTGCGGCCCTCGAAGACGATGTCATCGAGCGACCCGGAAGCGGTGAGCGTGAACATAAGCAAGAACTAAAGTGGGAGAGAAAACCCAAGTCCAGCGGCAGGCTGGCTTGCTTAAAGGCAACGCAGGAGTGAGGGCGGGTAGTATGCGAGGGGAGGAAATGAACAAGCACAAACCGGTTGCGTCCCTACTCGTCCAGCAACCCGCCCAGTACGCCGCTCAGCATTCCGCCGCTTTCCTTGCCCGCGTTGCCACCGACGGGGGACAGCGCCTGAATTAGCTTCTTGACGGGCATGGATTGCAGCCACACCCGGCCGGTGCCGCGCAGGGTGGCCAGCAACAGGCCCTCGCCGCCAAAAATCATGGATTTGAGGCCGCCGGCGCGGGCCACGCTGAAGTCAATGCCCGGCTCGAAGGCCACCACGCAGCCAGTGTCCACGCGCAGGAGTTCGTTGTGGAGGTGCTTTTCGATGATGGTGCCCCCGGCGTGGACGAAGGCCCGGCCGTCGCCGGTGAGCTTTTCGAGGATGAAGCCTTCGCCACCGAAAAAGCCCGCCCCGAATTTTTGGTTGAAGTGGATGCTGAGTTTGGTGCCCCGTGCGGCCGCCAGAAACCCGTCTTTCTGCACAATCACGCCCTGTGAAAACTGGCTCAACTCGAGCGGGATGATGGTGCCGGGGTAGGGGGCCGAAAACGCAACGCGGCTTTTGCCGGAGCCGCCCCGGTGGGTGAAGTGCGTCAGAAACAGCGACTCGCCGGTGAGCAGGCGGGTGCCTGCCTGAAACAGCTTGCCCATGATGCTCTGGTTGGCTTCGGAGCCGTCGCCCATGCGGGTTTCGAAGGCGATGCCCTCTTCCATATAAACCATCGCGCCCGCTTCGGCAATGACGGTTTCGTTGGGGTCCAGTTCAATTTCCAGCACCTGAATGTCGGAGCCAAGAATGCGGTAATCAACGTCGTGCGAGGTCATGGGGGTTGGTGAATTGGTGGGGTGGTGGATTTGGGTGCAGGGTGCGGGGCTTGCCCCCGCCCGTCGATGCCCGGAATCGTTGAACGGTTACCGGGCAGCGACGGGCGGGGGCAAGCCCCGCACCCTACCTCTTACAAAGAAACAGCCTCTGCTTCAAACGGCTGTTCAAGTCCAGGCGCGTATTTGAAAAGTTCAAAACAACATCGAGCCCGGCACGGCTATATTGACCAACGCGAACAGCGCCTTAATCGGTAAGCAAGGCGAATAATTTCGGCCGTAACGCAAAATAAATACGCCTTATTCCCGCAAAAACTTGGATTGCAAAAAGAATTTTGCGGTGAAATGGCACTTTCGCCACAAGCAATTGACTGGCCTCTTGCGCTCGGGTGGCCCAATAATGTACATTTGATAAGTGCTAATCGTCGCGGCAACCAAAAAGGCGACGAATGAGAACTAATCTAAGCGCAGTGCCTATGTCCATCCCCCGCCCGTTGCTCCGCCACCACCTGCCCTAATCCTCTCCCCATCTCGGGCAGAACCGGATTGGAAGCAGGCAACCCATTGCCACTTTCTACTTCCATCCTCCATTCTTTCTGAGCTATGAAACACATTGTCCGCTCGTCAGGTCGGTTCATCACCGACCTGGCCTTGCGCCTCTTTTTTGGCGCGGCCCGTCCCGAAATACTGACGGCCATCCTGCTTCTCACCCTCACCCTGGGAACGGCGCGAGCTACGCCGCTTACCATTTTCACCGTCGGCGCGGGGCCGACGGCCAACTACGCCACCATTGGGGCAGCCCTGGCCGCCGTGCCCTCGCCCCTGACGCAAGCCTACGAGCTGCAACTGCTGGACGCAGCGTATGCCGAAAACGTGCTGCTGACCCACACCGGCAGCCCCGCCAACACCCTGACCATCCGGCCAGCGGCGGGCACCACCACCATTATTACGGGCACCCTGACGTTCGGCGCGGGCAGCCAATATGTGCTGCTGAGCGGCTCGGACGGCACCCTCGACCGGCAACTGACCCTGCGGCAACCCAGCCTGACGCTGCCTACGGTGGTGTTTGGCGACGATGCCCGCCACAACGCGGTGCGCGATGCCGTGGTGCTTGGCTCCAACACGTTGCTGACCAGCGGCGTGGTGGTGCTGGGCAACGGCCTGACGAGCGGCAACGACGACAATGCCCTGACGGGCAACCTACTGGCCAACGACGACCCCGGCCTACTGCCGGCTAACCTTTTTTACGCCGCCAACGCAGGCGGCGGCAGCAACGACAACTTCACACTCAGCGACAACGAACTCGCTAATTTCAGCCGCGCCGGAGTGCGCGTGACGGCCGGCAACGGCGACCAGTGGACCATTGACGGCAACAGCTTTTACTACAACGCGGCGGCGGTGCCTATCACGGCCCAAACGGCCATTGACTTCCAGCCGGGTGGTGCGGCCAACAGCGCCACGGTGAGCAACAACTTCATTGGCGGCCGGGCGGCCGGGGGCACCGGCGGCCTTTGAACCAACGCGGGCAGCCAAACCCTGTACGGCATTGTGATGAACTGCGGCAGCAGCACCACGCTGGTGAATACCGTGAGCGGCAACCAGATGAACAACATCAGCCTGACCGCTTTTGGGGCGGGGGCAGTGACGGCGCTGGACGCGGCGGGCGGGCGCAATGAGATGAGCACCAACACGATGGTGGGCGTGACGAACGCGGGCACAAGCGGCGTGAACAGCTTGGTGAGCAACGCCACCACCGTGCTGATGGGCTGCGCCGTGAGCAGCGGCCAACTGATGGTGGTGCAGGGCGGCCTGACCGTGGTGCAGGGCGACCTGACCAACGACGGCATCCTCAACCACACCGGGGGCAACGTCTTCATCAGCGGCAACTTTGTGAACAACGGCACGTTTGCCCAAACCCTGGGCGACCTGGAAGTGCAGGGCGATATGCTGAACGCGGGACAATTCACTTGCTCCACGGGCACGGTGCGCCTGAGCGGCACCGGCCCGCAACTGGTGAGCGGCGGCCTCTACTTCAATTTGGAAGTGAGCGGGCCGGGCACCAAAACCCTGACCGACGACGTGCAGGTGTACAACGGGGTGCAGATGCTGACCGGCATTCTGAACACGGGCGCTAACCGCGTGAAGCTGGAGCCGCTGGCCACCCTGACCGAAACCGATGCCAGCTACGTGCTGGGCCGCGTGGAAACCCGCCGCACCCCGGCCCCGAACGCCACCACCGACTTCGGTGGCCTGGGTCTGCTAATGCGGCCCACCGCCGGGGCCACTCTGCCCGGTAGTACCCTCGTGAGTCGGGTGACGGGCACCGCCGCGACGGGCCTGCCCGGCAGCCGGGCCATTCTGCGCTACTTCGACGTGGCAGCCACCGTGCCCAACGGCCTGAACCTGACCCTGACGATGAAGTACCTGAACCACGAACTGAACGGCATTGCGCCGACCGACCTGCGCTTTTTCAAATCGAGCGATGCCGGAGCGACCTGGCAAAACAAAGGCATCAGCGGCCTGAGCGCCAATGCGGCGGTGCTGAACTACGTGACCGGCTTTTCGCGCTGGACCCTGGGCGACCTGCAAACCCCGCTGCCGGTGGAGTTGGTGAGCTTCCGGGCCGAGCGGCGCGGGGCCAACGCCCTGCTGACCTGGGCCACGGCTAGTGAGCGAGACAACTCCGGCTTTGGAGTGGAGGTTAGCGCCGACGGCCGCACCTTCCGCGCCCTAACCACCGTGCCCAGCGCCGGGGCCGGCAACACTCCCCACGACTACCACTACCTGGACCAGGAACCCGGCAAAACCGGCCTGCACTACTACCGCCTGCGCCAAACCGACTCTGATGGCACTACTCGTTACTTCGGCCCGCAAGCCTTGACCTTTATTGAAACGGTGACGCTAGTGGCTTACCCGACCCGCTTTGCGGAGAACCTGACCGTGGCCCTGAACACCCCCGGCACCGCCGAGGTGGAACTCCTTGACAACCTGGGCCGGGTGGTGTGGCAGCAGCCCGCCGTGGCCGCTGGCACCGGCCCGCAAGCGTTGCGGCCGGTGTGCGCGGCGGGCAGCTACACCCTCGTGGCCCGTGTGGCCGGGCAGGTGTTGCGCCAGCGCGTGGAGAAGGAGTAAGGAATGAACGACGGCCTTTGCTGTCGTTCTACTCCTCGTCCTTTTCCCGGCTGGTGCGCTTCATAAAATCCTCGTCGGATTCTTCCGGCTCGGCGTTGCCGTCTTCGACGGGGAATTGCTCCTCATCTTTTTCGCCGAACTGCCCGGCGCGGTCCACCAGTTTTTTGTCGCGCACGTGGCGGCCCAGAAACTGGTTGATTTCCTCGATGGAATAGTTGGAGGTGATTTCGCCTAACGGATTGACCCCGATTTCAAAGCCTTCCAACTCTTTGTGGACTTTGGCTTTCTTGTTTGGGTCCTGGGGCTTGGCCTTGCTGGGCTTGGTGCTGGATTTGGTGGGTTTCTTGGCCATGATGTAAATGCGGGTGGAGGTTCGGGCCTAGTTACGCAAGCGGGGCGGGGCGGGGTTTAGGCCTAGCCTAACTCCACGGCTAGGCGCTGCACCTGCGTCCCGCTTCGCGTACTTCAGCGGCCAGCCATAACCGCTGGTTTTGACGTAGGATTCCAGAATAACCCACTGTTCGTCAGATATGACAGTAGCATAAACGGTGCGATTCATTTTGCGAAATTACATCGCGTTCAGATTACCCTTCACCCGCCAACATGGTGGCCGCCGGGCGGACGGCAAGGCACCCTTTAGCACGAAATCAGCTAGCGGCACCGGGTTACAACCTCGGGGAGAATGTCAACATGGAGCCGGACGGGACACTCACAACAAAAAAGCCCCGATGCAGGCATCGGGGCTTTTTTGTTGTGGCTTACTAGGCCATCTTTTTTTAAGTTACTCTACTACTATCTTGCGGGTAACGGCGTGGCCCTCCACCGTTAGGTGCAGGCTGTACACTCCTGGCGTGACGAGGCTAAAATCAGCTTCATTGCCGGTCAGGGTACGGTTGAGCACTACTTGGCCCAGGGCGTTGGTCAGCACGGCCGACGCGGCTTTGGCCCCGGCGGGCAGCACCACATGGAAGCGGCCCGCCGTGGGGTTGGGATAGAGCTGCACCTGGGCCGCCAGCGCCTGCGTGGCACTGGCCAGTGCCGCCCCAGCCGGAGCAAGCTCCAGCGCGAAGCGGCCCGACAGGCCCGTAGCGGCAGTTGTGAAGCGGTAAGCCGTGCCGGGGGCCAACAGGGTGCGGGCACCCAGCAGCGCGTCGCGCAGATACACCGGGGTAGCGGCAAAGTTGGTGAGGTCGGCCGCAGTCAGCACGTAGCTGCCGGCGGCGGGTACGGTCAGGTGCAGGGGCAGCACGGTGGCGGCGACCGGGGCTGGGCGGCCGTCAATGGCCAGGGTGGTGGAGCCAGCCACTAGGGCCAGGTTCAGCCCGTTGGGGTTGGCCAGCTTGATGGCATCGTACTGGGCATCGGTGCCGGCCGTGGCCTGGGCTGCAAAGTAGAGGTAAGCCGCGTCGGTCTGGCCAGCTCCGGCCAGTTCCAGGCGCAGGGTGGGCCGGGTGCTGGCGGTGGCGCGACCAAAGCTGGGCTGCGTCGTGTAGCTGGTTACGCGGTTAGCGTTGCTCAGGCGCAACTCTCCGTTGGTGCCAGGGTTGGTGACGCGCATGAAGAAGCCGCCGCCGGCCGGCACCTGAGGCTCGACTCCCAGGCCGCTGGCCCCTTGGTAGGTGGTGAAGTAGCCGCCGTAGCGGCTCGTGGCGTGGTACTGGTAAATTGAGCCGTCCAGGTTCGTGGTCTGGGTGCCGAAGTTGAAGGCTGCGGCCCCGCCCGTGGCCGGGCCGAAGTTGAGCGGACTGGGGAAGGGGTTGCCCAGCAACTGCCAGCCCGCGTCGGCGTTGGGGCCGCGCGTGAGGCCGGTCAGGCCGGCGAACGTGGTGGCGGTGGGCGCGTTGTTGAACTGGCCGGTGAAGTCGAGGGTGACGGCGTTGGGCGAGTTCACGGCGTAGGCTTTGCCCGGCACCCAGGTGTCGGTGCCCAGGGGGGCGAAGTAGCCCTGGTTGAAGGCCGTCTGGTCGAGGGCGTACTGGGGGCTGCCCACGCGGGTTTCGTTGTAGCCGAGCACGGTGGGGAAGGGGCGCACGTAGCCCACGGCGGCCGTGGTGTTGAAGCTGCCGGGGTCAAACTGGGGCACAAAGCCGGGGGTGTCGCCCAGGTCGTTGAGCGTGGTGCCCATCATCGGGGAGGAGAAGTGGTGGTAGCCGATGTTGTCGCCGGTGTAGACGTTGTCCACGGCGCGTTGCATGACGTTGGCCGCGCCCGTGACCGCGCCGCCGGTGTTGTCAATCAGGGCGGTGCGGCCCGCGCTGAGGCCGGCCGAGAAGCCCGGCGTGGAGAGCAACGTCAGGTTGTTGGTGGGGTTGATGGTCGGGACCGTGCCCCCGTTGAGGTTGCCGCTTTGCAGGCGCACCAGCTCACGCACGGCCAGGGCCTGGGCCAGCGTCACGCTGTTGGAATTGTTCACGGTCAGGCTCTGAACCGTGCCCGGCAGGCCGTCGCCGGTGCTTTGGGCTACCGTGCCGTTGTAGAGGTAGCTGGCACCGGCCGCATACGAGCGGGTGCCCGTTACCTGCACTGCCCCGGCGAGGGCCGTGGCGCTGATGCCAGCCGCGTCGCAGATGCCCAGGGTAGCGCCGGCTTGCAGCGCGAAGCTGCCCGCGCCGGTCAGGGCCTGGCAGTTGGTGAGCAGGAGGCCGCCGGGTTGCACGTCCACGCCGGTGCTGACCGACACGGGGCCGCTGAACTGGCCCACGCCGGTGCCAGTGATGGTGATGCTGGTGTAGGCCCCGCCCGGAATGGCCGTGGGGCTGGCCAGGCTGCCGGTGCTGACCACGAGGGCCGTTGCACCATTCACGGTGAAAACTATGCCGTTGCTGGTGTTGCCGGTCGTGGTGGTCACGGTGATGTTGCCGGTGGTGGCCCCGCTGGGCACGGTCACGTTGGTTAGGGTGGTGCCGTCGGCGCTGGCCACGAAGCCCGTGGTCACGGTGTTGCCGCTGGCCCCGGTGAAGGTGACGGTGGTGGTGCCGGTCAGGTTGGTGCCGGTCAGGGCGACAACGCTGCCCACGGTGCCGCTGGTGGCGGCCACGGCGGTGAGGGCGGGCACGGCGGCGTTATCAATCAAACGCCCCAGGAAGTTGATGGTGCCGTTCACGGGGTTGGCCAGCACAAAGGTACCGAACGTGGCCGGGGCCGCCGCGTTGGGAATTGCCGAGCCGCCCACGGTCAGGGTGTTGCCAAACACAGCAATGGCGTTGGGGATGTCGTTGCCGCCGCCGCCGCCGGTTTGCAGCCAGCGCGGGGCGGCGGTGGGGCCGTTGTCGGTGGTGGCGGTCACAAACACGTTGGTGTTGGTGCCGGTGCCGGTGGCGGGGGCCGCCGTGCCGCCAAACTGAGCGGCGGTGGAGGTGGTGCCGTTCTGGGTGTAGCTGCCGGTGGCATACACGTTGGGGCCGCTGGCGGCGACGGCGAGGCCGGTGTCAGCCCCGGTGCCGCCGCCGGCCGTGGCCCAAGTGGCTGCCCCGGCCGGGGTATATTTCACCACAAAGGCATCGGTGTTGGCCGTGGCCGTGGTGCTGGCGCTGTTGAGGGCCACGCTGCCGAAGGCTACGCCCTGGGTTGAGGTGCTGTTGAGGGTGCCGCTGTTGGTCGCGGCCCCGGTCACGTACACCCCGGCGGCGGTGGCGGCGATGCCGTTGCCCTGGTCGGCCCCGCTGCCGCCCCCGCTGCTGGCCCAGCCAAAGGTGCCCGCGTTGTCATATTTGAGGGTTACGACATCGGCCAGTCCGGCCCCGGTCAGGGCCTGGGTGCCAAACTGCGCCCCGGTGGCCGAGGTGAACAAACCGGTGGCATAGACGCTGGCCCCGTCGGGGCTGAGGGCAATGCCGTTGCCCTGGTCGGCCCCGGTGCCGCCCCCGGCCCGCGCCCAGTTGAAGCTGGCGCTGCTGGCGTTGTCGGTGTACTTGGCCACCAACAAATCGGCTGCGTTGGTGCCGCTGGCCCCGTTCAGGGTGGTGGCCCCGGTGGGCGGGGCCGCCGCTGCCGGGGTGCCGCCGAACACCACGACGTTGGTGTTGCTATTGTCGTTGGTGACGAGGCCCGTCAGGTACAGGCTGCTGCCGTTGGCGGCAATGCCGTTGGCCTGGTCGTTGCCGTTGCCGCCAGCGGCCTGCGCCCAGGCCAGGCTGCCATCGGCCGCATTGAAGCGGGCCACGAAGATGTCGGTGGCCGTGCTGGGGCCGCCGCCTTCGCCGGGCAGCGGCACGCCCGCAAGCTGCACGGCGTTCACGTCAAAGTAGTTGTTGGCGATGAAGCCCGTCACGTACACCGCGCTGCCGCTCACGGCGATGCCCAGCCCCTGGTCGGAGCCGAGGCCGCCGCCGCTCACGGCCCACAGCCAGGTGCCGGTGCCGGGGCTGTACTTGGCCACAAAAATGTCGTTGTTTGAGTTGTTGTTCACCAGCGTGGTGCTGCCGAAAATGACGGCCGTGGTGAAGTAGCCGGTCACGTACACGTTGCCGCTGGCATCGGTGGCGGTGGCCCGCACAAACGACGAGCCGCCGTTCACCGCCGACTCGGTGCCCAGCCAGGCCCCGGTGCTGGCCGTTTGGCGGCCCAGCACGGCCGAGTTGGCCGTGGCCAGGCGCTTGGCCCCGGTGCCGAACACTATGGGGCCGGTGCTGCCCGTGGCCAGGCCGCTGTACACGGTGGTGCCGCCCACGGCCACGCCGTAGGCAATGTCGGCCACGGTGCCGCCGCCGCTGTTGGCCCAGTTGAAGCCCACGGTGGTGGTGTTGTCGGTGTAGCTGGCCGTCACAGCTTCCTGGTTGGTGGTGGTGCCGCTGCCGTTCACGCTGCCGCTGCCGGTGTTGCCGCTAAAGGCCACGTTGTTGCCGTTGGGGGCGAAGTTGCCCACGAAGCCAGCCACGTACACGGCGGTGCCGCTCACGGCCACGCCGTAGAAGCCGTCGCTGACGGAGCCGCCGGCGGCCCGTGCCCAGGCCACGGCCACGGTGCCGGTGTTGTCGGTGTAGCGGGCCACGAAGGCATCCTGGTTGGCCGCTGCTGGCACCACCGGGCTGGTGCCCGCCAGCGCCACCCCGCCAAAGGTGGGGTTGGTGCCGTTGGCCGAAGCCGCCACCGTAGCCACGAAGGTTTGGCCCACCACGTACACGGCCGTGCCATTGGCGGCAATGCCGTTGCCCTGGTCGCCGCTGCTGCCGCCGTCGGTGCGGGCCCAGGTGGCGGTGGCGGTGCTGCTGCCCGAGTCCACGTATTTGGCCACAAACACGTCGGTGTTGGCCGTGGTGTTGGTGCCGTACACGGCAATGGGAGTGGTGCCGGCGTTGTCGCGCAGCGTCACCGCGTTGGTGTTGCCCCCGGCCAGGGTGTTGTTGTTGGTGTAGCCGGTCACGTACACGCTGCTGCCGCTCACGGCTACCCCAAAGGCAATGTCGCCGCTGGTGCCGCCCGCACTCACAGCCCACTGGTAGGTGCCGCTGGCATCGTACTTCGCCAGAAAAATCTCGTTGTTGGCCGTCGCCCCCGACCCGAAGCCGGTGGGCTGGGTGGTGCTGCCAAACTTCACGCCGGTGGTGTTGGTGCTGTTGGTGCTCGTCGGCCCGGTCACGTACACGCCGGTGCCGGCCGCGTTCACGGCAATGCCGTTGCCCTGGTCCGAGCCGGTGCCGCCGCCCACCTGCACCCAGCTCAGGGCGGCCGAAGTGCCAGCATCGGTGTACTTGGCCACGAACATATCGCTGGTCGCCGTGGCGGAGGCCCCCAGCACGTTGGTCGCGCCGAAGCTTACCTTGTTGGTGCCGTTAGGAAAGCTGGCAGTTACGTTGTCGTTGTTGATGACCCCGGTGATGTACACTGCGCTGCCGTTCACGGCAATGCCGAGGCCCTGGTCGAAGCCGGTGCCGCCAGCGCTGTACGCCCACACCCAGTTGCTGGTGGTGGGGCTCCATTTGGCCACGAAGATGTCGTTGCCCGACCCGCCCGCCGGCGTTGGCAGCAGGGTGTTGCCCAGGGTGAGGCCCCCGGTACCGTTGTAGAAGCCGGTGACGTACACGTTGCCGCTGGCATCGGTGGCGGTGGCCTTAATCTGGGACGTAACCGAACCAGTGGCCATAGCGGCCGTGCCGCTCACGGCATTGGTCCAGGTGGGGGCCTGGGCGCGGGCCGCCGGGGCCAGCAGCCCCAGGCCGCAACAAGTGAGCAACAGCCGGAGCCGCCGCGTGGTAAGAATTTGCATGGGTATGGGTTGGGTTGAGGAGGGAAAATGAAACAGTAAAAAAAGCTAAGCGGGTGCCCCGCCGCAATGCGGCGGGGCACCCGCAGTGGTCAATGCTTATTCCAGCACCACGCGGCGGGTACTCACGGCGGGGCCGTCGGTCAGGCGCAGCACGTACACCCCGGCCGCCAGGCCCTGGGTGTTGAGGGTGGCCTCGGCGGTGCCGCCGGGCAAGGCCACGGTCCGCACCACCTGCCCCAGGCCGTTGCGGAGTTGGGCCGATGCGGCGGCCCCGGCCGTGGCCCGGTGCAGGGTGAGCTGCCCGGTGCGGCTGGGGTTGGGGTACACCAGCACGGCCTCGTCCGCAACGGCGCGGGCCGCCAGCAGGTTGGTGGCGCTGATGCTGAACCCGCCCACCGCATCGCCGGAGCCGTAGCCGCTCACGGCCACGTAGTAGCGCTGCCCGGCCACCAAGCCCGCCACCGCCACCGGGGCCGTGAAGCCCACGTTGCTGGCCGAAGCCGCCTGGCAGAACACCTGCGCGAACGGCCCGGCCGCGCAGTCGGGCGCGGTGAACACGCGCACCATACCGGCCGGCACCCCGGTCAGGGTGAGCGTGGTAGCGGTGCTGGCGGGCACGAAGCTAAACCACACGTCCTTCGGCGTTTGGGCGGAGGTGCAGGCGGGCAGGCTGATGCCCGTCTGAACACTGGTGCTGGCCCCGGCATTGGTGCTGTTGACGGCAGTGGCGGCCAGGCCCACGGCCCCGCACGGCTCGTCGTTGGCGGGCACCGGCACGGCGGTGTGGAAACACTCCGGCCCGGCATTGACACTGGTGCCGTTCAGGTTGTCGCACACAATGCGGACGTAGAAGCAGTAGTCGGTATCGGCCAGCAGGCTGGTGAGCGCCAAACTAGGGTTGGTCAGGCCCGTCACGGTGGTGCCAGCCGTGTTCACGTCGAAGCCCGGCGGGCCATACACCACGGTGTAGGTGCTGGCCCCGGTTAGGGCACCAACCCAGGTCAGGTTGGCCGTGGTGGGCGTGACGGCAGCGGCCAGGGCCGTGGGCGGCGGGCAGTTGGGAATCGGCGTGGCGCAGATGGTGAACGGCCCCAGGTTGAAGTTGGCGGCGCTGTACTCCGACACCCGCACGTAGTAGGTGGTGCCGGGCGCGAGCATGGTCAGGTCCAGCGGCGGGGCGGGCACCCCGGAACTAGTGCCCGAACAAGCCAGGGCAGTGAGCATACCCGAGCAGCTGCTGCCCGAAAACACCCGGATGACGCTGGCCGCGCCGCCCGTCACGGCCAGGTGCACCGCCGTGCTGGTGGGGCCGCTGGCGGCGGTCGTGAACTTAAACCACACGTCTTTGGGCGAACCGGCCGACCCGCACAGGAACGAGCCAGCGGCATTGCCGGGGTTCTGGTAGCCGTTGGGCACGGTGGTGGTGGCCTGGGTGGTGTTGCCGGCCACGGCAGCGCAGGCGTTGGCAACGGGCAGCACCAGCGCCCCGCACGGCTCGTCGTTGGTGATGGCCGTGGTGAAGCTGAAGGGGCCGGCGCTCTGGCTCACCGCGCCGGGGCCGCAGGTTTGGGTCACGTAGAACTGGTACGTTAGCCCGCCGCTCAGGCCCGTGACCGCCACCGGCGCGGTGGCTGGGCTGACGGTGGTCCCCCCGGTGGCCGGGTTGAAGCCCGCCGGGCCATAGACCAGCGTGTAGGTGCCCGGTCCGGTGGTGGTGAAGCCCAGAGCGGCCCCGGTAGCCGTGAGGTTGGTAACCGTCAGGTTGGAAGGCGGCAAGCACGAAGGCGCGGGGCCGATGGTGACGAGGAAATCCTTGGTTTCGCCGCTGCCAAAAGTGGTGCAGGCATCGGGGCCGGCCACGGTGGTGGTGCCGCCCCGGGTCCGAATCCGCAGCCCCGTCAGCCCCAGCACGGCCGTGACGGGCACTTGCAGGGTCACGGTCTGGGGCTGGTTAGCGGCCGAGGTGGTGCTCACCTGGGTCCACTCGCTGGCATCGAACGCGCCGTCGGCATTAAAATCCACCCACACCGCCGACACCGAGTTGTTGTTGTTGAAAACGAGGGTGAGGGGGTAGCCCACGCCCCGCAGCAGCGTCCCGGTGAGGCTGCCCGTGGCCGGGTAGCTGGTATAGAAAGTGCCGCCGTTGCCCACGTTGGGGCAGGTCAGGCCGGTAGCATTCAGCCCGGAGCCGCTCAGCACCACCGACAGGATGTTGTTGGAACACGCCCCGCCCAGCGTGGCCGCGCAGTACACCGTGGGTCCGCCCACCGTGAAGTGCAGCACCGGGCAGCCCTGGGCCGGGCCGTTGGCGTTGCGCGGCACCACCTGGTAGTAGTACACCGTGTTGGGCGGGGCCACGGCCGGCAGTTGGTAGAAGTTGGTGGTCAGGTTGGCCACGAAGGGCGGGGTGGGCGTGGTGCCCAGGTAGAGGTCGTAGCTGGTCGGCGACCCCACCCCGCGCCAGGTCAGGGTGGGCTGGCGGGGGATGCCGGTGCTGTTGTTGGCCGGGCTGGGGCTGGCCACGCAGCCGGGCGGCCCCACTTCGCTGGTCAGGGCCACGTTGTCCAGCCCGATGTCGGAGCCGGTGCTTTGGTTGCTGATGCGGGCCTGAAACCGCACCACCGCCGTAGCCGAATTAGTGCCCGCTGGCAACTGCACGGCGTAGGTTTTCCAGCCCTGGGCCGCGTTGCCGCTCAGGTTGAGGTGGATGAGCGGCGGGCCGAACGTGGTGCCGCCGTCAAGCGACAACAGCACCACCAGCGAATCGGTACTCAGGGTGTTAATATAATCAAACGTGACCACCTTGCTGCCCGGCACATTCAGGTTCACGTGCAGGTCCAGGTTGCCTTTGTCGCCCGGAAACAGTTCGCCGCTGTGGAAACGGGCCGAGTGCGCCGAGCCATCAGCCCCGGTGGGGGCGTAGCCGCCGAAGTTGAGGTTGGCCTGGCCGGCGCTGGCCCCGTCGTCGTCGCGCCGCCAGGCGCGGGGGCCGGTGGGCGGGCTGCTACGCCAGCTCACCGAGGGCGCATCGCGGGTGTCGCAAATGCTGAGCCACGGACTCTCAAAGGTTTCCTTGACCGGCAGCGGGGCGTAGGCCACGGCCGTGGCCGTCACCGTGACGGGCGCGGAGGTGGCGGTCTGCCCGCCGCAGGTCAGCACGGCGCGGTAGGCGCGGGTGCTGGCCACGCTGGGCACGAGGTAGGCCGCGCCGGTGGCCCCGGCAATGGGCACGAAGGCCCCGCTGCCCACCGACTCCTGCCATTGGTAGGTTTGGCTGGCCCCGTAGGTGGCCCCGCTCAGGGTGAGTTGCACGGGGGTGCCGGGGCAGGCAGCGGCGGGCTGGGCCACCGTGGTGCCGGCCGTGGGCGGGCTGGTGCAGGCCGGGCCGGGGCCATACTTAATCCGCAGCGTGGGCCGGCGGTTGCCATACACCGTCACGAGCGTGGTGGCGGGGGTAAAGGGAAAGCTGGCATTGGCCTGCCGGCCCAGGGCGTAGTCGTAGCCCAGGTTGGTAACGAACTGCGGGGTGCCGCTGCCCGTGCCCAGCCCGGCCCAGTCGGTCAGCACCAGCAGGTTGCCGCCGGTGTAGGTGAACGTTGAAGTGGGTGTCACCGCAAAGTAGGTGCCCGCCGCGCCCGTCATGGTCTGGGTAATGGAGTGGTACACCCGCGAGGCCGTGGCCGAGATGGTGCCCCAGGGCAAGTTGGCCTGCCCAATGGTTTGCCGGGCCGAGTTCTCCAGGTAAACGTCGAAGGTGTTGTTGCCGGTCACGACCAGCCCGTCGGCCTTCAGCCAGCCCAGCTCGGTGACGACCGTGCCGGCGGGCAGGTTCAGCTCGGCCGCCGTGTAGAGGTAGGCGTAGCGGCCGTACACGAAGCCCGCGCTGTAGGCAATGGGGCCGTAGAGGGGGGAAGCCGTCGCCGGGGCCACCGGCGGCACCGCCGTTGCGCCGATGACGACCTGCCCGGTTTGGGCCAGGACCGGGGCGGCGGCCAGCAGCCCGGCTCCGACGAGCAGGGCCGCCAGTAGTCGGCGCATCACACGCGGTCGGGCCGGCAAACAATGGGGTGCATCAGGACCCGGAAATTGAGAAAAGTAGCTCATGGAAGTAGGTGGGAAAGGAGTGTAGCAGCAGGTGAAGCATTCGGCCCGTTGGGCACGAATGAACTGTAAAGCTGCACGGCTTCCCCCTTATTTCCAACCTGCGGCTACCCAACCGGGCAATTTGCGGAGCCAATGGGGCAATTTCGGCCTTGAGTGCGCGGCCCCCGGCCCGGTGTTGGCCCCGCCCGGCCCTGGTTTGGGGCGGGGCTTCGAGGCTTTACGCCAGCCGCAGCCGCCGCAGCAGGTCGTCGCGGTACAAGCGCCCCAGGGGCAGCAGTTGCCCGCTCACCTGCACAATGTCGCGGGCCGGGTCGAGCCGCTCGATGCTGTCGGCGTTCACCACGTAGGAGCGGTGAATCTGGAAGAAGCGGTGCGGCGGCAGGTGCCGGACCAGTTCGCGCAGCCCCTGCCGCACCTGCACGGCCTGCCCCCCGGCCAACAGCAGCCGGCAGCCCCCCGCCACGGCTTCCAGCCACAGCAGGTCGTCGAAGCGCACTTTCACCAACAGCCCGTCCACTTTCACAAACACGGCCTCGGGCAGCGTGGGCTGGATGTCGGGCAGGGCAAACGCTAGCGGCGACCCTTCGTGGGCGGACTCCGGTCCGCTGGGTTCGCCCCCGAAGTTGTCCACCGCCAGCTCGATGGCGCGTTGCAAAGCGTCGGGTTCCACGGGCTTGGTGAGGTAGGCCGCCGGCCCCACCTGCCGGGCTTGGGCAAAGGCCGCCGCATCGCGCAGCGAGCTGAGAAAGATGAGCGGCAACGGCCGCTCGGCCACCAACAGCCGGGCCAGTTCGATGCCGTTGGTACTGCGCGGTCCCAGGTCAATGTCGAGCAGGGCCACGTCGGGCGCGGGGCTGGTGCCCCGGTACAGGGCCAGGGCATCGTCGGCGTTGTGCACCGGCCCGATTACTTGAAAAGTGAGGTCCAGCAAGGCCGCTTCAAGCTGCTGGGCATAGAGGGGCTCGTCGTCCACGACCAGCACCCGCACCTGCGTATCGGCAACTCCAGTAGTCATAAACGGCCTTTGGTTGGCAACCTGCTCCTGCCCAACCGAACAGGCAGCGGCTTTGGCGGGCTAAAGATACAGCCAGGGCGGCCGAACGAGTACCCCGAAGCTGCGCTTCGGCCGCTGAACGGTCTTGTGCTGCGATTACCGGGCAGCGGCCGAAGCACAGCTTCGGGGTACTCGTTCAGTCGCTTGCTGGCAGCGTCAGCGTTGCGCCCACGCCCCCGGCGCTCAGGTTGGCTAAGGTCAGTTGCCCCCGTTGCAACTCGGCAAAGCGGCGGCTGAGGAGCAAGCCCAGACCGGAGCCGCTCTGGCCTTCGGCCACCCGCAACTGCCCCGCCGGGGCCGCCAACTGGGCCAGCACCTGCGGGTTCAGGCCCCGGCCGCTGTCGCGCACCCACAGCCTGACGGTGCCAGTGCCCGCCGCCTCGGCCCCCAGTGCCACGGTGCCGCCAGCGGGCGTGGCCCGCAAAGCATTGCCCACCAGGTTGCGCAGGATGGTGCGGGTCATTTGCGGGTCGGCCAGTACCCGCAGGTCGGGGGGAGCAGTCAGGGTCAGGGCCACGTCGGCGGCTTCGGCGGCGGCCTGGTACAGGGCGGCGGTTTCGCGCAACAGGAGCCCGACGGGCAGCGGCACGGGCTGGGGTAACAACTCGTCGCGCTGGCTCAAGGCCCAGTTCAGGAGGTTGTCGAGCAGTTCGCTCAGGTTTTGGGCCGCTTGGCGAATGTGCCCGCCCAGGCCCGCAAGGCGGGTCGTGTCTTGGGCAAGCACGTGGCGGTTGAGCAGGTCGGCCAGCCCGGAAAAGGCCACCACGGGGGCCCGCAGGTCGTGGGCAATGAGGGCGTAGAGGCGGTTCTGGGTGGCGCGGGCCTGCTGCAACGCCTCGTTTTGGGCGGCCAGCTGGGCTTGGCTGCGGCGCAAGCGCAACGCCAGCGCCGCCGCCGCCGCCAGGCCCGCCCCCACCGCCAACAGCCCCACGACCAGCGCAAGCAGGCGCTGCCGCTGCCGGTCGGCGGTGGCTTGCTGCAAGTGCCGCTGCTGGCGCAACGCCCGAATCTGGCTTTCCTGTTGGGTGGTTTGCAGCAGCACCTCCATACGCCCCAGGGCCTGCACCTTTTCGGAGTTGAGCAACGAGTCGTTGAGGGCGGCGGCGGCCGTGGCGGCCCGGTACGCTTCGTTGCCCTGGCCCAACGCCAGCAAGCACTCGCCCAGGGTCTTGTAGCAGTCCCGTTGCAGGCCGGGGGCCTGATAGGCTCTGGCCGTTGCCAAAGCCCGGCGGGCCAGGGCCACCCCGGCGGCGTAGTGTTGCTGCTGGCCCTCGAGGGCGGCCAGGTTTTGCTGGGCGGTGGCGACATCCAGCACGCCGTGGGCCAACTCGAATTGCCGCACGCTTTGCCGCATCAACAGCATGGCACTGTCTGGCCGGGGGTGGGGCCGCAGCAAGGCCACCCGGCTCAGCGTCATCAATGCCATGCCCGTCATGGCCGGCACGGGCGCGGTGCGGGTCACGCGCAGGAGTTGCTTGGCGTAGTACGTGGCTTGCCGGGTGCGGCGGGGCAAGGAGTCGGGGGGGGCGGGGCGGGCCAGCAGCATGGCGTAGAACTGCGCCATCGAAAAGTACACGGCCCGCACGACACCTGGGGTTTGGGGGTGTTCGTCGGCCCAGGCCAGCATCTGCCGGTAGAACTTGCCGGCCGTAGGCAGGTCGCCTTCGTCGAGGGCAATGTTGCCCAGGCCGCGCAGGGCCGCCAGCACAAACGCCTGCCCCTGCGGCAGGGGCACTTCGTTGGCCCGGCGCAGCAGCTGTTGGCGCAGCCGGGCGGCCTCCAGGTAGTTGCTGTGCGTGAGCGCCAGGTCGCCGAGCAGGTTCAGGCATTGCAGTTCGTCGCGCACCCGGCCCAGGCGGTGGGCCAGTGCCTGCCCCTGCTCGGCGTAGCGTCGGCTGGCTTCTAAGTCGTTGTACGAAAGCAGCTGACTAAGCTTTGTAATGGTCACTACCCGGCTGCTGTCGGCCAGCCTGGGCTGGCGCAGTACGGCTCGTAGCGAGTCGAGGCGGGGCGCGAGGGATTGGCTCCGGGCGGTGAGCGTCGTCGCGAGCGCCAGCACCAGCCACCGCCACCGCCAGCAGAAAACCAGGGGCATCATCCAGTCAGGCATTAGGTATTTGGCCCGAAGGTAAGGCCACATTGCCCTGTTGCAGTGGTCCAGGTGGGCTGGCTTGCAATCAGCCCACAAAGTCCCGCACCAGGGCAAACACTGCGTCGGGGGCTTCGGCGTGGACCCAGTGGCCGGCATTGGGCACGGTGGCAACCTGTGAATTGGGGAACAGGGCCGGAATGTCGTGCAGCTTATCGGCGGCGGTGATGTAGTGGGACGTGCCGCCCCGGATGAACAGCGCCGGCTTGAGAAACGGGGCGGGCGCGGCAATTTCGGCCCCGATGGCGGCCATTTCGGCACTCAGCACGGGCAGGTTCATGCGCCAGGCGAAGGCGTTGGACGCGCCGGAGCGGTAAAGGTTTTTGAGCAGGAACTGCCGGGTGCCGAAGTCGGGCACGTGGGCAGCCAGGGCGGTGTCGGCCGCGCCCCGACTGGCCAGGGCCGCCAGGTCCAGGGCCTGTAGCCCGGCCACGATGGCATCCTGGTGGCACATATCCGACGCGCCGGGGGCGATGTCCAGCACGACCAGCCGGGCCAACAGGTTGGCGTGGTCGAGGGCGAAGCGCATGGCTACTTTGCCGCCCATGCTGTGGCCGAGCAAGGTGGTGCGGGCGGGGGGCAGGGCCAGGTGCTGGCACAAGGCCAGCACGTCGGCGGCCTGCGTGGCGTAGCGGTGGTTGGGGTCGTGGAAGGAGCGGCCGTGGTTGCGCAAATCCACGCTCACCACGCGCCAACCCAGGTCGGTGGCCCAGCGACGGGCCAGGGTTTGCCAGTTGTCGAGGGTGCCGAACAGGCCGTGTAGGATGACGAGCGTTTCGGGGCCGGAGCCGAGGTCGTGGTAATGCAGGAGAGGCGGCATAAGAAGCGGGAATAAGCAGTGAGGGGAAGCAGAAGTTGGTTTTTGTCGGCAAATTATCCTAATGCAGCTTGAAAAAATGGTGTTCTGAACGAAATTTCACATCTTCATGCGATTGCGCCGCATGGTTGTCTGCCCGGACCTTTGTGCCCGGCGAAGTGCCCTGGCAAGGGCGCTGCCCATGTGTTGCATTTTCAGAAACGCCCGGCCCCCTGGGCCGGGTTTTTTTGGGCACTGCTCACACCCAACACCAGCCCACGGCCCGCCGGGTGCCCGGTACGGCTTGCAGAAACGCCGCCACCGGCTCCAGGTTGGTCAGCAGCGAAGTCAGCACCAGTTGGTCGCCGCCCACAAAGCGCAGCGTCAGGTAGTCGTAGGGGGTGCGGAAGGCGTGCCGGGCGCGGCACACCGTGCGGTCGGCGGCGGCCAGGTGGCGACGCTCGAAGTAGTAGCGCCGACCGGCCTCGTACAGCTCCAGCCGGTTCTCGCTGGGCTGGAAAACCAGCGTGGTGTCCTTGTTGAGCCACCAGTAGCGCAGGTGCAACAGCAGGGCCGGGCCGCCCAGCAACAGCGTGGCTCCCAGGAATCCCACTGCCAGGCCCCACTCGGCCCCGCTCGCGGGGCGACCGGCCAGTGCCAGGGCGGGCAGCACACTCAGCCCCGTGCCCACTGCCAGGCCCGGCCAGAACGCCAGCCGCAACTGCCGCGCCGCCGTGAGGCGGTAGGTGTGGGTGCGGCGATTGAACAAGGCCAGCACCCAACGCAAAGCCCCGAACAGCAACAGCAGCGCGGCGGCAGCCTCAAGCAACGGGCGGAAAATGGAATACTTCACGAAGGCGACGGGTGAAAAGGGGGCGTTCGGGGCAGTGGCGGCTACGGACTGGGCATTGGGGGGCGGCGACTGCCCAGGCGACCTGGCTTAATTCAAGTTCACCCCGAACAACACGCCCAGCCAGGGCCGGTTTTGGTAGAGCCAATACGCCCCGTCGGCTCCCAGCAGGCGGTCGAAGCCCAGGGCCAGGCCCACGTTCAGCACCCGCGCGTCGTAGATGGCCGCCCCGCCCGCGTGCAACACCAGGCCCTCGTAGTCGGTGGTGGCGTGCTGGTGGGTAAGGTCGGCCGTGACGATGCTGGACCCCAGGCCCCCGAACAGGCCGTAGCCGAAGCCCGCCGTGCGAATCTGCGGCACGGCGCGGCCCGAGGGCAGCACCTGCCGCCGAAACCGGTACCAGTCGAGCCGCCGCCCCACGTACACGGCCGCGTTGAAGGTGGTGTTGAGTTGCGTGGGCACGCCCTCGCGCTGCTCGCGCACTTTGAAGGGCAGCGTGAACACGTCAAAGTCAAACTCGCGGTGCCACAGGTGCAGCCCCTGGAACTGCGCCGTGCCAAACCGCAACGGCGGCGGCGGCGGTGGCCCCGCCGGGTAAAACACCAGCGAGTCGGGCGCGGGTTGTTCCAGGTAGAGGTTGCGGCGGGGCACGGGCGCGGCGGCGGCTTCCAGGGCGGGCAGCTCGGTGCGGGCCACCTGGTAGCGGCCGGGGTTCAGTTGGGGCACCTGGCTGGTGATGCAGCCCGCCAAAGCCAGCAGGGCGGCTACCGCCACGCACCGGGCCACGCCGCCAAAGAAATGCAAGGAACTGGGCATGGGCACGAAGATAAGCCAAAAGTGGCAGGCCAACAATTCAAAACAGTTGTTTAGCGGTTGTTCAACCCAAGTTGCGGACCAGCCGCGTAGCGGCGACGGGTTGGTAGAGAATTAGTAAGGGACGCGCCAAGCCGCGTAGCGGCGACGGAACCCCTGGGCCATCCGTCGCCGCTACGCGGCTTTGCCACATTTGGTATTGCCGGGCTACCAACCCGTCGCCGCTACGCGGCTACTCCGCAACTTGAGTTATTTAACTCCCCGACTCCCGGCCAAACCCCGAAGGGGTTTCGGAGCCTAGCCCAGGGTTGGCGCGAAGCGCCTACCCTGGGTCTGAAACACGCAGATGACCGAACCCCGAAGGGGTTCCGTAGGCTTACCGCGCAATCCGCTACGGAACCCCTTCGGGGTTCGGGTCCGGGTGGTGCCTTTGACCCAGGGTAGGCTTTGCCAACCCTGGGCTAGGCTATGAAACCCCTTCGGGGTTTGGCCGGGAGGCGGGGGCTGAATGGTTTTAATGACGGTTACTGCACCTGCACCCAGGGGTCATCTGCTGTGTGCGCCCGCAGGTGCCCGAAGGCTTGCAGCGCCAGGCCGTGCCGGGCAAATACTTCCTGCACGGCCGCCGCGCCACCGGGAGCCACGCACACCAACAGGCCGCCGCTCGTTTGGGGGTCGCAAAGCCAGTGCTGCTGCTCGTCGGTGACGGGGCCGACCTTGTGGCCGTAGCTGGCCCAGTTGCGCCCCGTGCCGCCCGGAATGGCCCCGGCCTGCCGGTACGGCTCGGCGGCGGCCAGGCGCGGCACCTGGGCGAAGCGGATTTCGGCCGTCAGGCCGCTGCCTTCGCACACTTCGGCCAGGTGGCCCAACAGGCCGAAGCCCGTCACGTCGGTCAGGGCCGTGACTTCGGGCAGTGCCCCCAGGTCGGCCCCTATGTGGTTGAGCTGCATCATCTGGGCCGGGGCGATGGCGGCATCTTCGGGGCGCAGAATGCCCTTTTTCTGGGCCGTAGTGAGCATTCCCACGCCCAGCGGCTTGGTCAGGTACAAGGTCGAGCCGACGGTGGCGGTGTCGTTGCGCTTGAGGTGGGCCAGGGCCACCATGCCCGTCACGGCCAAGCCGAATATCGGCTCCGGCGAGTCGATGCTGTGGCCGCCGGCCAGCGGAATGCCCGCCTCGGCGCACAGGCTGCGGGCACCTTCCAGCACTTGCCGGGCCACGGCGGCGGGCAGTTTGTCCACGGGCCAGCCCAGGATGGCAACGGCCAGCAACGGCCGCCCGCCCATTGCATACACGTCCGAAATGGCATTGGCCGAGGCAATGCGCCCAAAGTCGTAGGCATCGTCCACGATGGGCATGAAAAAGTCGGTGGTGCTGATGACCGCCTGCCCGCCGCCGAGGTCGTACACGGCGGCATCGTCGCGGCTGGCGTTGCCCACCAGCAGCCGGTCGTAGTGCGGCTGCGGCACGCTGCTGTGCAGCATTTGGTCCAGCACGGCGGGCGCAATTTTGCAGCCGCAGCCCGCGCCGTGCGAGTAGGCCGTGAGTTTGTAGTCGGAGGTCGTCATGCCAGCAAAGGTAACGGCACCACCGGCCCGCCTACTGCGCGTAGCGCATTGCCACCGGCCCAAATTTGGGCGGCGTGGTGCCGTTCCAGGCCCCGCAACGGAACATATACTGCCGGCCTTTGAGCAGGTTCTCAATCAGGGCGCTGCCGCCTGTGCAGAGGCAGTAGTGCCAGTTGGGTTCGCTGCCGTCAAGCGGCACCAGCGCGTACTCGTACACGTAGGCGCGGCTGCCGCCCTGCTCGTTCTGCATCACCTTGATGCTGCCCCTGAGCGGGTCGGTGCTGGCACTCACCGGGCCGTCGGTCAGGTTCATGTACCGGGGCACGTCCAGGGGCTGGCGCGGGGTGCGCTCGGCCTTGGTGAGGTTGAAATGGGCCTTGCTCCAGCTCACCACGTCGTCGGGGGTGGCCGTAATGGCCGCGCGGCTCCAGGCCAGAATCAGCGCCTCCACTTCGTGGCGCAGCGCGTCGCGCAAAATGCGTTCGGCCTCGCCGCCCTTCATGGCGTTGGAAACGGCCGTCCCAAAGGTGTTGATAAGCAGCTGGCCTTCTTCCAGGCTTGGCTGAATGGACTTGTACTTGTCCACATTGGGCAGGTTGGCTACCAGCGTCAGGCCGTACTTAAACAGCGAGTCCGGCGAAAGCGAAGTCAGGTTGAGGCTGATGGTTTGAACTAAAGCGGGCATAAAAAAAGAGGGCTGGTGAAGTAAAAATGAGTAACTTTGGGGCAATCTACGCACTGTTTGGCGCTGCCCACTGGTTTTGCTGCGCTACCCATTCGTACCCGGCCGCGCAACATACCCTGCACAAGCCCCAAAACCGCGTTGTAGCAGCAGCAAAGGGCCTTTGGAACGCTGAAAATAGTTTTTGCCACCAGCGAAAATAGTTGCTTCTTTTTGAAAACTACTTTCTCTAGCCCGAAAAATAGTTTTCAAATTGGAGAGAATAGTTTTTGCGTCAGGAAAAGTAATTTTTGGGCACCGGCCGCCCTTAGCCCACCCCCAAAAAACCGGAGCCTGACCAAAATCTGCCAATCTGCTCGCGGCACTGGTTTTTGGCACACGGGATGCCCCGCCCAAAAAGGCCGCCGCCCGGCACTTGCTTTACTTAAAAACCGGGGGGCTTAATCCAAACTGCCGACTAGCCGCGTAGCGGCGACGGGTTGGTAGCGCGAACCGGAAAAGAAGCGCCAAGCCGCATAGCGGCGGCGGAACTCCTGGGCCATCCGTCGCCGCGATGCGGCTTGGCCCCATTTGGCTTTGCCGGGCTACCAATCCGTCGCCGCTACGCGGCTAGTCGGCAACTTGGGTGAATTACCTTCGCGGGCACCTTTTCCCCACGCCGCTGGTCTTAGCTTTTATGAAACACCTGTTCGCACTGCTCGTCCTGACTTTTTTGGCGGCTGGCCTGGCCCCGGCACTGGCCCAGGTGCCGGTTGTCGTGCCGCCCCCGGCTGCACAAAGCCTGAGCTTTTTGCCTAACCGGGGCCAGTGGGCGGCCCCGGTGCGCCTGGCCGCCGACATTCCGGGCGGCCGGCTGTTCCTCACCGATGCCGGGCTGACGTATGCGTTTGTCAAAGGCTTGCCGCAGCACCCCGCCACCACGGCCCCGGAGCCGCTGCGAGCCTGCGCCGTGCAGGTGCAATTTGTGGGGGCCAACGCCAAACCACCTTTGGTCGGCGAACAACCCAACGGCGACTTACGCAACTATTTTCACGGGGCCGATCCCCGGCACTGGGCGGCGCGGGTGCCGGGCTACGGCCGCGCCCACTACCGCCAACTGTGGCCGGGCGTGGACGCGGTGCTGTACGAAAACCCCCGGGGCCTGGAGTACGACTTCCGAATAGCCCCGCAAGCCAGCGCCGCCGCCGTGGCCCTGCACTATGCCGGAGCCGACCGCCTGACCCTGGACCCCGAAGGCAACCTGCGCGTAGCCACCCCGCTGGGCACCCTGCGCGAACTGGCCCCCACCGCCTGGACCACCGACGCAACGGGCCGCCGCCACCCGGTGGCCTGCCGCTACGTGCTGGCGGGCAGCACGGTGCGCTTCGGGCTGGGAACCTACGACAAGACCCAGCCGCTGACCATTGACCCGACGGTGATTTTCTCGACCTTTACCGGCAGCACGGCCGACAATTGGGGCTTCACAGCGACTTACGACCAGCAGGGCAATCTGTATTCGGGGGGCATCGTGTTTGGGTTGGGCTACCCCGCCACGCCAGGGGCGTACAGCCCGGTGTTCAACGGCACTACCGGGGTGTTTGGGGAAGCGCTGGACTGCGACATGGCCTTCATCAAATACAACCCCCGCGCAACGGGACCGGCAGCGCGGGTGTGGGCCACGTACTTAGGCGGGAATAGCAGCGAGTTTCCGCACAGCATTGTGACCAATGCGCGGGGCGAACTGGTGATACTGGGCACCACGTCGTCGAGTAATTTTCCGACCAGCACCGGGGCGTACCAGCGCCTGTTTCAGGGCGGGCCAACGTTCTCGCCTTATAGCCCGCCGCCGCTGGTGCCGGGCGGGCCGCCGCCGTTTGTGTACGGCCCGCCCTACGACTTGCCGAACGGGTCGGACCTGGTGCTGGCGCGGCTCTCGGCGCGGGGCGACTCGCTACTGGCCAGCACGTTTCTGGGCGGCACCGGCAACGACGGGCTGCTGAGCGTGCAAACCCCGCAACCCCGCCTTTGCCACAACTACGGCGACTATTTCCGGGGCGATGTGCTGCTGGACCCGGCGGGCAACGTGTACGTAGCCAGCACCACCACCAGCGCCAACTTCCCCACCGCCAACAGCTTCGGCCCCACCTACCACGGCGGAGCCACCGATGCCGTGGTGGCCAGCCTCACGCCCAACCTGGGCAGCCTGCGCTTCAGTGCGTTGCTGGGCGGCAGCGGGGCCGACGCGGCCTACTCGCTGCAACGCGGTGCCACGGGCGATGTCTTTGTGGCAGGCGGCACCACCAGCCCCGACTTCCCCACCACGGCCGGGGCCTTGCAACCCACGGCCGGCGGCGACGTGGACGGCTTCGTGGTGCGCCTGCCTGCCAACGGCGGAGTCATCAGCCGGGCCACTTACCTGGGCACGGCCGCCTACGACCAGGCCTATTTCCTGCAACTTGACACCCAGGGCGAGGTGTACTTATTGGGCCAGACGCTGGGCACCCTGCCCATCACGCCCGGCCACTACGGCACCCCCCGCAGCGGCCAATACGTACAGAAGCTGAGCGCCCAACTGGATTCGCTGCGCTTCCGCACGGTGTTTGGCACCGGCAACGACAGCATCAACATCTCCCCCACCGCTTTCCTGGTGGACCAGTGCAACCGGGTGTACGTCAGCGGCTGGGGCGGCGGCGAAAACCAGAACGACCGCTTCGGCTTTGCCAATGGCAGCACCTTCCGAATGCCCCTCACGCCCAACGCTGTGCAGAGCACCACCGACGGAGCCGACTTCTACCTGGCCCAGTTTGGCCCCGACATGAGCCGCCTGCAATACGCCACGTTTCTGGGCAACAACGCCGGCGAAGGCGACCACGTGGACGGCGGCACCTGCCGGTTTGACCCGCGCGGCTTTGTGTACCACGCCGTGTGTTCGTGCGGCACCGTGGGCAACGGGTTTCCCGTGCCGCCGGGAGCCAACACGTACAGCACGGTCAAGGGCTATTTCAACTGCAACAACGCGGCGTTCAAAATCAACTTCGGCAGTGTGCCCATCACCGCTGGCACCGACTCGGTGGTGTGTACCCTGGCCGCGCCGGTGCCACTGGGCGGTTCGCCGGCGGGCGGCACCTGGGCCGGCCCCGGCGTGAGCGGCTCGGCGGCGACCGGCTTCGTGTTCACGCCCTCAGCCGCGTTGGCCGGTTTCCAAAACCTGACCTACGTGGTGCTGGCCGACAGCGTGTGCGGGCAGTCGGCCCCGCTGCGGCTGCACGTGGTGCCGCCGCCCGTGGTGAGCTTTGCAGCCTTGCCCCGCCCCAGCTATTGCCGGGGCCGCAACGCCCCGCTGGTGCCGCTGGTGGGCAGTCCGGCGGGCGGCGTGTTCACGGGGCCGGGCGTAACGGGCACCCGGTTTGACCCCGTGGCGGCCGGGCCGGGCCAACACACCCTCACCTACACCTACACCGCCCCCCGCCTGAACTGCCCCGTGGTTGCCACCCGCCCCGTCACGGTCGTGGATTCCATACTGGTGCAACTGCCGCCCGACACGCTCGTGTGCGCCGATGCCGGGGCCATCCGGCTGCCCGCCCTGCCGCCCGGCGGCACCTGGGCGGGGCCGGGCGTGAGCGGCAGCGTGGCGGCGGGCTTCGGCTTCGTGCCTTCGGCCGCCCTCGTCGGCCCCCAAACCCTGACCTACACCGCCCCCAACGCCGGAGCCTGCGGCGGCGTGGCGCAACGGCGCATCCGGGTGGTGGCGGCGGCCACGGCGGCCATCGCCCCGCTGCCGGTGCGCACGGCCACGGCCAACGTGTATTGCCCTGCCTCCGGTGCCGTGCCGCTGGTGGGCAGTCCGGCGGGCGGCACGTTCAGTGGGCCGGGCGTGGCGGGCACTTCGTTTAGCCCGGCGGCGGCCGGGGCGGGCACACACGTCATCCGCTACCAGTACGTGTCGGCGGCGGGCTGCCCGGCCACCGCCACGGTCAGCGTCACGGTGCTGCCCGGCATTGCAGTGGCGGCCCTGCGCGACACCACGCTGTGCGTGGCGGGCGGCGGGCTGCCGCTGCAAGCGGCCCCCGGCGGCGGCACCTGGACGGGGCCGGGCGTGAGCGGCAGCGTGGCAACGGGCTTCGTGTTCACGCCCGCTGCCACGCTGCTAGGGCCGCAAACCCTGCACTACGCTGCCCCTGGGGCCAACGAGTGCGGCGGCACGGCCACGCGGCGCGTCACGGTGGTGGCCGTGCCCACGGCTTCGGTGGCGGTGCCCGGTGGCGGCACCACGTTCTGCCCCGGCAGCCCGGCGGTGCCCCTGCTGGGCTTTCCGGCCGGCGGCAACTTCGTGGGGCCGGGCGTGGTAAACAACGTCTTCACCCCTAGCCTGGCCAACGCGGGTGCCAACAACCTGACCTACGTTTACCGTGACCCGGCCCTGGACTGCCCGGCCCTGGCCACGCTCACGCTGCTGGTGCGGCCCGTACTGGCCGTGCAACTCCCCCCCGACACCGTGCTGTGCCCCGGCGCGGCCAGCGACATCCGGCTGCGGGCCACCCCGGCTGGCGGCACCTGGACGGGGCCGGGTGTGCGCGGCAGTGCGGCGGCGGGCTTCGTGTTTGAGGCCGCCAGCCTGCCCAGCGGCAGCGTCACCCTCACCTACACCCCCGATGCCACGAGCTGTGCCTTGCCCCGCACCTGGCAAATCAGCGTGGCCTCAGCGCCGGCCTTCCGCCCGGCCTACACCGCCCCCCGCTGCCCCGAAGCACAAGCCGCCCCCCGCCAAATCGTGTTTGCCGACGCAGCCGGCAACGCGGCCACCCGCTGGGACTTCGGCGACGGCAGCCCCGCCAGCACCGGGGCCACCGTGGCCCATACCTACGTCCAGGCCGGCACCTACTACCCCCGCGCCACCCTGCCCTACGGCCCACTCAACCCTTGCCTGCTGCTCCAGAACCTGCCCGCCGTGGAAGTCAAGCCGCTGTTCCTGCCCAACGTCGTCACGCCCAACGGCGACGGGCTGAACGACACCTTCCAGCCCACGTTTGCCTGCCGCCCCCACCTCAAAATCTTCTCCCGCTGGGGCCAGCTCGTGTACGAAAACACCGCCTACGCCAACGACTGGGCCGCCGCCGACCAGCCCGGCGGCACCTACTACTTCCTATTGGATGATGGCAGCAACCAAACCCAGCGCGGCTGGGTAGAAGTGCTGAAGTGAGTAACGACCCTGACTTAAGCGGGCAAAGCCACTTGCTCTTTGTATTGCTGCAAATGCCGGTAGGCAACGTCCACGTGGTATTGGGAAATCAGGCGGCGTTTGCGCTCCGACCACTCCTGTAGCTTGGCGTGCAGCTGCTCCGGGGTTTGTTGGGGTTGCTGATGCTGAAGAAAATCCACGGAGGCCAGCACCTCCAGCGACATGGCCGACTGAAAGCCCGCAATCAAGCCAACCAGGCTGGTGAGCCGCTGGCGCTGGGTGGCGCTCAAGTGCTGTTCAATGTAAGCCCGCACTTCGTCCAGGCAGTCGTAGTTGAGGCCCAACGGGGCAAAGGCGGTAGCCTCGTTTTGCTCCAGGCCGTGCAGGTAGCGGCCATTGAGCCGGTAGAGGACGTGCTGCACCTGGGCCGAGTACGGCCCGTAGTGGTGGGGCTTAAACGTTAGCTGCATCGGTTCGCCCAGCCGTTGCAGGAAGTACGCCAGCTTGTTGGCAGCAAAAACGCTGGCCGCTTCGCCCATGCTTTCATACGCAAACAGGCTGTAGAGAAACATGGCCCGCACCGGGGTGAGGCGGGCCGGAGCGGCGGGCCGTTGCCGCAACGCGGCCCCTATTTGGTCGTTGGGTTCGTACACCAGCACCGCCACGTCGGGCAGGTCGGCCAGGTACTGCTCAATCAGGGGGCGCACCCGTTCCCAGTGCAGCCCGCCGTGGCCGCAGCCCAAAGGCGGCAGGGCGATGCTGGTGATGTTTTCCTGTCGGATGAGGGCGGCCAGCGCCCGCAGCCCCGCCTCAACGTAGGCGTAGGTGGACTTGCGTCGCCAGTCGGTCTTGGTCGGGAAGTTAATGATGAGCTGCTCGTCGCCAGTCGGAGTCAGCTCTCTAGTGAGGAGCAATGCGCCGGGGTGCAAGGTTCCGTTCTTACAGGCCTGTAGGTAGGCTGCATAGTTGGCTTTGAACCGCTCCCGAAACTGCAATGCAATGCCTTTACCCATCACCCCTACCGTATTCACGGTGTTTACCAGGGCCTGGGCAGGGGCATCGAGTAAGTTGCCGATGTGGTAAGTGACCATCTCAGTAGTAAAAGTTGTGGCGGGGATTGACAAGAACCTCGGCCTGGTGCCCAACCTGGAGGGTCAAGGCAACAAGCTCCTTTTGGCGCAGCTCATCAAATACGATTAAGCGGCTGATGCAGGTCGATGGCACCTGGGCTTGCACCAGGCATTCGGCTTGCTTGCGGCGACGGCGGTCGTGGTCCGCTTCGTCGTTGCCCCACTGCCGCAGCCGGATGGCATCCCAATCGAGCTGCTCAATGCCCGCCGGGTCTTCGTAAGGCTTTGAAGCCCGGTCGGCGGCGTGACCGTCCGTAAAGATAATGCGCTGCCCCAGCGCCCGCACGGTTTCAAGCCGACAGCACACGTATACAATGTCGCGCTGCGGACGCTGGGCAACGCCATTGTAACCGTGCTGAATGATGTAAAGCATGGGCGCGACAAAGGCCACAAATAGAAAGGCACGTACTCGCCCAAATGCCCGGCATTGGGCAAGTCAAGGGGGTAGGTGTGGCGCACCGCCGTCAGGCGCGTGTCGCCGATGAACAAGTAATCTGGGTCGTGTTGCGGGTGGCCTCGCACGAACATCCCGTGGCGCAGAATGTACTCCACATTGCGGTGATGCACGATGCGATACAGCCAGATTTCGGGAGGTGGAACCGCCATTTCAGCCGCAAGCTACTACTGCTTTCCATTTCCAAATGCTACTTCCCAAACGCGAAGTAGGTCACGCTAAGAAAGACGCTCCATCACCGGAGTTTGTTGTGAGCGGGCAACCCAACTAGCGCCCGGCTCTGACACCCGACCCAAACGCAACGGCCGGGCCGCCCAATAGGCAGCCCGGCCTTTTTGCTGCTCATCCCCAACCGAACTACTCCAGTACCACGCGGCGCGTCAGCACTGCATTCCCCTGGCGCACTTGCAGGGTGTAGAGGCCGGCGGCGAGGCCGGTGGTGGGCAGGCGGTGTTCGGCGTTGTTGCCGGGCAGGGCCAGCGACCGCACCGTTTGGCCCAGGGCGTTGTGCAGGGTGGCCTGGCCGGGGCCGGCCGCCGCGAGGCGCAACATCAGGTAGCCGGTGGGGCTGGGGTTGGGGTACACGGTCAGGGCCGGGGTGTCGGCCAGCACCTGGGTGGCGAGGGGTGCGGCGGCGTACTGCACCGAGAAGCTGCCGGCGGGGTCGGCGCTGCCGTAGCCGCTCACGGCCACGTAGTAAGTGGTGCCCGGCATGAGGCCCGGCACGAGGAGGGGCGCGGAAAAGCCCACGTTGTTGCCGGTGGCGGCCCGGCAAAACACCTGGCTGAATGGCCCATTGGCGCAACTTGGGCTGCTGAACACCCGCACCTGGCCCGCCGCAGTGCCCGTGATGGTGAGCGAGGCCGTAGTGGTGGCGGGGGCCACAAACGAGAACCACACGTCTTTGGGCGCTTGCGAAGGGGCGCAGCCGGGCAACACGATGCCGGGTTGCAGGCTGGTAGTGGCCCCCACGTTGGAAGTCGGCACGGCCGCCGCGCCCAGGGCCAGTGCCCCACAGGGGTCGTCGTTGGCCGGGGCCACCAGGGTGGTCATGATGCTGACGGGACCGGCCAGCATGGCCCCGGTGCCGCCGCCCGCGCACACCTGCTGCACGTACACCTGATAGGCGGTGTTGGCCATCAGGCCCGTGAGGGTGGTGCTGGTGCCGGTGATGCCCGTGACGCTGGTGCCGCCGCTGCCGGGCACGAAGCCCGGCGGGCCGTAGATGACCGTGAACGAGCCGCCCGGCGTGGGCGTGGCCACAAACGTGAGGGCGGCGGCGGTGTTGGTGACGGTGCCCGCCATCAGGGCCGAGGGCGAGGGGCAGGGCAGGTTGAAGCCGCCGGGGTTGGACAGGTTGCTGTTGCCGGCCGTGCCGCCGCAGTTCTGCACCACGTAGAACTGGTAGCTGCCGGGGGTTAGCCCCGTGATGGTGGCCGGGCTGCTCACGTTGGGCAGGGTGGTGCCGCCGGTGGCGGGGTTGAAGCCCGTGGGGCCGTAGATGACGCTAAACGGGCCGGTGCCGCCGCTCACGGCCCACCGCACGGTGGCGGTGGTGCCGCTCACGGTGGCGCTCAGGTTGCGGGGCGTGGGGCAGGCCGAGGGCACGGGCGGCGTGAAGCGATAGAGTTGCCCGGTGGGCGGAACCCGGGCAATGGTATCGACGCTCGTCACCGAACTGACCGTGGGGTTGGCCACCGCGTCGCTCAGGGAAAGGAACGAGCCAGGGCCGGTGCCCACCCCCGCCAAGCCAATGGACGAGCTGAAATTGGTTTGGGTGTTGGCTTCGCGGCGGTACACCATTTCCACCACGTTCGTGGTTTCGTAGAGTTTGACCTGAAAAGAAATAGAAGGACCGGTCGAGCCAAAATCCAAGTGTTCCCAGTTCAGCCATTCCATCGTCAGCACCCGGTTGGGCATCGTGCCCGTGAGTTGGCGCTTGGCGGCAGCCCCGGGCATACTGCCGTCTAGGTCGCTCCACAGCGGGGCAATCAGGGGGCGCTCGGCGTTGCCACCGCCCGACAAATCATTGTTGTAGTTGGAGCCTGGCGAGGCGGCAAACGAGATGAAGCCGTTCGACGAAGCCCGGAAGGTGGTGTGCGGCGTGCCGTCGTAAACAAACGTAAAGCCGATGGGCAACGAGCCTGAAATCGCATCGTCGGTCTCAATGGCATTCACGTTTGTGGCCGTGGTTGGCAACGGGGCGAAGGTGCTGGCAACGGCCGTAAACGAGTACGTATCGACCTGCGCCTGGGCCGTGGGGGCGGCCAGCAGCACCGCTACGGCACCCAGCAGCCACCGGCTTTGCGAAAAACGAAAAGATGTTTTCATGGGAAGAAAGCAGTGAAAAGTGAAAAACAGCGACCTAAAATTTGGACCGTCTGGCGCTGCGTCAAGCCAACCGGCGTTGCAAGTTAAGCAAGTAATTTTCGACCTGGGACCCCGCTGGCATTGCCGCACGGCCCCGTCGCGGGTTGGCCGCTTCAGTGCCGGCCCCGCAACCGGCCCCGCAGGGTGCGCGGGCGGGCGGCGCAGGCAGGGTCAAAGGGGGAGGTGCTGGCGTAGGGGCGGGCGGCCCCGGCCGGGGCGCGGGGTTTGAGAATGCGCACGTAGTCCACGTCCAGCACGGCATCGTCGTCACCGGCCCACGGATACATTTGCATATTGACCATCAGGCAGGCGTATTCGGGCACGGTGCCGACTTTGCTGCGCGGCACGGCCTGCACCAAGCCGCCGTTGATGAAGAAGCGTACCACGTCCGGCTCCCAGACCATGGTGAAGGTATTGAACCCAGCCAACACCTCAAGACCCGTTTTTTTCCGAGGGCCTACGGGAATGCGGCCAATGCGACGGCCCAGGTTGGGGCGTACCACGGGGGCGGGGTCGGCTTGCGCCAGCGGCGGACACCGGCGGCCGTCGGCGCGGTTGTCGATGACGTTGGTGAGAATGCCCCCTTCGTTGTAGTCCACGCCGTCGACGATGTCTATTTCGGTGGGGCAGGACCAGAGCCAGAACGTGGGCCAGGCCGCCGAGTTGGGCGGCAATTTCAGCCGGGCTTCGTAGGCCCCAAAACCCGGCGGAATGTGGCGGGTCTTGAGCAGAATCATGCCGGCGCGATACTTCAGCACCGGGTATTGACGGCCGGGGTTCTGCGGGTCCAACGAATCGATGGGGGTGCCGTTGGGCCGCCGCCAGCGGGTGGCCCGCAGGTGCAAGGCCCCGTGCTGCACCCGCACAAGGCTGGTGTCGGCCGTGTCGTACCACTCGCTGCCCCAGCCGTAGAGTTTCCCGCCAAAAATGCGGGGCCGGGTGTCCCACAGCGCGGTATCAAGCACCGGGCCGTTGAAATCGTCGCGTAGCACTTCTTCCCACCGCGCCGCGTCGAGCTGCAGCGGGCATTGCGCCCGCGCCACCCCCGACGCGGCCAGCAGCCAAACACTCTGAACAACTAAACAAACCAGTACCCGCATAAAACCCCGAAGTAAAGAGACAATCCGGTCATTGGCCGGACTGCCGTTTTTTGTGACAAGGTACGGCCACTACCAACAAAGTTCGCCCACTGCCGGAGCCGGACTATCTGCCAGCAAAGCGCTTTCCCGGCTGGGTCACGGCTGACCGCTGCTGGCCGGGCAATTAAGTCTTTGGAAGCGGTTCCCACGCTCACCACTAACCCCGCTCCCGCAGAAATGCGGCCCCGCTGCCCCCATCACGCCCGAGGGGCTGGCCCTGTACCTCGACTACCTCGCCCAGCCCGATTGCCCGGAAGGCGACTGGAACCGCCACCGGAAGGTGCCGCCCTGGCAGGACTACCACGAGCTGCGGGCTACCGATTACCCCGACGAGCTGTCCGCCCTGCCAATCGACACCGTGGTAAATGCCAACAAAACCGAACAGGACGAGGACGACTGGGACGACCAGGACGATGACAATGACGACGACGATTGGGAAAAAGAGGAAGACTGCCCCGGCCACCCCGCCTGGTACCGTTTTCACGACCGGCACGGGGGCAGCGGCCGCCTCCGCCACCTACCCAATGTGCGCGGCGACAAGCAACGGTATTATACCGAGCTTTACCTGCGCCACCGGTGGCTGAGTCCCAAGCCCGCGCCTGCCGACGAGCCGCCCGCCGCCGAGCCATTGTGGGCGGAAACCGGGCTGCTGCCGGCCGATGCCACCCCCGAAGCTGCGCCGCCCGCCGAAGCCCCGCCCGCCGCCGCGCCCGTGGCCCCGGAATCGCCCCGGCCCCTTACGCACCCGACCCGCGCCCCTGGCCCAGCTGCTACGACGAGCACGACTTCCGCCGGTTCGTGGAATGTTTGACCCCACGCCGGGGCTGCTGGAACTGCGCCGCGCCCAGGTGCAGGGCCTGCGCGAACGCAACAGCAACGCGTTGGAAGACGCGCTTTTCGCCCTTTGCAACCTGGCCGATTCCCGCCTCCTCATTCCCATCGAAGCCGCTGCCCCCGACTGGCGGCTGGCGCTGCGGCAGGCCGAAATCCGGCTGCGGCGCGAGCAGCTTAGCCGCGCCCTGCCCCTGGCATACGACGACGACCGCCAGCGCCACGAGCTGGGCCTGGCCCAGGTGCCGCCGCCGCCCCCCAGGGCTGGGGCGACGAACCCGAAGGCCCCTGGTATCTCAAACACGCCCGCAACCTTTTGCTCGGCGGCCGGGAGGTAGCCGGCGAGCCGAGGGATTTTGATTATTGAAAAGCGTCGGGCGGGCAGCACAAGCTGCCCGCCAACCGTGGCCTGGCGGCCTTAAAAGTGGCGGTGCGATAACCAGCCAAGCCTCTACTCACCGCCGTACCTTTGCGCCATGAGCAGCTTCCGCCTCGACCGCACGGCCCACCACGCGGGCACCCACGAAGAAACGGCCCGCTACCATGCCCAACAACAGCCCACCAGCTGGGAGGACCGGCTGCGGGCCGCCGCCTACCTCAACAGCGTGGCCTACGGCTACCCGCTCGACAGCCCGCCCCGGCTTGACCGCACGGCGTTTTCGATGCGGGGCTGGCCGAAGCACGATGGGGAACCTGTTTAACGAAGACTTTCAGGATTTCCTGCGGATAATTCACCGGCGGGAGGTGGCCTACATCCTCGTGGGCGGCTACTCCGTGATTCTGCACGGGTATGCGCGCACTACCGGCGACCTGGACGTGTGGGTGCGGAAGACGGCCGCCAACCACGAGCGCCTAACCCAGGCGTTCAAGGAGTTTGGGATGCCGCTGTTTGACATGACGGCGGAAAATTTCCTGCACAACCCGGCGTTTGATGTGTTCACCTTCGGGCGTTCGCCAGTGGCCATCGACGTGATTACGGCCTTGAAAGGGGCTGACTTTGAAGAAGCCTACGCCCAGGCCGAACTGCGCGAAGTGGACGGACTGCCGGTGCGGGTGCTGCACTACCAGCACCTGGTGCAAGCCAAAAAGGCCGCCGCCCGCCCCCGCGACCAAGACGACTTGGACAACCTGGCGCTGCACCACGAATAAAGCACCCCAACAACGGGCGGTTGCCAGCCGATGCCGCCCCCGAAGCTGCGCCGCCCGCCGCCGAGTTCGTGGCCCCGGAAGTGCCCCCCGCGCCTTCCGTACCCGACACGCGCCCCTGGCCCAGCTAGCTTCTACGACGAGCACGACTTCCGCCGGGAAGCGCAGCGCCTACACCGACCGCTGCGTTTTGAGTTGCACCGTGACCGTGGCCCCGGCCGGCTTGTACACGAACAGCCGCAATTTGTAGTGCAGCGTGGCCACCGTGTCGGCCGGCCCGGCCAGCAGCTGGTTCAGCCCGGAGCGCCACTTGCCTTCCAGCGCCGGGCCGTGGGGCCGCAACTCGCACACCAGCTCCCGGCCAAATTCGAGGTGGCAGGCGGGGCCGTTGGGAGTGTACTCGACGGGGTATATTTCGGGCGGGGTGGTGCCGAGGCGAAAGAGGGTGGGGCGGCCCCAGGTGGGGGAGGAGGCGGGAGACATAAATTCGAAAAAGTACAAAGCAAAGTTGGCCGGAAACGCCGAATTGCGCCCCACCTTTGCATCCTTCTTTTTGCTGAATTTATGGCGAGCCTCCCCGAACTACGAATCGAAAAAAACAAAATCTGGTGCGAGCTGCTGGGCGACTGGCTCCAGAACAAACCCGAAGAACGGGTGCGCCAGAGTTTTATCCACCTCCTGCACCACCAATACGGCTACGCCTACGCCCAAATGCGGCAGGAGCAGCGCACCCAAAGCGGCACCCGCTCGCCACGCATCGACATTGCCGTGTGGGCCACGGCCGAAGCCGCCGCCCAGAAGCCCCGCCCGGCCCCGGTGCTGGTGGTGGAGTGCAAGGCCGAAACCGTGGACATTCATCCCCGCGACTATTTCCAGGGCCAGAGCTACGCCAGCGCTGTAGGTACGCCGTGCGAGTTTCTGGTGATGCACAACGGGAGGCAAACGTCCTTCTTCCGCCTCACGCGGGGCCTGCCGGTCACCTTCGAGCCGGTTACCGATATTCCAAAGGCCGAGGACTGGGGCGATGCCAAAAAGATTCAGAAGCTGCGCGAAGCCCAGCAAACGTTCAAGCGCAAGGAGTTTCAGGATTTGCTCTTTGAGTGCCATACCATTCTGCGCGATGTGCAGAAGGCCAACCCGCTCGATGCCTTCGACACGATTTCCAAAATCCTGTTCACCAAAATGTACGTGGAGCGCACCGGCACCCACGGCACGTTCACGACGGAGTTTCTGGACCAGCGGGCCGGCAGCCGACTGCCCGGCGAAAAGCCGGTGCATGAAGCCCTGTTCGACTCGACCCGGCAGTATTACCAAACCGATGACCTGTTTGCGGCCGGCGAAAAGCTCAACGTGGCCGAAAGCACCTTTCGGCGCATTGTCGAAAAGCTCCAAAAATTCAACCTCTCGGCCACCGGCGACGACGTGAAGGGCCTCGCCTTCGAGCAGTTTCTTGGCCAGACCTTTCGGGGCAACCTCGGCCAATACTTCACCCCCCGGCCGGTGGTCGAGTTCATGGTCGGCCTGCTCAACCCGCAGGAAGGCGAACTGGTCTGCGACCCAACGGCCGGGTCGGGCGGCTTTCTCATCAATGCCTTCGAACACGTTCGGGGCCAGATTGAGGCCGATATCAACCGCCAGAAAGACGAGCAGAAATTGGCCATCGAAGCGCTCGGCCTGCCCGAAGACGAGGAAATCAAGCGCATCGAAGCGGCCTTTGCCAAGCTCAACCGCGAGCTGGTCATTCACCCCGAAGCGGGCAAGCCCAGCACCCGCTTGAGCCGTCTCAGCAGCGACTGCATTTTTGGCACCGACGCCGAAGCCACCGCCGCCCGCACCGCCAAAATGAACATGATAATGCACGGCGACGGCCACGGCGGCATTCATTATCACGACGGCCTGCTCGACATCAACGGCATTTTCCGGGGCCGCTTCGACGTGGTGCTGTCCAACCCGCCCTTTGGCTCCACGGTGGGTGAAGACCAATTGGTCGGCAGCACCGAACAAACCCGCGTCCCCACCGAACAGGAGTACCTCGACCGCTCGACCGCCCGCTACGGGGCTGCCTGGGAAGCCGCCCACCAGCGCATGGAAAAGGCCGCCGCCGACGAAACCAAAATCCTCGACCTCTTCGAAACCGGTCGGGGCAAGCCCGCCCGGCCCACCGAGCTGCTGTTTCTGGAGCGCATCGTCGAGCTGCTGCGCCCCGGTGGTCGGGCCGGCATTGTGCTGCCCGACGGCAACCTCAACAACCCCAGCCTGGGCTGGCTGCGCCGCTGGGCCGAGGGCCGCGCCCGCCTGCTGGCCGTCGTCAGCCTGCCGCCCGAAACCTTCGTTGGGGCCAAAGCCTCCGTCAAAGCCTCGCTGGTGTTTCTCCAACGCTTCACCGAAGCCGACGAAGATGCCTGGAACGGAGCCTGGGCTGCCGCCCACGCCGCCCTGGATGCCGAATTTGCCCGGCAACGCGACGAGCGTTGCCAGCGGTTTGGCCCGGCCCTGACGGGCGAAGACCTGCCCGCGCTGACCGACCTATTGGCCCAGCTTGACATCTGGGGCGCGGGCCGGACATTGCCCACCTGGCGCCTGCAAGACCCGCCCGCCTATCCGCGCGGGGTGCCGCGTTCGTCCATCGTGGCCCCGGCCTGGACCAACCTGCCCCGCAAGGGCCTTGACCCCGCCCGCAAAAAAGAGGTTGACGAATGCCGGTTAGCTATCAAGCAGGCCAGCGAGGCCGACAGCGTGAAGCTGGGCTTGGCCGAGGCCGGCCGCCGCCTGCTGCGCGAACTGCGCCGCGTCGACCGCGCCCACTCCCAGACCCTCTGGGACCAGGTGCGGGCCGAGCTGGACTACCCCGTTTTTGCCGCTGCCCCCGCCACCGTGGGCGTAACCAGCACCGGCCGGGGTGGCCCCGACGACCTGCCCAGCATCCTGACCGACTACCGCACCTTTGCCCACTGGATGCACGCCGGGGCCGACCTCGCCACCCAGCCCGTTTTTGCCGACTAAGCCATGAAGCATTCCCGCATTGTGGCCTGGCGCGACTTGCGCCGCTGGCTCCCGCCCACCGCCGAAGCTGTAACCAGCGAGTACCCCGCCGTGCCGCTGGGCGACTTTTTGGAGCGCGTCGTTGCGCCCATTGCCAACGCCCAGCAGCAGTTGGCCGACCTAAATGTTATTGGTAAAATCAGCTTCGGCGGCAAGCTGCACTTGCGGTCGGCCGCAGCGAAGCGCGACTACCGGGGCAACCTGTTTCGGGCGCTGCCCGGCGACTTGATTTTCTCCAAAATCCGCATTGGGCAAGGTTCCTTGTGCGTCGTGCCCGACGACGTGGACCATGTGGCCGTCAGCGCCGAGTACCCCGTGTACCGCGCCGACCCCGAACAGGTAAGTTTGCGCTACCTGGTGCTGCTGCTTGGTTCGCCCCCGTTTCGGGCGCTGTTGCACGACATGGCGGCTGGCAACACCACCAAGCGCCGCATCTCACCTGCCGGTTTTGAAGAGTTGGAAGTCCCCCTGCCCGACCCCGCCGAACAGCAGCGCCTCGTAGCCGCCCACCGCCACGCCCGCAAAGCCGCCGCCGCCCTTGATGCCGAAGCCACCGCCCGCGAACAAGCCGCCATCACCGCCTTTGAGGCCGCCCTCGGCCTCACGCCCCCGCCCGACCTGCCCCGCCGCCGCGCCTTCATCAGCCGCTGGCAGGATTTTGATAGGTGGAGTACCGAAGGGCTGTTGCACCGTGACCGACTACGCACGATGAACCGCGAAAGCTCGGCCGAATGGGTGATGCTGGGCGACTACGCCGAAGTAATTCACGGCTGTTCCGCCAGTCCATCCGCTGACCCCACCACATTGCGGGTATTAAAAATAAGCGCCGTAACCCGCCCCGTTTTCACTCCCGCCGAACACAAATTTATTGCTGACATTGCCAGCTACCGGCATTTGTACGACTTGTGCAAAGGTGATGTACTGCTTTGTCGCACCAACGGCACGAAGGCTTTTGTCGGCTATCCGGCATTGGTCACGAAGGATTTGCCGGACTATATTTTTCCCGATAAAGTCATGCGGGCGCGTGTCATCAATTCCGCGCTACTACCTGAATTTTTGTGGCAACTGCTACGCCTGCCCACTATCCGCGCCCAAGTAGAAGCTGCTATGCGGACTGCTGTGGGCAACTTTGCAATCGGTGGCAAGGATGTGGAAGAAATGGAAATCCCACTTCCAAAGCGGGATGACCAAATTTCCCTGATGGTGAACTTTCAGGCTGAACAGAACGCCGCCCACGCGCTTCGCCGCGAAGCCGCCGCGTTGCGCACGGCGGCGGATGGGGCGTTTGCGGGGGCGGTGTTTGGGGTAGGGGCATGAAACGCGCTGCAAAAACGCCTGCTCCTCGCTCTTGAATCCAAGTGGTGTTTGGCGCGGGGACGTGAAACGCACCGGCTGATATTGCAACCGGCACGTCAAAGTTAAGGAGCAGTCACTGCTTGGCCTTCAGGTAATCGGTTTGTCAAATCTTTTGCTTTAGGCTTGTCATCGGCGAATAAATAGACAAATCGGATAGAAAAACCAACGACGGTATTGGATTTAAAGTAATTTTCGTCATTGGGGTCTAGGGCTGTTAGGGTCTGATTGATTTGAAAATCAGGAATTGGGTTTCCGAGATAAGCGGCGTAAGCATCACGTAGGTAGCGTTGCCGCGACAGTTCCATGAACGCGCCTATCTGGAAGCCATCGCCAAACCGCACCCCTATGCCAAGCCCAAGGTCAATAGGCGTATTAAAGCCAACGCCCTTTGAGGTGAAATCAACTAGGTTAAGAGCTAATAATGCAGAAACAGGGTATGGGCGCGCATAGGGTTCTCCTACTACTTTCCCATTTACTACCTTCCGGTAAAAAACCGTTTTATTGTAGGCGACTATACCCGAAACGCCCCCGTATAACCTAGATACTTCGTCGCGGCTTAATGCGTATTTCGGAGCTACCAGCTTATATGTGTAATACGTGGAGCAAGAATACCCTCCACCGAAACCAACACCAAACTTGATGTTGCGTGTGCTGATTTCAGTGTCGGTTGGCCGTAATGGTTTCACATCTTCCGATTTGTTCTTGTCGCGCGCTTTATTAATACGCCGGAGGGTGGTATCGGCTAGGGCCGTTTGCCCACCGCCTTGTGCCGCCGCCGTTAGAGTGAGCAATAGCAAACTGGCAACGGTAGTTTGTAATGAGAGCAGAAATTTTATCATGAGTTGAAAAGTTAAGAAAGTTAATGGGCGCAAACTAGGATGAAGCATTTACGGGTGCGGTCCTAGCGGCGGCGAAGCCGCTGTTGCCACTGTTGCTGCTGTTGTTGCTGCTGCTGCTGCTGCTGTTTGTTTCGTTTTCCAGTCTGGCATTTCGGGAAATAGGAGTGCCAATTGTTGAAGCCGATTTTTAGGGCAATGACGTTGCGGGCGGGTAAAGAAGCATGGTCGAACTCGTAGCCTAGTGCTATGCGCCCCGGCCACCGGGCGGTTTCTACATGATAGCCAAAATTCCAGGCGCAGTCAACCCCGAATACCCAACTGGCATTCAACTGGCTTTTGGCCGACGCAGGAACACATCCTATGCCCATGCGCGGCTGTAGCATGGCATTGATGCCGAAGGGTAGGGTAAACAGGTTGGCAGATGCCAGGGCTGTTAGTTGCCAAGCGCGTTTCGGCTGACCGTCACTGTCAGTCACAGGCAATTGCACGTTAGTCGCGCCAATTGTAATACCTTTCTCTATTTGGTTCCAAAACGTTCTTTTAGTGCTGGCAGAGGTGGTAGCACGGTGATAGCTGACTTCGCCTCCCCACACGGCGGCCGCGTGGTCGTGCGGGTACCCGAACTGCCCCACGGCCATAACCGCGAGGCTTGTGTGATAGTCAAAATAAAAGATGTCGTAGGGCAGCGCATTTAAAGTAAGTGGACTGGTATCCAAATGGGTAACCGTGTAGGCTTGCTTGATATTATCGCATTCCACAGTACCACCAAGCGGCTGGAAGTACGTTTTTACGAAGTCACACCATTGGGCATCCGGTACTGTCGGAGGAGTGCTACCCACTTGCGCCTGATATACCATTTTGAGCATCTGGGCGCTTGCTTGCGCCGCTTGTTCGGCTCGTGCTGACAAAGCAACGCTACCCAAGCCTTGCCACTCTATCTTATCCCCTTTTGCGCCCCATACGCGGTGTAGCATGGCCAACTGTCCGTTACTAGCGCCAGGCTCTGGAAAGCTGGCGGTATCAGGCCAGCTTATTCGCAGCAGTTTCCAGCCTTTGATGGCTTCTAGCTCCCATGTGCCGTCTTTCCGAGTAGCGTGTTCGCTGGAATAAGAATCGGCGATGATGTGCAGCAGGACGAAGATGCCACGGCCCGAACCGCCACCTCCGCCAGCGCAGGCCTGAACCTCTTCCGTGTACAACAGATACATTAGTGCTAAACATTTGGGGAGAGATTGGCGCAGAAGCTCGTGTTGCTTGTCAGCCAACGTCACCCCGGTTCCGGTTAGTTGGCAGGCTTGCAGTACGGCTTCGTTGTCGGCCATAAAGTGAAATGGCTGCAACTCCTGGGCAAACTGCCGGTCGAAAGACAAGTCCGAGTACGTGGTACGCGGAGGCGGAGGAGTGGCGGTGCTGCCACCATAAAAACGCTGGGCTACCAGCACTGGGTCTGGATTGGTGCTGCTTTGGCGGTGCCACTCACCCAAAATTTCGTAGGCGCGTTTCTCAATGGCCTCATGGCCACCCGGACTAAAAGCTGTTGCTGCTAGCGGAAAAAGGAGATTCGCAATAGGCAGAAGGCAAAAAAGATGTCTCATGCGAATATTTATTATTAATCTTAACTTTACAGACGAGGTATGGCCTCCCGAGTTAGACGGTATATCTGGTATGCCCTTTTGTATGTAGCGGGTAGTAGGGCAAGAGGTTGTTTGGCTAACTGCCCGCGTTACCATCAACACCAGTAATAGAGCTGTTACCCTTCCCCGCCCGCTTCGCCTTCCGCTTCCGATACCCCGCATCGTCCACCTGACTGGCCTCGCGCAACGCCTTGTAAGCATCCGGCTCCGAGTCCTTCAGCAGCTCCATCCCCGAGCGCAGGTCGTCTTTCAGGAAGATGTTCAAGCTGCTCAGCGTCGTGCGGGCCGTGGCCCCCTTTATTTTGCCCGCGTCAATGGCCAATTGCGGGTTGGCTAGCATATCATCGAACGATTCGGCATCATCCCCCAGCGCCTTCACCTCGGCGGCCGTCACGTTGTATTCCGCCATCAGCGCGGCCTTGTTGGCGGCCACGCGCTTGGCCACGTCCACGGCCTCCGTGGCCAGCTCCAAATCCGTCATGCTGGTGTAGTCGCTGTCGCGGCGGTGCATCTTTGCCGCTTCCTCCAGGTTGGCCGGGGTTTCGGCTTTGTAGAGCAGGTAGAGGGCGTTGGCCGCCTTCATCAGCCGCCCGATAAGGGCCGTCCCGTCCAGCGATTTGGCCATTGTCGCCCCTTCCGAAGTAACCGGGTTGCGCTGCGCCGTGCCGTCCAGCGTCGCCAGCTGCCCCAGGTACTGCGCCACCAGCTTGGCAAATGCCGGCACCGAGGCCACCGCCAGCGCGAAGGTCTTCAGGGTTTTCTTCACCTTGCGGTGCCGCTCCAGGCGGGCAAATTGGTCTTTGTTCATGCGTCAGAAAAAGTAAAAGGTGAAAGCGTGAAAATGGTACTCTGTCAGGAATTAACCCCAAAACCGGCCCGTAGCGCGATTCTGAGGGGGTAGTGCTGACCGCAACGTGTCCAGAGCAAGCGTTTAAGTGTCCAGAGCTGCCCAAAAACTGTCCCGACTAGGATAAAAACTGTCCCGACTAGGATTCTGACTGTCCAGACCTGCCAAAAAACTGTCCAGAGCTACCAAAAAACCGTCCCGACTAGGATAAATAATGTGCAGAGTAGGATAAAAAATGTGCAGACCTGTCAAAAAACCGTCCCGACTAGGATAAAAACTGTGCAGAGCAGCCCAAAAACTGTCCCGACCTCGCCTCAGCTTGGCGGGTGCGGCATGGGCTCGCCCATATGTTCGCCCGCGTGGCGCACCACCAGCAAATCCTTCACCGCCGCAATCACGGCCGGCTTCTTCACGTTGTCGCCGGGGCAGTAGTGCGTCGTCAGCGGGTCTTCTTTGTGCAGGCGCAGGGTGGCGGGGTCCAGCCCCAGCACGGCGTGCAGGGTGGCGAGGGCGGCCACGGCGTTGTCGCGCACCTTGCGGCCCCGGCCCGAGTTGAAGGGCTCGCGCTGGTAGTCGCCCAGCATTTCGATGCCCAGGGCCAGCTTGTTCCAGGACGGCGAATGCACCCCCGACTCGGTGAGGGGCGTGAACACCCAAATCTGGCGGTCGTCCACGAACAGGTGGGGGCCGGCGCTCCAGTGCTGGGTGTCGCGGTAGTAGCCTTCCAGGTCGTGGATGTTGTCCTTGCTCAGGCCGTTGGGGCGCTGGGCCAGGCTGGGCACGGCGGTGTTGTGCAGCACCACAAACGAGGGCCGCCACGCCAGCCAGTGCAGGCGGTGGCAGTACTGGTCAAAATCGGCTGGCGCAAAGCTGGCCCCGATAATCCCTTTCCAGGTACCCATAAAATTTTGCAGAAGAAGGATGGAACCGCCCGCGCCTTGCGGCAACCAGCGGCGCTGCAAAGGTCTGCCCGCCTGATGGCTCGGCGCAACTACGCAAATCCGTAGATTTTACGCCAGCCAGCCGTTGCGCAACGCAAAGGCCACCAGGCCCGCCCCGGTGCGGGTGCCCGCCTTGCGCCGCAAGGCCCGCCGGTGGAAGTCCACGGTGTGTTCGCTCAGGCACAGGGCATCGGCGATTTCGGCGTTGGTGGCATCGTCGGTCAGGAGCTGTAGCACGTCCCGTTCGCGGGCGCTGAGGCCCGCCGGGGCGGGGCCGGGCGGCACCACCACGAGCACCGGCGGGGCGGGCACGGGCGCATCCAGCCAGGGGGCCAGGGCGGCAGCGGCGAGGGCGGCATTCTGCGACGGGGCCAGCAGGATGTGCGGCGGGTAGGGCGGCAGCGGGTGGACTGCGCCCCACGCGGCCGAGCGCAGCACCACCACCGGCTGGGCCGGGCAGTGCTGGCCCAGGTCGGCCAGCAGCGGCCCCACGGGCACCTCGCGGCCCAGGCCCGCCAGCAGCAGCAGCCCAAAGGGGCGTTCCTGCGCCAGGGCCGCCGCCTGGGCCGGGTCGGCGGCCAGTTGCACCGGGCGGGTGGGCCAGCGTTGGCGCAGTTGCGCCAGCAGGCGGGTCCGAAACCGGGTGGGGGCCGCCACCAGCAGCACGTCGGGGAACAGGGTTGCCATGAGCCGGGCAGCGGGGGAAGGAACCCGCTTTCGGGGGGCAAGATACTATCCTTTCACTAATCTATCAAGCAACGGTGCGGGCCTTTCGTCTTTTGGGCTTAACAATTTTAGTTGGCGCTTGCTGAATGCGGTACCGTAGCGCGGCCTTCGGGGTCCGCAGCCGGGCCGTTTGCAGCCGGCGCGAACGGCCCCGTCCCCGTGCCCCGCTCCCGCAGAAATGCGGCCCCGCTGCCCGCAAAGCCCGCGAAGCCCCGGCAAATGGCGGCGATGCGCACGGCGCTGCTGCCGCCGTTTTGCCAGGGCTGCTTGCGGGTGAGGTCGGCCATGTCGAAGTACGAGTGCGTGGGGATGCCCAGGGCCAGGCCCACGAAGGCCACGGTGCTGTATTGGGTGATGAGTTCAACCGAATTGGCAATCATCTCGTCGGTGTTGCCTTCGGTGAAAAACAGGGTGCCGGGGGGGCAGTAGCGGCGGGCTTCGGCCAGGGCGCGGGCCATTTTTTCGTTGGGGTGAAACTTGACCAGCAGCGGCCGGCCGGCGGCAATGCGGGTGGCCTCGGCAAAGAACTTGCGGCGGTTGTCGAAGCGGTAGGTTTCGCGCATATCGGTGGTGGCCACCATCACGTAGCCCCGGTGCGGAAAGGTGTTGGCCCGCAGCCGGGCAGCGTGGTCGAAGTTTGGGATGCCGGTCACGACGAGCTTGTCGGCGCTCACGCCCATTTCGCGGAAGTGTTCGGCGTAGCCCGCCGAGGCCACGCAGTAGATGTCGCAGCAGTTGTTCATGCCGTTCAGGGCCGTGCCGATGGCCAGAATCGGGAAGCGCGTGAAGCGGTGGACCAGCCGTTGCCACAGGTGCCGGGCATCGGTCATGCCCTCTTGCACAAACACGGACTTGGTGCGGGCCAGCAGGTTCCAGGGCACGATGATGTCGGAGCAACACACCACGAGGTCGTAGTCGTGGCCGAACACCCGGTTTTCAAAGTCGTTGGCGAGGCCGTGCTTTTGCAGGTAGGCATCGCCGCGCTGCTTGCTGACCCCGGCCACGGCGGTAGGGTCGAGGCCCCGCGTCCAGAGCAGGAACTGGTAGAATTTCCGCATCCAGCCGTCGTAGTACACCTGGCTGAAGTAGGGGTCAAACTCGTCGCGGAGCAGTTCCGCAATCTGGTGCATCTGGGTGGTTTGGTTGGGCGAACCAATCAGGAACAACACTTTTTTACGGGGCATGGGCAAGGGGGCCGCTACCCGGTTGGGGGCAGGGGCACAAATTTACAAGTTGCCTTAAAAACAAAACCTCTCGGAATTGTTGGGCGTTTTGTATAATTGTACTATGAATGCGACTAACCCCGTCCAAATTATGAAAACGCTCCTTATTTTTTGCACTCTGGCTGGATTCCCCGTATTTTCGCCTTTGCGGGCGCAGTCCCCGCTGCAACCCATCCGGGACGCGGAGAATAATTTTTCAACGGAAATGGGTTGCAGTGGCGAGCGGGCAGCGGTGCTGCACTTTGCGGCTCCTGCGGGGCAGGTGTTTGAGCAGGGCACCGTGGCGGCGGCGACCGCCTGGCCCAAGCGGCGCGGCCCGGCCGTGCCCCCGCCCGCCTGGCACCCCGCCTGGGCCGACGTGTCGCAGTCGGGCGACCTGGCCTACACCAGCGGCCCCTGGCAGCGGGCGGCCACCAGCCGGTTGCCCGCCGCCCAGGGCGAATACGTCACGGTGTGGCAGCACCCGCGCAGTGGCCCCTGGAAGTTTCTGGCCCATATGCGCGTCGAACACGCCCCGGTGGTGCAGCCTGTTGCGGCCGGCGCGGCCCAGCCCGCCCTGCGCCTGGCCCCGGCCACCCCCACCCCGGCCCCGGCCGCCGTGCTGCTGGCCCTGGACCGCAAGTTCGGCGAAGCGGCCCTGCACAACCCCGCCAAAGCCTACCTGCACGCCCTGAGCGACGAGGCCAGCCTCTACCGTTCCGGCCAGCCGCCCCTGACGGGGGCCACCGCCCACCTCGCCACCGAATACAGCGGCCCCGGCTACCAATTTGCGCCCGCCACGGCCGAGTTGGCGGCAGCCGGCGATTTGGGCGTGGTCATCGGCACGGTGCGCCGGGCCGCCGCGCCCGGCCAGCCCGAAGCCAGCGGCAACTACCTGCACCTCTGGCGGCGCGAAGCCGTGGGCGGCTGGCACCTGGCCGTGGAAGTGGTGGATTTGACCCCGGAGGTGAAGGCGGTGGCAGCGAAGTAGGCAGAGCGGGCAGTGATTCCCCAACGGGTGAACCCCAACGGGGTTCCGTAGCGCAGCCCAGGGTTGGCGAAGCCTACCCTGGGTTGGTGGTAATTTGAGCGAACCGAACCCCAACGGGGTTCCGTAGCGGTTTGCAAGGTCAGGAATTGCGGAACCCCGTTGGGGTTCATTCCGAGCAGGTTGTTCGTACCCAAGGTAGGCTCCTGCGTCGCCAACCCTAGGCTGCGCTACGGAACCCCGTTGGGGTTCACCCATGAGTTGGTGGTTCAACAAAAAACGCCGGCTATTTACACAGTCGGCGTTTTTTGTTGAACCACCAACCAACTACTCCACCACTACCCGCCGCGTGGCCGGGGCCTGGCCGGGTATGGTCAGGGTGAGCAGGTAGGTGCCGGTGGGCAGGCCCGTGGTGGGAATTTCCACCGTGCTGCCGCCGAAGTGCTGCGTGGCAACGGGGCGGCCCAGCACGTCGCGCAGGGTGGCGGTGGCGGTGGTGGCCGCCTGGGCCAGTTGCAGGTGCAGAGCGGCGTGGCCCTGGGCTGGGTTGGGCCAGAGGCTGAATTCGAGGGCGGTGGCGCGGCCGGCAGCCGTGACGCTGCCGGGGCGACCAAGCAGCACCGCAAAGCGGCCCGGGAGGGAACCGGCCTGAGCGGTGGTGAAGCGGTAAGTAGCTTGCTGGTGCAAGTCGATGCTGGCCCCGGTGGTGCGGTCGAGCAACTGCACCGGCTGGCCGGGGGCAAAGTTCAGCAGGCTGGTGGCGGCGAGCTGGTACGCGCCGGGGGCGGGCACGGCCAGCTGCAACGGCACAAGGCGGGCCGCATCGGCCGGCCCGACACGTGGCAGGCCGTTGATGGCCAGGGCTTCTTCCGTCGGGCCGGGCATGAGCGAGGCCAGGCTGAGGGCGGCCCCGGGGTTGGCAATTTTGGCCGCGTCAAAGTGCGGGTCGGGTCCGATGGCGCTGGCCCCGGCCTCGAGGTAGAGCACGGTTTCGTCGGCGGCGAAGGCCGGAGCGGCGGGGCTGGTCAGGGCCAGGCGCAACTGGGGCCGGGCATCGGCGGCAGTGCGGTGAAACAGGGGGTCGGCGTAGGCCGTGAGGCGGAAGTCGTTGCGGAACGTGAAACCCGCTGGCACGGCTGCCGTGGTGCGGATGAAGAACCCCTGCATGGCGGGCAAAATGCCATTGAAGCTGCCCGTGTTCACGCCGTTCACGAAGGAGCTGTACTGGCCATTGTACTGGCTGGTTGGCTCGAACACGTAGATGGCATCGGTGAGGCCGGCGGGCACCGCGCCGGGCGTGGCCGACACCCGGCCCCAGTCCAGCGGCGCGGGGTAGGGGTTGCCCAGGAGTTGCCAGCCAGCGTTGGCGGTAGGGCTGCGGCCCAGCGCCCCGGTGTTGTAGGGGCCGGAGTTGAGCTGCCCGCGCAAATCGACCATTGCCGTGGGCAGGATATTCACGGCGTAGCCTTTCGCGACGAGCAGCGCATCAGCGGGACTGGCGGGCGAGTGCCAGCCCGCTTCAAACTGCGGGTTGTTGGGCGTGACGCGGCCCTGGTCGTAGTCGAACACGTTGGGAAACTGCGTGGCGGGCAGGTTGGGCGTGGGCTGGGCGTTGAAGGCCGGGTTCACGTAGGGCACGAACTGCCCAGTCACCGCGAAGTCGGCCACCGTGGTGTTGCCCACGGGGCTGCTGTAGTGGCGATAGCCGGGGCCGGTGTAGGTGGTGGTGGGCACGATGTAGCGTTGCACGATGGCCGTGCCGGTGCCGGTGTTCAGCGCCCGGCCGGTGCCGTTGTTCACGACCATGCCGGTGCCGCTGGCATCCGAAAGCAGCGTGAGGTTGAACGCGCCGAGTTGCAAATCGCCGGCGTTCAGGGTCAGCACCTGCCGCACGGCCACGGCCTGGGTCAGGCTGAGGGCGGCGGCGTTCTGGCTGCTCAGGTTGCGAACCGTGGCGGGCAGGCCGGTGCCGGTGCTTTGGGCCGTGGTGCCGTTGTAAATGTAGTTGGCATCGGGGCTGAAGGTGCGCAGGTTGGCCACCAGGATGTCGCCCGTGGTACCGCTCTGGCTGATGCCCGCCGCCGAGCAGATGTAGAGCGTTGCGTCCGCCGCGAGCGTGAACATTCCCGGCCCCGTCACGGGGTTGCAGTTGGTTTGCAGGGTGCCGCCGCTTTGCACCAGCACGGTGCCGGTCACGGTCAGGGGGCCGCTCAGGGTCAGGGTGCCCGCGCCGCCGGTGGTCGGCCCGGTAATGGTCACATTATGGTAGCTGCCGGCGGGCAGGGTCAGGGCGCTGCTCACCAACAGGTCGGGCAGGCCGGTAGTGAAGCTGACGGTGGCAGCGGGCGAGGTGCCCGTGGCCGTGCCGGGGCAGTTGCTCACGATGGTCACCGTGTACTGCGTGTTGGCGCTTAGGCCGCTAAAGCTCACGGGCGAACTCGTGACGGTTTGCGTCGTCGTGGCGGGGCTAGTCGTCACGGTGTAGGTGCTGGCGGCGCTGCTGGCCGTAAAATTCACCGTGGCCGAATTAGTCGTCACGCCGCTGGCCGATAAGCCGGTCGGGGCGGGGCACGACAGGGCGGTGGCGGTGGTCGAGAACGTGACCATCGCGGCGGGGGAGGTGTTGGTGGCCGCGTTCGTGCAGTTGCTCACAATGTTCACCGCGTAGCCCGTGCTGGCGCTTAGGCCCGTCAGGTTCACCGGCGAACTCGTCACGGTTTGGGTGGTCGTGGCCGGGCTGGTCGTCACGGTATAAGTGGTCGCCGTGCCGCTGGCCGTGAAACTCACGCTGGCCGTGGTTTGCGTGATGTTGCTAACGGCCAAACTCGTCGGCGCGGCGCAGGCCGGAGCCGTTGTGGTGAACGTGGCCGTGGCCGCTGGGGCAGCCATTACGCCGGTGCAGTTGCTGGCTACGCGCACCGTGTAGGCGGTGCTGGCGCTTAGGCCCGTCAGGCTGGCCGTGGTAGTCGTCACCGTTTGGGTAGTTGTCGCGGGCACCGTGGTGATGGTGTAGCTGACAGCCGTGCCGCTGGCCGTGAAACTCACCGTGGCCGTGGTCGTCGTCACGTTGCTCGTCGTCACGTTGGTCGGCGCAACACAAGCTGGGGCGGCGGTCGAGAACGTGACCGTAGCGGCGGGTGAAGTGCTGGTTGCTGCGCCCGTGCAGTTGCTCACGATGTTCACCGCATAGCCCGTGCTGGCGCTCAGGCCCGTCAGGTTCGCCGTGGTGCCCGTCACGGTTTGGGTGGTCGTAGCCGGGCTGGTTGTCACGGTATATGAAGCGGCCGTGCCGCTGGCCGTGAAGCCCACGCTGGCCGTGGTTTGCGTGATGCTGCCCACCGTCAAGTTCGTCGGCGCGGCACAAGCCGGCGCGGTCAGGGTCGTGAAGCTCACCGTGCCGGGGCTGGAATTTGCCGCCCCGGTGCAGTTGCTCACAATGCTCACCGTGTACGTGGTGCCCGCCGTCAGGCCGGTTAGGTTGGCCGGCGAACCCGTCACGGTTTGCGTGGTCGTGGCCGGGCTGGTCGTCACGGTGTAGCCGCTGGTCGCGGTGGTGCCGGTGAAGCTGATGCTGGCCGAAGTCTGGCCAATGTTGCTTGCACTCAACGCCGTCGGGGCCGTGCAGGCCCTCGTGGTGAAGGTGGCCGTGGCCGCTGGCGAAGTGCTGGTGGCTGCCCCACTACAGTTGCTCACGATGCTTACTGTGTACGTGGTGCCAGCGCTCAGGCCGGTCAGATTCGCTGTGGTGGTCGTCACCGTTTGGGTAGTTGTCGCGGGCACCGTGGTGATGGTATAGCTGACAGCTGTTGTGCTGGCCGTGAAGCTCACGCTGGCCGTGGTTGTTGTGACGTTATTCACGGCCACGTTGGTGGGCGCGGCGCAAGCCGGTGCAGTGGTCGAGAACGTAACCGTGGCGGCGGGCGAAGTCGCCGTGGCTGCCCCGTTGCAGTTGCTCACCACGTTCACCGCATAGCCCGTACCGGCGCTCAAGCCGGTCAGGTTCGCTGTCGTGCCCGTCACGGTTTGCGTTGTCGTGGCCGGGTTGGTCGTCACGGTGTAGCTAGCGGCGGTACTGCTGGCCGTGAAATTCACCGTGGCCGTGGTCTGCGTGATATTGCTAACCGCCAAACTTGTGGGCGCAGCGCAAGCTGGGGCAGCCGTCGTAAACGTCACCATCGCGGCGGCCGACGTAGCCGTAGCCGCGCCGGTGCAGTTGCTCACAATGCTCACCGCGTAGGCCGTGCCGGGCGTTAGCCCACTGAAGCTCACCGACGAACCCGTCACCGTCTGCGTCGTCGTGGCGGGCATGGTCGTCACGGTGTAGCTGCTGGCCGTGCCGCTGGCCGTGAAACTCACCGTGGCCGACGTGCTGGTAAGACTGCCCACGGTCAAGCTCGTCGGCGCGGCGCAGGCCGGCGCGGCAGTCGAGAACGTCGTAGTCGCTGCCGCCGACGTATTCGTGGTCGTGCCGGTACAGTTGCTCACCACGTTCACCGCGTAGCCGGTGCTGGCGCTCAGGCCCGTCAGGCTGGCCGTGGTGCCTGTCACCGTTTGGGTGGTCGTAGCCGGGTTGGTCGTAATGGTGTAGCTCGTGGCCGAAGCACTCGCTGTGAAACTCACGCTGGCCGAGTTCGTCGTCACGTTGCTCACCACCACGTTGGTGGGCGCAACGCAGGACGGCGCAGTGGTCGTAAACGTAGTCGTGGCCGCCGCCGAACTCACCCCGTTCTGGCAGTTCGTGGCGATGTTCACCGCGTAGGCCGTGCCGGGAGTCAGGCCGCTGAAGGTAGCAGGCGAACCCGTGATGGTCTGCGTCGTCGTGGCGGGCGAAGTCGTCACGGTGTAGCTGGCCGCCTGGGTGTTGGGCGTGAAGCTCACGCTGGCCGAGGTACTGGTCACGCTGCCCGCGCTCAGGTTGGTGGGCGCGGCGCAGGTGGCGGCCACCGTGCCCGTCACGCAAATCGTGAAAGTGCCTGCCGCCGCCGCCGTGCCGGTCGTGTACGGATACACCCGCACGAAGTAGCGCGTGTTGGCCGTCAGCCCAGTCAGGTTCAGGGTTTCCAGGCCGTTGCTGTTGTTGTCAATGCAACTGCGGCTGGTGAGGCCGGTGCAGGTGCCGTTGAAGGCTTGCACCACCACGTCGGTCGTGGCGTTCACCGTCACGGTGTGGGCCGCGCCCGTGGCCACGAAGCTATACCACACGTCGTTGGCCGTGGTACTGAGTGCCCCGCTGCAAGTCGAGGCCGCCTGCGACTGCGTGACCCCCGTCAAAACGCCCGTAGTGGTCATGCAGGTCAGGTTCGAAATCAGGTTGATGGCTCCGGCGCATTCGTCGTTGGTCGGCGTGGTGTTGAAGGTGGTGCTGGCCGTGGCCGTGCCCCCGTTCGCGCAGTTCGTCAGCACGTTCACCGTGTAAACCGTGCCCCCCATCAGCCCCGTCAGGCTCACCGGCGAGCCGGTTGCGGTGTAGGTGCTGGTGGCGGGCGTGGTCGTCACCACGTAGTTGCTGGCCCCGCTGCTGGCCGCGAAGCTCACGCTGGCCGTGGTGGCCGCGATGCTGCCCACGGCCAGGTTCGTCACCGCGTTGCACACCGGCGGCGCGGCGGTGGTGAAGGTGGTCGTGGCGGCCGTCGAAACGGCTCCGGCCGCGCAGTTGCTCTGCACGTACACCGTGTACTGGGTACCGCCGCTCAGGCCGGTCAGGCTGGCGCTGGTGCCCGTCACGGTCTGGGTCGTCGTGGCGGGCGCGGTCGTCACCACGTAGCTCGTGTTGCCGCTGCCAGCCGCAAAGCTCACCGTCGCCGTGAAGGCCGTGATGTTGCCCACGCTCAGGTTCGTGGGCGGGTTGCAGGCCGTGCCCGCCGCGCTGATGGTGAAATTGACGTTGGAGATGTCAAAGAAGTAGTTGTCGGCTGCTTCCACCATGATGCGGGCCGTGGTGCTGGCCGTGCTGGGCACCGTCACGGCCTGCGCGCCGTCGTTGGCCGTGCCCGCCAGCAGCAACGTCGGGTAAGTGAGGCCGCCGTCGGTGCTGAGGCGGATGTTCACCGTGGCGCAGCTCACTGGGGCCACGTCGGTGCTATTCACGTTCCAGGTCACGGTCTGGGCCGAGCCACCGGCCCAAGTCACGGCCGTGTTCGGGGCCGTCACCTGGAAGGGACCGGCCGTACTCACGCAGCTCAAAGCCACCGTGGCACTGCTGTTCACGCCGCCCACCACGCCGGTGCCGGTGTTGCCGGTGGTGTAGCGGTCGCGCAACGTCACCCGAAAGTTCAGGGGGCGCGACACCGTGGGCAGCCGTTCGCCCAGGGTGGTGGTGCCCGCCACAAGGTCGCTCAACCGGGGGAAGTAGCGCGTGGGGTTGCTGCTGGGGTTGAAGGACCGAAACAGCGGCACGGCATCGTTGGCCACCTGCGCGGCGGTGGGCGACCCGGCCGAGCCTAAGTCGTATTCTTCCCAGCAGTACGTCAGCGCGTCGGCATTGATGTCCGAACCCACGGCCGTCAGCTTAAACGGCGTACTGATGGGCAGCACCTTGCCGCCAGCGGGCAGTGCCACGGTGGGCGGCGTGTTGCTTTGCGTGGTCATGGTGCCGCAACTGGTGCTTTCCAGGTACGTTTTGATTTCTTCGTAGCTCACCACGTGGAAGTAGGCATCGGAGTGAGCCTGGGTGTTGTCGGTCGTGCCGCAGATGCCCGCGTAGGCCATGATGGTGGTGCCGCTGCCCGGCTCGTAGGCCGTGGCAGCGTGGCGGTTGCCGCCACCGCAGCTTCCGCCCGTGCCGTTGAACGGGTGGTTGGCTCCGCACTCGTGCCCCATTTCGTGGGCCACGTAGTCAATGTCGAACGAGTCGCCGATGGGCGAGGCCGAACCAGTCAGGCCCCGGGCTTTGCTGCCCGCCGTACACACCACGCCCAACTGGGCAACGCCGCCGCCGCCCGTCCCGACCAGGTGCCCGATGTCGTAGTTGGCCGAACCCACCGCGTTGTCAATGGTGGTCTGGTTGACAGACAGGTCGCTGCTGGTATTGGTGTACGGGTCGGTACCGGCGTTGGTGAAGATGATGGCCGTGTTGTTCACCAGCGTAAAGCTCACCGCCAATTCTTTCTCGTACACGCCCCGCACCCGGTTCACGGTAGTCACGATGGCCGCCAGGGCCAGCGTCACCGTGCCGCCGTGAAAGGTCGTGTATTCGCCCGTGGCGGCCATCGCCAGCCGGTAGGTCCGCAGCACCGTGCCCGAGGTGCGTTGCGCCGTGCGCGGCCCGGCGGCCCGGTTGAGCGGGGCGGCAGTGCCCACCGTGCCGCAGTGCAGTTGGGCGGCGGGCATGGCCGTGCGGAAAAAGCTCAAGTAGTGCTGCGTGTCGGTGCGCGTCACCGGGTCAATGTACACCGTGCCGTGCGCGTCCGACAGAATCTGGGCGTGGAAGCCGCGCGGGGTCAGGTCCAGTTGCACGGTGGCCGTGGGGTCGTCCAGCCCCACGCCGCTGTAGGTTTTAATCTGCGGAAACTGCACCGCCAACGCCGGTTCCATCAGGGCGGTTTGCCACACTGCAAAGCGGCCGCTCGTGCCATCGGGCAGGGGCAGCACCAGGGTCAGGGGCGCGGTTCCGGCCCGGTTTTGGGCCGGGGCCGTGGCCAGCGCGGCAGCCAGCGCGGGCACGTCCAGCGTCAGGGGCCGGGCCTGGGTCAGGGCCGCCCGCAGCGCCGAAGGCGCGGCGGCCGCCTGCGCCGCCGCATCCTCCACAAACAACGAAGCCACCGGCCGCTGCTGGGCCGTGGCGCTCAACGTGGCCAAAAACAACCACAGCACCGTTAAAAAGGGCAGCCGGGTCCGCATCGAAGCCGGACCGGAAACAGGAAATGACCCGCCAGCACTGGCAGGGTCCAAGTAAGGGTAGGTCATGGTATTTGGGGCAGTTAGGGTGGGAGAAAAGCGAGTTGCCGCTACGGCGGCTCTAAGCTACTCGGTTTTTTCCACTTCAACGGCATAATCCATTGCGTTCCGCGAAAAATACCCGCTGCAAACTGCCCGCCCCGCCGCCGCATCCGGCCTCTAACCGAACCAGCGGCCCGCCCGGCGGTGTTTGCCCGCCGTATCTTTGTTATCCAACGGCTTTTTTTCCTCCGAAAAAAATAACTGGCAGCGGCAACCCGACCAAGCCCTTGCTCGCGCATTACCGATTACCAATTACCTATCCGCTCTATGCTGGACAAACTCGAAGCCATCCGCGAACGGTACGACACCGTGAACGACGAGCTGATGCAGCCCGACGTGATGTCGGACCTCAAACGCTACAAGGCCCTGAACAAAGAATACAAAGACCTGGGCAAAATCGTGGTCGAATACCGCCGCTACCAGCAGGTACTGAGCAATATCGAAAACGCCCGCCAGGTCGTGGCCACCGAAACCGACGAGGACTTTCGCGAAATGGCCAAAGCCGAACTCGACGAACTGCGCCCCGAACAGGAGCGCCTCGAAGAAGGCATCAAGGACCTGCTGCTGCCCAAAGACCCCAACGACTCGAAGGACATCATCCTGGAAATCCGGGCCGGGGCGGGCGGCGACGAAGCGGCCCTCTTTGCCGGCGACTTGCAGCGCCTCTATATGCGCTTCGCCGAAAAGCAGGGCTGGAAAATGGAGTTGATTGATGCCATGGAAGGCACCGCCGGCGGCTACAAGGAAATCATCGTGGCCGTGCGCGGCGAGGACGTGTACGGCAAGCTCAAATTTGAAAGCGGCGTACACCGCGTCCAGCGCGTACCGGCCACCGAAACCCAGGGCCGCATCCACACCAGCGTGGCCTCGGTGGTGGTGATGCCCGAAGTAGAGGAGTTCGACATTGACCTGAACATGAACGACATCCGCAAGGATTATTTCTGTTCCAGTGGCCCCGGCGGGCAGTCCGTGAACACCACCTACTCCGCTGTGCGCCTCACCCACCTGCCCTCGGGCCTCGTGGCCCAGTGCCAGGACCAGAAATCGCAGCTCAAAAACTTCGACAAAGCCCTGACCGTGTTGCGCTCCCGCGTGTACGAAATGGAACTGGCGAAGAAGAACGAAGCCGACGGTCTGGTGCGGAAAAGCATGATTGGCGGCGGCGACCGCTCCGACAAAATCCGCACCTATAACTACCCGCAAGGCCGCGTCACGGACCACCGCATCGGCTACACGGTGTACAATCTGGCCAGCGTGATGGAAGGCAACGTGGATGATTTTGTGGAGCAACTCCGCATCGCCGAAAGCGCCGAGCGCCTGAAGGAAGGCGTAGCGTAAAAAGGGTGAGGCGGTCAAACTCCCCTCCTGCTAAGGAGGGGATGTTGCCGCGTAGCGGCAACGGGGGTGGTTAGGCCGCTGCCCGGCCGCTGCCCGATGCGCCCGCTTATACTATCATCGTTCAGCGACCGTTCACGAGATTACCACCCCAGCTTCGGCTGCGCCGAAGCGTCCCCTCCTTAGCAGGAGGGGAGTTTCCGCCTAAACCTTCTCATGCGCCACCTCCTCCCGCTATTCCTGCTCCTAAGCTGCCTGCTGGCCCTGCTACCCGGCTGCGAACCCAAATCGGAGTTGGTGCAAACCAGCGGGCAACTGGCTTTTCGACAAGATACCGTGTTGTTTGACACGGTGTTCACTACCGCCACCACTGTTACCAAACGCTTGTGGGTTTACAATAACAACGGCGGGGCGATTCGCACCGACATCAGCCTGGCCGGAGCACAGGGCCAAACCTATTCGCTCATCATCGACGGCGACGCTGGCCCGGCCAAAAGCAACGTCCTGATTCGGGGCAACGACAGCCTGCTGATTCTGGTGCGGGCCAGGCTGGGCGAAACCTCCGCCGAAAAGCCCTTTTTGCTGACCGACCAGGTGGATTTTCGCACCAATGGCAGCGCCCAGAACGTGAAGCTGGTGGCCTACGGCCAGAATGCCTACTACCACCGTGCCGACATCATCACGGCCACTACTACCTGGTTGAGCGACAAGCCGCACGTCATCATCAACAGCGCCTTCCGGCAGGGCACCAACGTGTTCGATGTGGGCGTGTACGTGAATGAGGGCGCGACGCTCACTATTCAGCCCGGCACCAAAATATACTGTCACGCCGGGGCCACCGTGCAAGTAAACGGCACCCTGAGCATCAACCAGAACACCCAACTGATGCCCGGCGACACCGCCGCCGCCACGGCCAAGCAGGTGCTGTTTCGGGGCGACCGCCTGGAAGCCTTCTACCACGACGTGCCGGGACAGTGGGGCGGCATTTTTTTTACCGATAAAAGCCGCAACAACGTGCTGCGCTACTGCGAAATCCGCAATGCCAGTTTTGGCACTTCGGTCCTGCACACCGGTCCCGACCCCACCCCGCCCGACCTGCGGCTGGAAAACGTCGTCTTCCGCAACATCTCCGGTTCTAACCCCAACTACGTGGGCACGGGGCTGCCGGCGGGCGGCGTGGTGGGCGTGCGGGGCAATGTCACGGCCCGCAACTGCCTGTTCACCAACTGCGGCGAGTACGCTGTGCTGGGCTACGGCGGCGCATTCAACCTGGATTTCTGCACCGTTGCCAACTACACGCCCTCCTTCCGGCGTACCACGGCCGCCCTCACTTTTTCCAACGCCCTGGAAGACACCAACGGCATGGTGCAGAAGTTTCCGCTCAGCGTCACGCTGACCAACAGCATCGTGTGGGGGTCCATCCCCGACGAACTGGCCTTCATCAACAACGCCGACTACTACCCGGCCCCCAACGGCTTGGTGCGAATAACCAACTGCCTGCTCAAAACGCAGGAATACAAAGCCGAACACGACTCGACCGACAAGCCCGGCCTGGGCGCACCCGCCTACCACAACGCCCTCAACCAGCCGCCCGGTTTTCGCAGCACCCCCGAAAACGCGGCGCGGAACTACGACTACCGCCCCGTAAAACCGTCCGGCTCGCTGGCCCTGACGTTGTTGCAGGGTACCGCTGTGCAGCCGCCGCCCGTGGATTTGCGCAACCTTACCCGCACCAGCAACCCGCCGGTGGTGGGGGCCTACGAGCCAACCCGGCCGTAGATTGGGGGCCTGCCCGGCTCCGGTGCCCCGCCAAAAAACGGGCCGCTGCCGGGCCAATTCAGTGCCCGGGAGTAACATTGCACCACCTAATCGGGCGAAGCGCGGGGCTGCGTTCGGATTTTTGGGCTTGTTTGCCATTTGCTGTTTCCCCTATGCGAACCTCTTCTGCGGCTGCGGCCCCCGCGTCGGCGCTGGCCGCGCCCACCGGCCTTTCCCAACCCGTGTTGCTGAGCCTGACGGCGCTCACGGCCTTGGCCTACTACTGGTTTTCGACGGCCTCCACCGGCTTCTACCAGCAGGACGAGGCGGGGCACTTCGTCAATATGCTGTCCTTCTGGGACGAACCCAAGCTCATTCTGGGCAACTGGCCAAAGTTTGGTTACAAGCTGCTGTACGTGGTGCCCGCGCTGGGCGGCGAGACGGTGGTGCGGCTGCTCAACTGCTTGCTGTCGGCCGGGGCGGGCTACCTGGCGGCGCGGGCGGTGCAGGCGCGGGGCAGCGGGCTGGCACTGGTGGCGTTTTTGCTCACGGTGTCGCAGCCGCTGTGGGTGATGCTGGCGTTTCGCAACTACTCCGAAATTCCCACCGCGTTTCTGCTCACGCTGGCCTACTACCTGCACACCCGGCAACGGCCGTTGCTGGCTATGCTGTGCCTGAGCTACATCTGCACCATCCGGCAGGAAATGTACCCCTTCCTGGGGCTGTACGGGCTGGATTTGCTGCGGCGGCGGCAGTGGGGGGCAGCCGTGGCTGGGGCGGTGTTTCCGCTGGTGCAGAATTTCTACGGGGCTTATTTCACCAGCGACCCGCTGTACTTGCTGCACCAGCTCACGGGCAGCAGCGATGCCATTCAGAATGCCTACCCGCGCCAGGGTTTCAACCACTATTTGCTGACCAGCATGGTGATTTTTGGGCCGGTGGTGGTGGCACTGTTCGTGCATTACCTGGGCTGGAGCATCCTCAAGCGCAAGCAGCCCGACTGGTACCTGGTGGTGCCCATTGCGGGCTTTTTCCTGCTGCATTCGGTCTTCAACTGGCAGGCCGTCGTCATCGGCCCCAGCACGGGCGGCAACCTCCGCTACCTGCTGGTCATCGGGCCGCTGATGGCCATTGCGGGCACTTATGGTTTGGCGGAAACCCTGGGCCAGCCCGACCGCTGGAAGGCCCTGTACTGGCTGGGGCCGCTGCTGCTGCTCACCGTCGTGTTCCTCAACTACAAATCCAACCTGGTGGTCCTTACCGACGAGGCCGACACCAAGCCCGCACTGGGCGTGGTGCTGGCGGCGGCGGCGCTGTTGCTGCCCGGCACCGTGGGGGCACTCACCAGCGCCGTAGCCGCGGCGGCCCTGCTCGTGGCCCTGATGAACGTGCGGTCCCTGCCCATTAGCGAAGAGGACAGCACCACCCGCGACGTGGCGCAGTGGTTCCGACAAACCGAACCGCAGTTGGCCGGCCGCCCGGTGTACGTCAATCACTCCATGTTTTTCTACTGGCTGGGGCGCAGCCGGCAGCGGTTTGCGCCGCCCGCCCGCTACATCGACCAAACCACTGCCGAGGCCGCGCCCAAAGGCAGCATTTTTCTCTGGGACAGCCACTACGGCTACCGCCCCAAGCAAAATCCCAAAGCCATTACCTACGAATATTTTGCCCAAAAACCGGCAGAATACACGCTACGGGAGCAGTTCGTGACCGGCGACCAGTCGTTTGGGGTCTTGGTATTCGAGAAAAAGTAGGGCGTGTGGCTGGCGTGGTCCGACGACTTTTTCAGTCGTCAGACCACTATTTGCTGCACTGCCCTGACAATTTAGTGGTCTGACGACTGAAAAAGTCGTCGGACCACGCCGTTCAGCCTTGCCGCAGCGACGATTCCCTGACCGTGAGGGTAGTAGGCATTTTCACCATGCCGAAGGGCTGGGCTTTGTGCTTGCGCTCGATGATGTCGATGAGGCGCTCGGCGGCAAGCTGGCCGATTTCCTGCGCGGGCTGGCTCACGGTGCTCAGGGCCGGACAGAACAGCTCGGCCGATTGCAGGTTAGTAAAGGCAATGAGTGAAACGTCCTGGGGTACTTTGATTTGGCGCTGGTGCAGGGCCGCCAGGCAGCCTAAAGCTAGGCGGTCGCTGGCCGTAAAAAAGGCATCGGGCTGCGGTGCCTGCCGCAACAAGTCGGCCACCAACTCGTCGGCTTCGTCGGGGCCGAAAGTGCCGTAGCGCACCAAATTTTCGTCGTAGGGCACCCCGTACTGTTCCAGGGCGGCACGGTAGCCCGCCAGCCGTTCCTGCGTGATGGACAGGTAGCTGGGGATGGTGAGGTGGGCAATGCGGCGGCGGCCGGTTTGCAGCAGGTGGGCCGTGGCGGCGTAGGCCCCGCCGAAATTGTCGGCCACAATCTGGGTGGTTTGCAAATCGGGCGACACGCGGTCGAACAGCACGATAGGCGTGCCCTGGGCTTGCAGGGCCTGCAAGTGGGCCACATCCGAGGTTTCGCTGGACAACGACAGCATCAGCCCGTCCACGCGCCGGTCCACGGCCTGTTGCAGGTTGGCTACCTCGCGGGCATACGATTCGTGGGTCTGAAAAATGATGACGTGGTAGCCCCGGTTGTAGGCCACGGCCTCGATGCCATTGATGGCCTGCGAAAAGAAGTTATTGGCAATTTGGGGCACAATGACCGCCAACGCCCGGCTGCTGCTACCTTTAAGGCTAAGGGCAATGGGGTTGGGGCGATAATTGATGCGCTCGGCGTACTCCATCACCAATTTCTTGGTTTCGGTGCTGATTTCGTAGCTGTCGCGCAACGCACGCGAAACCGTCGAGGTGGACAGGTTCAACGCCCGGGCAATGTCTTTTATGGTTACTGGCTCCAAGCGAATTTATGGGTAAAGTGCAAAAAAATGAGAAATAGCGAAGTGGGTGGGAGAAGAGAGAAGAGTAGAAAATTCGGGCGTATCTGCGGCGATAAGCCACAAAATCAAGTTTGGGGAGGCAATTGGTATCGTTCCCGGTAACGATTGCACAAAAATAGATTGTCCAACTCCTTGTTTCGGCTTGAACGAGCAGAATCTTTAGGGAGCGAAACCGGCAGTTTCCGGTTCGTTTTATGCCGTTTCCTCCTTTCAAAGTTCAAAGTAACACCTTTTCGATGGACACTGCCTTTTCCCTGTTTAATCTGACTGGCAAAATGGCCCTCGTCACGGGCTGCGACCGGGGCATTGGCCAAGCCATTGCCCTGGGCCTGGCACAAGCCGGGGCCGACATCATCGGGGTGTCGCACCATATGCCCGCCGGCGGCGAAACCGAAACCGCCGTGCAGGCCCTGGGCCGTCGCTACCGGGGGTATCAGGCCGATTTTGGCGATGCCGCCCAACTTAATGACTTCCTGCGGCAAGTGCAACAGGACTTCCCGGTCATCGACATTCTCTTCAACAACGCGGGCATCATCCGCCGCGCTCCGGCCGCCGAACATTCCGACGAAGACTGGGATGCCGTGTTGAGCATCAATTTGGATGCGCCCTTTAAAATAGCCCGCGCCATTGGCGGCCAGATGATTAAAAACGGCAGCGGCAAAATCGTGTTCACGGCTTCGCTGCTCACCTTTCAGGGCGGCATCAACGTGCCCAGCTACGCGGCCAGCAAGGGCGCAGTGGGCAGCCTGGTGAAAGCCCTGGCCAACGAATGGGCCAGCAAGGGCGTGAACGTGAATGCCATTGCGCCCGGCTACGTAGCCACCGACAACACCGCCGCCCTGCGGGCCGACGAAGCCCGCAGCAATGCCATTCTGGAGCGCATTCCGGCCGGTCGTTGGGCGCAGCCCGCCGACTACCAGGGGCCGGCCGTGTTCTTGGCCTCGGCCGCTGCCGACTACGTGCACGGCACCATCCTGACCGTGGACGGCGGCTGGATGGGACGATAAGGGCAACTGCTCCGAACCGGTGGTTGGCAAGCAGCTAACCTGCATCCGGACACCCATCGGCCGTAAAAATTACTGACCACTAAACACTGACCGCTAACCACTACGAATGAACCAACTTTTCGCCATCAGCCCCCGCGAAGCCGCTCGCATGACGACGGACGAAATCCGGGCGAATTTCTTGTTGGAAAACCTGTTTGTGCCCGGCGAAGTGGTGCTGACGTACACGCACTACGACCGCATGGTGGTGGGCGGCGCGGTGCCCATCAGCACGGCGCTGACGCTGCCCTGCCCCGAAATGCTTAAGGCCGCCTCGTTTTTGGAGCGGCGCGAATTGGGCATCCTCAACGTGGGCGGCGCGGGCCGGGTGCACGTGGGCACCGACCACTATGAGCTGGGCAGCCAGGACTGCCTCTACGTGGGCATGGGGGCGGGAGCGGTGCAATTTGAGAGCGTGGAGGCGGGCCAGCCCGCGCAGTTTTACTTGCTATCGGCTCCGGCGCACCACGCCCACCCCACGCAACGGCGCACCCAGGCCGAAGCCACACCCGTGGAAATGGGCAGCCAGGACACCGCCAACGCCCGCACGATTTTCAAGTACATTTACGCCGAAGGCATCCCCAGTTGCCAGTTGGTAATGGGCCTCACGCGCCTCAAGCCGGGCAGCGTCTGGAACACCATGCCCTGCCACCTGCACGACCGCCGCATGGAAGCTTACTTGTACTTTGGCATGGCCCCCGGTCAGCGGGTGTTGCACCTGATGGGCGAACCCCACGCCACCAAACCCCTGTGGGTGAGCGAAAGCCAGGCCATCCTCTCGCCGCCGTGGTCCATTCACACCGGTTGCGGCACCAGCAGCTACAGCTTCATCTGGGGAATGGCCGGCGAAAACCGCGAATACACCGACATGGACCAGGTACCACTGGATGCGTTGCGCTAACAACGGGCCATTCTTTTCCGCAAACCCCCACTGCTTTTTATTTCTTTTATGAGTATGTACAACCAATGCTTTCGCTTGTTGCTGACCCTGTTGCTGCTGGGGGGGGCCTTGTCGGTTGCCGCGCAAACTACCCGGCGCATCACGGGCACCGTGCGCGGCGGCGACAAGTCGGAGGCCCTGCCCGGCGTGACCGTGGTGGTGAAAGGCACTACCAACGGAGCCTCGACCGATATTGAAGGGCATTACGAACTGACGGTGCCCGCAGCGGAGGCCGTCACGTTGCGTCTCAGCTACGTGGGCTACGTGACCAAGGAAATAACGGTAGCTGCTTCGCAAACGGCCGCCGATGCCACTTTGCAAGACGACAGCAAGCAACTGGACGACGTAGTAGTGATTGGCTTTCAATCCATTCAGCGCCGCGACGTAACCGGGTCGGTGTCGTCGGTTAGTGCCCAACAACTCAAAGACATTCCCGTGAACTCGGCGGCTGAGGCGCTCTCGGGCCGGCTGGCCGGGGTGCAGGTTACGTCGTCGGAAGGGCAGCCGGGGGCCAGCATCAAAATCCGGGTGCGCGGCGGCGGCTCCGTCACCCAAGACAATTCGCCGCTCTACGTTGTGGACGGGGTGCAGGTCGAAAACGCGCTGTCGGTGCTCTCGCCCCAGGACATTGCCTCGGTGGACGTGCTGAAGGATGCCTCGGCCACCGCCATCTACGGGGCGCGGGGGGCCAACGGCGTGGTGATAATCACCACCAAAGGCGGCAAGGAAGGCCGCACGGTGGTGAACTACAACGGCTTCGCGGGCTTTCGCCGCATCACCAAAACCCTGGACCTGTTGCGGCCAGCCGACTACGTGGACTACGCGTATGAAAAAGGACGAATTGCTGGTGGTTCGTCCTTCGCACCCATCAAAAGCCGGTTTGGCAGTACCAACTTTACCGGCGATACGCTAAACAGGCTGCGTAATTCCGATTTCGTGGATTGGCAGAATAAAGTATTTGGGCGCGACGCTTTTCAGCAAACCCATAACGTGTCGATTTCGGGCGGCAGCAAGGGCAACACGTTTGCACTGAGTTTGACGCGCAACGACGAAGACGGCATCCAAATCGGGTCGGGCTTCACGCGCAACGTGGTCAATTTCCGGCTTGACCACAAAGCCAGTGACAAATTCCGGCTCGGCTTTTCCAGCCGCCTCACCGACCAGGTTATTTCGGGGTCGGGCACGTCGGCTGCGGGCACCGGCTCGACCACCGACTCGCGGCTCCGAAACGCCCTGGCTTACCAGCCCTTGATAAGCGCCGACCAGGCCAATTCCCCGCTGCCCATCGACCAGAACCCGGACGATGCTTTTTTCTCGAGTTCGGGGTCGCTCTCGAACCCGGTGCTGACCATTAACAACGAGATTGCCAAGAACCGCAGCCGGCTGTTCAACCTGAGTGGCAACGTGGCGTACAGTTTCACCAAAAACCTGACCTTCCGCACCACGCTGGGCGTGGACAACACCAATACCCGCCAGGAACAATTCTACGGGCAGTACTCGCCCATTGCCCGCAGCAAGGGCAACAACTTGCCCTTTATCGACATCAATCTTGGTCAGGCCGTTACGCTCAACAATTCGAACGTGCTGACCTACACCTTCAAAAAGGGGCAACATTCGTTTGACGGGGTGTTGGGCCAGGAAATCTACCAGCGCCGCAACACGTTTCTGAACACGACCAGCCTCTACCTGCCCAAGAGCATTACCTACGAGCAGGCGGTGGACTACATCGGGCAGCGCGACCCCAGTGCGCCCCCTACGGCACAGGTTGGCCCCCAAACGGGAGTGACGGAAGATTCGCGCCTGCTTTCCGGCTTCGGCCGGCTGAACTACGATTATGCCGGCAAGTACTTGTTCACGGCCACGCTCCGGGCCGACGGGTCGTCTAAGTTCAAAGGCAGCAACAAGGTGGGGTACTTTCCGGCCGCTTCGGCCGCCTGGCGCTTTTCGCAGGAAAGCTTCATGGCCCCGCTGGCTGCCACCCTCACCGATGCCAAGCTGCGCTTGAGTTACGGCCTGTCGGGCAACAACCGCATCGACGATTTTCTGTACGACCCGCTGTTTGGCAGCAGTTCGGCCGGGACGGGCAACACGTATTATTCCATCAACAACGTGCTGGTGCCGGGCGTGGCGGCCACGTCGCTGGCCAACCCCAACCTGAAGTGGGAAACCACCGCCTCAACCAACGTGGGCCTGGACCTGGGTTTCCTCAACAACCGGTTTCAGCTAACGGTGGATGCGTACTACAACAAAACCACCGACCTGCTGCTGAACCTGACCTTGCCTGCCACGACCGGCTACACTACGCAACTCGTAAACATTGGCGCAACTTCCAACCGGGGCATTGAATTTCAGGCCACGGCCGCTGCGGTGCAAACCCCCGATTTTACGTGGACTGTCAGCGCCAACACTTCCATCAACCGCAACCGGATTGAGGACTTGGGCGGCGCAGCGGCACTGCCGCCGCAAAACTCTGGCTGGGCCAGCACGGCGCTGCAAGGCGGCGACTTCTACGTGGCCGTGGGCCAGCCGGTGGGGCAGATGTACGGCTACGTAACCAACGGTTTCTACACCGCCGATGATTTCAGCGGCTACAACGCCCTCACCAAGCAGTGGGTGCTGAAACCAGGCGTGGTCTCGGACCGCGAAATTACCGGCTTCAGCGCGGCGGGCGAAGAAATTACGCCCGGCACCATCAAACTGCAAGACGTGAACGGCGACGGCAAAGTAAATACCGACGACCGCCAGATAATCGGCAACGCCAACCCCAAGTTCACGGGCGGCCTGAACCAGCAATTTCGCTACAAGAACTTTGATGCCAGTGTATTCATGAACTTTGTGTACGGTAACAACATCTACAACGCCAACAAAATAGACCTAACGACTAACCTGACCGGCAACGTGCTGGCCAACAGCCTCACGCTGATGAAGGACCGGTACCGGGAAATCGACGAAAAGGGCAACATCATCACGGACCTGGAGACCTCGCGGCGGCTCAACCAGAACGCGCAGATATGGACTCCGCAACGCACCGTTTTTCTGCATTCGTGGGCCATTGAAGACGGCTCGTTTTTGCGCATCAGCAACCTAACGGTGGGCTATTCCCTTCCGAAAACAGTGGCGGCCTACGCCAAACTCCAACAGGCCCGGTTCTATGTGACGCTCAACAACCTGTACACTTTTACCAAATACACCGGCTACGACCCGGAAGTGAACTCGCGCCGGGGCACTACCACCAAGCCCCAGAACCTGACCCCCGGCGTTGATTATGCCGCCTACCCCCGGAGCCGGGCTTTCCTGTTCGGCATCAACCTGACTTTTTAATTGTATTCGCCACTTTAGACTGCCTGTCATGAACTATTTATTTCGTCCTATGCTGGCCGCGCTTGGCCTGGCCGGTTTGGCTGGCCTGTGGTCGTGCAAAGACTACCTGGAGGTTACCCCCACAGCCGTTATCAACTCCGAAACCATCTTCAGCACCACCAGTGGCGCTTTTAATGCCGTGGTTGGGGCCTACGCGCCCCTGGCTGGCGACTTTGGCTACGGCACCCGCATCAGCACGTATTTTCCCTACGACTCCGACGATTTTCTGAACACGCCGGGGGGCAACGGGGCCGGGGCCGGCAAACTGGGCATTGCCCGCTACGCGGCGGTGGCCACCAACGACGACATCACCAAAGTGTGGGACCAGCTGTACCGGGGCGTGGACCGTGCTAATATTTGCATTCGTTACATCCCGGAAATGGCGCAGTACAAAAACGCCGCTGACCCCGACTACGCCACCGTGCGCCGCCTCCACGGCGAAGCCCTGACGTTGCGGGCGCAATACTACCTGGAACTGACCCGCAACTGGGGCGACGTGCCGGCCTCGTTTGTGCCGACGACTACTGGCAGTGACTTTAACCTGCCGCGCAGCAAGCGCAACATCATTCTAGATAAATTGTTGATTGATTTGGACTTGGCTGCAAAACTGGTGCCGTGGTTTTCGGACTCTCCCACCAAAGACGAGCGCATCACGAAAGGGGCCGTGAAAGCCCTGCGTGCCCGCATCGCGCTATACCGGGCGGGCTACTACTTCGACCCCGTGGACAACAAGACCGAGCGGGCAACCGACTACCGGCAGTTTCTGGACACAGTGCGGGTGGAGTGCCGCGAAATTATGGCCAGCAACCAACACAGCCTCTACCCCAGCTTTGAAGACTTGTTCAAGCTCGTCATCTGTGGCTATCAGGCGGAGGTCGCCAAGCCCGAAATCATGTTTCAGGTGGGCATGGGCGGCACCGGAGCCGCTTATGACAGCAAGCTCGGCACCGGCAACGGCCCCCGGGTGGCAAATGCGCTCAACTCGCCCATTGGGGTCGCCAACGGCCAGGTATCACTGACTCCAACCTATTTCTACGCTTACGACTCGACCGATGCCCGGCGCGACGTTTCCATCACGCTGTACTCGATTGACGGCACCGTAAAGCGGGCGCACACGTCGGTGCTGGACAGCCGCGACGGCAAGTTCCGGCGCGAGTGGTGCGGCAACCCGGCCACCAAAGCCAACAGCGGCACGGCCTACCTGGGTTATAACTGGCCCCTCATCCGCTATGCCGACGTGTTGCTCATGTTTGCCGAAGCCGACAACGAATACGGCAACGGCCCCAGCGCCGATGCCGTGACGGCTGTGAACGCCGTGCGTGTCCGGGGCTACGGCACCGCCACGCCGCCCGCCATTGCCACCGACTACGCGGGCTTCCGGGATGCCGTGCGGCGGGAACGGCTGCTGGAATTCGGCGGCGAGGGCATTCGCAAGTACGACCTCATCCGCTGGAACCAGTTGGGCGATGCCCTCAAGCAAGTGAAAAGTACGATGCAGGGCTGGGCCAATCAAATCAATGGCCAGTACCCGCAGTACATCTACTACAAAAAGCCCACGGCCCTGGCCCCGCTCCGGGTGTACAATTCCTACTACAAGCCTTCGCGCAACAAAAAACTGTTGGCCAACAGCGACACCGTGCAGGTGAACTGGATAGGCACCAACCTGACCGGCGGTACCGGCGGGGCCTTCAACCGCATCGACGACATTGCCTCGGGCTACTTCAGAGCAGGGGCGTATGTTGAATCGCACCAATTGTTTCCGATTCCTGCCAATACCCTCAACGCCAACCCGAATCTTGCACAAAACCCTGGCTACTAGCTAAACAGGCAGCCAGCAGCCGGGCGCTCCTGCTTGCCGTTCCACGCGACGTGTTCCCCTTTGGCCTGCCCCCGATTTTCCGTCTTCTTCCATGAAAACCACGCTGTCCTTTTACTTGCTTCTGAGTGGCCTGCCCCTGCTGGCCTGTAGCCGGCAGGGCCTGGCAGGCGAAGGCATGACCGCCCCGGCCAAGGTGATGAGCGCCACCGTGGGTGCCCCCAGCGCCGACCAGGACAGCACCGCCGAGCGGATGCTGGTGTTCCAGCGCAGCGTGGGCGGCTGGCCCAAGGCCGTGGGCGAGGTGAAAGTGGACTACCAGCACCCGCTAGACCCCGCTGCCCGCGCCGGGACGTTGGACGACAAGAACCGCAACGATGCCACGATTGACAACCACGCCACGACCCGCGAAATAAATTACCTCGTGGGGGCTTACGCCCGCACCCACAACCCCGCCTACCGGGCCAGCGCCGAAGCGGGCATCCGCTACCTGCTGAAAATGCAGTACGCCAACGGCGGCTTCCCGCAGTTTTACCCCGACAACAGCGGCTACCGCCACCAGATTACCTACAACGACAACGCCATGGTGGAGGCCCTGGAAGTGCTGCGCAACGTGGGCCGGCAGCAGGGCGAGTTCGCCGCTGTGGATGCCACACTGGTGCCCGCCGCCCAAAGCGCCGTGAACCGGGGCATTACCTGCATCCTGCAAACGCAGTACCGGCGCGGCGCTGTGCTGACGGCTTGGTGCGCCCAATACGACGAGAAAACCCTGCAACCAGCCAAGGCTCGCGCCTTCGAGTTGGCTTCACTTAGTGGCGACGAATCGGTGAACATTGTGCGGTTTTTGATGGATGTGGAAAACCCCTCGCCCGCCGTGCGACGCGCCATCGACAGCGCCGTGGCGTGGCTGGAAAAGGTAAAAATGCCGAACCTGGTCATGAAGGAAATTCCGGCTCCAAACGAGCCACGGGGCCGCGACCGGGTGATTGTGCCCGAAGCCGGGGCCACGCTCTGGGCACGGTTCTATGACTTGCAAACCGACCGCCCGATTTTTGTGGGCCGCGACAGCCAGGTGCATTACCAACTAAGTGAGGTGGAGAACGAACGCCGGGCGGGCTACCTCTACGCGGGCACCTGGCCCGCCAAGCTGCTGACGAAAGATTACCCCGCTTGGCAGCAACGGGTCGGGACCACCAAATAAGCCGAACGATTATTGCTTTTTATCCTATGCATACCTTGACCAAAGCCCTGGCCCTGGCCGCTCCTGACGGAGCCACGCCCGCCGCATGGCCCACGCCCGAAGTGTTTGACCTGCCCGAAAAGGTGTTGCAATTTGGCACCGGCGTACTGTTGCGCGGTCTGCCCGATTTTTTGATTGACCACGCCAACCGGCAGGGCGTGTTCAACGGCCGCATCGTAGTAGTGAAATCCACCGACGGCGGCGACCTGACGGCCTTCGCCCGGCAGGATGGCCTGTACACGGTGGCCGTGCGGGGCGTGGACGACGGCCAACCCGTGAACGACAACGTGGTGTGTGCCAGCATCAGCCGGGTGCTGTCGGCCAAAAGCCAATGGGATGAGATTATGCGGGTGGCGGCCAGCCCCGACTTGCTGGTCGTGCTTTCCAATACCACCGAAGTGGGCATTCAGTTCGTGAACGAATCCATTGCCCTTACCCCGCCCAGCTCGTTTCCGGGCAAGCTGCTGGCGGTGCTGTATGCACGCTACCAGGCTTTTGGGGGCGATGCCAGCAAGGGGCTGGTCATCGTGCCAACCGAGTTGATAACCGAAAACGGCACGAAGCTGGAAGCCATTGTGCTGGAACTGGCGCACCGCAACGACCTCGGCACGGAGTTTATTGACTGGCTGGAAACCGCCAATACGTTCTGCAACTCGCTGGTGGACCGCATTGTGCCGGGTCGGCCCGAGGCCGAAGTATATGCGGCGCTGCAAGCGGCATTGGGCTACGACGACGAATTGCTGACGATGGCCGAAGCCTACGTGCTGTGGGCCATCGAGGGCAACGACAAAGTGCGCGAGGTGCTGTCGTTTCACCAAGCCCACGCGGGCGTTATCATCCGCCCCGACATCAATTTGTTTCGGGAGCTAAAGCTGCGCTTGCTGAACGGCACCCACACCCTGAGCTTTGCGCTGGCCCACCTGGCGGGCTGCGAGACGGTGCGCGAAGGCATGGGCCACGACAACCTGGCCCGCTTCATTCACAACCTGATGCTGGCCGATTTGCTGCCCGGCATCCCCTACCCGGTGGACGAAAAAGTGGGCCAACGCTTCGGGATGCAGGTACTGGACCGTTTCCGCAACCCCTACCTGAAACACCGCTGGCTGGCCATTGCGGTGCAAGCCACCACCAAAATGCAGATGCGCAACGTGCCGACGCTGGTGCATTACTACAAAAACCACGGCACTGCGCCCCATTACTTTGCGCTGGGGTTTGCGGCCTACTTGCGCTTTATGCAGGGCACGGCCACGGCCGCTGGCGGCTGGCAGGGCGAGGCCAACGGCCAAACTTACCCCATTCAGGACGACCGCGCCGCGTACTTCGCCGATTTGTGGGCGCGGTGCAAATCCGCTGACCTGGTGCATACAGTGCTGAAGAACCAAGCCCTGTGGGGCCAGGATTTGAGCGAACTGCCCGGTTTTGAAGCGCGGGTAACGCAGTTTTTGAACCAACTGCTAACCCACGGCGCAGGCGAAACGCTGGCCGCGTTTTTTAATAGGGTGACGGTGGCGGTTTAATTTTTTGGTACTTGGTACAAGGTAGTGGGTAGTTCGACTTATAGCTTATAGCGTCCGCCCACCCTCGCACCAAATACCGGCTACCAACTACCCAATACCAAGTACCCGATACCAAAAAAAAATGAAGCATCAAGTGGCCCGTATTCACCCCGCCGACAACGTGTTGGTGGCTTTGGTGGACCTGCCCATCGGCACCGAGGTGCCTTGGGAAGGTGGCTACATCACCACGGCCGAGGCCATTCCGGCCAAGCACAAGCTGACCCCGCTGGGCCTGAGCGCCGGGCAGCCCGTGACGATGTACGGGGTGCTGGTGGGCACGGCCCGCGATGCCATTCGTCCCGGTGGGCGGCTGACCACTGCCAACGTGGCCCACGCCACGAGCAGCTACGACGAACACGCCCACCACGCCCGGCAACCCTGGCAAGCGCCCGACGTGACGCAGTGGCAGGACCGCACCTTCCAGGGTTTTCATCGCCCCGACGGGCGCGTGGGCACGGCCAACTATTGGCTGGTTATCCCGCTGGTGTTCTGCGAAAACCGTAACATTGAGGTGCTGAAGGACGCGCTGGTGACGAACCTGGGCTACGAGCGCCGCAAAAGCTACCAACCCCAAACGCGGGCCTTGCTGAACCTGATGCAAGCGGGCAAGACAGTTGAGGAAATCCTGAGCGCCGACCTGGCGGCGGCCACCGAGGCGGCGCAGCAGCAACGGCCGTTTCCGCACGTGGACGGCATTCGGTTTTTGCAGCACGAGGGGGGGTGCGGCGGCATCCGGCAAGATTCCCAGACGCTATGTGGGCTGCTGGCGGGCTACATTACCCACCCCAACGTGGCGGGCGCGACGGTCCTCAGCCTGGGCTGCCAGAACGCGCAAGCCAGTATGTTGCAAGCGGAAATCGCTAAGCGCGACCCGCACTTCAGCAAGCCGCTCTACATCCTGGACCAGCAGAAGTTGGGCACCGAGGAAAACCTGCTGGCCACGGCGTTGCGCCAAACCTTTGCCGGGCTGATGCTGGCCAACGAAGCCCGCCGCGCCCCCGCGCCCTTGAGCAAGCTCAGCATCGGGCTGGAGTGCGGCGGCTCGGACGGCTTTTCGGGCATTTCGGCCAACCCCGCACTGGGGCACGTGTCGGATATGCTGGTGGCGCTGGGTGGCTCGGTCATCCTGGCCGAATTCCCGGAATTGTGCGGCGTGGAGCAGGAACTCGTGGACCGCGCCGTGGACCAGAACACGGCCAACCGCTTCTCGCACCTGATGAAAACCTACGGCGACGCGGCCGTAGCTGTGGGGTCGGGCTTCGACATGAACCCCTCGCCGGGCAACATCCGCGACGGGCTGATAACCGATGCCATGAAGTCGGCCGGAGCGGCTCGCAAGGGTGGCTCGTCGCCGGTGGTGGCCGTGCTGGACTACCCCGAACTCGTGACCAAGCCCGGCCTGAACCTGCTCTGCACCCCCGGCAACGACGTGGAAAGCACCACCGCCGAAGTCGGCTCCGGGGCCAACATTGTGCTGTTTACCACCGGCTTGGGCACCCCCACCGGCAACCCCATTGCGCCGGTGGTGAAAGTGGCGAGCAACACCGCCCTGGCCCAACGGATGCCCGACATCATTGACGTAAACACCGGAACGGTGATTGACGGCGCAGAAACCATTGAGCAAGCTGGCGAACGCATCCTGGATTACGTCATTCGGGTAGCGAGCGGCGAGGAAGTAGCCGCCGTGCGCCACGACCAAACCGATTTTATCCCCTGGAAGCGGGGGGTTTCTCTTTGAGTTATGAGTTATGAGTTATGAGTTATGAGTTGGTTGTTTTTTGAGCACCTTCTCGTAAACTCATAACTCATGACTCATAACTCATAACTCAACAAGTTATGAAAACCTTTATTACCGACGACTTTCTGCTGCAAACGGACACCGCCCGGACGCTCTACCACGAGTACGCGGCGGCCATGCCCATCATTGACTACCACAACCACCTGATTCCGCAGCAGATTGCCGAGGACCATCAGTTTGCCAACCTCACCCAGGTGTGGCTATATGGCGACCACTACAAGTGGCGGGCCATGCGGGCCAACGGGGTGCCCGAATACTACATCACGGGCGGAGCCACGGACTGGGAAAAATTTGAGAAATGGGCCGAAACCGTGCCCGCTACGCTGCGCAACCCACTGTATCACTGGACGCACCTGGAATTGCAACGCTACTTCGGCATCACGGAGTTGCTGAACAAGGACAGTGCCCGGCGCATCTACGATGCGTGCAGCGCCATGCTGCGAACCCCCGAATACTCGGTGCGGAATCTGTTGCAGCGGATGAACGTGGAAACCCTGTGTACCACCGACGACCCGGCCGATTCGCTGGAATATCACCGGGCGCTGGCGGCTTCGGATTTTGGGGTGCAGGTACTGCCCACGTTCCGGCCCGACAAATCGATGGCAGTGGACGACGCGGCCAGCTACAATGCTTACCTGGACCAGTTGGGAACAGCGGCAGACTTGAAAATCAGCACTTTTAGTGACTTGCAGCGGGCGTTGCGGACGCGGCACGACTACTTCGCCGCACAGGGCTGCCGCTTGTCCGACCACGGACTGGAGCACATTTACGCCACGCCTTGCACCTCGGAAGAGGCCGAAACGCTGTTTGCGAAGATTCGCGGCGGGGCCGATTTGGAAACCGGCGAAATCAATAAGCTCAAGTCGGTGATGTTGCTTTGCCTGGCCGAGATGGATTGGGAAAAGGGTTGGACGCAGCAGTTCCACTTGGGCGCGTTGCGAAACAACAACGCCCGGATGCTGCGCGAGTTGGGGCCGGACACGGGCTGGGACAGCATCGGGGACTTTGCCCAAGGGCGGCAGTTGTCGCACTTCCTCAACCGGTTGGATTCGGACGACAAGCTGGCCAAAACCATTCTCTACAACCTCAATCCCGCCGACAACGAGTTGCTGGCGACCATGATTGGCAACTTCAACGACGGTTCGGTGGCGGGCAAGATGCAGTTTGGCTCCGGCTGGTGGTTTCTGGACCAGAAGGACGGCATGGAAAAGCAAATCAACGCCCTGAGCAACATGGCCTTGCTGAGCCGCTTCGTGGGAATGCTCACCGATTCGCGTAGCTTCCTGAGCTACCCGCGCCACGAGTATTTCCGGCGAGTGCTGTGCAACCTGCTCGGCCGCGACGTGGAAAACGGCGAACTGCCCAACGACATGGAACTGCTCGGCGGCATGGTGCGGGATATTTGCTACCACAACGCCCAGCAGTATTTCGGTTTTGCAAAAGCGACGCAGCCAGCCTTGGCCGCTCTTTAGAATTGTCAGTTTTCAGTGGTCAGCTTTCTTGCCATTTGATTAACTGACAACCAGCAACTGACACCTAAAAAACCCATCGTTCTACCCCAATGAAGCAAGTCGTCACGTTTGGTGAAATCATGATGCGGCTGTCGCCGCCGCTCAACTACCGGCTGGCCCAAGCCGCCACCCTAGAGGTGAACTACGGCGGCGGCGAAGCCAACGTAGCCGCTGGGTTGGCGGGCCTGGGCCAAGCGGCTGCTCACGTGACGTGCTTTCCCGACAACGATTTGGGCCATAGCGCCGCACAAGATTTTCAGCGCGTAGGCGTGAACATGGATAGGACGGTTTTTCGGGGCGACCGCCTGGGGTTGTACTTCCTGGAAGTGGGGGCCGGGATGCGCCCCAGCAAGGTGGTGTACGACCGGGTCAATTCGGCTTTTGCCAACCTGGACCCTGCCGATTTCAACTGGGACGAGATTCTGAAAAATGCCGCTTGGCTGCATTGGACGGGCATTTCGCCCGCCATTTCGGCGGCGGCGGCCGAGACCACCAAGCAGGCAATTGCGGCGGCCCGCCGCTTGGGCATCACCGTGTCGGCCGACGTGAACTACCGCCGTAACCTGTGGCAGTACGGGCAGCGGGCGCAGGACGTAATGCCCGAACTGGTAGCCGGTTGCGATGTGGCTGTGTGCTCCGAAAACGATGCCGACGATTTGTTCGGCATCAAGCCCGAAGCCGGGGCCGCGTCCAAATTCGTGTCAATGGCCCAGCAGGTGATGGCGCGGTTCCCGCAGGTGAAGCAGGTGGTGACGACGCGGCGCAAAACGCACAGTGCCTCGCACAACAGCCTGCGCGGCATTATGTACGACGGCAAGCAACGACTGGAGTCGCCCACCTATGAAATTCAGCCCATTGTGGACCGCATCGGCGGCGGCGACGCTTTCATGGCGGGCTTCATTTACGGGTCGCTGCACTACAAAAACCCGCAACAAGCCCTCACGTTCGGCGTGGCCGCTTCGGCGCTCAAACACACTGTTCACGGTGATTATAACCTTGTTACCTTAGCCGAAGTGGAAGAAATCGTGCGCGGCAACGTCAGCGGCCGGTTGGTTAGGTAGTGCTTGGTTGTTGGTGCCTAGTGCTTGGCGCTGAGATTTCCAACGATTTTAATGCACCGACTACCAGGCACCAACAACTAAGCACCAAACTATGCGTTTCTCTCCCGACCACATTCTTGCCACCTTGCTCCACTACCCAGTGGTGCCGGTGTATTTTCATGCCGATTTGGGGCAGGTGCAAACCGTAGTGCAGGCCTGCTACGACGGGGGCATTCGGGTGTTTGAGTTCGTGAACCGGGGCGCGAATGCACTGGAGGTATTCGGGCAGTTGGGCACTTACGTGGCCGAAAAATGCCCCGAACTTGTGCTGGGCATCGGCACGATTTACACTGCCGCGCAAGCCGAACAGTTCATCGCCGCCGGGGCCGATTTTGTGGTGCAGCCCGTGATGACTCCCGAAGTGGGGGCGGCGTGCCAACAGCACAACGTGCCCTGGCTGCCGGGAGCCATGACACTGACTGAAGTCTACACAGCCAGCCAGTTAGGCGCGACGGTGGTCAAGATTTTTCCTGGCAACCTTGTTGGTCCTGAATACATTAAGGCCCTGCGTGGGCCGCTGCCTCACGTCAAGTTGATGGTGACGGGCGGCGTGGAGCCGACCACCGCAAACCTCGCCGCGTGGTTTGCGGGCGGCGTGAACGTCGTGGGCATGGGGTCGCAGTTGTTCAAAGATGCCGACGCGGCCACCATCACCGCCCGCGTGGCCCCGCTGATGGCCTTTACTTCTACTCTCGCCCGCTAAACCCCGCCCGAATATGAATCCCACCGCTCCTGCGCCCGTTTCGACCGTCGCTGCGCTCAACGACACCATCGGCAAATACCGCTGGACGATTTGCGGGCTGGTCTTTTTCGCCACCACCGTTAATTACCTTGACCGGGCCGTTATTTCGCTGCTCAAGCCGTATTTGACCAAGGAATTTAATTGGAACTCGGGCGACTACGCCAACATTGAAATCGCCTTCAAGCTGGCCTATTCGCTCGGGATGCTGGGCGTGGGGCGCATCATTGACAAGCTGGGTACCAAGCTGGGCTACGCGCTTTCCACTTTTTTGTGGAGTTTGGCAGCCATTGGGCACGCCTTCGTTACCAGCACCTTGGGCTTCAGCGTGGCACGGGCGTTTTTGGGCGTTACGGAAGCGGGCAATTTTCCGGCGGCCATCAAGACTACGGCCGAATGGTTTCCGCAACGGGAGCGGGCACTGGCGACGGGCATTTTCAACTCGGGGTCCAACGTGGGGGCCATTATTGCGCCGCTCACAGTGCCGTTTATTGCCGAAAGCATTGGCTGGCAGTGGGCGTTTGTGATAACCGGGGCGCTGGGTTTCGTTTGGTTAGGGCTGTGGTTGTGGCTCTATGAAGTGCCCGCCCGCCACGCCAAGCTGCAAAAGGCCGAGTTTGACTACATCCACAGCGACGTGGACGACCTGGCTGCCGTGGCCGTGACCACGCAACCCAAAGTGTCGTGGGCCAAGCTCTTAAGCTACAAGCAAACCTATGCTTTCGTGTTTGGCAAATTCCTGACCGACCCCATCTGGTGGTTCTACCTGTTCTGGTTGCCCGACTTTCTGGACAAGCAATATGGCCTCAAAGGCACCCAGGTGGCGTTGCCGGTGGCCATTGTCTATATCATTTCCAGCATTGGTAGTGTGGGCGGGGGCTGGATTCCGCTCAGCTTTATTAAGCGGGGAATGCCTGCTTTCCAAGCACGCAAAATTTCCATGCTCCTTATTGCATTCTGCGTGTTGCCGATTGTGTTCGCGCAGTATTTGGGCCAAATCAATATGTGGCTGGCCGTGGGCGTAATTGGCATTGCCGCCGCCGCTCACCAAGCCTGGAGCGCCAATATTTTCAGTACGGTGTCAGATATGTTCCCCAAGCGGGCCGTGGCCTCGGTCACGGGTATTGGCGGCATGGCTGGCGGGCTGGGCGGTATCCTGCTGTCGGCCCTGGTGCAAAAGCGGATGTTTGTGTACTACGAAAGCATCGGGCAACTCAATAAGGCTTACTTCATTATGTTCCTCATCTGCGGGAGTGCCTACCTCACAGCGTGGCTGCTGATGCAGTTTTTTGCCCCGCGCATGGTGATGGTAAATCTGGAAGAGTAGCGACGAGTAACAATGATTTAATTCCTGAATTGGCACAGCGATGTAGGGTGCGGGGCTTGCCCTCGCCCGTCGCTACCCGGAATCGTGCAGCAATGGGGGGGGGCAAGCCCCGCACCCTACCATTAACCCCACCTTAAAATGAAGCCCCTTTTTTTCCTGCTGCTGCTGTTTTCAGCCCCGGCCTTCGCCCAATCTAAAAAAGACCTTGCTGCCGCCCAGGAAGTAGGCCGGTTGGAACGCGAACGTTTCGCCGCGCAGGTGAGCAAAAACTTCGCGGTACTGGAAAAAGCGTTTGGTGACGACTTGGTGTACACCCACTCTAGTGGCAAACAACAGGGCAAATCCGACTACCTGCAGTCCATTCGGGACGGCAAGAGCCAATACGACAAAATTGACGTGGAGGCCCTGAACGTGCGGGCCTATAACGACGGCCGCACGGCCGTCGTGAACGGCACCATCACCATCACGCTGCCGAACAAAACCGACGGTACACCCAACCTGGCCCACCTCAAGTACGTGGTGGTGCAGGTGAAGGACAAGCAAAAGGGCTGGCAGGTGGTGCTGTGGCAGTCACAAAAACAACCTGATAAAACCACCGAACCCGCCACAACCCGGCCAATGGACAAGTAAGCCCGTCAGCCACTTTGCTGCTCCGCTTTGAATAGTATTTTTCAACCTAAACCCCTTTTTACCCATGTTTTCTTTCAAATCTACGGCCCGCCTGGCTTTGCTGGTGCTGGCCCTGCCGCTGGCTGCTACGGCCCAACGCGTTGGCACCAACTACACGATGGTTTCTGCTGGCGGCGGTGTCGCCAGCTACGCCGCGCTGGCTCCCACCTCGGCGGCCGCCACGCTCACAGCGGGCAGCCCCGACGACGGTTTTTATAACAACATTCCGCTGGGCTTCAGCTTCAACTTCGGCGGCGTTTTGTACAATTCGGTTTCGGCTTCCACCAATGGGTTCATTGTGCTGGGCCAAGCCCTGAACACCTCCTTCCCAACCAATAACCTCACATCGAGCTCCGTCCGGCCCGTCATCGCCCCGCTGTGGGACGACCTTTCGTTTACGACCGTTAGCAGTATGCCCAGCACCGCTCCGGTGGGTGGCCTCTACTACCAAACCACGGGTAGTCCTGGCAGTCGGACTTTTACCATTGAGTGGCGCGACGTGCGCTGGTCTCCCGGCGCGCTGGGTCCGGTGCTGTCGATGCTGGTGCAGTTGAACGAGGGCAGCGGCATCATCGCCTTCGACTATTTGCAAGGCGGCACCAGCGCCTACGGCTCGACGCGGTCGGCTTCGGTGGGCTTCGCGGGCGCGGCCAGCGGCGATTTCCTCTCGCTCTCGGACCTGCTACTAGCGGCTACTACCAGCAGCACGGTCGAAACCTCCACCATTACCAGCCGGGCCACGAGCGGGCGCAAATACACCTTCACGCCAACCATCATTCAGTTGGCGAGCCGCAGTGCTGAGGGGCTGGTCAGCTTTCAGCTCGCGCCCAATCCGGCCAACACCGAAGTCCGCATTGTGGGCAACGAAGCCAAGCTACCCGTGCAACTTCTTGACGGGTTGGGCAAAGCAGTACGCATCCAGCCCGCTGGCACCGGGGTGCTCGATTTGCGCGGCTTGGCCAAAGGGCTGTACCTGGTGAAGGTGGGCCAAAGCAGCCGTCGGCTGGTGGTGGACTAAGTGGTGGACTACCCTGTCGTTTTCTTACTTTTTGCCTATCATCTCATGAACCCAGTTAGCAGTTTTTCTTCGATTGTTCGGCCTTTTGCGCAGACTGTGGTTTTGCTTGCCTTGCCCTGGGCAGTTCAGGCCCAAAGCGTGTCTGTGTACCGGGGCGCGGTGACGGGCAACACGGGCGGCAGCACCTACGCACTCTTGCAGGCGGTACTGACCGCCGCCCCGGCCGCCCCGGCCACCCCGCTCTCGGGCGGCACCCGCGACGAAGGTTACTTCAACAACCTGCCCATTGGCTTTGGCTTCAACTTTGCCAACACGGTGTACACGACTTTTTCGGCCTCGACCAACGGCTGGCTGACCTTCGGGCAGGCCCTGACCGATGCGGGCCAGAACAACGACCTGACCGCCAATTTCAACCCTGCCACCAACCGGCCCGTGCGGCCTATCGTGGCTCCTTTCTGGGACGACCTGAGCCTGGGCACCGCTGGCTCGGCTGCCACCGATGGCAACTTCTACTACAAAACCACGGGCGTGGCGGGTAGCCGCATTTGCACCATCGAGTGGCGCAATATGCGCTGGGATGCCACGGCTACCAGCCCGGTATTGTCGTTCCTTGTCCGGCTCAAGGAAGGCTCCAACAGCATTGATTTCACTTACGGGCAACCCAGTTCGGGGGGCAGTGGCAGCGGCAACAACCGGGGCGCTTCGGTAGGCTTGGCCGGTGTGCCGGTGGTTGATTTTTTGTCGGCTAGCTCGCTTGGCTCCAACGTCACCTTCAGCACGAGTATGGAAACCGTTGACATCAACAGCCGCCCCAGCAACGGCCGGCAGCTAAGCTTCACGCCAATGGGCTTGGCTGCACATTTGGCCGAGGCGCTGGCTACTTTTCAGTTGGCTCCGAACCCGGCCGCTGGCCAAGTGCAGGTGCTGGGCAACGCCAAGCGCCTGCCCGTGCATCTTTTCGACCACCTCGGCCGGCTGGTGCTGACCCAAACTGCCGCTGCCGACGTGCTGAACCTACAGGGCATAGCGCCGGGGCTATACGTGGTGCGGGTGGGCCAAAACTGCCGCCGCCTAGCGGTGGAGTAGTGGAAGTAGAAGAGAGCTAAACGTTTGAGGAGGCGGGGTTATCACATCAGCCCAACACCTCAAAACCGAGAACCCAACCCCCGCACTGCAACACCCACCCCCACCTTCCACCCGGCGCATCCAACCCCATGTCTTTTTCCTTTACTGAAAATTCCCTTGCCACGCCGGTCGGCATCACGCTCGAGCGCTACATCATGCGGAAGCAGGCCGAGTTTCCGTTTGCTACCGGCGAACTTTCGCAACTGTTGCGCGACATTGCCCTGGCGGGCAAAATCGTGAATCGCGAAGTGAACAGGGCCGGGCTGTCGCGCATCACCGGCGCGTCGGGCGAGGCCAACGTGCAGGGCGAAGCGCAACAACGGCTGGACGTGGAAGCCAACATTCGCTTCATCCGGGCGCTTACCAACGGCGGCGAAACCTGCGCCATTCTTTCCGAAGAGGACGAGGAAATTGTGCAAACCGGCAACGACCACGGCAAATACGTGGTGGCGATGGACCCGCTCGACGGCAGCAGCAACATTGACGTGAACGTGAGCATTGGCACTATTTTCAGCATCTACCGGCGGGTGAGCCGCATTGGCGGCCCGGCGCGGGTGGAGGACTTTTTGCAGGGCGGGCGGGCGCAGGTGGCGGCCGGCTACGTGCTCTACGGCTCCAGCACGATGCTGGTGTACACAACCGGGCATGGCGTGACGGGCTTTACCTACGAAAACTCGCTGGGCGAATTTTTCCTCTCCCACCCCGACATCCGGATTCCGGCCCACGGACCGGTATTTTCGTGCAACGAGGGCCACTGGTTCGATTACCCCGAATTTGTCCGCACCTTCCTCACCACCTGCAAAGAGCGCCGTCTCACGGCCCGCTACGTGGGGTCATTGGTGGCCGATTATCACCGCAATTTGTTCACGGGGGGCATCTACCTCTACCCGCCGGTGGCGGGCAAGCCGGGCGGCAAGCTGCGCCTGCTCTACGAGTGTTACCCGCTGGCTTTTCTGATTGAGCAAGCCGGCGGCCTGGCCGTGACCGGGGCCGATGTCGTACTGGACGTACCGCCCACCGACGACCTGCATCAGCGCATCCCGATGTACGTCGGCTCGGCTGATTTGGTGCAGGAACTGCAAGCCGTGGCGGCTTTATGAGTTATGAATTATGAGTTGCCGTTGGGATAAGCGGCACCTCATTGTGAAGCTGTTTAGAAAGTCGGCCCGATTACCCGAGCGCGTCCTGCTGAGCTTGTCGAAGCATCGCCACTGCGTTGTAAAACGGTCCTCTTGGCGCAACCGAGATGCTTCGACAAGCTCAGCAGGACGCGCTTTTGACTTTCTAAACAGCTTCTGTTTTTGGCTCGCAATTTCCAACTCATAACTCATAACTCATAATTCCTAACTCACAAAGCCGTGTCCAAAATCCTTTCTCCCCAAGTAGCTTTTCCGGTGCTGCTGGCTCAAATCAAGCAGGCCACACCGGAGATTTTTGACTACGACGGCCACTACCTGAACCTGCTGGACGGGCGCTGGCAGGAGCGCGGCAGTGCCAAGCCGTTCCTCTCGCCCATCGACGGCTCGGAGTTGGGCAGCCTGCCCATGCTGGACCACGACACGGCCCTGCGGGCCGTGCTGGCCGCCAAAAAAGAAGCCGCCGCCTGGGCCGCGACGGACCTTGATGAGCGCCGCCGCCGGGTGCAGGACTGCCTCGGACTGCTACGCCAACACGCCGACCTGATTGGCAAGCTGCTGATGTGGGAAATCGGCAAAACCTACAAGCTGGGCTTCACCGACATTGACCGCTGCATCGATGGGGCGCAATGGTACGTGGACAACATTGAGGGAATGCTGGGCGACCGCAAGCCGCTGGGTTTGGTGAGCAACATTGCGTCGTGGAACTACCCGTTTTCGGTGCTGCTGCACGCCGTGCTGGTGCAGGTGCTGTGCGGCAACGCGGCCATTGCCAAAACCCCCACCGACGGCGGCTTTATCTCGCTCAGCCTGGCGTTTGCACTGGCGCGGCGGGCGCACCTGCCCGTGACGCTGGTGAGCGGCGCGGGCGGTGAGCTGAGCGATGTACTGGTGCAGAACGAGGCCGTGGACTGCCTCAGCTTTGTGGGCGGGCGCTACAACGGGCGCAACATTGCCGATGCCCTGGCCCAGGAGCACAAGCGGTATATGCTGGAAATGGAGGGCGTGAACACCTACGGCATCTGGGATTATTCGGACTGGAAAACCCTGGGCCAGCAGCTCGTCAAGGGCTACGACTACGGCAAGCAACGCTGCACGGCCTACGTGCGCTTCGTGGTGGAGCGGCGGCTGTTTCCGCAGTTCCTGGAAACCTACTGGGAAGCCGTGCGCGGCCTCAGAGTGGGCAACCCCACCCTGGTGGACCACCCCGACGACAAGCTGCCCGACCTGGCCTTCGGGCCGGTCATCAACGCCCGGCAGGCCGAAGACCTGGACCGGATGTACGCCGATGCCCTACGGACCGGGGCCACACCCCTGCTGGATGGCAAGCTGGACGACAGCCTGTTCCTGCCCGGCCAGGACCGCAGCGCCTACCGCGCCCCGCGCACCCTCGTGAACCTGCCCCGCCAAAGCGAACTGTACTTTAAGGAACCCTTCGGCCCGATTGACACCATTGTGCTGGTGGACCGGGTGGAGGAACTGGTGGGCGAAATGAACATCTCCAACGGTGCCCTGGTGTCGGCGGTGGCTTCGGACGACGCAAAGTGGGCCGCCCGCACCGCCCGCGAAGTACGGGCCTTCAAGGTGGGCGTGAACGGGCTGCGCTCGCGCGGCGACCGCGCCGAGGTGTTTGGCGGCCTGGGCGAATCCTGGAAAGGCGCGTTCGTGGGTGGAGCCTTGCTGGTCGAGGCCGTGACCGAAGGTCCGGGGCCAGTGCTGGGCAACTACCCCGATGCCACGCTGCTGCCGGAGAACCCGTAGGGGCGAAACTACCTTTTGCATTGGCCAGGGTACGTACCCAGGGTTTGGCAATTCACAAAAAAGCCCCCGGCTGCGCTTGCAGCCGGGGGCTTTTTTTACGCCCTAATCCGTGCCTTATTCCAGCACCAGGCGCTGGGTGGCGAGAGCTGCGTTGGGCAGGGCCACTTGCAGCACGTAGCTGCCAGCGGCCAGCCCAGCGCTGCCTATGGTGGCGGCATCGCCCGCAAACTGTCCGGTGCGGACCACCTGGCCCAGCACATTGCACAGAGTGTAGTGAGCAACCGGGGCCGGGGCGGCCAGCTTCAGTTGCCAGCCCTGCCCGGCCTGGGTGGGGTTGGGGTACACGGCAAGGGCCAGGCCGGCGGCACTGCGGGTGGCCGAAGTGCGCGTCACCGTGAACGGCCGGCCGTTGCTGAAGCCGCCGGGCGTGGTCACGACGACGTTGCCGGTGGTGGCCCCCACTGGCACGTTCACCCGGATGGTGGTGGCATTCACAACGGTGTAGCCCACGCTGGGGGTGCCGTTGAAACTCACAATGGTGGCACCGGTGAAGTAAGTGCCCGTGATGATGACGACCGTGCCCACCGGCCCGGTGGCGGGCGCGAGGCTGAGGATGGTGGGCGCGGGCACCGTCACGGTGAACAGCACCCCGTTGCTGGTGCCGCCGGGGGTCGTGACTGTCACGTTGCCCGTGGTGGCCCCCACTGGCACCGTCACCGTGATGCTGGTACTGCCGTTGAACGTGCTAACGGCCGGAATGCCGTTGAAGCTGATGGCCGTGGCCCCTTGCAGGTTGGTGCCTTGAATGAACACCGTGCTGCCCACAAACCCGCTGTTGGGGTTGAGGCGGGTGATGACGGGAGCCGGGGCCTGCACCGTGAACAGCACCCCGTTGGTAGTGGCCACGGGGGTGGTCACGGTCACGTTGCCGGTGGTAGCGCCGGCGGGCACGTTCACCGTAATGGTGGTCGCGTTCACAACGATGAAGCCCGTGCCGGGGGTGCCGTTGAAGCTCACCGCAGTGGCCCCGCTCAGGTTGGTGCCGGTCAGGGTGATGGTGGTTCCAACCAGCGCCGTGGTGGGCGAAAGCGAGGTTAGGGTGGGATTGGGCTGTACCACCGTGAAGACGATGAGGTTGCTTGTTCCGTAAGGCGTGGTCACGGTGACCCCGCCGGTGGTGGTGCCAGCGGGCACCGTGGTCGTGATGGTCGTGTTGTTCACCACCGTGAAGGCCGTGGTCGGCACCCCGTTGAAATACACGGTGGTGGCCCCGGTGAAGTTTATGCCAGTCAGGGTAATGGCAATGCCGGTGAAGCCCCGGGTCGGGTTGATGCTCGTCAGCACTGGCAGCGGCACGTTCACCGTGAACGGCACACCGTTGCTCACGCCGCCGGCGGCGGTCACGGTCACGTTGCCCGTGGTGGCCCCCACCGGCACGGTCACGGTGATGCTCGTACCGCTCACCACCGTGAAGGTGGCGGCCGTGCCGTTGAAGCTTACTGCCGTGGTTCCGCCGAAGCCCGTGCCGGTGATGGTAACGCTGTTGCCCACAAACCCACTAACCGGGTTAAGGGTGGTGATGACCGGGGCCGGAATCGTGACCGTGAAAATCACGCCGTTGCTGGTGCCCAACGGATTGGTCACGGTGAGGGTGCCGGTAGCTGCGCCCAGCGGCACGGTAGCCGTGATGGTGGTGCTATTGACGACGGTGTAGGTAGCGGCCGTGCCGTTGAAGCTGACCGCCGTGCTGCCCGAAAACCCCGTGCCCGAAATAGTGACGGTAGTGCCGACCGGCCCGCTCGTGGGCGAAATGCTGGTAATCACCGGCGGCGTGGGTATCGTGACCGTGAACGTTACGCCGTTGCTCGTGCCGCTCGGGGCGCTCACCGTCACGGCTCCCGTGGTGGCCCCCACCGGCACCGTCACGCTGATGCTGGTGTTGCTCAGCACCGTGAAGGTGGCGGCAGTGCCGTTGAAGCTCACGCTGTTGGCACCCGAGAAGCCCGTGCCGGTGATAGTCACGGTGGCCCCCACCACACCGTTGTTGGGGCTGAGGCTGGTGATGAACGGCACCACCGGCCCGCTGATGGTGAAATCAACGTCCGAAATGTCGTAGAAGTAGTTGTCGGCTGCCGCCACCATCACCCGCGCTGTGGTCGTGTTGATGGTCGGGATGGTCACGGCCGCCGAGCCGGAGTTGGGCACAGCGGTAGCCAGGGTCAGCGGGTAAGTCAGGCCGCCGTCGGTGCTCAGCAGCACGTCCACGAGTTGGCAGTTCACCGGGGCCAAGTTGGTGTTGGCCAGGTTCCAGGTCACGGTTTGGGCCGAGCCGCCCGCGTAGGTCAAGGCCGTGTTGGGGGCCGTCACTACGAACGGGCCAGCGGTGCTGGTCACGTTCATGGTCACGTCGGGCGAGTAGTTCACGCCGCCAATTACGCCCAGGTTGCCGACGTGTTCGTCGCGCACGGTGCAGCGGAATTTCATGGTCCGCGTCACGGTGGGCAACCGTTCGCCCACCACCGCCGGGCCTAGCTGCGGAAAGTAGCGGGTGGGCGAAGCGGTGGGATTAAAGGAGCGGAACAGCGGCGTGGCCCGGTTGGCCACCTGCGGCGCGTTGTAGGCCCCCCCGTTCCCCCCTGCCAGGTCAAATTCCTCCCAGCAGTAGGTCAGCGCGTCGCCGTCGGCATCAGTGCCCACGGCAGTCAGCTTGAAGGGCGTGTTGGCAGGCAGGGTTTTGCCGTTGGTCGGCCCCGTCACGGCGGGCGGGGTGTTGCCGGTGGCCCCGGTCACGGCGCAGGAGGTGCTGTTGAGGTAAGTTTGAATCTCGTCAAAGCTCACCGTGTGAAAGTACGGGTCGGAGTGCTGCTGGGTGTCGTTGTTGGTGCCGCAAATGCCCGCGTAGGCCATGATGGTGGTGCCGCTGCCCGGCTCGTAGGCCGTGCTGGCGTTGCGGTTGCCGCCGCCACAGCTGCCCCCGTTGCCGTCGAAGGTGTGGTTGGCCCCCAGCTGGTGGCCCATTTCGTGCACCACGTAGTCAATATCGAACGAGTCGCCCACCGGGCTGGTGTCGCCGGTTTCGCCCTGGGCTTTGCGGGTGCCGCACACCACGCCCAGGCCCGCCAGTCCCCCGCCGCCCGTGCCCAACACATGGCCGATGTCGTAGTTGGCTGAGCCGATGCGGCTGTCCACCGTGGTCTGGTTCTGAGTCAGCAAGGCGTTGGGATTGGTGTTGGAATAAGGGCCAGGGTTGGCATTGGTGGACACTAGTAGGTTGTTGTTGTTCACCAGTACGAAGCGTACGTCCATTTCTTTTTCCAACACCCCCACCACGCGGTTCACCGTCACCACCATCGCCGCCATGCCCTGGGCTACGGTACCAGGTGCCCCCCCGGTGCCGAAGAAGTTGGTGTACTCCTTCGTCGAGGCCAGGGCCAGGCGGTAGGTGCGCAGGGTGCCGCCCACCGAGCGGTTGGCGGTGCCACCCCCGCTGCTGCCCGCCTGGGCCACGCGCTGGGCCGTAGCCGCCGCCTCGGCCGCCGTGGGCCGGAAGCCACAGTTCAGGCCGGTTTGCCCCGAAGCCGCCCGGTTCATGTCGCGGCGGAAGAAGCTCAGGTAGTGCTGCGTGTCGGTGCGCGTCACCGGGTCAATGTAGAACGTGCCCGTCGTGTGCGACAGCACCTGGGCGTGAAATCCCGCCGGGGTCAAATCCAGCCGCACCGAGGCCGTAGCATCGTCCAGGCCGTAGCCGGCGTAGGTTTTCAGCTGCGGAAACTGGGCTGCTAGGCCCGGCTCCATCACCGACGACTCGACCACCGCGAAGCGGCCGGTGCCGCCGGCGGGCAGGGGCAGCGCCACTGTTACCGGCACCCCGCCGCGCCCCTCGAGCGGGGCAGCAGCCAGGGCGCTACGCAGCGTAGCCGTGGCCAGCGTGAAAGGCCGCGAGGCCCGCAACGCCGCCGTGAGCGGCGAAGCTTGAGCAGCAGCCCGGGCGGCAGCATCTTCCTGAAAAATGGGAACGGCCACCCTTTGCTGGGCCAGGCCACTCAGGCTCAGCCCCAACAGAGCCGCCGAAGCGAGAAAAAAGTTTTTCATACAAACGAAATGGGAGAGGAGAAAAATTTGAGGCTCCAAAGATAACGCGCTGGGCGCGTATTGCAAAACGAAGTTGTTATCGTGCCTGCCTTACTGCCCGATAACTGAGCCACACGGATTGCCCGCGCCACCACAAAGCGCATACTCGGGCAAAAAGGGTATCCGCACGAAAAAAGTGAGGACGGCGCAAACCAAAAATGGTGAAACACAAGCCCCCAAAATGGCCTGCGTAACGCCACTGGCTCACTAGAAAATCCCCGTTACCAAGCCAGCGTTCGCCCCGTCATTTCCGCTTCAACTTTCTGCGCCCATCAAAGCCAACCAACGCCTTTGGCAACGGCGGCTAGTTTGATGGCGCACCACTTTCTGGCCGCGTAGCACGGGCAGCATGAAATCTGCTCATTTACAACATTTTTCAACCCGTGTTCTTGGTTGTAAAACCAAAATGCCACGCTAACCCAGTAGAAAAACGCATAATAAATGGGCCTGCCGTTGTGGTGCAATGCGTTGAAACAATGGATTTTAAGTAGTCGCGCATAAGTAAACGCTCATGCTGAGCGCAGCCGAAGCACCTCTACCGCTTCGGCTCACGCCTTGATTACTAGCTGGTAGAGATGCTTCGGCGGCGCTCAGCATGATGTTCTTTTACACGCTTGCTTTTGTGTGACTGCTTAGTTTCTTCTCAGCGCGGCGACTTACTATAAGACCGCCAAAAACCTACGCTGCCACCATTTCCCCGTGCTGACTTACGTCTAGTCCTTCGGCTTCGTGGCCGGCGTTCACGCGCAGCGGAATCCAGCGGTTGGTGAGCTTGTACAGTGCCCACGAGCCGCCGAACGTGAAGGTCGCCACAAAAACCAGGGCCGCCAAGTGCTTCAGCAGCAAAGTGGGCGACCCGGTGGCAACCAAGCCGCCGTTCTGAGCAAATACCGCCGTGAGGACCATGCCCACGAGGCCGCCCACTCCGTGACACGGAAACACGTCGAGGGTGTCGTCCAGCGTTGTGCGATTTTTGAGGGCCACGGCGGCGGCACTCGCCGCTGCGGCCACCACCCCGATAAAAATGGCTGGCCCGTAGCTGACAAACCCCGCCGCAGGCGTGATGGCGACCAAGCCCACCACTGCCCCCGTGGCAGCCCCCAACGCCGAAGGCCGCTGCCCGCGCACGGCTTCCAGCAGCAGCCACGTCAGCATGGCGGCGGCGCTGGCTAGGTGGGTGGTGAAAAACGCCTGTACCGCCGTGGCGTTGGCCGCCAGCGCCGACCCGGCATTGAACCCAAACCAGCCGAACCACAGCAGCCCCGCGCCCAGCAACACGTAGGGCACGTTGGTGGCCGCCGCAACGTGGCCGGAACGGTGGGTGTGCCGCCGCCCCACGGCCAGCGCCCCGGCCAGCGCTGCAAAGCCCGCCGAAATGTGCACCACCGTGCCGCCCGCAAAGTCCAGCACCCCCCATTTGTAGAGGAACCCGTCGGGGTGCCAGGTCCAGTGCGCCAGCGGACAGTAAATGAATAAACTAAACAGCACCATAAACGCCAAGTAGCCCCAGAAACGGATGCGTTCGGCAAAGCCGCCCGTTATCAGGGCCGGGGTGATGATGGCGAATTTGAGTTGAAACGCGGCAAACAGCACCAGCGGCAGGTGGGGGGCGAGGCGTGGGTGCGGGGCCGTGCCCACGTGGTTGAACAGAAAAAACGTGCGCGGGTCGCCCACTGCCCCGCCCAGGCTATCGCCAAAGGCCAGTGAAAACCCCACCACGTACCACAACAGCGACACCACGCCCAGCGCAATGAAACTCTGCAACATGGTGGCAATGACGTTACGCCGGCTCACCATGCCCCCGTAGAAAAAGGCCAGTCCCGGAGTCATCAGCAGCACCAGCCCCGAAGCGGAAAGCATCCAAGCCACATCGGCTGGCTCAAAAGTGCCGGGGGCGGCCATCGGGTGCGTTTGGGGTAAAAAAGCGGCCAGGGTCGCCGTGCCCAGCATCACACCCAAGCACGCTGCCGCTAATCGTTGTTTTCTGGTCATAGGGCAAAGTTAGAGAGGGTGTTTGTTAGAAAAACACCATAATTATTAAAACACACTGCAAAACTACAAGGGCTTTTGCAAAATTATAATTTTTTACGCCAGTTAGGGAGCAAAACCAAAGCCCCCAAAATATCAGGTCGTTTTTTCGCTCGCCGGCCCCTGAAAGCAAAAAGGCCCGAACCGGTAGAACCGGTTCGGGCCAAAGTGGCAGGTAAGGCAACTTATTGCACCACCACGCGCAAGGTAGCGGCCTGGTTGCCAGCCGTCAGGCGCAGCGCGTACACGCCAGCGGCCAGGCCGCTGGTGGCGTACTCCGCCGTGGTGCCGGTGGCGGGCAGGGCCACCGTGCGGGTGTTCACCACCTGCCCGAGGGCGTTGACGAGCGTGGCCCGCACCGCCTGCTGCCCCGCCACGGGGGGCAGCGTCAGCGTGAAGCGCTCATGCGCTGGGTTGGGGTACACCGTGGCTTGGGCGGCCAGCGCGTTGGGGGCCGTGGCCAGCGCCCCGGCCGGGCGGAACACGAGGGCGTAGCGGGTGGCCCCCGCCGTGGCCGAAGCCAGCGTCAGCCGCACCTGGGTGCCGGCGCTCAGCAACTGGTCGGTGCCGGTGGCCGCGTCGCGCAGGTACACGCGGGTGCTGCCGAAGTTGGCCAGTTCCGTCACGGCCAGCGCGTAGGTGCCGGCGGCGGGCACGCCCAGGCTCAGGGGCACGACGGTGGCGGCGGCGAAGGCCGGCCGGCCGTCGATGGCCAGCAGGTCGGTGCCGGCGCGGGCGGCCAGGTTCAGGCCGTGGGGGTTGGTTAGCTTGGCGGCGTCAAAGCGCGGGTCCAGGCCCGCCGTGGCCCCGGCCTGGGCGTACACCGTCAGCGCGTCGCTCAGCCCGTTGGCCGCCGTGGCCGTGAGCGTGAGCACCGGGCGGGTGCTGGCCGCAGCCCGGCCGAAGCTGGCCTGGGTGCCGGCCGAATACGTCTTCACGCGGTTGGCGTTGCTTAGGCTCAAGGCCCCGTTGCTGCTGTTGGGGGCGGTGACGCGCATGAAGAAGCCGCCGCCGGCCGGCACCGTGGGCTGTACGCCGAGCATGGCGTTGCCCTGGTAGGTGGTGAAGTAGCCGCCGTAGCGGCTCGTGGAATGGTACTGGTAGATGGACGGGTCCAGGTTCGTGGCCTGGGTGGCGAAGGCGACGGTCGTGAAATCGAGCGGGGCGGGGAAGGGGTTGCCCAGCAACTGCCAGCCCGCGTCGGCGTTCGTCCCGCGCGTGAGGCCGGTCAGGCCGGCGAACGCGGTGGCGGTGGGCGCGTTGTTGAACTGGCCGGTGAAGTCGAGGGTGACGGCGTTGGGCGAGTTCACGGCGTAGGCCGTGCCCGGCACCCAGGTCGTGGCGGCGCTCAGGCCGGCGAAGTAGCCCTGGTTGAACGGCGTTTGGTCCACGGCCAGCGTGGGGCTGCCCACGCGGCTTTGGTCGTAGCCGAGCACGGTGGGGAAGGGGCGCACGTAGCCCACGGCGGCCGTGGCGTTGAAGGCGGGGCTGCCGGTGGCATCGTTGAAGACGGGCGCGAAGCCGGGGTCGCCCAGGTCGCCGAGCGTGGTGCCCGTCATCGGGGAGGAGAAGTGGTGGTAGCCGATGTTGTCGCCGGTGTAGACGTTGTCCACGGCGCGCTGCATGACGTTGGCCGTGCCCGTCACCACCCCGCCGGTGTTGTCAATCAGGGCGGTGCGGCCGGCGCTGAGGCCGGCCGAGAAGCCGGGCGTGGAGAGCAACGTCAGGTTGTTGGTCGTGCCGGTGGCCAAGTCGCCGCTTTGCAGGCGCACGAGTTGGCGCACGGCCAGGGCGTTGGTCAGGGTCAGGCCCAAGCTGTTGTTCACCGTCAGGTTCCGCACCCGGGCGGGCAGGCCGCTGCCGGTGCTTTGGGCCACCGTGCCGTTGTAGGTATAGCTGGCATCGTTGCTGAAGCTGCGGGTGCCCGTGGTTTGGATAGGCCCCGTTGCGCCGCTGGCCGCAATGCCGCCCGCATTGCAAATGCGCAGGGTGCCCCCGGCTTGCAGCGCAAAGTTGCCCGTACCGTTGATGGTCTGGCAGTTTTCAACCAGTGTACCGCCGCTCTGTACCGTCAGGGTGCCGTTCACCGTCAGCGGGCCGCTCACGGTGCCAGTGCCGCCGTTGGCGATGGTCACGTTGTTGTAGGTGCCCGAAATGCCCTGGGCAGTGGTCACAGTCAGGTCGCCCACCGGCGAGGCTGGCAACGCCGCACCCTCCACAAACACGTCGCGCAACAGGGCGTAGCGTACGCTGTTGGAGCCGACGGCGAAGTAGAAGCGAATCGTGACGGTTTGGCCCGCCGTCAGGGTCACACCCGTCGCACCATTGAGCAGCAGACGAGTTGTGACGTTGTTATTGGTAGTCGTGTTGGGCTGGGCCGTGCTGGCCAGAATCTGGGTAGAGTCGGTGCCAGCAGCAAAGCCATTGAGCGAGTACGACACGGCCAGGTTGCCGCTGGAGGTATTGTAGAAGGCCGCGTTGTACGTAATGGCATCCACCCGCACGTTGTTGCCAGGGGCTGCCGTCACCGTGAACTGCTCGTAGAAGCGGGGGCTGGGGGTGCTGCCGGGGCCGGTGGCGGGGAAGGTGGAGCTAAAGCCCGTGCCGTCGGCATTGGGAGCCACTGCGACTCCTAATTTGGCCGAATGCGCCGGGGCGGCTGGGGTCGAGCCATCAGACAGCACGAGGCGCTTCATGGTGCGGGTGCTGGCCGTTACGGCGGCGTTCCGCGCAGCAGTGCTGTCGCCGTCGGTCACGCGTAGCGACCAACGTTCAAGAACGGTTGCTGTGGTCGTGAAGGTGGTGCTGGCTGTGCCGCTAGTAAGCGGGCCGCCCACCGAGCAGTTGGCTTGCACCGTTACGGTGTAGGGGGTGCTGGCTTGCAAGCCCGTCAGGGCCACCGGCGAAGCGCTGGGAGCAGGCGTAACGGTGCTGCTGCTGGCGGGCGTAGCCGTGGGATAATACGTCACGGTGTACGTCACGCCGCCGCCGCTACCGGGCGTAAAGCTCAACGAAGCCGAATTGCCGGAAATGCTGCCCACCGACAAGCCCGTGGGGGTGCCGCAGGAAGGCGGGGTGAAAGTAGCCTGACCAGTGGCAATCACGTCGCGGAGCAGCACGTAGCGACCAGTGCTACTAGACCCTACCGCGTAGTAGAAACGCACCGTCAGGACTTGGCCTGCCGCCAGCGTCACACCCGTGGCTCCGTTCAGAGCCAAGTGGAACGATTGCGCAGCCGTCAGGGCACCGGCCGCCGTGACGGGCATCGTCGTGTTGTTGGCCCCCGATACCTGGGGCAGCGCGGCGGGAGCCGTGAACGACCCCGTCACGGCCACGTGCGCCGGGCCAAAGCCGCCCGTCACTTCGCTGGTGTTGGTGGCAAAGCCATCGGTCGAGTACGACACGCCTACCTTGCCGTTAGATGAATTGTACACGGCATTAGCAAACACCAACGAATCGAGCCGCACCGAATAGGTGCCGCCAGCCGTGATGGTGAACTGCTCGTACTTGTCAGTCCGGCTCAGGGTGCCGCCCGCCCAGCTACCGCCGTTGGCTGCCGGGGCAATGGCTTGGCCGTAAGCCGCCGAATAGGCGGGTACAGCGTAATCGGGGGTAGTCGAGCCACCCGACAGCATATTGTTGGAGCTGACCAAACCCGTCAGGGCGGGGGTAGAGGCCGTCACGCCCACCGAGCGCACGTTGGCGCTGTCGGCGTTGCTCGCCCGCATACTCCATTCCTGCACACGGGTCGAGTTGGCGACCGGAGTCGTGAACGTGCGGGTGATGATGGTGCCCGTGCCCGCCGGGCAGTTGCTCTGAATGGTCACGCTGTAGGCCGTGGCCGGGCTGAGGCCCGTGAACGTGACCGGCGAAGTAGTGGTAGGGCTAACCGGCGAAACCGTCACGCCCGTGCTGGGGGTGATGGCGACGGTGTAGTTGGTGTTGCCCGAAACGGCCGTGAAATTAAGTTGGGCCGAAGTAGCCGACGGCACCGTGACACTCACGCCGGTAGGGTCGGCGCAGCCAGCGGCCGTGGTGGTGAAGTTCGTCGTCACGGAGCTTGACACGCCTGAGCAGTTGCCTGTCGCCGTCACGGTGTAGCCAGTGCTGGCACTCAGGCCCGTCACGCTCACCGGCGAGGTAGCCGGAGCGGCCGTGAACACCGCTGCCCCGCCCGCCGTGGGGGCCACGCTGATGTTGGTGCTGCTGTTGCCCGTGCCCTGCGTGAACGTCACGCTAGCCGTGCTGCTGCCAATGGTTGGAACGCTCAAGGCCGTGGTATTGGCGCAGGGCGCACCCGCCGTGCCGTTGAAAGTGACGTTGCGTACTTCCACGTACTTGCCGGTGGTGGCGGTGGCCGAGTTATAGTTGTAGTACAGCCGAACGTACAGGGTTGTGGTGCCAGCGCTGCTCAGGTTCACGCCCGTGGCCCCGTTCAACGTGAAGGTGTAGCCGGTGGTGGTGTTGTCAATGGTGCAGGTCATGCTGCTCACACCGCCCGCACAGCCACCCACGTAGCCGCTGCCACTGGTGCCGGTGCCGCTGCCCACGTTTTGCAGCGTGATGTTGGATGTCGGGGCGGGCAAAGTGGCAATCGCTGCGGAAGTTACCCCCGCTGGAAGGGTCGTGGCCGATGGTGCCGCCGGGCTACCAAATGCCGCATCGGTAGAGTACAACACGGCCAGGCGACCGTTGCCGGAGCCAATCATGGCCGTGTTAATCTTAAAAGTTTGCACGTTAAGGCTGCCAGTGCTGGCCGTGATGGCAAATTGCTCGTAGCGGGTGGCAACGGGAACCCCCGTTGGCGCTGCCCAACTCCCATCAGCTCCCTGGGCAAACGACTGTCCCCGTACATCGGTGTAGGCTGCGTTTGAGCTAGTAGCAGAACCACCAGTAAGGTTGCTAAGTAATAAATCGGCAAAAGTTTGGGCTGCACTCACGCCTGTTACCACAGTGGGTGTGTTGGTAGTGGTACTGGTCATAGGGAAGGTGGCCAGCGCCTGGGCCTGCCCCAGCAGCGGCAGCCCGGCCAGCAAAAGGGCGAACACCGCTGTCAGCCAGCGGTGGGCAGCGCGGGCCGGCGCAAAGGCCGACGGCATACTGCCAAAAGGTAGGGTTGAGTTCATGGGTAAAAAGGGGTTAAAATGAAAAGTTGAGGGTAAAAAATGAATGCGAAAAAGTAAAACATTGGCCTATTGGGTTGGCAGCCAAAGCACCGGTCACGTACCATTGCAAAGGCTGGCAACAGCTTTTCCTCTGCAAGTTCCGAGGAATTTAGGGTGAAATCACGAAAAACAGCGACTTAATTTCCGCAAACGTTGCCGGGAACGTTGCCAGCACAGCAGATGAAAATATACCGACCCTGCTATTCGGAAAAGCTCCACATTTTCCGTAACCTTCCCAATCCACGCCAAAACCCGCCAACCCGTTCAAAACAAAAAGGGTGCCCTCGGCTCAGCCGAGGGCACCCTTTTTATTGGTCAGCTACTGCGGAACTACTCTTTCACCACGCGGGCGCTGCTGCGCTCGGTGCCGTTGGCATACTCTACCAGGTATAGGCCAGCGGCCAGCGCTTGCAGGCTCACCGTGGTTTGGCTGCTGCCCGCTTTGGCCACGGCCGAAGCCACTTGGGCACCCACCGCGTTGTACACCGTGATGCGGGCATCCTGGCCGAGGGCCGTGTGCGGAACAACCACTTGGTTTTGGGCCGGGTTGGGGTAAGCTTGCAGGGTGGTTTCAACCCCGGTGCGGGTGGCCAGCACGTTGCTACCTTTCAGCGTAACGTTGCGAAGCAGCATATAGCGGCCAACGCTGGAGCTACCAGCGCCGAAGTAGAGGCGCACCGTGAGGGTACGGCCAGCGGCCAGCGTCACCCCGCCGGCTTTGAGCAAAAAGCGGTATTGGTCGGCAATCGAGCCAGGTGGAACACCAGTGGAGAACTGGGGCAACAGTGCCCCGTTGACCGACTGGTCGCCGGCCATCATCGTAGCGGGGCTCACCCCAAAGGTGCCGTTTTCGTTGGGGGGCAGTACGCCACCCGGCCGCGTGATATTAGCATTGGAAATAACAGGGCCGATGCCGCCGGGCGCAATGTCAGACGAGTCGGTGGTGAAGCCACTGGTGGAATATACGGCGGTCGTTTTGGCAGCTGATGTATTAAAAGAACCCACGTTATACAGCAGCGAGTCCACCCGAATTGCCTGCGTGGCCGTGATGCTGAATTGCTCGAAAAACCGGCGACGCGGCGAGCTGCCAGGGCCAGGCGGGGTCGCGTTTGAGCTCCAGCCGCCGCCATCGGCGTTCACGGCGAAGGCTTGGCCAGCCGCCGAGTAGGGAGCGAACGCCATGTTGCCAGTACCAACTGGCAGCACATTGTTGGATAGGGTAAGGCGGCGAAACACGGGGGTACCGGGCGTGACACCGGTAGCCGGTTGCGTGGCTTGGTTGTTAGCCGTCAGGGGCCATTTCACCAGAACGGTGCCTTGAGCAGCGGCCGTTTCGGTCAGTGCGAAGCTGCCGAGAACGAACAGCGCGGGTAGTAAGGTCTTTTTCATTTAAAGAAAAAAGTTAAACAGGTTGAGAAAGTAAGGTAAAATTACAGACAATGCAGCAGACAATGCAGTTTGTAAGCACCCGGAGCCGGGGTAGCGAACCGCATAATGGCCGCAAGTTCGGTCAAATAGTACCTGTTTGGGTACGTGAGCGCAGCTTTTAGTTATGCAAACGTTATCGGGAACGTTGCCAAATCAAGGAAGTGACCAAGCCGTATGCAGCCAAGCGGTGAGGCCGTTGGTGGTGAGGCCTGGTCCAACCAGCCGCACAGTGTCGATGTGGGAGCGGCCACGACGGGCAATTCGGCCGGTTGCCCGTTGTGGTTCGAGACGGTTGCTAAAAGCGTTCACCCCGGCCCAGGCGGCAGCGAACCGGGCAGTGGCAACGTTCCCGATAACGTTTGCACAATTAAACTTCTCACAACCGGCCTTTCTGCTGACAAATAATGCCGAAATTGCACGGAACTACGAAGTCAGCTTGTTCCGAATTATCGGACTCGAAGGGCTTTTGTGTACTATTGTTACGTTCCTCCTTTTTGGTTTTTCTCAAAAAAATTATGCGCCATTCTACTGCTGGTTTTGCTCCGGTTGGCCGTATCCTGGCCCGACGGGATTGGTTATTTACTGCTTTGATTTGGCTACTGATGCTCGGTTCTGGCCCCGCCGCCCATGCCTACGACCTGACCGTGGACCTGGCGTTGCCGGTCAGTGCTACCAATTTCCACGCGGTGCAGGCGGCCATCAACGCGGCCCCGACCGGGCGCACGGCGGTGTTTACCATCTACATCCGCAACGGCAAGTACAAGGAGAAAATCAACGTGCCGAATACCAAGCCTTTTTTGCAGCTTGTAGGTGAAAGCGTGGGCAACACGGTCCTGACGTTTGACGACTATTCGGGCAAGGCCATGCCGGGCGGCGGCACGTTTGGCACGTCTACCTCGGCATCGGTCACAGTTAACGCGGCCGACTTCAGCGCCCTCAACCTGACTTTTGAAAACACCACCGGCGAAGCGCCCCAGGCCCTGGCCATTAACGTAAACGCCGACCGGGCCGTGTTCTGGAACTGCCGCTTTCTGGGTGGGCAGGACACCGTGCTGGCCACTGGCCCCGGCAACCGGCAGTATTTCCGCCACTGCTACATTGACGGCACGGTGGACTTTGTTTTTGGCAACGCGCGGGCCGTGTTTGAGTATTGCACCATCTACCCCAAAACCCGCCTCAGCGGCACGGGGTCGAGCTACATCACGGCCGCTAACACGCCCGGCGGCCAAGCATATGGCTACGTGTTTCGGAGCTGCATTGTGGCCCCCAACCGGGGCGGGACTACTTACTACCTCGGCCGGCCCTGGCAAAACTCGACCGGCAACGTGCCCCTGGCCCAGAACAAGGTGGCATGGCTGAAACCGACCTACGGCGCGGGCATCATCCAGCCAACTGGCTGGGCCGTGTGGGACGCGGGTACGGACGTGAACCTCATCAGCTTTGCCGAATTTCAGCCCCGCACGTTTCGGGGCACGGCAGCCAGCGTGGGCAGCCGCGTGGGGTGGTCGCGCCAACTGACACCGGCCGATACGGCGCAGTATGCGGTGAGCAGCTTGTTTGGCACCTGGAACCCGTGTGCGGTGGCGACAGGCGTGTGCGGAGCCTTCACGCCGAATGTTGTGTCGTCCAATTTTCGGGGCGTAATGGGAGCCACGCTCACCAGCTTCACCTGGAACCCAAGCTGGGGCATCGGGCAGGTACAGTACGAGTTGCTACGCTCGGCCATGCGCCGGGGTACTTACGCGGCCGTGGGGTCGGTGACGGCGGCCAATGACACGACCTACAATTTCCAACTGACCGACCCGGTGCCGGTGGCCGGCAGCCGGTTCTACTACTACCTGCGGGCCAGCAAAACCGGCTACGCCACGCACCTGAGCGACACGCTGGACATTTCGCGGGTACCCGCTATCACCATTACCGGCGGCGTTGGCCCTATCGTTCAGTACAACAATGGCCCCTCAACCCCGCGCGGTTACCAAGTGTCGGGTGCCAACCTTACCGCGCCGCTGACCATCACGCCGCCCGCCAGCTTCGAGATTTCCGGCAACGGCGGCACCACCTGGAACACCCCCGTTAACCCCCTGGTGCTGACGGCTACCAACAACACACTCGCCGCTACGGCCATTAGTGTGCGCCTGAATGCCACGGCGGCAGGCGGCTACGCCGGCGACATTCTGCACCGCAGCGTGGGTGCGACCGACGTGTTGGTGGCTTTGACGGGCACGAAGGTGAACGCGCCCCAGCCAATTTCCAACGTGTTGCAGTTGTGGGCGCTGCGCCGCAACAACCGGGACAGCACGAGCCTGCGTTCGGCCAACCTCGCGGCCACGGTGCCGGGGTTGCACAAACTGTACGTGTCCAACGGCACGGCCGTGGCTACGGTGCCCGCCTATTCGGCGGCCTATGGTCAGGCCGTAGGAGCCACCAGCAACGGCGATGGCTCGTGGGGCACATCGGCGGGCGGTCCCGGCGGCAACCTTAACCGGACGTTTTACCGGCAGTTCACCGTGGTGGCCAGCGGATTGGGGGTGCGGCTTGATTCACTGCTGCTGTGGTCGGCTTTTTATGGTACCAACTCCAACACCAAGCTGGCCGTGGTGTGGTCGCGCAGTGGCTTCGTAAGCGACTCGGCCGACGTGGTGGGCGGCAACGGCCCCGGCGGCGGCTTGCTGAGCACGGCCAACGGCGCATTTGCCACGCCCGTGGTGTTGAACAATCAGAACAGCGGCCCCAACCAGAACTTCCGCTTCGCTTTCGCCAACGCGCCCCTGACCCTGACCGCCGGCCAAACCCTGACGGTGCGCGTTTACCAAAGCTGCGGCAGCGGCAGCGCTGGCCGCTACGGCCTGTTGCGCGACGTGGCAGTGAAGGGCGAAACCCAGACTACCACGAGCGGCACCCGCAGCGGCGCGGCCAGTGCGCGGCTACAATTCTACCCCAACCCGGCTGCCAGCCAGCTCACGGCCCGTCACCCGGCGGCCAGTGCCGTAGCCAGCCTCACAGTGTTTGGCTTGGACGGGCGCAAACTCGTCGCCGTATCCAGCGTTGCTGGCAGCACCGAGACCCGCATGGCCATGGCCAATTTGGCCCCCGGCACCTACCTGTTGCTGTTCACCGACGCGGGAGTGCGGCAGGCCAGCACCTTCACCAAAGAATAACATAAACTTCGGCCGGCCAATGGCCCGACGGGCTGTACCAAGCAGTCTTAAAAAAACAACCACAAAATGACGTATTTCTCAGCACGTTTCCCGCATTTGCGGACGCTTTCTTTGGCCCTTTTAAGTGCGGGCAACTTGTTGCTGGCGCAGCCCGTTGCGGCGCAGTTGCTCTCGTTTCCGGGGGCCGAGGGCGCGGGGCGCTTTGTGCGCGGCGGGCGCGGCACCACGGCTTTGCACACCACCGTGTTTGAGGTGACAAGCCTGGCCGACAGCAACACGCCGGGCACCTTGCGCTACGCTTGCAGTCAGAGCGCCACGGCCAATCCGTACCGCACGATTGTGTTTCGGGTGTGCGGCACCATTCACCTCATCAACCGCCTCAGCATTCCGCGCAACACCACCATTGCGGGGCAGACGGCCCCGGGCGACGGCATTTGCGTGGCGGACAAAGAAACGTCGGTCAGCGGCGACAACGTTATTATACGATTTGTTCGCTTCCGGCTGGGCGACCGCTACCAAAAGCTGACTAATGCGGCCGGGCAAGCCATCAACGGTAGCGGCGGCGAGGATGCCCTGAACGGCAACGACCATAAGGGCATCATCGTGGACCACTGCACAATGAGCTGGAGCAATGACGAAGCCTTCACCTTCTACGGGGCCACCACCGACAGCATGACTTTGCAATGGAACATGATAAGTGAGCCGCTAAACTATTCGTATCACTTTGAAACCGGCGACACCGACTACGAGCACCACGGCTACGGCGGCATCTGGGGCGGCAAGCGGGCCTCGTTTCACCACAACCTGTTTGCCCACTGCAACAGCCGCACCCCGCGCTGGAACGGCACCCGCTACGGGGCGGCTATCGGCTCCGAAAACTGCGATTTCAGCAACAACGTTATTTACGATTGGGGCAGCAACAACGCATATGGCGGCGAAGGCGGCAACTACAACATGGTGAACAACTACTACAAGTTTGGGCCTAGCACCACGAGTAGCAGCAGCCGGTCCCGCATCTACAATCCCTACAAGCAAACTACTGCACCTATTCTGCCTTATCCGCGCACTTACTTGAGCGGCAACTTCGTAGCTGGGGCCACCGTGAGCGGTATGGTGACAACTAACACCTCGGTTACCAACGACAACTGGAAAGGTGTGACAATGAATGGGGGCACCGCCGCCGACACGGCGCTGTCCAAGGTGACGGTGGCATTTCCCATCGCGCCTATCAACCTGCAAATGGCCGAAGATGCCTACAACTCGGTGCTGGCTGGGGTGGGCTGCTTACTGCCCGTGCGCGACCCGCTGGACCAACGTATCCTAAACGACGTGCGGAACCGCACCGGGACACTCATCGACGTGCAAGGCGGCTTTCCGGCCCACACCACGCCGTACAGCGTGTCGCAGGTGGCCTGGCCGGTGCTGAGCTGCGGCCCCGCCCCGGCCGACACCGACCACGACGGCATGACCGATGCCTACGAGGCAGCCAATGGCCTGAACAGCAACGACCCTACCGACCGCTATGGCATCGCCGGCAATGGGTACACCAACCTGGAAAACTACCTCAACGGCTTGGTACCGCTGACCGTGGCGTACCCGACCGGCCCCCTCGCCACCCGCAGTGCCAACCTGACTACGGCGCTGCAAGTGTATCCTAACCCGGCCCACAACCAACTGACGCTGGCACACCCGGCGGCCAGCAGCGGAGCCAGCGTGGCGGTGTATAACTTCCTGGGCCAGCAAGTGAAAACCTTAACCCCAACCCCTGGCAGCCAGGAAACGGTTGTGTCCGTGGAAGGGCTGGCCCTGGGTCCGTATTTCATGGTGTACAAGGACGGCGAAAGCCGGGGTAGTTGCCGGTTCGTGCGGGAGTAGCGGGGTTTAATTCATGGATTGATTTGGGGGCGGGGACTTTTCTCCGCCCCTGCATTTTTACGGGTTATTGCATGAAAAAAGCATTTTCACTTCTGCTGACCAGTTTGGCCACCGTTGTTGGGCTGGCGTTGCGAGCAGCCGATGCGCCGCAAACTCAGGTTTTTCTGGTCGGGGATTCCACCATGTCCGACAAGCCCGATTTGAGCAAGCCCGAACGCGGCTGGGGAATGTATTTCGGGCAGTTTTTTGACGGCTCGGTCCGTATTCAGAACACGGCCATGAACGGCCGCAGCACCAAGAGCTTTCTGCGCGAAGGCCGCTGGGGTAAGGTGTTGGAGCAGCTGCGGCCCGGCGATTGGGTGTTCATCCAGTTCGGCCACAACGACTCCAAAACCGAAGACAGCACCCGCTCGGCCCCGGCCCAGACGACGTACCGCCAACTGCTGACCCGATTCGTGAAAGAAGCCCGGCAAAAGGGCGCTAATCCCGTGCTGCTCACGCCGGTGGGCCGCCGCTATTTTGACGACGCAGGCAAACGCAAAGACGACCACGGCGACTACCCGGCCGTGGTGCGCGAGGTGGGCAAAGCCGAAAAGGTGCCCGTGATTGACCTGCACGAAAAAAGCTGGGCCTTGTACAGCAAGTTGGGCGAACAGGGCAGCCGGCCGCTGTTCTGGGGCTACCTCAACGGCTACTACCAGCCCAACCCCGTGCCGCCCGCCAAAAACGACAACACCCACTTTTCGGCCTACGGGGCCGAACAAGCAGCGGCGCTGGTGGCGCAAGGGGTGCAGGAGCAAAAGCTGGCCCTGGCCGCCCACCTGCGGCCCGCCGGTTACGGCAGCGATGCCAGCCACTACGCCGCCGAACTGCCGATTGTGCTGCAAACGATGTTTCGCAAAGACACTTTTGACCTGACCAACTACGGCGCGGTGGCCGACGGCCACACCCTCAACACCGCCGCCTTTGCCAAAGCCATTGCGGCCTGCGCCGGGCAGGGCGGCACCGTGCGAGTGCCCGCTGGCCTGTGGCTAACCGGCCCCATCGTGCTGAAAAGCAACGTGAACCTGCACCTGATGACCGGTGCGCTGGTGCAGTTCAGCGCCAACCGCGCCGACTATCCGCTGGTGCCCACCACGTGGGAAGGCGAAGATGCCATCCGCAGCCAAGCCCCGATTTCGGGCGTGGATTTGCAGAATGTGGCCATCACCGGCAACGGCACCTTCGACGGGGCCGGGCAGGTGTGGCGGCCGGTACGCAAAGCCAAGCTCAACGACGGGCAGTGGAAGGCGTTGCTGGCTTCGGGTGGGGTCACGAACGACAAGCAGGACTACTGGTATCCGTCGGCCAGCTCGCTGAAGGGCAACCAGATGGCCGCCGCTGGCACCATCACCAAAAGCCTCGACCCCAAAGCATTCGACGACGTGCGCGACTACTTGCGGCCCAATATGCTCAGCCTCACGCGCTGCAAGCAGGTGCTGCTGGCAGACTTTGTGATTCAAAACTCGCCCGCCTGGACCATCCATCCGCTGCTGTGCCAGGATATCACCATTCGCAACGTGACGGCCCGCAACCCCTGGTACGGCCAGAATACCGACGCCCTGGACCTGGAATCGTGCCGCAACGGCTTGGTCGTAGGCTGCACGTTTGACGTGGGCGACGACGGCATCTGCATCAAGAGCGGGCGCGACGAGCAGGGCCGCAAGCGCGGCGTACCGACCGAGAATTTCATTGTCCGCGACTGCAAGGTGTACGCTGCGCACGGGGGCTTCGTGATTGGCTCCGAGATGTCGGGCGGTGTGCGCAACCTTTACATCCGCAACTGCACCTTCATGGGCACCGACGTGGGGCTGCGCTTCAAAACGGCGCGGGGCCGGGGCGGCGTGGTCGAAAACATCTTCGTGGACGGCGTGAACATGACCAACATCGCCGGGCAGGCCATCCTGTTCGATATGTACTACATGGCCAAAGACCCCGTGCCGCAATCGGGCGAAAGTGCGGCCCCGCCCGTTATTGCGGCCATGCCGCTGGGCGCGGGTACGCCGCAGTTCCAGCACTTTTTCATCAAAAACGTGACCTGCCAGGGAGCCGAAACCGGCATTTTGATTCGCGGCCTACCCGAAATGAGCATCAAAGATATTCACATCGAAAACGCCGTGCTGGAATGTCAGAAGGGAATGCTGTGCCAGGAAGCCGAGGACGTGTACCTGAAAAACGTGACCCTGACCGCCCACGACACCAAGCCCGTGCTGGAAGTGCAAAACAGCCACCACGTAGTGCTGGACGGCATTCACTACCCGGCCAATGCCGAGTTGCTGCTGCGCGTGACCGGCGACCGTTCCAAAGACATCAAGCTGACCAACACCGACACCAAACAAGCCAGAAAGGACGTGGAACTGGGAGAAAAGCTGGCCAAAAAAACGGTGACGGTAGCTGGGCGGTAGAGGCGGGGCTTGCCCCGCCCGTCGCTGCACGGTGGCCGCTGCACGATTACCGGCAGCGATTCGGGCGGGGGCAAGCCCCGCCCCTACATTTGACTTATGAAAGCCTCTCTTTTTGCCCTGCTGGCCCTGGCGCTGCTCCCGCAAACCGCGCCCGCCCAAAACACCGCCACCGCCCTGCCCATGTCGCAGCGCATGGCCGATGCGTTCATCACCTGGCACCCCGATTCCATCCTCATCGGCAGCCGCAAAACGGCCCGTTGGGACTACGAACAAGGGCTGATGCTGCGGGCGTTGGAACGGGTGTGGCAACGCAGCGGCGATAGCAAGTATTTCACTTACATCAAGCGCGACCTCGACCAGTTTGTGAAGGCCGACGGGACCATTCGCACCTACAAAGCCGACGACCACAACCTTGACAACCTGACCACCGGCCACGCCCTGCTGCTGCTGAGCCAGGTGTCGGTGCCCGACCGGGAAAAATACCAGCTAGCCGCCCAAAACTTGCGGAAGCAACTTGATGCGCAGCCCCGTACCAAAGAAGGGGGCTTCTGGCACAAGGACATTTACCCCAATCAGATGTGGCTGGATGGCTTGTACATGGCCGAGCCTTTCTACGCCGAGTACAGCCAGGTTTTCAACCAAGCGACGGGGTTTGAGGATGTTGCGAAGCAGTTTGATTTGATTGAGGCCCACGCCGTAGATGCCAAAACCGGCTTGCTCTACCACGGCTACGACGAAAGCCGGACCCAAAAATGGGCCAGCAAAACCACCGGCCAGTCGCCCAACTTTTGGGACCGGGGCATTGGCTGGTACAGCATGGCGCTGGTGGACGTGCTGGATTATTTTCCGGCCAACCACCCACAGCGCAAGCACTTAATCAAGGCGTTGCAGCGGCTGGCCCCGGTGCTGGCCAAGTACCAGGACCCCGGCACCGGCACCTGGAGCCTGGTGATGGGCCAGGAAGGCCGGGCGGGCAACTACGCCGAAGCCAGCGGCTCCAGTATGTTCGTGTACGCGCTGGCCAAAGGCGCACGAATGGGCTACCTGGATGCCAAATTCGCCGCCGTGGCCGCCAAAGGCTACGCCGGGCTGCTCAAAACCTTCGTGCAAACTGAGCCGACCGGGGCCTTGGCCTTCAACGGCACGGTGAGCGTGGGCGGGCTGGGCGGCAAGCCCTACCGCGACGGCTCCTACGAATATTACCTTAGCGAACCCCTACGCAAGAACGACTTAAAAGGCGTGGGGCCGTTTATTCTGGCCAGTGTGGAAATGGAAATTGCCGCCGAAAATGCCCTGGGCCGGGGCAAAACCGTGGGGCTGGACTACCACTTCAACCACGAGCTTCGCAAAAATGCCATTACCGGCCAGCAGGAGCAGTTTCATTACACTTGGGAAGACCGGCAGCATTCCGGTTTCTGGCTCTGGGGTCAGCAGTTCCGCGAGTTGGGTGCCCAAACCGTGGCGTTGTTTGACGTGCCCACCGCTGCCGTGCTCAAACCCCTGAGTATCTATATTATCGTGGACCCTGACACGCGCAAGGAAACCCCCAAGCCCAACTACATTCAGCCCAACGACAGCAAGGCCGTGACGGATTGGGTGCGCGGCGGCGGCACCCTTGTGCTACTCGCCAACGACACCGCCAACTGCGAAACCAAGCACCTCAACCAACTCGCCCAAAGCTTCGGGGTGCAGTTCACCGGCCAAAGCGTGAACATGGTGCAGGGCAGTCAGTTTGAGCAAGGCAGCGTGGATTTGACCAGCGGCCAGGCGGTATTCAAAACCGCCCAAAAGGCGTACATTAAGGAGCTGGCGTTGCTGGCGGTGCAAAGCCCCGCCCAACCGCTGGTAACGGGCAAGGGAATTATCATGGCCACGGCGCGGCTGGGCAAGGGCAAAGTGTTTGTGCTGGGCGACCCCTGGCTGTACAACGAGTATGTGGACGGCCGCAAAATCCCGGCCTCTTTTGAGAACTTTTTGGCGGGCAAGGACCTGGCCCGCTGGCTGCTGCAATAGCACCAGGAGGCCCCGCCATTTGGCCCGCGATGGGAGCCATTGAGCCAGCTATCAGCATCTTTTGCTTATATTGCTGGCCTCAATTCCCACCCGCCCCCAAATTGCCTCGTGCCATGAAAAAATTTCTGCTCTTTTACCTGCTCTGGCCGGTGCTGGGAGCCTATGCCCAGGGCAAAACCTACGTGGTGGCGCAAGACGGCAGCGGCAACTACCGCACCGTGCAAGCGGCCCTGGATGCCGTGCCCATCGTCGGCCACAGTCCGGTCACGATTTTTATTCGCAAAGGCATTTACAAGGAAAAGCTGACCCTGAATAAAAAGCAGAACCTGGTGCATCTGAAGGGCGAAGACCTGCTGACCACCGTCCTGACCTACGACGACTATAACGGCCGGATGAGCGAAAGTGGCCAAAAGCTGAGTACCAGCAACTCGGCCACTTTTCACGTTTATGGCAACGACTTCACCGCTGAAAACCTGACGTTTGAAAACTCGGCTGGCCCCAAAAGCCAAGCGGTTGCCGTGTGGGTGTACGGCGACCGGGCGCAGTTCCGCAATTGTCGCTTTCTGGGTTTCAAGGACACGCTGTATCCGAACGGCTACGGCAGCCGGCAGTATTATTTCAACTGCTACATTGAGGGGGAAACCGACTTTATCCTGGGCAGCAGCACGGCTTTCTTTGAGGACTGCACCCTGTTTTGCAAGCTCGGTGGCTTCTGCCTGGCAGCAGCCTCCACGCCCGACACCACGCGCTTCGGTTTTGTGTTTCAGCACTGCAAAATCACCGGCAACGCCCCGCCGCAATCATATTTCCTGGGACGCCCTTGGAAATCAGCCGCCAAAACGGTGTACCTGAACTGTGAAATGAGCGAACTGGTGAAAGAAAAAGGCTGGGACCACTGGGGCAAGGACAAAAGCAAGCAGGAATCCTTTTTTGCTGAATACAAGTCGGTTGGTTTAGGTGCCGCACCCAAAAAGCGCATTCTCTGGTCGCACCAGCTTACGCCAGAACAAGCCGCGTTTTATACCCGTGACGCGGTGTTGCGCGGCTGGCAACCAGCGCAATAGAAGAGTATGGTAGGCGGGCTGTTGCAGTCCGGCCTACCATGTTGGATGTTGCAAGGCAATCGGAGCAGCGCAAGCGCAGCAAGCCGACTTCAACAGTCGGCCTACCACTGCGCTGGATTTACATTTTTAATACCAATGGCATCTCGCAATCAGCGTACAATCGGGTTGTTGCTTGCGCTGCTCGGTGGCGCATTGGCTCCCGCTCAGGCGCAACCCGCCAACCCCGCACGCCCCCAATTTACGGTGGCGCAAGATGGCTCCGGCGATTTCCGCACGGTGCAGGCAGCCATTGATGCCGTGCCGGATTTTCGCAAGCTGCCGACCACCATTTTCATCAAAAAGGGCCGTTACCGGGAGAAGCTGATTGTGGCGGGCTGCAAAACGATGGTGCGCCTCGTGGGCGAAGACCGCGACCAAACCGTGCTGACCTACGACGACTACCACGCCCAGAAAAACCGGTTTGGGGAGGAAAAAGGCACGTCCGGTTCGGCCAGTTGCTACCTCTACGGCCCCGATTTTGCGGCCGAAAACCTGACCTTTGAGAACAGCGCCGGCCCTGCGGCGGGGCAGGCCGTGGCCGCGTGGGTAGCAGGCGACCGGATGCAGTTTCGCAACTGCCGCTTCCGGGGTTTTCAGGACACGCTTTACACCTTTGCGCCCGGCAGCCGGCAATACTACCGCGAGTGCTTGCTTGAAGGCACCACGGACTTCATTTTTGGGGCCAGCACCGCTTATTTTGAAGGTTGTACCCTCACCTGCAAACCGGGCGGTAAGTTCATCGCGGCGGCTTCCACGCCCGACACGGCCCGGTATGGCTACGTGTTTCAGCGGTGCCGCATCGGCGGCGATGCGCCCGCCGCCTCGTACTGCCTGGGGCGGCCCTGGCGACCTTATGCCAAAACCGTATTTTTAAACTGCGAACTAGGGCCGGTGGTGCAGCCCACGGGCTGGGACGAATGGGGCAAGGAAAGCAACCGCAGCACGACGTATTACGGCGAATACCAATCAACTGGGCCGGGAGCCAACGCGGCGGCCCGCGTCACGTGGTCGCATCAGCTTACGGCCGAACAGGCCGCCACCTATGCCCGGGAGCGGGTGCTGCACGGCTGGAACCCCGACCAGAAATAAGCGACGGAGGATGGAATTTAATAGCTGAAAACGGGGCGCTGGCGGTCGGCCTGTGCGGCCGAAAACCCCGCTGCCCACCTGCCGGTTACGCTGACCATATGCCGACCCTCACCCCCTCCGACCTTGCCACCATTACCGTTTTTGCCGGACTGCCCGATGAGGTGCTGAACTGGCTGCTAACCCACGGCACGGCCCGCGCCTACGCCCCCGACGCAGTGATAAACGCCGTGGGCGATGCCGCCGATGAGTTGCTGGCCGTGGTGCGGGGCCGGATGCAGTTCTACCGCCTCACGAGCGGGCAGCGGGAACCCGTGTTCCGCCTCGACACCGGGCAAGTGGGCGGGGTGCTGCCCTATTCGCGGCTCCAAACCTACCGGGGCGAAGCAGTAGCGGTGGGCGAAACGCTACTTTACGCCCTGCCACGCACTGAATTCACGGAACTGGAGCGGGTCAGCCTGGAGTTGGTGCAGCGGCTGGTGGCGGCCATGAACGACCGCGCCCGCGACGAAGTGCGTGGCCAGGAACGCGACGACAAGCTACGGGCGCTGGGCAAGCTCTCGGCGGGCCTGGCCCACGAACTGAACAACCCCGCTGCAGCCATCGGCCGCGCTGCCCACGCCCTGGCTGCCGCCAGCACGGCCCAGCCCGCCGCCTTTTGCGCCCTGCTGCACCAAAGCCCTACGCCCACTGCCCTGGCCGCCCTCACCGACTTGAGTACCCCGTCTGCTGCGTCGCCCACGTCGCGTTCGGCTCTAGCTATCAGCCAGATGGAAGACGACCTAGCCGATTGGCTCACCGCGCAAGGTGTGGCCGATGCTTACCGGCTGGCCCCCACCCTGGCCGAAGCGGGCCTGAACGAAACCGCTCTGGCTCCGGTGGCGGCGGCATTTGCCCCGGCGGCCCGCCCACTGGCGTTAGCCTGGCTGGAAGGACAGTTAGCAGTAGCCCAAATGACCCGCAACGTGCAGGAAGCCAGCACCCGCATCAGCCAACTGGTAGCCGATGTGAAAACCTACTCGCACCAGGACCGGGGCACGGCCCGCGAAACGCTGGACGTAACTACCGGCCTCGACAGTACGCTCAACATTCTGGGTTTTGCGTTGCGCCAGAAAAACATTCGCCTCACCCGCGCCTATGCGCCCGGCTTGCCACCTATCCGGGGCGTAGTCAGCAGCCTCAACCAAGTATGGACTAACCTCATTGACAACGCCGTAGATGCCTTGCCCGTTGGGGGGAGCCTCACCGTCCGCACCGTGCGGGAAGGCGATTTCGTCAAGGTTTTAATTGAGGACAACGGCCCCGGCATTCCGGCTGACGTGCTGCCCCACATCTTTGAGCCTTTCTACACCACCAAGCCGGTAGGCGAAGGTTCCGGCCTGGGGTTGGAAATTGCCCAGCGTATTATCCGTCAGCACGATGGCCGTCTGGAAGTGCAGACTTCGGATAAGGGCACTACGTTTTGCGCCTGGCTGCCAGTGGGCGGCGGTTAGGCCGTCGCTCCCCTCCTTGCAAAGGAGGGGAGTTCGTTCAAACCTCCTCACCACCCAGTCCTGCCCATGCCCGCCAAACCGCCCTACCTCCTCACCGTGGACGACGACCCGCAGGTACTTGCGGCGTTGGCCCGCGACCTGCGAACCGAGTTTGGGGCCAACTACCGCATTTTGCGCGTTGGTTCCGGCCCCGAAGCCTTGCAAACCCTGCACGACCTGCACGACCAGAACGAAACCCTGGCCCTGGTCATTGCCGACCAGCGGATGCCCGACCTGGACGGGGTAAGTCTGTTGACCGAATGCCGCAAGCTATTTCCAGAAGCTAAACGGGTGCTGCTTACGGCGTATGCCGATACCGAAGCGGCGGTGCGGGCCATCAACACTGCCCAACTCGACTATTACCTGATGAAGCCTTGGGACCCGCCCCAGCAACTGCTTTTTCCGACTTTGCACGACTTGCTGGCCGCTTGGCAGCAGGAACACACGCCCCGCTTCGACGGGGTGCGGCTGATTGGGTTTCAATGGTCGCCGCTCACCCACGAGCTAAAGGATTTTCTGAGCGGCTACATGGTCGGCTACCAGTTTCTGGACTACGAAACCAACCCCGAAGCCCAAGCATTGGTGGCCAGTAAAAAATTGGATTCCAGTAGCTTGCCTGTAGTAGTGCTGGCCGACGGAAAAGCCCTGGCCAACCCCAGCAAAGCCGAGTTGGGCCAGCTTATGGGACTGACCCTGACCGCCCTGCAAGACCTCTACGACGTGGTGGTGGTGGGAGCCGGCCCCAGTGGGCTGGCCGCCGCCGTGTACGGAGCCAGCGAGGGTCTCAAAACCCTGATTGTAGAGCGCCAAAACCCAGGCGGCCAGGCGGGTACTAGCTCCCGCATTGAAAACTACCTGGGTTTCCCGATGGGCCTGAGCGGGGCCGAGCTGGCTCATCGCGCCTGGTCGCAGGCCGTGCGCCTGGGGGCCGAGTTCCTGGCCCCCCAAGAAGTGACCGAGCTGTGCATCCAAGACGGCTACAAGGTGCTGACGCTAGGCGACGGCCGCGAAGTGCGTACCAAAGCCGTGGTCCTGACCACCGGCGTGAGCTACCGCACGCTGGATGTGCCGGGCATCGAGCGCCTCAGCGGGGCGGGCGTGTACTACGGCGCGGCCCGCACCGAAGCCCGCTCCTGCGACGAGCAGGACGTGTACATCGTCGGCGGCGGCAACTCGGCCGGGCAAGCGGCGATGTACTTAGCCAGTTACGCCCGGCGGGTATTCATCGTCATTCGGGGCGAGAACCTCGCAGCCAGTATGTCGGCCTACCTCATCGAGCAAATCGGGCACACCGAAAATATTGAGATTCTGCCCTTCGCGCAGGTGAAAGAAGTGTGCGGCCAGGACCACCTGGAGTCCATCATGCTCGACAACCATGGCACGGTAGAGCAACGCCCGGCCCGCGCCCTGTTCGTGTTCATCGGGGCCAAACCCAGTACCGAATGGGTGTGCCACCAAGTGCTGTGCGACGGCAAGGGCTTCGTCCTCACCGGCCGCGATTTGGTGACCGACCCGCGCTATGCAACTGCCTGGAAACAAACCCGCGAACCCTTCCTACTGGAAACGTGTGTCCCCGGCATTTTTGCGGCCGGCGACAGCCGCGCCGGGGCAATGGCCCGCGTCGCCTCCGCCGTGGGCGAGGGCAGCATGGCCATTAAGTTTGTGCATCAGTATCTGGACGAGTAAGGGGGCCGTTGGGTGGTAACTCCCCTCCTGCCAAGGAGGGGATGTTTCGGCGCAGCCGAAGCTGGGGTGGTGAGGCCGTTGAACGGCCGTTGAACGGTCGCTGAACGGTGATTTACTGCTCCGTCCAACGGCGCTAGGGCAGCATACGGCCTAACCACCCCCGTTTTCGCTACGCGAAAACTCCCCTCCTTGGCAGGAGGGGAGTTTTGTTCTAACCGCTTCAAACCTGACCCCTAACCGCCCAGCACCAACTGTTCCGGCAGGTTTAGCAGCGAGTCGCCGTAGCCGCTTTTCCGCAACGGTTCGGCGATGGCGCGTAGTTCGTCGGCCGAAATAAATCCCTGGCGGTAAGCGGCTTCTTCAATCGAGCCGACCTTGAGACCCTGGCGTTGCTCAATTACGCGCACGAACTCCCCGGCTTGCATCAGGCTCTCGAAGGTGCCCGTGTCGAGCCAGGCAGTGCCCCGGCCCAGGATGCCCACTTTGAGGGTGCCGCGCCGCAGGTATTCGCGGTTCACGTCCGTGATTTCGTACTCGCCGCGCGGGCTGGGTTTCAGGTTGCGGGCAATTTCGATTACCTCGTTGTCGTAAAAATACAGGCCCGGCACTGCGTAGTTGCTCTTGGGCTTGTCCGGCTTTTCCTCAATGCTAAGGGCTTTGTGGTTGGCATCAAATTCGACCACGCCGTAGCGTTCGGGGTCGTGAACGTGGTAGGCGAACACCACGCCGCCGCTGGGGTTGTTGTTTTCCTTGAGCAATTCTTCCAGGCCCGCGCCGTAGAAGATGTTGTCGCCCAAGACCAGCGCCACCTTGTCTTGCCCGATGAAATCGGCTCCAATCACGAAGGCTTGCGCCAGCCCGTTGGGCACTTCCTGAATAGCATATTGGAAGTCGCAGCCCAGGACTGTGCCGTCGCCGAGCAGTTTCTGAAACTGCGCCTGGTCGTGGGGCGTGGTGATGATGAGGACTTCCCGGATGCCCGCCATCAGCAAGATGCTGAGGGGGTAATAAATCATGGGCTTGTCGTAAACGGGCATGAGCTGCTTGCTCACGGCCAGCGTCAGGGGGTGTAGTCGGGTGCCGGAACCGCCGGCCAGGATGATGCCTTTCATTTTTTTGTGGTAGTGGGTATTTGGTAGTGGGTATCTGGAGTTGGCCAGTAGGTATCTGACTACCTACTACCAAATGCCAGAGAATCAAACCGGTTTGTTCTCGCCGGGGCGGGCAATGGATTCGCGCATATCGGTGTCGGCCTGCACGTTGCGGAGCTTGTAGTAGTCCATCACGCCGAGGTTGCCGCTACGGAAGGCTTCGGCAATGGCTTTGGGGATTTCGGCTTCGGCTTCGACCACGCGGGCTTTGGCTTCCTGGGTTTTGGCGCGGTATTCCTGCTCCATGGCCACGGCCATAGCGCGGCGCTCCTCGGCGCGGGCTTCGGCCACGCGCAGGTCGGCGCTGGCCTGGTCGGTTTGTAGCTTGGCCCCGATGTTTTCGCCGATGTCAATGTCGGCAATGTCAATGGACAGGATTTCAAAGGCCGTGCCTGCATCCAATCCTTTGTGCAGCACCAGCTTGGAAATCTTATCGGGATTTTCCAGCACCTCTTTGTGCGACACCGACGAGCCGATGCTGGTCACGATGCCTTCGCCCACCCGCGCCAGGATGGTTTCTTCGCCCGCCCCGCCCACGAGTTGGGAAATGTTGGCCCGCACCGTGACGCGGGCAATGACGATAAGCTGAATCCCGTCCTGGGCCACCGCCGCCACGTTGGGCGTGTTGATAACTTTGGGATTGACGCTGGTTGTGACGGCCTCAAACACGTTGCGGCCCGCCAAATCAATGGCCGTGGCCTGCTTGAAATCCAGCGGAATGTTGGCCTTATCGGCCGAAATAAGGGCCTTGATGACGCTCGGCACATTACCCCCAGCCAGGTAGTGGGTTTCCAAATCGTTAGCCGTCAGTTGCAGGCCCGCTTTGGTGGAAGTAATCAGCGAATTGACGATGAGCGAAGGCGGCACTTTTCGCACCCGCATGAACGCGAGTTGGAGCAAGCTGACCCGCACTCCCGAAAACAGCGCCGTTATCCAGAGACTGACGGGGAAAAAGTACAGAATGACCAGCAGCCCAATACCGGCAACGGCCAACGGGAAAAAAGGAGAGTTCATGGGGCGAAGGTACTTAGTGCTTGGTGCTTGGTGCTTGGTGCTTGGCAGCCCCACTGCCATATGCCAGCCATTTGGCACTAACTACCAGGCACTAAGCACCAAGCGCCAGGCACCAAAAATCACACCGCTGCCACCACCAGCCGGTTTTGCTCGATGCCCAGCACCTGCACGGTGGAGCCGGCGGGTAGCATTTCGCCCCGCGTGACGACTTCGCGGCGCTCGTCGCCAAACAGCACCGTGCCCGACGGGCGCAGCGCCGACAGCGCCCGGCCCACCGTGCCGGGGGCCACGTCGCGCCGCCGCACGTCGCGCACCACGGCATCGTTCACGTGGGTGAGGGCTACGCGGGCGAGGTTTTTGGGGCGCAGCCCAACGTAGAGAATCACGCCCGCCACCAACGCCGAACCGGCCAGCGCCACCGTGCCCGCCGTGCTGTTCAAGTCGCGGTAGCTGAACCAGATACCCACCGCCAGCAGCGCAAAGCCTACGAAACCCACTACCGTAGTGCCGGGAATGAAAATGACTTCGGCCACCAAAAACAGGAAGCCAAAGAGCAGCAGCAAGGCGATGGTGAGCATGAGGGAAGGGGGTTTGACACCGAAAAGGTACGGCGCGGGCCGCAGACAACCGAGCAGCACTACTTGCCCGCCACCTGCCCCACAAAGGCATCCAGCTTGCCCGCCGAGTCGGGCAGCCCCACAATCTCCATCAAATCAAGGTAGTAGTCGGCCACTTGCTGGCGCAGGGCGGGCGTGGTGGCAATGGTTTTCATGCGGGCCAGGCCCTTGTCAATGCACCCCAGGTAGGCTTCCTGCGTGGGTTGGGCCAGCATCGTGACGCGCACAAAATCGTCGGCTGCAATCACGAGTTGGCGGTTGAGTTCAGGGTTGATTTCGGCGGGCTGCCGGTGGCCTTTGTCTTTGGTCACGGCCACGTGCTTCATGGTTTCCTTCAGGTCTTCAAGGTGGTTGAGGGTGTTGGGCCGGATGGTCATCGGCGTTTGGGCGCGGCTGGCAAGGGCGGCCAGGGCGAGGAGCAAGAGGAAGGCGTAGCGCATGGAATGGCGGGGGAAGACGGTAGAAAAAAAGGATGGAATTGACCGTGCAAAAATAGGGCAATGCCTGTTTCGGTGTCGCACTACCGGGCGCAGGTGGGGGAGTGATTTCTTGGTGGTTTAGTTTTCCGGCCGGTTTGACTACCAGCCAGGCAGATGCCGCGCCACAATGCGAAGTCCTTCCGTGAGCGTGGCGTCGTCGGGTACACTGCCCAGGGCCAGCCGGATACCGGGCTGCGGCCGGGCGGGGTCGGCTTGATAAACCAGGCTGGTCACCACGTCCACGCCGTGCGTCAGCAACGTTTCGCCCAGCGCCGCCACATTGGTGCTGCCTGGCAGGGGCCACCACAGGTGGAAGCTCGTGGGCCGAGTATGATACGCGGCGGTCGGCCCCAACACCTGCCGCGCTATTGCTTGCCGCCGCCGGGCTTCGTGGCGCTTTTCCTCAATGAGCTGCGCCAGCTTTCCATTGGTTATCAAAGCACTCACGTACCGCGCAAACAGCACCGAGGTGCCGCTGCTCGTGGCCCGGATGGCAGCCCCCAACGCTGTCTGGTAAGCAGGCGGGGCCACGATGTAGGCCAGCTTGACCCCCGGCGCAACGACCTTCGCCAAGCTGTAAATCAGGAACCCGCGCTCCGGGGCCAGGTGGGCAAAACTCGGGGGTGGGCTGGGTTCCAAAAAGCCGTAGGCATCGTCGTCCAGCACCAGCAAACCAAACTCCCGCGCTACCTGCACCAGGGCTTCCCGCCGGGCCAACGGCATCACCAGGGTCAGCGGGTTGTGCAAAGTGGGCATGAGGTAGATGGCCCGGATGGCGTGGGCGCGACACAGCGCCACCAGCGCGTCGGGCAGCATTCCGGCTTCGTCAAAAGCACAGGCGACTACGTTGATGTTGAACTGCCCAGCCAATGCCAGAAAGCCGTTGTAGGTGATGGCATCTACGGCCACGGTGCAGCCCGCCAGCCGGGTCGCCAGCACAATGGCCGCCAACGCCTGATGCCCGCCGCAGCCCAGTTGCAACCACTCGGGATTGACGGCAAAGCCGGGACGCGACAGCCACTGCGCTGCCACGGCCCGGTCGGCGGGGTGTCCGCCGGGCGGGGGCATTCGCAAGTAGTCGGGGCTGGGCGGCAGGGCCGCGAGTGAGGTGAAAAACTCCGCGTGCTGGGCATCCAACACGGGGTAGTTGAAGCGCAAGTCAATCATGGAGCAGCCGTTGAAGGAATGGACGGGGCCGTTTAGCGAATCGCCCCAAAGGTTACAAATTCTCCACCACAAACCGCGTCATTTGCCGGTACAGGTGCAGCCGCGTGTTGCCGCCGTAAATCCCGTGGTTGCGGTTGGGGTAGTACAGCGTTTGGTAGTCCTTGTCGGCTTTGATGAGGGCATCAACCCAGGCAATGGAATTTTGGAAATGCACGTTGTCGTCGCCGGTGCCGTGGATGAGTAAGTATTTGCCTTTGAGCTGTTGGGCAAATTGCACAGGCGAATTGTCGTCGTAGCCGCCGGGGTTTTCCTGGGGTGTTTTCAGGAACCGCTCGGTGTAGATGCTGTCGTAGTAGCGCCAGTTTGTGACCGGGGCCACCGAGATGCCCATTCGGAACACATCGGCCTGTTTGGTCATGGCCAGGGCCGTCATGTAGCCGCCGAAGCTCCAACCCCAGATGCCGATGCGGGTTTTGTCCACGTAGGGCAGGGTGCCGAGGTAGCGGGCCGCCGCGCCCTGGTCCAGGGTTTCCAGCTTGCCGAGGTTGGCGTAGGTGCTGTTGCGGAATTTGGCTCCCCGCGCCCCGGTGCCGCGCCCGTCCACGCTCACCACGAGGTAGCCTTTGGCGGCCAGTAGCTGGTGCCAGAGGTAGTTGGTGAAAGCCGTGCCGCCGCCCGCGTCGTCCTTCACCGTTTGGGAGCCGGGGCCGCCGTAGACGTGCATCAGCACCGGGTATTTTTTGGCGGGGTCAAAGTTGGCGGGCTTCATCATCCAACCGTTGAGTGGGTTGCCGTCGGCATCCTTGGCCTGGATAAACTCAATGGAGCCGAGGTCAAAATCGGCCAGGGTTTTCCGCAGCTTGGCGTTGTCTTCCAAGGTTTTGACCAGCTTGCCGCTGCGGCCGTCGCGCAGACTCACGGTGGCGGGCTGCCCGGCCTGCGAGTGGTAGTTGAGGTAGTAGCGGGCATCGGGGCTGAGGTTCACCACATCAGTGCCCCGGCCGGGGTCGCCGAGGCGTTCGGCGGGGCCGCCGGCCAGTTTGCTGCGGTAGAGGTGGCGCTGGGTCGGCCCGGCTTCGGTGCTCGTGAAATATACGTAGCCGCCTTTGGCATCCAGGCCCGCCACTTCGCTCACTTCCCAGGGGCCTTTGGTGAGTTGGCGCACCGGCTGGCCGTTCAGGTTGTGCAGGTAGAGGTGGCGGTAGCCGTCTTTCTCGCTGGCAAACACGAACTGCTGGCCGCCCGGCAGGTAGTACAAATCGTCGTCGTGAACTTCCACGTAAGCCGCGTCGGTGTCGGTCAGCACGACGGTGGTTTTGCCGGTCGTCACGTCGCCGTGCAGGATTTCCAGCCGGTTCTGCAAGCGGTTCATGCGCCGAATGCTCAGCAGGTTGAGCGTTTGGGTCCACATCACGCGGGGGATGTACTGGTCCGGCTCCGGCCCCACGTCCAGCTTCACCGTGCGCCCACTGCCCACGTCGTAGCTGCTGATGCCGACGACCGAATTTTTCTCACCCGCTTTGGGGTATTTGTAGCGGTATTCTTCCGGGTAGAGCTTGCCCCAAAGCTGCATATCGTACTCCGGCACCGCGCTTTCGTCAAACGTATAAAAAGCCACCTGCCGCGAATCGGGTGACCAGAAAAACGCCTGCGCAAACTCAAACTCTTCCTCGTACACCCAATCGGTGGAGCCGTTGATAATGCGGTTCCGAACCCCGGAAGTCGTGACAGGCACCTCGCGCATGGTCACCAATTCGGTCACGAACAAGTTATTGTCCCGCACAAATGCCACCCGCTGCCCATCGGGCGAAAACGTAGCGTAGCCCTGTTTGCCGCCGCTGCTCAAGGGCGCGACTTTACCCGTGCCCCGGTCAAAAACATAATAATTGGCCCGCGACGAGCGCCGGTAAATCGGCTCGGTGTTGGCCCGGAACAGCACCTTCTTTTCGTCGGCGTTGAAGCTATACCCTTCCACGTCGGGCACCCCGGCGGTTCGCAAGGCGCTGGCGGCTACCAGCGTTTGCAGAGCTTTGCCGGTGGTGGCTTCGTGCTGCACGAGGCTGCCGTCGTCCAGGCTGGCGTAATAGCGGCCGTCCTTCAGCCAGTCAAAGCCCGGCACAGTGGCGGGCCGCAGGGCGGGGCTGGCCCAGATGTCTTCCAGGGTAAGGGGCTTTTTTTGCTGGGCCTGGGCGGTGGTCAGGCTCAAGGCCAGCAGCAGGGCGAGGAAACGCATGGGGTAGGAAAAGTAATGAGCGGTTGGCGCGGGGCGCTAAGGTAAGCGCCGCGCCCCGGCTACCTTTGCACCATGCGCTTTTGCCGCCTTTTTTCAGGAGTTATCCTCGTTGCTGCGGCTGCCTTGGCGGCTTGCGAAAAGACCGCCGCCCCCGTGCGGCTGGATTTTGTGGGCGATACCAACCTCACGTCAAGCGACCGTATTTTGAACGCGGCCGACACCTTTCGCACCCGCGTGTTTGCGGCGGCCGTGGCCGGCGGCCCTTTGCTAAAACACCTGAAAATCAGCGTTACGTACTCGCCCGGTCTGCGCCCGATTAACTATCCGGTGCTGCTTTCTTCCTTCAAAACCAGCGACGCGCCGCCCGACACTACCCTGATACTGCTGGACAAAGACCTGCCCGGCCAGCCCCCCGAATACCGGTTCACGCCCACTTTCGGGGCGCGTAGCACGTCGGGCACCGAACGCTGGACCTACACCGTGACCGATGTGGACGGGCAAACCAACACCCGGAGCTACCGCCTCACCGTCCGCAAAGCCGACTCGGCGGCCGTCTACCAGAGCTACGCGCTGCTGCCCACCCTGCAACCCAACGAGGAGCGGGCACGGCCCTATTTTGCCCTGCGCCCCGGCCTGCTACTGCCCCGCTTCGCGGTGGACACCCAACCCGCCACCCAGGCTCAAATAGACTTGGTGGCCGTGAATGACAACGGCGGTATCAGCCTGGCAGCGCCGAAAGCAGTCGCCACCTGGCCTGGCCCTAAAAGAGCTACTACCTTGCGGCGCACCACCCTGGATGCCACCAAATTCACCGCTGTACTGACTGCTGCCGGGCTGGCTACGGAATACAACAATGCCCCGCCAGCAGTTGACCCGCTACGCTCCGGCTCGCTAACCGATGCGGTGGTGCTGGCGTTTCGGACCGAGGATGGACGGTACGGGCTGCTGAGCATCAGCAAGCCCACGCTCACGCCGTTTCCGGCGTTTAGTTGCGCGGTGCGGATGCAGAAGTAGGGGCGGGGCTTGCCCCCGCCCGAATCAGATGAGTCACCACAACGGTCACGCTTAACGATTCCGGGCAGCGACGGGCGGGGACAAGTCCCGCCCCTACAGACCCGTTCTAAAACGTGAACCCGGCCGTTACGGTCGTCGTGTAGCGGTTGGCATTCACGCTGATGAGCGGCTGTTGCCCCCCGACCAGCGAGTAGGGCGAATACAATTGCTTATAAGTGGTGTACACCCCGGCCACGTCCAGGTAAAAATTGCTTTGCCGGAAGCCTACCCCGGCCGTGTAGAACTCCTGTGCCCGGTCCAGGGTGGACGTGCGGTAGGGGTCGCCGTAGTGGGCGTAGCCCGCCCGGAGCCGGAAAATATCCAAGCGGGCCTCGCCGCCCAGGCGCACGTTGATGGCGTTTTGGTAGGCTTGGCTGATGGTTTGGTTTTCGGACGTGAATGAGTAATCGTCGCCGTTCGCATCGTTGGGATTACCGCTGAAGCGGGCTTGCTGGTAGCCCAGGTATTCCAGGTCGGCCGTCACAAAGCCGTGCTTGCCTAGCGTGAGCGCCGCCCCGCCGTTGGCCCGGAAGGGCGTGGTGAGGGTATAAGCGTACTGGCCACCGGGCAAAGCTATGCGTTCTCCGCTGGTTGTCGAGGGACCATTTTTAGTGTTGAACGTCAATGGTTTGCTAAATTTTGTTTCCAACGAAGTAGAATAAGTGTCGGTAAACTGAATGTACGTTGGGGTTTGCACCGAGCCACCGAGGCGCAGCGCGTCGTTGAGACGATAAATGACTCCTACGCGGGCGTTAACACCGGTGCCGGTTGTTTTTACGGCATCATGGAGTAGCAAGCTGCCAAACGAAGTAGTGAGGTCGGCGGGGTTGGCGGCTTCCGAAAAATCACGCACGGTGTTGCTGTTCGACGACACAATGCCGATGGCCCCGCCGACATAAAGCCGGTCTTTGTAGCTGCCTCCGTAGCCCAAATCAAACTGCGAAACAGAGCCGGACCGGGTAAGGGTTACGTTCTGTGTCGCCGGAAGATTCCGCTCCAAACCAGGTGTGACATCTACTTTGTCAACCACTATCGTGGTGTCTTGCTTAGGTTTGCGTGGGTTCGGAATTTTCACCGATGCATCGCCAAAGCTGGTCAAGTAGGTTCCGTAAGCTAAACCATCAAGGTTGGTGTATGATTTCGCAGAGAATTGACTGTTAATATCATCTAAACGGGAATCATACATTCTGCCAGTGTAGTGCCCTTCTTTATCCAAGAGGCTAACCCCGTTAGGTTCACGCAAGGCCTGAAACAGCGAGTGACTATCGGCCACCGTATTGACATAGTGAAACGTCGCATTGAAATCGGCCAGCCGCGAAAAGCCCAGCGCGAAGCTGCCACCACGCCAGTCGCTGCTGGCATCGGTGTCGGCCAAACGGTTCGTGAACACGGCCCCGACGCTGGCAATGTGGAAGCTGTTTTTGGTGGCGTTCTGGCTGGGGCCGGTGTCGGTGCCAGTGCTGTCAGCAACGGCATCGGCCGACCCCAGGCCCAGGCCGGGCGTGAAATGAAACTCCGACTGCCGGAACAGGCCCAACCCGGCGGGGTTGCTGGTCAGGTTGCCAAAGTCGGCCCCCAGCGCCACGTTGGCTCCGGCAATGCCCTGGGTGCGGGCCGGGCCGGCAAACTGCAAGCGCGAATAATAAACGGCCTCGCCCGCGTAGGGGCTTTGGGCGCGGGCGCTACTGGCTAGCAGCAACAGCGAACCCAGCAACTGAAACGGCAGTCTTTTCATTGGAATCGGCACAAAAAAGAGCCGGCCGAAGGGCCGGCTCTGGTTGAAGTCAAATAGCCCGAACGGGGCCGAAAATTAGCGCCCCCGCCGCCCGCCACCCCCGCCGGAGTTGCCGCCGCCGCCAAAGCTGCCGCCACCCCCGCCGGACGGACGGGATTCGTAGCTGCGCTGGGGCTGCTCGTAGGTGCGTTGGGGCTGCTGATACGTACGTTGGGGTTGCTCGTAGCTGCGCTGCGGCTGTTGCATCTGCGGTTGCTCGTAGCTGCGTTGGGGCTGCGCTTGCTGTTGGGGCTGCTCGTAGGTGCGTTGGCGTTGGTTGCCGTAGTTCTGCGCCTCCGGTTGCACCGTCCGGCCGCCGCCGTCAAATGAGCCGTTGCGGCCGTTTGACCGGTTGGGTTGGTCGAAGTTGCCAGCCCGGATTTCGGGGGCGGGCTGGGTGTTCACGCGGTCCATGCTCGCCGGGGTGTTGTTGATAACCCGGCCTTCGCGGCCCTGGCCGGAGCCGAAGTTGCCGGGGTTGCGGTCGGTGCCGGGCTGCGGGTTGGTATTCAGTTGTTGGGTTTCCGACCGGAAACGGCCGCCCCGGTCGCGGCCGGTCAGCCCGTTGGGGTTGTTGTCGGTGGGCGCGTTGTATTTGCCGGGGGCGCTGCCGAGGTTACCGGTTTCGTTGGGCTGTGCTTCGCGGCCCCGGCCGGGCAAGGCCACGTCGCCATTTGAGCCACCGCCAAAGCTGTTCACCCGTTCAGTCCGGCCGCCATTGGGGGCCACGATGCCGCCGCCGTTTTCGTTGGAGCCAGCGGGTCGGCCGCCGGTGCCCGTCACCACGGGGCGGTCGTTGCCCCGGCCGCCCGGCGTGGGTGAGGCCCCGCTGGGTCGGCCGCCCGTCACAACATCGCCGCCGCGCCCGCCACGCGGCCCCACCAGCACGGTGCGGCCGTTGCCGGTGCCGCCGTTGTAGTAGCTGCTGCCCGACCCCGTATAGACCGTGTTGCGGTAGCCGCCGCCATAGCCCCGGTAGCCGTAGTAACCACCACCGTAGTAGGGGTCATAAATGCCGGGGCGGTAGCCGTAGCCGTAGCCATAAGGCGAATAGCCATACCCGTAGGGCGACCCAAAGCCGTAACCGCCGCCGTAGCCAAATCCGATGCTGATGCTTACGCCCGACCCATAATAACCATATGGGCTGTAGAAGGAGCTATAAACCGGGCTGTAATACCCGTAGGGCGAGAAACCGCAATAACCGCCGCCGTAGCCGTAGCCCCCGTAGCCGTAGTTGAGGCTGGAATAGGGTGCATAGGCCAACGGCGAATAATAGGCCACGCCGGGAGCGTAATACGAACTGCTGTAACGGCCGTTGTTGTACCCGTTGTTATAGCCCTGATTGTAGGCGCTGTTGCCGTTGTTGTTGCTATAATTCGGGTCGTAATATTGCCCCGAACTGTTGCCGTTGGTGGCGGCACCGCCCGCGCCGTTGGTGTTGTAATCGTAATTGCCGCCCGAACTGTTGCCGCCCGAATTAGTGCTGCCGTTGGCGTTGTAATCGGGATTGTTCGCGTCGTCGGTCTGGGGCTGCGTGTTGGTGGCCGATGCGCCGCCCGCATTGGGGTTGCCCTGCCCGGAATAACCGCCATTCTGGCCGGAATAGCCGTTGTGCTGGCTGCCGTAGCCCTGGTTGGCGGGCGGGTTGATGGCCGTAGTGCGGTCTTTGGAAGAATAATAGACCCCGTCGTTTTCCGACGACGTGAGGCCCGACGTGCTGGCGCAACCACCGAGGGCAAGCAACGCAAACGCGGGCAGGAGTGCCGGGATTCTGGCAGACAGCAAGGTTTTCATGACGAAGATGATAGGAGACGGGGAACGGGCGTAAAGTAACGACCGGACCGGGATAAATAAGGTGAAGACGGGCAAAGAACGCTGGCCGAAGCCCAGGCTAAAAAACACCGGCCAGAACCGGACCGCGCGGGGCCGCACACTCCCTAACGTAATTTCGCCCCGAAACGGTGCCCGCCCGCGACGGTTTGGGTGCTGTTCAAAAGGAGTGCCAACTTAGCGCAATTCCGCCACCCCGCCCCGCCCTTTAGCAGATACCGATTATGAGCAAAAAGTTGCCCACCCGCCAGGAAGATTACTCGCTCTGGTACAACGAGATAGTAAAACGCGCCGGTTTGGCCGAAAATTCGGCCGTGCGCGGCTGCATGGTCATCAAGCCCTACGGCTACGCCATTTGGGAAAAAATGCAGCGCACCCTGGACGAGATGTTCAAGCGCACGGGCCACGAAAATGCCTACTTCCCCATCTTCATCCCGAAAAGTTTGTTTGAGGCCGAGGAAAAAAACGCCGAAGGCTTCGCCAAAGAGTGCGCCGTGGTGACGCACTACCGCCTACAAACCGACCCCGACCGCCCCGGCAAGCTGCGCGTGGACCCCGCCGCCAAGCTGGAGGAAGAACTCATTGTGCGCCCCACCTCGGAAGCCATCATCTGGAGCACCTACAAAAACTGGGTGCAGAGCTACCGCGACCTGCCGTTACTCATCAACCAGTGGGCCAACGTGGTGCGCTGGGAAATGCGCACCCGGCTGTTCCTGCGCACGGCCGAATTTCTGTGGCAGGAAGGCCACACCGCCCACGCCACCGCCACCGAAGCCGTGGCCGAAACCCGCCAAATGCTGGACGTGTACGCCGAATTTGCCGAAGAACACCTGGCCCTGCCCGTCGTCAAGGGCGTGAAGACGGAGAACGAACGGTTTGCGGGAGCCGAAGACACCTACTGCATTGAGGCCCTGATGCAGGATGGCAAGGCCCTGCAAGCGGGCACGAGCCACTTCCTGGGCCAGAACTTTGCCAAAGCCTTCGACGTGCAGTTTGCCACCAAAGACGGCGACCGCGAGTACGTGTGGGGCACAAGCTGGGGCGTGAGTACCCGCCTGATGGGGGCCCTTGTGATGGCGCATTCCGACGACGATGGCTTGGTGCTGCCGCCCAAGCTGGCCCCAATTCAGGTCGTCATCGTGCCCATCTACAAAACCGGGGAACTGGACGCGCTGCTCGAGCGCATCCGGCCCATCCAGATGGGCCTCATTGCCCAGGGCATCGCCGTGAAGGTGGACAGCCGCGACACCGAGCGCCCCGGCTTCAAGTTTGCCGAGTGGGAGATGAAGGGCGTACCCGTGCGCCTGGCCATCGGGGCCCGCGACCTCGACAACGGCACCGTGGAAGCCGCCCGGCGCGACACCAAGGAAAAGCTCACCCTGCCCCTGGCCGACATCGTGAGCGAAGTGAGCCAACTCCTGACCCAGATTCAGCACACCCTCTACCACCGGGCGCTGGATTTCCGCACCGCCCACACCACCCGCGTGGACACTTACGCCGACTTCAAACAGGTGTTGGACACCACCGCAGGCTTCGTACTGGCCCACTACGATGGCACATCCGAAACCGAGGAGCGCATCAAAGAAGAAACCAAAGCCACCATCCGCTGCCTGGCCCTGAACGAGCCGGACGAGGACGGCGTGTGCATCCTGACTGGGAAGCCGAGCGTGCGGCGGGCGTACTTTGCGCGGGCCTACTGAGCAAAACGCCCGGACAAGCCAAAGGTTACTGCGCCCTGGCCGTCACGAAACGGGGCTTGCCGAACATATCGGCCTGCCCGCGCACGTCGGCGTAGCCTTGCGCCCGCAGCAGCGCCAGGGTTTCTTGCGAAAGCATCTCATTGATTTCCAAAAAAATGTGCCCGCCCGGCACTAACAGTTCGCGCCCGATTTCGCCCAGCCGCCGGTAAAACAGCAGCGGGTCGGCATCGGGCACGAACAGCGCCAGCGCCGGTTCCCAGGCCAGCACGTTGGGCCGCATCTGCGCCTGTTCGCTTTCGCGCACATACGGCGGGTTGCTCACCAGCGCCGTGAGGCTTTGGGGGGCAATGCCAGTTGGCAACTCCCGCAAAATATCCAATTCCTGAAATAGTACCGCCAACCCGTAGCGGGCCGCATTATGCCGGGCCACAGCCAGCGCGGCCCCCGACACGTCCACGGCCCACACTTCTGCTTCGGGCCGGGCCTGGGCCAGGGCGCAGGCCAGCGCCCCGCTGCCGGTGCCCACGTCCAGCAGCCGCTGGCCGGGCCCGGCGGGCACTTCCCGCAGCGCCAGGCGCAGCAGCTCCTCGGTTTCGGGGCGTGGGATGAGCGTGGCCGGCGACACTTCCAGCTCCAGCCCGGCAAAGTGCGCCGTGCCCAGCACGTATTGCACCGGTTCGTGGGCCAGCAGGCGCGGCAGCCAGGCGGCGGCCTGGGCTTCGGCGGCGGGCGGCACGGGCGCGGCGGCCTGCATTCGGCGCTGCAAGGGGTCCAGGTGCAGCAGGTGTTCCGTGAGCAAGGCGGCAATGGCCCCGGCTTCGGCAATAGGGTAAATAGCGGCCAGCGCGGCGGCCAGTTGGTCGGTGAAAGCTCGGATGGTCATGCGGGCAAAAGTAGCAGCGGTCCGAACGAGTACCCCGAATCTGCGCTTCGGCCGTATGCTGCCCTGGAACGACCGTTCAACGACCGAAGCGCAGCTTCAGGGTACTCGTTCGGTTTGCCGCTGCTAACCACAATACCTTGCGCTATGACCGACGATACTTTCTTCATGCGCCGTGCCCTCGACCTGGCGGTCCTCGGCCTGGGCTATGCCCGTCCCAACCCGCTGGTGGGCTGCGTCATCACCTGCCAGGGCCGCATCATCGGCGAGGGCTGGCACGAGCGCCACGGCGGCCCCCACGCCGAAGCGAACGCCGTGGCGGCAGTGGAAAACCCGGCGCTTTTGAAGGAAAGCCGCGTTTTCGTCACCCTCGAACCCTGCGCCCATCACGGCAAAACCCCGCCCTGCGCCGATTTGCTGATTGCCAACGGCGTGCCCGAAGTCGTCGTCTGCAACCCCGACCCCTTCCCGCTAGTAGCTGGCAAAGGGTTGGAAAAACTACGGGCCGCCGGCATCCGCACCGAAACCGGCTTGCTGGCCGCCGACGGCCGCTGGCTGAACCGCCGCTTCTTCACGTTTCACGAAAAAAAGCGCCCCTACCTGGTGCTGAAATGGGCCGAAACCGCCGACGGCTTCATCGCCGGACGTTACTACCAACCCCTGAAAATCAGCGGCCCGCAGGCGCAGCTACTGGTGCAGCAGTGGCGGGCCGAGGAAGCGGGAATCCTGGTTGGCACCCGCACGGCCCTGCACGACAACCCCCGCCTGAGCCTGCGCGACTGGCCCGGCCAACAACCGCTCCGCATCAGCATTGACAAAAACCTGGGCCTGCCGCCCACCCACAACTTGCTCGACGGCAGCCAGCCCACGGTGCTCTACACCAACCGCCACCGGCCCGACCGCGACAACCTGCGCCACGCCACCCTGCCCGAAAGTGCCGACTGGCTGCCCGCCATCCTAGCCGACTTGTACGCCCAGCACGTTCAGTCTGTGCTGGTAGAAGGCGGCCCCACCGTGCTGAACGTGCTGCTGGAGGCCGGGCTGTGGGACGAAATCCGGGTGTTTCGGGCACCCCTCAAGATTGGCGAAGGCATTGCCGCGCCCCGGTTGGGACTGAGCGGCTTGCGCGAGGTGAAAAAGGTGGGCGAAGACGAGCTTTTCTGGTACGTGAATGGGTGAGGACGAGTACCCCGAAGCATAGCTTCGGGGTACTCGTTACACGAAAGAACCCCGCCTCTACTGAAACGGGGTCCTTTCAATCGCGGCCATCGAGCTGGCCTACCGCGCTTTGAGCGAGAGCATGATTTGTTTGGCAATCGGCTCCCACTGCGGTTTCTGGCGGTCGGCGCAGTTGAAGGTGCAAATCATGAGCTTGCCGTCCACGTCGGTGAAAAACATGAGCGTATAGACCTCGTGACCCATTTCGGGTTTCATCAGCTCCAGAAACCCGACTTTGTGGTTGTTGATGCGCTTAACCCCTTCGTCGAACCACGTCGCTTTTTTGTACTGTTTGTGCTGCGACTTCAGGTAGGACGCGAAGTACACATCCACTGCGTCTTCGTCGGCTTCGTTGTCGGTGTAGTTGAAGGCCAGCGAAACCAGGTTGTTATTGGTAAAGAGGACGCTGGGGCGGCTTTGCGATTTGCCGTAAGTGAAATCCAATTGTTGTTCGCTCACCACCTCGAAACCGCGCGGGATGAGTATTTCCACCCGTTCGCTGAGCACGTGCTTCCGCACCAACTCAACTTCAGAAACGGGCCGGGCTGCACACAGCAGCAGGGTCAGGACACCAAGCAGAAATGTTGTTTTCATAGGATGGGGAAATGGGTGGAGGATGCCCGAAAGCAGTGCCCGCCAGAGAGGCCGCATCGCTTTCAGACAACTAAGATACGTGCAAAAATAATTTCCGCAACCATTGTCCACCAACATTCCAAATCGCCTGGGCTTAGCTGGCCAGGTAAAGCCCGTTTTAGTGCAAAATAACCTAAAATTGTGGCTAAATCAGCCATATTAGCCAAAAAAATACAGCTAGAGAAACCTGGGTTAAATGGGTTTTCTGGCCCGGTTTTGCAAATACGTTTCTTGAAATAAGACTAAAAAATTGCGCAACAAACCGCTTCAAAAATGACTCATTGGGCAAACGAAAAAAGGCAAAAACCCCCTCGTCATCGCATTGGGCGAAGTTGGACTATTGTTTTGTGACCCGACTATTCGCCCAGATGCCGCTGAAACAAGCGCGGCCCCGGAAGCCCCTAAAAACCAATGAGCCTACGCCGTTGAAAAAAACTTTGCGCGAAGCAAAAAAAATTTCCAAACTCACAAAATGTTGTTGAGTTGCTCTTTGATTTTCTCCAGTTCTTCCTTCATGCTCACCACCAAATGCTGGACCGTGGCATCGTTGGCCTTGGAGCCGATGGTGTTGATTTCGCGGCCAATTTCCTGGGCCAGAAAAGCCAGTTTTTTGCCCTCACTTTCGTCGGGCCGCCGGGTGGCTTCCTCAAAGTAGGCGAGGTGGGCGGCGAGGCGCACTTTTTCTTCGGCAATGTCCAGCTTTTCCAGGTAGTGCAGCACTTCCTGCTCGAAGCGGGTGGCGTTGAAATGTTCCAGGCTGCTGATTTCGGCCAGATGCCCGTTCAGCCGCTGCCGCACGTGCGCCAGCCGCACCGGGTCGTGGGCCTCGACGGCGGCCAACTGCTGCCGGATGACGGCCACGTAGCCCAGAATTTCGGTCGTGAGCGTCCGGCCTTCGTCGTGCCGGAACTGCTGCATGGCGGCCAGCGCCTCGGTCAAGAGCGGTTGCAATTCGTCCCAGGACACGTCGGTTTCCGGCTCGGTTTCGCGGGCCTCGGCCGGGGTCGGGATGACACCGGGCAGGCGCAGGGCAGCCAGTAGCGTGTCTTCGCCGGTGTGTAGGCCTAGGCTCTGGGCAATGTCTTTCAGGTCATAAAAGGCAGCTAGCAAGGCTTCTTTGTTGAGGGCCGGGGCGGCGGCGCGGGCGGCAGCGGGCCGGACAAAGTCCACGCTCAGGTTGATTTTGCCGCGCAACAGGGATTTGGCCAGGGCGTTGCGAATTTCTAACTCGTGCGGCAGCAAAAAGCGCGGCAGCCGCAAACTCAGGTCAAAGGTTTTGGAGTTGAGCGACTTCAGTTCCACGGTGGCCGTGTAGGTGTCGGTTTCGCGGTGGGCCTGGCCGTAGCCGGTCATGGAAATGAGCATGGGGCAAGCGGGTAGGGGTGGGGTGCGAAGGTACGGGCCGGGTGGCCGAACGACTTCAACCGTTGTGCTGGCCAGTGGCCTTTAATCTTCACCGCAACGCCAGGCAAAACTTTTGCAACTTGGTGACTAATTGGCTGATAATATTGACGTAACCTAGTCGTAATACTGCTGCAATAGCCTACTGGTAATTTTGCGTGGTCAAACAACCATTGACCAACCTCAACATGCTAATGCGGTACACTTTTCTTGGCGTTTTTTTAGTGTGGACGACGGTGGCCTTCGGCCAACAGGGCAAGCTGGAAGGCAAGGTAACGGACAAAAAAACCAAAGAAGGCGTGATTGGGGCCACCGTGCTGGTGACGGGCAGCACCCAGGCCGCGCCCGTTGATTTGGAGGGCAATTACAGTCTGGCGCTGGATGCGGGCACGTACAACATTACGATGAGCTACGTGGGCTACAAGCCGCTCACGTTCACCGGTATTGTGATTCGCAGTGGGCAAACCACCGCCTTGAACGGCGTGATGGAGGAAAGCAAGACCTCGCTGGGCGAAGTAACGGTAACGGGCGTGAAGCAGACGGGCACCGAAGTGGCGCTGATTCAGGATTTGAAAAAAAGCGAAGTGGTGGTGAGCGGCATCAGCAGCGACCAGATTGTGAAGTCGCTGGACCGTGACGCGGCCGAGGTGATGAAGCGCATTCCAGGCGTAACGCTACAGAACAACAACTTTATTGTGATTCGGGGGCTGGCCGAGCGATACAACACGGTGCTGCTCAACGATGCCCTCACGCCGAGCGCCGAGGTGGACACCCGCTCGTTTTCGTTCGACATTCTGCCCAGCTCGGTCATCGACCGGGTGCTGATTTTTAAGTCCGGCTCGCCGGAGCTGCCGGGCGAGTTTGGCGGCGGCGTGGTGAAGGTCTATACTAAAAACTCGGTGCTGGACAATGCCACATCGCTCACGATTTCGGGTTGGGACCGGAGCACGAACACCTTCAAGGGGAATTACTTGAGTACTGACCACAGCTCTACGGACTTTCTGGGGTTTGACAACGGGCAACGGACCTTGCCGGACGCGCTGGCGGCCCTGACCCCGAAAGCCAACAGCACGGCCGAGCAGCTGAATGCGTTGCGTCCGCAGCTCCGCAACGAGTTTTTGCCTCACGCCATTACCTCACGGCCCGACCTGCGGGTGTCGCTGGGCCTGAGCCGGAAGTATGAGATTGGCGGCGTGTACGTGAGCAACGTTACATCAATTTCGTACTCCAACACCCAAGAGCAGTACGACTCGCAGCGGCAGCGCTTTACCGACTACACCTTCGATGCCAAAGACCCCGAGAAACTGCCCGGCAAAACCTACGACTACACCGACACGCGCAGCTTGTCGGCGGTGCGGCTGGGGGTGATTCACAACTACCAGGTGCGGGTGAACGACCGCAACAAGCTGGAGTTCCGTAACTTCTTCAACCAGTACGGCACCGACGAAGTGGTGCATCGCCAGGGCTACAACATTGACGAGGGCGAACACAACGACTACGCGCTACACTACCAAAGCCGGAGCATCTACTCGGGGCAGCTGGGCGGGCAGCACGAGCTGGGCCGCGCCAGCCGCACGGCCGCAAGCTGGGCCGTGGGCTACAACTACGTGAACCGCAACGAGCCGGACTACCGCCAGAACCAGCAAACGCGCACCTACGACCCCGCCAAGCCGGGCGACCTGAACCCGGAACCCTACCTGGTGTCCATCGGCAACACGCCCTCGGCCAGCGCCCGCTACTACTCGTCGCTGCACGAGAATACGTACATGGCCAGCGGACAGTTGGAGCGCCGCTTCAACGGCCGCGACACGCTGGGCGTGAACCAGTACAAGCTGCGGTTGGGCTTTTACCTGGAAGAAAAAAACCGGGATTTCGTCAGTCGCTACTTCAACTACTACTACGACAACCCCAACCGCTTCGACCACGCCGGCATCGACAACCAGCCGCTGGATTCCATCTTTACGGGCAACAACCTGCGGCCCGTGACGGGCCTGGCCCTGGTGGAAGGCACCACTTTCAACGACCGCTACACGGGCAAGAACCGGCTGGCGGCGACCTACCTGAGCGCCGTGGCTCCGCTTTCGGACAAACTGAACCTGACCGGCGGGGTGCGGCTGGAATACAACCACAAGCAACTGCTGCCGGGCGACGGCTCGTCGGAACCCGACAACTACAACGAGAGCCGCGTGTTCGTGCTGCCCTCGCTGAACGCGACCTTTAACTTCAACGAACGCAGCCTGCTACGCGCCGGTGTGAGCGAGTCCGTAAACCGGCCGGAGTTTCGGGAAGTAGCCAACTACACGTACTACGACTTCACCAACAACTTCTTTATTCTGGGCAGCAACAAGCTGCGCACGGCCACGATTTACAACGCCGACCTGCGCTACGAGTTCTACCCCAGCCGCTCGGAACTGATTTCGTTCGGGGTGTTTGGCAAGCGGTTCAACGATGCCATCGAGCAAACCACCCGCTCCGGCACGGGCGGCCTCACCCTCACGTACCAGAACGCGACCCACGCCTACGACATCGGGGCCGAGGTAGAGGTGCGGAAGTCGCTGATAGAGCTGTCGCAGAGCCGGTTTTTGCAGCGCCTCTCGTTCGTGGCCAACGCCTCGGCTATCCGCAGCCGGGTGCAGCTCGACACCACCGATGCCAACAACAAAGGCTTTGCTCTGACTGACCGGCCTTTGCAGGGACAGTCGCCCTACGTGGTGAACCTGGGCCTGTTTTACCAGGACAACGACGGGCACTGGCAGGTGTCGGTGCAGTACAACGTGGTGGGGCCGCGCATCGTGTTTGTGGGCGACAAGCAGCAAAACCCCTCGGTGATTGAGCTGCCGCGCCACGTCGTGGACCTGTCGGTGACCAAGGGCCTGGGGACGCACTTTGAGGTGCGGGCCGGTATCCAAAACCTACTCAACCAGGAAACGCGGCAGTACTACGACGTGAACCGCAACGGCAGCATTGACAACTTCGAGAACGGGGCGGTGTTTGCCAAGTACAAGCGCGGCACCTACTCCACACTGGGCGTAACGATGCGCTTTTAGGAGCCGGAGCGCCAGGCCGGAACTTCCGCAAAGGGCACCCCGCAACGCGCTGCGGGGTGCCCTTTTTAGTTGCTACGGGCAGGGGCCAGGCCGGTCGGGCAACAGTTTCTTAACCTGTTTCGCCCCAAAAGGTAACAGTCAACAAAAGTCAATGGGTTGGTCGCAATCGGACCTTTGCAGTCGCATTTGAAGCTCATTAAACTCCACCTTCTTAGTTACATTTTCCCATGAAAAAGATAGTACTGCTGTCGCTCCTTGCCCTGGGAGCCGCTGTGTTGCCGATGGCCACACAAGCCCAGTGCCCGACCTCGTCGAACGTCGTTTCGGTGGGCATCAACTCGCCCAGCAAAGCCGGGCTGGACATCACCACGAACACTACCTGGACCCGCAACAACATCTACCTGCTTACCAGCGCGGTGTACGTGAACTCGGGCGTAACCCTGACCATTGAGTCGGGCACCATCGTCAAGGGCGACCTCACCAACCAGGGCGCGCTCATCATTCGGCAGGGTGGCCGGCTGAACGCCATCGGCACCGCCACGCAGCCCATCGTGTTTACCTCGAACCAGCCCGCCGGGATGCGGGCACCCGGCGACTGGGGCGGCGTGATTATCTGCGGCCGTGCCCCGGTGAATCTGCCCGGCAACCCCACCATTGAGGGCGGCGTGATTGCCACCTTCGGCGGCACCAACCCGATGGACAACTCCGGGACGTTGCAGTACGTGCGCATCGAATACGCCGGCATTGCCTTCCTGCCGAACAACGAAATCAACGGCCTGACGCTGGGCGGCGTAGGGGCCGGCACCACCATTGACCACATCCAGGTAACGTCGTCGGGCGACGACTCCTTCGAGTGGTTCGGCGGCAACGTGAACGCGAAGTACCTCATTGCCCTGGGCGGCACCGACGACGACTTTGACACCGACAACGGCTTCTCGGGCCGGGTGCAGTTTGGCCTGGCCGTCCGCAACCCTGCCCTGGGCGACTTCGCCACCGGCGGCTTCTCCAACGGCTTCGAGAGCGACAACGATGCCACCGGCTCGGCCAACACCCCGCAGACCTCGGCTGTGTTCTCGAACACAACCATGATTCTGCCCCCCACCGCTACTGCCGCCGTGCGGCCGTTCGTGAACGCCGCCGGTGCCCTGATTCGGCGCAACTCGGCCGAGAGCGTGTTCAACTCGGTGTTCGTGGGCCGCACCTTTGGCCTGGACCTGAACAGCAACTCCACCAACCTGACCACGGCCAACGCCGCCGCCGGTACGCTCCAGTTTCAGAACAACGTGTTTGCGGGCTACGCCCCCCACGTTGCCCGCGTGAGCACGAACAGCGGCACCACGGCAGGCTTCAATGTGAACAGCTTCATTGGCAGCAACAACGACACCACCCGCACCGTGGCGGGCTTGGGCCTGAACGCCGACAACTTCAACTGGCAGGGCAACTGCTCGAACAACCGCCAGTGCGTACCAAACCTAGCCTTGCCCGCTGCGTCCATCCTCAATTCGGGTGCCGCTTTCACCAGCACCAAGCTGACGGGGGCTGGCAACGGCGGCCCCAACAGCACCTTCGACGTGGTGAACTACCGGGGTGCTTTCGGCAGCAATGCCGCCTGGGCCATGGGCTGGACCAACTACAACCCCCAAATCACGTGCTACAACGTGGCCGGCCAAACCCTGGCCACCCACGATGCCGCCAGTTCGGCTATCCAGGCCCTGGCCGTGTACCCTAACCCGGTGGTTGGTGCTGCCACCCTCTCGTTTGAGTTGAAGCACAGCAGCACGGCCACGGTGCGCGTGTTCGACGCTACCGGCCGCTTCGTCGCCATCGCCACCGAAGGCCGCAAACTCAACGCCGGTTCGCAGACGGTGGCCCTGCCCGCCACGCTGAAAGCCGGTTTCTACACCGCCACCATCGCCACCGAAGATGCCGTGGAATCGGTGCGCTTCGTGGTAGAATAAGAGGCTGCCCTGTTAGCTGTTGAAAAACGCCCGCCCCGGCTTGCCGGGGCGGGCGTTTTGGCGTTTGGGGGTAAGCCGGTGGGATAGCGGGATGGGGCCGGAAACCCAACCGCCGCCCGGCGAATTGCCCGGCAAGCCCTGGTGCTGCACAGGCAGCGCCGGGGCCTTCCGGGTGTTGGGGCAAGGGTTGGGGTGGGGGCCAAAAAAAATGCCCCTACCGAGGCAGGGGCTGAGACTTTCGTCTTCGGGATGAACCCTTATTGTAGAAAGGTTTCAGAAAGCCATTTTTGAAACCGGGACAAAGTTACGGCCTTTGGCTTACTTGCGCCAAATTTCGTTCCTCTTTTTTCCAAAATCAAAAAACCATGAAGACGTTAGGACTTGACATCGGCACCAACTCCATTGGGTGGGCCGTGCTGGACGAGAACCAGCAAGAGGTGCTGGGCAGCGGGGTGCGCATTTTTGCGGCCGGGGTGAACGTGGATGCCAAGAGCAAAGCGGAGTCGCCGAAGAACGCCACCCGGCGCGAAAAGCGGCAGGCCCGCCGCCAACTTTTTCGGCGGCGGTTTCGGAACCAGCTGCTCACGCGGGCCTTGCAGCAGGCCGGAATGCTGCCGGCGGACAAAGAAGCCCTGGCCCGGTTCTGGCTGACGCAGCCGGGCCAGGCCCTGGCCCACGACCCCTACCAACTGCGCCGCCGCGCCCTGACCGAGCCACTGACGCTGCTGGAACTAGGCCGGGTGGTGTTTCACCTTAACCAGCGGCGGGGGTTTCGGTCCAATGGGCTGGCCCTGGCAACGGCCGACAACGACGAGGACGAAGAAAAAGGGACGCTTTATGTGGGCAGCGGTGAGAAAGTGGGCATTACCCAAACCCTGGCCGAATGGGAGCAGGGCGGCTTTCGCACCTTTGGCGACTACCTGGCCGGGCTGGACCCGCACACGCAGCGCCGCCGCAACCGCTACACGCTGCGAAGCTGGTACGAGGCCGAGATGCAGGCCATTTGGGCGGCCCAGGCCCCGCACCACCCGGCCGTGCTGACCGAAGCCTTGCGGCTGCAACTGGCCGACCCGGCGGCGGGCCTCGTGTTCTACCAGCGGCCGTTGCGCTCGCAGAAGCACCGGCTGGGCAAGTGCCCTTTTGAGCCAGACAAGCCGCGCTGCCCCAAAAGCCACCCCGAATTCGAGGAGTTTCGGATGTGGGGCGTGCTCAACAACCTGGAAGTGGTGCTGCCGGGCCGCGAAACGGCCAGGCTGGACGATGCCGAAAAAACCGCCGTGCGCGAAATGTTCTACGGCCGGCACAAAAAGCCCGGCAAGGCCCCGGCCAAGACCCTGGACCTGACCCCGGCCCAAATCCTGAAGCACCTGAAGCTGCCCAAAGAAGCCAAGCTGAACTACGACGCGGGCGAAAAATTTGTGGGCAACCTGACCAGCGTCAAGCTGGCCGACTTGTTTGGGGCCGAAGAATGGGCCAACCTGTCGCACGAAGACAAAAGCCTGCGCCGCACGGCCGGGGCCGACGCGGAAAAGGAAATCAGCCAGGAAGACGTGTGGCACGTCATCAGTGCGGCCCAGGATGCCGACTGGCTGGCGAAACACGCCGCCGAGAAGTGGGGCTTCGACGAAGCCCAGCTAAAGAAGCTGCGCGGGCTGCGGCTGGCCGAAGGCTACGCCAACGTGTCGCGCAAGGCCATTCGGAAAATGCTGCCCCACCTGCGGGCGGGCCTGCACTACGCCGACGCGGCCAAAGCCGCCGGCTACCACCACTCCCTGATTCAGCAGTACCCGGAAGGGCTGGCCGAGTTGCCGCCGCCCAAGCTGAAGGCCAACCCCATTGTGCAGCAGGCGCTGTATGAGATTCGGGCGCTGGTGAACACGCTGCTGCACGAGTACGGCCGCTTTGACATCATCCGGGTGGAGCTGGCCCGCGACCTGAAGGTGAGCAAGAAGAAACGCGAACAAATCAGGCAGGACCAACTGAAAAACCGCCGCGAAAACGACCGCATCCGCGCCGAACTGGAACGGCTGGGGCAGCGCGTGAACCACCGCAACCTGGAAAAATACCTGCTGTGGGAAGACTGCGGCAAGCTGTGCCCCTATTCAGGCCGCGAGATTGCGCAGGCCGACCTGTTTGGGGGGCTGTTCGACATCGAGCACATTTTGCCCTACGACCGGACCCTGGACGACAGCCGGGGCAACAAAACCCTGAGCCTGCGCACGGCCAACGCCGACAAAGGCAACCGCACCCCCTACGAATGGCTGGCCGGAGACCCCCTGCGCTACGCCCAGGTGCTGGACCGGGTGCGGACCCATATGCCCCGCAAGCTGCGCCGCTTCGAGCAGGCCGACATCAAAACCGAGGGCGAAGACGGCTTTGTGCAGCGCCAACTGAACGACACCCGCTACATCAGCCGCGAGGCGCGGGCCTACCTCAAAAGTGTGTGCGACGCGGTGCAGGTGGCCATTGGCCAAACCACGGCCCCCCTGCGGCACTATTGGGGCCTGAACGGCCTGCTAACGCCCCCCGGCAGCACCGACCACAAAAACCGCGACGACCACCGCCACCACGCCGTGGACGCGCTGGTGGTGGCGGCCACCACGCCCCAAATGCTGCAAGAAATGAGCCGCTGGAATGCCACCAACCGCGCCCACGACCTGCACAACTTCCCCCTGCCCTGGGAAAGCTTCCAAAGCCAGGCGCGAACGGCGGTGCAGGGCATCCTGATTTCGCAGAAGAACACCGACCGCACCCTTTCGTCGTGGAACCGCTACCTGCGCCAGCCCGACGGCCGCACCCGCTCCGGCCCCGACGGCCAGCCCCTGCGCCAGCGCAGCGTGAGCGTGCGCGGGCAACTGCACGAGGAAACCGTGTATGGCCGCCACGTGGATGCCCGCGACGGCAAGGAATACTTCCACGTGCGCAAGCCCCTGGCCAGCCTGACCGGCAACATGGTGAACCAGATTGTGGACGAAAAGGTGAAAGACGTGGTGCTGGCCCGACTCAGCGAGCGGGGGGCCAGGTTTGATGGCAAGAAGTTTGAGATTCCGAAAGATGCCTTCACCGAAAAGCTGCTGATGCCCAACCGGCAGCCCGGCGGGCAGCCCAACGAAATCCGGTCGGTGCGCATCCGGCAGCAGGCCAGCGGGCGGCGGCAGCTCAAGGCCGGCGACGTGAACCAGTGGGTGGAGCCGGGCAACAACCACCACGTGGCTATTTACGCCGATGCGGCGGGCAAAAAGTATTTTGAAACCGTCACGTTCTGGGAAGTGGTGGAGCGCCGCCGCCAGGGCCTGCCCGTGGTGCGGCCCGCCGAGGCCGGCCACCAACTCCTGACCACCTTCCGCAAAAACGAAATGTTTCTGCTCGACGTGGACCCCGCCACCATCGACTGGAACGACCCCGCGCTGGGCCGCAAACTCAGCCCGCACCTGTACCGGGTGCAAAAGTTCTCGGGCAACATTTGGTACTTCCGCCTGCACCGGGCCGCTACCCTTGACCACGATGCCGAGATGCGCCTGGTTTCCAGTTTTGGAGCCTGGGAGCGGGCCACGCCCATCAAAGTCCGCATCTCGCTCACCGGCCACCTTGTTCCCGTGCTTCAGCCATGATAAAGCGCACACTTTATTTTGGCTCGGCGCTGGACTTGCACATTCGCCTGGGCCAACTGCACGTCGTGAACCGCGAAACCGGCGAACGCCACCAAACGCCGGTCGAAGATGTCGGGGTGGTCCTGTTCGACCACCCCGAACTCATCTACTCCCACGCCGTGGTGCAGGAACTGGTGGCGGCCGGGGCGGCGGTTATCTACTGCGATGCCAAGCGGCTGCCCACGGCGTTGCTGCTGCCGCTGGCGGGCCACTCGGTGCAAACCGAGCGGTTTTGGGCGCAGGTGGCCGCGCCCCTGCCGCTGCGCAAGCAGCTGTGGCAGCGCACCGTGCAGGCCAAGATTCGCAACCAGGGCCGCCTGCTGCAAGCCCTGGGCCTGCCCCACGAGCCGCTGACGCGCTGGGCCGGTGCCGTGCTCAGCGACGACAGCCGCAACCACGAAGCCCGCGCCGCCCGCCACTACTGGCAGCACCTGTTTGGGGCCGCCAGCGGGTTTCGGCGCGACCGGGCGGGCCTGCCCCCCAACCACCTGCTCAACTACGGCTACGCGGTGCTGCGGGCGGCCGTGGCCCGCGCCCTCACCGCGTCGGGCCTGCTGCCCACGCTGGGCATTCACCACCACAACCGCTACAATGCCTATTGCCTGGCCGATGACATCATGGAGCCGTACCGGCCCTGGGTGGATGCCGAAGTGCAACGCCTGGTGGCGGCCTGCCCCGGCGGGCTGCCCGCCCTGCCCCCCGACCTGCCGCGCGACCTGAAAGCCCGCCTGCTGACCGTGCTGACCCACGACGTGCATTGGACCGACGACCGCCAGAACGCCACCAGCCCCCTGCTGGTGGGCCTGGCCTCGACCACGGCCTCGTTGGCCGCCTGCTTTGCCGCCGCCCACCCCGCCCCCTTGCGCTATCCCGAGCTATGGCCCGTCGCTCCCATCAGTTCCCCCCCGACCGGTGCCTGAGCGCCTACCGCCTCATGTGGCTCTTTGTGTTCTTCGACCTGCCCACCCACACCAAAACCGACCGCCGCGAGGCCAGCCGGTTTCGCAACCGCCTCCTCAAAGACGGTTACACGATGATGCAGTTCTCGGTGTACATCCGCCACTGCGCCTCCCGCGAAAGCGCCGACGTGCACCTGACCCGCCTCAACGCCATGCTGCCCCCCAAAGGCCAGGTGAGCGTGGCCCAATTCACGGACAAGCAATTCAGCCGCATCCAAAACTTCTGGGGTTCGGGCTACACGGCCGTGCCCCCGCCGCCGCCCCCGCCGCAACTGGAGTTGTTCTGAAACAATGCCTGCCACCCTGGCAGCAACTGAGCAACAACGCTGAAAAAATGGGAAATGCCCGGCATGGCGGCACCTGCCAGACAATAAAAAATCCCGGCCAGAACGGCCGGGATTTTTTGGTTTAGAATAAGTTATAAGGCGTTCAGATAAAAAAGGTGGCTTTCTGAGACCAAGCTACAACTGTTGGCACGCCCCGCGAAAAAAAGTGGTTTCTGAGACCAAGCCGGGTTAGATAAAAAAGGTGGCTTTCTGAGACCAAGCTACAACAATAGACGGTGGGCGCTGGTGCTTCTTGAGATAAAAAAGGTGGCTTTCTGAGACCAAGCTACAACTATTGAAGCGTTCGGGTACGGCGCGGGCCTGATAAAAAAGGTGGCTTTCTGAGACCAAGCTACAACTACCTGAACTCGCTCGGCGGCTGGAACACGGATAAAAAAGGTGGCTTTCTGAGACCAAGCTACAACCTGAAACGCCGCGTACTCCGGCGCGAAAAGGATAAAAAAGGTGGCTTTCTGAGACCAAGCTACAACCAGAACGTGCCGCTTACTTCGTCCATCGTGGATAAAAAAGGTGGCTTTCTGAGACCAAGCTACAACCTGGCCCCGGCGTAGTCCTGCTTGGCATCGGATAAAAAAGGTGGCTTTCTGAGACCAAGCTACAACTAACAATGTTTGCGGGGTTCGTTTAAGCCGGATAAAAAAGGTGGCTTTCTGAGACCAAGCTACAACTGGTTTGTAGGTTGGTTGGGTTAGGGGTAGATAAAAAAGGTGGCTTTCTGAGACCAAGCTACAACCAACGTCGCCCCATTGTTCGGCCATTGCTGATAAAAAAGGTGGCTTTCTGAGACCAAGCTACAACCGACCGACCCGGCGACCGTCATTGCCGAAGGATAAAAAAGGTGGCTTTCTGAGACCAAGCTACAACGTTTCCCAATGATGGTTTCTCTTTTCCCCAGATAAAAAAGGTGGCTTTCTGAGACCAAGCTACAACAGTCGAGGGCTTGCGAATCCGCCGCGCTGCGATAAAAAAGGTGGCTTTCTGAGACCAAGCTACAACCCGTGCGGCTGCGCCACGTCGGCGGCAGCGGATAAAAAAGGTGGCTTTCTGAGACCAAGCTACAACTAGTGCCAGCGCAACAGGTCGGGCACGGCGGATAAAAAAGGTGGCTTTCTGAGACCAAGCTACAACTCTAAGCTGTCGAAGCCTTCGGCGGCAATAGATAAAAAAGGTGGCTTTCTGAGACCAAGCTACAACTCAAATTGCTGAGTAGGCGACAGCGGCCGAGATAAAAAAGGTGGCTTTCTGAGACCAAGCTACAACTAAGGTGGGCGAGCCGGTAACGTTGGGCTTGATAAAAAAGGTGGCTTTCTGAGACCAAGCTACAACTACGACAATGACAGCTCAAACAAACTGTTTGATAAAAAAGGTGGCTTTCTGAGACCAAGCTACAACAACACCGTGCCGCGCTCGTAGTCGCGCCGGGATAAAAAAGGTGGCTTTCTGAGACCAAGCTACAACCGCCAATTCGGAGACGTACAAATTATCGCGGATAAAAAAGGTGGCTTTCTGAGACCAAGCTACAACTCTACGGCAGCAACGGCAACGGCGGGGCGTGATAAAAAAGGTGGCTTTCTGAGACCAAGCTACAACCATTTGCTTATACTGCCCTCTGAGATTGGCGATAAAAAAGGTGGCTTTCTGAGACCAAGCTACAACTACCTAACCTTTGTCACGCTGACGCTGCCGGATAAAAAAGGTGGCTTTCTGAGACCAAGCTACAACTGCTGCCGACGAGTTCAAAGCTCGCATCGAGATAAAAAAAGCGGCTTTCTGAGACCAAGCTACAACTTGTTGGGCGGGCTACTTGGGTTTGCCGCCGGTGGGGGTGTATTCGAGGCGGTAGGTGCCTTCGGCACCCTGGTTTTCTTGCAGCACCATGAGAAAGGCGGCGTTGGGGTTGGGGCCGAGGGTGCCGAGGTCAGGCACGGCCACTACTTCGCGGTACTTGACGAGGCGGCCCCGGCCGTCGGTGGGCACGGTGTCGGGGGTATCGGTGAGGTAGTAGCGCAGGCCGATGCCTTTGCCGGACTTGTTGCGCAGGGTGCCGCCGGGAATGGTGAGTTGGGTGCGGCGAATCACGATTTCGGGGATGCCGAAGTGGGTGTGGCCGGTGAGGACTTTGTGCTTGCGCGGGCCCACGGTGTGCTTGATGGTGTGCAGCACGTCGTAGCGCAGCACGAGGGGGCCAAGCACGGGGTCGAGGGCCTGGCCATGCACGAGGGGGCCGATTTCGTTGTCCAGCCACAGGCGCACGTCGGTCACGGCGGGGGTGAGCAGGGAGGTGGCGGTTTTTTGTTTGCTTTGCTGCTGGCGGGTGGCCCCGGCGGTGGCTACGAGGGCGGCCACCTGGTCGGCAAGGCTGGTGCGGACGGTGTCGTTGTAGCCCATTTCTTTGCGTTCGACTTCGGGGATGAGGTCGGCTTCGTGCAGCAGGAGCTGGAGGTAGTCGAGGTAGTTTTTGTCGGGGCCGCCTTCTTTTTCCACGGGCAGGGTTTTGAGGGCTTCGCGGGTTTCGGGGCCGGGGGTGGTGGCGAGCAGCACCCAGCGGCGCAGCACTTCGGCGGGCTTGATGGTGGCGGTTTTCAACTCGTCGCGGGTGTTGGTGATGACGGCCGTGCCCTGGCTTTGGGCGGTGACCTGCTGGGCGGCGGCCTTGAGGAGCAGGCCCAGCTTGGTGCGGCCGGCGGCGAGGCGGGGCACGGCTTCGGCCAGGGGCGCGCCGTCGGTGAGCAAAAACTGGTGTTCGGCGGCGGCCATGTCCAGAAAGTCTTTAACGGGGTTTTGCATAAGGTGGGAGGGGGGAAAAAGCCGGCAATCAGCTGCCGACCAGAAGGCGAAGGTGGCACGTTGATTTTGAAATCCAAGATTTTGGCCGCCGTAAAGGAGCGGCAAAAGCCGGCAACGGCCCCACCCGGCAGGGCGCAAATGGGGCTTGCAAGGGTCGGGAAGGTGGTAATTGCCCAGCGGCAACCCCTCCCAACCAGGCTGAAAATAAAAAAGCCGCTGCCCCTGCCGCCCCGCTTCCAGCACAAAATGCAAACGGAGCCGAAGGAGCAGAAAACGGCCCCGAAGGAGCAGAAAACGATGCCGAAGGAGCAGCGAAAACGATGCCGAAGGAGCAGAAAACGATGCCGAAGGAGCAGAAAACGATGCCGAAGGAGCAGAAAACGGCCGAGATGAAGCAGCAGATGCTGCTGAAGGCGCAGAAAAGGCGGCGGTGCGGGCGGCCAACGCCGCCGTGCCCGGCGGGCACGGGGCCGACTGGTTGGAAAATCAAACGGGGGAAGGCCGTTGTTGGCGGGGCGGCCGTACTTTTAAGCCGAAATTGCCGCTTTCGGTGCGGCCGTCTTTTTCAGCCCGGTTTTTTTATGACTGCTTCTACGCCCCTCGTTTTGTTGGAATGCCTTGTGGCGGGCACCTCGCACCGCCCCGACCTGCCGGTGCAGGAAAAAAAGCTGGCCCTGGGCCAATCCTTGCACCTGAGCCGCGAACCCGACAGCAAGTACGACGACTGGGCCGTGCAGGTCCACACATTGCCCGCCATCGACCCGGCCAACGTGTGGCTCGGCTACCTGCCCGAGGGCCGCAACGAAACCATCGCCCGGCTGCTCGATGCGGGCTTTCCGCTGTATGCCCGCCTCAACCACAAAGCCTGGGAAGACGACTGGCTGCACCTCGACATTGAGGTGCTGCTGGAACGGTGATGCTCGCCGCCACATCGGTGATTAGGCGGAACACCGGCAGCACGTTGTTTCTTGTTTCTTGTTTTTCGGCAGCAGATTACTTTTCGACGAGCAACAAGAAACGGCGGTGGTCTAAAACGGGGTGGTAGTACGAATTCCGCGCAGCGGTTCGTACTACCACTCTTGCTTTTGAACAATTTGATTGGAAGAAGATTATCGGGGCGTAACAAGAGTGGTAGTACGACTGAAAAAGTCGTACTACCACCCCGTTTTAGACCACCGCCAAAGAAACAAGAAACAAAACCGGCATTCGACCGTCTCGCCGGGAGCTTTTTGCTAACTAAATGGGTTAGCTAACCAGCCCGACTACATGGGCTTTCCATTCCAACTTTTCTGCCATGCGCGAAGCATTTCTCAGCGGTGACACCGACGGCTACGATGCCACCGACAAAGACATTGACAAGGCCCTGCGGCCGTTAAGTTTTGACGACTTCACGGGGCAGGCCAAAATCCTGGACAACCTGAAGGTGTTTGTGGCCGCTGCCAAGCTGCGCGGCGATGCCCTCGACCACGTGCTGCTGCACGGCCCCCCCGGCCTGGGCAAAACGACCCTCTCGCACATCATTGCCAACGAGTTGGGGAGCAACATCAAGATGACTTCCGGGCCGGTGCTGGACAAGCCCTCGGACCTGGCCGGGCTGCTCACCAACCTGGAAGCCCACGACGTGCTGTTCATTGACGAAATTCACCGCCTGAACCCGGTGGTGGAGGAGTACCTGTACTCGGCGATGGAGGACTACCGCATCGACATCATGCTCGACAGCGGCCCCAACGCCCGCTCGGTGCAGATTTCGCTCTCGCCCTTCACCCTGATTGGGGCCACCACGCGGTCGGGGATGCTGACGGCCCCGCTGCGGGCGCGGTTTGGCATTGCGGCCCGGCTCGAGTACTACGATTCCAAGCTGCTGACGACCATCGTGCTGCGTTCGGCCGAAATCCTCGGCACGCCGATTCACGAAGACGCGGCGTATGAAATTGCCCGCCGTTCGCGCGGCACACCCCGCATTGCCAACAACCTGCTGCGCCGCACCCGCGACTTTGCCCAAATTCGGGGCGACGGCACCATTACGGTGGAAATTGCGCAATATGCCCTCAACGCGCTGGACGTGGACGCGCGGGGCCTCGACGACATGGACAAGCGCATTCTGACCACCATCATCGACAAGTTCAAGGGCGGCCCGGTGGGCATCAGCACCATCGCCACCGCGTGCGGCGAGGAAGGCGAAACGATTGAGGAAGTCTATGAGCCGTTCCTGATTCAGGAGGGCTACATCAAGCGCACGGCGCGGGGCCGCGAAGCCACCGAGGCGGCTTATCAGCACCTGGGGCGGCTGCTGCCGAACCACCTGCGCGGCAACGCCGGGACGCTGTTTGAGGAGATTACGCAGTAAGGCCGGTCGTGCTGAACGCAGCGCAGCGGAGTTGAAGCACCTCTCCCGCGTAAGTAACTCCAGCGATTGGAGTACGCTGCGGGAGAGGTGCTTCAACTCCGCTGCGCTGCGTTCAGCAGGACCGCCTTAGCGCATCGGTAAAACGCAACCCACTCCCCATGCTCCCCCCTTCCGCTTGGACTGCCTTCGTTAAGCGCCGCGCCGCCGAACTGGGGTTTATGGCCTGCGGCATTTCGCGGGCCGAATTTCTGGAAGACGACGCGCCGCGCCTGGAAAACTGGCTGCATCAGGGGCGGCACGGCCAAATGACGTGGATGGAAAACCACTTCGACAAGCGCCTCGACCCGCGCTTGCTCGTGGACGGGGCCAGGTCGGTCATCTCGCTGTTGTTGAATTACTACCCCGCGCCGGAAGCCCAGCAACCCGCCGACACCCTGCAAGTGAGCAAATACGCCTACGGGCGCGACTACCACTTTGTCATCAAAGACAAGCTGAAAACGTTGCTGGCCGATATGCAAGCTGCCATAGGCGATTTCAACGGCCGCTGCTTCGTGGACTCGGCCCCGGTGCTGGACAAGGCGTGGGCACGCAAAAGCGGCCTCGGCTGGGTGGGCAAAAACAGCAACCTCATCACGCCCGGCGCGGGGTCGTTCTATTTCATCGCCGAGTTGGTTGTGGACGTGGCCCTGGACTACGACGGGGCCATCCGGGACTACTGCGGCACCTGCACCAAGTGCCTGGATGCCTGCCCCACTCAGGCCATCACCGAACCCTACGTCGTGGACGGCAGCAAGTGCATCAGCTACTTCACCATTGAGCTGAAAGGCCAGATTCCGACCGAAATGGCCGGGCAATTCGGCAACTGGGTGTTCGGCTGCGACATCTGCCAGGACGTGTGCCCCTGGAACCGCTTTGCCCGGCCGCACCAGGAGCCGCAGTTTGCCGCGCACCCCGGCCTGAAGGAATTGTCGGCGAACGACTGGCGCGAAATCACCCACGAATTATTCAGCAAATTGTTCCGGCAGTCGGCCGTGAAACGAACCGGCTACGCCGGGCTGACGCGCAATATTCAGTTCGTGACGGATGGGTCGGCTTGACCGAGTACCCCGAAGCTGCGCTTCGGTCGTTGAACGGTCTGTTGCAACGGTCATCGTTCAGCGGCCGAAGCACAGCTTCGGGGTACTCGGTCAAGCCGACTTACGCCACCGCCACCTGCCGGAACACGCGCTTCAATACCCGCCGGTAGAGGCGCGAAAACTGCGCGTAGCACCACCGGCGGAATTCGCCAATTTCCAGGGGTTGCAGCAGCTTAAGGGCTTTGCGTAGCTCCTTCTCAAACAGCGTTCTGCTGAAACTCACCTTCAGCAAAATCATTTTGGCGTAGTCCAGCATCGGGTGGGATTGGGTAGGGTGGGAGGGAGGGTGCGGCCGAAGCAGCCAGCCAAGATACAAAATTTGGCTGGCCATTGTCAAGCCCAACCGCGTACCAAGGGAACCATAAACGCCAAAAGAGCGGCCAGGGCCGCTCTTTTATTGCCAAAAGGCCAAAATCTTATACCTCCTGCCCGTCGAACGGCCCTAGCTGAACAGGGCCAGCAAGGCCCGGGCCTGGGCGGTAGTCAGCGGTTCGTCAAATGCTTCGGCCGTGGCGGTATCGGCCACGGCGGCGTTGTTGGCGGAGACGAGTAGCGTGACAAACGGCACCCGCAATGGCCCCGGAATGAGTTGCTCCTGGTTGGCTTCGCCCGCGTAGAGGGTGGCCGGGCCGCCGTCGGTGGGCACCATTGCGGGGGCGGGCAGGGCCGCATCGGCGGTGCTGGGCCAATTCTTAACGGTTGCGCCTGCTGCCCGCCGCAAGCTGCGGATGTGCGAAGCGTGGCGGGCTTCGGTGGCTTGCATGGCCAGGGCAGCCCGGTACAGAAGCTTCTCGGGGGCCAGCGTCGGCAACTGGCCCAGGTAGAGGCGCACGGCGGCATCTTCCAGTTGCTGGGCCAGTTCCAGGAAGCTGGCGTAGTTGGTCAGCACGTTCGGAAACAGCACCGGGTTGGCGGCCCCGCCGTGCTGCCCGCCAAAGTCGAACACGGGGGCAACGGGTACGGGCAAGCCGCCGTCGGTCAGAGTCTGGCTCAGGAAAGCCAGGTGCTGCTGCTGTTGGGTTTGCAGACGCTCCACATCGGGCCGCACGGCAGCGGGCAACGGCCCGGCCGCGCCCAGGGCCTGGGTATAGAAAGCGTTTTGGAGTTGCTCGAGCTGCAACAGCAACGCCACTGCATCCGGGGTGGTGAGGGTGGGAGCGGCGGCCACGGTGCCCACCGCCAGGGCCAGCGGTGCAGCTGCGGCCAGCCCGCGCCAGCCAGCGGCCCCGAGGCGGGCCAGCGCATCGCGGCGGGCAGCGGGAGCGGCGGGCAGGTTGTCCAGGCAATCAAGAAAAGCGAGCAGGTTCATGAACGAAAGGCCACTAAACGGTGGGCAGGTTGGCGACCGAAATGGTATAGATTTGCACGAAGGGGGCGACCACGGCCAGCACCTTCGCCGGGAGCAGGGCCGGGTTCTGACCGGCGGCGAGGCCCGTGTCGGGCACGGCATCGGCGGCGGCGAAAGAACCGGGCACCAGCAGGTCGCGCACCAGCGCCGCATGGCGGGCTTCCACAGCCGTAATCTTGGCCGTTAGCTGCCGCAGGTAGGCATCCGTGAGCAGGGGCACGGCCCCCACGTAGGCGGCCACGCCCAGGTCCTCGAGTTGCCGGGCGGCGGCCAGCACCCCGGCGCGGGTGGTGAGGGCGAAGCTGGAAAAGTCGAACGTTAAAAGGGGCAACGTCGCACCGACTCCCAGGGCGTAGCGAAACGTTTCGCGGTGCACAATTTCGTGGTCGCGCAAGTCGGTGAAGTAGGCGATTTCGGCGGCCGAAAAGTCGGCGGGCGGGGCCGCCACCACGCGGGTATAGAACGCCGCTTCTAGTTGTTCCAGCAAGTAGAGGTAGTTGATAACCCCCACGTTGCCGGTGGGCAGCGTGATGACGTTGCTCGGCGCGGGGGTGGTGGTGGTGCTGCTACAACCAGCCAGCACCAGGGCAGCCGTGGCCGCCGACGCGCCGGAGAATTGCAGAAAAAGGCGGCGCGGCAGGGGCCGCGCCTGGGTCGTAAGCATAGAACCAGTCATTTACAAAAAAGGTAGCGGCACTGGCCCAGTGTGGGGTTTGCGTTTACCACAAAGGTACGGCTGGCAATGCCAGCGTTGCCGATGGATGGGACCGTAGTGTTCCGCAACAAATTTCCAGGCTCAAAACAAAACCAAGGCGGGCGTTGGTACAAGAACGGGGATGCTAAATCTCAAAAAACAAAAAAGGGACAACTCCGAAGAGTTGTCCCTTTTCTCAATTCAACCGAACGTGCTTAGAACGTGGCGCGGATGAAGAAGTTAACCGCAATGGCAGCCACTGTCGTAGTGTCCAGCGGTTCGTCGAAAGCCTCTGTGATGGCTTCCTTCGTGAAGTTGAGCGAAGCCAGCGCGGTTTGCAGGTTCACGCCGCCCTGAGTCACGTTGTCTTCGGCGGGGAAGCTGGCAGCGGGAGTGCCCGCGCCGTAGATGGCAGCCGTAGCAGCCGGAGCAGCACCTCCACCGTCTTGGTTCGACACCCAGCTTTTGGGGGTCATGCTGTTCGGATTGGCGGGAGCGCTCGGCGTGAGGGTGCCGTTGTTGCCCCGGCGCATGGTGCGCAGGTGCGAAGCGTGGCGGGCTTCCACCGAGTGGATGTCAAGCGCGGCTTCCAAAACGGTTTTATTCGACATCAACGACGGCGCAGCCCCTTTGTAAGCCCGCACGCCCGTGTCCTCGAGCGACTGAGCCACGGCCAGAAACGTCTGGTAGTCGCTGAACACTGTCGGGAACAGCGCGGGACGAGTGCCACCTTTTGCCCCGGTAAAATCAAAGTCGGCATCGGTCAGCACCGGACCAGCCTGTGAACCGAGAGCGGTCCGCAAGAAAGCGACGTGCTTAACCTCGTCGTCGCGGATGATGCCAAGAGCCGTGGTGGCAGCCCCGGCCGGAATCAGATTGGCAGTGCCCGTGCCCTTGATGTAAAACAGTGACTCGAGGTACTCCAGCTTCAGGGCGAAGTTGAGCACATCGGCGATGGCCGTGGGCAGGGTAGTTGTTTGGCCGTAGGCTTTGTGCAAAATGCCGCTGAAAAGGGCGGGTACGGCAGCAACCGCTACCTTGCCCCCCATGCCGGAAAGGTGCTTGAACACCCGGCGGCGGGAATCAAGGCGACCATACACTTCGGGGTCAACCTTTTCGATTTCGGAAATCAGATTTAACAGGTTCATAAGAAAGACAAAAGAAAGTGAGGGAAAACCAGCGCGGCCGGTTATTTGATGTTGGAAGCGTTGATTTTAGACCCTTCCTTGAGGTAAGTGTTGGCAGCAGCGGCCACCACGGTTGGCTCTTTGGAAATTTCCAAGCCGTTGGCGGTGTTTACCACGTCCGTACCCACAAAAGTACCGTTCGTAATGAGGTCGCGGATGAGGGCGGCGTGGCGGGCTTCCACCGACACAATTTTACCAGCCAGCGTGAGGTAACCAGGGTCGGTGATGTACTTGCCAGCGCCGTTATAGGCCGAAACACCCAAGTCTTCGAAAGCTTTGGCAGCATCTAGCACTCCGATTTTTGTAGCTCCGGCTGCGGCAGTACGTACTCCGAAGTCAATAGTCGAGAAATCAGGCTCCAGCGCCTTAATGGCTTTGGTTGCCAGTGCCGTCTTGAACAATTCGCGGTGAATCACCTCGTGGTAGTACAGGTCGTCGAGGACGCTTTTCTCGAACGAAGTAGCGGCTAGTCCAGTGTAATAGGCACCGCTCCGCACCATAGTGTAGAAACCGGCTTCCAACTGCTCCAACGCATAGGCGTAGTTCAGAACCCCTGTGTCGCCCGAACCGAGGTCCACAGTAGAAGGAGTGCTTGTATCGTCTTTGCTGCACCCAGCCAATACCAGGGCCGTGGCCCCGGCCGTAGCGCCAGCATACATAAAGAAGGAGCGCCGTTTGATGGGCGTGTAGAGCGGCTGCACGAAACCTACTTCGTCGGTGCTGCTCTTGGTCGTGTTGTGCGACATGAGTAAAAATGGGTGAAGGTGAAAAATAATTTTAGAATGGTCCCGCCCAACTGCTAGCAGAAACGACAGGCTTTTTCCAAGTGCAAAGCTAGTCTGTTTGGGGTTTCTGGACCTAGATACGCAGTCCCCCCCCGAAAAGGATTCACGGAAGTTGAAATTAGCGGGCCAGTCCGTGGCCCCAATGAAAGGAAAAAAAAGACCATAAAGGCGCTGATTGCAAAAGCAACGGTACTTTTAGGGCATGGATGGGAACGTAAAAAAGATGTTTTGAAGCAGCTTGCCGTGCGGTTGGGGTTGGGCTTGTGCTTGCTGGCAGGGCCGGGGTGGGCGCAAGCACCGGGGTCGCCGCCTACCTCATCGTCCCCCGAAATCGGGTTGGAGTTGGGGCCGTCCACGCTGGCCGTGACCGGCGTTTACAGGGTGGCGTTTCGGCTGCGGGGGGCACCGCTGGGGCAGTATTCGGCCTTCCCGGAGCTTGAAGGATTCAAAAAAGGCCGCAGAACCAGCACTACTACCACCCGCATTGTGCAAGGGCGCAGCCAGTCCGAACTCACCGTGACCCAGGAATACCGGCCTTACGGCGAGGGCGAAGTGGTGGTGCCGCCCATTCAAATGACCGTGAACGGGCGGGTGTTAAAAAGCGCCGGGTCCACGGTGCGCGTGGGGGCGGGTAGCCCCCCGGTTCCTGACAACCCCGATGCCACGGCCCCGGCCGTAGGCTCACTGGACCAGCTTTTTGGCAAGCCCAAACCGGCCCTCTACCAAGATGTGCCCGACCATGCCCAACTGGTGCTCGAAGCCGACCGCGCCAGCGTGTTTGTGGGCGAGGGGGTGCGGGTAGGCGTGTTTTTCTACCTGCTGCCCACCGACCAGGAATGGCTGGCCTTCCACGACTTTGACGACCAACTGCCCCGAATGTTGCACCACTTGCACCGCCCCCGCGCCTGGGAAGCGGCTGGCCCGCCGCCCGCCGCCACGCCCGACACCGTGCGCCGCCAGGGCCAGCAGTTTCTGCGTTTCCGGCTGGCCGAAAGCACCTACTACCCGCTCACGGCCCAGCCCCTGCAATTTCCGCCCCTGGCCCTGACCATGACCAAGTTCAAGGCCCTGAAACGAGGCCAGCCCGGCGATGCCGACAACCGATTGGCTACTTATAAAACCTACTTGGCTCCGGCTTTGCGCGTGGCGGTGCGGGCACTGCCGCCCCGCACCGCCGGGGCGGCTGCCGCCGCCGAGGCCCTGCCGGTGGGCGACTTTCGGGTGCAGGAAACCCTGGGCCAAGGCGCACCGCGTACCGGCCAGCCATTTGCGTACTCCTTTGCCCTGACCGGCACCGGCAACCTGGCCGCGCTGCTACCGCCTGCCGTTGGTGCCCGTCCCTACCTGGAAGTGTACGGTCCCGAAGTGCGCGAAGTGCCCACGCCCGGTGGCGGTCGTAAAGAGTTTCGCTACCGGCTGGTGGCTCGTCGCGCTGGCCGGTTGCCGCTAGACAGCCTGCTACAAGTGGTGGTGTTCAACCCGCGCACGGTGCGCTACGACACCTTGAGGCCCGCATTGCGGCCGGTAGTTCGAGGCGTATCGGCTGCCGCCCTAGCCCTGCCCCAACCAGCCGACGACCCATTTTATGGCCCCGCCCTGGAAAGCGCCGATGCCGAGTTGCAGCCCCTGGGCGTGTACCGGCAAGTGCGGCAATATGCCGACTGGCTGCTATTGGGCTTGCTGGCGGTGGCAGGGTATGGGTTTTTTAAGAAAAAAAGCAGCTGAATTGTTCGTTGGTAGTAGTTGGGTTTTCAGTGTTGAGTGTTGAGTTTTTGGTGTGAATCCCGTCCCAACACCGAAAACCCAACCATTAATCATTAGTCATTAGTCACGTGTCCAACACCTTCGGCCACCTATTCCGCATCACCACCTTCGGCGAATCGCACGGCGTGGGCATTGGCGTGGTCATCGACGGTTGCCCGGCGGGGCTGCCGGTGGCTGCCAGCCACATTCAGGCGGCGCTGGACCGGCGGCGGCCGGGCCAAAGCGACCTGACTACGCCCCGCAACGAGGCTGACCAAGTGCAGATACAATCGGGCGTGTTTGAGGGCCTGACCACGGGCACCCCCATCAGCCTGTTTATTCCCAACGCCGATGCCCGCCCGGACGACTATGCCCACCTGGCCCACGCCTACCGGCCCAGCCACGCCGACTACACCTACGATGCCAAATACGGTCGCCGCGACTACCGGGGCGGGGGCCGTAGCTCGGCCCGCGAAACGGCGGCGCGGGTAGCGGCGGGCGCGGTGGCGGCGGCACTACTGGCCCATTTCGGGGTGCGGGTGGCGGCCTACGTGTCGGCCGTGGGCGAGGTGGAAGTGCCCGTGAGCTACGAGAAGCTGGATTTGAGCCTGACCGATACCAACCTCGTGCGGTGCCCGCACCCGGCCACGGCAACAGCAATGGAAGCCCGCATCCGGGCGGCCCGCGACGCGCACGACACCGTGGGCGGCGTGATTACGGGCGTGGCCCTGGGGGTGCCGCCCGGCTGGGGCGAGCCGGTGTTCGACAAACTGCCCGCCGTGCTGGGCTACGCGCTATTGAGCATCAATGCCGTGAAAGGTTTTGAGTTCGGTTCTGGCTTTGCCGGGACACTGCTGCCCGGCAGCCAGCACAACGATGAATTTTATACCGACGACGCGGGCCAGGTGCGAACCCGCAGCAACCACAGCGGCGGCAGTCAGGGCGGCATCAGCAACGGGCAGGATATTTATTTTCGGGTAGCGTTCAAGCCCGTGGCGACGTTGTTGCAGCCCCAGCAAACCATTGACGACCAGGGGGCGGCCATCACGCTGGCCGGGCGCGGCCGGCACGACCCCTGCGTGTTGCCCCGCGCCGTGCCCATTGTGGCGGCCATGACGCAACTCGTGCTGGCCGATTTGCTGCTGCGGGCGCGGGGAAATCGGGTGTGAGCAACGCCCTGGCAACTATTACTTGCGTAACCATTGGAAATTTATCGTGTACTTGCCGCCCCTAAGCCCTGCCTGCCCCCATGCGCATCCCCCGAAAAATTACGCCCGACGGCCTGACCGATGCCATGGTGGTGGTGCGCTACGCGGCCACCGAAATGCCGCCCGAGGTTTTACTCGGCGAATTTTACCGAGTGTTTAAGCAACACGGGTTTTCGTATTTGCCGGCTACCGCAAACACCCGGCCGAGGGGGGGGGGCGAGCAATCGGTGTTTTTTAACGATACCGGGGTGTTGATTTCCGTTCGGGCCGGGCAATTATGGTTTAATGGTGTTGTTCAGGCCCCAAGTATGCCAACGGGTGCAATGTTGGCTCCGGGCCGCTACATCGGGTGGGCGGCCTACCAGCAAGTGTTGGCCGATGTGCTGGAGCCGTTATTGGCGGATAAAATATTGCCGGGGTTCTCATGGGTCGCCGTGCGCTACATTAACATTCTGCCCTGGGCACCGCTAGACGAGCAGCTACGGGCGGCCCCGGTGCTGCCCGTGCTCGAAGGGTTGGCGGCGCTTCCGGCTTTCGAATTCCGGTTGAACTGGCCGCCCACCGCCGATGGCTTCCAGGTTAGCGTTCGAATAACCGACCAACTGCCAGCGGTAGTGGCAGAAAATGCACGGGGCAAGCATACCCTTTTCGATGTGAATGTGACGCACCGGGGCGGTGGCAATTCATTTGGTGAGCTACGCGAAGCACTGGACATTACCCATCAAAAACAGAAAGAGGTTTTCTTTGGCTTGCTTTCGGACGGCTTTCTTAACACCTTGCACCCAGAATACGACCCCGCTTAAATGCTTTACTCATCTGCAAATGCTGCTGCGCCAGCGTCCAATGCCGACTGGGACAGTATGCTGCCCGAAGGGCCGGCAACTGACGACTGGCTATTTAACTCGAGCGAGGCAACAGACTTTGCTGCCGAGGAAGAAGGCTTGAACAATGCGCCGGTGGTGTTTTGGGCAACCTCCGGCAACCGCCAGCGCTTGCGCTACCATCGACGTTTGGTAGAAGTGCTCAAGCAGTCGTCTGTGGCCCTGCCGGCCCCGGCCACTACGGTCAGTCAAGGCTTTTTGGATGCCTTGCTGGAATTTGCGCCCCACGAGTTGGGCATGAGCATCGTGGTGGACGAGGACCAGGAGGCGAGCTTGGTGCTGACAGCGTATTGGCCCACCGGCACGTTGCACGTCGAACATTTTTTTCATTTCCCGGCTGATGACCCCGACAACACGGTGGTGAATTTCTACGCAAATCCGACGAGTTCAGTGGTGGCTCCGGCGCGGGAGTGGGGCTGGTACTGCCCGGCGCACGAGTTTTGGCAGCGGCTGCGCTTTCAGTTGCGCAACGGGTTGTATCCGTTGGAGCGGGGCTGGTAAATTGCTTGCGACTTTGATGAACCCTGCCCATCCGTACCCGCCGCACTTGCCGCCCCAGCCCGGCTTTCAGTATTTATCAACGGCGGAGTTGGCCGGCCAAGGGCGCTATTTGCAGCGTGTTCTGGTGAAACCCTTGACCTACGACCCCGGTGACGGCCTCATCAGTGCCGACTTGGTTTGTATTCCGGGGAGCATCCAGCTGTTGGATTATTCAGTCAATGTGCTTGGCACGTTTCAGATTGCCGATGGAGATTGGCGGGCCGACCATTGCCCCTGGCAGCCGGGCACGACCTTGCAAAATCCAGCCAATGTCAGCCACTACCATCCTTACGACTGGTATACAGTTCTTATTTCGCTCTTGCACGGCCAGCCCATTGTGTGCGCTGCCGTTGGCGGAACGGCCACCTGCTGCGTTTGCCACGACCCCACCCATGCCAATTACTGGCACTTCGTCATCCGCTTTGCCGATGCGGCTGGCACCAACGTTCAGGCTTTGGGCTTGAGTAGGGGTAACATTAAAAAGATGATGGGGGATTTACGTGCTTGGTTTCGGGGGGTAGTGGGCCGGCAGCCTCAGCAGGTGGCAGCCGCTGCACTTGTTCTGGTGCCATTGGCTTGCTGCCAGCATCCCCAACCCAATCCTTGCCCCTGACCGGCGTGATTGGTCACAATACTACCTTTGCAACCTCTGGCTGAGTAGTGCTGTTGTTGTCACAGCGCTGCAAAAAACGCCCATTCCCTCTAACTTTACTACTTGCCGCCATGTCCGCCGTTTCCATATACGCCGAAGCCTCGCCCAACCCGGAGAGCATGAAATTTGTCCTCAACCAGCAGCTTTTAGTTGATGGCGTGAGCGTGGACTATCCCAACTCCGAAGCCGCCGCCAATTCGCCGCTGGCCCAGGAATTGTTTGATTTTGACTACGTGGGCCGGGTTTTTATCGCCCAAAACTTCGTTACCGTCACCAAAAATCAGCCCGCTCTGACTTGGACGCAACTGATTCCGGAAATCCGGCAGTTCCTGAAAAGCTACGTGGAAGCTGGTGGGGCCTACTTCATCGTGGACCCGGCCGCCGACCACAAAGCGGCCCTGGCCGAAGCCGCTGCCAACGGCGATTCCAGCCTCGCCGACCAGCAAACCAGCCAGAAAGTCATTGACTTGCTAGACAACTACGTGCGCCCCGCCGTGGAGCAGGACGGCGGCAACATCACCTTCAAATCGTATCACGAAGGCGTGGTGACGGTGAACCTGCAAGGTTCCTGTTCGGGCTGTCCCTCGGCCACCGTCACGCTCAAGTCGGGCATCGAAAACCTGCTCAAGCGCATGGTGCCGGAAGTGCAGAGCGTGGTGGCTGAAGGAATTTTGGTGTAAAGAACGGTTGAGTTTTGAGGGTTGAGTTGAGGTTAGTGCCCTATGGGGGTTCCGGTTTCAATTCAACCCTTAGAAACCAACCCTTCTAAAGCTGCGACTTCACCGTAAAATTGCGGGCGATGGTGAAGCCAAAGTAAAGGTCGCCGCTGAACACGTTGCCCGTGGTTTGGGGCACGAACTGCGACTCAATCATGCCCTGGGCGTTGCTGACGTAGAGCTGGAACACATGGCCGCCAGTCTCAATGTCCACGCCCAGCCCCACGGCGTTGCGGTAAGTGTCGGCGGTGTTGCCGGGCAGCAGATAGAAATAATCGGCGGTGAGAGCCAGGCGTTTGCTGAGTTTTTGGCGCAGGCCCGCGCCCACCGCGTACACATCGTTCTGCTCGGCCGGGGTGGCCACGTAGTTGCGGTGAATAAGCGTGGGCATGAGTTGGGCCGAGAAGCCGGGGCTGAACTTGCGGGCGATGAGGGCTTGGTAAGCGTAGGTCATCCGCGAAGGTGTCGTGCGGTCGGGGCCGGATGTGAATTTCAGGGTTGTGACGGCCGACGAAGCCAACAACGTGACCGATACGGGCACGGCCCCGGCTCCGGTGCTTTGCTGCACGGCGCGGTATTTCACGAACCCATCAAATGTTTTGCCTATGTTGCTGCGGCCCACGCCCAGCGTCAGCCGGTCGCTGAGGCCGTATTCAAAGCTAAGGCGCAGCACCGCCTGGTCGAGGCCAAAAAAGTTGTAGGCCCCGCTGTTCAGCGCCCCAAACCGGTGCTGGATGAGGAAAGCGAGGGTGCCCCGGCCGGGCTTTTCCACCGACTGCGAATTGATGATGTGCGTACCCTTGAACGTGGCCGCCACCACTTCGCGAGCGGAGGGGTCGGCGGTTTGCTGTTCCAAGTCGGTCAGCAGGTCGGTTTGGGCGCGGGCGCGGGTATTCAGGACCAGCAACAACGCAGCCAGGAGTAAGGAACGGGGCATAAGCAATGGAATGACAACGGCAAAGACCGGACTATTTTGCCGGGGCTGGCGCGGCATTCAGCGCCACTTTCACGGCGATTGTTTTGGCGATGCGGTCGCGCACCAGCAGCGGAATTTCAATGTTATAGTCGGCGGGCGCTATGGTAAAGTCGGCCGTAGCGAGTAACTGGCCGTCTTTGAGTTCCAGCGTGGCCGGGGCCATAAGGTGCTTTTTTATGCCGTGCAACGTCAGGTCGCCGGTGGCTTGGGCGGGATGGGGGCCGGGCGCGGCCAGGGTGGCGGCCGTCAGGCCCGTCAGTTGCCCGCTGAAGGTGGCTTTGGGGAATTTGTCCGACTCCAGGTAGTTCTCATTGAAATGCTCCTGCATCAGGGTTCTTTTGAAGACGAACCCCCGCACGGGCACCGAAAACGCCACCTGTCCCGCCGCCACGTCCAGCACGGCGGCCACCTGCTGGTTCACGGCCTCGATGTCTTCAATCGGGCTGGCCGAGAAGAAAGAAATCCGGCCGGTTTTGGTCAGGAACCTGGTTTGGGCCTGGGCCGGACCAGCCGGTACCAGCGCAATAAGAAACAGAATGGCAGCGAAACGTAGCATAAGAAACGAAGATAAGCGCCGTCCCTCCAACCGCTGGTGCCCCGTGGTTTAGTTGTTCGGCTCACCGGCTGCCACCCATGCCTTGATGCGGGCAATGTCACAGTCTGACAATTTGTTGCCAATCTTCGGCATATTGTCGCAGCCATTGTGTTCGATGCAGCAGACGATATACGCCGACTGGCCGTAGGATTTGATGTCCTGGTAGTTGCGAAACGCAATGTCGCCGCCGTAGCTGTTGGCATCGCCGGGCTGGTTGTAGGTAGCCCCGTGGCAGGAGCGGCAGTGCTGGTCAAAAATAGGCGATATCACGCCCTTGTACGTCGCCAGTTCGGGCGTGGCATCGTTGCAGGGCACGGGCGCGTCGTCGCCGTGGGCATAAGTGCAGCCCGCCGTTAGAAGCATCAGCAACGCTGCGGCGCGACGAACTGGCTGCCAGGGTGAAAAAAAGGACGGCATAAAAAAACAAGTCGGGACTGGCGGAAAAGGTTCGGCAGCAAACACCAGCGGGCAACAAATTACAAGCCGTATTTCAAACCGAAGAACACGCCGCCGCTGGTCAGGCGCACGTTGCCTTCGCCCACGCCCGCCAGCGGCAGCTTCACGTAAGGCTCGGCTTGCAGGCTCCAGTGTTGGCCAAGTTGCCGCTCGTAGCCCACCGACAGGTTGAGAATGCCAAACAAGCAACGGTTTTGGTTGGCGTAGCTGCGTTCCCACACGGCGGGTTGATTTTTATTGTCCAGGTAATTATAGTCGTAATTTTCTTTGGGCAGGAAGAAAGTGGACAGCCCGGCGCTGGCAAACAGCCGGTGGTGGGGCCGCACCCAGGCATCGTAGCGCAGGTTCAGGGGCACGTCGAGGATGGTGCAAGCCCCGTTTACCCACTCAAAAGCACCGTTTTGGATGTAGATGGGGTATTTACTCCAGTCGTAATCGCCCTTCCGGGCCGTGTACTGCCGGTTGGCCCGTTGCAGGCCGGTGCTGAGGCGCCAGCGGGGCAAGAAACGGTACTCCAAAGACAAAGCTACATTGGGCCGGGGGGCCTGCACACTGGCAAAGCGCACCGTGCTGACATCGGGGGCCACCAGCAGTCCAACAAACAAGCGGGGCTGCCGGGGCACTACGGGTACCACCACCGCCGGCAAAGAGCCCAGCTCAGCCAGGTATGCAGGCGGAGCCGGAGCCGTTGGGAGCCGCAACGCTACTGGCGCAGCACTCAGTTCGGCCACCTCGTTGGGGGTGGCTACGGGTTCGTTTGCAGCGCGTGAGCTTGCTTCGGGCGAGGGGTTTGGGGCTGGGTTTAGCGGGGCCGGGTGAACTACAGCAATAGCAGCAACGGCCAATGCGGGCCGTGCAGTGGCGCGGTCAGGGGCTGCGGAGCGGGACAACCGGACCCGGCCAGGCCGTTGCAAATCCGTGCCATCGGCTTGGTAGGGCAGCGCTGGGCGGGAAGCCTGATAGGCCAAAGCGTCGGCGGTTTCCGCCCGGAAACGCCGGGTAGTGGGGGCCACCGACTGGGCAGACACGGCTCCGTTGGCAGTCAGCGCAAGGGGCAGTTTGGCAAGTTCTTGCGGGTGCTTCCCCGAAGCCCCGGCTTGGGCTGCTGGCTCCTGCTGCCCGGCGGCAAGCGTCTGACCATCGGCACCGGGCGAGGTGAGATAAGCGGTTTGGGGGCTGGCCGGGGCCGCAGTTTGCTGGCCAATGGCTGGGACGGAGGCGGCTACCGGTTGCATCTGGACCACTGGGCGGCCCGAAGGGGCCAAGCGGCGGGCGGATATCCTTGCCGGGTTGCCCGCAGTCGGGGTTGTACGCGCAATGGCCGGGCGGCGGGCTTCGGCCACGGGCCACAGCAGCCAGCCCAACACGGCCAGCAGCAGCACGGCCACTTCTGCCCCCACAATGCGCCACACCCGCTGCCGAACGCCCTGCCGGACCAGCGCGGCCGTGGCATCGGCATCGAGTTGGTTTTCCAGGTGCAGCCAGCCGTCCAGCGGAAAGGGCGGGGGCGACGGGGGCAGGTCGAGGCGCTGGAAAGCCCGGTCAAGTTCCTCATCCGACCACATAACGCATTGCTAAAGAAGGTGAAAGTTGAGTACACATGGTTCGCAAGTGGGCGCGGGCCTTGGAAAGGTTGGACTTGGACGCGCCCACCGAAATGTGCAGTTGGGCGGCGATTTCGTCGTGGCCGAAGCCATCAATCACGGCCAGGTTGAACACGGCGCGGTACGCAGGCGGCAAGCGTTGCACGAGGGTCAGTAATTCTTCGTAACCCAAGGTGTCGAGCGGGGTGGGGGCATCGTCGGCGTAGTTGAGGGTCGCGTCGTCCAGTTCGTGGTGCTGGTGGCGTTCGTTGGCGCGGTAGTGGTCAATGGCAGTATAAATCAGCAGGCGCTTGAACCAGCCCCGAAACGACCCCGCCACGTCGGCATGGCGGGTGGCATCGAAGCGGGGCAACTCCCGAAAAACCTTGAGAAACCCGTCGTTCACGGCTTCCACGGCTTGTTCCCGGTCGCGGGCATAGCGCAAGCAAATGCCCAGCCCAAAGCCGTAGAACTGCCCGTAGAGTTGCCGTTGCGCCGCCCGCTCCTGCCGCGCACAAGCGGCCAGCAGGTCCGGCAAAGGCAGGGCGGGAGTGGAAGATAGGTGCATCGGGGGCGGCAACAGTCGGGCTTCTGCTTACCTACTCGCAAGGTAGGCGAAATAGGTTGCCTGGCCCGGAAAAATAAACTGACGCTGGCCTACCCGGCAAGGAATCGGCCGTGCGTCACGCCACCGGTGCTTTGCCAGCGGCCGGATTTCCGCGCCCCGCGAAAATAATGTTGCTACACGCAAGCAACCTTTTCCAACCGGTTTCCGAGTAGGACGATAAGCACCCGTTGCCGGGCTGCGTTTTCCATTACCCCAAGCTTTCGCCTGATGACCACCACCGCCCAACTCTACGCCTGCGACGGCTGCCCCCTCAAAGCTGGATGCTTACTCGAGCCGTTTCAGCACGGCTTTTTAGGTCCCGAAGCGTGGTTTCTGGCCGCCGCCCCGCGCTGGCGGGCCGAGCCGGACGGGGCCGGCGGCTGGCGGGCGCAGCCCGAAACCGGGGGCTCTTACTGGCCCCTTACCCAGGAAGCCAGTTGGTGTTGCCGGGTGTGCGTGGCCCCAGCCATTCCCTTGAGTGGTCCGGCCGCCGCGTGGTTCCCCTTAAGTTCGACGCTAGCCGCATAAGGCGGGGAAATTATTGTCCGCCACTCGCCAGTGCTGTCAGCAACACCGCCCATACCCCGGCACCCACTGCGTAGCCGCCCCAGGCCCGGCCGCGCTTGCGGCGTTGCGCCTCTTGGCGGTAGGCGCTGTCGTAGGCAAAGTCGGTGAGTTGCTCGGGGTGCGGGGCGGCCAGGTTTTCGGTCTTAACGGCACGCGGGGCCATCACGACGGGGGCTGCCACGCCTGCCAGCGGCCCCAGGTAGAGGGTGCTGCCGAGCGCGGCCCAAAACGGCCCGCTGTCGCGGTAGCAGCGGCTGGCATCGTAGCGGCCCCGGTAGCGGCGTTCGGCCACCGTCAGGCCGGGCAGTGGGTCGGGAGGCATTGTCTCGAGCGGTGCCAAGGGGTGCAACACTTCGCGGGTGCCGTTGGCAAAGCGCACCAGAAACACCTCATCAGCAGGCAAACGGAGGGTATCGGTCTTGGTCTCGGATAAGTAGCGCAACTCGAGCGGCGTGATGGTGAGGACGTGGCCGGTTACTTCCTGGCCGTCGGTGCGGAGGATGGTGTCCACGGGCTTGGCCAGTGGGGCAGTCGTTTGGGCGCGGGCTACCACAGTGGCCAGCAGCACGAGTAGAAGGCAAAGGATTTTCATAGCTGCAAGGAAAAACTGGCGGTGAATCGACCAAAAGCCTTTTACCGGCGACGGGCATTGAAACCCAGTAGCAGGCTCACGCGGGCACCCTGGGCGCTGGGTGCCACGGCCAAGTTGATGGGAAAATTGACCCCGCCCGATTGCACCGACGCGCCCACGGCCAGCACCAAGCCCGTGCCAAAAGGGGTAATGTTCGGCCCCACGCCAAATTCCAGACCCCCGGCCCCGCGAAAGCCCAGCAGTCCGCTGATGCTGGGAATGAAGCGGTTCTGCTCCAGCCCGCCCACCAACGGCACAAACTCAACCAGCGCACTCGTGCCATTGCTGAGGCGGAACAGACGGGTTTCAAACTGCCACCCGAACTGCGAAATGACCGGGTTGATGTTCACGCCCCGGTCGCTGGCTTCCTGCACAATGCCCGACGAAAGCACGGTCAGGCCGATGCGCGGCCCGGAAAGGTGCACGCTTTCATCAAGCAAGGCATCGCCGGGCGCGGCATTGTTCACAACCGGCAAAGCAGCAGCTGGTGCGGGGACAAGGGCGGGTGCCGGGTTGATAACCGCTGCGGCGGGGGCCACAGCGGCCGGCCGGGAAAAGCTGGCGGGCGAGCGCACCGTATTGGCAGGTAGGGCGTTGAACACGTCCTGCGTCCCGTTGGCGTAGCGCACCAAGAACAGGTCGGTTTTCCAGACGCTGATGAGCGGCCCGTCGGGGTTGTCGCTGCGGCGAAATTTCACCTCGGTGGGCGTGATTTCCAGTACTTTCACCAGCAGTTCTTCGCCGGTGCGTTTGGTGAGCAGGTCTTGGGCAAAAAGTGGGCGGATGCTGAAGGTCAGCAGCAGCACGAGGAAGGCGAGAATTTTCATGGTGGTTGGGATTGAAAGGTGAAACGATGGCCCAAAGGTGGGGCCTGCCCCAACCGCGCACAAGCGGAATTTCCGGTTTGTCAGACTTTTAAAAAAAGGCATAATGATGGTTAAGTAGCTGACCTGAAAAACTAAAATGATTTTGCAACGGACACCGGCACCTGGCACCCCATTCCTCAATCTGTCGTAAACTTGCGGCATGGACGACCTCCGCACCACCATGCTCACGCTGCCGCCCGACGAGCGCCGCGACCTGGGCCGTTTCATTCAGCGCCAGCAACAACGCGCCGCTGGCCGCCTCGATTCGCGCCTGTTCGAGTTGCTGCTCCGCCCGCGCGAGTTGCCCGCCGCCCAACTCATTGCCACGCTCTACCCCGATGCGCCCAACCCCGTGGCCTACTATGCGTTGCGCAAGCGCCTCATGCGTCACCTCACCGAGTTTCTGGTGCTGCGCCAGAACCGGCTCGATGCCACGGCTGCCGCCTCGGTGCGCGGGCAACTCACACTGGCCCAGTACCTGTTTGAGGCCGGGGTGCCGCGCCTGGCCTGGGCCACGCTCCGCAAGGCCGAAAAACTCGCCCGCCAAAATGAGCAGTACGAGCCGCTGAATGCCGTGTATAACCTGCAAATTCAGTACGCCCACGCGCCCCACGCCGAACCGTTGCCCGCTATCATCGCCCGCCGCCACGCCAACAAAAAAGCCGCCGACGAAGAAGAACGCGCCAACATTGCCGACAGCCTGCTGCGCCAGCGGCTGCGCGAGGCCCGCACCCAGGGCGGTGCGGCGGCGGCTGGCTTTGAGGTCGTTGTGCAAGGGGTGTTGCGCGAGTACGACCTACAGGAAGCCTTTGCCCGTTCGCCCTCGTTGCTGTGCCGCCTCATGGGCATTGCCCGTAGTGCTATGCTCATGCGGGGAGATTTCGGGGCGTTTGCCACGTTTTTGCAACGCTGCTACCACCTCATGGAGCGCCGCCACGGCTTCCGCCCGGCCCACCTCGGCTACCAGTTGCGGTTGCTTTATATGCTGGCCCACAGCCTATACCGCGCCCGCCGCTTTGCCGATTCGCTGGCTTATCTGGAGCAGGGCCGCGCCCTGCTCGCCGCCGCCCCTCAGCGCCAAAGCACCGAATTTGGTCCCCGCTTCGTGTTCCTGCAAGCCGCCAACCTGGCCTTTCTCAACCGCAACGCCGACAGCATTGCGCTGCTCAAAAATGTGTTGCAAGCCACCCCGCCGCTGCCCCTGCCCGACGAGCTAACCGCCCGCCTCCAACTTACCTTCCACTACTTCGCCGCCAGCGACTTTGCCCAAGCCAATAAAACCCTGCTCAGCCTCGGCCGCACCGACCATTGGCTGGAACAACACTTGGGTCTGGAGTGGTTGATGGCCAAAGCTTTGGCCGAAATGGTAATCCAATTCGAGTTGGGCTATGAAGACCTCGCGCTCACCCGCCTAAAAGCGGTGGACCGGCTGTTGCGCGAACGGTTCCCATCCGCCCCCGAAACGGCCGAAATGTCTGACGATGCCCTCGCCGATGCGGAAACTGCTCCAACACCCGTCGGTGGCCCTTTCCAGTACGTGCTGCACTACCTGGCTTTGGTGCGAACCGAAATGCAACGCCCGGACCCCGAACGGCCCGCCGCGTTGAACGCTCAAGCGGCCATCGCCGAACTGACCGTCGTGCGCCCCCACCAACGCGACGATTTGCAAGTCCGCAGCTTCTATTCCTGGCTCCGCGCCCGCGCCGAACACCGGCCGTTCTACGAAGTGCTGCTGGAAGTGGCCAATGGACTAGGGAGTTGATTATAAACCATTTGTGAACAACAAAAAAAGCCCGGACGGGAAACCGTCCGGGCTTTCGCAAAGCAAGCAGCGAAGCTTACTTTTTCATGGCATCCTTCATGTTGGCTTTGGTTTCGGCAGCCGACTTGGCAGCGGCATCGCCCATGGCATTCATTTTGTTGTCGGCAGCTTCCATTTTGGCATCCATTTTAGCGCCTGCAGCTTCCATTTTGGCATCCATTTTGGCACCAGCAGCATCCATTTTGGCACCAGCTTCGGCACCGGCGGCATCCATTTTGGCACCAGCGGCTTCCATGTTGCCTTCCATTTTGGCACCGGCTTCGTCCATCTTAGCACCCGCTGCGTCGGCCGACATTGCGCCCGTCGAATCGGTAACCACGGTGGTCGTCGTGCCTTCGGTGGTGGTGGTTTCGGTGGTTTCTTTGCTGCCGCAGGCAGTGGCAATCAGGGCTACAGCAGCGGCGAGGAGCAGGGTTTTGAAAGAGGTATTCATTGTAAAAAGTGGGGATTAGGGTTGGAGAATTTGGCCTTTAATCCGGGCACAGTCAAAAGGTAACCCGCCGAAATGCCAGGTCCACGCCAAACTTTTTAGCGACGACCTAAGTAGGAGAAGCACTGCTCCACGTTTTCAACCCCGTTATCATGGATTCCACTGCCGCCACACCCCACACCCCCGCCACGCCCGAAGTGCCAATGACCATCACGGACCAGCAAACCAGCGCCCTGCTCGACGACACCCTCGCGCTGTTTGCCGACGGCCTCCCCGCCACCGCCCACACCCGCGAAACCGCCGAAATAGACCGTTGGACGGCCGTCCTGGCCGCCACCAACCGCTCCGGTCTGGCCAAAATTACCCAGGAACTGAACCAGTTGCGCGAATTGCTGGCTGACCCCGAAGCCCAATCACACGACGTGGCCGAATTGCTGGCCAGCCTCAGCGCCGAAACCGCCAAAGTAGCCGACGAAGTGAGCGACGGCTACGCTGCCCCCCTCACCAACCTGGCCGGGGTGTTGCGGAAAGCCGCCAACTCGCTGTCGCGGTAGGGGCAGGGCTTTAGCTGCGCTGTCCTTCGGTTGTTCCCGCCCGAATCGTCAAACGGCGGCCGTTGCCTGATGGTGGGAAGGGGGAGCCTGATGCTATGGGCTACATTTGCCTCATGCCCGCTGTTTCCGCCGCCGACCTCACGCCCTACGACCCCTTCGCCGGAATGCGTTTCGGCCCCGCAACCTGTTTCCTTTCCGGCGAATATGTTGGCGTTGCCGATACTATTCCGGTTTTTGCCGATTGGCTACAAGTGCGTTATCACTTAGCCGAGCGGCCCATCCTGCTGCTCGACCAAAGCATCGCCACGGTTGCCGGGTTGCGAATTCCGGCCAGCCCTGCTGCCCGCCGCCGCGTGGCCGCGCTGGAAAGTCAGGTAGAGGCCGCCGCCGCGCAAGGCTTAGCGGCGTTGCGGGCACTACCCGCCGAAACGCTGTTTCTGTGGCTGGGCAAAATGTTTTACGGCATTTTTATCACCGAGCTTTTCAGGGAGCAGGAACCACTGGTGAAACCCCGCTACCCGCTGGCCGAAAACGCCGCTTTGCTGCGCAAGTTTCAGGCGTTTTTTGTGCTGCTGCAAGGGCTGCGGGTCCCCACCGAATACGCCGATTTTGTGCCCGCTTCGGTGTTTGTGCTGGAAGTGGAGCCGGGCCACGACGGGCCGGTTTTTGAATACGACGATGACTTGAATACGCTGGTTTTCAGCATCCGATTGGATAGTGTTGTTCTCATTGCCTGTCTGGTTGACATTGGCTTGATTGCCCAGGCCATGCGCGGCGTGTACGCCGAGGCCGGGCAGCGCCCGCTACATCCTGCCCAGGTGGCCGAGTTCAAGGCGCGGGTGTATTATGCGGCTCATCTGCTGCACGTCGTGCCCGACATCTACCCCCGCCCGCCCCGCCCCGGCGACGAAAAAATGGTGTTCGATGGCCTGCTCGATGATGTGAGCGGCGCAGTTTTCAACCCCTGGGAAAACGTGCCTTACGCCCACGTGCTGGAGGAATTCTGGGAACCCTGGGGCCTGCGCGAAGCCCGCATTCTAGCCGACTTACGCCAGCCGTTGAGTTTGCTTTTTGATGAGGAACAGCAACTGCGGACCAGCGCCGAAGTGACCCGGTTGCTTGGAGCGCAGAGGGCAGGGGCAATCGAAGGAGAACGCAGTTAAGTCCCACGCCCTACTCCTTCATCACCTTAGCCCGCAGCACCTGGCCGTCTACCGGCAGTTGCAATAAATACAAACCGGGCGGCAAGCCGCTTAATTCGTCCAACTCAACCACATTGCTGTCCGCCGCCAGTGGCACCGCCCGCCGCAGGCGGATGCGCCCCGTAGCATCGCACACTGTGAGCGGCGCAGCCGGGTTGGCTTGGCGGGCCACTATTGTTAAGGTCAAAGTCGATTGGAATGGCTGAGGCGCGGTGCTGAATGCGCTGCCCGAGTCTGCCGCGCCCGCTACGGTCCGAACCAGCGAGTAATAGGCGGTGCTGTCGCGGTTGGTTTGCAGCAGACGGTAATAAACGAGGTGGTGAAGTAGTGAGGCGGTGAGTTGGTTGTCGAGATAGGCGTAGTCGGTGGGGCTGGCTTTGCTGCCTTGGGCCGCTACTAGGCCGATTTCCTCAAAAACTTTCCCGTCCAGGCTGCGCTCAATGGCAAAGTGGGCGCTGTTTTTTTCGGAGGCTGTGCGCCAGGTCAGGGCCACGGCCGTGCCCTGGCGCTGGGCCGAAAAAGCCAGTAGCTCCACCGGTAAGGGCAAGAGGTTGTCTTGCACCGCGAAGGGCGAGAAGCTGCCGTAGCCGCCCGCCGTGAAGGCATACGGCCCGCTGCCGGTGGCGGTGCCGCTGGCCGAGTGCGTCCAACTCGTGCCCACGTAATGGCCCACGTTCACGGTGCCGCGCACGAAGCCTGGGAGTTCGTCGGCGGCATTCCATTGCAGGGTGAGGGTGGCATTGGAGCCGCCCACGGTGCCCTCGCTGATGTCCCACTGCTTGTTCACGTAGTGCTGGCCATCGGTGGCCGGGGGCACGTTGGTCACGCCGGTCGTCACGCGGGCCGAGAAGTTATCAAGGCTGCCGGAGTTGGCGACCGTGACGGGCGTATAGCTGCTGGCCGAAGTGCCGATGGGAAAGAAGGCCGAAGCCCGGCCGCCGCTACCCAGCCCGGCGAAAAAGAGCTTGCCGCTACCGGTTTGCACCAGGAAATGACTGGCGTTGGCCCCCACCACGGTGCCGGTGCCAGCGGCCATGGTCAGGTTGAAATTGCCTTGCTCCAGCAGCCCGGCCGTCAGGTCGAGGTTATTGGCCACGGTCACGTTGCCGGTCAGGATTTTGGTGCTGCTGCCGCTCAGGTTCAGGTTGTAGAAGGTAGCTGCGCCGATGTTTAGGGCCGCGTTGCCAATGAGGCTCACCGTGCCGCCGGTGGCTACCAGCGAAGCCGCCGAAGCTGTGACGAGTTGCCCACTCAAAGTCAATGTACCGCCGCTCATGGCCAGGGCGGCGGTGCCGCTCAGGGTCAGGTTTTGAGCCAGGGCTGCGCCGCTGCCGATGACGGGCAGGTTGGTGGCCGTCGGAATCAGCACGTCAATCGTGGCCGTGGGCACGCAGCCGCTGGTCCAGTTCAGGGGGTTAAACCAGTCGGTGACCGAGCCGCTGCCGGCCGCGCCCGTCCATGTCACGCTGGTGGTGACGGTGCTGCTGGTGCTGCCCGCCAGCGCGTTGTCGGCCAGGTTGGTTTCGGGATAAATTGTGCCGTCGGCGGCTTGCAGACTCACCGTCAGGCCCGACAGCGTGTAGGTGCCAGCCGCGCCCAGGTTGGCGGTGCCAGCGCTCACGGCCAGGGTGCCGCCGCTGGCCGCGAGGCTGCCGCTGGTATTGGCGAAGCTCAGGGCCTGGGTAGCGCCGCCGGGCAACGTAAGGGTGCCCGTGACGACCAGCCGGTAGTTCGGCCCCAGCGTGATGGGCACCGTACCAGGGTTGCTGACGGTGAGGGTGATGGGCGTCAGGGTCGAGCCCGGCCCGCAGTACGCGGACAGCGGCGAAGTCACAGCCCCGGCGTTCAGGGCCACGTTGTAGCCGGTCGGGAACTCGAATGCGCCCATGCTGGGCGGGTTGCTGCGCGTCACGCCCGCCAGGTCGGTGGTCATGGCCGGGTTGTTGAGGCCCGCCGTTATCTGCTGGCCCAGGCCGCTTAGGCCCGCCGCCGTAGGCTTCAAAACGACATCGAACACCGGGTCAATGTTCTGCGAGCTGCTGCCTTCGCCGTTGGCCGATTTCCAGGTCGCAAAGGTCTGGTCGGTGACGTTGCCCCGGCCGATGAAACCGTTGGTATTGGGGCTGTACAGGTCGTTGTAATTGGAAACCGACCCGGTGTTGCCAATCGAGCTGGCCGAGGTCGATACCCAGGCGTAGTGCCGGGCCGCTCCGGTCTGGGCCGGGGTGAGGTTGGCCAGGATGTTGTTTCGCACGTCCACCTTGCCGCCGCTGGTGCTGCTGATTTCAAAGCAGGTGCTGCTGCACGTGGTGGCCGTAGCCGGGTTGATGACCACCGTGTTGTGCCAGAAATTGACGGTTGCGCTGGTCGTGGTCGGCGAGCTGATGTCGAGGTACACGCCCTGTACCGGGCGCGTGGTGCTGGCTGCTCCGGTATATGCCGTGCGGATGTCGCTGATGACGTTGTTATAAGCATTCACCGTAAAGGCCGACGAGTTGCCGCCCGACCCGATGTACAGCCCCCGCATGACGGCCCCGACAGTGCCGGTGTTGGCGTGGCGCAAGGTCTTGATGGTGTTGTTGTAGCAGTCGAGCCGGTAGGCGCCGTTGCCCTGCACCCACAGCCCGTAGCTGGTGCTGGTATTGGTGGCGCTGGTGGTCGCAATGTTGCTGATGGCGTTGTTGTAAATCAAGCCAGCTTCGGTGCCGGTGCCGGTCAGGTTGTTCACGTTCAGGCCATAGACGAAGTCCGTGGTGGTGCTGGCCGTGCTCACGTACTGAATGCTGTTGTCGTGAATGGAAAGCTTGTTCACCAGACCAGCAAAAATGCCAAACGCCGGGGCAACGGTGCCCCCGATGGGGGCCGCCGCGCTGCCCACGGTGCAGTTGGCAATTTCCACGTTCTGCATTCCCAGGTTTGCATTCGTGCCGCCGCGCACATAAATGGCCTGCGTGCAGTTGGTTACGGTCAGGTTCAGCAGCCGGATATTGGTGTGCCGCCCGTTGGTAGTGGTGGGGGCTACGCTGTTCGTCAGCGTACCGTTTTGCACCACCAGCACCCCGTAGGTGTTGGTGTACGAGTCGGTGGCCCGCCGCCCCAGGTTGATGCTGGTATTCTTAATCAACAAGTTGGCCGAGCCGTTGGTGGCGCTGGTGCCCCGCACGAGGTAGCCGTATTCGGTTTCGCCGCTGGGCGAGTCGATGTCGATGCCGTCGAAGGTGTAGTTGTCGCCGCCATTGAGGACGTGAAACACGGCATCGAAGTACGTGAGCGAAGTGCTGAAGCCCGGTACGCCCACGGCCTGCACCACGGGGTTGGCCCCGCTGCCGCTTTTCTGAAACGTAATGCTGAACGGGGCCACCGTTGTGGTGGTGCCCCCGTTGGCCGTGATGGCCGGCGGCGCTTCGGTAAACGCCTGCCCGGCCGTCACGTTAAAGGTCACATTTCCCGTTATCGAAGCCGCGTTCAGGGCCAGGATGGCTTCGCCGAACGAGCGGAAATTGCGGGTGCCGGTGCCGGTGGCCGACTGGTCGGTGGGCCGGGTGTTGTCGATGGTGTAAATACCGTTCAACACGAAAGCTGGCAGGGCCACGGTTTCGGCTTCGTCGGCCCCGATGTCGGGCTTGGTGCCGGTGCCTGCGTAGCCCGCGCTGCCCTGCCGGGGGTCGGCATCGAAGTCGGCATCGAGGGTGCCGGGTAGGGCCAGGCCGTTGCTTTCCAAACCGTTGCTGGCGGCGGCGAAGTTCCGCAGGTGCAGGTCGTTCACCGAAGTCCAGTAGGGCGGCACCAGGCCAAAGCCGGACGTAGTCAGGTACCGCGACTGCTGGTCTTTGCCGGTGAGGCTTTGAATGCCCGTCAGCGAGGTGACTTGCACGCCGTTCAGCGAAACGCCGCTGACACCGTCGTACGCGTTGTAGTTGCTGGCCCCAAACACGGTGCTGCTCACCTGCGTGAATGCCGCCCAGTGCCCCGTGGCGCTGGCGCCGGTGCCGTTGTTGAAAATGTAGTTGGTGAAGATGTTGTTCAGCACTTCTACCCCGGCCGCGTAGTAGCCAATGGCCAGCGCCGCCGACACGTCGCTCTGGTTGTTGCGGGCATACGTTCCGCTCAAAAACACCGAATTGTTATAGATTTTCACCCCGCCCGTAAACGCCGGGGAATACGTGTTGCCCACCACAATGCCCGCATTGGCAAAAGCCAGGGAGCTGCCGCCCGACGTGGCCGATACCTGAATCATATTGTTGGCAATAAGCAGGTTGCTGGCCGTGTTGGCGGTGCTCACCACGATGCCCTGCCCGCCGTTGTCGGTGCTGCCGCTGCCGTCGTAGGCGGTGCGCAGGGGCGCGAGGCCCACCAGCCGGTTGCGGGTCACGGCGTTGGCGGAGCCGCCGGTTTCGCCCAGCCGTATGGCCGTGAGCGTGCTGGTGCTGGCCACGTTTTCCACCACGTTTTGCGTGATGGTGTAGTTCAGGGCGTTGCTCACGCTGAAGCCCGTGCGCAGGCCCGTGGGGCTGCCGCTGGCCCGCCCGATGCTGTTCTGCCGGATAACCAGGTTGTCCAGCCCACCGATGCTGGTTTGGGCCGTGCCCCGCGCCTGTACCGCCAGGCCCAGCCCGCCGAAGCTGTTGTTTTCGATGGTCAGGTTGTCGTGGTCGGCCCCGGCGGCGGCGACATCGGCCTCGCTCAGGGTACTGCCGCCGGCAAATATCCCAAAGCCCGAAGCCGCCACCGCCGCCGCGTTGCCGCTGATGCTCAGGTTGCGGATGGTTACGCCCTGGCAGCCGTCGTTGGGGTAGGTGTTGCCCTGGCTTTGCAGCCACAGCACGGCCATGGTGCCGGGGTTGCTGGGGTTGGCCAGCGCCCAGTTGCGGGCCGTACCACCCGCCACGTTAGAGCCGTCCAGGGTCACGTAGTCGGCATCTACGAGCTTCAGCAGCGCCGGGGTGCTGCTCCCGCCCGTCATGCTCACCGTTTTGCCGGCATATGGCTGAATGGTGAGGCTGCGGATGGCCGAGGCATCGGGATTGCTGCTCAGGGTGATGGGGAAGGTTTCGCCGGTATAGGCCCCGTTATCAAAGAGCCAGAAGCGCACGGCGGCCATGATGCCTTTGGCGTTGTAGTCGGCCACGGCGGCGGTCAGGGTGGGGTAGCGTTTGGCATCGTCGGGGGTGCCGGTGCTGGCCGAAATGTAGTAGTCGCCGGCCAGGGCGCTCAGGAGGGTGTAGCTATTGGGCGCGGCTGGGGCGGTGGTGCCGGGCGGGGTGGTGCCGCTGCCCCCGGCCGGGTTAGTGGCGGCATTGGGGCTGCTGAAATTGTCGCGGGCCGCCACGTAATACTGAATGGTCTGGCCGATGGTGGGCGTGATGCCCGCCGCCGCGTAGGCCAGCGTGAAAGTGTAGCTGCCGTTGCCCTGGGCATCGATGGCCGTGCTGCTGGCGGTGGCCACGGTGTAGCTCGGTGCCCCGCTCAGGCGGTAGTACAGGCGCGGGGCATTGGTGCCGCCCGCTACGCCGTTTACGTCCAGTATGTTCACCGTTAGGGTCCTATCGGTCAGAAAGGCTGTATTCCGCAGTGGCGGGTAGGCGATGACGGGCGGGGTATTGTCGGCCGGGGTGGCGCTGGTTTCGTCGGCCCCGATGTCGGGCCGCACGGCGGTGCCCGCGTAGCCGGTTTCGCCGGCGCGGGGCTGGCCGTCCACGTCGGTGGCAATGGCCAGGGCCGACTGGCTGCCGCCCGTCAGGCGCTGTCCGCCGCCTTCGGTCTGGGTGGCGACGGCCGTGTTCAGGTGGGCATCGGCGGCGCTCACAAAGGGCGTAGTGGCTTCCGTCACCGCCAAGCATTCGGTCAGGTTGTTGATGCCGTTGTTGCCCAGGTAGGTGCGGTAGGCGGCCAGGGTAGTGAAGTTGGTGGCCGTTGTCGCGTCATAACACAGGCCCGTGGTGCCGTAGAGCAGGTTGTTGTTGGTGCTGGCCTGTACCACGGCATTGCAGTTGTAGTCGCGGTAAATGGCCACGGCTTTGGGCGTGGTGCCGCCCGTCGAGCGGTTCACCAGCAGGTTGTTGCGGTAGTCGAGCGGGGCCAAGGCGCTCAGGCTGGCGTTGAGCCAAAGCGCCGCCGATACCGGGGTGGAACTCGTGAACGCCCCGCTCAGATAGACCGTGTTGTTGTAGATGTTGAAGGACGAGCCGCCGCCGCCGATGTCCAGGCCGGTCACGATTTTGGCGGTGCTGGTGCCGCTGTTGGCCCGCAGGTCGGCTATCAGGTTGTTGGCCAGGGTCACGGGGGCGTTCACGAGGGCCCCGGCGCTAGGTATTTCAATGCCAGTCAGGCTGATGCTGTTGCTGGAGTTGGCCGCACTCAGGTTGCTGATACGGTTGCCGCTCACCACCAGGGCCGTGTTGCTGGTGCCGGCGGCGCTGATGCCCTGCACCGTAACGGAGCCAAAGGCGGAGTTGGTCGCCGAAAAGCCCGTCATCGTATTGCCCGTCAAAGTGATGCCCCCGCAGTAGCTGGCCTTTACGCCCTCTATCGTCACCGACGGGTTGCCGGAGGTGAAGCCCGAAAACGTGCAGTCGCGTACCGTCAGGCTGGTGGCGGCACCGTTGGCCACTACCCCGTACAAGGTGGCGCTGCCCCCGTTCACGTTCCGCATCAGGCAGCCCGCAATCAGGCCCGTGCTCAGGCCCACCCCGCCGCCGTTGGCCGACACCCCGGCGAAGTAATTGTTGGTGGTGTAGTCGCCCATCAGCGTGTTACTTATCTCCAGGCCCTGCTGCCCCGAGTAGCTCACCCCCACGTTGTAGCCGCCGCCGCCCAAGCTGGTTATTTGGTTCGTGAGGGCGGCCGGCAGCGTGGCCGTGCCGGTGATGCGGTTATTCTGGTCGAGGCCGTTCGCGTCACTACTTCCCCTCAGGCCGTAGCCTATCCGGCTGCTGGTCAGTACCATGTCCCGAAAGGTGTTGTTGCTATTGGCCCCCACTGCCGTGGTGGCATCTGAGTAGGAATAAATGCCCTGGGTGAGGTTGGGGTTGATGACCGAAAGGGCCACGGCCCCGTTCCGCACCGTGTTGTTCTGGCAGCCGCCCAGCCCGTTGCCGCTGCCCGCGTTCAGGTACAGCCCGTATTCGGTACTCGTGCCGTTGTCGGCAAAATTCAGCCCGTCCCACACCGTCCAGTCGCAGCCGTTGAGCTGCACCACGGCATCGTCCGTGCCGGTGTCGCCGGTGCCGCGCAGCGTGGTAGCCGCTCCGCTGGCTTTCACGAAGATAAGCCGGTTGGTGGCGCTCGTGCCGCCCACGTTCAGCAACAGCGGGGCCTGGGTGAAGGTCTGGCCCGCACTCACGGTAAAGGTCAGGTCGCCGCTGCCGCACACGCCGTTGCCGTTCAGGCTGTTGAAGGCATCGGTGAAAGTCTGAAAGTTAGTCCCACCCGTGGCCACGGCGCTGTTGATGGTGTAGGCCGCCCCGCACAGCGGCACCGGGTTCACCACGGCCAGGTTGTCGATGCTCAAATCCTGAGCGCCCGCCTGGGAAGTGGCCGTGAGCTTGATTTTCACCAGCCCGCTCGTCGTCGTGCCCAGCGGCACGCTCACTGTAGTGAAAAAGAAGTATTGCCCCGAAAACGTGGCCAGGCTGCTGCCATAGGTTATTCCACCGTCGGTCGAGAGGTACACGTCGAGGATGGTGTTGCTACCCGACGCATTGCCATTTACAATGCTAAAGTAGAGTATTTTATTGCCCGGACTTGCCGCAAAATTCAGCGTCGGCGTTATCAGGTCGCCGGTGCTGCCGGTGGGGGCGGTATTGCTATGAAACCGGGCCGCAGTGCCCACCAGGCCGTAGTAGTCGAGGAAGGACCCGCCCCCGGCGGTGGGCGAAGTCCAGCCGGTGGTGTAGTCGTTGCGCTGCCACAGGTTGTTGGCGTTGGCGTTGCTGGTGGCCACGGCCCAAGGGCCATAGCCGGGGGTGGCGAGGTTGGCCACGGTGCCCACGGCGTTGTTCCAGTTGTTCAGGCCCTCAAAGTTTTCCGCAAACAACACGTTCAGGGTGTTCGTGTAGCTGTAGTTGCTGCCGCCGTTGTTGTTCACGTTCAGGGTCAGCATATCGGCATTGGCCCCCGTGGGCTGGGCCGCCCCGGTGGCCGTGTAGGTACTGGTGCTGCTGAAAACGTAGTACTTCACCGTGGTGCCCACCGCCCCCAGCGGCACCAGGCCGCGCCGGACAGTATTGGCATTGGTGAAGAGCGGGAGCCGCACCAGCGGGGCCACCGCCGAAGTGGCAAAGTTGTCGGTCGAGTAGCGCACGTACAGGTTCTCCGCAAAATTGAAGGTGCCGGTCGTGGTGGCCGTTACCAGCAGCCCGCCCGCTTGGGGCACGGCCGTCACGGCATCGATGGTGGCGGGCGTGAAAAAGGTTTCCAGCACGGCCATCGTGTTGTTGGTGCCTGGCCCGTTGTTGCTGATATTGAACGTGTACTGATTCCCGCTCGTCATGGCGGGCAAAAAGCCGCCCGTGCCCCCGCCGCCCGTGTTGGCCAGGGCCGAGGCCGTGCCGCCCACCGGCGCAATAACCTGCCCGTAGCCAGCCAGCGTCAGCGGCCCGGTGTAGGGCCGCCAGTTGTTGGTGAAGTCAGTAGCGGCCACCGTGCCCTGGGCAAATTCCCACTTCCGCACCCCGGCCGATGCCGTAGCCGTGGCCGTCAGCCGCACCTGCCGGAAGCCGCCCACCGTGTTCAGGGCGTACTTGGTGTAGGTGCCGTTCACCGCATCGGTGCCCAGCACGGTGGGCTGCGCCACCGCCCGCCCCGCCAGCAGCAAGGCCAATAGCGCCAACGGAATGACCCAGCCCAAGGCGCGGCGTAGCAATGGCCGGTGGGTGGGGGCGCTGGGGTTGGCTGGGGTGGGAAAAGATTGGTTCATAATAAAAAGTTGCTTTGATTTATTTTGGCGTGAGGGCGCGGTTTTGGGGTAGGAGCGTTTGGTGGGTATTCAGTTCGTTGCCAGATGCCCCGCCACTGGCCCGCCCCCTCACCTTATCACCCGAATGGTGTGGCTCGAATAGTCGGCCACGTACACCGCGCCGGCCGCGTCCACGGCCACGCCGGTAGGCGCGTTGAAGCGGGCCGCCGCGCCGGTGCCGTCGGCACTGCCCGGGCTGCCGGCCGTGCCGGCCAATGTTGTCGTTACCCCCGCCGCTGTCACGCGTCGGACGGTGTTGTTGTTGAATTCGGCCACGTACAGCGTCCCGGCCGCGTCCACGGCCACGTTGTAAGGGGCATAGAAGCGCGCCGCCGCGCCGGTGCCGTTGGCACTGCCCGGGCTGCCGGCCGAACCAGCCAACGTCGTCACCACGCCCGCCGCCGAGATGCGCCGGATGGTGTGGTTGCCTTGGTCGGCTACGTACAGCGTGCCGGCCGCGTCCACGGCCACGCCGCTAGGCGCGTTGAAGCGGGCCGCCGCGCCGGTGCCGTTGGCGCTGCCCGGGCTGCCGGCCAAACCAGCCAACGTCGTCACCACGCCCGCTTGCGTGATGCGCCGGATGGTATTATTGCTTTGGTCGGCCACGTACAGCGTGCCGGCCGCGTCCACGGCCACGCCGGTGGGGTTGGTGAAGCGGGCCGCCGCGCCGGTGCCATCGGCGCTGCCGCTGCTGCCCGCCGTGCCCGCCAGCGTCGTCACCGCGCCGCCGTTGGGGGGCACGGTCGAACCGTTGGCATCGGGCACCCTGCCGTTGGTCAGGTTCATCCAGAACGCGCCGTTGTAGTAGTAGATACCCTGGGTGCCATCGGTCTGATACACCATCAACCCGGCGGCGGGGCTGGCAATGGCCGCCCGCTGGCTGGCCGTGAGGCGCGGAGGCAGGAAACCCTTCGTGGTGCTGATGAGGTCGAGCGCCGCCGAGGCATCAGGCGCGGTGGTGGCCCCGATAGTCACCCCGGACTGGGCCACGGCCCGCCCGGCCAGCAGCACGGCCAGTAGCGAAAACAGAATGGCCCACCAGGCGGCAGGCCGCAGCAGCGGCCGGGCGGTGGTTTCGGTCAGAGGGGCTAAGAATAATTTCATTTTGAGTTTAAGAAAAAATTTGTTTCGATTTATTTTGCCTCGCGCTCCCGGCTCGCCTCCAAGACCAGCCGGCCAACCGACCGTTTTTCTTAGCGCCTTACCACAGCTCGCCTCGGAAGTGCCGGGTCAGCAGTTCGCCTTTGGAGCTGATGTGCAGCTTGCGGTACAAAGCCTTAATATGCCCGCGCACCGTATCAAGCGAAATGCCGAGCCGGCCAGCGGCCAGCTTATAGCTCAGCCCATCCACAATGAACTGGGCAATGTGCCGCTCGCGGTCGGTGAGATGCTCATACCCGGCCCCGGCGGCGCGGGCCTCGGGCCGAAAGTGGGCCAGCACCCGCCGCGCAATGCTGGGCGACATCACCGAGCCGCCCGCCGCCACGTCGAGCAAGGCTTGTTTGATGTCCGGCAAAGGCGTGTTTTTGAGCAAATAGCCCGAGGCCCCGGCGCAAATGGCCTGAAAAATCCGCTCCTCGTCGTCATATACGGTTATCATCAGCACCTCCACCTTCGGAAACTGCTGCTTGATGAGCCGAATGCCCTCCAGGCCCGATTTGCCGGGCAGCCCAATGTCGGTCAGCACCACGTCGGGCGGGTGCCGGTCGGTCTGCATCAGCGCAAAAAATTCCTCCACCGACCCGGCCACCGTCAGGCTGCCCAGTTCCGGCTGTCGCTCCAGGTACTGGGCGTAGCAGGAGCGAATCAGCTCATCGTCTTCAATAAGCGCAACGCGCAGAACCGGGGCAGAATGCATAGCGCAAAGGTGGGGGGTGCGGTCTGCCCCTGCAATAACATCTTGATGGGGGGTGAGGGTAGGGAGCGGTTGAGTCAAAGAATGCATGAATGGGGCTGGCGCGAGTTCAGGCAAAGCCATAACTCGTGCCAACTATTCGGGCAAGGCTGTGCCTCGTATAGAACAACTCGCCCCAGACCAACCCCAGAGCCATACCTGACCTTACGAAAAGGCCCAGGTCAAAAGCCCCAGCGGGGCGGTCTTTCGATGGAAATACCCCGCCAAGCCCCGCCGGGGCTAACCTCGGCCCGCTTCATTCGCTCCTTCACGCATTGACCCTAAAGCGGCACTTCCAGCCGCACTTCCCAGCCCGGTGCCACCGGCCCCGCCTGCACGACACCGCCAAGTTGGCCGGCCCGCAGCTGCATATTGGGCAGGCCCTGCCCGCCTACCGACCAGGTGCTGGCCGCCGCCGCTGCCCCGTCGGCTGCCGCCACCCCCTCGTTGCGGATGCATAGCGCCAGCTGGCCCGGCGCGGGGCAGCGCAGCTCCACCTGTACCGCAGTGGGGCGCGGGGCGTGGCGCACCACGTTGTTGAGGGCTTCTTTGAAGATGAGGTACACGTTTTGCCGCCAAGCCGAGGCCAGTTGCCGGTTGCCAGCCAGTTGACTCTGGGTGAGGGGGTCGTCGGCCACGGTCAGGGTCCAGTCCATTTGCAGCGGCCCGAGCAGGTGCAGGAGCTGCTCGCGCATCCGGGCCAGCAGGTCGGCCAGGGTTTCGCGGCGGGCATCAATGCTCCACACCACGTCGCTCATGCTGGCGATGGCGGCGCGGGCGGTGCCAGCCAGCCGGTCGAGGCCCAGGCCCGGCGGCAGGGCTTCGGCCGGTGGCAGCTGCTGCATAAAATCGGCCTGCACGGCAATGCGGGTGAGCAGCGCCCCCACTTCGTCGTGCAGGTTGGCCGCAATCTGGGTGCGGAGGCGTTCGAGCAGCAGCACCCGCCGCAGCCGGTACCGAAACAGGGCATAAAGCAGTCCGGCCAGTGCCCCCACGGCCAGTAACCCAAACCACCAGGTACGGTAGAACACCGGCGGCACCGTCAGGGGCAGACGCAGGTAGCGCGGGCTCCAGCGGCCATCGGACCCGGCCCCGCGCACCCGCAGCTCGTAGCTGCCCACCGGCAGCGTGGCCAGGCGCAGCGAGGTTTCGGGGCCGAGCGGCACCCACTGGTTTTCAAGGCCCGCCAGCTGATAGGCATACTGGTGCTGGCTGGCTTCGCGGAAATCGGCCAGCGCGAAGCTCACCGTGAGCAGGCGGTCGGTCGGTCGCAGGCGCAGGCCCGCGGCGGGCACCCGCTCGTGGCGCACCAGGGTGCCGTCGGTGCCCCGGTAGTAGCTCAGGCCGGTTAGCAGCATTGGGGCCGCTTCGGTGGCTGGGGCGGCGGGCAATTGCCGGGGCCGCACCACGCCCAGCCCGGCCATGCCGCCCAGCAGCAGCCGCCCGTCGGGCAGCACGGCAGCCGAGCCGTGGTTGAACTCGTCAGCGGGCAGCCCGTCGTGGGCTCCGTAGTTGGTGAATGCGCCCGTGCGTCGCCGCAGCCGCGACAGGCCCCGCTGCGTACCCAGCCACAGCGCCGAATCGCCTTCGGGCACGATGCTGCACACCAGGTCGTGGGCCAGGCCTTGAGCCGTGCGCCAGCTCTGCCACCGGCCGTTTGGCAGCTGCAAGCGCCACAGGCCACCGCCCCGGGTGCCCATCCACAAAGCCCGCCCACTGGGTTCGGGCCAGAGGCACACGATGTCCTGCACTGGCAGTCCGCCCGGTCGGGCCTGCCAGCGTCGCCGGATGTGCCCGGCCGAGTCGAGCAAAAACAAGCCCTGCGAAGTGCCCGCCCACACCGCACCGCGCGTGGTAGCCGCCGCCGGGGCCAGCGCCCACACCTTCACCTCGCGCAAGCCCAGCCGGGCAAAATCAGTAACGGTTTGAAAACGACGAGTGCCGATATCGTAGCGACGCAAGCCCGTGTACGACCCCACCCACAGCCCCTCGTGGCGGTTTGTCGGGGCCAGGCTGATGGCGAAATTTAGGGCATTGCCCGTGCCAGTTGGCCTATCGGGGGCCTCCAGAAAGGAAAATTTATTGGTGGCTGGCCGGTAGCAAACCAGTCCGGCCCCCTCGCAGCCCAGCCACAGGCAGTGGCGGGCCGGGTCGGGCCACAGGGCGTAGGCCACCGGCTCCGGGGCGTTGGCCGGCTGGTTGGGCGGCCGAAAGCGTACCCGCTGCCACTGCCCGCTGCCCAGGTTTTGGCGAAACAGCCCCCCATAAGTGCCCACATATAAATCACCATCCAACACGGCCACGCCACGGGTGCTGGGCGGCTGACCAGGCAGCAGCAGGTTGGCGGGCGGCACCACGGTGGCGAAGCGAGCGGGCGTGAGGTCGAGCTGCATTACGCCGTCGTCGGTGGCCACCCACAGGTTGCCCGCCCGGTCGGGCAGCAGGGCGTTGAGGGCCACGTCGCCGCCCCTGGCCTCGGCCAGCGCTGGGCCGGGCCGTTGCGGCAGAGCCAGGGGCCGGGTTGGGTCCAGCTCAACTAACTCAGCGAGTGTCGCCCCCACCCATAGCCGCCCGCCCGCTGTGCCCACCACTTGCTCCGGAAATGGCGGCGGCAGGTCGGGTCGCCAGGTCGCCAACGTTCGCAACGTCGTATCAGCAGCCCCCGCCACTAGCAGTTGCCGCCCACCGCCCAGGCGCAGGCGGCCATCGGCCCCGATACCAGCCAGGCGCAGCGCCGGGCCGGGCCGCTGAAACACCCGCAGCGCCTTCCCGGCCGGCGAAAGCAGCAGCGCCGCCCCGCCATACGCCTCCGCCAACAGCCGCCCACCCGCCAGCGGGTGCAAGCCTACTAAAGCACTAGCCGCCTGACCAGCGCCAAACACCGCTGCCGGGGGGCGCACCGTCACCAGCCTGCCCGCTGCATCATATTCAGCCAGGCTACCGGCCACGGTACCCGCCCACACGCCGCCGCCAGTGCGCCGGGCCAGGCTATGCACAGCCGGTGGACCAGCCGGCACTACCACCGCCCGTAGCCGACCACTGGCCGGGTCCCAACAGTGTAGCCCCCCTTCCGACCCTATCCACAACCGCCCGGCGGCATCTTCCAGCAGGCAATGCACCGGCGGCCGGGACAGGCTTGGCCCCTGGGCCAGGGCTGTCAGCGGCCGCAGCTCGTAGCCGTCGAACCGGTCCAGGCCGTTGTTGGTGCCGAACCACAGGAAGCCCTGCCGGTCTTGTAGCAGACAATGCACCATCCGGTGCGACAGCCCTTGCTCCACGTTCAGCTGGCGCACTAGCCGCAGGGCATTGACCCCATCCGGCACCATCGGCTGGGCCTGAACCACCAGCACCATCAGCAGCCCCGCCCCCACAAGAGACAGGCGAAGCAGTGGGCGGAGATGAGGGCGGTGCATCGCGCAAAAATACCCCATTAGCGCGTTGTTTATTGGACCGGCCCGCCGCCCCGGTTGCCAAACCCTGCCCCTGCACGATTTTGGGCTGTAGGCCGTTGGGGCCGGTGGCCTGCTCGGCAGTGGCCGAACGATGCTCCCGCCGAAGTGCAAATAACCGGTCTTGGCTCCGGTAGCCGGTGTGGCTTCCGTCGCGTTGGGCACGTAGTCAAGGCTTCTGGCGATGCCAGCATTCGCTTTTTCGTAATAGCTTGCACTCGAAATAACTTCTCTGCCGGGTTAGGTCTACTCGCCTACTTGTTGATTAACAGGCAAATTTGCGAACCCGCATACAGATTTGAAGTTTGTTCTCAGCGTCTTTAGCTTTGTAGCCTCCAAACCCGTATTCCCATCCAATGGATACCTACACCTACCTCGCCAACGCCGACACGGCGGCCATCGAAACGCTGTACCGGACTTACCAGCAGAACCCGGAATCGGTGGATTTTGGCTGGCGCAAATTTTTCGAAGGGTTCGATTTTTCGCAGCAGTTCCCCGAAGGTGCGTCGGTGTTGCCGGGTGACAATGGCGTTGCTGCTCACAATGGAAAAGCCAACGGGCTACCGGCTGGCCCGACCGTTGCTAGCGCCGCCCCCGGCCCGGTGCCGCAGCCCGACGATTACGGCGTTCTCAACACCTCGGCCTCGACCAACAACGCGCCCCCGTTTGCCTTTGGTGATGTGGCGGGCGACCAGGAAACGGCCGTGCGCAACCTGATTCTGGCCTACCGCAGCCGCGCCCACCTGCGGGCCAACACCAACCCGGTGCGCGAACGCAAAGACCGCAAACCTCGTCTGAACCTGAGCGAATTCGGTCTCGGCGAGGCCGATTTGGACCGCTCGTTCCGCAACGGCGCGGCGCTGGGCCTGGGCGAAAAAGCGACCTTGCGCGACCTTGTGGCGGCGCTGGAAAAAATTTACACCGGCACCATCGGCTTTGAGTACACCTACATCCGCGACCCGCAGATTCTGGATTGGTTTCAGCACAAAGTAGAGCAGGAATCGTTGGCCTTTGCGCCGAGCAAAGACTACAAAAAGCGCATTCTGGAGAAGCTGAACGAGGCGGTGGTATTTGAAAACTTTCTGCATACCAAGTTTTTGGGGCAGAAGCGGTTTTCGCTGGAAGGCGGCGAAACGACCATTCCGGCCCTGGATGCCATCATCAACAAGGGTGCGGAACTGGGGGTGGAAGAAGTGATGATTGGCATGGCCCACCGGGGCCGGCTGAACGTGCTGGCCAACGTCATGGGCAAAACCTACGAGCAGATTTTCAGCGAGTTTGAGGGTACGGCCACCCCCGACCTCACGATGGGCGACGGCGACGTGAAGTACCACATGGGCTACTCGTCGCAGGTGCAGGCTGTGGGCGGCCAAACCGTGAACCTGAAGCTGGCCCCCAACCCCTCGCACCTGGAAGCGGTGAATCCGGTGGTGGAGGGCTTCGTGCGGGCCAAAATCGAGCATCAGTACGGCGGTGATTATCACCGGATTCTGCCCATTCTGATTCACGGCGACGCGGCTTTGGCCGGGCAAGGCATTGGCTACGAGCTGACGCAGATGTCGCAACTGGAAGGCTACAAAACGGGCGGCACCATTCACTTCGTCATCAACAACCAAGTGGGCTTCACCACCGATTTTGAAGATGCCCGCACGTCCATCTACTGCACCGACTTGGCCAAAATCATTGACGCGCCGGTGTTGCACGTCAATGGCGACGACCCTGAGGCGGTGGTGTTTGCGGTGCAGCTCGCCACCGAGTACCGGCAGGAGTTCCATGCCGATATTTTCATTGACATGGTGTGCTACCGCCGCCACGGCCACAATGAATCGGACGAGCCGAAATTCACCCAGCCCACGCTTTACGACCTGATTTCCAAGCACCAGAACCCGCGCGAAGTGTACAACGCCACGCTGGTGCAACGCGGCGACGTAGATGCCGAACTGGCCCAGCAAATGGACAAGGAGTTCCGCGACACCTTGCAAGCCCGGCTGGACCTTGTGAAGCAGAAGACGCTGCCTTACAGCTACCAAGCCCTAGAAAACGAATGGCGCACCCTGCGCCGCAGCACCAACGAAGACTTTGAACAGTCGCCCGAAACGGGCATCGGCGAAGCCACCGTGGAGCGCGTGGCCAAAGCCCTGACCACCATACCGGAAGGTTTCAAACCCCTCAAACAGATTGACAACCTGCTGAAAGAGCGCCGCAAGATGTTCTACGAAACGCGGGTGCTGAACTGGGCGGCAGCCGAACTGCTGGCCTACGGTTCGCTGCTGACCGAGAACCACTTGGTGCGCGTGAGCGGGCAGGACGTGCAACGCGGCACCTTCTCGCACCGCCACGCGGTGTTGCACGATGCCGAAACTTCGGCCCCGTACAACTCGCTCAATTACATGGAGGGCGAGAGCGAGAAGCTGAGTATTTTCAATTCACTGCTGAGCGAATATGCGGTGCTGGGCTTTGAGTTTGGCTACGGCATGGCCAACCCCACGGCACTGGTGGTGTGGGAAGGGCAGTTTGGCGATTTTGCCAACGGGGCGCAGACCATGATTGACCAGTTTGTGGTGAGCAGCGAAAGCAAGTGGCAGCGGATGAACGGCTTGGTGCTGCTGCTGCCCCACGGCTATGAAGGGCAGGGACCGGAACACTCCAACGCCCGCCCCGAACGGTTCCTGCAACTGGCGGCCGAAAACAACATCGTCGTGGCCAACATCACGACCCCGGCCAACTTCTTCCACGCCCTGCGGCGGCAACTGGCGTGGCCGTTCCGCAAACCGCTGGTGGTGATGTCGCCCAAGAGTATGCTGCGGCACCCGCTGTGTATGTCGCCGGTGGCCGAATTCACCGCCGGGCACTTCCGCGAGGTGCTGGGCGACGACTTTGCCGAAGCCAAAAAGGTGAAAAAAGTGCTGCTCTGCTCCGGCAAAGTTTACTACGACTTGCTGGACGAACAGCGCAACTCCGACCGCAAAGACGTGGCCCTGATTCGGCTGGAACAACTGCACCCTTTCCCCCAAAAGCAACTGGCTGCCGAACTGGCCAAGTACCCGAAAGCCAAAACGTTCTGGGTGCAAGAGGAACCCGAAAACATGGGCTACTGGAACTACTTGCTTCGTTTCATGCGCCACGAACTGGAAGCCGTAGTGGCCCGCAAAGCCTCGGCCTCGCCCGCCACCGGCTACAACAAAGTCCACGTCAAAGAGCAGAAAGACCTCGTGGCCCGCGCCTTCGACAAACCCCAAGAAGCCGTGGCCGATACTAAGTAGGTAGTGAGTATTAGGTATTGAGTAGTCAGATTGCAAAAGGTAAACGGCCAGCTCATTATTGAAAAAACAAACGGAAACTGATTTCCGACGGGTACTTACCAAAGAAGCCGCCGAAACCGCCAAAAAGCAAGATTAAAAGCAAAAGCCAGCCGCGCAGCGGCGTATCCGTTCCATTCGTTAAATCAGTTTGAATCTGCGGTCATGATAACCGAAGCCCAAATCCAAGCCGTGGTGCAGCGCATCGTCGAGGGCTATGCGCCCGACCAGATTATTCTGTTTGGCTCGTATGCCTACGGCACCCCCACCGAGAATTCGGACTTAGACTTGCTGGTTATTAAGAAGGATGCTGAAAAGCGGGTAATTGACCGTGAGCTTGCTGTGCGCCATCTACTATGGGGGGGCGCAATGCCGCCAATGGACATTTTTATTCGAACGCCCCAAGAAGTAAAACAAGCTGCTAGACAGGTATATACCATCGAAGCAGAGGCAGTTCAGAAGGGTCGAATTTTGTATGCAACATCCTAAGACACCAGCCCAAACCAAGGTTCACACCTTGCTGCGGGTGGCCGACCGCGACGTGGAAATGGCCGAGTCGTTGGGTCAGCATTCGCCGCATTTAGTTGAAGGCATTGGCTTTAGCTGCCAGCAAGCAGCAGAAAAATACCTGAAGGCAGTATTGGTAGCAAATGGTTTGCCTGCGCCATTCATCCACGACCTTACCAGCTTGGCAACCAGCTTGGCGGCTCAAGTAGCTTTCGACTATGATGATGTATCGGCAGCGACTATTCTCAATTCTTTCGCAGTGAAATGGCGCTATGAACGCGACGACGACCCCGATTTTACGGCGGCTGACTTGCTAAATATGATGCACCGCTTTCGCACTAAACTGCGCCCGCTTGCGCTGGCTTTTCTGATTTAAATTTTCCCTCTCTTCACGTTTGCCCATGCCCCTCGAAATCAAAATTCCCGCCGTTGGCGAATCCATCACCGAAGTCACCATCGCCAAGTGGCTCAAAAAGGACGGCGAGGCCGTGAAACGCGACGAGGTGATTGCCGAACTGGAGTCGGACAAGGCTACCTTTGAGTTGCCCGCCGAAGCCGATGGCACCCTGAAAATTCGGGTGGCTGAGGGCGAAACCATCGGCATCGGCACCGTCATTGCCGAACTCGACGGAGCCGTTGCGGGCAGTTCTCCGGCCGCCGAAGCACCTAAAGCAGAAGCGCCCAAACCCGCTGACCCGGTAGCCAAAGGCGAAGAAAACCCTGCTGCCAGTGACCAAGCAGGCTACGGCGGGCAACCCGCCGCTGCCAGCGCCGCACCCGCCGCCAGCGGTGACACGGTGGAAATGAAAATTCCCACCGTGGGCGAATCCATCACCGAGGTGACGGTGGCCAAGTGGCTGAAGCCGGACGGGGCGCAAGTGAGCCGCGACGAAATCATTGCCGAGCTGGAATCGGACAAGGCCACCTTTGAGCTACCCGCCGAAGGCAGCGGCACGTTGCGCCACGCCGTGAAGGAAGGCGAAACCATTGGCATCGGGGCGGTTATTGCCCGCATTGAGGGCGGCAGCAACGCGGCGGCTCCGGCCAGCCCAGCGGCAGCGGCCCCAGCCCCAGCGGCAACTCAGCCAGCCGTGGTAATGGCGCAACCGGCCAGTGGCGGCGCGGCTACTTATGCTACGGGGGTGCCCTCGCCCGCAGCGGGTAAGATGCTGGACGAGAAAGGAATCAAAGCGGGCGACGTGCGCGGCACCGGCCGCGACGGGCGCATCACGAAAGAAGATGCCCAGAACGCCCAAGCCAAACCTGCTGCTCCGGCTCCGCAAGCTGCCCCGGCCCCTGTCGTTAGCGCCCCGGCTCCGGCTGGCGGCAGCCGCGAAGTGCGCCGCGAACGCATGAGCAACCTGCGGAAAACCGTGGCCCGCCGCTTGGTAACGGTGAAGAATGAGACTGCTATGCTCACCACTTTCAACGAGGTGAATATGCAGCCGATTATGGACCTGCGCACCAAGTTCAAGGACAAGTTCATGGAGAAAAACGGCGTGGGGCTGGGCTTCATGTCCTTCTTCACGAAGGCCGTGTGTGTAGCCTTGCAGGAGTGGCCCAGTGTGAACGCCCAGATTGACGGTACTGATATTGTGTTCAATAATTTCTGCGACATCAGCATCGCCGTGTCGGCTCCGAAAGGGCTGGTGGTGCCCGTGATTCGCAACGCCGAGCAGCTTAGTTTCGAGGGCATTGAGAAGGAAGTGGTGCGGCTTGCCGGGCTGGCCCGCGACAACAAGCTCACCATCGAGCAAATGACCGGCGGCACGTTCACGCTCACCAACGGCGGCATTTTTGGGTCCATGCTCAGCACCCCGATTATCAACGCGCCGCAGTCGGCCATTCTGGGAATGCACAACATCATTCAGCGCCCGGTGGCCGAGAACGGACAGGTCGTGATTCGGCCCATGATGTACTTGGCCCTCAGCTACGACCACCGCATCATTGACGGGCGCGAGTCGGTGAGTTTTCTAGTGCGGGTCAAGGAATTGCTCGAAGACCCGACGCGCCTACTGCTGGGGGTGTAAACGCCCCGGTTTTTCCGATTGCCTCTCGAAAGCCAACAACGAAAAACAACTAACCACCGATGTCTAACCCCCGCCCCGCTCGCTTCTGGCCCGTTGTTGGTTTCGCCGCTCTGGCCGGAATGCGCAGCATGAGTGCCCCGGCGCTGCTCGCCCATCTTCTGAGCCGCCACCCCACCCGCAACCTGCGTTTCTCGCCGTTGCGGGTGCTGCAAAAACCTTTCGTAGCCGGTGCCCTCAAGCTGGCGGCAGCGGGCGAAATGGTGATGGACAAACTGCCCAACACGCCCGACCGCATTGCGCCGCCGGTGCTGCTGGGGCGGCTGTTGAGCGGGGCGCTGGTGGGCGCGGCGTGGTACAAAGCCCGGCAGGGCCGGGCGGGCACCGGGGCAGTGCTGGGCAGCTTGGTGGCGGGCCTTGCCACCTTCGTCAGCTACGGGCTGCGGGTAGGCATCAGCCAGCGGTCGGGGGTGCCGTCGGCGGCGGTGGGCGTGGGCGAAGATGCGCTGGTGCTGGGCTGCGGCGCGGCCTTGCTGCGGGGCCTGCCCCAGCCACCGGCGGCGGCCACGGCGGTGCGGGGCTGGCGCGACACTTCGCGGCCGTAGAAATATATTCTACTTTTTGGCCAGCACGGGGCTGACCGTTTCAATCCTCTTTTGCACTTGACCACTCTTATATGAACCAATACGACGTTACCGTCATCGGCTCCGGCCCCGGCGGCTATGTGGCGGCCATCCGCTGCGCTCAGCTCGGCCTCAAAACCGCCCTAATCGAGAAATACCCCACCTTGGGCGGCACCTGCCTCAACGTGGGCTGTATCCCCAGCAAGGCGTTGCTGGACAGCAGCGAACATTACCACAATGCCCATTCGGTGTTCGCCGACCACGGCATTGGGCTGGACAACCTGACCGTGGACATGAACCGCATGATTGACCGCAAGGCGGGCGTGGTGAAGGCCAACGTGGACGGCATTGCCTACCTCATGAAAAAGAACAAAATTGAGGTGCTCACCGGGGTCGGCTCGTTCGTAGATGCCACCCACATCAGCATTGCGCCCACCAGCGGCGGCGAAGCCCAAACCATTGAAACCAAGAACGTCGTTATCGCCACCGGCTCCAAGCCCACGGTGCTGCCCTTCATTGCCCAAGACAAAGAGCGCATCATCACCAGCACCGAGGCGCTGAATATCCGCGAAGTGCCCCGCCACCTGATGGTGATTGGCGGCGGCGTAATTGGGCTGGAAATGGCCTCGGTTTATGCCCGCCTCGGCGCGAAAGTGTCGGTGATTGAGTACCTAGATAGCATCATTCCGACGATGGACCGGGGCTTGGGCAAAGAGCTAAAGCGGGTGCTTGGCAAAATCGGCATCGAGTTTTTCATGAGCCACAAAGTGACCGGCGCGACCCGCGCGGGCGACTCCGTGACCGTGACGGCCACCAACCCGAAAGGCGAAGAAGTGACTTTTGAAGGCGATTATTGCCTCGTGGCCGTGGGCCGCGTCCCTTACACCGCTGGCCTCAACCTCGCAGCCGCCGGGGTGCAGATGGAAGAGCGGGGCCGCATCAAGGTAGATGCCCATTTGCAAACCAACGTGCCCGGCATCTACGCCATCGGCGACGTGGTGCGCGGGGCCATGCTGGCCCATAAGGCCGAGGAAGAAGGTGTGTTCGTGGCCGAAACCATCGTGGGCCAGAAGCCCCACATCAACTACCTGCTCATTCCCGGCGTGGTGTACACGTGGCCCGAAGTGGCGGGCGTGGGCTACACCGAGGAGCAACTCAAAGAGCAGGACAAGGCCTACAAAACCGGCAGTTTCCCCTTCAAAGCCAGCGGCCGCGCCCGCGCCAGCGGCGACACCGACGGCTTCGTGAAAGTGCTGGCCGACACCACCACCGACGAGATTCTCGGTGTCCACATGATTGGGCCGCGCATCGCCGACCTCATCGCCGAAGCCGTGACCGCCATGGAGTTCCGCGCCTCCGCCGAGGACGTGGCCCGCATGAGCCACTCGCACCCCACCTACGCCGAGGCCATGAAAGAAGCCTGCTTGGCGGCCACGGAGAACCGGGCGATTCATATGTGATTGGTTATCAAAAAGAAAAAAGTTGTGTGATTGGTAACAACTGATGTGGTCAGACCTTACCCTAGTACGACTTAACCTTCTTAAAAATGACTAAGCAAGAACACGTTGCTCACTGGGTAACCGGCTCCAACTTCAATTGGCACGAAGTAGAGAAAATGGTGGCCAATGATATGGTGGTACCGGGACTGTTTTGGTTACACCTTTCGCTTGAAAAATTAGCCAAAGCCTTGTGGGTGCAAGACAATGACGGGAATACGCCTCCTTTCACGCACAACATTAGCAAAATACTATCCAATACGACGCTGGCACTCACTCCGACTCAGGCCCGATTTGCTCAGCAGTTGAACACCTTTCAGTTGGAAGGACGTTACGAAGATTACATGATGAACCTTCGGCAAGGAGCCAACGAAGCATTTGCCCAACACGTTTTACAGGAAGCCAAAATTTTACGTCAATGTATTCTCAATCAGTTGCGCTAGAGCGGGTACAAGCCTTCGTCCAAAAATTGCGGTCGCAGCAACTTTCGTTGCGTCGGGTCGTACTGTTCGGCTCCTACGCCAGCAATGAGCAACGCCAGTCGTCGGATATTGACGTGGCGCTGGTGGCGGATGAGTTTAACGGCTTTGGGTTTCACGACGTAGGCTTGATAGGTGATGTACTGTCGGAAAAACAGTTTCTGGACATCGAGCCGCACACTTTTTCGCCAGAGCAGTTTATTGATTGGAACCCCTTCGTGCAGGAAATCAAGCGGACTGGCATCGTAGTAGGCGAGTGGGAGCCAGCCAACAAAAAGCAACCACTTCACCGGGAGTAGCCCATGCCCCGCGCCGACACTCACCCCCAAACCCAGCCCGCGAGCCGCGCCGCGTGGCGGCAGTGGCTGGCCGCGCACCACGCCAGCCTCCCCGGCGTGTGGCTGGTGTATTGCAAAAAGGCCAGCGGGCTGCCCAGCTTGAGCTACGCCGAAGCCGTGAAAGAGGCGTTGTGTTTCGGCTGGATTGACTCGCACCCGCGCAAGCTCGATGCCGACCGGTCGCAGCAGCTCTACACCCCCCGCCGGCCCCGCAGCGGCTGGAGCAAGGTGAACAAAGAGCGGCTGACGCGGCTGGAAGCGGCCGGGCTGCTGATGCCCGCCGGGCTGGCCGCCATTGCCCGCGCCCGGCAAAACGGGGCATGGGAAAGCCTCGACGCGGCCGAAGCGGGCGAAGTACCCGACGATTTGGCCGCCGCGCTAACGGCCAATGCGACCGCTGCAAGGCATTTTAACGCCCTCGCACCTTCGGCGCGCAAGATGTTGCTGAGTTGGGTGCTGACCGCCAAGCGGCCCGAAACCCGCACCCGCCGCGTGGCCGAAGTCGTGCGAATGGCGGCGCTTGGGAAACGGGCCAATTTTGACCGAATGTAAAGCTCGCCGACCGTTAAGCAGTAGTTTTGCCCGCAATGACCATTCGCCTCGCTACCCGCGCCTCGCGCCTCGCCCTGTGGCAAGCCGAACACGTGGCCGCCCTGCTTGCTGGGGCGGGCTTCGCGCCCGAAATTGTGCCCATGCAAACAGTGGGTGATAAAGTGCTGGACCGTTCGTTGGCTAAAATTGGGGCCAAAGGCGTGTTCACGCAGGAACTGGAGGACAGCCTGCGCCGGGGCGAAACCCATTTGGCCGTGCATTCGGCCAAAGACGTGCAAAGCAGCATCCCCGCCGATTTGGAGCTGCTGGCCTTTTTGGAGCGCGAAAAGGTAAACGACGTAGTGCTTAGTTTCGACGAGCATTTCTCGCTCCACAAGCCCGGCATCGTGCTGGGCACCAGCAGTACCCGCCGCCGGGCCCAGCTGCGCCGGCACTTCCCCCACGCCGAAACCGCTGAAGCGCGGGGCAACCTGCAAACCCGCCTCCGCAAGTTGGAAGAAGGCCAGTACGACGGCTTGGTGCTGGCCTATGCCGGGGTGCACCGCATGGGCTACGAAGCCTTGGTGCGCCACACTTTGCCCGCCGACGTTTTTGTGCCCGCCACCGGCCAGGGCAGCATCGCCATTGAGTGCGCTATTGAATTAGATGATGCTCTAAAAGCCCGGCTCAAAGCCGTCCTCGACCACCCCGCCACCCATACCTGCCTGACGGCCGAACGCGCCTTTTTGCACCGCATGGAAGGCGGGTGTAGCATCCCATCGTTTGCCCTGGCCACACTGGACGCGGCCGGTGCTTTGCGCTTGCACGGCGGCCTCATCAGCCTCAGCGGCGAAGAATACGTGGAGGAAATCCAGACGGCACCTGCCGCACAGGCCCAGGCGCTGGGCACGGTCGTGGCCGAGGCTGTGCTGGCACGGGGTGGCCAAGCCATTCTGGACAGCATTCGCCAGCACCGGGGTTGAAACCGGGTAAGAACTTGGGCAGTGAACGCTCAACAACACGGTGCCACGCCAGAAAAAACCGTGCCTCTGTGTTACCCGGCCACCAACTGCGGCACGTCTCCCCGAAAAATCGTAATTTTGCCAGGGCCGCCGCTACGGGTAGCGCTAGCTGTTTCAAAATTTCCGTTATGTTTATGACTTTTCGCTCCGCCACTCCGCTGCTTTCCCCCAATTTGTTGGTACAACACGTTGGAGCGTTGCGCCCGGTTCTGGGCGCGGTTCTGTTGCTACTCACCCTGGGCAGTTGCGCCCGTCGGCAGCCCGCTACCGTGCCCCCGGTGGTGGGCGCGGTGGCCCCCACGGCACCAGCCAAACCGCTCAAACCGACCAGCACCGACGAACTCGTGACCATCACAACTTCCGAGGGAACAATGCGGCTTATCCTGTTCGACGACACGCCCTTGCACAAGGCCAATTTCTTGCAAAAGGCCAAAGCAGGCTTCTACGATGGCACAACTTTTCACCGCGTCATCGAAGGATTTATGATTCAAGGCGGCGATGCCAACTCGAAAGACAGCAACCCCAGCAACGACGGCATGGGCAACCCCGGTGACCCCACCATTCCGGCCGAGCTTGGCCCCGGCCACAGGCACAGCTACGGGGCCGTGGCGGCAGCCCGCATGGGCGGCCCCGCTGGTACTCCCAGCAGCAATTCTCAGTTCTACTTAGTTGAAAACCATAGCGGTGTTCCTTTTCTCGACGGGCAATACACCGTGTATGGTCAAACCATCCAGGGCTTGGACGTGATTGACAAAATCGCCAAAGTGCCCAAAGATGGCCGCGACCGACCCACCACCGACGTGAAAATGACGGTGAAGGTGGAAAAGATGAAAAAAAAGAAGATTGAGGAATTGTACGGTTACAAATACCAGTGAAAAGCGGAACGGTCAACTTCCCTCCTGCACAAGCAGGGAAGTCCAATAGCTTCTCATGAAAATCCTTCTCACCGGGGCCAACGGCCTACTGGGCCAGAAACTTGTGGTCCTGCTCCGGCAACAGCCGGGCATTGCCGTGCTCGCCACTTCGCGCGGCCAAAACCGCTTGGCCGACCGCTACCCCGACCTGCGTTTTGTGGCCCTCGACGTGACCGATGCCACTCAGGTACGCCAAGTGCTGGCCCAGGAACAGCCCACGCACATCATCCACACCGCCGCCCTGACGCAGGTGGACACCTGCGAGTTGAACCAAAGCGACTGCTGGCTCCAGAACGTGACGGCGGTGGAACACCTAGCTGCCGCCTGTGCCCGCCATGATATTCACCTCACCCACCTCAGTACCGATTTTATATTTGATGGCAGCGCTGGACCGCTGGCCGAAGATGCCCGGCCTGCGCCCATCAGCCACTACGGGGCCAGTAAGCTGGCCGCCGAGCAGGTAGTGCAGGGCACCGCCGGGTTGCGCTGGGCTATTGCCCGTACCGTGCTAGTATATGGGGTGTTGCATGGCAGCGGGCGCAGCAACTTCGTGCTATGGGTGCGCGATTCGCTGCGGGCGGGCCGCCGCATTCAAGTGGTGAGCGACCAGTGGCGCACCCCCACGCTGGCCGAAGACTTGGCCCAGGGCTGCTGGCTGTTAGCTCATGCCAATGCCCAGGGTGTCTATCACCTAAGCGGTGAAGAAATGTTGACCCCTTATGAGTTTGCTGGCCGCGTGGCCGATTATTTTGGGCTGGATAAGTCCCTGATTGAGCGGGTGGATGCCCGTACCTTCACCCAGCCTGCCCGAAGGCCCGCTCGCACGGGCTTCACCATCGAAAAGGCCCGTCGGGAATTGGGCTTTCGGCCGCACTCGCTGACCGAAGGACTTGGCATTGTAGCCGCACAGTGCCCGGATTGAACCGAACAAATAGGTAAAAATGGTGGCCGTAAGGTGCTACGGTGATGATTGCCAAAGATGCAATCTTGGCAATTAGGTTATTGAATGCAGTGTTCGCACCTAAGTCAGGAACAAGGAAAACCCGAAACGTTGGAATAAACCAGCCAGATGGCTATTCTGACTTGGCCCACACGCCCACGAGCAAGCCGCCAATCAGCACAGCGGTGTTGTTGTTGAGCGCAAGCTGGCCAATGGCGCTGGGCACCAGTTGGCCATCGGGGGTGATGAAGTCAAAATCAGGGGTTGGCTTGCGGGCAACTCGGCTGAAGAAACGGAGGAGGCGATTTTGTTCCACGGCGGGGGAAAGATTAAGTAAGTACATAGCAAAAAGAGAGAGTGTGGCAGGCTCTGAACTGGGGGGCAGTTAAGACGATACAATATTACGACCCGTCCAAGCCCGTAAAAAGGACGAAACAGGCTGAAATAGGACATTGGCGTTCGCTATGTTCACTGAATTTAATCCAAACAAAAATTTGAATCGGGCCAAAATAAATCTAAAAGAAAAAATATTTAGCTTAAAAAATTTAATTGAAAATGAGAAATTTAGTAAAAATAAACGCATTGACAAGCGGTAAACTTTTTTGCATAAAAAGTTTATCAGGTAAAAAATCAGAAAACTTATTTCAAAAATTAAATTGAAAATCAAGGGTTAGTCTCAATAAAAGACGAGGTTCAAAAATACTTTGGCTTCATTTACGATTTTTTTGAGCCAATACGTGAAGTGATAAAATACTGAAAGTAAGGGCTAAACCAGGGAAAATAGCTAGCCACCAGGCTTGTGGTGCGCTGCGGAGGCCGTTGAGGAGCCTACCCCAGCTTGAAACGTCGGGTGGTAGGCCAATTCCCAAAAAAGAGAGGGTACTTTCGAGGCCCACGAGGCCCGCCATCGTGAGGGGCAGCGTGGCCCGCACGGGCGCGACAGCGGCCGGTAGCGCATGGTGCCACCACAGCCGGCCGGGGGCCAAACCCAGGGCGTGGCCCGCCGTCACAAACGGCAAGGCCCGCACCCGCAGCATCTGCGCCCGCACCAGCCGGGCGGTGTCGGGCCAGGCCACTAGCAGCAACAGCCCCAGCAGGCGGTCCGGTGTCCAGACCGTGCCTGCCGCCAGGGCCACCACCAGCACCAGCCGGGGCACGGTGCCCAACAGCGCGCTGCCACCCAGCACCAGCGCATCGAGCGGCACGGGCCAGGTCGGCAGCAGCTGACGGCGGGCAACCAGCATCCAAATGCTACTTAAGGCCAGGATAATCAGGCCCAGCCAGGCGGGCGGTAGTGCCAGCCACCACCACGCGCCGCCCAGGGCCGCCAGCCACCAGGGCCGGGCCAGGCGTAGGCCGGTGTTGCCCCAAAAGCCCGCTGCGCCCCCGGCCGCCGCGCCGAACAGCGTGGCCAGCAGGGTTGCTGGCAGCGCCAAGCCCAGCACCGTGCGGGCACCGAAGAGCAGAGCAGCCAGCACATCGCGCCCCTGTGGGTCGGTGCCCAGCCAGTGGCGGGTGGCGGCGGCGGGCGGCGTGACCAGGTGGGCCAGGTCGGGCAGGGCGGGCGGGTAGGGCAGGGGCAGCACCGGGGCCAGCGCGGCGGCCAACGCCAACGCGGCCAGCCACCCCAGGGCCAGCTTGCGGGGCCAGGAATGTACCATCAGGAGGTCCGCCGAATGCGCGGGTCGGCCCAAAAATACAGCCCCTCGGCCAGCAACAGGGCCAGCAGTCGGGCCGCTCCGACGAGCCACACGCCGCCCACGAGCAGGGGAAAATCGCGGGTGGCGGCGGCGGTGGCCAGCAGCCGCCCCATGCCGGGCAGGGCAAATACTACTTCGACCACCACCGCCCCGGCCACCAGGGCGGGCAGCAAATCGGCGAGTTGCGCGACAAAGGGCAGCAGGGCATTGCGCAGGGCGTGGCGGCGCACCACCTGCGCGGCAGAAGCCCCTTTGGCCCGCGCCGTGGTGGCATAGCCGCTGCCCAGCTCGTCGTGCAGGGCCGTGTCCAGTGGCAAGGCCAGACTAGGCAAGGCCGTGACGACCAGCACCAAAACCGGTAGTGCCAAGTGCGCCAATGTGTCGGCCAGCGCGGGCCAGAAGTCCAAATCTGGCCCAGCCACTGGGTTCAGGCCGTAGGCCGGAAACCAGGTCAGCACGTCGGGGTTGGCCAGCAGCAACAGCAACGCCAGTGCCACCACAAACACCGGCAGCGCCGCCAGGCCGCTCAGGGCGGCTAGCATTGCCCGCCGCCAGCGCGGTCGGCCAGCCACGGCCTGGGCCAAGCCCACGGCCAGCGCCGCCGCCAGCAACGCGGCTGTGCCGGTGAGCGGCACGGTGTAGGCCAGGCTTTCGCGCAACCGCTGCCCGACGGGTTGGCCGGTGCGGTAGGAAGTGCCCAATTCGCCCTGAACTACCTGCTGGAGCCAGATATGGTACTGGTTAGTAGGGCCGTGCCAGTGCCAGGTGGCTGGCTGCGGCGGCCGGGCCGGGGTGCGGTCGAAATAAAACAGGGGCTGGTCGAGGCCCAGGCGTTGCCGCACTTGCTGGCGCAACGCGGCCTGGCCAGCCTCCGTGGTGGCCTGCGGGTGCGTTGCCAAATCGGCTGAATCGGGCAGGGCGAGTTGAGTGGCGGTGGCAGCATCACGGCGGCTAAACAGGAAAACGGCCGAGGCTATCAGCCACACCGCCAGCAGGGTTTGCGCCAGGCGCCAGAGCATCCGGGCGGCCATACGTCAGGGGTTGGGCACCCGCGTGATGGCCGTGGCGGCGTAGCCCGGCTTGAGGCCCGAAACGTGCAGGTTGGTGAGTTGCCGGCTGGCGATGATGCGCATGGGCAAGTAGAACAGCGGCACCAACGGCGCTTCGGTTTGCAGCATCGCCTGAAATTTGCGGAGCAAGCGGGGTTTCTGGCCGGGGTTGGCCGTGGCAACGGCTTCGATGAGGCGGTCGCTGGCCGGGGTGCCGAAGCCGGTCAGGTTGCCTTCGCCCACCGCCCTCGAGTGCAGAATGGGCGCAAAATTGAACACAAACGGGTTGCCCTTGAGGGTGCGTAAATACACGTCGAAGTCGCCCGCCCGGAGTGCGGCCGTAAACGTGGCCGACTCCGTGGGTTGCAACTCCACCGGAATGCCAATGCCCTGTGCCGCCGCCCGAAACTGCAATGCAATGGTCTCAAACAGCGCGTCGTCGCTGCGGTAACGCACCAGCAAATGCAATGTTTGCGGGCGGCGGCTGGGGCCGGGGCGTTGCCAGCCCGCAGTGCCGGTGCGTTGCCAGCCCGCTTGTTGCAACAAGGCGGCCGCGCCCGCCGGGTCAAAGGGTATGAGTGGTAGGCTGTCGTTGTAATTAGTGCGGTCGGTGGGGTTGATAAGGCCCACCGTGCGCCGTCCTACCCCTTGTTGCGTGGCCCGCAGCAAACCCGCCGCGTCAAACAAACGACTGAGGGCCTGCCGGGTACGGGCATCGGCCAAAATGGGCCGCCGGGTGTTGAAACCAGCCGTCACTACATCCGACGACGGCGTAGCGTAGAACGCCAACTGTTGCCGGGCCGCCGCCGACTGCCGCAACCGGACAAATTCGGGGGCGGGCACTTGCGGGTATACGTCAAGGTCGCCGCGCCGCAGGGCCAGCGCCGCCGTGGCATCGTCGGGTATGATGAGGAAGTCGAGCTGCGCCGGTTTGGCTTGCAACACGAACGGGGCCGGGTGCAAGCGGTCGGCCCACCAGTTGGCTTTGCGCTGGAAGCGCAGGTAGCGGTCTTTTTCCCAGCGCACCAATTGGTAAGGGCCGCAACCGGGTAACTTGTTGCCCCGAACAGCGGCCCGGTAGCGCCGCGCCGTGCGGGCAAAAGCCGAATCAAGGGCTGGCGCAAGCCGAGCGCGGGCTACGGCTTGTTGGATGGTTGCCAAGGAGTAGCGTCGGAGTTCGCCGGTGGGGTCGAGGGCGAATTCAGGCAGGATGAAGAAATCGCCGGTTTCCTGTAGGTATTCGGGCGTTTGGCCACGGCACACAAAGGTAATACGACGAATATTTGCTGAATCCTGCCGCGTGTTCGCAATAAAACCAAAGGCGCTGGCGATTCCTTCGTTGGCCAAACCTGGACAATGCATGAGCTTTAGGGTAAAAGCTACATCATTGGCTAACACCGGGCGTTGGGCATTCCACTCAGCTTCTGGCCGTAGTTCGTAAGTGAGTAAGGTAAGTGAATCACCCACCAGATGCTCAGTAGGTAAGGCAACCGCCAACGCGGGGTTGAGTACGTTCTGGCTATAGTCAGGCTGTAGCAGGCTGTGTTGCAGTAGATTTACCGTCTCTATCGTAAACTGGTTGGACAGTTCCAACGGGTCTAGCTTTTCTGGGTCGTGCGCCCAGCGGATTCGTATTGTTGCGGGTGCTGCCGGCGGCGTGGAACAGCCCCAAACCAATAGTAGCATGGCGGTAGCACCCCTCACAGAAAGCAGTTGAAAAATATCCCTCATGTAACCAAAATAGCAGAGCCGGTACAAGACCGGCTCTGCAAGGTAGGTACAAACGGGCGTTCAATAACGGACGTTAGCCGCTTTGACTGTGGTAGCGAGTGCCACAAAGGTACTAGTCGTGGCCCCAGCCGCCAATGCCCCCGTCTTCAACAATATCAGCGATTTGCTGGGTCTTGTCAGAGTGCTTTGAGAAATAGATGTTGTAGTCGTGGCCCCAGCCGCCAATGCCGCCATCGCTAGTTAAGTATTTTACTATATCGTGGCCCCAGCCACCGATGCCGCCGTCTTTATTGACATCGTGGCCCCAGCCGCCAATGCCGCCATCGTCCATAATGTGGTTGGCAATTGCAACGGCTTCGTCTTGCTTGAAAGCATCTTGGCCTTGAACGAGGACGGAAGCGATTTTCGAAACTGCCTCGTCGCGGGTGTAAGTGCTGGGAGCACAGACGAGAGAAGAAACCTGAAGGAATGCAGCGGTAATGAAGGCGAACATGGGTTGAAAGGGTTAGGAGTGATTGGGATTATTTGACGATGCAAAATTGGCTCCTGCGCTTTCCCTCCAAAAGGAAGTTTTTTATTAAAATCGGACAAGGACTTTTTTGATAAAAAAATGGATTTTATAGTGATAAAAAATTAAAAACCGCTCAGAAAGCAAATGGAGCGGGGTTGCAAGTGAAAATTTTTGACAGAAAAGTGCCAAAGTAGGACATTGGTCAAAAAAAAAGGTCTTAAAAATTCGTCCCACAAAGGTTTCAGTAGGGGCGGCGAGAAGAAGAGAGCAAAATGGTCGTTTTTAGGGCATCGGGTTTTGGGGTTACTTTTGCTCCCGAAGTGCGATTCCGCGCTGGGAATGCCGATTTCGGATGAAAGAAATTGCAAATTTGGCGCGAATCGTAACATCGCGCGGGCTTATTATCCCGCCGTTGGTGGACTTGGAAAGCAAACGCAGCAACAAGGAAGTGTTGTTGATAGAAACCCTCGTGGCCAACCCCAACCTCACGCTGTTGCAGGGGGTGAAGGCCCTTTATGGGGCAAACAGCCTGACCAATCGAAGCTCGTTCCGGCGGCTAGTGTCGCGGGTACAAGAAAGGCTGCTCAATCACCTGTACTTTCTCGACCATTCCGACGAACGACATTTGGTATCGCGGCGCTACGAGATGGAATGCCTGGAAATCCTGCACAAAGCAACGGTGCTGTATTCGGAGGGGGAGTACATTCTGAGTGAGCGCTTGCTGCGTAAAAGCCTGGAATTGGCCCAGGAGGGCGATTTTACGCAGTATGCCATTCAGGCGGCGCAAATGCTGCGGACTATTTATAGCGAGCAACGGCAGACGATTAAGTACAAAAAAATGGCCAAGCAAATAGCTGCTTTGCAGCGGATTCAGGCGCTGGAGCAGGAGGGCGACCGGATTTATGCCGACACGCGGCATGCAATGGCCCACACCGTGGTTACCAAACAGGCGATACTGCCCAAACTGCCGGGCTACATTGCCGAACTTGAGGCGTTGCACCGCCGGGCGAAAACCTTTAACACCTTCAACTTTCTCTACCAATTGCAGTTGGCCTACGCCGAGTTGAAGGGCGACTACGGCACCATTGTGACCATTGCCACCAAAGCGGCCACCAAACTGGAGAGTGGGAAAGTCAATGCCCGCCGCTTCGACCAGCGACTGAACCAGTTTGTTATCATCTATGCCTACTTGCAGAGCCAGCAGCCGCTGGAAGGGCTGAGATGGGCCGATGCATACGCCCAAAATTTCCATCCCACGTCGAGCAACTGGCTGTATTTTCACGAGCACCATTGGCTGTTGGCCATGCACGCCCGGCACTACACGCAGGCGTGGCAACTCATGGAGCAGGCCACCGAAAGCGCGGCGTTTTCGAAACTGCGCGAGGCCGCCCGGCAACGCTGGGAACTGTACGATGCCTACCTGGACTTTGTATCGCCGCGCCCCCGGCCCAATGTGGTGCAGGAGCGGCAACGCGAACAACTCATTCTGACCTTGCCCGCACACCGCCGCGACAAGCGCGGGCACCACGTGGCCATGCTGGTGCTGCAAATACTATACTTTCTGCGCCAGCAGAGCCTGGAAGACGTGATGGTGCGCAGCGAACGGCTACGCAAATACCGGCAGCGAAATATGCGCGAAATCACTCCCTCGCGGACGCAGGTGTTTCTGCGCCTACTGCACTTGGTGGTGGAGTGCAACTTTGACCCGGCCCGCGTGGAGCGGCGCAGCAAAAAGTGGCTGCAAAGGTTGCGTGACACCCCCACGCCGGGCGGAGCCTACGCCGAAACCGAGATTATTCCCTACGAAAACCTATGGGCCATGGTGCTGGACCTGGTGCGGACCTGGGACAGCCAAGTTGCCCACGGGAGTTTGAAGCAGGCCCTGGCCGTGCGCAAACCAACGGCGACCGCTGACCCGGACGAAGATGATGACGAAGTGGAAGACGGCGACCCGGACGAGGGCGACGACAGCGACGACGCGGACCAAGACGAGTCAGGTGACGAATCGGATGACGGGGACCAGGACGAATCGGAGGATGCCGACAACGACGAACCAGATGATGAACCCAGCGACGAAGACCTGACTGATACCCGCCGCAAATTGTGGGAATGAGGCCAGGAAATTACTCCACCACCACCACTTGCCGGCTCACGCAGTGGCTGTCGGTGCAAGGGGCGCGGCCAAAGGCCCGGACGCTGAGGCGCACCTGAAACGTGCCGGTTTTGCGGAATTTGTGCGTGACGCGGTGGCCATTGCCCAAAAAGCCGTCGCGGAAATCCCAGGTCAGTATCAGGTTCTGGCAGTTGGGCAGAATGGTTTCGGGTGCATCGAAAACAATGGGTTCGCCCACGTGCACCTGGGTGGCCGAGGTGGTGAAGTCGAGTACTTCCTGGCCTTGCAGGGGCACGGTGAAGGTGCGTTCGCCGGGGCGTAGTTCGCCGGTGGTTTCCAACCGCACGTCGAGGCGCACGGTGTAGTCTTTGAAATCGGCGTAGCAGTGCGACACGCTGTAGCCGGTCAGGACGGTGCCGTCGCCCATGTCCCAAAGGTAGGTTTGGCGGCCGGACAGGGTGTCGACCGAGCGCCGGGCATCGAACTCGACGCAGCGATTGACGACGTGGGGGGCGGGGCAGGCCGTGCTGGTGGTGTCGGGGCGTTGGGCGCGGGCGGGCGCGGCAAAGGCGGACAGTATAATAAGGAGTAGAGCGAAACGCACGGCGGGGCGGGTTAAAACCGGTTCAGGCGCTGCATGAGGTCGCGCAGGTAGGTTTGGCCAACGGGGATGTACTTGCCCTCGACAATGACGGAATTGTCTTCGATGGCCTGAATGCGCTTGACATTGACGATGAACGAGCGGTGGGCGCGGATGAAGCGATTGGTCGGAAACTTCTCCTCCACGGCCCGCATGGTGCTGTACACAATGAGTTTGCTTTGGTCGGTCACGATGTGTACGTAGTCGCCCAGGGCCTCCACGTAGCGCACGTCGTCGAATAGCACCCGCACGAGTTTATTGTCCACCTTCACGAAGGTGGAATCGGCGTCGGGGGCGGCGGGCGTGTCGTCGGCGGCGGCGGCTTGGTGCAGGTCCAATGCTTTGGTGGCGGCTTGCAGGAAGCGGGCGTAGCTGACGGGTTTCACCAGGTAGTCCAGCGCCGCGTGGTCGAAGGCCTGCACGGCGTAGTCCTTGCTGCTGGTGATGAGAATGGTCGGCGGCGCGTCGTGCAAGGCATCGAGCAGGTCAATGCCCGACATCAACGGCATTTCCACGTCCAGAAACAGCAGGTCCACGGGTTGGGTCCGCAGGCTTTCGGCGGCATCGGCGGGGTTGGTGAAACTGCCCACGGCGGTCAGAAACGGCGTGTTGGCGATGCAGTTCAGGACCACCTGCACGGCGAGGGGGTCGTCGTCCACTACGAGGCAACGCAGGGGGGTAGTGGTATCGGGCATGGCGGGCAAGCTGGGAAAAGATAGGGGCTAGTCGGGCACGAATGTACGGCCGAATCGGGTAGGCTTACGCCCCGACCCGTTCCCGTAGTTGGGGATAGAGTTCGGCCAGTTGCTGGCGGATGGCGGCCACCAGCGGTTCGCAGTGCGGACAGTCGGGTTGGCGGGCCGTACGCTCCAGTTCGTCGAGTTGGGCGTGCAGACGGGGCAGGCCGAAATACGCCACCTGCCCTTTGAGTTTGTGGGCGGTGCGGGCCAGCAGTTCGGGGTCGTGGGGCAGGGTGGCGCTCAGCAGTTCTTCCTGGGCGGGGGCATCGTGTAGAAAAGTGTCCACGATTTGTTGCACAAAGGCCACGTTGCCGCCCGCCAGGTCGTCGAGCAACGACCAGTCGGGCACGGTTTCCGGCTTCTTGCTTTTGGTTGCTGGTTGCTGGTTTTGCGGTGCGGGTTGCGGGGTGCGGGTTTCGGCGGTGGGGGTGCGGCCGGTGAAGTGGGCCAGGCGGGCGTAGAGCACGGCCGGCTCGAAGGGCTTGGCCAGCGTGTCGTTCATGCCCGCTACCAGGGCAATTTGCCGGTCTTCGGGCAGCACCGAGGCCGTGAGGCCGATGATGGGCAGCCGCCGGGCATCGGGCGTGTGCCGGCGAATTTGGCGGGTGGCTTCGTAGCCGTCCATCTCGGGCATCTGCACGTCCATCAACACGGCATCGAAGGGCACGACGCTGGCCACCACGGCCGCCACGGCCAGGCGGCCGTTTTCAGCAATCACCACTTGCACGTTCCAGGCCTCAAGGGTTTTGCGGGCCACCAGCTGGTTCAGCACGTTGTCTTCGGCCACCAGCACCCGCAGGGGCGGCACGAAGGGCGGCAGCGGCCCCACGGGGGCACCGGGCCGGGTGGCACCGGCATCGGCCACTTCGTAGTCAATATCAAAGAAGAACGCCGAGCCTTTGCCCTCCACGCTCGTCACGCCCAACTGCCCGCCGTGGAGCTGCACGAGGTTGCGGGCAATGCTCAGGCCCAGGCCGGTGCCGCCAAACTCGCGGGTGGTGGACGTGTTGGCCTGCGCGAAGTCCTCAAAAATGGCCCCCAGTTTATCCGCCGCAATGCCAATGCCGGTGTCGCGGACGGTGAAGCGGACGGTCTGGTGTTGGCTGCGGGTTGCTTGGACGTGGCCGTTGGCTGGCGCAGGGCCATTGGCCAACACTTCGGCCGTGACCGCGACGCTGCCGTGCCGGGTGAACTTGATGGCGTTGCCGACCAGATTGACCAGGATTTGGTTGAGGCGCACGGCATCGCCGAGCACGGCGGCGGGCACGGCGGGGGCCACCTCCACGCGCAGGGCCAGGCCCTTGCTTTCGGTGGCAAACTTGAACATGGCGGCCAGCCGCTGCACGGCTTCGGGCAGCCGGAAGGGCACTTGCTCGAGGGTGAGCTTGCCGGCTTCCATCTTGGAACTGTCCAGGATGTCGTTGATGATGACCAGCAGGTTTTGCGACGACGACTCGATGGCCGTCAGGTACTCGCCTTGTTCGGGGGTGGGGCGGGTGGCTTGCAGCAGGTTGGTGAGGCCCACCACGGCGTTCATCGGGGTGCGGATTTCGTGGCTCATGTTGGCCAGAAACTGCGCTTTGGCCCGCTGCGAGGCTTCGGCGGCATCGCGGGCCACCACCAGGTCGGCGTTGATTTCCTCGATGTGGGTTTTTTGCTGGCGCAGTTCGGTGGTGCGTTCGCGCACGGTGCGCTCGAGGCGCAACTGGTTGCGGCGCAACTGGCCTTCGCGCCCGCGCCGCAGCCCGAAGCCCAGCCCCACGGCCCCCAGCCCCAGCAACGCCCGGAACCAGCCCATGCGCCAAAACGGCGTGGCGATGCCGAAGCTGGCCGCCACGGGCGCACTCCAGGCCCCGGCCGCGCCCTGCCGCACCCGCGCCTCAAACACGTACTGCCCCGGCCCGAGGCCCGGAAACTGCGCGTCGGGGGCGGGGCTGGGGCGGCTCCAATGCTCGTCTAGCCCGCGCAGCCGGTACTGGTACTGCCAGGTGCCGGCGGCGGGGGCCAGGCTGATGCCTTGCAGCCCAAAGCGGAGGCGGTGCGGCCCGGCCGGCAGCTTGCCCAGCGCGGCGGGGGCGGCGGCGTTGCCGTCCACTTCGGCCCCGGCCAGGGCCAGGCCGGGCGGGCGCAGGGCCGCAGCGGCCAGCGCCATCGGCAGGCTGACCAGCAGCCGACCGGCGCGGGTGGGCACGGCGGCAACGGCGGCCGTGATGAGGGCCGCGCCGGGCAGCAGGCCACGCACGAGCGGGTCGTCGGGGGCTGCCAGGGGGAAAAACGCCGGGGTCGCCGCGTCGCGCAGCAGCGTCAGGCCCTGGCGGTGGGTGAGGAGCAGCGCCGGGGCCGCGCCCGCCGCGCCAGGCAGCGGCACAATACCATAGACGTAGGCCACGGGCAAGCCAGCGGCGGTGCCCAGGTGCTGCCAATGGCCGTTGGCGCGGCGGGCGTACAGGCCCTGGCCTTCGGTGCCCACCCAGAGGGTGCCGGCCGCGTCTTCGGCCAGGCAGGTCACGTCGAGGCCGGTGCGGGTGGGTATTTCGTGGCCGAAGCGGCCGGTGGCGGGGTCGTAGTAGCCCAGGCCGGTGTCGCGGGTGCCCACCCACACGCGGCCGGTGCGGCTGGCCAGCAACGCCGTGATGGTGTTGTGGAGCAGCCCGTCGGCGGTGGTGAAATGCCGGGCGGGGCCGCCCCCGGTGGGCTGGAAAAACAGGCCATCGGCGGCCGTGCCGCGCCAGGTGCCGGCGGGGGTGGTGAGTTGGGGGCTGCGGGTTGCGGGCTGCGGGTTGCTGAGTGGGTCGTTTAGCCACAGGTGCAGGGCGCGGTCGGCGTGCCGCCACAGGCCCTGGCCGGCAGTGCCAAACCACACGTTGCCCGCCTGGTCTTCCAGCATCGCCAGCGGCACCACGTCGGGTGGAAAATGCAGGTCGAAGCGGCGAATGTAGCGGCTCAGGGCAGCGGTGTCGGGGGCGGGGTGGGCGGCCCGGCCGGGCGGGCCGGCCGGCGCGGGCCGAAACCGTTCGCCGGGGCGTTGCCGCACCGAAAAGCCCCCGCCGTAGTGCCCCACCCACAACGCCCCGGTGCGCGGGTCGGCGTAAAGGGCCGTCACGAAGTCTTCGCGCAGCCCGTCTTTTTTAGTAAACGCCACAAAGTTGCGGCCATCGAAGCGCAACAGCCCCTCGGCCGTACCCAGCCAGAGGTAGCCCGGCGCATCCTGCGCCAGCGCATACACAAAAGGTGCGGTTAAGCCTTCTGCCGGGCCAAACTGCCGCAGCCAGCCCGGCTGTGCGGCGGTCTGGCCCGCCAGCGCCAACAGCAGCGCCAGCACCCTGGCCCCGGTGCGCCACTGGAAAGAAAGAAAATGGCGCATTCGCTGCATCAAGCCGTCCGATTTTGTTTTGGAAAGTTAGGGCCGCTGCGCCTAGCCCGGCCCGATTGGCGGGTAATTGGGCATCTGGCGCGTTGAATCCGGTGGTTTTGTCGTCGGGCGGCAAACCGAAAGCGCCCTTTTTGCCTGCCCCGGCGCGGGTGGGCACGCCCCCCGCACCGGATTTGCCTGCCCCGACGCGGGTGGGCACGGCCCCCGCACCAGTCCCGCCGGCCCCCGCACCAGTCCGGCCAACTCCCGCACCGGTCCCGCCAACTTCCGCACCAGTCCGGCTAGCCCCCGCACCAGTCCCGCCAAATCCCGCGCGGGTGGGTGCGTCCACCCGCGCCAGATTTCGAAAATCCCGCGCGGGTGGGTGCGTCCACCCGCACCAGATTTCGAAAATCCCGCGCGGGTGGACGCACCCACCCGCGCCGGATTTGGCCTTTCCTGCGCCGGGGTTTTACTTCGCCGTGACTTTGAACTCGGTGCGGCGGTTTTGCTGGCGGCCGTCTTTGCTGGTGTTGGGGGCCACGGGGCGGGTGTCGCCGTAGCCGGCGGCGCTGAGGCGGGCGGCGGCGGTGCCGTGCTGCGTGAGGTAGGCCACCACGGCCTGGGCACGGCGCTGGCTGAGGTCCTTGTTCATCGCGGCGGCTCCTACGTTGTCGGTGTGGCCGGCCATTTCCAGTTTCAGGGTGGGCAGTTCGGTCAGCAGTTTTTGCAGGCGTTCGAGTTCGGCGGTGCTTTCGGGGCGCAGGGTGGCCTTGCCGGTGTCAAAAAAGATGTTGCGCAGCACGATGGTGGTGCCCACTTCCAGCTTTTTGAGCGGGATGTCCTTCACCACTTCGGCAAAGGCGGCGGTGGCGGGCAGGTCGAAGTTTTCGGAGTGGAACAAGTACCCTTCCTGGCGCACCACGATGCCGTAGTTGGTGCCCGAGGGCAGGCTGACGAGGTACTTGCCCGAGGCCGCGTTGCTGGCAAAGCTGGCAATGCGCTGGCCGCTGGTGTTGTCAATCAGGTCGAGGGTGGCTTCCAGGGGCAGCTTGGTTTTGTCGTCGGTCACGGTGCCCTTCAGAATCGTAACCCGCGCCGTACTCACGGCCACCGGCGGGGCCAGCAGCGTTTGGCGCACCGGGGCCAGGCGCGAGGCCAATAGCTGGTCTTCCTCGCTCAGCAAAGGCTGTTTTTCGGCCCCCAGAAAGGTGATGCGGTAGATGTCTTTGCTGCCTTGCCCGCCGCTGCGCTCGCTGGAATAATACCCGTGTCGCCCTGAAGCCGAGGTCACGAAAAACACGTCGTCGTCGGGCGTGTTGATGGGCCAGCCCAGGTTTTCCGGCTCGCCCCACTTGCCGTTTTCGAGGGTGGTTTTGAAGATGTCGTAGCCGCCCATCGAGTTGTGGCCTTCGCTGGAGAAGAACATGGTTTGCCCGTCGGGCATCATAAACACGCCTTCCTCGCCGTAGGGCGTGTTGATGGTCGGGCCGAGGTTCACGGCGGGGCCGCGCCCGTCCATCTCTACCTTGTAGATGTCGCGCCCGCCCAGGCTGCCCTCGGGCCGGTCGCTCACGAAGTACAAAAACCGCTCGTCGGGCGAGTAGGTGGCCGACGATTCGTGGTACTTGGTGTTGATGCGGCTGCCCAGGCGCTGGGGCTTGCCCCAGGCGCGGCCGTGCAGGTTGGCCTCGTTGAGGTCGCCGCCGTTTTCGTCAACGTACACCAGCAGGCGCTGGCCGTCGGGGGCCAGGCCCACGGTGGCATCGTGGTCGGCGGAGTTCACGGGCGGCCCCATGTTGGTGGCCTTGCCCCATTTTTTGCCCGCCCAGGTGGCCTGGTAAATGTCCTCAAAGTAGCCGCCGCCGTTGGGGTCGGTTTTGGCGTTGGGGCCAGTCGGGCGGGTCGAGGTCAGGAAAATCGTGGTTTCGTCGGCGCTCACCACCGGGCCGTAGTCGGCCTGCGGCGAGTTCAGTTCCGGCCCCGCGTTGTCGATGAACACCCGCACGGGGTGCTGCATCAGCTTTTGGCCATTCTGGCACTCGCGGGCGTAGCGGGTCAGGTCGTCGGCGGTGTAGGGGGCGGCGGCCTCGGCTTTTTTGCCGGTGGCCTGGGGGCGGGCCAGGGCGTATTCTTTGCGGGCCTCGTCCCATTTGGCGTTCAGGTGCAGGGCGCGGGCCAGCAGGAAGTGGGTGCGCGGCTCGGTGCCGGGGGCCAGGGTTTGGGCTTTTTGCAGGTAGGGCAGGGCCAGGGCTTTGCTGGGCGAGTGCAGGTAGCAGTCTCCGATTTTAAGGTCCAGCTCGGCGTTGTCGGGGTTGAATTTATACGCCTCCAGGTAGTGCCCCAGGGCCGCCGGGTAAGTCGGAGGGTCCGTTGCATAGGCATCGTCGCCGGCCTTCACGGCTTTTTGCGCCGCCTTGAGGCCGTCTTTGTCGGCGGCAAAGTTTTCTTTGGTGAAGGCGATGCTTTGGGCAGCGGCGGGGGCGGCGAGGAACAGGAGGCAGAGGAAACGAAGCATAGGGCAAGGGGTTTAGCAAAGAGCATTTCCCGCAGTGTGCGCGGTGGTTTCGCAGTGGGCCGCAGTGCGCTAATTGAACAACACTGCGGCCCACTGCGAAACCACCGCGCACACTGCGGGAACCACCAAAAGGGTCACTTTTCGGGCACTTCAGCCGCCGCGCCTTCGCAGCCCGCAGCGGCGGCGTAGTCGTTGCCGGCACCGATGCCCAGGCTGGCGGCTTTGCGCCAGTCGGCGCAGGCCTCGTCGGCTTTGCGGAGCATTTCGCGGGCGTGGCCCCGGTTGAAATAGGCTTCGGCATAGCCCGCATTCAGCTTGATGGCCTCGGTGGCATCGGCCTCGGCCTCGGCGTAGCGTTCCAACTTGAGGTGGGCGGCGGCGCGGTTGTTCCAGGCAAAAACGTACTTCGCATCCAGCTTGATTGCCTGGCTGAAATCGGCGGTGGCCCCAACGTAGTCCTTGTTCTCGTAGCGGGCGCTGCCCCGGTTGCAGTAGGCGAGGGGGTTGTCGGTGCGCTGGGCCAGGTAGCTGTCGTAGTCGGCCAGGGCGGCGGGCAGGTGGCCGGCGCGGCGCTGGGCGGCGGCGCGGTTCAGCAGGGCGGGCAGCAGGGCGGGTTGCAGGGCCAGAGCTTTGGAGTAGTCGGGCAGGGCCTCGGCGTAGTTGCCCAGCTTGAGGTTGGCGCTGGCGCGGTCGTGGTAGGCGTAGGCGTAGCTGGGGTCGGCCTTGATGGCCTCCGCAAAGTCGTCGCGGGCATCCTGGTAGTCGCCTTTTTCAAAACGCAGCACCCCCCGGTTGTACCACGCCGGGGCGTAGGCCGGGTTGGCTTTGAGGGCTTCGGCATAGTCGGCCTCGGCCTCGGCGGGCTGCCCGGCGGCTTCGCGCACCTGGCCCCGGCCGAAGTAGCTGGCGTAGGCGGTGGGTGCCAGCTTCAGGGCCGCGTCGTAGTCGGCCAGGGCTTCGGGGTAGCGTTTGAGTTCGGCGTAGGTGGCGGCGCGGTTCGTCAGGGCGGGGACAAAATCGGGCCGCTCCTTCAGGGCTTGGTCGAAGCTGCTGAGGGCGGCGGCGTAGTCTTTTTGCTGGAAGCTGGCCAGGCCCGCGTTGTAGGCTTTTTCGGCTACCTGCCGGCCGGGCAGCGTGGCGGCCCGCACGGTGTCCACCTGGGCCAGGGCCAGGGCCGGTGCCAGGGCCGTGAATGCAACGATAAGCAGGATTTTTTGCATGGTGGGCAGGCCCCGGCCCAAGTGCCGGGGCGGCAGGGGCGAAGGTAGGGATTGGGCGGGAAATGACGGACCGGAGGCTGATGGCGGAACAGGAAAAGGACCAGCCGAAGCACCCCCGAAACTTTCTGCCGCCGCCGTTCCTTTCCCCGTCCGTAACTTTGTACAGCGCGGCCCCGTGCCGCCTTCACCCCTAAAACCTCCCCCCAACGCAATGGCCGTTTACCCCGAATACATGGTGGCCCCCATCCGCCACGACCTCACCGAAGTTGGTTTTGAACAACTGATGACCCCCGAAGCCGTGGACACGGCCCTGGCCGACCCCGAAGGCACCGTGCTGGTGGCCGTGAACAGCGTGTGCGGCTGCGCCGCCGCCAAAGCCCGCCCCGCCCTGAAAATGGCCCTGGCCAGCGCCGACAAAAAGCCCGGCAAGCTCGTCACCGTCTTCGCCGGCATGGAAACCGATGCCGTGGACACCATGCGCCAGCACCTGCTGCCCTACCCGCCCTCGTCGCCCTGCATCGGCCTGTTCAAAAACGGCGAGTTGGTCCACATGATTGAGCGCCACCACATCGAAGGCAGCGACCTAATGCGGATTGTGAACAACCTGCAAGGGGCGTTTGAAGAATATTGCTAATTCGTGTTGCCCAACTCCCTGCCCATGACTCCTGAATTTTCGCGTTTGCGCCCCTGGGTGCTAGTCGCTTTCGTGCTGCTGGCCGTGCTGGGCCGCGTGGCTTCGCCCGTGTTGCCCCACGTCTTCAACTTCGCCCCGATGGATGCCATTGCGCTGTTTGCGGGGGCGTATTTCCGCCCGCGTCGCTTGGCCGTGCTGGTGCCGTTGCTGGGCATTTGGGTGAGCGACGTGCTGCTGAGTTCCACCTATTTCGGCCACGTCGAGTTGTTCTATCCGGGCTTCTACTGGCAGTACGGCACGTATGCCTTGCTGGCGCTGCTGGCCCACACGGGCCTGCGCCGGGTGTCGGTGGCCGGGGTGGCCGTGGCGGGCGTGAGCGCCGCCCTCGTCTTCTTCCTCATCTCCAACTTCGGGGTCTGGGCCAGCGGCACCCTGTACCCGCACACGGGCGGCGGCTTGCTGGCCTGCTACGTGGCGGCGCTGCCCTTCTTCAAAGCCTCGCTGCTGAGCAACCTCGTGTACTGCACCCTGCTGTTCGGCGGGTTCGAGTTGGCGCAACGGCGCATCCCGGCGCTGGCCCGGCCGGTGCTGGCGTAAAGGTTTTCTTTCAGTCAAAAGCCCCGCCCCGGTTTGCCGGGGCGGGGCTTTTTTTGGGTAAGGGAAAGGGCGGTCCGGCGGGCGCAGCCCGCCGGACCGGGGCAAAGCCTTTGGCTGCATTATTCGGGTGGTTCCGACAGCGCGATGAACACTGCCCCGCTCACCATCAGCAGTGCCCCGACCACCACCGGCCAGCTCAGCTTTTCTTTCAGGAATATGGCCGCCAGCGTCACCGAAAACACCAGTGCCACGTTGGTCAGCGGCGACACCCGCGAGGCATCGCCCAGCGAGAGCGCCTTGAACGAGAGCAGCGACGAAGTGGCCGTGAGCGCCCCTGCGGCCACCAGAAACAGCCAGCTTTTGCGCTCCACTTTGCCAAGTTCCGGCAGCAGCCCCTGCCACAGCACCGTGCCCCAGGCCACGGCAATAATCAACACCGACTCGATGGCGAAAGCCAGGGCCGGCGGCACGTTCTTGATGCCCGCCTTGGACAAGGTGACGACAACGGCCGAAACGAAGGCGGCTATTAAGGCAAAAACAATCCACATAACAAAGGCTAAAAACGCGAAAAGCTGCCCCAGTGGGCAGCTTTTCCGTTCAACGGTTTCGTGCGGTGTGGCGTTCGGCCGGTTGCCCTAATTCGCCACCTCGCTCAAAAACTTAATCCGCACGAGGCGCAATTCCTCTTCCGTAAAATCATCGGTGCCCAGCTCCTGCACCGCCGCCGCAATGTTGTCGGTGCTGGCCTGCATGAAGTAGTCGTAGATTTCGGCTTGCTTGTCCTCGTCCACCATTTCCTGAAGGTAATAATCCAGGTTGAGGCGGGTGCCGGAGTAGCAGATGTGCTCGATTTCCTCCATCAGCTCGCGCATTTCGATGCCCCGGGCCTGGGCAATGTCCTCCAGCATCATCTTCTTGTCGATTTGCTGGATGATGAAAATCTTGTTCTTGGAGCGGTTTACGGCCGACTTCACCACCACGTCGGCCTGGGTGGTGATGTCGTTTTCGACCACGTACTGCCGGATGACTTCCACAAACGCTGCCCCGAACTTCTGGGCCTTGCCCTGGCCCACGCCCGCCACATGCGTCAGGTCGTGCAGGCTGGTGGGGTAGGTGGTGGCCATTTCCTTCAGGCTGGGGTCTTGAAACAGCACGTAGGGCGGCAGGTTTTTCTCGCGGGCCAGCTTGCGGCGCAGGTCCTTGAGCAGCGCAAACAGGGCCTCGTCGTGCCCGGCGGCCAGGGCCACTTCTTCGCGTTGCTCGTCGGCCTTTTGCTCGGCCTCAAAGTTGTGGTCGAGGGTGAAGACGATGGGGCGCGGGTTCTCGATGAAGTCCATGCCCACCTCGGTGATGCGAACCAGGCCGATGCTGTCGATGTCTTTTTCCAACAAGCTGTTGAGCAAACATTGCCGCAGCACCGAATGCCAGAACTGGGCATCGCCCAATGCTTTGCCCTGGCCGTACACCGGCAGCGCGTTGTGGCCGTAGCTCTCGATATGGGGGTTGCTTAGGCCCAGCAGCACCTGCCCGATGTGGTCGAGGTTGAAGCGGGCCTCGGTTTGCACCACGGCCCGCAGGGCCAGTCCGGCGGCCTCTTGCCCATCAAACCGCTCTTTGGGGTGGCGGCAGTTGTCGCAGAAGCCGCAGTCCTGGGCCATGATTTCGCCAAAATAATGCAGCAACTGGCGGCGGCGGCACACGGCGCTTTCGGCGTAGTTGGTCATTTCGGCCAGCAGTTGCCGGGCGTTGTCGCGCTCGGTCACGGGCTTGTCCTTGCTGAATTTCTCCAGCTTCAAAATGTCGTCATAGCTGTAGAACAACAGGCAGTTGCCCTCCAGGCCGTCGCGCCCGCCGCGTCCGGTTTCCTGGTAGTAGCCCTCAATGCTTTTGGGCACATCGTAGTGCACCACGAAGCGCACATCGGGCTTATCAATGCCCATGCCGAAGGCGATGGTGGCCACAATCACGTCGCATTCTTCGTTCAGAAAAGCGTCCTGGTTGTCTATCCGCACCTGCTGGTCCAGCCCGGCGTGGTAGGGCCGCGCCCGCACCCCGTTCACGCGCAACAGCTCGGCAATTTCCTCCACCTTTTTGCGGCTCAGGCAATACACGATGCCCGCCTTGTCCTTGTGGCCGTGGACGTACTGAATGAGTTGCTTTTTGGGGTTGTGCTTGGCCCGCACCTCGTAGTACAGGTTGGTGCGGTTGAACGAGGTTTTGAACACGCTCGCGTCGTCCATCTGCAGGTTTTTCTGGATGTCGAGCTGCACCTTGGGCGTGGCCGTGGCCGTGAGGGCAATGATGGGAATGTTGCCCCCCAGGCAGTCGATGATGCCGCGAATGCGGCGGTATTCGGGCCGGAAGTCGTGGCCCCATTCCGAGATGCAATGCGCCTCGTCAATGGCCACAAAGCTGATGGTGGACTTGAGCAAAAAGTCAATCGTTTCCTGCTTGTTGAGGCTTTCGGGGGCCACGTACAGCAGCCGCACTTCGCCGCTCATCACCTCTTTTTGCACCCGCCGCATCTCGGTTTTGGTGAGCGTGGAGTTGTACACGCGGGCATTCACGCCGAACGCGCCCAACTGGTCCACCTGGTTCTTCATCAGGGCGATGAGCGGCGAGATGACGATGGCCGTGCCCGGCACCACCAGGGCTGGCAGTTGGTAGCACAGGCTTTTGCCCGCCCCGGTGGGCATGATGACAAACGTGTTTTGCCCGGTCAAAATGTTCTGAATGACGGCCTCTTGGGTACCGCGAAACTGGCCGTAGCCGAACACTTGCTTGAGGGTGCCTTTGAGGTCGGCAGCAGGGGCCAAGGTTTCAGCGACGGGGGCGGGCAGCATGGGCAAACAGCGGTTGGTGGGGCCGGTCGGAGCCAGCTACTGCTACGAAGATAAGCACGAAGCGCCGTTTTGGGCGGTTAAGTCGGGGTTTTTTTGGGGAGGTGTGAACTTTTTTTAACTGGTAGGGTGCAGGGGCAAGCTCCGCACCCTACCTTAATTTTGCCCCCATGCCCGACCTCATTGCCATTGCCCGCCAGGTGCTGCACGAAGAAGCCACCGCCCTGCTCGCCGTAGCCGAGGCCGTGGGTGCCACGCCCGACTTCGCCGCCTGCGTCCAGGCCATCCTGAAACTAGAGGGCCGCGTCGTGGTCACGGGCATCGGCAAAAGTGCCCACATTGCGGGCAAAATCGTGGCCACGCTCAACAGCACGGGCACCCCAGCGTTGTTCATGCACGCGGCCGATGCCATCCACGGCGACCTGGGCATGATTCAGCCCGGCGACTTCGTGGTGGCCATCAGCAAAAGCGGCGACACGCCCGAAATCAAGGTGCTGGTGCCGCTGTTGCGCCGCAAGGGCGTGGGACTGGCCGCGCTAGTGAGCAACGCCGATTCGTACCTGGCCCAGCAGGCCGACTACGTGCTGCACGCCCCCGTGGAGCGCGAAGCCTGCCCCCACAACCTGGCCCCCACCACCAGCACCACCGCTGCCCTGGCCTTGGGCGATGCCCTGGCCGTGTGCCTGTTGGAAAGCCGCCACTTCACCACCGCCGACTTCGCCCGTCTGCACCCCGGCGGCACCCTGGGCAAAAAACTCTACCTCAAAGTGGGCGACCTCAGCCGCCAGAACCAGCGCCCCCACGTGCCCGAAGACGCGCCGTTGCGCGAAGTGCTGCTGGAAATATCGGGCAAGCGCCTGGGCGCTACCGCCGTCCTGACCCCCGCCGGCGCCCTGGCCGGCATCATCACCGACGGCGACCTGCGCCGGATGCTGGGCAGCTTTGCCGACCTGGAAAAGCTGCGTGCCCGCGACATTCTCACGCCCCGGCCCGCCACGATTGACGTGGACGACTTTGCCGCCGAAGCCCTGGCCCGGATGCAGGCCCGCAACATCACGCAACTGGTGGTGACGGAAAACGGGGTATTTACTGGGTTTATTCACCTGCATGATTTGCTCAGGGAAGGGTTGGTGTGAGGGTTGGGGGTTGGGTTTTTGGTTTGGGTGTTTGGTGTTGGGTTTTTGGTGTTGGTGTTGGGTGTTGGGTTTTTGGTGTTCGGTTTCACAGTATTCAAGTTGCCCCAACACCAAAAACCTAACACCAAAAACCCTAACTCCTGCCACCCCCCCGGCCTATTACCTTTGCACCAATGAACTCAACCTACCTCGTCGTCATGGCCGGTGGCATCGGCAGCCGCTTTTGGCCCTTTAGCCGCACCAACAACCCCAAGCAATTTCACGACGTGCTGGGCGTGGGCCGCTCCATGCTGCAACTCACGGTGGACCGATTTGCGGGCATCTGCCCGCCCGAAAACGTGTTTGTTGTCACCAACCGCGACTATGCCGGGCTGGTGCAGGAACACCTGCCCCACCTGCCCGCCGACCAGATTCTGGGCGAACCCATTGGCCGCAACACCGCGCCCTGCATTGCCTATGCCAGCTACCGCATTGCCCAGCGCGACCCGCAGGCCACCATCATCGTGACCCCCGCCGACCACGCCGTGCAAAACGTGGACGAGTTTCAGCGCCTCATGCGCCTGGCCGTGGCCGCCGCCCAAGCCAACGACGTGCTGCTGACCCTGGGCATTCAGCCCTCGCGGCCCGACACCGGCTACGGCTATATTCAGTACATGGACGAGCAAAGCCTGCCCGGCGGCCAGTTCCACAAGGTCAAAACCTTCACCGAAAAGCCCAGCCTGGACATTGCCAAAATGTTTGTCGAGAGCGGCGACTTTCTCTGGAATTCCGGCCTGTTCGTGTGGCGGGCTGATGTCATCCTGCAAGCTTTCCGCCACTACCTGCCCGATGTGGCCGAAGTATTTGAGGAAGGTGCCAGCCAACTCGGCACCTCCCAGGAAACGCAGTTCATTGACGATGCCTACACCCACTGCCGCAACATCAGCATAGACTACGGTGTGATGGAAAAAGCCGACAACGTGTACGTGCTGCCCGCCGACTTCGGCTGGAGCGACGTGGGCACCTGGGACAGCCTGCACCGCATTGGCCAGCAGGATGCCAACGGCAACATGGTGAACGGCGACGTGCTGCTCTACGACACCAGCGGCTGCGTCATCAAAACCCCGTCCGAACGCCTCGTGGTGGTGCAGGGCCTGGAAGATTATATCGTGGCCGAATACGACAACGTGCTGCTCATTTGCAAGCGCAGCGAGGAGCAGCGCGTGAAAGAGTTTGTGGCCGATGTGAAGGCGAAGAAGGGCGCGGGGTATAATTAGGGGCGGATAGGCGGTCAACTCCCCTCCTGCCAAGGAGGGGAGTTTTCAGCGAAGCTGAAAACGGGGGTGGTTAAGCCGTTGAACGGTCGCTGCCGTGGACCGCTGAACGACGCAGTAACCAACCGTTCAGCGACCGTTCAACGGCCTAACCACCCCAGCTTGCGCTTCGCGCAAGCGTCCCCTCCTTGGCAGGAGGGGAGTTGACCGCCTATCCGCCCCTTACTGCGCCCGAATGGCAATAACCGGGTCCAGGTTCGCCGCCAGCACCGCTGGCACAATGCCCGCCAGCACCCCAATGCCCACCGACACGAGCAAGCCCAGCGCCACGTTGCCGCCCGACAGAAACAGCTTCAACGCGTCCTGCGGCACCAGCGTCAGGAGCCACACCAGCCCGATGCCCACGCCGCCGCCCAATAAGCACAGAAACACGGCCTCGAACAGAAACTGGAAGAGAATGAAGTAGTTTTTGGCCCCCAGCGATTTCTGAATCCCGATGATGTTGGTGCGCTCGCGCACACTCACAAACATGATGTTGGCAATGCCGAAGCCGCCCACCAGGATGGCAAACGAGCCGATGATGGCCCCCGCCACCCCAATGACGCTGAACAGCTTGCCGATGGCCGAAGCGAACATTTCGGGGCGGTTCAGGGCAAAGTCGTCGTCTTCGCGGGGCTTGAGGCCGCGAATGTTACGCATCACGCCGCGCATTTCGTATTCCAGGTTGAGCAGGCCGGGGTCGTCGTCGCGGCCCTTCACGGCCAAGCTGGGTGCGGGGCCGCCCATGCCGGTGGTGCTGAGGGCAAACACCTTGGTGAACATCCCGAACGGAATCAGGCAGTTGGCATCGTTGCTGGGCGTGTCCAGAATTTTTTTGCCTTCTTTTTCCATCACCCCAATCACCGTGAACCGCTGCCCCCGGGCCTTGAACACGCTGCCCAGCGCGTTGCCCTGCGGAAACAGGTTTTCGGCAATCGTGGCCCCGATGATGGCCACCGGCCGGGCCGCGTCCATCTCCTGCGTGGTGAAGTAGCGGCCCTGCTCGATGGGCACGTTGCTCACGGCCCGGTAGTCGTAGCTCACGCCCTGAATGGCGCAGTCCGACACCGAGTTAGACCCGAACTTGAGGGTGTTGCCGCCGTCGGCCGCGAACACCGCCACGCCCTTGTTATTCTGCCCTAGCCGCCGCTGCAACTCCCGAAACTCGCGCACGTTGGGCACCGGCCGGTTAAAGTATTTCCACCACGGGTAGTCCGGCCCGAAAGTCCAGGGCCATTTGGCCACGTAAATCACCTTGTCGCCCACAAAGTCCATGCTTTTGCGGATACTGGCCTCCAGCGAATCAACGACCGCAAACACGGCAATGATGGCGAAGATGCCCACCGTCACGCCCAGCAGCGACAGCACCGTGCGGAGCAGGTTGGCCTTGAGGGCATCCCAGGCAAAACGAAAACTTTCGAGCGTGAGGCGAAGCGCGAGCATGGCGGGTAGGGGAGGAGGAATGGGGGCAAAGGTCGGGGCGAGCGAACGGCTTTTCGCCTCCCGCCCGACAATCGGTGAACGGCACGGGCCGGGCTTGCTGTACGATTGGCGGGCAAATGACGAACAAGCTGCCCACGTCCTGGCCTTCTTTTGCCCCAAGCTACGGTGTGGGCGGCCTCCAGCCGCGCAAAATAGATTGGTCACTCACCACGTAAGCGCTCAATGTGTTGCCCAACCTAAGCTGGAGATTCCCGCCAAAACGACTGGAAAATTATTTTTAGCCAACCAGTTTAGCCGAATGTCCTAAATCGGAGACTTTCTGCAAAAAAAAATAACTTCCCACCTGCGTTTTTAGGGCCTGGAAGCCCTATTCGCCCCCCCCCTTGTTTTAATTATAATTTTTCTTTGATAAACAACTGTCACAAAACGACAAACATATTCCTTTTACATTGCGCGGTGCCTCATTAATTTTGCCACCCATCCCGCGAATTAAACTCTTTGGCTTAACCCAGCCAAATTTATTCGGCCAGCGCAGTCAAAAAACCTTTCAGTGCCTTATCTTGGTCGGGCAATCGGTTGGGTGGCCAGCAGTAGCATCCTCTTCCTCCACTCATTTTTCTTTTTGTGCCAAATGAACACGCTTACCACCATCGCCAGCCAGCCGCCGGGAGTGCGGCGTGGCATCATCCTAAAGGTACTGGGGCTGCTGCTCGTGCTGCTGGCCTGGCCGGGGCCAGGCCGGCGGGCCTGGGCGCAGTGTGCGGCCCCGGCGGGGCTGCAAATCTTCAGCAACGCGGGCGGCTCAGCCATCCTGACTTTCAGCGGACCGGCCGGGGCCAGCAGCTACAGCGTGAGCTACACCTACCCCGGCGGGGGCGGGGCTGTGCCCGTCACGCCCGCGCCCACCGGGTCGCCGGTTACGCTTAGTGGGCTGCCTACTTCGACCGCCATCACGGTCAGCGTGACAGCCTTGTGCGCTGGCGGGCAGCTTTCGCCCACGGCTGCGCTCACCTTTCAAAGCGCCGTGGCCAACGACGAGCCGTGTACGGCCACGCCGCTGCCCGTGGGCACAAGCTGCACCCCGCTGACCGGCACGGCGCGGGGGGCCACGCGCACCCCCGCCAACGGCTACAGCCTGACGGGCTGCCTCACCGGTGTCAGCTACCCCGGCGACGTGTGGTACAGCTTCGTGGCCCCGGCCAGCGGCGGCATCAGCATCGCCACCATCGGAACGGTTCCCGAAAAGCGCCTGTTTGCCGCCGCCAGTTGCCAGGGGCCGTTCACAGAGCTGGCCTGCGTGGCCACTACCTTTCCGCTGAACGCCGCTGGCCTCACGCCAGGCACCACCTACTACGTGCAGCTGCTCGTGAACCCGAGCAGCCCCCAGTTCACCGTCTGCGCTACCGGGCCGCCGGCTTGCGCGGCCCCCAACAACGTGGCGGTGGGCAACCTCACGGCCACCACGGCGCAGGTCAGCTTTTTGCCGGGGCCAGGTAATGCCAGCTATTCGGTCATCGTCATTCCGCCGGGGGGTGCTGCGCCGCTCACGTTTCCCGGCACGGTCTCGCCCATCGCCCTGACCGGCCTCAACCCGCTCACCACTTACACCCTCACGGTGCAGGGTATCTGCGCCGGTGGGCAGTTGAGCAACTCGCCGGCCCAGACCTTCAGCACTCACAGCCCGCAGGACGAGCCGGCCGGGGCCGTGTTGCTGCCCGTGGCCGCCACCTGCCAGCCCACGGCCGGCACCACGGCCGGGGCCACCACCACCCCGCCCGCCCCCTACGGCTACACCAACCCCGGCTGCTTTGGGGCCGGGCTGGGCGGCAACGCCCCGCTCGATGTCTGGTATCAGTTTCAGACCGCTGCCACGGGGCCCGCCGCCAGCGGGGTCGTGGTCACCACCACCGGCATCGGGGCGCAGCAGGTGCGGCTGTTTGCCAGCTCCAACGGGGCGGCCGGGCCGTTCACGGAATTGGGCTGCGCCTTCGCCTTTGGCCAGAACATTCCTCCGCCCCTGACCGTGGCTGGCCTCATGGCCAGCACCACTTACTTCCTGGGGGTGTCGGGTTTCACCAGCAACGCCCGCGCATTCACGGTGTGCCTGACCCCGGCTCCGGCCTGCCCCGCCCCGGCCAACCTGACCGTGACGAACCTCACGCCCACCACGGCCCAGGTGAACTGGACCGTGCCCGGCCCCACCACCGGCAGCTACACCGTCGAGTACGGCCCCACCGGTTTCGCGCCCGGCTCCGGCACCCTAGCCCCGGCCGTGACGAACACCACCAGCGCTACCCTGACCGGCCTGACCGCCAACGTAACGTACCAAGCCTACGTGGTGCGCGACTGCGGCGCGGCTGGCCCCAGCACCCGCAGCGGGCCAGTGAGTTTCACTACCCTCTCGGGGCTGCCGCCCGCCAACGACGACATTTGCGCGGCGGCCCCGCTGCCGACAGGCGGCGCGATGTGCCAGAATCCTACCACCGGCACCCTGGTGGGGGCCACGCTGGTGCTGGGCACCAACAACCAGTTTGCGGGCTGCGTCGGGTCAAATACCGGCTACGACGTGTGGTACAGCTTCACAACCCCGGCCACCGGCGCGGCCAGCACTGGCGTGGCCCTGACCGTGACGGGCGCGGCGGGGGTGACACTGTGGGCGGCCAGCGCCTGCACCGGCCCCACCTACACACGCCTAGGCGAGTCGTGCGTTCCGTTCAACCAGACCACGCTCACGCCGCCGCCGTCTCCGCTCGTTGTGCTTACCCTCACGCCCAATACCACCTACTACGTGCAGGTGGCGGGCGGCGGTCAGGTCGGGCGCGGGCCGTTCACGCTCTGCCGGCAGGACCCGCCGCCCTGCAACTCGGTCACCAACCTGCGGACCACCTTCCCGCTGACTCAGACCACCACTGGCCTGAGCTTCGCGCCGGGCAGCGGCCTGACCAGCTACACGGTGGTCGTGACGGGGCCGGGCGGCTTTAGCCAGACCCAGACCGGCACCGTCTCGCCCATCACCCTGACCGGCCTGAGCGCCGCCACCACCTACACGGCCACCATTACCGGCACCTGCGCTGGCGGCCAGGGCTTGCCCAGTAGCATTACCTTCACGACCCTGGCCCCTGGCCCCGCCAACAGTTTGTGCGCGAATGCTGTAACCGTAACCTGTGGGCAATTGGTGACGGGGACGACCGTGAACGCGACAGGAGACCCGAATGCCCCGTTTCCAGCTTGTGGACGTGGGGGAGCGGTATTTTACCAATTCACCGGTACGGGCGACGTGGTTGTGGCAAGTCTTTGCAATCCGGGTACGGCGCTTCGCCCTGCGCTAATCGACGTTTACACCGGAACGTGTACCAACTTGTCATGCGTATCGGGTAGTCTCACGGGAAGTATAACCTGTAGTCGGGGTTTTCTCTACTATCAGGTTCAGTTTCCGAGTTTACTGGGGGTAACCTACTATCTTTCGCCTCACGGCGACAACAGCGGTTCAAGTACCAGCAGTGGCATTTTTGAAATGTCCGTTACCTGCATTCCGCCCGCCTGCCCGGCCCCCGGCAGCGTGGCGGTCAGCAGCCTGACGGCAACTTCGGCCAGCGTCCGCTTTACCCCGGCGGCGGGTAGCTCATCCCCGGCCTACACGGCCACGGCCGCGCCCACGATGGGGGGCATTCCGGCCGTGACCAGCACGGCGACAGGTTCTCCCATCACCCTGACGGGTCTTCTGCCCAACACGGTCTACAATGTTACGGTCGTGGCCAACTGCACCGCCACGGGCACCTCCCTGCCCTCGATGCCCGCCGTGCGGGTCACGACGCTGCTGGCCTCGCGGGCGGCGGCGCTGGCCGCCACGCTGGGCTTGTTCCCCAACCCGGCCCACCACGCGGCCACCCTCACCGTGCCGGTCGCGCTGTGGCAGGCTGCCGCCACCCTCACGTTGCACGACGGGCTGGGCCGCGCTGTGCGGCACCAAACGCTGCCGGCTACGCCCGGCCCCGGGGCCGATACCCGCGTGGAGCTTGACCTGGACGGCCTGCCGCCGGGATTGTACTTCGTCCGGCTGATGAGCAGCGCCGGGCCGCTAACGCGGCAACTGCTGATAGAGTAAGTCCACCTCTACCGACAGCCTGGCACCGAGTGCCACCCCGCTCCTGGTTAGGGTCAAAAGTACCCCCGTTCGGCCGATTGATTTCGGCCGACCCGGACCATTGTTGCCCGAATTTTTTACAGAAACAGCCAAGAAAGAAAGTGTTTTTGCCGAATAACGTGCTGCTGACGAGCAGCTACCGGCAAAAAGTGCGGACTGCAAGCGACAAATAGCCCGCCCACCGCGAGTGTCCGACCGGCGGCACTCGTCGCGCCTCCCGATTGTCGCGCCACCTAACCCCTTTTTTTGTGATTTCAGAGCCACTTCCCCACTTCCGCCCGCTGCCGGATATGCCTGGGTTTCCCGTCCGGTCGCGTGGTGTTGCCCGAAACCCGCCCAAAAACACCCCCTAAATCAACTGCATCATGCAAAGATTTAATGTTTTTTGTCGGACCTTGCTCCTCGGAGCCGGCCTGACTACCTTGATTGCGGCTTCCGCCCGGGCGCAGTCTTTTCACGCCCCAACCGGGTCGGATAACCAACCCGTCTATTTCACTCCGCTCGGGGGGCCTGCCCCCGCAACTCAGGCGGGTGTAGTACACACCGGAACCGACGTTGTTCGGTTGCGTAACTTGCCCGACCCCCGCAACCTTCAGGTCATGGTGTGGGACAACGCACAGGGACAGGTTACACTTTCTTGGGGCGTTTTCAAAGCAGGTGACCCCGCTGTTTTAGCCTTCCCGGCCAATGCCGTAGACGTGATTTGCCCAGCAGTTGGTACCGTACTCAGCGACCCCGACGTGGCGATGTCCTACGTGAACGGGGTGCTATACGCCGATGTCATCTACATTGCCAGCATCATGGTTGGCAACACCACCACCAGTAGCCAAACGTGGCTGAACGTGTACGAGTGGGACCCGGCGGCCCAGGTATTCAACCCCAGCACCGGCCCTTACCCGGCCCAACCTCTGGGCCTGGATGAAGTGGCTAACCTGCCAGACTTCTCGCCGCCGCAATTAGCAGATTTGCCCATCATTCATTCCTCGCCCAACATTGATGCCAACGACCAAGGCGTTATCGGGGTGGTGTGGCAGGAGTCGCTCATCGAATCGGGCTACATGACCTGGGTGTCGCCCTCGTACCCGCCGCCCGGCAAAACTTCGCGCATTGACAACGTGGCGCAGGCGCAAAGTTTCTTTCAGATTGGCACCGCTGACGGCAAAATGGGCTGCGGCGCGGCCAACGACACCCGAGGTATCCTGATTTCGACCAACTACAACAACAACGACCCGAACACCAACCCGCAGGTGCTGTTTAGCCAAACCCTGCTGCCGGACGTGGCCGTTACCACAAACAACACTTTGTGGCTCACCTACATCAACAGCAGTGCTAACCAAAGCGGTATTCCCATTAAAGCTGGGATAAGCTTGGTGCTGAAACAGGTAAACTTCGACATCTGCCAGTTCTCTTCGTACATTGACTTCTATGCCTGGCCGGGGGTGAGCTTATCGGCTCCCCGAATTGCGGCCTCGCCCACCAAGCCGGGCGATGTGGAAGTAGTGAAGGATGCGCACGGGGTTTATGGCGGCTGCGAGAGCGGCGGCAACATCAACCAAATCCTGAACTACGGCCGTAGCAACGGCGGTTTCCGCCCCAACCCCACGGTGGTGAACAACACCATTTACGACGACCCGGCCAGTGAGCCAGTCGTGGCCTTTTACGGCTACGAAGGCAACCCCAACAACCAGCAGGGCGACTACATCGTGAGTTGGACGGGTGCCAGTTACCCCAATGGGAGCGGCAACGACGTGTGGGCGCGGTCACTCCGGGACGGTGACTTCACTTCCGTCTTTGGCGACGACTACAGCCGCGTCAACTCGAACGCCGAAGGCCCACAGCGCACCCCCAGCGTCGCGGCCCGCTACCTTGGCGACCCGAAATCCTCGTCCCATTTGTTCTACAACGAGTATACGAGTGAGTTAGGGTACAAAACGACCCCGGCCCCGGTAGGCACCCCGCTGGCCCGCCCCACGGTGGTTCCCATTTTGCAAGCCTACCCCAACCCGTTCAGCACCTCGGTGGACTTCCGCCTGAGTCTGCACAAAGGCGAAGTGGTGCAAAGCATTCAGGTAACCGACCTGAGCGGGCGGGTGCTGGACACCGTGCCAGCTTCGGCCATCAAAGCCGGTGAAAAAGACGGTCCCAGCACAGTTAGCTGGCAGCCCGGCCGACCTCTGCAAATCGGGTCGTATATGGTGCGAATTACCACCAATGAGCGTACATCCACCTTGCCCTTAAGCAAGCAGTAGCCCACGCCCGCCGCGTTGCGGGTTCAACCTTCCAAATTCCTAGTCGAGAAAAGCCGCTGGCTCATGCCAGCGGCTTTTTTACGATTAGCACGGCCATTCCCCAAAAAAGCCGTACTTTTGCACTCCCAAAATTTTCTTAACTTCCCCAACCCGCGTCCCAATGGCAATGAAATTGCACGAGTTCAAGTTTGAACTCCCCGAAGAGCTGATTGCCGTCCACCCGTTGCGCCACCGCGACGACAGCCGCCTGATGGTGGTGAACCGCGCCACCAAGCAGATTGAACACCGGATGTTCAAGGACTTGCTGGAGTATTTTGTCGAGGGCGACGCTTTTGTGTTCAACAACACCAAGGTGTTTCCGGCGCGGATGTACGGCAACAAGGAAAAAACCGGGGCGCAGATTGAGGTGTTCCTGCTGCGCGAACTCAACAAAGAGCTGCGCCTCTGGGACGTGCTGGTGGACCCGGCCCGCAAAATCCGGGTCGGCAACAAGCTCTACTTTGGCGAGTCGGACATGGTGGCCGAAGTCATTGACAACACCACGTCGCGGGGCCGCACCATCAAATTCCTCTTCGACGGCACCGACGAGGAATTCCGCAAGGCACTGCACGAGTTGGGCGAAACGCCCATTCCGAAGGAGGTGCTGAAGCGCGAAACCGAGCCGGACGACGTGGAGCGGTACCAAACCATCTACGCCCAGCACATTGGGGCGGTGGCCGCGCCTTCTGCTGGAATGCACTTCACGCGCGAAACCATGAAACGCATGGAAATCAAGGGTGTAGAGGCTGCTCACGTCACGCTGCACGTCGGCCTGGGCACCTACCGCACGGTGGAAGTGGAGGACCTGACCAAGCACAAAATGGACTCCGAGCAGTTCATTGTGGAAGCCCCGGCCTGCGCGGTGGTAAACAAAGCCCTGGATGCCAAAAAGAAGGTGTGCGCCATCGGCACCACCTCGCTGCGGGCCATGGAATCGGCGGTGTCGGCCAATGCCCGCCTGAAGCCGACCACCGGCTGGAACGACAAATTCATCTTCCCGCCCCACGACTTCCGCATTGGCAACTGCCTGCTCACCAACCTGCACCTGCCCGAAAGTACCCTCATCATGCTGGTGTCGGCCTTCGCGGGCTACCCCCTTATTATGGAAGCCTACAAGCAAGCCATCAAGGAGAAGTACCGCTTTTTCACGTATGGCGACGCGATGTTGGTTTTGTGAGTTTTGGTATCAGGTAATTGGTAGTGGGTGGTTGGAAAGTTTTTCCCATCTAACGGCTCAATGCTAATTTGTCCTTGTCAAAAACAGCTAACGCCCGGTTGCTTTTCAGCGGCTGGGCGTTTGCTTTGCGTCAAACTTTCGGTTTCACACAGGTGTCCAACTCCCCATTACCCACTACCCCGTACCAGAAATTTGCCATTCTCGTGGCCGGGGGCATGGGCAACCGCATGGGCGCGGCCGTGCCCAAGCAGTTTTTGCTCTTGCGCGGCGAGCCGGTGCTGTTGCACACGCTCCGGCAATTTGCCGCGCCCGCGCTGGCCGTGGCCGAAACGGTGGTGGTGCTGCCCGCTGACCAACTAGCGACCTGGCAGCAGCTTTGCGCCGACCATAACCTGGCGATTCCGCACCGGCTGGTGGCGGGCGGGGCCACGCGCTGGGCCTCGGTGAAGGCCGGGCTGGCGGCCCTGGCCGCCCACGCCACGGGCCTCGTGGCCGTGCATGACGGGGTGCGCCCGCTGGTGAGCGCCGCCCTCATTGCCCGTACCTACGCCGCCGCCGCCACCCACGCCGCCGCCGCCGCCGCCGTGCCGCCCAAAGACTCGGTGCGGACGCTCTCGCAGCACGGCTCGTCGCCGCTCAACCGCAGCCGGTTGCGCCTGATGCAAACCCCCCAAACCTTTGAAATTGACCTGTTGCGCCGGGCCTACGCCGGTCCCGAACTCAGCACCTTCACCGACGATGCCACCGTTGTGGATGACCTTTGCCGGGTGGAATTGGTGGAAGGGGATTACCGAAACCTGAAAATCACTACCCCCGAAGATTTGGTGCTGGCGGAAGCGTTGCTGAATATGTAAGGGCCTAAGGCGGTCAAACTCCCCTCCTTGCAAAGGAGGGGAGTCACCGCCTCACCCCAAAAACCAACCCCCATGACCTACACTTCCCTCCTCTACGACCTGCGCCCCGAAGGCATTGCCACCATCACCCTGAACCGGCCGGAGGTATTCAATGCCTTCAACGACCCGATGAGCTACGAGCTACAGGACGCGCTGAAGCAAGCCAGCCGCGATGCCGCCGTGCGGGTCGTGGTGCTGACCGGCGCGGGCCGGGCCTTTTGTTCGGGGCAAGATTTGAAGGCCGCGCAGGCCGACGAAAAACGCTCGTTCTACGACTCGCTGCACAAGCGCTACAACCCCATCATCCGGGCCATGCGGGCCATGCCCAAGCCCATTATCGGCAGCCTGAACGGCGTGGCGGCGGGGGCGGGCTGCTCACTGGCGCTGGCCTGCGATGCCCTCATTGCCAGCACCGATGCCTCGCTGATTGAGGTGTTTATCAACATCGGACTGGTGCCCGATTCGGGGTCGTCGTGGTTCTTGCCACGTTTGGTGGGTACGCTCAAAGCCTTTGAGCTGTGCGCATTGGGCAGCAAGGTGCCCGCCGACGAAGCTTTACGGTTGGGCCTGGTGAATCAGGTGGTAGCCCCCGACGAGCTGGACGCGGCCACTTACGCGCTGGCCGCTCGCTACGCCGCTGCTCCCACCCAATCCATCGGCCTCATCAAGCAAATGCTCAACAAAGCCGGGGCTGCCACCCTGGACGAAATGCTGGACTACGAAGCCCACTGCCAGCAGATTGCGGGCGAATCGGCTGACTACCGCGAGGGCGTTGCCGCTTTTAGTGAGAAGCGCAAACCGGTATTTCAGGGCAAATAATAAACTGCCAAAAACGAAGAAAGCCCATTCAATTTGAATGGGCTTTCTTCGTTTGAAAGAAACAGCAGCTTAGCGGCCCAGGGTGATGGTGCGGGTGTTGCCGTTTATCGTCACCGTGGCGCTGTTGTCGCAGCCGTAGCTGTTGCTGGGGTCATAGTCAAGCAGCATCGTCCGGCCTTTGGTGTTGCTGATGTTCACCGTGCCGTGGATGTAGTATTTGCGGCAGTCGCCGCGCTTGACGAGGGGCGTTTGGATGGTGGTGGTGTAGCCGGTGCCCTTGCGGTTGATGCCAGTGGCCGAGCCGGTTACGTTGTATTCATCGTCTTGCACAGTAGGCGTACCGAAGCCCTGGGTGCGGGTGAAAATCCAGTTGGCTGTCCAGGAATGGGTGCCGCCGTTGTTGGCGTAAATGATGCTGGCGCTCGGCACTGCCACCGAGAATGAGCCGAGGCCGAGGTCGGTGAAAATGCGGGTGGCGGTGTGTTGGTTGTTGTTCACGAAGTAGTTGTCACGGGTGACTTCGGCTCCGGCGCGGCGGGTGGGCACGTCGGTCGTGAACTGCACCAGAATTTTGCCCCGGCGGTAGCGACCATCCGGGCACAGGCAGTTGGTGGGGCCAAAGTCAATGGTCAGTTTGCGAGCCAGGGCATCATATGTGCGGGTGGCGCAGTTGCCAAACCGGGCCTGAAAGTCGGCCGCTGGCAGGCTGTGGCCATCGCCGACTATTTCGGGGTTGGCGGTGCTGGCCGTGCTGAGGTCGGCCGGGCTGATAGCCCGTGCAGCCTCGGTGCTGAGGGCCGTTTCCACGTTGGCATCGCTGCGGTCTTCGGCCGTCGTGATGTCGTCGGCGGGCGTGGCAGTGTCGGTGTTTTTGTTGCAGCCGGTGGTGAAAAGCAGCCCGCTGGTCAGTACCGCAAAGCTCAGGGTACGGAGGGAGTTGGTGAACATGATTGAGAAAATTTGGAGTGAATTAAAAGACGTGATTTCCCGGGGTAGTGTGGTTTGGAGGCAGTTGCTTGGTTAGGGTTTAACGCCGGTCAAAAAAACCTTGTGTTGCACTGCTGCTTCCGGCTGCCCGGTGCCCCAGACTACACTTTCGGGCCTGAAAACGAAGGCTTCCCCCAAGCCGCAAATTAAGCTCAACTGTGTAAAAGTGAGCCGCCTTATTGGTAACTTTTGCACATTGCCAGCGTAAATACGGCCTCACCCAACCCCCAATTTTTATGAAACGTTTGTTCTTACCCCTGCTTGCAGTTGCCTTGACGCTTGGTGCCTGCGGCAACGACAAAACCACCGAAACCACCACCACTACCGAAGCTGCGAACGTCCCCAGCGAGGAAAACGCCGCGCCAGCTATGGATGCCGATTCGGCTGGCGGCATGAAAGTCGACATGGCCCCCGCCGCTGGCATGGCCGACCCCAACGGCCCCACCGCGCCCCACGGCACCGATGCCGAGTTTTTGATGTCGGCCGCCCACAGCGACCAGAACGAGATTCAGCAAAGCAAAATGGCCCTGGCCAAAGGCGTGACCGGCATGGCCAAAGAAATGGCCGACAAGATGATTGCCGACCACACCAAATCCACGGCCGACCTGAAAACCATCGCCGCTAAAATGAAAGTCACTTTGCCCACCGACATGGATGCCGAACACAAGGCAATGGCCCCGGCAATGGAAAAGCTCGCGGGCAAAGACTTTGAAGCCAAATACCTAGCTCAAATGGTGACGGACCACCAGAAAACCGCCAACACGCTGGCCGCTCACGAAAAAATGACTCAGGATGCCGACATCAAAGGCTTCATCGCCAAAACCCTGCCCGTGGTGGAAAGCCACTTGAACATGGCCAAGCAGGGCGAAATGAAAATGTAAGCGCTGACCTTCTCAGATTGCAAAAAGGCCCGCCGCAGATGTTCTGCGGCGGGCCTTTTTGTGTTTACTTTGTCAAATGAAAATCAGTTTAAAGTTTAGAAGGCAAAAAAGAGAGCGGACACCCTGCGAAGGATGGCCGCTCATTTCTTTCACCCGGTTTCATAAACTTGCCTGATTTGGTGTTCGCACACCTTAGGGGGTAGGCTGACCAGAGGAGTTACCGAGTATTACGTCGCAAATTTACGAAGAAAAGGCCAATGTTGTTTCAAGTTGCTGAAAAATTCTTTTCACCTGCCCGCTTGGCTCCCTACCTCAATGCTGCCCAAGGAGACCAAACTTTGGCCCTTCAACTGTATTCTGATAATTTGCGGCTTGCTCAAAGTTTTTATTTCCCATTAGCCTGTCTAGAAATTGCGCTACGAAATGCTCTACACGAAACCATTAGCCGTTTTTTGGGGACAGATAATTGGTTGATAACGGAGCGGCAGGGCTTTATGGTGGCCCCCTCTCTCACAGGCTATGACCGACACAAAGGCAAAATTGTTACTAATAACAAGGTGCTTAAAATGGTAGAATCGTCTATTGAGGCGTTTCCTGAACAGCATAACGGCAGAATGGTATCGAGTGGTCCAGAATTAATCCCTGAACTGAACTTTGGATTTTGGACGACACTTCTCACCAAAAATTATACTAAGGTATTAGGAGGCCGACCTGTAACAGCTTTTGTCCATAAACCAGCTAGGGAAGATGCAGAATCGATAAATGGCAAGCTGTTCAAAGTTCGATTATTTCGTAACCGTATGTATCATTACGAAGCATTGTGCTTTCAGGCGGATGCTTCAAAAACATTGTGCTTTAGTCAGATTTTGAACATCCACCGGACAATTTCAGACTTGATTAAATGGCTCGACCCTAGTTTGGCCGTCTGGGTGGATAAATCCGACCAGTTACCACAACTGATTAAAGAGCTACGCGTTCAGTATCCGAAGGCAATTTAACTACTTGCCTCATGCGTACTTACTCGTCCGTAATTCCTCGGCCAGGAACCGGGCCGTGTGGCCTTTGCTGGTTTTGGCGACCTGCTTCGGGGGTGCCCTGAGTCACGACGGTGCCGCCCGCCGTGCCGCCTTCGGGGCTGGCATCGATTACGTGGTCGGCCACTTTTATCGGCAACAATGTAGTTGTGTACACCACGAAAAAACACTGCTGTAGCGCGACATTAATTACGAAGGCCAGCCTTTTTTCATAGGTGGTCAGCACCACTTGGGGGACTCATAGCCGAAACTGAAATCCGAACTTCACCCCAAAGTTGGTGGCATCGGGCAAGTTGCGGTAGGTGACGCGGTGCAGGAAATCGATGCGGATGAACTTGAAAATGTTTTCTACGCCGTAGCTCACCTCGGTATAAGGCAACTGGCCCAGCGAGTTGAGGGGAGGCAGGTTATTTCCATCCATGTCGGTGGCAGGCAATAAGTTGCGGTTGGCGTTAGATAGGCCGCCGTAGAGCATATTGGCCGCCACCACCAGCCGCCAGTTCAAGGCCCGGATGCCAGGGACGCGGTTCAGCAGCAGGCCCTCGAAATGCTGTTCGAGCCGTACCGACACCGAGTGGTCGGTGACGAACTCGAAATAGTTCATCAGGTTGAAGGCGTTGAAGTTGATAAACGGGGTCTGGTTGCCGAGCGGGGTTTTGAGAATGGGGTATGGTACGGCGCTGGGAATGTAGCTGCCCTCAACGCGGTAGTTGAGCCGGCCCAACTGCCCCGTAGACACGCTATGAGTCACCAAAAAATTGTATTTCTGATACTTGAAATTGCTACCCAGGAAGCGGTTGGCACCCATTGTGAAGCGGAACGTGAACACCGGCCACTTCTTGAGGCCAATGGCGCGGCGGCGGTTTTCGCTTTGCACCAGGTTCTCGTCGCGGGCGTAGCGCGATTCCAGCACCACTTCGGACAGCTTAAAATCGCGGCCCAGATGGGGGTGGCCGCCGGGGGTGGTTGGCTCTTCGGGGTTGGTCAGGAACGCAAAATTGTGCAGTGGCACGAACCGTTGGTGGCGCAGGTAGATGGTTTGGGTGAAGCCATGAAACAAGTCGCGTTGCGCCGACAGCACCGATAAATCGCGCAATACGGGTCGGCCTTCGGTGAAGCGGCCGAAGCGCGAGGCGGCCACAAACAGGTTGTTGGCGGGCAGAAAGTCGTTATCAAGCAGCGCAATTTGCTCCACATCGTGCCGAAACTCGGCCGAAATTACCGTCCAGTGCCGCCGCTCGAGGATGCGACTGGTTTGGGCCCCAAAATTTACCCGGGTGTGCTTGGTGTCGAGGGCCACATACGCCTGGCTCAACCAGTTTTTGCTGATTTCGGGCGTGGTGCGGAAGCCCAACCGAAAGCGGTTGCCTTCAAAGTTGTTGTAGGCGTAGGTGGACAAAATCGGGCCGAGTTCAAAGTTGCCGACCCGCTTGTAGCCGTTTACGAACAGTTCCACCCAGTCCAGCACGTTGCGGACCGAAGGCAGTTGCCGGGCCGAGTCCAGCACGGCAAACGTCTGGCGTTCGCTCAAGCTCAGGGTGTCGGGGCGGTGCAGGTCGAAGTAGCCCTGGGCGGGGCTGCCGTCGTTGCTGAGGCGACCCAGCAGCCCGGTCGCCGGAACCGGGTCGCTGGCCACTCCAGCCACGTTCACGGGCACGTCGTAGAAGCCGCCTTCGTGGGGCTGGTTCCGCACGAAGGCGTTGTTGAGGACGCTAAGGCGCACCCGCATGGATGCCTGCCCATCGTAGGGTTTGATGCCAAACACCAGCCGGGTGCGGGTGGGCAGTCCCGGTCCCTGCGCGGGCGGGGTCAGGTCCTGAAAAACCCGCAGGTCGGTGATGAAATTGATGTTGGCATCGGCGCTTGCCACGGCATCAATACGGCGCAGGGCGTAGCCGTCGACCGTAATCCACATCGTGCCCTTGAAGGCCAAATCGTGCGAGCGTTTGGGCACGAAGCTGAGCTTGTAGCACCAGTCTTTTTCAATGAAAACCGAATCAAGCAGTTCGTAATCGTAGGTACTGCGTCCGCCTTCGGCCAGCGGCGAAATGAAGTCTTTGCTGAGGATGTTCTGCCAGTTGGGGTAGAAATCAAAATTCACGAAGTTGGCCCCCAGCAGTTGCGACAGCACCGAGCCTTCGCGCGGGCCAGCCCCCCGCATTTGGCGGTGGGCAATGTCTTCGCGGCGGCGCAACGGCCCGAACTTCTGATACACTTTGGAGCCGACTTCGGACGCGAACAACGGCAGGGGCGCGTCGGGGTCGGCGGCGGCAGCCGCCCCGCGCCGCACGGCCAGCGCCCGGATATCCTTCACGACCTTGCGCTTGGCCAGGGATTTGGGCAGGTCGGCCAGGCTCACTTCGGTGCGGCTGTACGACTCAAACTCGGCGGCCGTGAGGCTTTCGCGGCTGTTGGCGGCTTTGTGCTTCTGCACTTGGCGCAGCACCCGGAAGGCGGGGTTTTCGCCGGGCCGCACCACCACTTCGGCCAACGACACGCCCCCGCCGGCCTTGAGCCGGAACAGCACGGTTTGGGTGGGGTCGGCACTGAGCTTGCGGCGCATGGTGGCAAAGCCCAGCGACGAAGCCGCCAGCGAATCGGCAGGCTGCGAAATAATTAGCTTGAAGTGCCCGTCCATGTCGGCCGTGGCTCCCAGGCTGGTGTGGGGCACAAACACCGACGCGAACGGCACCGGCTCGCCACTAGCGGCTTCCACCACTTGCCCCGTAATTGTGAGGCGCTGCGCTGCCGCCGAACCGAGCAGGCCAAGCAGCAAAATCAGCGAGAGCAAAAACTTCATAACCGAATAAATACGGGCCGAAAATGTACGGTTCGGTCCGCAAGTTATGAAAAGTCTGGTTGCCGGGCAAGTGGTTCCCGGCGGCAGGCAGAAAAAATTTGGAATAAAGTGTTGGTGGCTGGGGTAGGGCCACGACTTTTTGGTCGTGGCACCACCTTCCTACACGTCCACTTTCAGCGTAGCCGGGCGCTTGCCAATCTCGAACAATTCGCCGTGGGGCACAATGGTAATTTGCCCGTATTCGGCCAGTAATTGCCGGTAGCTTTCGGCCACCGGGCGCGGCTTGCGGTCGAGGTCGTAGAGGCCGCAGGCATTCACGTGGCCCACTTTGCGGGCCAGGCCGATGTCCCAATCCACTTGGTCGATGAGCGAATACCAGGTGAAGCCCAGCACTGGCACCCCTTCCGAGCGCATCCGCAGGATATTGACCCACTGTTTCCACAACCAGGTCGGGGCTTCGTGGGGGTCAAACACGTTGGTTTCGGTGTGCATCACCGGCTTGCGGTAGCGGTGGTAGTAGTCGAGGGTGATGTTGTACCAGCCCAGCACGTCCATGCTGGCGCAGGTGTCGCCGTTGGGCAGCCGTATTTTCTCGTTGCGGCCGTAGTAATCGTTGCCCATTATCTGGTAGCCGGGCGGCTCCCCGGCCATAAACCAGTCGTATTCGGTTCGGGTCAGGCCGTTGTCGAACAGGTAATTCAACACGTCGCCGTCGGGGTGGTGGGCATATAGCAAATCCAGCGACGCGAAGCGCAGCTTGTTGTCCAGCGTCACCTGGGGCGTGGGCACGGCCCGCAGCTCGTGGATGTACTCGGCCGATTCGCTTTGCACAATCACGCAGTCGGGCCGGTGCTTGGCAATTTGCTGGGTGCCCATAATGCTGGCTCCCACCAAGTGCTTGAGCGCCGTCACGAAGCCCCGGTCGGTTTTGAGTTGCTCGTTCCAGAGGCCGTCTTTGGCGCTCATGCGGGCGGTCACGTAAATCTCGTTTATGGGCGTGTAGAACCGCACCCAGGGGTAGCGCCGGGCCACGGCCCCGGCGTAGTCGGCAAAATGCACCGGCCACTCCGGGTTCTGGAAGTTGCCCAGCCAATCGGGCAGCCCGAAGTGCAGCAAATCCAAGATGGGCACAATGCCCAGCCGCTGCATTTCGGCCATTGCCAAATCGGCAAATTCCCAGTCGTAACGGCCGGGGCCGAAGTGGACTTTGTGATAAGGCAAGCCGTAGCGCAACACCTTCAGGCCCAAATCATGCACGAGTTGCAAATCCTGCTGCCAACGGTCGTAGTGGCCGCATTCGGCTAGTTGGTCGCGCCGCGTTCTGCCGTGGTCAATGGTGGGGTAGGAACACTCGATGCCGGTGGCAAACATAAAATTGTTGGGCAGGCCCGTAGGCAAGCCCTGCCCCGAACTGCCCTGAGCACCACCAAATTGGTCGCCCGCGTAGTTGCCGTCGCCGAAATGCTCTTTGATGTAGGTGAGGAAATGTTTCATGTTCTGTCCGATGGCCATTGTCTGATGGCTGGTGGCTCTTTTAAAGAAGTCATAAAAACGGCAAAAAGCTGACGGCCATGAGCCATTAACTAAAAAACCAGCCACCATCTGTTACCTCAAAGAAGCCAAAAACTTGTCCGCCGTTCGCAAACTCAGGGCCATAATCGTGAGGGCCGGGTTCACGCTCAAGGCACTTGGAAAGGTCGAATTATCGGAGATGTACAGGTTGGGCACATCGAAAGCGCGGCCGTCGGCATTCACGACGGCATCGTCGCCGCTAAGGCCCATGCGGGCCGTGCCGATGACGTGGGCGTAGCGCGGAAAGGCCCAGATGTCGGTGGCCCCGGCGGCTTCCCAGATACGGCGCATCAGGGCTTCGGCGTGTTGCGTGAGGCGCTGCTCGTTGGGCTGGGCTGAGAAGTGCAGGCGCGGCTTGGGCAGGTTGCGGCCGTCTTTTTCGTCGGCCAACTCCAGGAAATTATCGGCGTGGGGCAGGCAGTCGCCCAGGATGTTGATGCCCGCAATGTGGTTGTACTGCCGCATATAGTCGCGCAAGGGTTCACCCCACAACTTGCGGCCCCGCGCTACTTGCCCGGCAAAAGTAACGGGCATCACGCCAATGCTTTGCAACAAGTAGCCGCCCGCAAAGTCAGCACCGGCGGGCCGGAAGGTATCCTGCGAAATCAGGCCGCCGGGAACGCCCTTGTTGGGCCGCACCTCGTCGGCAAACGTGCCCCATACTTGAATGCCGGTGTGGGCCATCAGGTTGCGGCCCACTTGCCCACTGGTCAAAGCCAATTCGTTGAGCAGCAACAGACGCGGGGTTTCCACGGCTCCGGCGCAGAGGAACAGGTGGCGGCAACGCTGCCGTTTTTGTTCGCCGTTTTGCTCGTACACCACGCCCGTGACGCGCCCCCGCTCGTCGCGCTCAATCTCGGTCACGAAGCTGTTGGGGCGGATGTCGGCCCCGTACTTTACCGCCAGGGGAATGTAGGTTACGTCCATGCTGGCCTTCGCGCCATTGGCGCAGCCCGCTTGGCAAAACCCCCGGTTGGTGCAGGCTTCGCGCCAGCCCACGTCGGGCTGGTAGTAGCGGGCCGAGAGGGCGGCATTGGCGGCAGGCGCGGTGCGAATGCCCAGCTTGTTGGCTCCGCGCACCATGAGTTGAGCGGCGCTGTTCAGGGGCAGCGGCGGCAGCGGGTAGCCCTGGGCACGGGCTGGCCCCCAGGGGTACGGCGTTGGCCCCGAAATGCCCAGAAACTGCTCAATCTCTTGGTAGTACGGCACCAGTTCGTCGTAGCCAAAGGGCCAGTCCACGCCTTGCCCGAAGTCGCGGTGCAGGTGCAAATCGGCGGGCAGCGGGCGCGGCGTATAGGCGGTGTAGTGCAACGTGGAGCCGCCCACGCCGGTGCCGGAGTTGTTTTTGCCCATTGCCAAGGGGTCGGCTCCGGCGGCCAGCCGCTCCTCGTTCCAGAACAGGAAATCCTGGGCCTTTTCGTCGGTGGCAAAATCGGTGGCCGGATTGTGCCAGGGGCCAGCTTCCAGGGCCACCACCGTCAGGCCCGCCTGGGCCAGCCGGGCCAGCAGCGGCGCACCACCCGCGCCCAGGCCAATCACCACGCAATCAACTTCGCCGGCCGCCGGGGGCAGTGGCTGCGGTTGCTCCTGCGGGGTGTCGGCGGGAGCTGGTTCGTCGGCCAGCAGCGCCCGCAGCAACGGGTCTTGCACTTCGGGCGCGGCGGGGGTCAGCACCCCTTCTTCCACTGTTTCTTCGTCGGGCATTTTTTTGATGTGCTAATTGATTGTTGTGCCGATGTGCTGATTGGTTGTTGCGCGGATATGACATCTTGGTTCTGTGACTGCGAATTTGCAACCAACGCATCCACCAATCAGCACATCAAATTTCCCGTTCTTCCCGCTCGTTCAGTCCAATTTTGGTCCAGTTTGGCAGGTCGGCGTAACCCACGTAGCCAATTTCGTCCTGGGCCAGCGGGTGGGCGTAATAATTTTCGGTGAGTTCAGCCAGTAGTTCCTCAAAAAACCGGCCCGCATCCAGGGTTTCCCAGGCTTCGCCAAGCGGGTTGCCGCTGGCCAAAGCTCGCAGCACCTCGTCTTGCTGCCCGGCTTTTAGTTCTTGAAAATCCGCCTTAAACATGGCTTGGGCAATTTGCTCGATGCCTCCCAAACCCAGGCGAAAGGTTTCGCGGTCGGGCGGCAGAGCATCGTAGCGCCAGCCATCGGCGCGGCCATCGGCCAGGCGTTGGTCTATGGCGGGGGCCAAGGGAATGGGCTGGCTGCCGCGCTCCGGCTGAGGCAGGAGCCGCGCCGCCACTGCTATGAGCAGTTCATAGGTGGCCGGGGCCAGAAACTGCGGCGCGTAGAACGGCGCATCGGCACGGGCCAGCAGGGCTGCCCGGGTAGCGGCCGACACATGGGCGGTGGCCAACAAATGGCGGAAAGAACTCATGAAGTAGCGTTTAGCGGCACTAACCCTGACCACCAGAAAAAGTTTAGGCGCTCTTGGAGTTATTTTTTTTGCAACTAAAACGCGATGCAAACGCAACATTTTACGCTCCCTCGCAGCATAGTGGGAAGGCGCAAAATAAAATAGCGCGTTTCCACCCCATGCGTATTGCCCCCAAAACCACTTTAGTCGTCGCTGCTGAGTTTGCCGCCCGTGACGTGAACCAGGCTGCCGGTCATGAATGAGCCGTCCTGCGAGGCCAGTAGCACGTAGGCCGGGGCCAGTTCTTCGGGTTGGCCGGGGCGTTGCAGGGCCACTTCGTGCCCGAATTTCTTGATTTCATCCAGCGGCATCGTGCCCGGAATGTTGGGGGTCCAGACCGGCCCCGGCACTACGGCGTTCACCCGGATGCCGCGCTCGCCCAGGTACAGCGCCAGCGACTTGGTGAGGGAGTGAATGGCTCCCTTCGTGCAGGCGTAGTCCACCAGAATGGGGATGCCCGTGATGCCCACAATGCTGCCCGTGTTGATGATGCAGTCGCCCCGCCTGAGGTGCGGAATGGCCGCCTGGGCCAGCCAGATGTAGCCCAGAATGTTGGTGTCGAAGGTGCGCCGGATTTGTTCCTCCGGGATGTCTTCAAACTTCGCCTGGCTCATCTGAAACGCAGCGTTGTTCACCAGAATGTTCAGCCCACCAAGTTCGGTCAGGCAGCGGCGCACGGCCTGCTTGCCCTGCTCAATGTCGCGCACGTCGAGTTGCAGCACCAGGCACTTGCGCTTTTCTTTCAGTACCATTTGCCGGGTTTTTTCGGCATCTTCCACGTTCTCGTTGAACACGATGGCCACGTCGGCCCCTTCCTTGGCAAAGGCCAGCGCCACAGCCCGCCCGATGCCCGAATCGGCCCCGGTGATGAGTGCCACCTTGCCGTGCAGTTTGCCAGCGGCCCGGTAGTTGGCCAGGTCCGAGTCGGGTTGCAGCCTCATGTCAGCTTGTTTGGCCGGATAGGGCAGCTTTTGGGCGGCGGCCTTCATGTCACGGGCCGTGGGGCGGCGCTCCGGGGAAGCGGTGGGCTTTTTGGGGGTGGCTTTTTTAGTAACTGATGCAGCGAGAGCGGAGGTGGACTTTTTGGTGGGCATGGCAAGGACATTATGGAGGAGGCTTTTGCTCTACGTAAAACCAGCGGGGGAAAGTTGGATACAAAAAAAGGCCGACCCCAAAGAGGTCGGCCTTTTTTCAAACAACTGAGCTATTGAATTCCAGCCCGCAGGCTGAAGCTGTTCAACTTACTCAACCACCACTTTCCGCGTCACGGTGTTGCCGTCGATGGTTAGACGCAACGTGTACACGCCCGTGGTGGGCAACTCGAATTCGGCCTCGCTGGTCGTCAGGGTCCGGGTGAACACTACTTGGCCCAGCACGTCGGTGGCTACTGCCGTGGCCGCTTTGGTGCCCGAGGGCAGCGTCACGTGGAAGCGCCCCTTGGTTGGGTTCGGGTAGAGTTGCACTTGGGCAGCCAGGGCTTGGGCAGCCGTTGCCAGGGCCGCACCAGCCGGTGCAAACTCCAGGGCAAAGCGTCCGTTCAGGCTGGCCGTACCCGCCGTGAAGCGGTAGGCCGTGCCGGCGCTCAACAGGGTGCGGGTGCCGGTCAGGGCATCGCGCAACCACGCTTGGGTGCTGCCGAAGCTGGTCAGGTCAGTGGCCGTCAGCGTGTAGTTGCCAGCGGCGGGCACTGTCACGAACAACGCCACCACGGTGGCCGCAGTTGGGGTCGGGCGGCCGTCAATGGCCAGCGGGGTAGCGCCAGCCATCGTGGCCAGGTTCATCCCGTTGGGGTTGGTCAGCTTCGCTGCGTCGTAAGCCGGGTCCATGTTGCCGGTGGCTTGGGCCTCAAAGTAAAGATACGTCTTGTCCGTGAGGTTTGCGCCGTCCAGTTGCAGTTGCAAGGTAGGGCGGGTGGTGGCCGACCGGCCGAAGCTGGCCTGGGCACCGGCCGCGTAGCTGGTCACGCGGTTGGCGTTGGTCAGGCTCAGGCTGCCGGGCGTGCCGGGCGCGGTGACGCGCATGAAAAAGCCGCCGCCGGCCGGCACCGTGGGCTGGGTGCCGAGCATGGCGTTGCCCTGGTAGGTGGTGAAGTAGCCGCCGTAGCGGCTCGTGGAGTGGTACTGGTAGATGGACGGGTCCAGGTTCGTGGCCTGGGTGGCGAAGTTCACGGTCGTGAAATCGAGCGGGGCGGGGAAGGGGTTGCCCAGCAACTGCCAGCCCGCGTCGGCGTTCGTCCCGCGCGTCAGCCCTTGCAAGCCGGCGAAGGCCACCGGGGCCGCCACGGGCGAGTTGTTGAACTGGCCGGTGAAGTCGAGGGTGACGGCGTTGGGCGAGTTCACGGCGTAGGCCTTGCCGGGGGTCCAGGTGTCGGTGCCCAGGGGGGCGAAGTAGCCCTGGTTGAAGGCCGTCTGGTCGATGGCGTACTGGGGGCTGCCCACGCGGGTTTCGTTGTAGCCGAGCACGGTGGGGAAGGGGCGCACGTAGCCCACGGCGGCCGTGGTGTTGAAGCTGCCGGGGTCAAACTGGGGCACAAAGCCGGGGGTGTCGCCCAGGTCGTTGAGGGTGGTGAAGACCATCGGGGAGGAGAAGTGGTGGTAGCCGATGTTGTCGCCGGTGTAGACGTTGTCGATGGCGCGTTGCATGACGTTGGCCGCGCCCGTGACCGCGCCGCCGGTGTTGTCAATCAGGGCGGTGCGGCCCGCGCTGAGGCCGGCCGAGAAGCCGGGGGTGGAGAGCAGCGTCAGGTTGTTGGCCGTGCCGGTGGCCAGGTCGCCGCTTTGCAGGCGCACGAGTTGGGCCACGCGCAGGGCATTGGTCAGGGTCAGGCCCAAGCTGTTGTTCACCGTCAGGTTGCGGACCGTGGCGGGCAGGCCGTCGCCGGTTACCTGCGCCACCGTGCCGTTGTAGGTATAGCTGGCATCGGTGCTGAAGCTGCGGGTGCCCGTGGTTTGCACCGCGCCGGTGTTGGGCATATTGCTCAGGCCCTGTGGCGAGCAGATGCCCAGGGTAGCGCCGGCTTGCAGCGTGAAGCTACCGTTGCCATTCAACAGTTGGCAAGCCGTGTTCAGTGTACCGCCGCTTTGCACCTGCACCGTGCCTAATATATTAGTAGTACCGCTCAAGGTAAGTACCGCACCGTTCTGAACAATGATGTTGCCGTAGCCGCCCGATGCGGAAACGCCGGTTGTAGTCGCCGTCAGGCTGGGCGGGTTCACGCAAATGGTGAAGGCCGTGTTGGGGGGCGATGCGCTATACGGATAGTAACGCACGTAATACGTATTGCCAATAGTCAGGCCGCTAAGGGTCATAACATCACTGGTGCCGAAGTCATCAGCGCAGCTCAAGCTAGTCAAAGCCCCGCAAGTGCCCGAAAAGCCTTCCATTACTCCATCGAAGCCAGAAGCGGTTACGATAAGGTCGGTGGTGCTGGCCACAAACTTAAACCACACATCATTGGCTTGGCTGGCAGTGAAGCCAGCACAAAGTATTGGAGCTTGGCTTTGGGTGGCATTAGCCGCATTGGTATTGGTGGCATTGCAGGTCACGTTCACCGAAAGCAGCAAGGCACCCATGCACTCGTCGTTGGCTGGGGGCGGGCCAAGCGTAGTGAACGAGTAAGCCGCCGAAGCTGCCTGGGCGTTGCAGTTGCCTCGCACGACGACACTATAGGTAGTGGCCGTAGTCAGCCCCGACAGCGCAATGGGAGAGGTTGCGCCCGTGTTGGTCACCACTGGCCCCGAAGACGGTGTAGCCGTCACGGTGTAGCTGGTGTTGCCCAGGCTGGCCGTGAAAGTGATGTTGGCCGAAGTGGAGAGTACCGAGTTGCTGCTTACACCAGTAGGCGCATCGCAAGCCTTTTTGGCGCAGATGGTGAAGTTGCCCGAACCCGAGCCGATACCCGAGTGGTACACCAGCGCGTAGTAGGTGGTGCCGGCAGCGGCCCCGAGGATGTTCACCGTTTCGATGCCACCGTTGCCGGTGTTGTTCACACAGTTGGTGGCGGCTAGGGCACCGCAGGCACCGGTGAAGGTTTGCAGCACGGCGTTGAAACCGCTGCCGCTCTGCACGGTGATGGTGTAGTCGCCAGCCGTGACAGCCGTAAACTTATACCACACGTCATCGTCGTTGGTGCCGGGCGTGCCAGCCGTGCAGGTCGGGACGCTGGCCGAGGCCGTGGCCCCGATGGTGGTGCCCGCAGTCGGGGTGCAGGTGGTGGTAGTCGCACTCAGGGTGACGGCGGCCACGCACTCGTCGTTGGCCGGGGGGGTCGGGGTGGCGTAGGCGGCCAGGGCAAACGCGCCGTTAGCACCCGAGCCGGTGTTGGCATCATACACCCGCACATAGTAAGTGGTGTTGGCGGGCAGGGCAGTCAGCGAGGAAGTTTCAATAAGGCCACCACCGGTGGCGTTCACGCAGGCCAGGCTGGTGAGGGAGCCGGGGGTGCCGCTCAGTATTTGCAGCACCGGGTCGTATCCGGCCGCACCGGCGGCATACACCGTGATGTTGCTGGGGCCGCCCGCTAGGGTGGTGAAAGTGAAGAACACATCGTCATCCGCAGTGCCGGGCGTGGTAGCCGAGCAAACCTGGATGCCCGAGGTAGGCGTGGCATTGGCCGAGGAATAGGTCGAGCAGAAGCCGCCGTTGTCGGAGGTAGGCGCGGTTGCAGCGAGCGCAAGGCCGATAGCTCCAGCGGGGTCGTCGTTGCTGGGAGCACCCACCACCGGAGCCGGGCCAGTGGCGTAGGTGCCCGGCACAAAGAGGCGACTGCTGTAGCAGGCCGGGGTCACGCTCAAGGCATTGGCTCCGGCATTGGCAGTGCCGGCATTGGCATTCAGGAAGTAGTTGGTGTTAGGCGCTTGCAGGGCCAGGTAGTTGCCGCTACTGATGTTGGTGTACCCATTCAGGCCGATTGAGAAGGTGAGGGGAGCCGAGAAGTTAGTGCCCGCCGTGCCATCGAAGCCGGTCATGTTGCCGTACCGATACTCAATGGTATTGGTCGTTTCGGTCAGTACTACCTGGAAGTTCAGGCTGGGGCCAGCGTAGGCGAATTTCTCCATGGCAATCCATTCCACCGTCAGCACCCGGTTGGGAGCCGTGCCCGAAACCTGATACACCATAGAGGCATTCAGGCTGGCGGTGGTGGAGGGGTTGCCTTGCGTTACCAGGTCTTCCCAGAAAGGAGCCAGCACAGCGGTAGGCGGTGAAGCGCCTAGTGCGTTGGTGTAAGAGTTGCTGGTTTCAGCGGTATTCACCGTCATCCAGCCATTGGTACACACCTTGAAGCCGGTAACGGCCGTGCCGAGGTAAGTGAAAGCAAAGCCAGCAGGCAGGGTAATGGCATTGCTGAGTTGGTCATCGGTACTGGTACCAGCAAAGGGAACGGCCGTGGTACCCATGCCGCCCACAATGGAGATGTAGGGCGGGGCGGGGGGCATCGTGCTAACCGTACTACGCGAGGTAGTGAAGGCCGGCGGGTTCACGTTGGTGCTGAAGGTGGCGGCGCTGCTGGCTGCACTCACTCCCGTACCGGTGGCGCTGCCCGTGCAATCCTGCATCACGTAGAAGGTGTAGCCGGTAGCAGCCGTCAGACCAGTAAGGTTGGCACTGGTGGCCCCGGCCGGAGCCGTTACCACCGTGCCGCCCGTAGTAGCCGTAAAGCCCGCCGTGCCGGTGGGGGCGTAGCGGATGGTGTAGGTGCCGCCGCCTGCTGCTGCCGTAAAGTTCACCGTTGCGGTATTGTTGGTGACGTTGGTAGTTGTGCCAGCCGTTGGGGCCGGGCAGCCCACCGTAGTCGTGAAGGTGAAGGCCGCACTGGGGGTGCTGGTGCCCTGGCCGGTGCTACTGCCCGTGCAATCCTGGCTTACATAATAGGTGTAGCCGGTGCTGGCCGTGAGACCGGACAGCACTTTGCTGGTGCTGGCTATTGGTCCGGTTACCACCGTGCCACCGGTGGTGGAGGTGAAGCCCGCCGTGCCCGTGGGTGCGTAGCGGATGACGAACGAGCCACCGCCTACAGCCGCCGTGTAGTTGATGGTAGCACCTTGGTAGTTCACGCCCGTGGCCGAAATGCCGGTGGGCGTGGGGCAGGCCACCCCGGTCGTGAAGGTGCCCAAGGCGGAGTAATTGGAAACGCCGCCACCGTTGCTGGTGTTCGAGCAATCCTGGCTCACGTAGAAGTCGTAAGGGGTGCTGGCTGTCAGGCCAGTGATGGTGTAGGCGGTGGTGCCCGCTGGGAGCGACCCCGATACAATTTCGTTCACGCCCGAGCCGGGGGTGAAGCCTGCGGGGCCGTAGCTCACGTAGAACGTGCCGCCACCGTTGGAAGTGAAGTTCACCGTGGCCTGGTTATAGGCGATGTTGGTGGTCGCTGCCAGGGTCGGGGGCGGGCAGTTGTTGGCCGATACCACCACGTTGTCGAGGCCCAGGTCGCTGCTGAAACTGAAAGTGCCTGTGGCCAGGAAGCGGACAACGCTGGTGGCCGAACCGCCGCTGGTAGCACCCAGGGCAATGGTTTTGGTCGTAAAGGCACTCACGGCCGTGTTGTAGGTGGCCAGGTCGGTGAAGGTGGTGCCCCCGTTGGTGCTGAGCTGCACTTTCAGGATGTCGCCCGCAACGGGCTTCCGGAAGTCGAACGTCAGAACCTTGTAACCGGCTGCGCTCAAATCGAGGTAGTAGTCCAGGGAGCCGCTCAGCGACGTGTAGTAGGAGTGGAAGCGGGCCGAGTGGGTCGTCGATTGCGAGCCGGTGGGGGCCGCGTAGCCGCTGCTGGGGCTGGTCCAGCCCCCGGAAGCCCCATCGTCGTCGCGGCGCCAGGAGTTGTTGCCGGTAGCGGGGCTGTTCTTCCAGTTCAGGGTGGGCACATCGTGGGTGGCGCAGTTGTTGAGCCAGGTACCCTCGAAGCTTTCAAACACCGGCGTTGACAAGGTGACGGCGGCATAGGTAGGATTGGCGCAGGTGAAAGTGGTGGTGAACGATGCCGTGGCCGCAGCCGAAGTGCCGCCGGCCGAGCAGTTGCCGACCACCGAAACGGTGTATGTGGCGCCCGCCATCAGGCCGGTCAGCGTCGCGGGCGAGGCCGCTACCGTCTGCGTGGTCTGGGCTGGCGTGGCAGCGGCTGGCGATACCGTTACCGTGTAGTTGGTCACGCCCCCGCCGCTGGGCGGGCTAAAGGCAACCTGAGCCCCGGTGGTGGTGATGCTCGAAACGGTTACTCCAGTCACGGGCGAACAGTTGTTGTCGGTGCGGAAGGCAACCACGGTCGGCACCGAGGTCGGCCCGCCGCAGTTGCTCACAAACGTAGCCGTGTACACCGTGCCGGCGGTCAGGCCGGTCAGGGCAACGGGCGAAGCCGTCACGGTTTGGGTGGCCCCGCCCGGCGCGAGCGTCACGGTGTAGTTGGTGGCCGCAATGGCGGGCAGTGTGAACGCCACACTGGCCGCTACCGCCGTGATGCCGCTGGCCCGCACTTGCTGCACCGGCTGGCAGGTGGTGGGCGAGGGGGGCGTGTAGGTGAAGGTCAGGCCCGAACCGGGATACGCCGTGGACGAATAGTTGACGGTAGCCGAGTTGGTCGTGCCGCCGTTGGTGGTCAGCCACGCATCGGTGTTGATGCCCGTGCCGCTGCTAGTGCTGGTGCGGTCGTTGAAGTCGGAAACCGTGGTGCCGGTAATACCCACTTGCGGGGTGTACACCGTGGTGTTGGTGGTCAGGCACGAGCCGTACACGATGTTTACCGCGCCGGTAGTCTCACTCAGCCGAACCTGGAAATTGAGACTGGTATTGCCGGCAGCGAAAGGCTGGTAGTTGCTCCACTGAATAACAAAGGTGCGGTTGGGAGCCGAGCCGATGACCTGGGTCTGCACGGCCCCGCTGCCGTTGCCGTTCAAGTCACGGCCGAAAGGGGCAATGACGTTGGGCAGCGAGGTTAGCGGCGTGTAGTTGGTGCCCGAGGCGGTGCCCAGGGCCACCCACCCGTTGGAGCTTACCGACAGGGCGGTAAAGTTACCGCTGTTGTAGGGGAAGCTGAACGGGACGGTGGCGCTGTACACGTTCTCGTCGTCGCTACCGGTGGCACTTATCGTGGTGGCTCCGCCCGCCGTGGTGATGGGCGTGTACGTGCCCGTGCTTTGGGTGAAGCCATAGGCCGCCGCCGGCTGAGCCGAGACCGTGGTGAAGGTGGTGGTGGCAGCGGGCGAAATGGCACCACCGGCGCAGTTGCGCACCAGGTTTACCGTGTAGGTAGTGCCCGGATTCAGGCCGCTCACGGTTACCGGTGAAGCCGATACCGTCTGCGTGGCGGGGGTGCTGGCGGGGGTGGTGGTTATGGTGTAAGTATCGCCCGACACGGTAGTAAAGGCTACACTGGCCGAGTTGGTAGTGACACTGCTTGCTGTGGGGGCAGGAGCAGCGCAAGCCGGCGGCGTGAAGGTGAGGGTCTGCCCGTTGGTGGGCACAGCCGTGCTGTTAATCGTTACCGTAGCACTGTTTGCACTACCGGCCGTAGTAGCAGGAAAAGAGCCGGTGCGGTCGTTGAAGTCCGAAGTGGCAGTACCGGTTAAACCAACTTGAGTAGTCGTCCGGCTAGTATTTGTGCTAACGGTGAATGCGCCGTACACAATGTTAATAGTGTTAGTGGTTTCGTTCAGCCGAACTTGGTAATTGTAGGTGTCGAGTTCGTTGTATCGCTGGTAATTTTGCCACTGAATGACATAAGTCCGGTTCGGAGCTATGCCAATCGTTTGGACCAGGAGCGCCCCGCTGCCGTTGCCGTTCTGGTCCTGGCCCATGGCCGCAATCGTGTTGCCATTGCTTGACAGAGGCGTGTAGGAGGTGTTGGCCGACGCTCCCATCCGAACATTGCCATTGTCACTAATACTGACCGTGGTAAAGTTCGTGCCGTTGTAATTGAAGGTAAAGCCTATTGCCTTACTAGTGTAAGTAGCGTCATCGCTGGTAGTGGAACTCGCGATGTTGGTAGCTCCGCCACCAACGGTAATGGCCGTATAAGTGCCGGTGGTTTGCGCTACGCTGTAACCCGACACTTGGGCCTTAGCCCCAAACGAGGCCAGCAACGCCCCAACAAAGAGGAGCAGTTTCCACGCGCCGCTCCCGGCGGCAAGTGGACGGGACCGGGGGCCGGAGCGCCCAGGATTTTTCCCGAATTGTAGGATTGTGGTCATAAAAAAAAATGGAGGATGAGGAGAAAATTTGTGAGTGTCGAAAAAAAACGTGAAGAGGTGAAAAAAAAAGAAGAAAAAGATAAGAAAAGAAGGAATGAAACAAGGGCAGCGGCTGGTCAGCCACTTCACCGGGCATAGTTACGAAACATTTGCCGAAAAACCAAATGGCCTTCTTCAGCGAAGGTTAATCTTCGGTGAATAAAAGCCCCAAACAGGCCACAGCCAGAATAATTCCAGCATTCCGCGCAGGGGCTGAAATGCTAAAACCGGGTGGGCCGGGTGTTTTTCGTAACAAGGGGCCGCCCCAACCAGAGCGGCCCCTTTTTTATCCGTTTGGAAAACGCACGATTATTCCAACACCACCTTGCGCGTCAGCACTTCGGTGCCCAGCAGCACCCGCAGGGTGTAGAGGCCGGTTGCCAGGCCCCGGGTAGTCAGGGTGTGTTCGGTGCTGCCGGCTGGTAAGGTCTGCCGCCGCACTTCCTGGCCCAACGCATTGAACAGGGTAGCCTGGCCCGTGGTGCCCGCGTCCAGCCGCAGCGTGAGTTGCCCGGTGTTGCTGGGGTTGGGGTACACGAGCAAGTTGCGGCCAGCGGCCGGGCTGTGGGCGGCCAGCACCGTGCCCAGGGTACTCGCGCTGATGGTGAACGAGCCGGGGGTGCTCAGGCCCGCAAAGCCGCTCACGGCCACGTAGTAATTGCGGTTAGCCGTGAGACCCGTAACGGCGAACGGCACCGGGAAGCCGCCGTTGGCGGCTTGGCAAAACACCTGTGTGAACGGCCCCGCCCCGCAGTTCGGCGACTCGAACACGCGCAACATTCCAGGGGCCGAGCCGAGCAGGGTAAACGTCACGGTGCTGGTGGCGGGGTTCATAACAAACCACACGTCTTTGGGCACGTTGGTGGGCGCACAGGCGGGCAGTTGAATCCCAAATTGGGTGCTGGGCGTAGCACCCACGTTGGTCACGGTGAGGGCCGTGGCCGACACCAGCGGCAAGGCCCCGCAGGGTTCGTCATTGCTGGGCGGCGTGAGGGTGGTGTGGAAGCAGAACGGCCCGGTCAGGCTGCTGTTGCCGTTGAAGCCGGCGCAGTTCTGGCGGATGTAGTAGCAGTAGTCGGTGTCGGCTTGCAGGCCGGTGAGGTGGTATGCGCCGTTGGGGGCGATGATGCCCATGATGGTGGTGCCGCCGCCAATGGGGCTGAAACCTTGCGGCCCGTAGATGATGGTGAACGTGTTACCCGCCGTAGCCGGGGCCGTCCAGGTCAGGCGGGCAGTGGTGTTGGTCAGGCTGTCGGCGCTCAGCACCGTGGGCGTGGGGCAGTTGGGCACCGCTGCCGCACATATCGTGAAGCTGCCGAGCGCCGCAGCCCCCGAGAAGCCCATCACCCGCACGTAGTACGTGGTGCTGGGCGTTAGGGAGGTCAGGTTCAGGGGTGGGGCCGCCACGTTGAGGGCCGCGCCCGAGCAAGCCAGCGGCGTGAGCACCCCGGTGCAACTCGCGCCCGAAAAGCCCTGCAAGGTACTGGCCACCCCGCCCGTAACCGAAATGCGAACGCCCGTGCTGGTGGGACCGGTGGCGGCCGTTGTGAATTTGTACCACACGTCCTTCGGCGCAAAGTTGAAGCCCGAACACCCGGTGCCGGGGTTGGTGTAGCCGTTCGGGGTGGTGGTGGTGGCCCCCACGTTGGTGGCCGTGATGGGGGTGCAGCTTGGGTTGATGGTCAGGTTCACTGCGCCGCAGGGGTCGTCGTTGGTGATGATGGTGGCAAAATTTACCGGCCCCGATTGCTGGCTCAGGCCCACTACGCCGCAGTCGCGTTGCACGTAGAACTGGTAGGCCGTGCCCGAGGTCAGGCCGGTCAGCACCGTGGGGTTGGCCGGGTTGGCCACAACCACCGTGGTGCTGCCCGTGCCGCCCGGCGTGAAGCCCGCCACGCCGTAGTACACGGTGTAGGTGCCCGCGCCGGGGGCGGTGAAATTGAGCGTGGCCCCGGTGGTGGTCAGGCTAGTGGCCGTCAGGCCCGACGGTTGCGGACAAGCCGAAGCTGGCCCAATGGTTACCAAAAAGTCTTTGGCTTCGCCCGACCCGAAGTTGGTGCAAGCATCGCCCGGCCCGTTGGGGTTGCCACTCAGGCGGCTACGAATCCGCATTCCGGTCAGGCCCTGGGCCGCCGTGAGCGGAATCAGGATATTGACTACATCGGGCGTGTTGGCCGTGGAGTTGGTGGCTACCTGGGTGTGTTCGCTGGCCTCAAAAGCGCCGTTTTGGTTGTAGTCAATCCAGGCCGAGATAATGCTGCCGCCGTCGGTGGTCACGCTCAAGGGGTAAGAAGTGCCCTTGAGCAGCGTGGCCGTGTTGCTGGCGGGCGTGGCCGGGTAGGCGGTGTAGGCTTGGCCGTTGGCATTGGTGCAGGTCAGGTTGGCCGGGTTGAAGGTGGTGTTCTGAATGCTGGCGGCCGTGATGTTGTTGCCGCCGCACGAGCCGCCGAGGCCGGTGTTGCAGTACAGAATGACGGTGCCCGTGGTGAAGCTATAGACCGGGCACCCCACCGCTGTCCCCAAACCATTGACGGGCACGATTTGGTAGTAGTACACCGTATTGCCGGCCAAGTTGCCGGTGGGAGTGTAGCTGGTTCCGGTGGTGTTCGTCACCAGCGGCGGCGTGGCTGTGGTGCCAAAATACACGTTGTAGCTGGTCGGAATGTTGCCGCCCGGCACCCAGGTGATGGCCACGGGCCGCACCACGCCGGTGGCGTTGTTGGCGGGCGTGGGAGTCAGGGCGCAGTCGGGCACACTGGTCAGGTTGGCAATGGTCACATTGTCGAGGCCGAGGTCGGAAGTGAAGCCCGCCGCCCGCGCCCGGAAGCGCACCACCGATGTGGCCGTGCCGCCCGCAGGCAGGCTCACGCTCTGCCGGGCAAAGTTGGCCGATTGGTTGAGCGCCAGCAACACCGGCCCAAACGTCGCGCCGCCGTTGGTCGAAACCTGGACGGTGAGCGAATCGGTCCCCGCTGTGTTCAGGTAGTCGAACTGCAACACCCGGCTGCCGGTCCCGCTCAGGTTCACAAACAGGTCGAGGGTGCCCACCGTGCCGTTCACCGCGCCGTAGTCGTGGAAGCGGGCCGTGTGCAGCCCCTGCGGCCCGCCCACCGTGAAGGCCCCCAGCGTGGGATTGGTCCAGTTGGCAGTGGAGGCGTCGTCGTCGCGCCGCCAGGCGTTGTTGCCCGTGGCCGGGGTGTTGCGCCAGTTGTTGCTGGGCACGTCGTGATTGTCGCAACGGCTAAGCCAGGTGCCCTCAAAATTTTCGCTGAACGGCAACGCGGCGTAAAGGGGAGTCAGGCAAGCCGACTGAAACGAACCGGCATTCGACTGGTAGCTGTTGCCGTTGGCCCCGCCGCAGTTTTGGGTCACGTAGAACTGGTAACCGGTGCTGGCCGTCAGGCCCGTTACGGGGATGTTGGTGGTAGTGGCGGTGAGGGTGCCCAGCACCTGGGCGGGCACGGCGGGATTAAATCCCGTCAGGCCATACACAACCGTGAACGGCCCGGTGCCACCCGTCACGGTCCAGTTCAGTTGGGCGCTGGTGGCGGTAATGTTGGTGGCCGTCAGGTTGCGCGGCGTGGCGCAGGGCAACACCGGCCGGGGCGTGAAGGTGTAAACCTGGCCGGTGGCTGGCACGGTCATGATGTTGTCGGTTTCCACCGTCGAACTGGCCGAGGGCGTGGCCGACGAGTTGTTCAGACTCAGAAACGTGTCGGTGTTGTTGCTCACGGCGCTGGCTATGCCAATCGAAGCCCCGTTGATAGAACTGAACGCATTGGCTTCGCGCCGGTACACAAACTGCACCACGTTGGTGCCTTCGTAGAGTTTGACTTGCAGCGAGAGTTGCGGCCCGTTGGTGGTGCTATAGCGAAAGAAATTCAGCCACTCCACCGTGAACACGCGGGTCGGGGCTGTGCCCGTGGTGGTGTAGGCGGCACTGCCGCCGGTGCCATTCAGGTCATCCCAGAATGGGGCCACCAACGGTTTGTCGGTGGCAATGGTGCCGCCCGCCAATGCGTTGTTATAGCTGAAAGTGGCCGCACTGGAATTGAACGACACGTATCCGTTCGACGACACATAGGCCGTGGTGTAGGGCACCCCGTCAAAACTAAACGGGAAGGGGATGGTGGCCGGGGCAATCTGGTCGTCGCCCAGAATAGCCAGTGGGGTTCCGCCCGTCAGGGGCGTGAACGTGCCCGCAGTGGCCGCAAATTGGTAGGTGTCCACTTGTGCTTGGGCAGCCACCGGAGCCAGCAAATACAGAAACAGCGCCAAGTGCCGCTTCAGCTTACCCCGCAGGGTTGGTATGATTTTGTTCATCAGCTTATAAAAATGAAAAAGAGAAGGGAGTGGTTCGAAACAGCGATTCGGAAATTTGCCCCTAAATGTAAGGCGTATTTTGCAATCCGTCACTAAAACTCGTTTGCTGGAAGGCTGCCCCAACGTTTTTTCGCCATTCTCCCCAACCTTACCCGGCCAACCAATGCTGCTAAGCAGTGGTGCAAAAGTGAGCGTGTAAAAGAACGTCATGCTGAGCGTAGCCGAAGTACCTCTAAAACTTAGATAATACATTGATTACTACCTGGTAGAGATGCTTCAGCGGCGCTCAGCATGACGTTCTTTTACACGCTCACTTTTGCACCACTGCTTAAGAAGCTGTTTGAGTTAAACCAAGTGGTCAGCCCGACAACTGCCGCAACACCACGCGGCGGTTGCGGGGCCGCAGGGCCGGGTTGGCGTTGTCGGCCGCGGGCCGGGTGCCGCCGTAGCCCACGGCCCGCAGGCGGTCGGCGGCCACGCCGCGCCGGGTCAGGTACTGCGCCACGGTGTCGGCGCGTTGCTGCGAGAGTTGGCGGTTGAGTTCGGCCACGCCCTGGTCGTCGGTGTGGCCTTGCACTTCCAGGCGCAGGGCGGGGCGGGCCAGCAGGGCGGGCAGCAAGGCATCCAGCGCCGCACGGGCGGCGGGCAGCAGGCAGGCTTTGCCTTGCTCGAAGCGCAGTTCGGGCAGCGTCATCTCTTGGCCAGCGGCCAGGGCCGCCACCCGCTGCCGCCCCACCGAATCGGGCGGTGCGGGCGTGGTTGGGCGCGGCGCGGGCGGCGGCGGGGTGCGGACTGTGCGGCCAGGGCTGGCGCTGGGAGCCGGGCCACCGGCCGTCGGCCCGACTGCTGGGGCCGGGCGGGCAACTGCAACTGGGCCGGGCCGCGCCGGGGCCGGGCGGGCAGCGGGAGAAGGAGCTTGCGAAAAATCGCCGGGGTTGCGCGTGAACAGGAAGCGGCTCGGCACGGGGGCCGGTTGCGGCTTGTCGCCGGCCAGTCCCCAACCGTTGCGCCAGGTTTCCGGCTCCGGCTTGGGGCCACCGGGCAGGGTCCAGGTCAGGCGGGCGCGGGTGTCCAGAATGTCCTGAAAGTACTCGACCCGCAGCTTGTAGGGCTTGCCCGCCACCAGGGGCACGGCCACGGCAAAGTTGCTCACCCGCTGGGGCCGCCATTCGTTCAGCACCAGTTGGTCGTTGAGCCAGACGCGCATTCCGTCGTCCACGGTGACGTGCAACACGTAGCGCCCGCTCACGGGCGGCAGCAGCCAGCCCTGCCAGCGCACCGAAAACTGCTCCACCGACACGCCGGGCGCGGGTTCGCCCTGGCCCCAGTCGAAGTCAATGTTGGCATCGCGGCGGCGCACCAGTGGCCGTTCAAAGTTGGGACCGTCGTAGTAGATGGCTTGCAAGCCGTCGCCGACGGGCAGCGGGCCGGTGGTTTGGGCCAGCGCCGGAGCAGCCGCCAACAGCGTGGGCAGGCAAAGCAGCACCCGCAAGGGCGCGGAAGTTTTGGGCCGGTTCATGTTGCAAGGTCGGCAGCGGCCCGCAAAATGCGGCTTGCTCAAATGAGTTGCATCCGCGCCACTTTGGGGTCCACGGTGGCAATGTCGTGTTCAAAATCGAGCTTGATGCGCCATTTCTGCATGGTGGCCGCGCCGATAATGGCTTCTTCGCTCAGGCCGGGCACCACCAGAAATTCGTCACTAAGCAACACGTCGTCCATGTAGAAATCGAGAATGACACGTTGCGTGACTTCGATGTAATGGCCTTCCGATGCCGTAGCAATCTGTCGGGTGCGGCCCAACGAAAGGGGGTTTTCCAGGTCCGAAAGTTGGTCAGGGCTGATGCACGACAAATTAGCCCCACTATCGTAGAGCGTGTACAGGTACTTTTCGCCTTGCGTACCAACGAACAACAGCGGCGATTTGATGACAGACATTTGGCAGATTTGAGGTGAAGCGTAAAGATACAACCGCGCCAACCTGGATTTCAGTACCCAACGCCGTACCTTTCCCCTATGCAAACGCCCCGCCCCAGCATTCCGCAGCCCTGCGCCCAGCCCTGGGCCGCCATGTCGCCTACCGCCGACGGCCGCCACTGCGCCACCTGCGCCACCGAAGTGGTGGACTTTACCCGACTCAGCAACAGCGAGATTCTAGCCTATCTGGCCAGCCACCAGGGGCAGCGCGTTTGTGCGCTGGCCCACGCCCGCCAACTGGCCCCGCCCCCACCGGCGGCTCCGTGGCGGCGCTGGATGCTGGCCGGGCTGGCGCTGCTGGGCCTGGCCCCCACCGGCCCGGCCAACGCCGCACCGCCCGTGTTGCCCCCACTGGCCGATTTTGGCGGCCAGCCCCCGGCCCCCGGCCGGCAAGTGGTGGTGCGCGGGCAGGTGCTGGACGGGCGAGACGGCAGCCCCGTGCCCGGTGCCCGCGTGATGGTGAAAGACACCAAGTACGGCACCGTGACCGACGACAAAGGCAACTTTGAGCTGCTGATGGCCACCACCTTCGAGGCAATCAAGAAAGGCGAGTTGCGGCTGGAAATCAGCGGCAGCCCGTTCGCATTCGAGCCGCAAACCGTGGTGGTGAAGGTGGGCCGCAAACCCAAGCCCACCACGCTGGCCGTGCGGCTCAAATCCATTGCGGGCCGGGGCAACATCATGGGCAAAATTCGGATGCCGGAGCCGCCGGTGGCCCCGCCGAGGTAGCAGCAGCGCGGCAAACCTTTCGGCCCTCAAAATCCTTGTAGCCGGGTATGAAATTCCCGTTTGCTGCCCTGGTTTCGCTACTTTTTACGTTCACCGCCGCTGCCCAAACCGCGCCGCCTGCCAAGCAAGCCGTGCTGCCGCAGGAGGAGGCCGTGCATCCGAAAAACCCGTTGGAATGGTGGTACCTGACCGGCCACCTCAAGGACGTGGACACGGGCCAGGAGTTCGGCGTGGAGTATGTGTTTTTTTACTTCACCCGCAACGGCAAGCAGGAATGGCAAATGGTGAACTTCGCCATTTCCGACCCGGCCAAACAACAGTTTCACTACGACTACAAGTACGGCAAGCTGAAAGACACCCCACCCGCCGGGCTGCCCGTCGCCCTGACCGAACACAAGGGCAGCCAGACCTGGACCTTCGGCGGGCAGGAAGGCCGCTACCACCTGCAAGCCCGCATGGCCACCCACCCCGGCCAAGCAATTGACCTGACCACCACACCCGTGAAACCGGTATTAATGCACGGCGGCGGCACCGGCTACGAATACTACGGCCCCAACTACTTGGCGGGCTACTACAGCTACCCCCGCCTGGCCGCCACCGGCACGGTCGAGGTGGACGGTCAAACCCACCGCGTGGCGGGCCAACTCTGGTACGACCGCCAATGGGACTGCACCACCATCGTGAGCAAAACCGTGGGCTGGGACTGGTTCAGCATTCAACTCGACCAACCGCAGGAAGAGCTGATGCTGAACATCCTGCGTGACAAAAAAGCCAATCAGCAAACCTACAACGGCTCCTTTTTCGGGGCCGAAAACCAAAATCAACACCTCGGCCCCGGCGATTTCACCCTGGAACCGCTTACGTATTGGACCAGCCCGGAATCGGGCCGCCGCTACCCGCAAAAGTGGCGCGTGACCGTGCCCGCCCAGGGCTACGACCTAGTGGTGGAGCCGCTGCTGCCGCAGCAGGAACTGGGCCTAAAAATTCTCAAGGTTTTCACTCTCTGGTATTGGGAAGGAATGTGCCGCGTCAGCGGCACCCACCACGGCCAGCCGGTATCGGGTCGGGCGTATGTGGAAATGACGAACCGGTAGGCGGCGGGGGTAAGCGGACACTCCCCTCCTGCCAACCGAAGGTCAGCGAAGCTAAGGAGGGGAGTTTTTTGCGAAGCAAAAAACGGGGGTGGTTAGGCCGTATGCTGCCCCAGGGTCGTCGCCCGGTGAGTTACTGCGTCGTCCAGCGGTCCAGGGCAGCGACCGTTCAGCGGCCTAACCACCCCAGCTTGCGCTTCGCGCAAGCGTCCCCTCCTTAGCAGGAGGGGAGTTGCCGTTCTACTTCCCTACCGCTTCACTGATTCAGCACGAGCCGGAATGTGGTGCCCCGGCCCAGCTCGCTCCACTTCACGAAAAGCTGGCCGCCGTGGTAGTTTTCGATGATGCGCCGGGCCAGGGCCAGGCCCAGGCCCCAGCCGCGCAGCTTGGTGGTGTAGCCGGGCAGAAATACGTTGTTTAGCTTGTTTTTGGGGATGCCTTTGCCGGTGTCGGTGATGTCGAGGGCCACTTGGTTGAGGCGGGCGCGGCGGTACCACACCCGGCGGGTGCGGACGCGGCGCAGGTGCAGCGTGATGGCCCCGCGGCCTTCCATCGCATCCACGGCGTTTTTGCAAATGTTCTCGACCACCCAATCGAACAGCGGCACGTTGAGGCGGGCGGGCGTGTCGGTGGGCAGGTCGGTTTCGATGGTGAATTTCACCTTCTTCGATACCCGGCTTTCCAAGTAAGCAATGGCGTTGCGGGTGGTCAGGAGCAGGTTTTCGTCCTTCAGCACCGGCACCGAGCCGATGTTGGAAAACCGCTCGGTGATGATTTCCAGCCGCCGGATGTCCTTGCCTAATTCCTCGATAATTGGTTCGTCCCGGAACCGTTCCGAATTTCGCAGATAGTCCTGCCAGCCCACGAGGCTGCTCAGCGGGGTGCCCAGTTGGTGGGCCGTTTCCTTGGCCAGGCCCACCCACACGCGGTTTTGCTCGGCTCGGCGCGAGAAGCTGAACGCGAAATAGGCCATTACGGCCAGCGAGGCAATCACACCCAGTTGTACCCGTGGGTAGGTGCGAAGCTGGGTCAGGAGCTGCGAATCCTTGTAGTAGATGTAGTTGTGCAGCCCCGCGCCCAGCTTCACCACGATGGGCGGGTGCTGCCGCTGCATCACGGCCAGTTCGGCCCGCAGCCGCAGCACCGAATCGGCCATTGACATATGGGCAAAGTCAATGTTTTTGGCCGCCAGCACGTTTTCCTCGTCCGTCAGGATGAGCGGAATCGTGGTGTTGGCGTTGATAATTTCATCAAAAATAAAGTTTGTATTCGCATCAATCTCCTCGGTGTTGATGATGAACTGCTGGGCCTTGGCGTAGAGTTGAATCTGGTCCTGCTCCCGTTCGGCCACGCGCCCCACCAGCCAGTTGGTGTAGAACACCGTGGCCGCTCCAATGAGCAACGCCAGCACCGCCACGAGGATTTTGATGCTGGCTTTCTGGTCGTAGATGGGGTTCATTGTTCGGTGCCTGGTATTTTATTGCATCTGTTCAGCAGTCCTGCTGAACGCAGCGAAGCGGAGTTGAAGCATCTCTTCTGCGTGAGTAATTCCACTGATTGGATTACTGCTGCGGGAAGAGATGCTTCAACTCCGCTTCGCTGCGTTCAGCAGGACGTTCAACTACAAACTATTATCCCAGCACCAAGCCAGCAATTTCGGCCAATATCTCGCGTATTTCCTCCGGCGCACCGGCATCCACGAGGCGGGTGCGCCAGGCTTTGGCCCCGTCGAGGCCCCGGAAGTAGTGGGCGTAGTGGCGGCGCATCTCGAAGATGCCGGTTTTGGGGCCTTTCCATTCGATGCTGCGGTCGAAGTGCATTTCGCACATCGCCACCCGCTCTTCCAGGGTGGGCGGGGGCAGCAGCTCACCGGTAGCGACGTAATGCTTCACTTCCCGAAAAATCCAGGGGTAGCCGATGCTGGCCCGGCCAATCATCACGCCGTCCACGCCGTAGCGGGTTTTGTATTCCAGCGCTTTTTCGGGCGAGGTGATGTCGCCGTTGCCGAAGATGGGGATTTTGATGCGGGGGTTGTTTTTGATGCTGGCAATCAAGCGCCAGTCGGCTTCGCCCTTGTAAAGTTGGGCGCGGGTGCGGCCATGCACGGTCAGGGCGGCTATGCCCACATCTTGCAGGCGTTCGGCCACTTCCTCCACGTTTTTGGTGCCTTCGTCCCAGCCCAGGCGGGTTTTCACGGTCACGGGCAGGTGGGTGTGGCGCACCACGGCGGCGGTCATGGCCACCATTTTGGGAATGTCCTGCAACAGGGCCGCGCCCGCGCCCCGACAGGCCACCTGCTTCACCGGGCAGCCGTAGTTGATGTCAATCAAATCCGGCCCAGCCTCGGTGCTGATGGCCGCACATTCGCCCATCGTGGCCACGTCGGAGCCAAAAAGCTGGATGCCAATGGGCCGCTCGTAGTCAAACACGTCCAGCTTTTTGCGGCTCTTGGCGGCGGCCCGGATGAGGCCCTCGCTGGAAATAAACTCCGTGTACATCAAATCGGCCCCGTTGGCCTTGCACACGGCCCGAAAGGGCGGGTCGCTCACGTCCTCCATTGGGGCGAGGAGCAGTGGGAAATCGGGAAGGGAGATGTTGCCTATCTGGACCATTTGCGCGGTGCGGTCAAACGAATTCCCGAAGGGGTCGTCCGACCGCTAATAGTTGAACAAAGTAAGAATAACGCAACTCACGTAACACCCCGACCGGGCAGCGATTAGCGGTCGGACGAACCCTTCGGGGATTCGTCTAACCGCACCGCGCAACGTTATTTGCAATATTATCCGCAAATTTACGCCCCGCCCAACGCGCCCGCCCCTATGAAAGGTTTACTGCCCCGCACCTTGCACCCGATTTTGCAACTGCTGCTGCTCGTGGCGCTGATGGTTTTGGGGGCTTGCGTGGCATTTTTCGTCATCATCGCCGTGGCCGGGCTGTGGCTGAAACTGCCGCCGCTGGTGGCGGCGCAGGCAATGGCGCAGCCCGTGGGCGTGGCCCACGGCTGGGGGCTGGCCATGCTGGCGCAGGGGCTGCTGCTGGCGGGCGCGTTCGGGGGCGGGGCGCTGGCGCTGGCTTCGGCAATGGGCTGGCGCTGGGCCGATTATTTCGCGCCGCGCCGCTTGGGCACGGCGGTGGGGCCGTTGGGGGCGGCGGCCATCGTGGTGGCCATCATCCCCGCCATGTCGGCCCTTATTGCCTGGAACGCGGGGGCGCACTTCCCGGCCTTTCTGCACGACTTTGAGCTGTGGGCGCGGGCCAAAGAGGACCAGGCGGCGGGCCTCACCAAGTACCTCACCAACTTCAACTCCGGCGGGCGGCTGCTGGTGGGGCTGGTCGTCATTGCCATCGTGCCCGCCGTGGCCGAGGAACTGGTGTTTCGGGGCGTGGTGCAGCGCAACCTGGTGCAGTGGTTTGGCTCGCGACACGTCGGTATCTGGCTGGCAGCGGCGCTGTTTTCGGCCATTCACTTGCAGTTTTTTGGGTTCGTGCCGCGCTTCGTGCTGGGGCTGTTGCTGGGGTATTTGTACGAATGGAGCGGCAACATCCTGGTGCCGATGGCGGCGCATTTCACCCAAAACGCGGTGCAACTCATGCTGCTGTATTTCGGCCAAAGCGGCTACTTCGGCTGGGGCTTCGACCCCGACAGCACCGAGGCCCTGCCCTGGCCGCTGGCCGTGGGGTCTGCCTTGCTCACGGGTGGGCTGCTCTGGTTGCTGCGGCAGCGCCTGGCCCCTGCCCTACCCGCTCAAATGCTGACCTTGAGCAGCGCGGGCGTTGCCACGCCGCAAGTTTAATTTCCTATCCCAACGCTAAAGCAGCCACCCTTTGTCCGACGCTTCCGCCCCGCCCGAAACTACTCCCGAAGGCCCCAGCAACCTGCGGCTGCGCCTCATCTACGGGCTGCTGGGCGCGGCGCTGCTGCTGGGCTGCGTGTGGTACGGGCCGTTCACGTTCGGGCTGTTTTTCGGGCTGGTGCAGGCCATTATGCTGTGGGAGTTTTACCGAATGATGCGGGCGGGGGGGTATGCGCCGGTTGGGTGGCTGGGCATATGCTTGAGTTTGGTGCTATTTGCTGGTGTCTTTTGCCTGAATGACCAATCTCTGGCGGATACTCCGCTACTACCACCGCAAACCTCAACTGACCCTTATACTTTACCCCAAGCCGCCCGTCACGCGCTGATGGGGCTGGGGCTAGGGCTGCCCACGCTGTTTATTTTGCGGGAAATGTACGCTTGGCCCCGCGACAACAAGGTGCCGACACCGTTCTCCAACGCGGGCACGTCGCTGCTGGGGTTGCTGTACGTGAGCCTACCCATGAGTCTGCTAATTGTGGTGGCTTTCAGCAATGGCGATACCTACGACCCCCGCCGCGTCTTCGCTCTGCTCTTCCTCATCTGGGCTTCTGACATCGGGGCCTACATCGCCGGCAGCGCCTGGGGCAAGCACAAAATGGCCCCCGCCATCTCGCCCGGCAAAACCTGGGAGGGCTGGGCGGGCGGCTTCCTGCTGACGCTGGCCGTGGGCTGGGCCTTGCAGTGGCTGCTGCCCGACGTGCCGCTGGCCCACCGGCTGGTGGCGGCGGGCGTGGTGGCGGTGTTTGCCCCGCTCGGCGATTTGGCCGAGTCCATGCTCAAGCGCAGCGTGGGCGTGAAAGATTCGGGCCGCATCATGCCGGGACACGGCGGGCTGCTCGATAGGTTCGATGCGTTTCTGCTGGTGCTGCCGGTGCTGGCGTTGCTGCAACTGCTTTTTTAAGCGGTTAGTGCTTAGCGGTTAGTGATTAGTGTTCGTATTAACCACTAACCGCTAACCGCTAACCACTAAGAAAAACCTACCTTTGCCGCCGCAAAACCTCCTCTATTTCCCACCCAATCCCCACCCTCACTTCAATGACCGCTCCGACTGTGTATAAAGAACCTGCCCCGCTCCTTGACAAGGAAAATCCACTCGAATCCATGATGTCGCGCTTCAACATCGCGGCTGAAATTCTGGGCCTGGACGACGAAACCTACGAAGTGCTGAAGGCGGCCGACAAGCAGGTCATCGTCCACATTTCCGTAACGATGGACAACGGCAAGGTACGGGTGTTCGAGGGCTACCGCGTGATTCACAGCACCGTGCTGGGGCCGAGCAAGGGCGGCATTCGCTACGACAAAAACGTGCACTTGGACGAGGTGAAGGCCCTGGCCGCCTGGATGACCTGGAAGTGCGCCGTCGTGGACCTGCCCTACGGTGGGGCCAAAGGCGGCATCATCTGCGACCCCACGGCCATGAGCGAGGGCGAACTGGAACGCCTCACCCGCGCCTACACCCTGGCCATGAAGGACGTGTTTGGCCCCGACCGCGACATTCCGGCCCCCGACATGGGCACCGGACCCCGCGAAATGGCCTGGCTGATGGACGAGTTTTCCAAAACCGCCGGGGCCACTTCGCCCGCCGTCGTCACGGGCAAGCCCCTGGTGATGGGCGGCTCGCTGGGCCGCACCGAAGCCACCGGGCGCGGCGTGATGGTGAGCACCCTGGCCGCCCTCAAAAAGCTGGGCCTCGAACCCATTAACGTGTCGGCCGCCGTGCAGGGCTTCGGCAACGTGGGCTCGTGGGCAGCCAAGCTGCTCAGCGAGCAAGGCGTGAAAATCAAGGCCATTAGCGACGTGAGCGGCGCGTACTGGAACGAGGCCGGCATCAGCATCGACGAGGCCATTGCCTACAAAAACGCCCACAAGGGCCGCCTCGACGGCTACACGGGGGCCACCCTGATGGACCACGCCAACGACCTGCTGACCCTGCCCGTGGACGTGCTCGTGCCCGCCGCCGTCGAGGATGTCATCACCGAACACAACGCCGCCGACATCAAGGCCAAGCTGATTGTGGAAGGGGCCAACGGCCCGACTTCGGCCTCGGCCGACCCGATTATCAACGAAAAGGGCATCATGGTGGTGCCCGACATCCTGGCCAACTCCGGCGGCGTGACCGTGAGCTACTTCGAGTGGGTGCAGAACCGGCAGGGCTTCAAGTGGACCGAGGAAATGGTGACCGAACGGGCCGACCGCATCATGTCGGATGCCTTTGAGAAGGTGTATGAAACCAGCCAAAAATACAACATCCCGATGCGCATTGCGGCCTACGTGGTCAGCATTGACAAGGTAGCGCAGACCTACAAGTTCCGGGGCGGCTTCTAAACCACGGATTCGGCGGATTTTTCGGATTTCACGGATTTTGGGAACGACTTCAACCAGTGCCGTCCCCAAAATCCGACCAATCCGAAAAATCCGCCGAATCCGTGGTCAAACAATTCGTGTACCTACCCGCTTTTTAGGCGCGTTTCACCCACAACCACCCGCACCCGACGCACTGCGGCCCCTCGATTTTATGTCCAACACTGCATTTGAACCGGCCAAACTTGGCCCCCTCACCCTGGCCAACCACCTCGTGATGGCCCCCATGACCCGCAGCCGCGCCCTGGGCAACGTTCCCAACGAGCTGATGGCCGAATACTACCGGCAGCGGGCCACGGCGGGCCTCATCGTCACCGAAGGCACTTCGACCAGTGCCGATGGCCTCGGTTACGCCCGCATTCCGGGTTTGTTCAACCAGGAGCAGGCCACCAACTGGCAGCGCATCACCGAAACGGTGCACCACCACGGCGGGCACATTTTTGTGCAGCTCATGCACACCGGGCGGGTATTTCACGACCTGAACCTGCCCGCCGGGGCCGAAGGCATTGCGCCCTCGGCCATAGCGGCCAAAGGCCAGATGTGGACCGACCAGCAGCAAATGCAGGACCAGCCCACCCCCCGCGCCCTGCGGGCCGACGAGCTGGCCCGCGTCCGCGACGAGTACGTACACAGTGCCAAGCTGGCAATGGAAGCTGGCTTCGACGGCGTGGAGTTGCACGGGGCCAACGGCTACCTGCTGGACCAGTTTTTGAACCCCGGCAGCAACCAGCGCACCGACGAATACGGCGGCAGTGTGCCCAACCGCGCCCGCTTCGTGCTGGAAGTGGCCCGCGCCGTGGCCGCAGCCATCGGGGCCGAGCGCACCGGCATCCGTCTCTCGCCCTGGGGCGCGTTCAACGACATGGCCCCCTACCCCGAGCAGGAAGAAACCTACGCCTACCTGGCCGAGGAATTGCAGAAAATCGGCCTCGTGTACGTCCACCTCGTGGACCACGCAGCAATGGGTGCCCCGGCCGTGCCCGCCGCCACGGTGGACCTGATTCGCCAGAAGTTCACCAACACCCTCATCCTGAGCGGCGGCTACACCACCGTGGCGCAAATTGATGCCGCCCTGCACAGCGGCCGGGCCGACCTCGTGGCCCTTGGCCGCCCCTTCCTCGCCAACCCCGACCTCGTGGAGCGCCTGCACACTGGCAGCCCGCTGGCCCAGCCCGACCCGGCCACGTTCTACGCCCCCGGCCCCGGCGGCTTTGCCGACGGCTACACCGACTACCCCACTGCCAACGGCCAGCCAGCGGGGTCGTTTGCGCCGGATTACGTGGCTTAGAGGCGGCTGCCCCGGTTAGTGACAAGCCCCCGCCCGGTATCGGGCGGGGGCTTTTTGGTGGACAGGAAGTTGCTTCCGGTGCGCTGGCTGTGGCGGCTTCCTAAGCAGCGGGCGGATGGGGAAAAAGTAATGGCCGTAACGGGGCGCTGGCAGCCCTTATAACAGCCCACGCAGCTTGCCCAGCGCGGCTTGCAGAGCCAAATTCTGCGCTTCCAGCACGGCCAGCAGTTGCGTGGGGTTGCGGTCGTCGCCGGTGTTGCGGGCGTTGGGATTCACTGCTTTCAGGTCGTAGCCGCGCTTTTCCAGTTCGTCCCGTGTTACGGTCCAACTGCGCTCCGAATCGGCACGGGTGGGCAGCACGGCCAGAAAATCGGCGAAGCGGTCCAGCGTCATCGGGGTGCGCTTGCCTACTTTGGCATCGCTCAAGTCGTAGTACCACACCTTTTCGGTGGGCTGGCCTTTGGTGAAGAACAGCAAGTTGGTTTTCACGCCCGCGCCAGCGGCCGAAAATACGCCGCCCGGCAAACTCAGAATGCACCACAGGTCGCAGGAGTCGAGCAGGCGGCGCTTGGTTTGCACAAAGGCGGTTTCGGTGGTCCGAAACAACACGCCTTCATCGAGCACCATGCCGCAGGAGCCGCCGGGGGCCAAGCTATCCAATACGTGTTGCAGGAAAAGCACCTGGGTGGCGCTGGTTTTGTAGGCAAACCGGCTTTGGGCTTCCGGGCCTTCCTTGCCGCCGAAGGGCGGGTTGCTCAACACCACGTTGTACTGGGCCGGGGCCTGGGCAAACAGCCCGCCGTATTGCTCCTGCCCGGTGAGGGTGTTGCCGTGCCAGATGTGCGGCTCGTCAATACCGTGCAAAATGAGGTTGGCCAGCGCAATGGGGTAAATCAGGTTCTCCTTTTCGCGGCCGAAAAACGTGCGCCGCTTCAGGTTGTAGAGCTTGTCGGGCGTGTCGCACTGCGGCAGCAGGTAGTCGTAGGCTTGGGCCAGAAAGCCCGCCGTGCCGCAGCTGGGGTCATACACGGTTTGGCCCGGCCCGGGGTTGAGCACCTGAATGATGAGGCGGATGACCTCGCGGGGCGTAAAGAACTGCCCGCCGTCGTTGCCCTTTTCCCCCATTTTTAGCAGCAGCCCCTCAAATACCTGGGAGAGTGGGAAAACGTGGGTCGGGTCAATGGCTTCCTCGCGGATGCCGTGCAGCTTGTCGAGCACGTCAAGCAGGTTCTTCTCGGTATCAACGCGGGTTTTCTCCACCCCCGACAGGATTTCGGCAATCACCCGCTGCCGGGGGGCGGCGTTGGGCTGGTTCTCCAGGCCCTTGAGGTAGGGCAGTAGTTCGGTGTTGATGAAGTCGAAAAACGAACCCCGGGGCCGCACCGTGGTTAGCTCCACGCGGGTGCTGCCGCCCGGCGCGGCCCAATCCTGCCAGCGGTAGGGGGCGGCCAGCGAGTAGGCGTAGGACTGGCCCACGGCTTCGGCTTCTTCGGCTTCACGGGTTTCGCGCTCGTCCAGAATCCGCAGAAACAACATCCACGTCAGTTCGGGCACGTATTGCAGCGCCCCGGCGCAGTTGGAGCGCCGCAGAATGTCGCAGACCTGCTTAATGGCCGCGTCCACCGATTGCTGGGTGAGCAGCTTTTTGCCCGCCCCGGCGGGCTTGGCTTGGCGGCCCCGCTTGGTAGCGGCGGCGGTTTCGGCCGGGGCCAGGGTTTCGGTCAGGAGTTCGAATTGGGACATGAGGAGGGGAAGTAAAAACTATGCCGCCACTGGGGCAAACGCTTGCCGCAACAGCGACGCGGGCAGCTTGTGCAGGTTGGCTAGTTGGGCTTCGACCGCCGCTCGGGCTTCGGCGGTGGCGGTGAGTTGGTGGTTGAGGGTTAAAGCAATTCGGCGTTGTTCAGCCAAAGGAGGCATTGGAATGAGAATCGTGCTGGCAATTTCCTGATTCAGCTTGCCACGGGTCGAACCCGATACCATACTGCCAATATCGGGGCGAATGGTCAGCGCCAGTAGCACAAAATCTAAATCAACCCCCGGTTTGGGACGCAAAATGTGTGCGTGGTTGTTAACCCAATATTTGCCGGTGGCTTTATAAGCTATTGGCCGCTCAAGTGAACCAAAGTTGCCGCCATCTTCCGCAAGCAAAATAGTTGTTTCATCAAACAGAAAATCATCAATCCAGCCCGCTTGGCCGTTGGCACCATAGTAAGGGTACAACTCGGCCGGGATTTTGCCCGCTATTCGCTTACTCCTTGCTGCCGCGTTTATGGGAATGCGCTTAAAATTGAGGAAGTCGCACACCTCCCCTAATTTCTTTTGCGGCCACTTGTGCGCTTCCCCAAAAAGTGTTATTTTTTCAGGTGGAGAGGTGGAGAGGTGGAGAGGTGGAGAGGTGGAGAGGTGGAGAGGTGGAGAGGTGGGTGAGCTGACCGTCAAGCCTAAAGTACCATTGAAGGCCGCCCGGAGCAACGCCGCTGGCAACATTTTCAGGGTTTCTAATTGCGCCTCGGCAGCGGCGCGGGCTTCGTGTAAGGCAACAAATTGATGGCGGAGATGGCGAACAATTTCCTCTTGTTCTTCGATTGGCGGAAGGACTAATTTGATGCCTTTAGCGGTGCCGCGTGAAATTTCTTTGAAAGTGGTTCCGCTTGCCATCTCATTGAGTAAGCTCACATTTGCGCGAAGCCAATGTGCCAAATAGTAGTTATCAATCTCAGGCCCGCAAACGAAGTTGATGAACCCTTGATTGGTTGTCAATTCACACCCGGCAATAGCAATACTACCAATTCCTGCCCGACTTGTCAGCATGACCGTTCCAACAGGCAGCAGTTTAGCTGATGAGTCCTTTAACCCAGCTTCAGAAATTGATTGCCCTGACTTCCCGATGACAAGGATTTGCTCCTTATTTATGTCCGTGGGCGTTACCCATGGAGTATTGCCGGTGAAATATTCTGGCATTGAACGGCTAGGTGTGCCGCCGCCAATGAGTTCGCACACCTCCCCCAGCTTCACCCAGCGCCAGCCTTCCGGCAGCGCCGCTTTCGTTTCGTCCTTCATAAGTACAGCTTACGCCGCCAGCAGGCGGCTTTTGGTTTCGGTGAGTATGTCAATTGGCTTGCCCATGAGCTTGAGGGCAGGTAGGCCGCCGGCTTTGGCCACACTGGGCACTTGCCAGAGGTTGGTGCTTTCCAGGCTGTCGATGCCTTCCATTCCAAACAAGTGTACCAACTGCACCACCACATTGGCCGATGCGGGGGGCATAGTATCCAGCCAAGACGCTTGGGTGAGCTGAAACAGGTTTTCGCGCTCGTAGCGGGTGCGGGTTTTGGCCCCGTAGCCCAGGCGGGCCAGCACGTCGTAGAGGTCGCAGGCATCCAACTCGTCTAGGCGCTGCACCACGCGGGGCGCGCCCAGGCCGTAGGGCAGGCCGGCCAGCAGTTCGCCGCGCTGGGTGGGGTGGCACCAGGCCCCGCGCAGGGCTTCGGGGGTGGGGGCCAGCGCCAGCAACCCTTCGCGGAGCCGGGCGCGGTACTCGTCCACCGGCACGGGGCGGGCCTGGTCGTCGGCTGAATTCACCAGAATTAGGTGCCCGGCCGGGGCCGTCGTCACGGTGAAGCCCGCCACCGTGAGCAAAGGGGGCGGCGGACCTTCGGGGCCTTCCCCGCCGCCTGCCGGACGCGGGCGGCGCAGCCGCTGGGCGGTGTCCACGTCGAACAGCCGGGTGGCGTTGGTGTAGTCGTAGATGCGAAACAACTCCTTGCCGGGGCTGAGGCGGGTGCCGCGCCCCACCATCTGCGAAAACCGGATGGGCGAGGCCAGGTAGCCAAAAAAGACGATGTTACGCACGGCGGGCACGTCCACGCCCGTCGAAAGCAAATCCACGGTGGTGGCAATAAAAAACTGGCTTTCGCTGCCCCGAAACCCGGCAATGTGTTCGCGCCCGCCGGTGCTGGTGCATTGAAAGGCATAATCAGCTTTGGGCTTCTGCCCCTGCTGCCGGCACCAGGCCGCATACAGGTTGCCCATCTGGGCCGCCACGGCCTGGGCGTGCGAATCGCGGGCGCAGAAAATAATGGTTTTCTGATGCGGGCCGTGCTCGGTGGTCAGCAAGTGCTGAAATAAGCTGCCGCACATGGCCGCTACCCGGTCGGGCAACAAGAGTTGCTGCTCAAACTGATTGCGCGAATAGTGCTGGCGCACCTCGTCGGGGTCAGCGGTCAAACCAGTGCGGGCATCGGTTGGGTTTTTGTCCAGAATTTGTTCGCGGGCCAGCCCCACCGGGTCCAGCGACACCGTTTCCCGGATGATTTCGCAAGCCGCCAGGTAGCCGTCTTCCATCGCCTGGCCCAGCGTGTACTCATACACCGGTTCGCCAAAGTAGCGCAGGTTGTCGGCCTGAATTTCCAGGTCTTGCCGAGCCTCGGCTTCGGCATTTTCCGGGATGATGAGCCGGCGCGGCGTGGCCGTCAGGCCGATGTGCCGGGCGGCGGGGTTGCGGGTGAGCACAGCGCTCCACTTGCCCCAGGCCGAGCGGTGGCACTCGTCAATGACAATGTGCGAAAAGTAATTTTCGGGGTAGTTGCGGGTCAGAAACGACGCATCCCCGTCGCCGTCCACGCCCAGGGTTTGGTAGGTAGCCACCACCACGCGGGCGTTTAGTTGCGGGTGCCCGGCACTGGCGGCGGCCGCATCGGTGCCAAAAACCGCTGTGAGGGCCACCAGGGCCTGGGTCCGCAACTCGTCGCGGTCGCACACAAACAAGGCCCGCGTGAGGTGCCCGGCTTCGGCCAGCTTGTACAGGAGTTGAGCAGCAATAAAGGTTTTGCCCGCCCCGGTGGCCAGCGTCAGCAACGCCCGCGTGTGTCGGGGCAGGGCCAGGTGTTCGAGGGTGGCCCGAATGGCGGCATCTTGGTAGTAGCGCGGGGTGCTGCCCGGTGGGTAACGCACCAGCAGCGGGGCGGCCTCGTCGTCTTCCAAATCAAAGCCCATGCGCTGCTCGTAGCGCCGCTTCAACTCTTTGGGGGTCGGAAACTCAGCCAGCGGCCGGGGCGCACTCGTCAGCCCGGTTAGGTCGTCGTACTCCACAAACTGGTGCCCATTGGAGCTGTACACAAACGCCACGTTCATGCGCCGGGCGTAGGCCCGCGCTTGTTCCAGGCCGTGCCCCGGCGGCAAATGCTCGGCTTTGGCTTCAATCAGGGCAATGGTGACGGGGGCCGAACTCGCATTTAGTTCCGCCCGCAACACGTAATCCACCCGGCCCGCTTTGCGTCGGGTGCGGCCCTCGCCCAACGCCACAATTTCGCCCGCCGTCACCTCCCGCCCAATCATGTTTTCTGTCCACTCCCGCCGGAACAAGGCCGGGTCAATCAGTTTGGCGCGGGTATCCGACTCATTATAACTCATGCCAACGGGGTAGTGAAAGGAAAGCCAAAAGAAGGCCACGAAGATAGGGGGCGTGGTGCATCAAACGCTCAGAAGCCCCGGCCGCGCTCACGCAACCGGGGCTTCCCGTTTTCGGTCCGGCCCCGGCCCTACGCCGGACTGCCGCCGCCGGCCGGCGCGGGCGCGGCCCCGCTGCCGGGGGCCGAGGCGGCATCGTCAATGCGGATGGCTTCGGTCAGGGCGTTGTAAAAGTCCTGGTGCTTCTTTTTGAAGGTTTCGGCGGCCTGGCGCAGGTCCGTTTTCACGAAAACCCCGGCCGCTTTCAGGGCATCGCCCACGGTTTTGTTTTGGGTTTTGCCGGCTTCGCGGGCCAGCTTGGGGGCGGCCAGCAGGTTGCCAAATTTGCGGTTGGCATCGTCGAGGTCGGCCAAGTCGGCTTGGTCAATGTCGGCTTCGCTGGCCAGCTGGGCCTTCATCGTTTGGGCCTGTTTGGCCACGTTGCGGGTTTCGGCCAGGCTCAGGGCGGCCGGCAGGGCCTTGTAGCCGGTTTTGTTCAGGCGCAGGGCGTAGGCTTTTTCGCTGCCCTGCTCGTCGGTTTCGTCTTCCAGGTAGAGCGCGTGCAGGGCGTTGGCCACGGGCAGGGCCGCCGCGATGGCCCGCAGCTCCTCGGCCGATTTTTTGAGCGTGGCCCCTTGCGAGCGGCCGGCCGGCGAGCTTATCAGGTCCTCAATCCCGGCCACGAGGGCATCGTGCCGGGCAAACACGCGCTGCACCAGCTTCGACACCGGGGTGGCGGCGTAGGTTTCGCGCACTTTCTTGATTTTGAGCTGGCCGTTCCAGCGGGCGGTTTCACGAGCATCCATACAGGCAGGGGGGGGGGATGAAGGGTGAGGTAAGCGGGGGTGAGGGGTGCGCTGAAGCGGTTTAGCAAGTTGCCCGGCCAAACCCCGAAGGGGTTTCGGAGCCTAGCCCAGGGTTGGCGAAGCCTACCCTGGGTTTACGGATTGGCGAACGACCGAACCCTGAAAGGGTTCCAGAGCCATTCGCGCAACCCGCTACGGAACCCTTTCAGGGTTCGGACATCCGGTGCGATGTTAACCCCAGGGTAGGCGCTTTGCGCCAACCCTGGGCTAGGTCACGAAACCCCTTCGGGGTTTGGCCGGCTGGCTTGCTACCGAGATTCGCTGCAAAGATGCACCCCAGCCCGACACTTACCAATTATTTTCGCCCACGGAACCAGAAAATTACGCCCGGACCGGGCCAGGCGGTGCCCAAAAGGCCCTCCACCAGCGGCAAAGGGCCTTTTTGCCCGCCCGCTGCCCCGCCCCGCCGCCGCAAGTCCGCCGATTTTGCCCGCCACTTGCCCGATTTCGGGTGCAAGTTGCACGATTTCCAGCGTAAGTCGGCCGATTGCCACTGCGAGTTGCACGATTTCCAGCGTAAGTCGGCTGATTGCTGCCAAAAATTGCACGATTCCGGGCGTAAGTTGCACGATTTCCAGGGTAAGCTGGGCGATTGCGGCGGTAAGCAAGCCGGTTTTGGGCGTAAGCCCGCCGTTTGCAGCGGGCCGGGCCAGGCGCTGCCTGGGCCGCTGGCCACTTTGGGCGGTGGGTTTGCTTGGCGGTCGGGCGGCCGGGGCACTTTTCTGGGCGGCCCCTGGCACAAACGCCCCCGGTTCGCGGTTGTAGGCAGCCGCCCCGCTGGCTAAGAATTTGAGAAATTCGGCCTGGCCCGTTGGCGGCCGGGCGTGTGCTTTCGTACCTTTACGCGCTTATCCGCTGCGTTCCTGAATGGCCAAAAAACTCCCTGCTGCCCCGGTTGCTGCTGCCCCCCAAGCGGCTGCCAAACCCGCCGCCGCCGCTACTAAACCGGCTTCCAAAACGGTTTCTCCCAACTCCAACGGCCGCAAGCCCGCCGCTGCCGATGCAGTAAAAACAACGGCTCCGGCCCCCGCTAAAGCACCCGCTGGCCCGGCCACCGAAGCCGTGAAGCAGGCCATCATTGCTTCCAAAGCAGCCAGCGACGCGCCGTATGTGCGGGCACCCAAAAAGACGGGGCAGACGGCCAAGCCCGGCCTTAAAACCAACCAACTGGCCGTTGCCAAATCCGCAAGCGGCACTGCTGGCCCGATTGGCAACCCCGGCCCTGCTGGGGCGGCCGCAGCCGCCGAGGTGCGCGGCCTGACCGAGTTGCCCGCCGCTGGCCCGACTACGCCCGCTTTGCCGGGGCAGCTCAACGGGCACAGCCCCGCCAGCCAGCACCTGGAAGCGCCGTTCATTGAGGTGTACGGGGCGCGGGAGCACAACCTCAAGAACGTGAGCGTCAAGATTCCGCGCAACCGACTGGTGGTGTTCACGGGCATTTCGGGGTCGGGCAAATCCTCGCTGGCTTTTGATACCATTTATGCCGAGGGGCAGCGGCGCTACATGGAAACGTTTTCGGCCTACGCCCGCTCGTTTATGGGCGGGCTGGAGCGGCCCGACGTGGACAAGATTGAGGGCCTGTCGCCGGTCATCAGCATCGAGCAGAAAACCACCTCGCGCAACCCGCGCTCCACGGTGGGCACAATTACCGAGATTTACGACTTCCTGCGCCTGCTGTACGCCCGCACGGCCGAAGCCTTCAGCTACGCCACCGGGCAGAAGATGATTCGGCAGAGCGACGACCAGATTATCAACTACATCCTCAAGCACTATGCGGGCCGCAAGCTGGTCGTGCTGGCCCCCGTCGTGAAGGGCCGCAAGGGCCACTACCGCGAAGATTTCCAGAAGATAGCCAAGCTCGGCTTCACCAAAGTGCGGGTGGACGGCGACATTCTGGACATCACGCCCAAGATGCAGGTGGACCGCTACAAAATCCACGACATTGAGATTGTCATTGACCGGCTGCTGGTGAAGGACGAGGACCGGTTTCGGCTCAGCGGCTCGGTGCAAAACGCCCTGACGCACGGCAAGGGCACGATGCTGGTGCTGGACCCCGACGCGAAAGGCGAGAGCAAAAAAGAAGGGGCCAGGCCGCAGTTTTTCTCGCGCTTCCTGATGGACCCGGCCACCGGCATTGCCTACGACGACCCGGCCCCCAACACGTTCAGTTTCAACTCGCCCTACGGCGCTTGCCCCACCTGCCTGGGCCTGGGCGAGGTGCAGGAAATTTCGGAAGAAGCCGTAGTGCCCGACCTCAAGTTGAGCGTGGCGCGGGGCGGCATCGCGCCGCTGGGCGAGTACCGCGACATCTGGATTTTTCAGCAACTCCAGGCCATTCTCAAAAAGCACAAAGCCAGCCTCACGACCCCGCTGGAAAAGCTGCCAGCAGAGTTGCTCCACAGCCTGTTGCACGGCATCACGCAGGACGAGGCCGACGACAGCAAGGCGCTGTACCAGGAGGCTTTTGAGGGCATTATCCCGTTTCTGCGCCGGCAAATGGATTCCGAATCGGACAACATCCGGGAGTGGATTCAACTGTACGCCCAGGCCCAGCTTTGCCCCGACTGCCAGGGCTACCGTCTCAAAAAAGAAAGCCTGCACTTCCGGGTGGCCGACAAGCACATCGGCGAGTTGGCCGTGATGGACCTCAACGACTTGGCCGCGTGGTTCGTGAACGTGGAAGACCGCCTGACCGAGCGCCAGAACGTCATTGCCCGCGAGTTGCTCAAGGAAATCCGCAAGCGCATTGGCTTCCTGCTGGAAGTGGGCTTGGACTACCTCAACCTGCACCGCCCGGTGCGGACGTTGAGCGGCGGCGAAAGCCAGCGCATCCGCCTCGCCACCCAGATTGGCACCCAACTCGTGGGCGTGCTGTACATCATGGACGAGCCGAGTATCGGGCTGCACCAACGCGACAACGAGCGGCTAATCAAAGCCCTGCAACACCTGCGCGACATCGGCAACTCCGTCATCGTGGTGGAACACGACAAGGACATGATTCTGCACGCCGACTTCGTGCTGGACATCGGGCCGGGCGCGGGCATCCACGGCGGCCACATCGTGGCGAGCGGCACCCCGCAGGAGATTTTCTCGTCCGGTTCGCTCACCTCGCAGTACCTCAGCGGCCAGAAGCACATCGAGCTACGCAAAAAGAAGCGCAAGGGCACCGGCACTGAACTCGTGCTGAAAGGCGCAAAGGGCAACAACCTCAAAAACGTGACCCTGAAGGTGCCGCTGGGCAAGCTCACGGCCGTCACGGGCGTGTCGGGGTCGGGCAAAAGCACCCTGATTCACGACACGTTGTACCCCATTCTGAACCAGCATTTTTTCAACGCCAAAAAGGAGCCGCTGGCCTACGGCAGCATCGAAGGGCTGGACCTGATTGACAAGGTGATTGAGGTGGACCAGTCGCCCATCGGCCGCACCCCGCGCTCCAACCCCGCTACCTACACCGGCGTGATGACCGAAATCCGGGCGCTGTTCGCGGAGATGCCGGAGGCCAAAATCCGAGGCTATGGGCCGGGCCGGTTCTCGTTCAATGTGAAGGGCGGGCGCTGCGAAACCTGCGAAGGCGCGGGCATCCGCAGCATCGAAATGAATTTCCTGCCCGACGTACACGTGCCCTGCGAAACCTGCAAAGGCCGCCGCTACAACCGCGAAACCCTGGAAGTGCGCTTCAAAGGCAAGTCCATCACCGACGTGCTGGACATGACCGTGGAAAAGGCCGTGGAGTTCTTCGAGTTTCAGCCCCGCATCCTGCGTAAAATCCGCACCCTCAACGACGTGGGCCTCGGTTACCTCACCCTGGGCCAGCAGGCCACCACCCTGAGCGGCGGCGAAGCCCAGCGCGTGAAACTCGCCACCGAACTCAGCAAAAAAGACACTGGCCAGACCTTCTACATCCTCGACGAGCCCACCACCGGCCTGCACTTCGAGGACATCAACCACCTGGCCGATGTGCTGCAAAAGCTGGCCGACAAAGGCAACACCGTCCTCATCATCGAGCACAACCTGGACCTGATAAAAGTGGCCGACCACGTGATTGACATCGGCCCCGAAGGCGGCGCGGCGGGCGGCACCGTCGTGGCCCAGGGCACCCCGGAGCAGGTCGCCAAATCGGGCAAAGGGCACACGGCCCGGTTTTTGGCCGAGGAGTTGCGGACCAGTAAGTACGCGTGAACGAATTTGCTAACCAAAACCAAGCTACTGAAGGGGGACAGGACAGCCAGCGGTCGTGTAATTCTTAGAGTTGCTCGAGTACCCCGAAGCTGTGCTTCGGTCGTTGAACGGTCGTTCAGCGGCACCGTTCCACGACCGAAGCACAGCTTCGGGGTACTCGAGCAACTAACTCAAACTGCTTCTTAGCCACAAATTCGTGGGGCAAGCCGCTTTGCTTGCCCGAACCAAATCTAACTTAAACTCCAGTGTTGCGCTTTTTCAAAAGCTCTTTGCCTGCCCGGTTGCTGGTGCTGCTGGTGCTGGTGCTGGGCTTGTCGCTGCCCCTGTTGTGGCTGGGCCTGCCCCTCACGCCCATCGAGGTGCGCGGGCTGCTGGTGGGTGAGCAAATACACCACGGGGCCTTGCCATACCGCGACCTCTACGACGGCACGGCCCCGCTGGCAGCGACTTTGTTTGGGCTGCTGGATGTGGTGTACAGCCGGCCGGTGCTGCTCTACCGGCTGCTGGCCCTCGGCTTGTTGCTGCTCCAGGCGCTACGCCTCAACCAAGTATTCAACCGGGCCGACGTGCACCCCGAACGTGGCTACGTGGCAGCCCTGACCTACCTGCTGGTGGGCAGCTTCAGCACCGACCTGGACGCACTGTCGCCGTTGCTGGTGGGCCACACGTTCATCGTGGTAGCCCTAAGTGCGTTGCTGCCATCGTCGCGCGAGGGCTACGACAACCGCCGCTTGTTCCGGGCCGGGTTTCTGATTGGGCTGGCGGCGCTGTGCTACCTGCCGCTAGCACTGTTTTTGGCGCTGGCGTTGTTTGCGGTCATTATTTTCGCAGCCAACGCCTTTCGCAGCTACTTGCTGCTGCTGTGCGGGTTTTTTTTCCCGTATGCGTTGGTGGCCACGTTCTTTCTTTACACCGGAGCTTTGCCCGCTTTTGCCCAACTGCACCTCGCGCCGGGTTTGAATGATTTGAGCACCCGCGCCGTGAACCTGCCCGTGCTGTTGCAATTGCGGCTGCTGGCGTTGCCAGCGGTGTTGCTGGGACTGGCGCTGCTGCGCACGTTCAGCACCACGCTGGGGCCGGTGTTCCAAACCAAATTCCGCCAACTGATGCTGGTGTGGCTGTTGGTGGCGGCCAGCACGGCGGCCGTCGGCAACGGCATCGCCACGGGGTCGCTGGTGCTGGTGCTGCCACCGCTGGCCTATTTTGGCCTGTTTCTGTGGCAAAAATCGCGCTACGACTGGGCGTTGGAACTGCTGTTGCTGGCCCTACTGGTCGTCACGGCGATGCTGCGCTACCGGGCCTTCGTGCCCGGCCTGGAAAGCGCCCTGCACCTGCCCGCCGAAAGCCAGTACAGTCTCCGGCCCGACCCCAGGTACGCAGCGTTGCGCGGCCAGCCGCTGCTGGTTCTCGGGGCCGACCCCCGCGCCTACCTCACGGCCCGCCCCACTACGCCCTACCTGGACTGGCAGCTTTCACAGGTTGATTTTGGCCACCTCGACCAGTACGCCGCCGTGGTGCACCTGGCCCAGAATATTCCCGTGCCGCCCCGCTTCCTGTTGGACCAAACCGGGTTGCTGCCGCGCCTGCAACAGCAACTGCCGCAGGTGTTTGGGCGCTACCGACTTACTGCCACGGCGCAACTTTACGAATGGCACTGACGGGTCAGCAACCGATTTTAGCCACCCGCGTTTGGTGCCGGCCGCCCTCAAATTCGGCCTCCAGAAAGGCTTCGGCAACGTCCTGCGCTTGCGCGTCGGTCAGGTAGCGGGCGGGCAGACACAGCACGTTGGCGTTGTTGTGCTGCCGGGCCAGGCGGGCTATTTCGGGCAGCCAGGCCAGGGCTGCCCGCACGTCGGCGTGCTTGTTGGCTGTGATGCACACGCCGTTGGCCGAGCCGCACAGCAAAATGCCAAGCGCAAACTCGCCCGCCGCTACCGCCGCCGCTAGGGGGTGCGCCACGTCGGGGTAGTCCATCGAAGCGGCCGAGTGGGTGCCAAAATCCTGCACCGCGTGGCCCTTGCCGGTGAGCCAGCTTCGCAACACTTCTTTCCGCTCAAAACCCGCGTGGTCGGCTCCGATGGCGATGGTCATAATGAGTTTGGCTTGTGGCGGTTAGCTAATGGCTTTTTTAAGTAGTCGCGCATAAGTAAACGGTCATGCTGAGCGCAGCCGAAGCACCTCTGCCGCTTCGGCTCACGCCTTGATTACTAGCTGGTAGAGATGCTTCGGCTGCGCTCAGCATGACGTTCTTTTACACGCTCACTTTTGCGTGACTGCTTATGTTAAACGTTAGGTGACAATGCAAAAATAAATGCACACCGTTTGTCCTCTAAAAAATTGACTGAGAATGCGAAAGCCGCCAGCTAATACCGATTAGCTGGCGGCTGGCTATTTAAGCCTGCGCTGCCTCGGCAGCCAGCTTGGCATTGAGCGCCGATGCCGCGCCGCGCCGTACTGCCCGCGCAATGTAAATGCTGGCCTCGTAGAGTAGCAGGATGGGAATGGTAACGATAATCTGGGCCGAAATGTCGGGCGGCGTGATGATGGCCGCAATAATGAGAATGACCACAATGGCGTGCTTGCGGTAAAGCTGCATGATTTCGGGCGTAACCAACCCGGCTTTGGCCAGAAAAAATACCACCATGGGCAATTCAAACACGAAAGCGCACGAAATCGTCATCGTCGTGAGGGTACTCAGATAGCTCTGCAAGTCAATCTGGTTTTCAATGCTGGCATCCACCGTGTACGAAGCCAAAAAATTGATGCTCAGTGGCGCTGCAACGTAATAACCAAACAGCAAGCCCAGGATAAACAGTACCGACACAAAAAATACCGCCCCCTGGGAATTCTTGCGCTCGTTTGGGTAGAGGCCGGGCTTGATGAAGCGCCACAATTCCCAAAACAGGTACGGGAACGTGAGAATGATGCCCACCACGAACGACGTGCTGATGTGCATCGACAACTGCCCGCTCATGGTCCGGTTCTGGATAATAAAGTTCACTTGGTCGGCGCACGGCTCGTTGGGGCTGAACACTTTGCCCAGCTTGCACAGCATCCGGTAGGTCCAGAAGTCGTTGCGCGACGGCCCCAGAATCAGGTCGTGAAACAGAAATTCTTTGGCAAAAAACGCCGCCGTCGAAAAAACCACCACCGCAATGGCCGAGCGAATAATGTGCCACCGCAAGGCCTCCAAGTGGTCAATGAAAGACATTTCGTGCTGGTCGCCGAGCAGCGTTGGGGTCGGATTCAAATGGGAATGTGTAAAGAAGTAGAAGGGAGCGCCAAAAAGGCAAGCGGATGCAGTACGGAAAAATGGCGGGCTTGGCTTGCTTGCATCCAGCCGGCCCCCGCGACTGCACACGGCATTCAGCCCGTTTGGTGCCGGTTATTCGCCGCTAAAAAGCGGATACTCCTGCAACCAAGCGTTCACGCGCTGCCGCACCTGCGTCAGGCGGCTCTCGTTGTCGTGGTGCATCAGGGCCTCGTCAATTAGTTCCACAATGCGGCCCATGTCGCTGGCTCCCAGGCCCCGCGTGGTGATGGCCGCCGAGCCGATGCGAATGCCGCTGGTCACGAATGGCGACTTGTCATCAAAGGGCACCATGTTTTTGTTAATGGTGATATCGGCCTTGACCAACGTATTTTCGGCCAGCTTGCCGGTCAGGTTTTTGCTGCGCAGGTCAATCAGCATCAAGTGGTTGTCGGTGCCGCCTGAGATGATGTGGTAGCCCAACCCCACGAAGCCTGCCGCCAGCGCCTGGGCATTGACCGCCACCTGCTTGATGTAGTCGGCGTAGCTGTCGGTCAGGGCCTCACCAAAGGCCACCGCCTTTGCCGCAATCACGTGTTCCAGCGGTCCACCTTGCGTACCGGGGAACACGCCCGAATCGAGCAGCGCCGACATGGGCCGGGTTTCGCCCTTCGGCGTGGTCAAGCCAAACGGATTGGCGAAGTCTCGTCCCAGCATAATGAGGCCACCGCGTGGGCCGCGCAGGGTCTTGTGGGTGGTAGTCGTTACGATGTGGCAGTGGTCAAACGGCGAGTTCAGCAATCCTTTGGCGATGAGGCCGCTGGGATGCGAAATGTCGGCCAGTAGCAGCGCCCCTACTTCGTCGGCGGCTTCGCGCAGGGCTTGGTAATTCCAGTCGCGGGAGTAGGCCGAAGCCCCGCAGATTATCATTTTGGGCCGTTCGCGGCGGGCCGTTTCCTTCACCTTGGCCCAGTCAATCAGCCCCGTTTCGCGCTCCACGCCATAGAAGCTGGGCGCGTAAAGCTTGCCCGAGAAATTAACCGGCGAGCCGTGCGTGAGGTGGCCGCCGTGGCTCAGGTCGAAGCCCAGAATCTTGTCGCCCGCGTTCAGGCAAGCCAGAAAAACCGCCGCGTTGGCCTGCGCCCCGGAGTGCGGCTGCACGTTGGCCCACTCCACGCCAAACAGTTCTTTCACGCGGTCGATGGCCAGTTGTTCCACCTGGTCCACCACTTCGCAGCCGCCGTAGTAGCGCTTGCCGGGCAGTCCTTCAGCGTATTTGTTGGTCAGCACCGACCCCTGCGCGTCCATCACCTGCTGCGAAACGTAATTCTCGGAAGCAATGAGTTCAAGGCCGTGGGTCTGGCGCTGTTTTTCCTGGGCAATGAGGTCAAAAACGGCGGTGTCGCGGGTGCGGGGGGCGGTAAGGGTTTCCATGTCCCAAAAGTACGAAGCGAAAGACGCTGCTAAGGTACTGGGGCAATTCTAGCGACGTTTCTGGTTTTTCGCCAGCCACCACCACCCGCCCAGCACCAGCACCGCGCCCATTGCCAGCGCCCCCAGCGTAACGGGTGGCCCCAGGGCTTTGCAGGAGCAAGTCAGGAACACGGGTTCGCCGTTCACCCGCAGCCGGCGGCGGCAGAAGGTGCAGGGCGTTAGGTTAGGGTCGGTCTGGCCGGGCAGTGGCCACTGGTCGCGGGGTTCGAGGGCGAGTTTCATGCCACTCAATGCAGTTGGGCCGGAAATGGTAACCCACCAAAAACGCCCCGACTCCAGTGCGGAATCGGGGCGTTCACAAGCAAGAGGCAGGTCAGATTCGGCCCTAGAAGTCCTCGTTCAGCGAAAACACGTTGTCCGTGCGCTCGCTCATCACGCCAGCCTTTTGATACTCGGCCACGCGCTTCTCAAAAAAGTTGGTTTTGCCCTGCACCGAAATCATTTCCATAAAATCGAAGGGGTTGGCGGCGTTGTAGATTTTGCCGCAACCCAGCGACACTAGCAGGCGGTCGGCCACAAACTCGATGTATTGGGCCATGTTTTTGGCGTTCATCCCAATCAGGCTCACCGGCAGCGCATCGGTCACAAACTCTTGCTCGATGCGTACGGCATCGGCAATAATGGCTTGCACCCGCACTTCGGGCAGCTTGTTTTGGAGGTAGCCGTAAAGCAGGCAGGCAAAATCGCAGTGCAGCCCTTCGTCGCGGGAAATCAACTCATTGGAAAACGTCAGGCCCGGCATCAAGCCGCGTTTCTTGAGCCAGAAAATGGAGCAGAATGAGCCGGAAAAGAAAATCCCCTCGACGGCGGCAAAGGCAATGAGGCGCTCGGCAAAGTTGTCGGAGTTAATCCAGGTCAAGGCCCACTCGCCTTTTTTCTGCACCGCCGGCACCGTTTCAAGTGCATTAAAAAGGTAATCTTTTTCCTTGGGGTCTTTGATGTAGGTGTCAATCAGCAGCGAATACGTTTCGCTGTGAATGTTTTCCATCATAATCTGGAAGCCGTAGAAACAGCGGGCTTCGGGCATCTGCACTTCCTGCATGAAGTTGATGGCCAAGTTCTCGTTCACGATGCCATCGGAAGCCGCGAAGAATGCCAAGACGTGTTTAATGAAGTGCCGTTCGTTGTCGTTCAAGCCGTTCCAGTCTTTCTGGTCTTGCGAGAGGTCAATTTCTTCGGCGGTCCAGAACGAAGCCTGCGACTTTTTGTAGAATTGCCACACCTCATCGTTTTGGATGGGGAAGAGCACGAAGCGGTTGGGGTTTTCGGCGAGTAGCGGTTCCATGCGGCGGGGTGGGTGAAGTTGAGCGAATAACTACCAGTTTGAGTAAGGCCAACCGCCACAAAACCGGGAATGTTTTGGCGGCTGAAGCGGCTTGTGAAGCATAGCCTTGAGCCTTCAAAGATACGGCCGCCACTCCCGCAGTTGGTAGGGTTCGTGCCAGTTTTTTGAGGCATTTTTTGTCTCTTCGCTGACCGCTATTTACTTACCGGACGTAACAAACCCAACACTTCAGCGTCGCTAAAAAAGCCCCATGCGTTCCCTAACTCTCCCAAAATCAACCTTTACGACCCACTTATCCACACTTTTTGAGTGGATAAGTCAAGTTGTCCACAAGTAAGCGCGGCCTTAGCTGCTTTGGAGGCGATATCGAAGGGGTTGGGAATGAACCAATAATCGGGTGCCCAAAGGCGGCCAAGGCAAAGGCCAGTCCGGGAATAAAATCCAGTAATTGGTTTGCTATTGTCAAAAGCTTGCCGTACTTTTGCGTTCCCAAATTCAGAAAATACGCGCAGCCCGATGTACGCCATTGTCACTATCGCCGGCCAACAGACTAAAGTCGAGGCCAACAAATTCGTTTACGCTCACAAGTTAGCTGGCAATGTCGGCGACACCGTAGAGTTGGGCAACGCCCTGCTCACCGACGACAACGGCACCGTCAGCATCGGCGCTCCCGAGTTGAAGGTGAAAGTGACCGGCACCATCCTCGCCCATGTGAAAGGTGACAAGGTGCTCGTTTTCAAAAAGAAGCGCCGCAAGGGCTACCAGAAGATGAACGGCCACCGCCAGGACTACACCAAAGTAATGATTAACAGCATCGGCTAAGTTTTTTGGCTGCTGGCTGTTGGTTCTTCAATTTCAAACAAAAAGTTAACAGCTATTGGCTATTAGCTAAAATCTCACAAAAATGGCTCACAAAAAAGGGGTCGGCTCGTCCAACAACGGCCGCGAATCGCATTCTAAGCGCCTCGGCGTGAAAATTTTCGGGGGTCAGGCCCTCATTGCTGGCAATGTCATTGTCCGGCAGCGCGGTACCAAGCACCACCCTGGTCAAAACGTCGGCATTGGCAAAGACCACACGCTGTTTGCGTTGGTGGATGGCACGGTGCAGTTCCGCAAAGGCCGCAAAGACCGTTCGTTTGTGACGGTGGTGCCCGGCGCAATAACGACGGTGGCAGCTTAGGTTATCCCTCCGTTTCGGGTTTTAAAAAGGCCACTTCTAACAGAGTGGCCTTTTTGCGTTGCTTATCAGGCCGGGTAAGCAGTTGGTTAGCAGCAAGCTTACAGGTGGCGGTGCCGAAACAAGACGCAGCCTTGAAAAGTGGCATTGACCAGTTGAACATCCTACAGCGGATGCTGCAAGGGGCCACCGGGGTTGCAGGGTCTTTTATTCAGCACCCGGCATGGTCAACCTATAGAGGACGGGCTTACTGGGGCTGGCATCGAGTTCCAGGCTGGTAATTTGCAGGTTAAGTAGATACAAGCCATCCGGCACTGTGTCGGGCACAAAAATTAATTCCGTGATAGTGGCTCCGCATCGGGGTTGCTGCGGATAACGCCAAAAGGCGTGGTGGGCCAGTAAAGCGCCGCCATCTTCCTCACGGTCCACGCTGGGCAGGTCCAGTAGCAGGTGCTGCACCTCGTGCGCCACCAGAAATTCAGCCAGTGCTGGCTCCAGATAGGTGGGGTTGGTGCCCGAATACTGGCGCTGGCGCTTGGCGCTGTCATTGGGCAAGGTGCGGAGAATGAGGGCTTCGGGCAAATACGCATTGTCAGGGCCACCGTGTTGAACTAGAGCGGTTTGCATATCAGCCAGGGTCACTATCAGGTCGCCGTTGGGTTGGGGGCGTGGAGCCACGCTCACGAGCCGGGCCACGAACAGGAACCGGCGCAGGCACTGATTCAGGGTGGCATTGGGGTCGGGCGAAATGTGGCCGTAGCATTCGGTGTGGGTGCCGTTGCCATGCGGGGTTAGGTGGACGCGCTGGTAGTTGGTGCTGCCGCCCAGAGCCACGCTACCTACAAAATCGCCCACCCGAATGGTGTCAAATTGCACGGGTTCCGCCCAAAAGCAGTTCACCTGGTCGGGGCCAGGGGCCAGGGGCAGCGAAATGTCCAGCGGCACGGCGGGGTCAAATGCGTAGTTGTGGCCGCGAAAGGGATAGGTGGGTTTAGGGTTCATTGGGTGGGTCTGGATACAGTTCAAGGCATAAATAACTCGTTGAGCCACTGGCTTATTGCCACGGCGTGGGTAGCAATCATAAAATGCCCGGCATTCGGTATCACCTGTATTCCAGTAGTTTGCTTAATAGGTAGCAGACGGTCGTTACTACCATGAAGGCGACAAGGAACTGCGAAGAAAAAACCACCGCGCCAGTTCAATAACTGATGCACGGCCCACTTGGCAAATGCAGGGTCAGTATCGTGGATAATATTTTGAAGCAGAACATACAGTGGTCCAGCAGGGATGCTGAAAAGCCATCGTGTTATGGGTGGGAAATAGCGCAGAGCTTGCATGGGCAGCAGCCAATGTAAACCTGTGCGGCGAACCAGCCGGGCTAAAAGCGGCAACTCGGCCGGTTGACTGATACTGGAAATAAGGACGACCCGCGCCAGGGGGCGTAATTCAGCAATTGCCGCTGCCAGCACGCCGCCAAATGATACACCCACCAACCAGCAACATTGTGCTACCGGAATTACGGCCGCCATGCGCGTAGCATAATGTTCCAGCGGCTCCAACGGTGATTGTGGTTCGAGCCAATCCAGGACTTGTGCCGGTCCAGCTAGCCGTAGCAATTTAAACACCCGTGCATCAGCTCCCAAACCAGGGATTAAATAAACAGTGGGCCAGGGTTCTACTGCTTTCATCACGCATCGAGCCGCAAATACACGCCTTCCAGGTAGAAAATGTTGTGCGGAGAGAGGTCTCCGTCCTCGGTTGGGTCGGCGGGGTAGGTAATTGACAATTTGAGGGCTACTCGCGGCAGCGGCACGGGTGGGTTGTCGTCGGTGTTGTACTCGAGCAGGGTGGGCCACTCACCGGCCGCCAGGGCCTCGGCCACTTCTTCCTGAACGGCCTCGGCGCGGCCAGCGGCGCGGCGGAGCAGCGTGTCGAGGGCCTGGAAGGGCAGGGCCAGGTGAAAAAAGTGGGCTTCGTTGTCGAATACCGTGGTGGCCCAGACGGTTGCGTCGTCGGTGTTGTCGAACACAATGGCGACGATTTGCACTTCTTCCACGAAAAAATCGGCCTCATCGGCCAGGGCATCGCTTAAAATCCTCATCGCAGATTAGCTTCGCTGAACTCCGTTTCAAACGGATTTAACGGATGGAACGGATACGCCCGCTGAAACAGGCTGGCTAGGTGAAAGTATTGGGTGCGGTGTTTCGCTCCGCGTCCTATTCCGCATTCAGGCTGGTGTTTTGGATGGTGGGGCGAATAATTCCAGAATGATATTGTCGGCCAGGAGCTTGCCGAAATCGGTCAAAATCAGGGTGTTCTGCTGCAACGTGACCCAGTTGTTGGCTTGGAGTTCGGCCAGATAGGAGGCTTGGGTGGTGAGGAGGTCGAGGCCCAGGTGGTCGCGCAGGTGGGCGAGGTTGCAGCCCCAGGCGGTGCGTAAGGTGGTGAGGAGGTACTCGTTGGCGCGGTCGCGCGGGGTAAGGGTTTCGATGGTGGCTGGCACTTCGGCGTGGTCCAGCACGGCAGTTACGTACTGCGGGTTGTTGGCGCGGGTGAACTGGCGGTTTTGGCCGTCGAAGCTGTGGGCACTGGGGCCGAGGCCGAGGTAGGGTACCCCGCGCCAGTAGTTGGCGTTGTGGCGGCTTTCGCGGCCGGGGCGGCAAAAATTGCTGATTTCGTACTGGGCGTAATCATTGGCCCGCAACACCTTTAGCAGCAGTTCAAATTGGGTGGCGACGAACTCGTCGGGTGGCGGCCGGAACGTGCCTTTTTGGAGTTGGTGGCCGAACACGGTGCCCGACTCCACGGTGAGGGCGTAGGCCGAAACGTGGGGCACTTGCAGGGCCAGCGCATTGGCCAGGTCGGCTTCCCAGAGGTGGTGGCCGGGGGCGGGAATGCCGTAAATCAGGTCGATGGAAATGTTCTCGAAGCCCGCGTCCTGCGCCTGGCGCACGGCCGTGGTGGATTCTTCGGCCGAGTGGGCGCGGTTCATCAGCCGCAGGTGCGGCTCGTGGAAGCTTTGCAGGCCGATGCTGAGGCGGTTGATGCCCGCCGCTTTGAGGGTGGTCAGCTTGTGGGGGGTAAGGTCGTCGGGGTTGGCTTCGAGGGTGATTTCGGCCTGGGGGGCGACCTCAAAATGCTGGTGGATGGCGGCGAAAAGTTGCGTTAATTCGTCGGCCGTAAGCAGCGACGGGGTACCGCCGCCGAAGTAAATGGTTTCCAGCGTGGGGCGCGGGCCGAGGTAGTGGCGGCGCAGGGCCATTTCCTGCGTCAGGGCGGCTACGAGGCGGCTTTTGAGGGTTAGCGAGGTGCTGAAATGGAAGTCGCAGTAGTGGCAGGCTTGCTTGCAAAACGGGATGTGCAGGTAGAGGCCGGGCATGGGCGAGGATAGCAGGGGCTACTTTCGGGCAATTAAACGGGGCGCGGAGAAATTAAACGCCGCATTTTGCGTTAGCCTTCCCGAATGTACGGCCGAAAATTTCTGCTTCTGGGGTTTTCCGTGTTGGTGGGTTGGCCCGGCAGTCAGGTGGCGCTGGCCCAAAACACTAGCCTTGACCCCGCCGCGCCCAACCAGCCGGGGCTGGCCGCACCGCCGTTGCCGCCCGTTGGGCGGCTGCCGCCCCCGGCCCCGCGCCAAGCGGCCCGCCCCCGCAGCCTGCGCCTGGAAGCCCCGGCCGCCGGCCAACCGTTGCTCAAAAAATACCGACTCAAAGCAAACTACCCCGACTCGCTGAGCGTGTTGCGGGCGGTGCGCGAACTGGTGCTGGACCTGCAAAACGAGGCGTACCTGCTGGCCTCGGCCGACGAACTGCACTGGACCCGCGATTCGGTGCGGGTGCGGCTGTTTGTGGGGCCGCCGTTTCGCTGGGCGGCGCTCCGCAACGGCAACCTGGGCGACGGGCTGCTGACCCGCGCGGGCTACCGCGAGCGGCTGTATCGCAACGCGCCGTTCCGGCCCGACGAGTGGGTGCGTTTGCAGGAGCGCATCCTCACCGAAGCTGAAAACCAAGGCTTCCCCTTCGCCACCGTAGGGCTCGATTCGGTGCAACTCACCGAAGGGCGCATTGCGGGGCGGGTGGTGCTGAAGCGCGGCCGGGCGGTGGTGTTCGACTCGGTGCAAATTGTGGGCAACAGCAAGACCCGCAAGGAATTTCTGATTAAATACCTTCAGATTTTTCCGGGGCAACCCTTTAGCCAGCAGCGGGTGGCGGCCGCTGGCCAACTACTACGCCAACTGCCTTACCTGAAGCTGCGGGCCGAGCCGGAGGTGCGCTTTGCTAAAGGCCGGGCGCGGCTGTATTTGCCCCTCGATGACCGGCCCAGCAACCAGTTCGATGCCATTGTGGGCGTGGTGCCCAACACGGCCCTCAACCAAACCGGGGTGACCATCACGGGCGACGTGACCATCAACCTGCGCAACCTGAAAGGCGGCGGCAAGCAGGTGGGCCTGCAATGGCGCAAGACGGATGCCCTCTCGCAGTTGTTTGACCTGCAATACGCTCATCCTAATTTTTTTGGTACGCCGCTGGAGGTATCCGGGAGTTTCAACCTGTACAAGCAGAACGACGCTTTTCTGACGTTGCGGCCCCGGTTGCAAGTGACCTATCCCACGGCACGGGCCGGGCGGGTTAGTTTTTTCACGGAGCAGCGCAGTTCGCGGCTCTTGCTGGACAGTGCCGCTTACGCCAGCCTCAATGCCTTGCCTGCCAACATCGATTCGCAGTACAGCTCTTACGGATTGGGCTACGCCTGGAACTCGCTGGATGACTTGTTTTTCCCGCACCGGGGCACCTTGTTCACGGCGCAGGGCGCGGTGGGCACCAAAACCACTGTCCGCAACTCGGCCATCCGCGAAACGCTGTACGCGGCCCTGCCCGAACGCTCGACGCAGTACACTACCGGGCTGCGGGCCGAACGCTACACCCGGTTCGGAGCGCAGGGGGTGTTGCTGGTGCGGCTGCGGGGCGAAGGGCTGTTCAATAAGCAGCTTTTCCTGAACGACTTGTTTCGGCTGGGCGGGCTGAACTCGTTGCGCGGCTTTGCCGAAAATCAGTACTACACCAACGCCTACGCCGTGGGCACGGTCGAGTTCCGGCAGTTCACAGGGCCAGATGCCTACGTGTTTTTGTTTGCCGACCAGGCGTATTTCCGGCACGACGTGGTGGGCGACACCTACGCCGACCAGCCCACTGGCTTGGGAGCGGGGCTGAGCTTTCGGACCCCGGCGGGCTTGTTCCAATTTGTGTATTCAGTGGGGCGCGACCGCAGCCAGCAACTGGCCCTGAACAATTCCAAAATCCACTTCGGCATCACCAACCGGTTTTAAGGCAGATGCCATTGCGGCGTAAATTAAGTAGTCGCGCAAAAGTAAGCGTGCAATAAGGCGGTCCTGCTGCCGAAGGAAGCATGACCGTTCTTTTTACTCGTTTACTTAGGCACGGGTACTTAGGGAATAGTTAACCTGATTTTTATTGTTTTTCATTTTAAGCAGTCGCGCAAAAGTAAGCGCATAAATTTTGAGGAGGTCCCTACGTTTGGGCCGTGCTTGTTCCCCTTGCCCTGACCGTCGACGAAGTAACGCAAAAATCTTTATTCTACGATGACTTGCTTGCCAAATACCCCTTGAGCAGTACTGAAGCGGAACAAATATACTCCTGCTGGCAGGCCATGCAAATCCACCGTAGTTTGGGTATCGGTAGTGGCGGGAGATAGTTGCTGGGTGTGCAGGCATTGACCAACGCTGTTGTAAATAGTTAACACGATGGGCTTCTTGCTTAATTGAGCGGGCACCCCAAGAGTAACCGACTGCCGGGCGGGGTTGGGATAGAGGCTGAATTGAGCCGCTAGGGCGGCTGCCCGGGAGGCCAGCGGCGTGGCAAAGGAAACAGCCGTCGATGTCTGACTAAAGCCACTGCCGCACTGTGCCACAACCACCGCTGTGTAAGCTATGCCCGGCCGTAGGCCGTTGACAATTATTGGGGAGGTCGTGCCCTGCACCGTAATCGAAGCCCCGCCGGCAGTAGGCGTAACCGTAACGGTGTAACCAGCCGGGTTAGGTCCAGTCGTTGGCTGGAAGCTGACACTGGCCGAAGTAGGGGTAATTTGAGTGGCGGCTACTACCGTTGGAGCAGGACAATTTAGTTGAATGCATTGTACCGATAGCTCAAACACTTCAGCGGGGGTGATGCTATTCTGGCTCAGGAAAAAGAAGTAGCTTACACCAGGCTGACTTCGGAAACCAAAGATGTTGCCGAAAGGCCGGCTTCCGTTGCAGGAACGGTTGGGACGGTTGCCACCCACACATTGAAGGTTGCTGCACGACCCGGAGAAAGTAATCATTTCATAGGCGTAAGTGGTGCCGGGATTACAAGTGCTGACAACAATACTGTCGCCGGTGCCAACGAAGCGGTAGAAAACGCCGGGACCGCCTATCAGCCCAAAGCCACATACAGTGGTAGACGGGGGGTCATTGACCGTTGAGGCGTTGGCGGCAGTGCCGATAATGTGTTGCCCGCAAGTCAGTAGAATCGCCCCAGCGCACTGGTCGTTTGCCGGGGTAGCGCTGGCGGTGGTGAACGTGACGGTGGTAACCAAGCCCTGGCCCGCCGCACATTGCGGCTGTATGGTAACGGTATAGGCCATGCTGGACAACAGCGGACCTAGTGCAACGGGGCTGCCAGTCGAATTCAGACTAACTGAAGTGCCGCCAGTCGTGGGCGCGTATGTCACGAGGTAGCCCGTGTTGGCGGTGGGGGCCGTGAAGGTGAGTTGAGCCGAGGTGCCCGTGATGCTACCTACCTGCACCGCTGTGGGCAAAGCGCAGGCCGGCGGCACCGTTGCACAAATAGTGAAAGGCCCCGGCGTATCGGCATCGTCGTAGCCCGATACCTGCACATAGTAGGTGGTAGCGGGCGACAGCCCGGCCAGTACTAGCGGCGGAGCTACTACATTGACGGTTGGGCCGATGGCGCAGCCCAAGGCAGTGAACGGCCCCGCGCAACTGCTGGCGCTGAATACCCGCAGGCGGCCGGCCGGGCTGCCACTCGCTTGTAGCGCCACGCCAGTGCTGGCTGCGCCCGTTGCGGCGGTCGTGAAGGTGTACCACACATCGTGCGGCAGGTAGGCCGTCCCGCCGCAGTTGCCGGGGTTGAAGTAGCCCGCTCCTGTGGTGGAAGTGGTTGTAGCGCCTAGGTTGGTGCCCGTCGTAGGGGCGCAGGCGCTACCGTTCAGGACTAGCGCCACTGCGCCGCAGGGGTTGTCATTGGCGGGAGCTTGCGTAAAGGTGACCGGCCCGATGCGGGTACTGTTGCCGTTGCTGCCGCAGCTTTGCGTAACGTAAACCTGATACACTGCCCCGGTAGTAAGACCCGTTAGTGTGGTGCTGGTGCCCACAATACCGCTCACCATCTGGCCGGTGCCGGGCATGAAGCCAGTCGGACCGAACTCCACCATGTAAGTGCCACCACCCCCGGCACTGGTCCAACTTACGAGTTGGGTTCCGGCCCCGGCCAGGGCTGTGGTCACGTTTTGTGGGGCCGGGCAGTTGGGCGGGTCGGTCACGCAGATGGTGAAGGCTCCCAGGTTTGTTACCGAATTATTGGTTACCCGCACATAATAGGTGGTATTGGGGGTGAGGTTGCCCACTACCAGCGGCGGGGCCAGGGCCTGCACCGTGGCTCCAGCCGAACACGCCAGCGGCGTAAATGGCCCCGCCGCACCTGCCGCAGAAGAGAACACGCGCACCTCGCCAGCAGGAGATGCCCCAGCCTGCGGCGGAGTGGCATTGCCCACCGTTACAGTGGCTCCGATACTGGCCGGCCCGGTGGCCGCCGTGGTGAAGGCAAACCACACATCCAACGTACTAGCCGACTGGCCGCAGCCCCCGAATGAATATCCATTGGGCGTGGTAGCTGTGGCCCCGCGCGACGTGGCCTGAACCGGGGTGCAGGTGCTGCCGCCAAGCGGCAGCACCCCGGCCGTGCTGGGTTCGTCGTTGGGGTTGGGCGTGGTAAAAGTTTGGGTTAGCACGGTGGTAGTGGCGCTGCCACAGCGCCCGCGCAGGGTCAGGGTGTAGGTGGTGAGCGGCTGTAAGCCCGTCAGAGTTACCGGCGAGCTAGTAGGCGTGAGCGTGGTAGTGGGTCCGCCAGCGGGAGTGTAGGTCAAGGTATAGCCGCTGTTGTTGAAGCCGGACTGGAAGGTAACCAGTGCAGTGTTGCCGGTTGGGGTGGCAATACTCAACCCGTAAGGGGAGCCGCAGTTGGGCGGGTCAGTAACGCACACAGTAAACTGACCACCCGCACCGTTGGGACTGCCAGCCACCCGAAGGTAGTACGTAGTGCTAGGCAGCAGCCCTGCTACTGCCAGCACCGGGGCCGGATTAGACCCCGGCGATTGGGTTATCGAACACGCCAACTCGGTGAACGGCCCGTTGCACGAGGTGGCCGCAAACAAGCGCAATTGGCGGGCTGCCTGCCCCGAGGCAGTAATGGTAGCCCCGGTACTAGCTGCTCCGGTAGCCGCCGTTGTGAAACTGAACCACACATCGGGAGTGTTGGTGACGAAGCCGCAGCCTAGCTGGGCGTAGCCATTGGCGGGCGTAGCCGTAGCACCGTCAATAGTGCTGTTGGTCGGAGCCAGGCAAGTGGCCCCGCTCAGTGCGATTGGTGTAGCTGTGCATGGTTCATCGTTGCCATTGCCAGTAACAAAGCTGACCGTGACTGCAGTTGAGGTGAGACCACCCCCGCAGTTGCCGATGACCGTAACCGTATAACCCTGCAATGGCAGCAATCCCATCAAGCTTACCGGTGAGCCGCTGGGGTTGGGCGACAAAGTCGTTACGAGACCGCTACTTGTAGAAGTGTACGACACGGTGTAACTAACCGCCGAAGTTCCGCCGGTGAAATTCAACTGAGCCGTAGCGCCGGTGATATTAGTAATGGACAAACCAGAAGGCGTAACGCATTGAGCTGCTGCTGAGGTGTTGTCAGCTAATATTAGCAGACCAAACAGCGCCCAAACTAATGGCCGGCTGGTGAGCAGGCAATGCCAGCCAAAAAGCCGGGAGTGCTGGACGGGTAAAAATGTCTTTTGCATACGGAGTGTTAAAAAGATGTAAAAGTGAAAACCAATGCAGGCGAAACAAACAACTGCTTTCGGATTATGACAAAAAATAATAAAATATTATTTTTCTATAATATAAAGAATTAGCTTTAAAACAGCAATCACAGTTACGATGCTATTTTCAATTTCCAACTAAACATACGAAATCGTTCCGCCTCTGTTAAGTTATTTTTTTCGCTTTAGCAAAAAATTTATGATTTTTGTCAAAAAAGTCTAAAATTAGGAAGCCTGTCTTCCGGCTTTACCCATCCATTGCGTTATTAATCAAGTTTTTAAATATGCCTTGTGCATTCGCAAATTATTTGTTCAAGTTAAAGTCGCACAAAATCAGCGGTAACAGTTTAATGCATGGTATCACAAGTCTCCCAAGTTATTTCATTGAATTAAATAATAAAATTTATACTAATAATAAAATGATTAATATAATAAACTGCCTTTTAACTTCGCCCTTTTCCGTCGTGGCTCGGAAGGCAGGAAATCGTTCAGCGAGAAAAATGGGTGGAAGGGCCGCTGTACGAAGTTCACCTAACTATTCTGGTTTAATTTTCGCTGTTGTCAGGCCAGAGAGGCCATTTTGTCGTTCCTGCTTGAAAACTTGTGCCATATTGGCAAAAAAGGATAAAATTATTTTCGTAAAAAGACAAGCTGGCTGACCTTCACAGGGCTTAACCCCAAAAATAGTTTGGTACGCTGCTTGCATAACACTTTGCGAAGCCGACACTAACCGGCCGCTATCGTTATGAAACTTATCAGCCCCGAATTCATCCGCAGCCTAGCTCCGCAACTCGATTTACTGAACACCATCGGGGGCGGCGTGGCCCAGCCCCGGATGCGCGTGGACCAGCGCTCGAAAGGTGTGCTCGTGCGCGTGGCATTGCCCTCGGTGTCGCCCGACCACTTCCGGGTGGTGCTGAACGACCGCCAGTTGACCGTCCTCAGCGAGTTTCGCCACCAACCCGAGGACACGCTGGCGGCACCCTTGTTTTTGCAAACCCTGGAATTGCCCAAAAACCTGGATTCCACCCGCATCGATGCCGTGCAGGAGGATGGCGAGTTGCAGATTCGGATTCCGTTCAACAACCCGGCCGACCAGACGCGCGAGATTGACGTGCGCCACGACTAAGCAGTCACGCAAAAGTAAGCGTGTAAAAGAACGTCATGCTGAGCGCCGCCGAAGCATCTCTACCAGCTAGTAATCAAGGCATGAGCCGAAGCGCTAGAGGTGCTTCGGCTGCGCTCAGCATGACCGTTTACTTATGCGTCACTACTTAATGCGTCTTGCTTATAACGCCGGGACCGACCGGCAAACGCAGTCCCACGATATGGCCGGGACCGACCGGCCCGCAGTTTTCTCTTTTTGAGTTCACTTCTTCCGCCACCGCCTCCCGGCGGTGGTTTTTTATTGGGGGCAGTGCTTACCCAAACAAGGGGAGCAACAGCACGAAACTCATCAGCAAGGCTACGTAGAACCAGCCTTGCACGAGGCCACGATAGCGACGCGGCAGGCGGGTGCTGAGCCACAACAGAGCGGCGATGGCCAGCAGTAGGTGCCCAACGACAAACGTAGCCGTCTTCACCCAGTTGCTGACGATGGTGTTGGCGGGCTGGTACTGGTCGGGTTGGCCCAGGGGTGCGGTGAGCAGGCGCAACCCGTAATAAGCGGCCGTTTCGAACGCCGCGAAGCCGAGCAGGCCAAACAGCCAGGCCGGCAACGGGGCGGGTTTGGGTACACCGGAGGTGGGCATCAGGGGCGGGGGCGGGCTTGCGCGTCGGCGGTGCGGGCGCGGATGTAGAGGTCTTCCACTTTGGCCCGCGCCCAGGGTGTGCGCCGTAAAAAAGTGAGGCTGGACTTAAGACTCGGATTCACCGCAAAGCAATTGAGACGCAGGCGTTCATCCAGCCCGGACCAGCCGTAGGCGGCCAGCAGGTAGTCGAGGATGGCGACCAGCGTGACGCTGTGCAACTCGCGGATGAGGCGGCCGGTTTCGTCGCGGGCTTCGGAAGGGGTGGGAGAGGAGGGCATGGGAACGGAGGGGATGCAAAGGTGTGACCCGTTGCCGTAAGCGGGTGAGCTTACCCGGAGCGCCCGGCCGCTACCAGTGCGGCCGGGCGCTCTGGGTAAGCTCACCCGCTTACGGCAGTTCCCAGGTCAGGGTGTTTGATTGGTTGAGCCGGGTAGAGCAGCCCTATTCGTCGTTTCTCATTGCACGTCATCGTTCAACGAGAAGATTTCAACTAGGGCGGCTCTACTGCATATGCACTGCCTTCGAAACTGCTTTGGCTCACGCGAACGCCGCCAGTGGCGACTTATTCTGCCTTGACCACCCGCAACACTTCGCTCCGCCCATCGCCCAAAAACTGCAAATGCAGGGTGTATAGGCCCGTTGGCAAGTCGGCCGTGGCGAGTTCCAGCCGTTGGGGTCCGGCGGCAAAGGGTGCAGCGGGCACTTGGCGCACTGCGCGGCCCAGCGCATCGCGTAGTTCGGCACTCACCGCCTGCGGGCGGGCCAGCGCAAGCGTGGCCGTCAGGCCGCCGCCGAAGGGATTGGGGAAGGCCGTGGTGCTGGCGGCTGGGCGGGTGGCGCGGACGGCCAGGAACAGCCGGGGATTGAAGAAGGTACCCCAGGTTTCGGCACCTTTGCGGTAGCCGGTAAGGCTGTCCACTGTGGTCACCGCGCCGTAATAAGTCCGGCCCAGGCCCGCCACGTACACGGCCGTACCGCCTCCATCGGCCACGGTGTAGAGGACGGCGCTGTCGGCTGGCGATTGCGGGCAGGGGCTGCGGTTCCACTGCAACCACGCCATGCGGTTGGGAAACGGTGCCCGGTTGAAGACCGGGGAGGAAAGGCTGTAATCGGCAAAGAAAGTGGTCAGGTGTTGGGCACCGTTGGTGTTCAGGTTGTCGGCCACGACCAGCGTGGTCACGGTAGGCGGCGCGACGGAAGTGCCCCCGAAGGTGCCGCAAAACGGGTTGCCCGGCGACCCGTAACCTTGGGTGCGCCGTTTGGTCAGCATGGTGTAGGTGATGGAGTCGCCGCTCCGGCTGGTCGTCCGGGTCAGAACGCTGTCCTGGGTCCAGTATTCGGCGCATACAAGGGCCACAGAAATCATCGTGCCCGAGGTGCTGTGGTGCTGAAACACGTCGCCGGGCTGGAAATCATATGCCACCCGTGCGCCCATCCGGGCGGTGCCCAAGTGCTGCCGGGGCAGCGCCGCAAGCGCCAACGGGCGCAACCGCTGCCCGCTCAGGTAATGGTCGAGGGCGGGGCCAGCCACCAAGCCGTGGCGCTTGCTGAGTTGCAGCGTTTGCCCGTCCGAGAACGCCACGGTTGCTAGCGAATCGACCACGCCCAGCACCGGGCCAGCGGTCCGGCCCGTTACCTGCCCCGTGAGGCCGGGCAAACCCGTGGGCCAGCTTTGATTCAGGGCGGCGCGGGGCCGCAAAGTCAGGCTGCGGCCATTGGCGGCGGCCAGCACAAAGCTGCTTCCCTGACTGCGAAGCGTGGCCCCGAACAGGTTGTTGGGCCGCATTTTTTCGGTGCCGACACAAGCGCCGACGTTAAATCGGCCGCGCTCGGCCCGGCTGCTGAAGCGGAACAACGAATCGCCGGCGGCCGTGGCAGCGGGCACCCCCGCCCCCAACTGGAACACGTGGGTGGTATCGCCGGGCGTACCCGTTTCGCGATACTGGTAGGTTTGCCCCGGCCGGAACGGCTGCCAGGGTTGTTGGGCAAAAGCGGCTGGCGCAACCAGCAGCAGAACGGGCAACAGGTACGGGTTTTTCACGGCAGTGAGGAATAAAAAAAATGAAAAAATAAGCGCAGATTTACTGGACGCACGTCACCCGCAGCACTTCGCTGCGGCCTTCACCTATGAAGTGCAAATGCAAGGTGTAAATGCCCATTGGCAACCCAAGTGCATTAATTTTTAGCCGTTGCGACCCAACAGCAAAGGGCGCGGCTGGCACTTCCCTGACCACGCGGCCCAGCGCATCATGCAGTTCAGCCGCCACCGCCTGCGGGCGGGCCAGCACAAACGCGGCCGTGAGGTCATTGCCGAAAGGGTTGGGGAAGGCCGTGGTGCTGGCGGCCGGGCGGCTGGGGCGGGCGGTTGCGGGTTGGGTCGGGCGGCAGGTCAGCCAGGGCGCAGCGCCCCACCTTTCGGCACCCTTGCGGTAGCCGATGAGGTTGATGCTCTGGTAGCAACAAGTAGTGTTTTCCTCGCGGTAACTGGTTTGACCCAGGCCAGTGGCGTATTCCCAACGTTGGTCATTGTCAGTGAGTCCGATTCGGACACACGATGAATCCACTGGGCTACCGAAGCCGCCGCTGGGCACGTAGTTGCCCTGGTGTACCCAACTGACGCGGCCGTACCAAGCGGCGCGGCGTACGGCTGGTAAAGGCCGAACGCTGCCGTGCGGGTTGCGAGCCCGGAAATAGTATTCGTCGGTGGCGTAGCGCAACTGTGGCAGACCATTATTGAAAACTTTGACCACAACCATACCGGGCGCAGTTGTCTGACCCGACCCGCAACGCCAAAGACGGTAGGTGATGGTGTCGCCGTTGCGGCTGCTGGTGCGGGTGAGAATGCTGTCGGCGTAGGTGTTGCTGTAGTAACCGCCGGTCGCGCTCATGCCCGTCCGGCCAGCGCTGGTGTACCAGAACACGTCGCCGGGCTGGAAATCATAAATCGCCTGGGGCGTGAGGACCGCTGGCCCCACGCGTCCGGGCAGCGCAGTAAGGGTCAGGTGCCGCACGGCGGCCGGGCGGCGCGTCACGTAATCGAGCACAGCGGGGCCTTCTACCAAGCCATAATTTTTGCTCAAGCGTATCACTTCACCGTTCGAGAGCGTAATGGTTGCCACCGAATCGGGTTGGCCCAGCACCGGCACCACACCCCGTGCCGTCACGCGGGCCGTAAAAGGGCCAAAATTCCAGGGTTGGTTGAGCGGGGCACGGGGATAGAGGGCAAAAGAGTCATATGGGCCGCCAGCGAACCAGTCGCCGACTTCGAGTACATAAGCACCGCGTGCCAAGCCGAAGCTGACCGGGTAAAAACTTCTGCCAAATAAATTGTCGGCGTAGCGGTATTGCTGGCAACTGACTTGATTGTTTTGGTTATAAGACCGGCCTACCTTCTGAGAAAATTTATACAATGAGTCGCCCATACTAATGATGCCATTGTGCTCCAACCGCAGGCTGTACACGGTATCGGCCCCCGCCTGGGCGTATTCATAGCTTCCGCCCGGTCGAAACGGCCGGAAGTTCTGGGCCTGAACGGCGGCAGCCAGCAGCCAAAAGGCAAACAACAAGTAACGATTTTTCACGGCGCGGCGGGGTTGAAAAGCGGGAGGGGGAATTGAAAGCTTAAATGTAAGGTATTTTTTGGGAAAAGGTTACGCAGTGGGCGGCGGCAAAACCCCTGGCCCGCGCTGGCGTACCTTGCCGCACCGGACCCGGTGGTGGTCGAGCTAGGTATGATGAAAACAACAACACGCCAAATAATCCTGCTGGCCTGGCTGCTGGGAGGGCTGCGCCCGGCTGTGGCCCAAAAAGTGGGGCTGGTGCTGAGTGGCGGCGGAGCCAAGGGGCTGGCCCACATCGGGGTGCTGAAGCAACTCGAAAAAAACCACATCCCGATTGACTACATCGTGGGCACCAGCATGGGGGCCGTGGTGGGCGGAATGTACGCGGCGGGCTACTCGCCGTCCGAAATTGAGCAGATTGTGCTCAGCCCCGAATTTCAAAGCTGGACCAGCGGCAAGCCGCTGGAAAGCAAAACCTTCAACTACCTCACCGACGAACCTTCGCCCTCGGCCCTGCGCCTGGGCATTGCCATCGACTCGTCGTTGCAGGCACGGGTGAGCACCAACCTCGTGAACGACCTGAACCTGAACCTGGCGCTGGCCCGGCTGCTGGCCCCGGCCAGCGCCAGCGCCCACTACGACTTCGACAAGCTGCTGGTGCCGTTTCGCTGCATGGCCTCGGAGGTGTTCACGCGGCAGGTGGTCGAGCAGAGCAAGGGGGCACTCTCCGATGCCATTCGCAATTCCATGTCGTTTCCGCTGGCTTTTCGGCCCATCCGCAACCTCGACGGCAAGTACTACTACGACGGGGCCGTGTACGACAACTTCCCGACCAACACCATGAAGAAAACCTTCGCCCCCGACATCATCATCGGGGTGAATGTGGGCGACGTAGCGATGAAAAAATACCCCAAAAACGACGACCAACTCCTGGGCAGCACCGTGGCGTTTCTGGGCACGAGCGTGGCCGACACCAACAGCGTGGGCAAAAACGGCATCTACATCCAGCCCGACCTCGACGGGTTGGGCGTGGGCGACTTCGACCGCGTGAAGGACTTCATTGCCGAAGGCGACACGGCCGGCAGCCGGGCCATGCCCCTGATTCTGCGCCGCATTGGCCGCCGCACCGATTCGGTGGCCCTGCAAAAGCGGCGGCAGGACTTCCAGGCCCTGGCCCCCCGACCGCGCTTCATTGAGGTGAAAGTGAACGGGCTGCGCGAAGACCAGAACCTGTACGCGGCCAGCTTCTTCAAGCGCAAGGGCCGCGACTACGAGCTGGACGAAATCGAGGAGGGCTACTACCGGCTGGCGGCCGACGACTACTTCAAAAACATTTACCCCCGCATTCGCTACGACTACACCCGCAAAGGCTACGTGTTCAACGTCGATGCCCAGCGCAACAACAACGTGAGCACCGAACTGGGCTTCGTGCTCTCCAACCGCACCATCGACAACATCTACCTGGGCGTGGAATTTCGCTACCTCCGCACCCTGCTCTACACCGCCGAGGCCGACGTGAGCCTGGGGCGCTTCTACAACGGGGCGCACGGCGGGTTTCGCTTCAACGTGCCCGCCCGGCTCCCGTTTTTTGTGGAACCCAGCATAACCTACAATTCCTGGGACTTTCAGAACGCGGGCAACCTGCTGGGCAGCAGCGACGTGACCACCACCCAAATCCGGCAGCAGGACACCCGCCTCGGTGGGCAGTTTGGCACCAGCTTCACCTACCGCAGCCGGATTCTGGTGGACGCGGCGGCCTTTTTCAACAAAGACGAGTACAGCAACGTGAGCGTCCTCTCGTCGGCCGACAAACTGGATGCGACCGCATTCCGGGGCGGCACGGCAGCCCTGCGCTACGCCCGCAATACGCTCAACCGCAAGCAGTACGCCACCCACGGCCACCGCTTCGTGTACACGGTGCGGGGCGTGACGGGGGCTTCGGAGTTCACGCCCGGCACCACGAGCGTGCTGCCCAGTTCGGGCCGGCACCACGAGTGGCTCCAGTTCCGGGCCACCACCGAGCGCTACTTCAACCTGAAAGCCGAACGCCGCGTCTGGGGCTATTTTGCCGAACTCACGGCCAGCGGGCAGGGCACGTTTTCGAACTACCTGGCTTCCCAAACCACGGCCCCGGTGTTTGCCCCGCTGGCCGATTCGCGCACTTTTTTCCTCAACAACTACCGCGCCGCCCGCTACGCGGCCGTGGGCCTGCGCTACTCCCAACCCTTGCTGGGCAAGCTGGAATGGCGCACCGAAGCCTATGCCCACGTCATCGCCCAGCCGCTCTCGGCCGGCAACGACCAGCAAGCCGTGCGCGGCTCCGGCCTGAGCCGCCCCTACCTCACGGCCAGCACCGGCCTGATTTTGCAAACCCCGGTGGGGCCGCTCGCCATCCATGCCCGCTACTACGACGACCCCGCCCTGGGCTTCGGCGTGTGGGGGCACGTGGGGTTTTTGCTGTATCGAGGCCGGGCGCTGGAGTAGGGGTTTCAGTCCTTCACTCCAACCACTCCAACACCGCCGCCGCCACCGCTGCGGGCGCTTCCAGCGGCAGCAGGTGGCCCGCACCGGGCACGGGCGTGAGGCGGGTGCCGGGGGGCAGGTGGGGCAAGGTGCATTTTGCCTGCACAGCGGGGGCAATGGCGCGGTCGGCGCTGCCCACCAGCAGGGCGCAAGGCAAAACCAGGCCCGTCAGCAGGGGCGCGATGTTTTCCTGCGAGGCCGTCAGCAGCCAGTGGTCCCAGGCGGGGCGGGCGGTGGCGAGGTTGTCGGCGACCACTTGCTCAAATGCGGGCGGCGGCAGCGGGCGCTGCGTAATTTTTTGGGCCGTGCGGTGGGCGGCCTCGGACTGACCAAAGGCGGCCAGGGCTTGGGCGCGGTCGTCGGCGCTCATCGGTTCGCCGGGCGGCGGCGAGGGGGCCAGCAACACCAGCCGCTGCAACCCGGCCGGCCGCCGGCTGGCCAGGGCCAGCGCAATTTTGCCGCCCATGCTGTGGCCGAGCAGCGTGAAATCGGCCACCTGGTTTCTGGCCAAGTAGTCCGCCACCCAATCGGTGTAGGCCGCCACCGAGTAATCGAACCCCGCCGGGGCTGCTTGCTGCCCGAAACCGGGCAAGTCGGGGGCCAGCAGCCGGGTGTCGGCGGGCAGGTGGGGCCGTAAGGCGGCAAAAGCACGGCCGGAACCGGCCCAGTAGTGCAAACAGAGCAACGTCATAAGGCAGGTGGCGCGTTTTGGGCTAATAGTTGGGGCACGTGCGTATTTTTTTAGAAGACCCCGGACTCGGGAAAAAGGAGTTCTTACGTCCAACGTTCCCAACTTATATCCTTGGCAAATGCTTTAGAAGCTGTTTGAGTTACTAGCCAGGACCGTTGCCCGAGTACCCCGAAGCGGTGCTTCGGTCGTGCAACAAGACCGTGCAGCGACCGAAGCGCAGCTTCGGGGTACTCGTTCAGCTAACTCAAACAGCTGCTTAACATCCAACAGTGCGTAACGGATTTCTGCCACAACCAAACGGCCACCATCCGCCACCTGTAGCGCACCACTCGCAACGTACAACCCGGTGTTGGCCGAAGTTTTACCGTGGGGGCCACAGATGCGCGTAATTTTAGGCATCTTTTTCCCCTGCTTATGTCTGCGCCTGTCGTTTTAGCCGTCGATGAACTAGTGAGCCAACTGGCAACCGAGCGGGCGGCCCGGGCCGCTGCCGAAGCCGAAGTGGCCCGGCTGCGCCCCATTGCCCGCATCTCCGAACGCAACCCGGTGCCGATTCTGCAAATCAGCGCCGACGGCACGTTGCTGTTCACCAACGCGGCAGCGGCCTTTTTGAAGGCCGAATACCAGGCCCGCCCCACCGAGGCGCTGGGCCTGGCGTTGCAGGCGGCGGTGGCCGATGCGCTGGCCGCCGACGCGCCACAGCACCGCGACCTGGCCGTGGGCGAACGCACGTTCCGGCTGCTGGCGGTGCCGATACTGGCCGAAGCCCACGTCCTGCTCTATTTTCCCGAAACCACCGCCCAGCAGCAAGCCGAAGCCGGTTTGCGCCACAGCGAAGCCGCCGCCCGCGAACAACAGGTGTTCGTCGAGCAGGTGCTGAACCTAAACCCCAGCCTGATTTACGTGCGCGACGAGCAGCAACAAATTGTGTTCAGCAACCGGGCCATGCTGGCGTTGCAAGCCTTGCGGGCCGAGTTGGCCGAAACCGTAGGCGCGGATGCCGCCGTGGAAGCGGCCCAACTCGCCACCTATGCCGCCACCGACCGCCGGGTGCTGGAAACCGGCCAAGAGCTACGCACCGAAGACCGGCTCACGCTGGCCAACGGCGAGGTGCGCTGGTATCAGAGCGTGAAGCGCCCCCTGGCCCAGCCCGGCGGTCCGACCCACGTGTTGGGCGTGAGCACCGACATCACGGCCCTCAAAACGGCCCAGCACGTGGCCGAAGCCGCCGCCACGGCCCGCGAAAACTTCCTGGCCAACATGAGCCACGAAATTCGCACCCCCCTGAACGGGGTGCTGGGCATGGCCAGCCTGCTGGCCAAAACCCCGCTCAACAAGCAACAACGCCACTACCTGAACGTGGTCGCTACCTCGGGCCGGCACTTGCTGGGCGTGGTAAACGACGTACTGGACATGGCCAAAATCACGTCCGGCAAGTTGGAACTGGAGCAAATTGCCTTCAACCTCTGCGATTCGATGGGCCAGGCCGTGCAGCCGCTGCTGGCCCTGGCCCAGGAAAAAGGGGTGGCCGTGCAGGGCATTCAACTGCGCGAAAGCTGCCCCCATCCCTGGGTGCTGGGCGACCCGCAGCGCCTAAATCAGATTTTGATAAACCTGGTATCCAACGCCATAAAATTTACCCCGGCCGGTGGGCGGGTTCACGTCGGCGGCTACTTGGTGCGCGAAACGGCCGACACCCTCACCACCGAATGGCGCGTGACGGACACGGGTGTCGGCATTGCGCCCGACAAGCAGGAAGTCATTTTTCAGGAGTTTGCCCAAGCCTACGCCGACACCAGCCGGCAGTTTGGCGGCACCGGGCTGGGCCTGAGCATTTGCCGCGCCCTGGTGCTCCAGATGGGCGGGCACCTGCACGTGCAAAGCGTGGTGGGAGAGGGCAGCACGTTCTCGTTCGTCCTCACGTTGCCCAAAGCTGCCGCCGTGGCCGCCCCCGCCCCCGTGTCCGCCCCCGACGTGCGGGGCCGTCGGGTGTTGCTGGTCGAGGACAACGCCGTGAACCGCGACGTGGCCCAACTGCTGCTCGAGGGCCACGGCGTGGTGGTGGACACGGCCCCGAGTGGTTTCGAAGCCCTCGAGTTGTTCGAGCAAACCCCTTACGATGCCATTTTGATGGACATTCAAATGCCCGGTCTCAACGGCCTCGAGGCCACTGCCTACATTCGCCAGCACCCCAACGCGGTGCTGGCCGCTACCCCCGTTTTGGCCCTCACCGCCAATGCCTTCCAGACGGATGCCGAAAAATACCGCGCCGCCGGCATGAACGACACCCTGGCCAAGCCCTTCGACGAAGCCGAACTGCTGGGCAAAGTCGCCGGTTTATTCGGCACCAGTGCCCCGGTGGCCGCCCCCGCCGTGCAGGCCACCACCAACTCCAGTCAGCCTTACGACCTGACCCTGCTGCACCACACTGCCCACGGCAAGCCTGCCTTCGTGCAGCGCATTCTGACCTCTTTTCACGCCAATGTGCCCCTGAGTCTCAATGAGCTGTGGGGGTACATTGCGGCCGAAGACTGGACCGCCGCCGCCGGCCTGGCTCACAAACTGCGCCCCTCGCTGCACTTGGTGGGAGCCGCCAGCCTGCTGCCCATCATGCGGATACTGGAAAACGAAACGGCTCCGGCACTCGCCCGCGCCCAGGCTGCCGAAAGCTTTGCCGAAGGACTGGGCGAACTATTGGCCGCTCTGCCACACGAGGCGTGAGTCTGAGTTATGAGTTATGAGTTATGAGTTATGAGTTATGAGTTATGAGTTATGAGTTATGAGTTATGAGTTATGAGTTATGAGTTATGAGTTGGACGACCTTTGAACTTGTTTAAAGCCAGTAGATTATAACTCATAACTCATAACTCACAACTCACAACTCATAACTCATAACTCATAACTCATAACTCACAACTCCCCACACATTCTCGGCCACCACGCGCTGCCCGGCGGCGTTGGGATGCACCCCGTCGGGCAGGTTCAATTCGCGGCGGCCCAGCACCCCGGCCAGCAGAAAGGGCACGAAAGCTGCACCACTTTCCTGGGCCAGCGGCCGAAACAATGCCTTAAATTCGGTGGCGTACTGCGCCAGGCGGTGGCCGCCCAGCGGGCCGAAATTGAAGGGAAATTCCAAGCCCGCCAGCACCGGGCGGGCGGCCGGAAACTGCCGCCGCACCTCGGCCAGGATGACGGCCAGGTTGTGGGTGGTTTCGCGCACCGGAATGCCGCGCAGGCCGTCGTTAGCCCCCAGCGCCAGCACGAACATATCCACTGGTTGGCGGGCCAGCACGGTGGGCAGCCGCTGCCGCCCCCCGGCGCTGGTTTCGCCGCTCACGCCGTAGTTGAGGGCGCGGTAAGGCAGGTGCTGGGCATCCAGCTTGGTTTGAATCAGGGCCGGAAAGCTGGCCGCAGCGGGCAAGCCGTAGCCCGCCGTGAGGCTGTCGCCAAAGAAAATAATGTTTTTCATGCCACCGTAAACGAGGAAAGCTGCCGCCCGGTGCCACCTTGCCTTGCTTTTGGCCGGCCGTGCGGCTCCCCCCTCGCCCCACTGCTTCTCCTGACAAGGCGAAGCCCCAACTGCAAGCAACAGCTGGGGCTTCGCAAAAAAGGGGGCAACCCCTTTCTCTAGGCTGAACGAGGAGGGGCACCCGGCCCTACTCCCGCACCAGCCGGCGCGTGAGCGGCCCTTCGGCGGCCAGCAGGCGCAACACATAGGCCCCGGGGGCCAGTCCGCCCACTTCCAGCACCCCGGCGATGGCCCCGGCCCGCACCGGCAGGGCCTGCCGCAGCACCACCTGCCCCAGCGCGTTCAGCACCTCGGCCCGCACCGGCGGCTGGGGCCGCAGCCCCGCCAGGGCCAGGGCCACCGCGCCCGTGCCGGGGTTGGGGTACAGGGCCAGGCCGGCGGCCAGCGCAGCCGGGGCCGTGCCCAGCACCACCCGGTTGGCCCCCAGCACCACCGTCCAGTAGTCGTAGCCGCCCTTGTTGGGCTGCTGGTGCTCGCCGCTGGCCGTGGGCGAGTTCGACTTGCCGCCCACCGCGTAGCCGTAGCCCCGCGTGGTGGTCAGGCAACTCAGCACGTCCTCGCCCGCGCCGCCCAGGCGCTTGTCCCAGTACGGTGCCCCGCCCGGCCCGATGCGCAGCAGCCAGTAGTCGGTGCCGCCCCGGCTGGGCTGGCTGATGTCGCCGCTTACCGGAGAATCGGTGCTGGCCCCCAGAATGTAGCCGCCGTCGGGGTCCACTTCCAGCGTAGCCGCGTACTCGTTGCCGCTGCCGCCGTAGCGGCGCTGCCATTGCAGCGTGCCGGTGGCGTTCACCTTCACCACCCACAAATCGCGCCTGCCCAAGCTGGCCTGTGTCACTTCGCCCCCGATGCCCGAGAAGGTGGTGCCCAGCAGCAGGTAGCCGCCGTCGGGGGTGGGGCGGGCGCTGGCCAGCCAGTCGTTGGCCGGGCCGCCGTAGCGGTGCTGCCACTGCACCACGCCGAGGTTATTGGTTTTCACCAGCCAGTAGTCGGCCCCGCCCCGGCCGGCCTCGGTCACGTCGCCGCCGATGGGCGAGACAGTAGAGCCGGCCAAGATGTAGCCCCCGTCGGCCGTTTGGCGCACGCTCACCAGCGAGTCGAGGCCGGAGCCGCCGTAGCGGTGGTCCCAGGTTTTGAGGCGGGCCACGTTGGTTTTCAGCAGCCAGAAATCGGCCCCGCCCCGGCTGGCTTCGCTCTTGTCGCGGCCGATGCCGGAGCGCGAGGTGCCGCCCATCATAAAGCCCAGGTCAGCCGTTTGGCGGGCTTCGGCCAGCCAGTCGTCGCCGGGGCCGCCGAATGATTTGCTGTCCCAAGCCACTTGGTTGCGGGCGGTAAACTTGACCGCGTTAAATTCGGCATCCAGTGGCTGCCGGGACCAGCAATAATCCACGTTGCCACTAAACACCGTTCCGCCCACGAGCAGCCCCCGGTCAGGGGTTTCGTGCAGCGACACCGGGCGGTAGTAACGGGCCGTTTGGGCAAAGGCGGTGTCCCAGCGGGCTACGCCCAGCGAATCGCGCTTCACCAGCCAGCCGCCGTCGCCGTAGCCGCTACGCTGGGCATAGTCTTGTCCCCACGCCCCGATGCCGAAGCCCACGCTGGCGTAGCCCCGGTCGGCGGTTTGCACAAGGGCCGTTTGCTGCTCGTCGCTCACGCCCACGGCCGTGCGGTCCCACTGCGGGGCACCCAACGAGTCCACCTTTTGCACCCACGCATCGCCCGCGCCGCGCTGGGGCTGGGTGCGGGTGCCGGAAGGCGGGGAAGACGAATAGCCCACCAGCACCGCGCCGCTGGCCGCGCTGGGCAGCAGCACGGTGGCGAAGTCGTTCACCGAGCCGCCGTAAGTGCGGTTCCAGCGTGGCACCCCGGTGGCGGAGAGGCGCAGGGTCCACATATTGTAGCCGCCCGAGCCGGCCGGGCAAAAGTTGGGCTGGGTTTTGTCGCCGTTGGCCCCGCCGGTGGTGTTGCCCAGCACCACAAGGTCGCGGCTGGGCGTTTCCAGGATGTCGTAGAGAAAATCGTCTTCGGCCGTGCCGAAGCGGCGGTCCCAGACCTTCTGGCCGGTAGCGTTCAGGCGCAGCACCCAGTAGTCGCAGCCGCCCCGGCTGGGCTGGCTGCGGTCGCCGCCCTGGCCCGACCACGAGGCGCACCCCAGCGCATAGCCCCCGTCGCGGGTCCGGCACACCTTCAGCGCCACCTCGCCGTCATTGCCGCCGAAGCGGCGGTCCCACTGCTTCACGCCAGCCGCGTCAAATTTGAGCACCCACACGTCGTCGTCGTCGGCACCGGCGGCCGGGTTTAAGGGCGGCTGCGTCACGTCGCCGCCGGCCGGCGAGGCCGTGCTGCCCACCAGCAGAAAGCCCCCGTCGGCCGTGGCGATGCCCTTTCCCAACACGTCGTTGCCCACCCCGCCCAGGGTACGGTCCCACATCTTATTGCCCTGGGCATCCATTTTTACCACCCAGATGTCGTAGAGGCCCCGGCCGGGTTCCGTCTTGTCGCCCTGGGGCGGCGTGGGCCGGGCCGGGTAAGCCCCGTTGTAGGTGTTGCCAGCCACGATGTAGCCCCCGTCGGCTGTTTGCCAGCACGTGCGCACAAAGTCCATCGAGTCGGTGCCAAACCGGCGGTCCCACTGCTTGTTGCCCAAGCCGTCGGTCTTCACCACCCAGTAGTCCCACGCGCCACGCGCCCGCTGGCTATAGTCGCCGCTACGGTCGGAGGTGGATTCACCCCCAAAAAAATACCCCCCGTCGCTGGTCGGCACGATGCTCCAGCCAACTTCGTCGCGGTTGCCGCCGTAGCGGCGGCTCCACTGTCGGGTGCCCGCCGCGTCGTACTTCAGCAGCCAGTCGTCGCTGCCGCCGCGTAGCGAGTCGGGCATGTCCAGCCCCCGCCCGTCGGCGGTGGTGGCCAGCATCACGAAACCGCCGTCGGGCGTGGCCGCCCCCGCCCAGGCCCCGGCGCTGCCCCAGCCCGAAAGCGTCCGCTCCCAGCGCAGCGCCTGGGCCGCCGCCCGCCCCGTGGTGCCCAGCAAGGCCAGTGTCAGGTAAATCAGCCAGCGTTTCATCCGCGAAAGAATAAAAAAGTGAACAACGAATGCCCGGCCGGGCACCCCAAAACGCTGCAATTAGGCTACCCCACCACATAATACTTCCCCGCCGGCCCCACCTGCTCCAACACCACCAGCAGGTAGCGCGCCGTGTCCGGCCCCAACTCGGCAAAACTCCCCAAATGGTAGGGCTTGTTGCGCACCACGCGCCGCACCACCTGCCCCGGCTGCGGCAACGCCGTCGGCGTGTCGGCCAGGTAGTAGCCCAGCGTGTAGCCCTTCGCCGAGCGGTTGCCCAGCGTCAGCGACAACAGCGGCACCAGCGTGCGGTCCAGCACCAGCGTGGGCACCCCAAACACGGCCGGGCCTTGCAGCGGCCGGCTCACCTTGTGGGCCGCCGTGTGGATAATGCGCCGGGCCTTGAAGTAGTCGGCCACCGCCACGGGCAGGCGCTGCACCTGCATCTTCACCGCCCGGTCCATGCTTTTGGCTTGGGCCGTCGCCTGGGTCAGCAAGTCCTCAATCGTGACTGTGGCCCCGCTGCTGGTGTTGATGGCCAGCCGGATTTCGCCTTTCGTGCTGGTCAGCGCCAGCAGGATAGTAGCCAGCACTGCTCCCACTGCGGCATCGTCGTAAGCCACTAGCTTGCGGTCGGCCGCGCCGATGCTGGGCAAATAATTGAGGATGCGCTGCAAGTACGCCAGAAACACCGTTTCGTCGCCGTGCAAGGTCTTCAGGGGGCTGTCCTTCAACTCCACCGCCGCCGTGGCCGAGGGCGGAAACTCCAGCACCATTTGCCGGATGATGTCGCCCTTCACGGCGGCTTGCTTTTTCACCTCGTCGCGGGTGCCGGTCAGGCCCGTGGTGGTGCTGTCCTGCGCCTCGGCGGCGGTTTTCAGCAAGCCCAGGGTGGCCAGCAGCTCCTCGCGCCGGGTAGCCACCAGCGGCACGGCCAGCAACTCTTTGGCTGGCTCGCTGGGCAAATACTGGTTCACCACCAGGTTATACATCGTCAGGATGTCATTTTGCTCGGTATTCATCGGGGGTGGGGTCAATAAAAGGTGAGGCAACACGCAACGCCCGGACACGCATGTACGAACGAATGCCTAAATGTAAGGAATAAAAAGGAAACCCGCCACTTTGCCATCCGGCACATCCCACCACCGCCTCGCAGCACCGCCCCACCGCCTCGCAGTTCGCCCCCACCACCTCGCAGCAGGTTCCCACCGCCTCGCAGCAGGCCCCCACCGCCTCGCAGCAGGCCCCCACCGCCTCGCAGTTCGCTCCCACCCGCTCGCAGCGCCGCCTCACCCGCTCGCAGCGCCGCCCCGCCGCCTCGCAGCAGGCCCCCACCTGGCATTCAACCGCAAAAACCCAAAAACCAACCTCCGCTCACTTAAAGAACCCCAAGCCGAAAAAAAACAGGAGTTGCGTCAGGAACACCAGCCATACCAGCGGGTTGCGGTACGCAAACCGTGCCCGCACAAACAGCGCCTGTAGGAGACAGGCGACGATGAACCAGTCGCGGAAATTCTGAAACGGGATGACGTTGCCGCTCCAGCGCCAGAAATCGTAGGTGGCCGCCACCGGCTCCAGGCACATATCAAAGCCCACCATCAGCAGGGCGGCCAGCACGATGCGGGGCAGCGCGGCCAGCGGCAAGTAGCGCACCAGGTGGCCGCACACGTAGGCCAGCACCACCCAGTTGAGGCCAATGAGGGGCGGCACCGCCGTATCGGGCAGCCCCAGGCTGATTCTCGGCCCCAGCGTGTCGCCGTAGCTATAATAGCCAAAAATTTTGTGCGAAAACACGCCCACCAATTCCACCCCAAAGCCCAGCAACCCCGCCAGTAGCACGAAGCGCCACAGCCGCGCCCCCCGCTCGCGCTCAAATGCCAGCAGCAGCCCCGCCGTGAGCACCAACGTGAGCGGGGTGAAGCGCAGAAAAAAGCCGGGGTCACGCGAAAAGGCCAGTCCCACAAAGCCCGTAGCGTGAAACAGAAGGACTAAAAACTGCGCTATTCGCAACCGGCGCGGATGCACCAGCGGCGCGTGAATCAAGGTATCGGTAAGCTCCATCAGGGACAATAAGGAATGAGGAATGAACAATGAGGAATGGGCAATGAGCCGGTTGCCCACTCCTCACTCCGCACGTCTCATTCCTCATTGGAAATAAGCTCGGCCGCGATTTTAGCGGAGAGCAGACACAACGGAATGCCGCCGCCCGGATGCACCGAGCCGCCGCAAAAGTACAGCCCGCCCAACCGGCTGGCGAAGTTGGGATGACGCAAAAAGGCGGCCAAGGGGTTGTTGCTGGCGCTGCCGTACAGCGCCCCGCCCCACGACGAGGTGTCGGCCGCAATGCCCGGCGGGGTCCAGGTCCGTTCGGCCCGAATAAGCGGCTCCACGTCCACGCCCAGCGCCTGCTGCAGCCGGGCCAGCACCAAGCAGCGGGTTTTTTGGGTAAGGGCGGCCCAATCCTGGCCGCTGTCGTGGGGCACGTTCACCATCACAAACCAGTTTTCGTGGCCGGGCGGTGCGTCGGCGGTCGTTTTTTTGCTCGTGATGTTCACGTACACCGTCACGTCGTCGGCCACGGTTTGCTGCTGAAAAATGGCGGCAAACTCGCGTTGATAATCAGCCGAAAAGAAGATGTTGTGCAAGTCTAGTTCGGGAAACTCGCGGGCCACGCCCCAGTAAAATATCAGGGCCGACGACGAGCGGGGCTGGCCCAGGGCACGCTCCGGCGCGAGCTGGCCGGGCAGCAAGCGGCGGTAGGTGGGCACCACGTCCATGTTGCTCACCACGAGGCCAAAGTCGTACACGTCCCGCGCCGTTCGCACGGCCGTCACGCGGCCCGCTGCGGTCAAAATCTCCTCCACCGCTTCGTTGAACTGGAATTTCACCCCAAACTCTTCGGCCAGTCGAAACAAGCTGGCCGCAATGGCGTGGATGCCGCCTTCGGGATAGAACGCCCCAATGCCGTGTTCCAGGTGCGGAATCACGCTCAACGTGGCCGGGGCCTGGTACGGGTCCGAGCCGTTGTAGGTAGCGTAGCGGTCAAAGAGTTGCACCAGGCGCGGGTCGGCCCCAAAAGCTTTTTGGTGGCGCTCGTGCAGGGTGCCTACCAGGCCCAGGCCGGGCAGCGCCGCCACAGCTTTCAGCGTTTCGGCCCGAAAATAAGTGGCGGCCCGGTGCAAAGATTTTTGCAGGAACGTGCCCGCCGTGGCCTCGTAGTTGCGCCGGCTGCGGGCCAGAAACCGGGTGACTACCGCCGCCGGGGCACCCAGCTGCTTTTCTACCTCGGCTGCAAACTGCGCCGGTTCGGCCCATGCCGTGAGGCGCGTACCGTCGGCAAAAAAGTAGCGCGTGATGGGGTCCAGCCGCTCGTAGCGGAAGTAGTCGGCTGGCGTACGCTGCGCCAGCCGAAACAGGTCGTCCACCAGCGCGGGGAGCGTGAACAGCGACGGCCCGGCATCAAACCGGTAGCCGCCGGGCAGCGTGAACTGCTGCATCTTGCCGCCGAAGGTGGAACCCGCCTCAAACACCGTGACGGCGTGGCCCGCCACGGCCAGCCGCACGGCGGCGGCCAGCCCGGCGATGCCCGCGCCGACCACGGCCACGGGCGGCCGGGGGCCGGGAAGTCGTTTATTGCCAAACATCGGGGACTAACCGCCAGGACGGGGTTTGGTTGGAGGCTGACCGGGCAGCGACGGGCGGGGGCAAGCCCCGCCGTTACAGCCGCTCCGTGCTACGCCGCACAAACTGCGTCAGGGCCGCGCCCTTCAACATTCCCTGGCCCAATAGCGCCAAATCAAAGGCTTGTTTGGCCAGCGTTTCGTCGCCGCCCAGCACCTTCTGGGCCACCGGGTGGTTGGCGTTCACGGTCACGTCGTAGCTGTCGGGGAAGCTGCCGAACATCTGCATTCCGCCGCCGCCGCCGGTGCGCTGCATATCCTTCATGCGGCGCATAAATTCGTTTTGGGTGATGACGACCGGCGCGTCCTGCGGCGAGAGGGCCGCCACTTTGACGTGCATGGCCGCGTCGGCAATGGCGGTTTTGAAAAGGTCGGCCAGCTTGGTTTGCTCGTCTTCGCTGAGGACGCTTTCGGTGGTTTCGTCGCGCTCGATAAGCTGGCTGGCCGTGGCTGCGTCCACGCGCTTGAGGCTGGTTTTTTCCAGCTTCTGTTCCAGCAGGCCCACGAAATGCGCATCCAGCACCTGGTCCATGTTCAGCACGTCGTAGCCGCGCTCCTGGGCGGCGGCTACGTAGCTGTGCTGGGCCTGGGCATCGGTGGTGTAGAGGGCCACCGTGGTGCCGTCCTTGTCCTGCTGGTTGGCTTGGATGTGCTCGGTGTATTCGCTGAGGGTGAACAGTTTGCCGTCCACGTTGCGCAGCAGGGCAAAGTCTTTGGCCCGCTCGTAAAATTTCTCGTCCGACAGCATTCCGTACTTCACAAACAGGCCGATGTCGCCCCATTTCTCCTCGTAGCCGGCGCGGTCTTTCCGGAACAGCTCGGCCAGCTTGTCGCCCACTTTTTTGGTGATGTAGGTGTTGATTTTCCGCACCGCCGCGTCGGCCTGCAAAAAGCTGCGGCTCACGTTGAGCGGAATGTCGGGCGAGTCAATCACGCCGTGCAACAGCATCAGAAACTCGGGCACCACGTCCTTCACCTCGTCGGTGATGAACACCTGCCGCGAGTAAAGTTGAATCTTGTTGCGCTGCAGTTGCAGCTCGTCTTTCACCTTCGGAAAGTACAGAATGCCCGTGAGATGGAATGGGTAGTCCACGTTGAGGTGAATCCAGAACAGCGGCTCGTCCAGGCTCATCGGATACAGTTCGTGGTAGAACTTTTTGTAGTCCTCGTCGGTCAGGTCGGCCGGCTGTTTGGTCCAGATGGGCGCGGTTTGGTTGATGACTTCGCCCTCAAACTCAATCTCGACCGGCAGAAACTTGCAGTATTTGGTGAGGATGCCGCGCAGCCGCGCCTCTTCCAGAAACTCGTCCGAATCGTCGGCCACGTGCAGCACCACGTCGCTGCCGCGCTCGGCTTTGGCGTGGTCGCCGCTGGTTTCCTCGAGGGTAAATTCGGTGCTGCCGTCGCAGGTCCAGTGGGCAGTTTCGGTGTCCTCTTTGTACGACTTGGACCAGATTTCCACCTCCTTCGCCACCATAAACGCAGAGTAGAAACCCAGGCCAAACTGCCCGATAATCTGGTCTTTGGCCTGCGCGTCGGTTTCCTTGTACTTCTCCACAAACTCGGTGGCCCCGGAGAAGGCAATCTGGTTGATGTACTTCTTGATTTCCTCGGCGCTCATGCCCAGGCCCCGGTCCGACACGGTGATTTTGCGGGCCTCTTTGTCCACCGTCACGCGCACACTGAGCTTGCCCAACTCGCCGGTGAATTCGCCCTGCCGGGCCAGGCTTTGCAGCTTTTGAGTGGCATCAACGGCATTGGAAACCAACTCCCGCAGGAAAATTTCGTGGTCGGAATACAAGAACTTCTTGATAATGGGAAAGATGTTCTCGGTGTGGATGGAGATGGAGCCGGTTTCTTGCATTTTGCTGGGGGCGATGAGGTGATAGGGAAGGGAGCAGCCGGTGGCCGCGCTGTGCGCGGGCCGCTATCCAAACCCCGTTCCAAGTGGTGGCGGGCTGCCAGGTTGGCAGCGTCGTTATTCGTACTTCGCGGCTGGCTCGGCCACGCCGGGCAGCACGGTGGGCGGGACCCCATAGGCTGCGTTCCACTCGGCCAGCAGGGCTGGCAGACGGGGCGAACGGTCGGTTATCCAGCGCAGGGCCGGCTCGGCTTCGCCAAAAAACTGCACGTCGAACTTGATGAACGGCTTGGCCACGAGCAACAGCGCCTCGATGGCGGCCAAGTGGTAACTGCGGGCGCTGCTGATGGCGAACACCACCCGCTCGATGGGCAGCGGCCGGGCCAGCGGTAGCCAGTGCAAGCCCATCCACACCTGGTCGTAAATCGGAATGTCGGGCAGGCTGTCCATGTCGAACACGTAATGCTTGGCCTGCACCCGCAACGCGGTTTCGACCAGGTGCAACGAGCCTTCGCGAAAGCGTCCCATGTCGCCGCCGCCCCAGCCGATGCGGAGCAGTTCCAGGGCTGCGTCGTGCTGCACCCGCAATTCTGAAAAATCGGTAAGGAGCATGGGGCAAAGAGCAAAGGTCAGGCGGATATTCGCGGCTAAGGTAGGCCGAAATTACCGCTCAAATGTTAAGCCAAAGTAAAGGCAACGCATTGAAAGAACGGCATTAAGTAGAAAGGTGCAAGAAAATAGGCGTTAAGTGAAACTTGCAGATTAAAAATTTACGCGGGGAAGTCGGTAGGTTTTAGGTTCTGGACTTTGAGGGTTGGGGCGGTTCCGTTCCTAAGCCCAACTTCCCGTTCCCCGGCCGCTACCTTTGCCCCGGCGCAACCCGCGCTGGTCGGCTCCGTTACGGGGCGTTGTTGTTTTCCTGACTGCCGTGTTGCGTCCTGCTTTTCGTCCTTACGTTGCCGTTTTGCTGCTGCTGTGCTTTGGCCGTACGCTGCTGCCCGAGACGTGGGTATTGGCGTTGCACGCACACACGCACACCGCCGACGAACCGGCTTACCAACGCACCGCTGCCAAAGGCAAGCTGCTCATCAGCAGTAAGCACCAACACTGCGCGACGGAGCAATTCTACAACGCGGCGTTTCAGGCAGCAGCCCCCGTGCGGCTGCCGGTGCCGCCGGTGGCGGTGCACTACGCGCCCCTGCCACGCCCGGCCAATGTGCGGCCCGCTGCCCCGGTCCGGGCCGGGCCAACGGCCCTACGCGGCCCCCCGCACCTGACGACGTAGCGCGGGGCCGAAAAAGTTGCCCGCGCAAACCCGACCTTGCCTTGCGGTGGGTTCGGGGCTGGCTCATGCCAGCTTTTTGCTGCTGCGGGCAGCTTTCGTCCATTGGCCCGCGCTGCGGCGGGGCCGCTTTTCGTCGTCTTTTTTATGAAAAATGTTATGCTGGGCCTGACGCTGCTCCTCGGGAGTGCGTTGGCCGAACGGGCTGTGGCCCAAACCCAAACCTCAGCCCAACCTTCAAAACCAACTACCAGCCAAGCGCCCGCTACACCCTTCACTGGGCGCATCACCGATGCCACTACCGGAGCGGGGCTGCCGGGCGTGACGGTGCTGTTTGCCGACCTCAAGCAGGGCGCGGCTACTGATGCTGATGGGCGCTTTTCGTTCGCCAGCCTGCCCAGGGGGCGGTTTTTGGTGCAGGTGCGGTCGCTGGGCTACACCACCGTGAGCCGGGCCGTGGACACGGGCAGCGGCGCGGCCCTGGACCTGGCCCTGGCCCCGGCGGCCACCGAAATCGGGCAGGTGGTGGTCACGGGCGTGTCGGCGGCCACGGAGTTGCGGCGTTCGCCGGTGCCCACCACCGTGCTGGACCACGCCCGCCTCAACCAGACCAGCGCCACCAACGCGGTGGATGCGCTGGCCCAACTGCCGGGGGTGCAGCAAATCACCACTGGCCCGGCCATCAGCAAGCCGGTAGTGCGGGGGCTGGGCTACAACCGCCTCGTGACCCTGAACAACGGGGCACGGCAGGAGGGGCAGCAGTGGGGCGACGAGCATGGAATTGAAATTGACCAGTTTAGCGTGGACCACGCCGAGGTCATCAAGGGGACGGGGTCGCTGCTCTACGGCTCGGATGCGATGGCTGGCGTTATCAACTTCCTGGCCCCCGACCCGGTGGCGGAAGGCCACATCACGGGCGAGGCCACGGCCAACTACCAGACCAACAACCAGCAGCAGGGCTACTCGTTGCAAAACGCGGGCAACCTGCACGGCCTCAACTGGCTGGCGCGGGGCACCCGCAAGGTGGCCGCTGACTACCAAAACCGCAACGACGGCCGGGTGTACAACTCCGGCTTCAACGAGTGGGATGCCAACGGCTACGTGGGCCTGAACAAAAGCTGGGGCTACTCGCACCTCACCTTCAGCACCTTCAACCAAAACCTGGGCCTGACCGAAGGGGCGCGGGATTCGCTCACGGGCCGGTTTCTGAAGGACGTGCCCGACGGGACCGGCGACGTGGTTTCGGTACCCGTGACCGACGGCGACCTGTGCGGCTACGGCTTGGCCGTGCCCCGGCAGCGCATCAACCATATGCGCTTCGGCACCGACAACAGCTTCATTATCGGCCAGAACGGCGGGCGGGCCACGCTGCTCGTGAACTACCAGCAGAACCTGCGCCGCGAGTTTGGCAACCCCCTGGACCCGGCCGAAACCAACCTCTACTTCCAACTGCGGACCGTGGACTATGCCCTGCGCTACTTCCTGCCCGAACGCAACGGCTGGAACCTGGCTCTGGGCAGTAGCGGAATGCGCCAGCAAAACCGCAACCTGGGCACCGAATTCCTGATTCCGGCCTACACGCTCAATGAGGGCGGCGTGTTCGGGGTGGCTAAGAAGACCTTTGGCCAGGTTGATGTCAGTGGTGGGCTGCGCTACGACCTGCGCCGCATCACGGCCCAGGCGCTGTACCTGAACCACGACGACCAACCCACCGACCCCGGCACGGCCGGGGCCGAAACCAAGTTTCCGGGCTTCGTCAGCACCTTCCAGAACTACAGCGGCAGCCTGGGCCTGGCCTACAACCTGAGCGAGCGCCTGACCCTGAAAGCCAACGTGGCGCGGGGTTTCCGCGCTCCCAACCCCGCCGAACTCGGAGCCAACGGCCAGCACGAGGGCACCATCCGCTACGAAATCGGCCGCCCCGCCCTGGCCGCCGAAACCAGCCTGCAACTCGATGCCGGCCTAAGCTATGCCACCGAACACGTCAGTCTGCGGGTCGATGCGTTCGAGAACAGTATAAGCAATTACATTTTCACGCGCCGCCTACTCACGGCGGCTGGCACCGACTCGCTCCGCACCAACCCCACTACCAACCGGCCGGTGGGCGTGTACGAATACACCCAGGGCCAGGCCCGGCTCGTGGGCGGCGAGGCCACGCTCGACATCCACCCCCACCCGCTGGACTGGCTGCACATCGAAAACTCTTTTGCAATGGTCCGCGCCCACCAACTGGATGTGCCCGACGCGGAACGCTACCTGCCCTTCATCCCCGCCGACCGCCTGCAAAGCGAGTTGCGCGGCAACTTCCGCCGCCCCGGCCAGCGCCTGACCAACGTCTTCGCCCGCTTTCAACTCGAGCACACCTTCGTCCAGGACCGCTACTTCGCGGCCTTCGACACCGAAACCGCCACGCCCGGCTACACCCTCTGCAACGCTGGCCTGGGCGGCGACGTGGCCGACGCGCACGGCAAAACCTTGTTCTCGGTGTTCCTGACGGCCAACAACCTGTTCGACGTGGCCTACCAAAGTCACCTGAGCCGCCTCAAATACGCCGACGTGAACTCCGCCACCGGGCGGCGCGGGGTGTTCAACCAGGGCCGCACGGTGAGCGTGAAGGTGGTGGTGCCGCTGGTGTTTCGGTAGGGCGTAACTTGCAGGCTAAAACCGACTGTTTCTCATGTTCCTCCGTTTCTTTTTGCTGTTGTCGCTGGTTACTGGTAGCCTTTTGGTCCATGCTCAACCCAGCATGGACCCGACTTTTACCACGCCTCGTGCTTATACCCCTACCGGCGTTAGGCAAGCATTGCAGCTCAATGACGGCTCACGGGTATTGTTGGCTGATTTTAGGTTTGGCTACGAGGCGTTTGAGCGAATCAACGGCCAAGATGTTGGGGGCATTGTTTTGTGCCGGTTCACGACTGCCGGGCAGCCGGATGCGGTGTTCAACACCCGAATGATTTCGCACGCTGCTCAGGGCTTCCTGCCTGCACAGGTAGCCGAGTATCCGGGCAACCGGCTATTAGTGGTGCTTTATTATCCTTTTACCACGGGCGGGCGCACCTATAATAGCCTCATGCGCCTGAATGCAGACGGTACTGTTGATGCCACGTTTGCCTCGCCAACGCCTTTTTATCCGGGTCAGGAGGGTACTTGTGCTGTACAACCTGACGGTAAGATTTTACTGACCAACCAAGATGCCCAGCCCGTCGGAACACCCAGCCGGGCTTTGGTCCGGCTGCTGCCCAATGGCACCTTGGACCAACCATTTCTGATGCAGTTAGGCAATAGCCTGCCCACAGGTAGCAGAGTAGAAGCCATTTACTTGCAAACTGACGGCAAAATGGTGATTTCCGGCACTTTTTACGTTAGTGCGGGGGGCAACATCGTCCGAACAGGTATGCTAAGGTTGCTACCCAGCGGCTTGGAAGATACTTCGCTGCAACCGCCGCCATCTCTGCGCCACGCTTACGTCAGGGCTGTGCAGCCGGACAACAAGATTCTTATCAGTCCAAACAGCACCTTTCTGACTCCATCACCCCTGGTGCGGTTGCTGGTTACGGGAGCCGTTGATGCCAGCTTCAACCCACCGGCGGACCTGGGTGCAGCCAGTATTTTTGTACAGCCCGATGGCCGGATTCTGGTAGCAGGCCGTATTGACGCTACTCAAGCAGTCCCTAATGGTGACTACAGCAATGTGGCGTACACTTTTTTGTTGAGATTGCTACCCGCCGGGGCGCTAGATGCCTCGCTTCAGGTTCCGGGCTACGGCAACTATTTTGTTTACCCAAACTCGCTACAGGTCTTACCCAACGGCCAGTTGCTGGTAGCTAGTCAGCCCAAAATTTATGCCTCGGCTACGGCGGTACCAATTGGGGTGGCGGTATTGGATGCCAACGGAACCTACCAAAGCTCCTTCGCGCCGACGTTGCAAATGAACGGGACGATAAATAGCGTGGTCGTGCAAGCCAACGGGCAGTTGGTAGCGGGCGGCCAGTTTTCGGAAATCAACGGCGTAACTGCCCGCAACGTCGCCCGGTTCGATGCCAATGGCACCGTTGATGCGGCCTTTACGGCTGTAGCAACGGCCACAGGAGGCAGTGAAACGGTGAGCCAAGTGGCGTTACAACCTGACGGTAAGGTGTTGATTTGTGGTGATTTTTCGGCATTAGGTGGACAGCCCCGGCCGGCAATAGCCCGGTTGCTGCCCACCGGGCAACTCGATGCAGGCTTTGTGCCAGCTCTGGCTGGCAACAGTACGCTGCACGTCAACGAAATTACCAGTGTGGCTTTACAGCCCGATGGCCAGGTATTGTTGAGCGGTTATTCCATCTACGCCACAACCTCTCCCATGCAGCCACGGGTGCTGGTCCGTCTGACGGCCGCCGGGGGGGTAGATGGTAGCTTCCAGCCGCCGCTGGCCGTGCAAGTCGGCCTTGATTTCCGGTTGCACCCGGCCGCCCCACTATTGGTACAGCCCGATGGCAATATCCTGGTTGCCGATGTATATTATGTTACTTCACCAACCACTAGTGTCAGCCAACCCGTTATCCGTTTGCTGCCCACTGGCACTTTAGATGCTTCGTTTGTGCGCCCGGTGCCAAGCAGCGCTGGCATAGGGAGTGTTTTTGGCATGAGCCTTTATCCTGACGGACGATTGCTAGTTTACGGCGATTTATACCTTTTTGACGGCACCAACAGTCCCCTTAATAAAGTGGCAGCCCGGTTGCAGCCCAACGGAACTATCGACCCCACTTTTTCATCGCCGCTAGGCCGCGGCATTGCCTATTCGAGTGCCATCCAGCCTAACGGGCGAATCCTGTTGCATGGACAGCTAACCAGCCAGCCGGGCACTTTCAGCATTCAATTTATTAGATTGCAGCCCTTGGGCACCCGTGACAACAGCTTCAGCGGTCCCCAGCTACCGGGCTATATCATCAAAAACATTACTCTACAACCCAACGGAGCCATTCTAGTTGGCGGCGATTTTCTCAATCCGCTCACGCAGGAGCCGACGATACTTGCCCGCCTAATCGACCCCAACGTGCTGCCCACCACCCTTGCGCTGCCCGCCGCCGCTCCCCAAGCCTACCCCAACCCCGCCCACGACCGCCTGCACCTGACCCTGGACGCGGCCCGCCGCCCCCAGCAGGTGCATCTGCTCGATGCCACCGGCCGCGCCGTGCGCCACTGGCCCGCCGCGCCCACCCTGGACCTGACCGGCCTGCCCGCTGGGCTGTACCTGTTGCGCGTGGCCTATGAGGGCGGGGAAACCCAAACCCAGCGGGTAGTGGTAGAGTAGTTCTAAATCTGCGCCCACATTTCCCCTTTGTGCCCGGCCGGAAACAGGCCCGGAAATAGCACCGGGGCCAGCGGCAGCGGGTGTGCTGGCTACGCAAACGAGCCTGTTCCCCAACCCGGCCCACGGGCGCTTCACGGTGCTACTGCCGCCGGTGGCGGGCCAGCACATGGTGCAAGCCACGCTGCTCAACGCGCTGGGCCAGGTAGTGAACGAGCGCACTGTTGCCCTTCAGGCGGCAGGGGCTACCGCCGAATACGACACCACGGACTTGGCTCAGGGGGTGTACACGCTGCGCCTGCGAGCCGGCTCCGAAACCGCCACCCTCAAAGTGGTTATCGACTAACTCCACCAAACCCCGGCCCCGACGCGGTTCCTGCCGCGCCGGGGCCAAGTGGTCCTTGTGCAAAAGCCCCCGGTGGAGTTTCCACCGGGGGCTTTTTGCTGCCCGGAAAAACAGCGAGAACATCGGCGCACATTGTCTGGCGTGCAGAGTTGGCCCTGACAAAAGCCACCCAGCCCCGACCTTTGCATTTCGCCCCTTTTGCCCCATGTCCCGCTCCGACCGCTTCCGCCAGTTGCTGGCGTACTTCACCACCCACTTCCCCGAGCCGCAAACCGAGTTGCACTACCGCAACCCGTATGAGTTGATTGTGGCCGTGGTGCTGTCGGCCCAATGCACCGACAAGCGCGTGAACCTCGTGATGCCTGCCCTGCTCGACGCTTTTCCCACCGCCGCCCACCTCGGCACGGCCACTGCCGACGACGTTTTTCCTTACATCCGCAGCGTATCCTACCCCAACAACAAGGCCAGGCACTTGGCCGGGTTGGGCAAAATGCTGACCGAAGAGTTCGGCGGCGAAGTCCCCAGCCAACTAGACGAGCTACAGCGCCTGCCCGGCGTGGGCCGCAAAACGGCCAACGTGGTAGTTTCCGTCATCTACAACCAGCCCGCTATGGCCGTGGACACCCACGTATTCCGGGTGTCGCACCGCCTCGGTCTGGTACCCAAAACTGCCACTACCCCGCTAGCCGTGGAACTGGCGCTGGTCAAATACATCCCCACCGAACTGGTGGCCAAAGCCCACCACTGGCTGATTCTGCACGGGCGCTACACCTGCGTGGCCCGCACGCCCAAGTGCGGCATCTGCCCACTCAAAGGCTTTTGTGCTTTTTATGCCAAAAACGTGACCCCATCAGTCGCATACAGCCACTCCTGAAGCGGTTGACGAGGTGCGCTTGGTAAATGAAATTCCTTCGGGAGTACTCTTGAGTACAAACGCAGCGTAGGTTGGCACAAAAATCAACGGGCTTGCGCCGCACTTTCCAACACTTGCTGCACCACGACCGCAATTTGCTGCCGGTCAAATTTCGCTGCCGCCAGCCGGTGCCCGCGCTCACCGGCTGCCTGCAATGCGGCCGGTTGCGCCAGCAATTCGCGTAGCCGCCCGGCCAGCGCCACCGCGTCGCCAGCGGGCACGTACCAGCCACACCCTTCGCGCTCCACCAGGGCACGGGTCCAGCCGTTGTTGGTCACCACCACGGGGGTGCCCACCGCCAGCGCGTCGTAGAGCTTGGCGGGCGAGTTGGCATCCAGCACCGGCAAGTTCAGAAACGGCACCAGCGCCACATCGGCCAGCGCAAACCAGCCAAACACCGCGTGGCGGGCCTGCCCGCCCACCAGCCGAATCCGCCCCGGCCAGCGGGCCGCTGCCGCTGCCACCAGCGGCGCGTAGTAGCCGTGCCCCAGAAACAGCCACGTCACGCCCGCATCGGTGGCGGCCATGCTTTCGGCTGCCGCCACCAGCGTAGGCAGGTCGTTGGCCCGCCCAAACGTGCCCGCGTACAGCACCACCCGCTCCCCTTCGGCCAGGCCCAACCCGCGCCGCAACGCCGCCACGGCGGCGGGCGTGGCGCGGGCCGCCAGGTCCAGGTCGGTGCCATTCAGCACCGTCGTCACCTTGTCCGGCGCAATGCCCAGGCCCGTCACGTAGCGCGTCATGTCGGGCGAAAGCGGCAGAACGTGCCGGGCACTCTCGTACAGCCGCCGCTCCAGCCGGAATAGTTGCTGCCGCGCCAGTGCCGTCGGCACCGCCCCCATTGCCACCGGAAAACTGGGCCACAAATCCTGCACCTCAAATACCCACGGCACCCGCCGCGCCCTGGCACACCGCGCCGCCGCCCAAGCCGCCGTCAGCGGCGTAGAAATCCCCCAAATCACGTCGGGCCGGTCAATGCGCCGCCCTTCGCGCACCGCCCAGGCCGCGTACTGCACGAATGCCAGCGCCCGCCGCGCCGGTCCCATCGTGTTGTCATACGGCACCGTGGCCTGCCGCAACTCCACCCCCGCCGGCACCCACGGAAACTCGCGCGTCAGTCGGTGCGCTTCCCAGGCGGGCGTGGTCAGCAGCGTCACGCGGTGCGTTTTCGCCAGGTGCGCCAACAACGAGTAATGCCGGCTCGTGGCCGGGCAGTCGGGGCTGGTGTGGTACTGACTGAAAACGGCGATGTGCATTGGAAGTGATGAGGTAAGGCCGTCGTGCTGACGAAGAAAGCATCTCCACCGCGTAAGTAATTCAGTCGTGCAACGAAGCAGTAGAGATGCTTCCTTCGTCAGCATGACGGCCTCACCTCATCACCCAAAATCTCACTTCTTCGGTCGGTAGTGCGAGTCGTTCAGCAGTTTCTGTGCGTTGCGCTCGGCCATCAACCGCCCCAAACCCACATCCGGGTGGTCGGCCATGTACTTCCGCACAATCTGCAAACCCACCCACTGCCCGATGCGGCCGGGCGCGTTTTTGTCTATTTCGGGCACATTAGGCCGTTCGCCCACGTACTTCTGCACCGTGAACGGCGTGGGCGAATACAGCAGATTGTTCTCCAGAAAATGCCCCCACACCCGCGCCTCGTTGGCGTGTAGTTCCACCATTTGGCGGGCCGAAAAGCCCAGCAGCAGCGAATCGGGGGTGCAGGGCAGCACCTGCCCGGCAAAATACAGCGCCTTGCCATCGGTCAGCATCGCATCCAGCACCGTGCGGGCCGTCAGGTCGTGGCGGTTGTATTTGCTGGCCACGGCCAGGGCCAGCATCGGCAGCAGGTGCGGGGGCGTGTAGCGTTTCAGCATATACTGCGGCAGGTCGGGCCGGTAGCTGGCCTTCGGCCCCGCAAACCAATCCAAGCTGAAAACCAGCAGACTGTCGTTTACAAAAATGTCTTTGCCCTGAAAGCCACTCACGTAAGTGTACGCTTTCGGCACCGGAAAACTGGGGAAATAATACCGCACCCGCCCAAACAATTCGCCCAAGTCGCGGCGCAACGCGGCACTGTCGGCAAAAGCCGTCTCGGTTTCGCGCCGCAGTTTCTGCAAATCCGCGCTGCCCGCTAGGTCCGTCAGGGCGGTGGCCAGTTGCTGTTCATTGCCGGGCTGCCGCTGCAAGTACCGCCGCGCAAACTGCGGGTAGCGGGCCATAAACGCCTGCATCTGCGCCGGAGTGCGGGCCGCAAAAAACGGCGTTTCCAGCCGCGTCAGCCCGGCCTCTGCCGCTGGCGCGTCGGCCGCCGCGTCGGCGCGGCAGCCCGCCGGGGTGTGCTTGCACGCCCCCAGCAGCCCCGTCAGCCCCAGCAAAAACGGCAGCCAGCGCCGCCCAATCCCTTTTTTCTTATCCACAGTGTCCTACTTTCGCGTAAAATTAGCTCAAACCAACCACCAGCCGCCTGCGCCCGGCTCAGCCCGCCGTCCAGCCCAACCCATTCCGCCCCATGAAAAAACTTCTGCTCAGTCTGCTCGCCGTGGCCGCCGCCGCCAGCCCCGCCGCCGCCCAGGTCGAAATCGGCCTCAAGGTCTCGCCCTCTTACACCTACCTTCGCGCCGATGCCACCACCGGCGGCCTTACCAGCGAAAGCGGCAAAATCAGCTTCGGCGGCGGCGTACTGTTCGACCTGTTTTTTGGCGAAAACTACGCCTTTAGCACCGGCCTGTTTCTCACAGGCAAGGGCGGCACCGTCAAGTACGCCGACCCTCAATCGGCCATGAGCGGCACCCAAAAAATTGCCCTGCAATACATTGAATTGCCCGCCACCGTCAAGCTCTTCACCAACGACGTAGCCACCGACGTGCGCCTCTACTTTCAGGTCGGCGGCTCCATCGCTGTGCCCATTGCCACCCGCATCGACGGCGAAAAAACATACACCGATGCTCTGCGCAGCGGCAATACCACCCAGGCCAGCGACCACATTCTCTTAATCGATGCCAACGCCATTGCCGCTTTTGGAGCCGAGTACCAACTCGCCAAAAGCACCAAAGCCCTGTTTGGCCTCAGCTACCACCGGGGCCTGATTGACGTGGACCGCTTCTTCGACAAAGACCGGGGCTACCAGGATGCCAGCATCAAAAACAACGTATTCGCGCTGGATTTGGGCCTTAAATTTTAATCGCCGATGTTGCAGATTAACCAGGATGGGCGCAGAGATGCGGGTTAAGTAGTCGCGCGTAAGTAATCAGTACAAAGTATTTAGTAAAAGATGTTGGTTTCAAGGGTATTGAATCAGGTTCTCACTACTCACTACTTTTGACTCACTACCTTAAAGCAGCAACTACCGCTTTTTGAACGGCATCAGCGCCCATCCCGGTTAATCTGCAACATCGGCGGTTTGGGCTTTGCTCATCGCCGCCGACATCGAACGGAGCTGGATTTCCTCGCCGCGCTCGTCCTCAATGCGGTAGTCGGTGAGGCCCAGGCTGCTATCCTTCACCAGTTTCACCCACTTGTAGTATTTCAAATACCACTTCATCTGGCGCGAAACCAGCCCTTTGGTGTAGAAAGCGTGGAGAAAAGGGTGTACATGCAGCGTGAGGCCCGACTGGTTTTGCTGCACCAGCAGGTCGTCAATGCTGCCGTCAATTTCGTCCGTCACCTGAATCGAGGCCGAGATTTTGCCGGTGCCGCCGCAGGTAGGGCACAGTTCGCCGGTGATGATGTTTTCGGCGGGCCGCACCCGTTGCCGGGTTATCTGCATCAGCCCGAACTTGGTGATGGGCAGGATGGTAAACTTGGCCTTGTCGTCCTTCATGATGTCGCGCACCGCGTCCTCCACCTTCTTGCGACTTTCGGCGGCCCGCATATCGATGAAGTCGATGACGATGATGCCGCCCATATCGCGCAAGCGCAACTGCCGGGCCACTTCTTTGGCAGCCAGTAGGTTAATCATCACCGCCGTGGCTTCCTGGTCGCTCTCCTGGTTGCTTTTGCTGCCCGAGTTCACGTCCACCACGTGCAGGGCTTCGGTGTGTTCGATGACGAGGTAGCCGCCGCCGGGCACGGTCACGGTCTTGCCAAACAGGGTTTTAAGCTGCTTCTCCAGGCCGGTGTGCTCAAAAATCTTGACTTTCGAGTTGTGCAACTTCAGCAACCCCAGCTTGTCGGGCGCAATCTGCTGCAAGTAGCCCCGCATTTCGTCGTACATGGCCGGCGAATCCACCACAATGCTGTCGAACGACTCGTTGAGCATATCGCGCAGCATGGACGACGTGCGGCCCAACTCGCCCAGCAGCTTGTCGTTGGGCTTGGCCGTGCGTAGCGTCGTGTACAGGTGTTCCCACTTGCTCACCATGTCCTGCATATCCTTGTCCAGTTCGGCCACCTCGCGGCCCTCGGCCACAGTGCGGATGATAACCCCGAAATTGGTTGGCTTAATACTGGAAACGAGTCGCTTGAGCCGGTCGCGTTCGGCTTTGCTCACAATCTTTTTGCTGATGCTCACGCCGTTCGTGAACGGCATGAGCACGAGGTAGCGCCCGGCCATCGAAATGTCGGTGCTGATGCGCGGCCCTTTGGTCGAAATCGGCTCCTTGATGATTTGCACCACCAGTTGTTGCCCTTTCTTGAACACGGTTTCGGCCTTGCCCAGTTTGTCCAGCGGCGGCTCAAACGTGAACTTGTCCAGTGCGCCGGTCGGCAGTTTGGTTTGCTGCACCAGGCGTTGCCACTTTTGCAGGGACGTAAATTGTTCCCCTAAATCGCCGTAGTGCAGGAAGGCATCCTTCTCATACCCAATGTCCACAAATGCGGCATTGAGGCCAGGCATCACCTTGCGGATGGTGCCCAGAAAAATGTCGCCCACCGAATAATTGGTGTCGTTGCGGTCAAAATGGTATTCCAGTAGCCGCTTGTCCTGCAACAGCGCAATTCGGTCGCCGTCCGGTGTCGAATTGATAACGAGTTCGTTGCTCAAAGCAGTGAGTTGGTTAAAATAACCCCCAGCGCGTCAGCCGGTTCACTCCCGCCCGAAACCAGCAAAGGGAAGCCGGAACCACGAGGTTCCAGCTTCCCTCGCGAGCCACGGGAAAAGCGCACACCAGCCACACATCCAGGAGGCTACGTGAGAGATGGGCGGCATTGGCTTTTAGCATTGAGTAGTTGGTATTGAGTAGTGAGACAACAGCAGTGTTGTAACTTTCTGCTGTCTCACTACTCAATACCAACTACTCAATACTAAAATCCAATCCGCCGACTTCACCCCGTCGGGGGCTTACTTCTTCTTGTGCCGGTTTTTCCGCAGGCGCTTCTTGCGCTTGTGGGTGGCAATTTTATGACGTTTACGTTTCTTACCGCAGGGCATAGTAGTGGGGGTTAAGGAAGTAAGAACGGGGGTATCCCCGCCTGATTTTTTAAAACAATAATCGTCGCCCGGCTAGGCAACTGCTTGGCCAAGAGCAAGCCCTGGCCTTGTTTCGGCTATTCGTTGCCAAAAACCGAAACGGTCTGAGTCACGGCAAGCCAAGAAGCTGTGCGTCGGGGGCGGTTTGCAAAGGTACGACCCAATTTTACTTCAGCTTGGCCAGTTCCTCATCTACTGAAGCGGCCAGGGCCGGGTCGGCGCTGAGGCTCTTGGCGGTCAAAAAAGCGGCGCGGGCTTGGTCATTAGCCCCGGTGCGGGCGGCGGTAACGCCCAGGTAGAACTGGCCATTCACATTTTTTGGATTGACTTTCACCAATTCCTCAAAACGTTGCACGGCCTTGTCGTACTGCCCGCTTTGCACCGCCAGAATGCCTAAGTTGTACAGCACCTTCTCGTTGCGGGGGTCGGCGGCCAACACCTCGCGTAGCAGCGTGATGCCCTGCACGGGGTTTTCGGAAGCCATATAGGCCATGCCGAGGTTGGTTTTGGCATCCAGGTTGTCGGGCTGCTTTTCCAGCACTTTGGCATACAACTCGCGGGCCTTGCCGCCCAGCATTTGCTGGCGGTCGATGCTGCTCGCAAAGCTATACGCCTGAAAATAAGCATCGGCTGCCCGTTGCGTGGCTTGGGGACCGGGCTGCAACGAGGCCACCTGCTCATAAAAATAGCCCGCGCTGTCGAAGCGCTGCACGTTTTCGTAAGCACGGGCCAGTTGCGTGGCGTAGCGGGCTTTGGGAGCCGCGTCGGTCGCTTGCCCGAACTGCGTCAGCAAATTATTGAGTTGCTGGCGCTGTTCGCGGGTGGCGGCCGTGTGCGGGGCCGCAGTGCCCGTTTCGGCTGGCCGGGGGCCAGACGATGCCTCGGTTTTGGAGCCGTTGGTGACCATTCCGCCGCCGTCGCGGTTGGCGGTGCGGGCGGCATCCTGGCTTAGCTCGGCCCGTCCTTCCTTCGGCTTCACAATCCCCTTCGGCAGTGCATACAACCCACCCACCAAAGCCGTGGCAACAGCCAGAACCAGAAGTTGATGAGTAGCAGAACGCGAAAGGGTCATGGGCAAAAAAAACCGGCCGCCGGGCTTCCCCTTGCGGAGAAGACACCGGCGGCGCGGCCGGCAACTGGTTGGTTAGTATTGAGTGGTTAGTACTGAGTACTGAGAAACCGAAACCGTACTTTTTGTGAAGCAACCGGTACTCAAGTGTTTCTCACTACTCAATACTCACTACTAAGTACTGGTTAGGCTTTTGCCGCAGCCGCTTTTACCTTCTTGCTGCCTTTGATTTTGGCCACGAAGGTTTTAGACGGCTTGAAGCTCGGAATGTAGTGCTCGTCAATGATGAGCGAGGTGTTTTTGGAGATGTTGCGGGCGACTTTCCGAGCACGCTTTTTGTTTACGAACGAGCCGAAGCCGCGCACGTAAATGTTGTGGCCTTCGGTCATGGAGTCTTTCACGACTTTGAAGAAGGCTTCTACGGTCGTTAGCACGTCCGATTTTTCGATGCCGGTCTTCTGGGAGATTTCGGCGATTACCTCAGCTTTGGTCACGTTGGTAGTGTACTTAAAGGGTTAAAAAAAGAAGTTTTTTGGGCAATTCAACCCCAGATGCCGCGTAAGCCCTTGCCCGGTAAGCGGTTCGCCATTGCATTTGGGAGTGCAAAGGTAATCCGATTTTTTTAGCCCGGCAACATCCCTTCCCAAACTGCCTTCATTTAATTTATTCGCCCTCATAATTTTGGCTAAACCCACCCTCGCGCCCTCGTTTCTGGCCGCCGCGCTGCTGGCCTGGTACCCGCGCTACCACCGCGACCTGCCCTGGCGGCACACCCGCGACCCCTACGCCATCTGGCTGTCCGAGGTCATTCTCCAACAAACCCGTGTGGTCCAGGGCCTTCCCTACTACGAAGCCTTTCTCCAATCCTACCCCACTGTGCAGACCCTGGCCGCCGCCCCCGAACAGGAAGTGCTGCGCCTGTGGCAGGGCCTGGGCTACTATTCGCGGGCCAGAAATATGCACCGCACCGCCCAGCAAGTGGTGGACGAGCAGCAGGGAATTTTTCCCGCTACCTACGCCGGTTTGCTGAAATTGCGCGGCATCGGCCCCTACACCGCCGCCGCCATCGCCTCGTTTGCCTTCGACGAAGCCGTGGCCGTGCTGGACGGCAACGTGTTTCGGGTGCTGGCGCGAGTGTTTGGGCTGCATTCCGACATCGCTGCGCCCAGCAGCCGCAAAGAGTTTCAGGCCCTGGCCGACCAGCACCTGCCGCCCACCGCCGCCGCCGATTTCAACCAAGCCATCATGGAATTCGGGGCCATTCAATGCACCCCCGCCAAGCCCGATTGCCTGTTTTGCCCCTTGCAGCGCAGTTGTTGGGCGTTCCAGCACGGGCAGCAGGCGCTGTTGCCCGTCAAGAGCAAAGCGAAGGCTGCCCGCGTCCGCCACTTTCACTATTTTGTGCTGCGCTTCGGCAACCAACTGTACTTGCGCGAGCGCACCGAAAAAGACATCTGGCAGGGACTGTACGACTTTGCCCTGGCCGAAACCGACACGCCCGACCTGCCCCCCGCCGAACTACTCCGCCACCTGACGGCGCTGGGAGCCACCTTGGACACCGCCCAAGTGGCCGAACCCACGGCCGCCTACCGCCACGTATTGAGCCACCAAAAGCTAGAGGCCCGGTTTCACCCGCTGGCGCTGGCCCGGCCGCTGCCCGCTACTACCGTGCGCGACTTGGGCCTGCGGGCCTACTCGGCCGACGAAATTGAAGCCCTGCCCAAGCCCCAGCTTATTGCTAATTATTTGAGCCAAAATCATTAAAATACCGCCGGTGGCGGCGGCATTGGATTACGCCGAAATTTTAGCAGCAATAGTTTGGTAAATTCTGTTGGATTCACTACCTTTACAGCGTCAATCAGGCCACGGGGGTCTGAACCCAATTCACCTTTTTTGCTAATAATCATGGCAGGGGTAAACAAAGTTATTTTAGTCGGCAACCTGGGCAAAGACCCGGAAATCCGGCACCTGGAGGGCGGTGTGAGCGTGGCCCATTTCACGCTCGCCACCAACGAGTATTACCGCGACAAGCAGGGCACCCGCATTGAGCGCACCGAGTGGCACAACATTTCGGTGTGGCGCGGCCTGGCCGATTTTGCCGACAAGTACCTCAAAAAAGGCCAGCAAGTGTACGTGGAGGGCAAAATCCAGACCCGACAGTACCAAGACAAGGACAACCAAACCCGCTACATCACCGAAATTGTGGCTTCGGAAATCAACATGGTCGGCCACCGGCCAGCGGGTGCAGGCAACAACGGAGCAGCGGCTGGCGCGGAGGTCGAGGCCCCGCAGAGCTTCCGGCAGGAACCGGAGATGGACCAACTCCCGTTCTAAACCGTAGATTTAAACAAATTCGCCGGATTAGCTTCGCTGAACTTCGTTTGAAGGGATGCGGGGCTACGTCCCTGGCTTGCCGGTCAAAGGTGATTTTTGAACGGCCCCGGCAATTTGTCGGGGCCGTTTTTGTTGGGGCAAATTGTTGGGAAGTTACCTTTGAAGTGGTTTTGCTCAGGCTGACTGACAATTGGACCGTTAGCGAACCTTGTTGATTGATATTTTTGATGCTGATTCTGAGAAAGTGCGCGGGGTGGCTGGGATTGTTAAGCGGGCTGCTTTTGGCGGCTTGCACCGCCGCGCCCGATTACACGCCCAAACCCAAAGGGTACAACCGCATTGACTTGCCCGCGCACCGCTACCAAATGCTGCCGGTGGGCCACCCCTACACGTTTGAATTTTCGCGGGAAGCGGTGGTGCGGCGCGATTCGTCGTACCTGGCGCAGCCGCACTGGCTCAACATCTACTACCCCCGGCTGCACGCCAACGTGCAGATAACCTACATGGACGTGGCCCGCGACCGGCGGCTATACAACAAAATGATGGAAGATGCCCGCAAGCTGACTGGCAAGCACCAGGTGAAAGCCACGGCCATTGACGAGCGAATTGTGCAGACTCCCAGCGGGATGCGTGCTTCGGTGTTTGAGTTACAGGGCGAGGTGCCGAGTCAGTTTCAGTTTTATACCACCGACAGCACCCGGCACTTTTTTCGCGGGGCGCTTTACTTTCGTACCGCCACGGCCAACGATTCGCTGGCCCCGGTGATTGAGTACGTGAAGCGGGACATGATGCAGATGCTGAACACGTTGAAATACCAGTAGGGTGCGGGGCTTGCCCCCGCCCGTCGCTGCCCGGAATCGTTGAAACGGCCACAGGGCAGCGACGGGCGGGGACAAGCCCCGCACCCTACATTCGTGCTATCGCCAATTTCCCTTGAGTAATTTTTTCAACACCAAGCTTGATTTTCTGAAAACGGTGGGCAATGCCCAACGGGCGGCGCTGTTGGGCAAGGAGTTGGGGTTGTTCACCTACGGCGACCTGATTCAGCGGTATCCGTTTCGGTACCTGGACCGGACCCAGTTTTATAAGATAAACGAGCTGACCGAAGACCTGCCGTATGTGCAGGTGAAGGGGATGCTGCGGGGCAAGGAATTGATTGGCGAAGGCCCGAAAATGCGGCTCGTGGCGAAGGTGGGCGACGGCACCGGTGAGCTAGAGTTGGTGTGGTTCAAGGGCGTGAAATTCGTGCAGCACGTGGCCAAGAACAATACCGAGTACATCGTTTTTGGCAAGCCGACGTTTTTCAACGGGCGGCCGCAGATGGCGCACCCGGAACTGGAAGAAGTGACCGAGGCCAAGCCGGGGCAGAGCTTTTTGCAGCCGATGTACAACACCTCGGACAAGCTCAAAAACTACCACCGGGTTGATTCCAAGTACCTCATGCGGATGGTGGCGGAGTTGTTGCGGCTGGCCGCGCCGCACATCACCGAGTCGCTGTCGCCCGCGCTGATTGAGCGGTATGCGCTGATGGGCAAGGCCCAGGCCATGCAGCAGATTCACTTTCCGCAAACCACGGATTTGTTGCAGGCAGCGCGGTTCCGGCTTAAGTTTGAGGAGTTATTTTATATACAGCTCAAGCTGTTGCGCCAGAAAGACCAGCGCAAGGCCACGCTGGCGGGGCAGATTTTTAAGGAGGTACCCACGCTGGTGGATTTCTACAAAAACCACCTGACGTTTGACCTGACCGGGGCGCAGAAACGGGTGATTCACGACATCTACAAAGACTTTTGCACCGGCAAACAGATGAACCGGCTGTTGCAGGGCGACGTGGGGTCGGGCAAAACCATTGTGGCCTTCATCTCCATGCTGATGGCGGCCGACAACGGGGCGCAAAGCTGCATCATGGCCCCCACGGAAATCCTGGCCGACCAACACTATACGGGCCTGAAAGTGTACGCTGACCAACTCGGCATCCGCATCGGCAAACTGACCGGCAGCACCCGCACCGCCGACCGACGGGTGTTGCACGAAGCGCTACGAGCAGGCGAAATGCATATGCTGGTGGGCACCCACGCGCTGCTGGAAGACGTGGTGCAGTTCCGCAACCTGGGCCTGACGATAATGGACGAGCAGCACCGCTTCGGGGTGGCGCAACGGTCCAAGCTGTGGCAGAAAAACCCGCACGTCATCCCGCACGTGCTGGTGATGACGGCCACGCCCATCCCCCGCACCCTGGCCATGACGCTGTACGGCGACCTGGACGTGAGCGTGATTGACGAACTACCGGCCGGGCGGAAGCCGATTGTGACCGTGCATCGCTACGATGCCAACCGGCTGAAAGTGTTTGAGTTTGTCCGGGACCAAGTGCGGGTGGGGCGGCAAGTGTACATCGTCTATCCGCTGATTGAGGAGTCGGAAACGCTGGACTACAAAGACCTCACCGATGGCTACGAGAGCGTGAGCCGGGCGTTCCCGGAGTACCAAATCAGCATCGTCCACGGGCGCATGAAGAGCGAGGAAAAGGACTACGAAATGCAGCGGTTTATCAAGCGCGAAACCCAGATAATGGTGGCCACCACGGTGATAGAAGTGGGCGTGAACGTGCCCAACGCTTCGGTGATGGTGATAGAATCGGCGGAGCGGTTTGGGCTGTCGCAGTTGCACCAGTTGCGGGGCCGGGTGGGGCGCGGGGCCGACCAAAGCTATTGCATTCTCATGTCGGGCTTCAAGCTGAGCGCCGATGCCCGCACCCGCCTGGAAACGATGGTGCGGACCAGCAACGGCTTTGAAATTGCCGATATTGACCTGAAACTGCGTGGCCCCGGCGACCTGATGGGCACCCAGCAAAGCGGGGTGCTGGATTTGCTGATTGCCGACCTGGCCAAAGACGGCCGCATTCTGAGCGAGAGCCGGGCCGCTGCCCAGGAACTGCTGGCCGAAGACCCGGAGTTGCTGTTGCCCGCCAACCAAAACATCCGGCAGCACATCGAGCGCCTGCCCGGCACGGCTGTGAACTGGAGCCGGATTAGTTGAGCGGTTTGGCTCACGAAACGCTGCGGACATAAAAAAAGCGACTGGCTAAGTCGCTTTCTGTGAATTATTAAAAAGCCGAAATGGCATCAGGCTTTACATTCTGAAGTTCGGCGTATTCCAGGGCTGGGCTGGGCACCGGCTCCGAGGTGAGTACCTGGTGAACCAGCATAACGTCGTTTTTGACGGGAGCCACGGGCTGGGCCGCAACGGTGGCCGGAGGCACCTGTTTGGCTAATTTACCGCCGATAATGAGGGCAAGCAAGAGACAGCATTTTAAAAGTGTCTTCATAAAAATTGGCTTAGAGTTCAGTCGGGCGGGCACAAAGATAGCCCAGAATGGCTGACGGACACCGGTGGACCGAGTTGCCCGGAACAAATCCCGCTGCGGTCCGCCCGTGCAGAGGGTAGTGGTAAGGAAAACTATGGGGCCGCTGAGAAGAAAAACAGGTGGGCAAAAACCGGGCTTACAGCCCCGGCAAACGTTCCCCATACGCCTAATTGGGGCAAAAGGTCGGCCTACGCGGCAATTAAACCGGTGGCCCCGGCGCGGGCAGTTGCTAACGCGCTAGGGGCTGGCCGCTTTGGCAAAAAAAATTTCTGGCCCGGCAAAAAAGGAACCAGCCGCTGGCCGGGCCGTAAATTTGACCCATAGCGGGCCGATGGCTGACCTTCTGTTTAGGTGGCCCGACGGCTTCACCCGCTGCTTGCCCATGACGCACTGCTTTTATCGTTTGCCGCCTACGACCCGCGCATGGGGGTTGGTGCTGGCCCTGCTGGCTGGCTTGGCGCAGCCCACCCTGGCCCAAAAAGTGACCACTGCCCCGTTTAGCTACCTGCCCGAAGCGGGGCCGGACCGCTACGATATGCGGGTGCCGCGCAAAACCCTGGCCCTGGCCGATGGCAGCGGCTTCGTGATTCTGGCCCACCAAGCCGCCGGGGCCTACGCCGTAGAACGCTACGACCGCGACCTGAAAAAGCAGTGGACCGCCGCCGTGCCCCTGGCCCCCGGCGAAACCCTGGAAGCGTTTGGGCGCAGCGCCCAGCAAGCCTGGGTGGTGCTGCACCACAAAGACGAGGCCAACCAACTGCTGACGGTGGTGCCGGTGAACCTGCAAACCGGGCAGCGCGGGCAGCCCAAAGTGGTGGTGAGCGCCCCGGTGCGCGACCGGCGGCCGGGCATCGCCATTTCGCCCGATGGCGGGCGGCTGCTGGCGTTTCGCTACAGCACCCGGCAGGAGCAGATTCGGGCCATGACGGCCACCCTGTTTGGGGCCGACCTGAAACCGTTGGGCGAAAAGACCTACAATTTCCAGGAGTTGGGCGATTTTTTCTCGCCCGCCGTGCAACTGGCCAACGACGGCACGCAGTACGTAACGCTGGTAAGCGACGGAATGCAGAAGCTGACCGTGCGCCGCTACCCGGCTGCTAACACCGCCGATGTGAAGGTGTTGGGCGTGCCGGTGGGGGGGGTGTACGACAGCCGCAAAGTGAACGTGCGCGACACCAAATTTGCGGTGCTGGACGACGGAATGCTGTACGCCGCCGCATTGTGCGCCGACTACGCCACCGGCGAATACTACAGCCTGAAGGCGGTACGGTTTGACTTCAGCAGCGGCACCGGCGACATGAAATTTGCGCCCGAAGTGCGCTTCGGGCCAGCGTATCTGGCCGAGGTGGGCACGGCCGTGGGCCAGCCGGTGAAGCGGCTGGAAGACCTGTACCTGAAAGAGTTGCTTTTGAGCAGCGACAAGCAACTGGTGGTGGTGGCCGAAAAGCACTTTGAGGAAGGCGGCGACACAGCCCCGGTGCGGGCGCAGGAGCTGCACCTGTTCGGCTACGATGAGTTTATGGCAGCGAAGTGGCACCGCCTGCTGCCCAAAAACCAAGTGGCCCCGGCCGCAGATGCCTACACCGGCATCGGCTTCCGGGCGGCGGTGTTCGGGACCGACGTGCAGGTGCTGACGCTGGAAACATTGGCCCAGAAATCGGACTTGTACCTGCGCCACGTCAGTTCCCAATCCGGCGTACTGGGCACTCCCCAACGCCTGAAACTGAGCGTGGCCGACGACCAGCAACTGGCCTACGTCAAAGATTTTACGGTGTGGCTGGACCCCAAAACGCTGGTGGTGGTGAGCCGGCCGAGCAAGAAATCCAAAGCGTTGCAGTTGGAGAAGGTGGTGCTGAAGTAGCCGCTGGTTTTTAAGTGTTCCGTCGTGAGCGTGCCCCCGCCCAAATCGTTGCAATGGCAACCGTTCAACGATTCGGGCGGGGGCAAGCCCCGCACCCTACACAACCTACTATGATTTTTAATCCGCTCACTCCCGAACTGCTCGTCGCCTTTGAGGCCATTGTCGGCCCGGCGCACGTCCTGACGGCCCAACGGGCCGAGGCGGCCGCTACGGCTGATGCGTATGCCGACTACGGGCGCGACCATACCGAGGACTTGCATTTTGCGCCCGACGTGGTGCTGTTGCCCGGCACGGCCGAGGAAATTGGGGCCATCATGCGGCTGTGCCACGCGCACCGGCTGGCCGTGACCCCGCGCGGGGCGGGCACGGGCCTAAGCGGCGGGGCCTTGCCCATCCACCACGGCGTGGTGCTGAGTACGGAGCGGCTCAACAAAATCATCCAGATTGACGGGCGCAACCTGCAAGCCACTGTGGAGCCGGGGGTCATCAACGAGGTGTTTCAGAATGCGGTGCGCGAAGTGGGGTTGTTTTACCCGCCCGACCCGGCCAGCAAGGGCAGTTGCAGCCTGGGCGGCAACCTGGCCCACAGCAGCGGCGGCCCCAAAGCCGTGAAATACGGCACCACCAAAGACTACGTGCTGAACCTGGAAGTGGTGCTGCCCACCGGCGACATCATCTGGACGGCCGCCAACACCCTCAAAAACAGCACCGGCTACAACCTCACGCAGCTCATGGTGGGGTCCGAAGGCACGTTGGGCATCATCACGAAAGTAGTGTTTCGGCTGCTGCCCTACCCGCAGCACAACGTGCTGATGCTGGTGCCGTTTCGGCAGGAAGCGCAGGCTGCCGATGCGGTTTCGGCCGTGTTCCGGGCGGGCATCATCCCGTCGGGCATGGAGTTTATGGAGCGCGAGGCCATTGCCTGGTCTTCGGACTATTTGAAAATTCCGCTCACGCTGCCCGAAGACATCAAAGCGCACCTGCTGATTGAGTTGGACGGGCAAGATTTGGAGCAGCTTTACAAGGAAGCCGAGCAGGTGTACGGGGTGCTGGAAGCCTACGACGTGGGCGAAATCCTGCTGGCCGACACGTCGGGCCAGAAAGACGACCTCTGGAAAATTCGCCGCAACATCGGCAACTCGGTGCGCTACAACTCGGTGTACAAGGAAGAAGACACCGTGGTGCCCCGCGCCGAGCTGCCCACGCTGCTCAAGGGCGTGAAAGAAATCGGGGCGCGGTACGGCTTCAAAACCGTGTGCTACGGCCACGCGGGCGACGGCAACCTGCATGTCAACATCATCCGGGGCGACCTCGACGACGAGATGTGGAATGTGGGCCTACGCCAGCCCATTTCCGAGATTTTCGCACTGTGCGTGAAGCTGGGCGGCACTATTTCGGGCGAGCACGGCATCGGGCTGGTGCAGAAGGGCTACATCGGCATCGCGCTGGCCGAAACCAACTTGCAGCTCATGCGCGGCATCAAGCAGTTGTTTGACCCGAACGGGATTCTGAATCCGGGGAAGATATTTTAGGGTGAGGGCAGCGGCTACTGCTACTCCACCACTTCCAGCACCGTGCGGAACGCCACGTACTTCCCACCGAAGTGCTGGTCCATGTCGGCCCGCAGTGCTGGGGCGAAGTGCTGCTGGTAGGCTTCAAGCTGCTCCAGGCTGATGCAGTAGTATTGAGCGGCGTAGGTGATGCCGTCGTCTTCTTCGTTGAGCAGGCGGCAGAGTTGGCTTTTGATGAAGCAGCCGGTGGCCAGCACGTCGGGCATATGGGTTTCGCGCATATAGGCGACCCATTGGTCGGCAATGGCGGGTTCGAGGCTGCTGGTAACGTTGTAGAGAATCATACTTTTGGTAGTTTGGGAGGCAAGGGGTTGAACGGCCAACTCCCCCCCTTTTTAAGGAGGGGATGTTTCAGCAGAGCTGAAACGGGGGTGGTTAGGCCGCTGCCCGGTGATTTACTGTGCTGTTGAACGGACCGGGCAGCGAACTTACCACCCCGTTTTCGCTGCGCGAAAACTCCCCTCCTTTGCAAGGAGGGGAGTTGCCGTTCAATCCTTTTCGTTCAATCCGTCCCTGCTCACACCCGCATCGTATCTAACTGAAAATCGTTAATGCGCTCCTTGATGGCAGCGGAGCTGAGGTTGCTAGCGGCGGCGGCCTGGGCCAGGGCGGGCAATTCGCCATCGCCAGCCAGGCGCAGGGTGATGATTTGCTTGAGAGAAAGCTGCTTCTCCAAGTTGGCAAACCGCTGACCCGTGAGTTCAAAGTAGCGTTGGCGCACTTCCAGGCGGCAGAGGCGGTCCTGCAAGGTCAGGGCGTAGTGCTGGCGCAGCAGCAGCAGCACCCCGGCTCCGATGACGGCCAGCGCGGCTACCGTGAACCACAGGCGGGCAATCTGGTCGTTGTCGCCCGCCACTTTGGTGTAGCGTAGCACAGCGTAGGCGGCTATAATGGCAGCGGCGGGCAGCAGCACAAAGTGGTGCGGCGCGTAGAATCTCATCGGGTTTTTGGCAGCCATGTTGATTGGGGAAAATGGGTGAAGGCGCAAGATAGTGGGCAGGAGTGGCGCAAGGCCAATTGGCCTGCGCTTACGGCGGTGGGGCGCGGCTGTTTCGCGGGCCTTGTGGGAGCCGACGCGGCGAACAACTGCCGTTGCGGGCGGTTCGCAACGACTATGCGCCACTTTTTTTCCTTCCGCTGGCCGTTGCTGGCCGCGTCTTCGTTGCTGGGGGCCGCATCGCCCACCCGTACTTTTAGCTTCACGGCCCCGCTGGCCCGCATCGCGCCCGTAGTGGACGGCCGCGCTACTGAGGCGTGCTGGGCCGCCGCCGTCTGGCACCCACTGGACCAGCGTTGGATTGGGCCACCAGCCACACCCACCGATTTTCAGGGCCGCTACAAGGTGGTCTGGACTTCGCAACGGCTGTATGTGTTGGCCGAAATCACGGACGACAAGCTGGTGGACACCCACCCCACGCTGGACAAGTGGTGGGACGACGACTGCCTGGAAATATTCGTGGACCCCGACCACTCCGGCGGCGACCACCAGTACAATTACAACGCCTGGGCTTATCACATTGCCCTGGACGGCCACGTCGTGGACATGGGCACCGACCAGAAAGGCCATTTGTACGACTCCCACGCGCAGAGCCGCCACACCCAACTGGGCCACGTTACGACCTGGGAAACGGCGGTGGCGCTATACGCCGACACCTACGACGAAGCCCACCCGGCATCAAACAAACCTCTGACAATCAGAGCCGGGCAGCCCATTGGCTTTGCGCTGGCCTACTGCGACAACGACGGCAGCGCCGAACGCGAGAATTTTTTTGGCAGTGTGCCAGTGGCCGGAGTTGATAAAAACCGGGGCTGGATTGATGCCAGCATTTTCGGGACGCTGGTGCCGGTGATTCGGTGAGATGCGGGGGCTGGCGCAAGCAGCTTGTTGGCAGGCTCTATGCCCGTAGGCGGCAGTGAGGACAAGGCCAAACAAAAAAACTCCGGCGTTGGCCGGGGTTTTTTGTTGCAAGCCAGTTTATCTGGTTGGCTTATTTTTTCATCTCTTTGGCCCGCTTCTTTTCCATTTTCATTTGCTCGCGGGCGGCTTTCTCGGAAGCTTCGTTGGACTTCTCCATCTTGTGCTGCTCGTGGAGTTGCTCCTTCTGCTGGTGCATTTGTTTCTTCTGGTCATGAATTGCTTTTTCCTGTTCGCGCATTTGCTGCTTGCTGTCCTTCATGGCTTCGCGGGTGTCGTGCGAGGCTTGCTCGCTGGCTTTGGACTGCGCTTTCTGGGCTTCGTAGGCGGCTTTGGAATCGGTGGCCCGCTGCTGCTGCATTTCGGGGGTCACCACCATCGCGGGGGTTGCGGTCGTTTGGGCGTGGGCCGTAGCGGTGCCGAGGGCCATTAGGGCCAAGAGGCCGAAAAACTTTTTCATTATCTGGAAATTACGTGAAATCCTTGTACGCCAATCGCGGGCCAGAGTTGGGGCGGTTGGGTCAGTTTTCCACGTAGTCCAGGTCTTTGCCGAACGTTTCGGGCAAGGTGCTGACGGCCCAAAACGCCACCAGCAACGTGGCCCCGCCCAGCACGGCGGCTCCCATTAGCAGCCCCAGGCGCGGGGCAGCGGCTGGCCCCGCCAGCGCCTGAAATGCGGGCACCAGAAACAGCACCGCGCCCCGCGCAAAGTTGGGGGCCGTGGTGGCCACGGTGGCCCGCAGGTTGGTGCCAAACTGCTCGGCTGCCACCGTCACGAACAGCGCCCAGAAGCCCACCGCCAGCCCCAGCCCGAAGCACACGGCGTAGAACTGGTTAGGCGTGGTGCCGCTGGTGCCAAACAGATAAACGCCCACCATTGCCCCGCAAAAAATCAGAAACACCTGCAAGGCCCGCCGCCGCGAGCGGAGCACTTGACTGAGCGCCCCGCTGGCAAAATCGCCAAACACCAGCCCGAAATAGCTCCAGAACACTGCCAGCCCGGCCGTGACCGGCCCGGTGAGGCCCAGCGCCCGCCCAAACTCCGGGGCCAGGGTGATGAGGATGCCCACCACGAACCACAGCGGCACCCCAATCAGCAGCACCCGCAGGTACTTGCCGCGCCGCACCGGGTCGGTGAACAAACTCAGGAACTGGCCCCGCGCCACGCCCGTGGCGGCCTGGGCCTTTTGGAACATTCCGGACTCGAACACGCTGACCCGCAGCAGCAACAGCGCCAGCCCCAGCCCGCCGCCCACGAGGTAGGCGGTGCGCCAGCCCCAGCGGTTGCCCACCCAGTAGCCCAGCAAGGCCCCGCTCACGCCCACCGTAGCCACGAGCATGGTGCCCAGGCCGCGCTTTTCCTTCGGCAGCCCCTCGCTGACCAGCGTGATGCCCGCGCCCAGCTCGCCCGCCAGCCCGATGCCCGCAATGAGCCGCAAGGCCGCGTATTGCCCGATGGTGGTGACGAATCCGTTGGCGAGGTTCGCCAGCGAATACAGCAGAATGGACCCAAACAGCACCGAGAGCCGGCCCTTCTTGTCGCCCAGCACACCCCACAACACGCCGCCAAGTAGCATCCCGCCCATCTGCATATTAATCAGGAACAGCCCCTGCCGGGTGATTTCGGCATCGGCCGTCACGCCCAGCGCCTTGAGGCTCTCGACCCGCACGATGCTGAACAGGATGAGGTCGTAGATGTCAACAAAGTAGCCCAGGGCGGCCACGATGACGGCAGCCGTGAGAATTGCGGTTTTTTCGGATGGAGCGGCTTGCACGGATTTTGGGGACGGTGGGAATGGAGGCGCAAGATGGGACCGAATGTGGCTTGTGTGGTGGTGCGGTGCTTGTGGTTTTGACAAATGCCCTGGTGCGAATACGGGGCGGGGGTCGCATTGGGGCCGCATTCTCACGGCGACAGTTGCGACCAACTGTTCGCTAACGGGCGGGTTGGCCGCGTTAGCGCGGGGTATCCGTCACCGTGTTTGGTCCAGCGCTTTGGCCCGAAAGGCAGCGATGTTATGTTGGGCCAACCGCTCAGTTGATGCCGGAGTAGCAGACTGCCGCAGTCGGTTTGCGGAGCTACTTAAGTAGCCACGCAAAAGTGAGCGTGTAAAAGGACGTCATGCTGAGCGCAGCCGAAGCATCTCTATCGGCTAGTAATCAAGGCGTGAGCCGAAGCGCTAGAGGTGCTTCGGCTGCGCTCAGCATGACCGTTTACTTATGCACCACTACTTAAAAACCCGAAAACCCAGCCCACAAAAAAGGCCCGGCAACCAGCCGGGCCTTTTTCCAATTCTTGTAAGTCCGTCACTCCTTCACCAGCTTCTGCTGGCGCACCAAGCCACCGGCCCGCAGCGTCAGCACGTACACGCCAGCGGGCAGCGCGGCCAGTTCGGGCAGCGCCACGGCGTTGCTGCCAGCGGCCAGTTGCACCTCGCGGGTCAGCAGCGCCCGGCCCGCCAAATCCACCACCTGCAAGGTGCCGGAGCCAGCTTCGGGAGCCGTAATCTGTACCTGCAACTCGCCCGCCCGGAAGGGATTGGGCAGGGCTTGCAGGGCCAGTTCGGCCTGGGTCTGGTCCATCCGCACCACGGCTACGGGTGCAAAACTCACCGTGCCATCCAGGTCCACTTGCCGCAGGCGGTAGTAGCGCAGGCCGCTGGTAGTGGGCACGTTGCGTTCGGGCAATGCGTAGCGGCGCGGGGCGCTGCTGTTGCCCGCAGCGGCCACCCGGCCGATTTCGCGGAAGCCGTCGCGGGGGTTGGCCGAGGCTTCGACGGCGAAGTAGTCGCTGTTTTTCTCGCTGGCGGTGGTCCAGGTCGTGTTCACGTCGCGGCCCTGGCGGGCGGCCGCGAAGCTGGTCAATTCCACGGGCAGCGGCACGTTGCCGCCGTTGAGGTAGAACTCCGAGAAGTGGTCCGTCACCGTGGCCTGGGCCACGAAATAGGGCAGGTCCAGGTGGTTCGTGACTTGCGGCGTGAGCAAACGGGTTTCGGAGCCAGCTTGCACGTTGTTGGCCAGGGCGCAGTCTTCGTTCGGGCCGCTGTATTGGGTCACGCGCAGGCTGCTCAGGGTCGTCACGTTGGCCGGGTCGGCGGCTTTGAGGGCGTTGAACTCGGTCGTCAGGCCGTAAAAACGTACTTGCACCGAATTGCCCAGGCCCAGCGGGTTTTGGCTGATGAGGTGCCAGTTGCGGCTCAGGTACTTCACGCCATGCGCGTCCTGCCGGATGCCGCCGCTGATGACCGTGAATTCGACCTGCACGGTGCCCAGGGCGTGGCCCTGGTCGTTGAGGGCGGCCACGGTTTTGCCGTTCAGCTTCAGGCGCTGCCAGGTGCCCGCGCCGGTACTGGTAATGGGGTCGGACAGCAGGCACTGGTTGTGCACGAGGTCGTACACTGTCAGGGCCGTGTCCTCAATCACCGTGAACGTGTCGCCGGTCAGCTTCAGGGTTTCGCGGTTGTCGGTGTTGTCGGTGGCCAGCGTGAAGAAATCGTAGCGCGAGCCGGGCTGCCCCACGAAGTCGTAGCTGGTCGCGTTCACGTCCTGCGCCACCCGCACAAACGGGCCGCTGTCTTCCGAAGCAAACACCTCGTAGCCCCGCAGCCCGGAGCCGCCCACGTCGTCCGAACCCGTCCAGGTCAGGTGTACCGTGGTGCTGATTTGCGAAGCCGCCAGCGCATTGACGTGCGAGGTGGGCGCGGCGGCATCCACGATGTTGCCCCAGCGGTTGGTTTTCAGCGGGGTGTTGCTATCAAACACGATGCTGCCCTGGGCCACCAGCGAGTCGCCGGTAAGGGCGGTGCCGCCCGGCTGAATGGTGTAGTTCACGAAGCCCTTGCCGTTGCCGAGCGTGTCCGAAATGCCCAGGAAGCCGATGAGCGGGTCGGTCGGCGGCAGGCCGGTGCTGCGGTCAATGGTCTGGAAATCCCAGAACGCCAGCCGGGTCGAAACGTCCACCCCCGCTACCACCCGCACGCTGTAGGGCAGCGGGCTGAGGTTGAGGGTTTGCGAGTAGGTGCTGCTGTTGGTCGGCACGGCGTAGGTGGTGCCGTTGAAGCCGAAGCTGCCCAGGCGGAAGCTTTGCAGGTTGGTGGTCACGTCCAGCGGCACCGTCACGCGCACCCGTTGGGCGGGGCCGGTGGCTTGCAGCGAGTCGTTCTCATACTCGACCTGGTAGTTCAGCTTCTGCTGCACCCCCACCATCCGGCGCGGCCCGTAGCCGTTGGGGCCGGTGATGAGGTTGGGGTCCACGGCGGCGATGATTTCGGTGCTGTTCGTGCCCCGCGAGTTGTACAGGAAGCGCACCGAATCGGCGGCCGGGCGCAGGGCCAGCGGGTAGCCCGCCGTGAACGGGTCGGGCCGGAACTCGTGGTACTGCTCCTCAATGCTCCAGTAATCATTCGCCACGCCGCCGGGGATGTGCGTGTTGCTGTTGCGCTGGTTGTAGGCCAGGGCGCGGGGGTTATGGCGGGTCACGGTCCAGGCCGTGTCAATCAGCCCAATCCGCACGAAGTGCCGTTGCAGCGAATCGCGCCAAATGGTCGGGCCGGGGTTGTTGGCCAGCGCCACCACGCCGGGCGCAAACTGCCCCGGCGTGGCCAGCACCGCCGCCTTGTAGCGGGCAATGTAGTCCAGCGTCCGGCGCGAGAAGCTTTGCTCCGGCGCGGGCTGCTGGTTCAGCACCACCGGAAAATGCACGAGGCCCCCGGCCAGCACCAACTCCTCATACGAAATGGGCGGCAGCATATTCAGGTTCACCTGGATGATTTCACCCGGCCGCAGGTCCTGCGCGATGAAGGGGAACACCTCGGTGGAGCCGTTCACAAAACCATTATCGGCCGAGTTGGACCGGCCCACGGCGGGCGCAAAATCCGACTTCTTCCGCACGTTGGGGGTGTGGGTTTCCACCACGCCCGAGCCGGGCGGCACCGCAAACTGGAACTCCCAGTACGGAATGTCCACGTTGGACGAGTTGGTGAGGAAGTACGTCCAGTTGCCGCGCGTTTCCACCCGCAGCGCGGGCGGCGTGATGCTGGCAAAGTTCACCAGCTGACCCGAATTGGGCAGCACCGTCAGGCCGTTGGCGAGCTGCACCTTCGTGCCGTTGGCCTGCTCGGCCACCACGTTGTACACGCCCACCGCCACCGAGTCGCGGTCCAGGAACCAGCGCAGCGTCACTTCCACGCTGCTGCGGAAGCGCACGATGCTGGCGTAGGCCAGCGGCGTAGTGTTGCTGCCTTTGGTGAGGTAGAATTTGGTGCCCGCCAGCGGGGCCGTGCTGCCCGTGCGGCGCACGAAGCCCGCGCCCAGCACCCGCGTCGTCACCCGGCCCTGCCCCACGGTGTCGCTGTCAATGCCCCGTACCTGGAAGGGCAGCGCCTCGGCGTACAGCGTGGCCGTTTGCAGCCCCGCGTACACGTAGGGCGTTTGCACCATGATGTAGTAGTCGCCGGGGCCGGTGGTCGGAATCAGCAACTCCTGCCGGGTGTTGATGGGGTTTTCGTAGATGTAGTCAAAGTCCGAAGTCGTCGGTACCCGGTTGTAGGCCACGTACACTTCGTTTTGCCCGGCGTTCTGGTTGGACCCCAGCGCAATACGCAGGTCAAAGCCCGCGCCCGGCGTGACCTTGTAGAACTCCAGCGAGTCGCGGTCGAGCGCGAACGGCACCAGCGTATTCAGCGGCAGCACGTTCACCGTCACATTGGTCGGCGCTTGCTGCGAAAGCGTGTCGTTCTGGTAGTCGTTTTCAAAAATGTCATTAAACAAATTCGTGCCCAGAATGCCGTGGTACGCGCCGGGGTTCAGGCCCTGCACCCGCTCCCGAATCGTGCCCGTTATCACCTGGTTGGCCGCAATGGTCAGGTTGCGGGTGTTGGTGCCGAATAGCTTGTCGGTGCTGGTGTTCAGCACCCGGTTGCTGCTCAGGTAGAGGCCGTCTTTGAGCAAGCCCACGGCGGCGTTGCTGCCCTGGTTTTTCACCGAGTAGCTCACCGTCATTTTCTTGCCCAGCTTGGCCGTGCCCGGCACCGCCACCAGCGTCACGATGAGGTCCGAGGGCAGCGGCACCGTCACGTTCACCGTGGTCGGGGCCTGCCAGGTGTTGTTGAATTCCTGCTGGTGCTCATACACCTGCCCCACCTGCACGGCCCCGCCCCAGAACCCCTGCTGCGGCCCGTAGCCGCTGGGGTCGTTGTTGTCGGTGCTCAAAAACAGGTAGTAGTTCCCGGCCAAATAGCCCGGTATTGTCACCGTCGCACTCACGTTATAGAAACTACCCGCCGCCAGCACCCCGCTGTGCGCCACCACGCCAATGCGCGTCGCGCCCGCCAGGGTAGGGGAGGTATTGAGGTAAATGCCATCGTTCCAACTGGCCGCCGGTGTCACGCCCACCCCGAAGTTCTGCACCCGGAAGCTGATGTTCACCTGCTGCCCGGCCAGCGCCGCGCCGGGCACCACCGGCGTGTTCGGTCCGGTGGTCACAATCCGCAAATCGGCGGGCGGGGTCAGCGTTACGGCCTGCGCCAGCACGGCCACGTTGTTGGCCGGGTTGGTATCGGTCAGCGTCCCGTTGGGGCTGTTGGCGGTCCGCACCAGCACGTAGTAGTTGCCGCTGATGCCCTGGGGCAGCGTCACGGTCTGGCTTTGGTCGTAATAAGCGTTGGGCAGCATTTGCCCGCCGCCGCTGCCCGCCTGCGTCAGTTGCAGGTCGCTGCCGTCAATCACATTGTCCACCGACAAATACACCTCGTCGTACCAGCTTGAGGCCAGGGTTTGGTAAGTGCCCAGGTTCCGCACCCGCCAGCCCACGGTCAGGTTGTTGCCCGAAAATGCGGGCGACGGCGTGGCGGTCAGGTTCTGCACCGCGAGGTCGTCGCTGTACAGGTAGGTCAGCGTGGTGGTGCGCTCGTTGTTGCCCTCGTAGTTGTACTCGTACACGTTGTTGCCCGCGTCGGCCGTCACGCGCACCGTCAAAGTGCCCGGCACGAAGCTAATGGGCAGGCTGATGGTGGCCGTGCCCGAATAGCTCGTGCCAATAGCCAGCGGCCCGGTGTGGGCCACGCTCGCCAGCACCGCCAAGTGCCCAACCCCGTCGCTCACGGTGATATTATCTACCCAGGTTCCGCCCGCCGGAATGACTGCCGTGTTGGTGTTGCGGATGGTATAATTCACCACAAACGTGTTGTGCGCTGCCACCGAGGCCACCGTCGTCAGCGCCGTGGGGTTCAGGTCAGCGTACACTAAATTGATGGCCACCGTGCCCGCCGAGCGGGTCGTGTTGTTGCCCTCGTTCAAATACTCAAACACGTTGTTGCCCGCATCGGTCTGCACGTACACGTAGTAGTTGCCGCTGATGCCGTTGGGCAGATTTAGCGTCCCCGATGCCCCATAAGTGGCGTTGGGAGCCAGGCCGTTCGTGGCCTCGTAGTGAAACACTTGCCCGATGCCAATGGCCGTGTTGTCAAACGTCGGGTTGAGGCTGATGTACACGTTGTCGGCCCAGTAGGTTTCCAGGCGCGGGTAGGGCTTGCTCAAGCCCTGGTTTTTGCCCGTCCAGCTTACCGCCAGCGTCGTGCCCGCCGTGGCGGCGGCCGGGGCCGTCACAAGTTGCACAATCAAATCGGGCGGCGGGCGCAGGGTCACATGGACCGGCACGTAGTGGTTCACGTTGTTGGTGCTGGCCGTTTCAAACACGTCGTTGTTGTCGTCCGCAAAGGCGTACAAATAGTAGTCGCCCGTCAGGGTCGTGTGCGGAATCGGCACCCGCACGTTATCGTTGTAAAACGCATTCAGCACCAGCGGCCCGGCGTGGGCTTTGGTCAGCGGGCTGCGCCGCGCATTCGGCCCCAGAATGCCCTGCCCGGTGTTCTGGGCAATGTTGATGGTCGTATCGGGCGAGAAATAGCCCGCATCGGTCCACGTCGCGGTGGGCTGAATCGGTACGCTACCCAGGTTCCGCACCCGGTACCCTACGGCCGCCGTGTCGCCGCCAATGAAGGTGGTGAAATACGACGCATTCTGCACCACCAAATCGGGCGCAGTCGGCACGATGACCAGCACCCGGCCCAGTGCTGGGAGCGGCCCACTGGCTTCGCGGCCGGTGTTGTTGGCGTAGCTGGTTTCCAGCAGCGCCCCGTTGTCGTTGGCCTTCACGTAGGCGTAGTAGTAGCCCGCCATGCTCAGGGGCACGTTGAAAGTGCCCTGGCTGATGTAGGTGCCGTTGGGTTGCAGGTAGGTCACGTTGCCCACGCTGCCCATCGGAATGGCCGTGCCGTCAAAAGTCGGGTTTTGCGAGAAATACACCTCGTCGGTCCACTGCTGGGCCAGGGTGCTGGCCGTGCCAATGTTCCGCACGTTCCAGCTCACGGCCACCGTCTGCCCGGCATAGGCCGTGTCGGCCGCCTGCACAAACGGCACCGTCAAATCCGGCAGTTGCCGAATCTGGAACGTCTGCACCGGCCCCGCTGTGCTGCCGCAGGCATTGCGGGCCACCACGCGCCAGTTAAAGCTCTGCCCGTAAGCCAAAGGTGCCCCGCCGTAGCTGTATTGCAAGCTGGTAATGCCAGCGACAGTAGGTGTGCCCGGCTGACCGCCGCTGCTCAGCCAGATGTACAAATCAAAGCTGCTGGCGTTGCTACCACTACCTGGATTCCACGAAAAGTTAATCGGCAAATCCAGCCCCGCCGAGTTGGTCACGGGCAGCATATTCGTCACCGCCAACGGAGCCACCGAGGCGGGCGAACGGTAAATTTTCTGCGTGAAAGTATAAGCGCAACCCGCCGCATTCGTCACCGTCACCGAGTAGGTTACGGGGCTGCCCACGGCGGCTGGCGCACCCACCGTAATGCTGCTGGCGCTGCTGCTGTTGCTCCAGGCGTAGCTGGCTCCGGCACCCGCGTTCAGCACCGTCAAAGTAGCCTGCGAACCGGGGCACAGCACCGTGTCCGGGGTCACGGCCAACGTCGGCAGCGGCAGCACCACCAGGGCCTGCTGGACGGTGTTCACGCAGCCGTTGCCGTTGGTGTACGAATAGGTAATGTCAAACGACCCCGGCCCGCTCACCGTGGGATTGAAGCTGCCGCCGCTCACGCCAATGCCGCTGTACGTGCCGCCTGCCGGTGCGCCGCCCGTCAGGGTAAACGCCGCCGCGTTGTAGCACTTGGTCGGCTGGGCCGCCAGCGTCACCACTGGTAGCGGATTCACCGTCAGGCTGCGCGTGGCGCTGGCCGAGCAGCTATTGCCGTCGGTGTAAGTGTAGGTAATGACGAAGGTGCCCACCCCAGCTGTGGCTGGGCTAAAGCTGCCGCCGCTCACGCCGGTTCCGCTGTACGTGCCACCCGTGGGCAACCCGCCCGTGAGGGCGTAGGCGCTGGCATTCACGCACACCGAAGGCTGCGCCGCCAGTGTCACGGTCGGCAGCGGGTCCACCACCACGTTCACCGTGGCCGAGCAGCTATGCCCGCCCGCGCTCACCGTCACCGAGTAAGTTGTATTGACCGCAGGCGAAACCGAGATGCCGTTGGCGGTGGCCCCGGTGCTCCACAACACGGTGCCATTCACTGGCGCACGTAGGTTCAGGTTGATAAATTGCCCGGCGCAAACGCGCTGCGTGGCCCCACCCACAATGCTGGCATACGGCATATACACTACCGTGCTGGCCGTGGCCGAGCAGCCGCCGTTGCTGGCCGTCACCGAGTAGGTGCCCGGTGCCGTCACGGTAATGGTCGGTGTGGTTTGCCCGCCCGGACTCCACAAATACGAAGCCGCACCCGCGCCGGGGTTCAGCGTGATGCTGGCCGTGCCGCAGGCCGGCGACGAATCCGCCGGCAAGCTCACCACTGGGGGCGAAGTCACCGAAATCGTCACCGCATCGGTGCAGCTTTGGCCCTGGTCGCTCACCACCGCCGTGTAGGTCGTCGTGGCCGTGGGTGATACCACCAGGCTCGTGCCCGTCTGCCCGCTAATGGCCGTGCCGTTGGCCTGCCACACAATCGTACCGTTCACGGGCGTAACCAGCGTCAGCGTGAGGCTGCCGCCGGTGCAAATGCTCTGGCTGGCCTGCACGATGTCGGCGTGGGGCATGATGACGTTGGTCTGGTCGCTCACGGCGCAGCCGTTGCTCACCGTCACGCCGTACAGGCCGGGGGTCGTCACGACGTAGGTCTGACCCGTCGCCCCGCTGATGTTGGCACTATTCAAAGTCCATTGGTACGAAGTGCCGCCGCTGCCCGCGTCCAGCGTCACGCTGGTTTGGGCGCAGGCCACCACCGTGGTCGGCGGCAGGTTCAGCGGCAAGGCCGGCGGAATGGTAATCGTGACTGCATCCGAACACGAAAACGACCCGTCGCTCACCACCGCCGAATACGTCGTCGTGGCGTTGGGGGTCACCGTCAAACTCGTGCCCGTCTGCCCGCTAATGGTCGTGCCGTTGGCTTTCCAAACCACCGTGCCCTGCACCGGCAAAGCCAGCGTAAAAGTCGTGCTCAGCCCCGCGCACTGCGTGGCGTTGCTCTGCGTGATGTCGGCGCGGGGCATCCGCACCACGGTGCTGCCGGTGGCCGTGCAGGTGCCCGTGCTGGCCCCCGTCACCGTCACCGAATAGGTTCCCGGTGCCGTCGCCACTAGGGTTTGCGTGGTCGCGCCGCCGGGGGTCCAGGCGTAGCTGGCGTAGCCCGCGCCCGCGTCCAGCGTCACGCTGGCCTGGGCGCAGGGCACGTCCGTAAACGGGGCCAGCGCAATGGTCGGGGCCGGTGAGAACGTCACGTTCGTGCTGCCCGACCCGCTGCAACCCGCCCCGCTCGTCACCACCACCGAGTACGTCCCTGCCGTGGTCACGGTCAGGCTTTGATTGGTTTCGCCGGTCAGTGCCGTGCCGTTGCGGCTCCACTGGTAGGTGCCACCCGTGCCCGCCGAAGCCGAGGTTATTGTCAGCGGCTGCCCGCTGCACCCAGCCAGTGTGGCGGGCAGGTTGGGGTTGAACTGCGAGGGTGTGGTCACGTTGAACGGGTGCGCGTACTCAATCGCCGGAACGCCGTTGGCATCCAGCGCCGTAATCCGCAAAATGTAGTTTCCCGCCGTCGTCACGCACACGTTCGTCGGAAAGGTCACGTCCACATCCGCCGCCCGCGTCGCCACCGGCAACACGTAATACTCCGGCGGTGAGCTAGCCGTGGCCGACCCGCTCGGAAACACCTGATACCGGAACTGGGTGATGAGGGGCCGCGCCGCGCCCGCAATGCTGCCCTGCCGCACAAACGGCCGCACCGTCACGATGCTCCAGGCTTTGGCCGCATCCCGCACCCGCACGTACAGCGTATGCACCCCGTTGGGCACGGCACTAAGGTCGGCCGTAAACGTCTGGTTGATGCTGCTGCCCGGCGTAATCGTTACCGGCGTAGCCATGCCGTGCCCAGGGTCGGTGTCGATGTAATACTCGCAGCGCGTGATGTTGGGCACTGGCGCGGTGGACGTAATGCCCGACCGCACAAACGGCCGCACGTTGGTCAAACTCCAGGCCCCCGCCGCGTTCCGCGCCCGCACAAACAGCGTGTGAAACCCGTTGGGCACGGCACTCAAATCCGCCACAAAATTCTGGTCAATCGCCGCGCCCGGCGTAGTGAACGGCACCCGCGTCGCCAGCCCGTAGCCGGGGTCGGTGTCCACGTAGTATTCCGCGTAGGTCAGGGCAGGAACTGCGCCCCCGCCCGCCGACGGCCCCACGTACACCGGCCGCACGTTGCTGATGCTCCACGCGCCCACCGCCGTCCGTACGCGGGTGTACATGGTGTGGAACCCGCCCGGCAGCCCGCTCAGGTCGGCCACGTAGTTCTGGTCAATGCTCGTGCCCACCGGACTCAGCGTCACGCCGTGCCCCGCGCCGTAGCCGGGGTCGGTGTCAAAAAAGTATTCCAGCCGGCTCAGGTTGTCCAGCCCCGTGCCCACCGGTCCCACGTACACCGGCCGCACGTTGGCAATGCTCCAGGCTTTGCGGGCCGGCAGCATATTCGGCTCACCACTTGCCGCCGCCGCCCCAAACGGCCCCAGCGGCCCCATCGGGTTCACCTCGGCGGCCCGTTGCTCCAGCACCCGCGTGTAGAGGGTGTGGAAGCCCGGAGTCAGCCCCGACAAGCTGGCCGTGAAAGTGTAGTCCTGCGCCGCTGCGGGCGCGGTAAACGTCACCAATGTGCCGTGCCCGTGCCCAGGGTCGGTGTCGTAGAAATATTCCAGGCGCGTCAGGCCCTGGGCCTGCGTCAGCCGGGCCAGCAGCAGCAACGCGCCCAGCAACAGGCACGTCCGCAGCCAGGGCCAAAGAGTTTGGTAAGGATTGGTCATCACAAAGTCGGTTGAAGTGGTGTTGGCGCGGGGCTGTACCCCGTGCCGCAGTGCCGCAGGGCTGCGCCCTGCACCCCAGGCCGGACCAATAGCCCGGCCTCATTCCATGCATAGTGCGGGCCAGTGCCAACCCCAACCGGACCTAATGGCCCGGCCTGGGGTGCAGGGCGCAGCCCTGCAACACTGCGGCACGGGGCACAGCCCCGCGCCATTTCCCGCCGCCCCTAATTGTGCGACTTCGCCTTGATGTTCACCTGCAAGCCGCTGGCCCCGCTGCCGCTGCTCGGGGCCGAGATGGACCAGATGGCCGGAATCGCGGGCAGCCCGCTCAGCACGTAGGGGTCGGAGCCGCCAAACATTCCCATGTCCACCCCGCCCACGCCGCTGCCAATGGCGGGCGACCCGGCCTTGAGCACGTACACGCCATCCGACGACCCCGTGTTCACGCACACGTTGGCAATGGGTTGGCTCTGAATGTTGCCGTTGCCTGCCGGAAACTGCGTCCCGTCGCAGATGTTGTTGTGGTACGAGTTGCCGATGCCGCCCACCGTGTTGCCACCGTAGAGGTAGTTGTTGGTCAGGTCGGTGCTAGTCGTCGTCACGTTGCCGTACAGCACGTTGTTCGAGAAAATCATGCTTGACAGCGCATACACTGCATCGTAGCCCACGTTGCCCGAATAGAACAGGTTGTTGGTCACGATGATGTTGGAGCAGCCCCCGAACACCCACAGCGCCCGGTAGCCGCTGCCAGTCGTCGCGTAGTTCTGAATGCACAGCACGTTGGCCGGCGTGTAGGTGCCCACAAACTGCCCGGCATCGCCAATGACCACCGCGTGGGTGCCCGAGGCTACGTAGTTGCGCTTGAACAACGTGTTGCTGGCAAACAGGAACGCCCGGTACATCGTCATGCCCGTGATGATGGAGCCGGCCGCGCTGGGGTCCACCCGCAACTGGTCGAGGTACGCGCCATCGGGGGCGGCCTGGGTCTGGGGGTTCTGGGTCAGGAAAAAACCGGGGCCGAATACGTACAGCCGCTTGGTCATCGTGAGGGGGCCGTAGCTGGTGCCCGAGCCGTTAAAATACAGCGTGTCGTTCACCAGCACCGCCGCCGCGTCGTGCGCGGCCTGCGCCGTCGTGAAATTGCCCGGCGAACCGCCGTTATTGTCCACGCGCCAGATTTTGGCCTGCGCCACCGGGGCGGCACTCAATAGCATTATCCCGGTCAGCAACGCGGCCAGCAGGGGGGGCAGTAGGGGCTTTTTCATAATAAAAAGGGGAAAGAGGGTTGCGAGAGGAAACGCCCGGCAACAGCTACCGAACCGATGCCCAAAATTACCCCGGCCGTTCAGGCACTGCAATCCGTACTGGCGCGGGTTTTTCGCGGGGTGTTGTATCCGTGCTGGCACGGATGCGCGGGTTGGGAATTGGCACTATTCGTTCGCCCCGCGCCCAGCCAGATTCCCGCACCCGGCTGGCGGAGTGCCCGGCGGCCTTTTACCTTTGCCGGTGCCCGCCCGCGCCCCCCGCTCCCCGTCGTGAACTACGCCTCTTTTTCTGCCGTCCACACCTGGCCGCCGCTTGTGCGGGCCAGCCTTCAGCTACTGGTGTTACTGTCGTTGCTCGGCCTGATTCAGCGGTATTGGCCCTTCGAACACCGCCCGGCCGACACCTCTCCGGCCCGGCGCCACGCCACCTTGCTGCGGGCCTGCCTGGTGCCTGCCTTGTTCATCGGCTTCGGCCTGGCCACGCTGCAAGGGCACGGCTGGTACAGCAGCTACCAGGCCTACCACGACATTCAGGGGCCATTGTCCCGGTTTCGCACCTCCGTGGACAACTACCTGCAATACCTGCCCTTCGTGGAACTGATTGTTTTCAGCCTCTTAGGAGTAGAGGGCCTAACCAAGCGCCTAAACCGCCTGCTGCTCATCGCCAAAGCGGAAGCCCTGCTGGTGGGCATGGTTTTCAGCCTGAAATACGGCACCAACCTCGACCGCCCCAACGGCGATTATTATTCCTTCCCGTCCGGGCACACCGCCGAGGCATTTCTCGCGGCCAGCATCGTGCACCAGGAATTGCGGCACCGCAGCCCCTGGTACGGGGCCGGCGCTTACGCCATTGCCGCCCTGGTGGGCCTGTTGCGCCTGCTCAACAACAAACACTGGGAAGCCGATGTCTGGGCGGGTGCCGGAATTGGCATCCTCGCCGTTCACCTGGCCTATTTCTTTCACCGCCGCCCCCGGCGGTCCACCAAACCGGCCCATCCAACCAGGGATTTCCAAAACGTCATGCTGACGAAGGAAGCATCTCGCAAGGAGTAGTAAATGAACAAGACTCATGCACTTAGCCGTTGTTTTAGAAGCTGTTTGCGTTAGTTGCCCGAGTACCCCGAAGCTGTGCTTCGGTCGTTGAACGGCCTCGCTGAACGACCGTTCAGCGACCGAAGCACAGCTTCGGGATACCCGGCCGGCGGTCCTGGATAGTAACTCAAACAGCTTCTAAGCCCCGGCGGGGCGGCACCCGCTGGGGCATCATTCGAGTGCCGCCCCGCTGGGGCTTTGTCGTTCTTGGGCAACCTGCTACTACCGATATGCCGCCCCGCTGGGGCTTAAAACAACAGCCAAGTGCGTAAGTCATGATGAAGTATCTACTCGGTTTCGTGGTCCTGCTAGGCGGGGCCGCCTGCCAGCGGGCCGCCCCGCCCACGCACCAGCAGGCGGCCATCACGGCCTACGTCGTGCGCACCATCGCCGACCCCGACAGCTACCGGCCGCAGTGGTGGGGGCGGCCCCGACTTGTGCGGTGGGCCGACAAAACCCGCGCCGACCAAGCGCAGGCCCGGCAAGGCTACGGCCGGGCCTGGCGCGAAACCCAGCAAGCCTTCGCGGCCTACACCCGCCTGGCCGCTACCCAGCGGGCCGCCAGGCCCGTGCTGGACGCGGCCACCGCCCGCGCCTACCACCACTACCGGCGGTGTTTGCACCGCAGTGATTCGCTGGACGACGCGGCCCGGCAACTCACGTCCCGCCGCGACACCGCCCGGTTCGGGTATCTGATTGCCCACGGCTACACCGCCCGCCGGGCCAGCGGCAGCCCGTTTCGGGACAGCGCCGTGTTTTTGGTGGACGAAAGTGCCAACGTGGTGGTGTGGAACCCGACAACTCAGAAGTGAAATCACAGCGGTTTCCAAGTCGGTGTACGCGGCGTAGGGGCGGGGCTTGCCCCCGCCCGAATCGTGGTGCTTCGTCCTGCTGGCGACCGTTCACCGATTCGGGCGGGGGCAAGCCCCGCACCCTACGTACTCCAACCGGAGAACCGCTCTAAGGACAGCGCTGGCTCAAACAGTTTCTAAGTTCTAAAAATGCCACCTCTTCTGGATTGATGCCGACCTACCGCGTGCAGGTGGCCGCCGAGTTCCGCGAGTTCAGCCGCCCCGACGATGGCATCCGCCGCTTCCACGGCCGGCCGCTGCGGCTGCCCCAGCAGCGGGCGTGACAAGGTGCAACTAGTAGCTTGTCAAAAAATCAGCAACGATGCCCTGAGCCAGCAATTGCACTCCTAAATCACTCGTCCGGTCGTTAGACCGCACCCAGGAAATAACCCGGAATCCCGGCCGTACCGAGCCGCGTAGCTGCTGCAAATTGTACTGCACCAAATACTCCACAGCTTCGCGGTAGGAGCTTTCCGGGCCAATAAATTCCTGGGTGGGCGGTAGTAGGTAGCTCGTTAGCCAAAAGTCATCGAAGTCTTCCGGGTTCACCCCTAACTTCTGGTCGAGCCGTTGGCGTAGTTGTCCTTTGGTGCGAAAATGCGCGTGGCCCCGGCCGAGGCTGCCCGTGCGGCCAGCCGTTTGGCCTACGTACACGGCCCGCGCCGATTTCGAGAGCCAGATGTACACGTAAGCGCGGTCCAGGCCGTTAAAAATATTGGCTACCTGGGTGCGGACAATGTTCGACATAAGCGGCTCGCCTACTCGTTGCGGGGCAGCTTGTCGTCCAGTCGCCCGCACATGAGGGCTAAGTTGCCGGCTGCATACTTGCGGAACTCGCTCGTCAGCTTCTCCACTTTGTCGTCGTTGAGCCGCAGGCTTGGGAAGTTCTCGTGAAACATCTTACGAAACTGCACTTCCGCCACCGATAACTGATGCAAAAACAACTCGAATAGTACTTGCATATCGGAGTTGTTCGCATTTTCCTCAAACAGCAACTTGGCGAAGCGGTGGTAGCGGTTGATGCGGACGCAATACTCGTGCTGCGCGTCGTAGTACGGCTCCCATAGCTGATTGTCCGGCAACGACGGAACGCGGAAAATCTTGGTCAGGTAAGGGTTCGGGTCGCCTTTAAGGGTTTCCTCAAACTGCTCCTCCTCCGTTTTAGGCGGCGTATTCGGGTCTTCCGGGCCTTGCACGGCGGCTTTGATGGCAGCCGCTTGCGCCGCTTGCTGCTGCACGTTGGCTTTGAAGGACTCCGACAGCTTTTCGTCCATCTCCGCGTTTTTGGTGGGCGAGAGCACCGGCTGCCCCGGCAGCGACTCCGGGGTGTTCAACTGCGCGATGATGTCGTTCGCCTGCCGGTTTGCGTCCTGATTGTCGGCCTCCTTTTTCAGCATAGTGGCCCGGTTCCAGGCTTTGATGCTGTTGCGCTTGTAGTTCTTGGTCAGGTCAAACAGCACGTCCCAGGCTTCTTCCGCGAGCTTCATGGACGTTTTCTTCACGTCAATGTTGAACACGTTGTCGGCCGAGTCGTTAATCAGAATGCGGCCCCGGAACGACCACAAGTCCTGGTCGGTGCCCACGATGCCATCGAGTGAGTCGGCCCAGGCAATCAGCCGGTCGTTGCGATACACGTAGTAGCCGTAGTTCTTGGCCGTTATCAGGTACTCGTCGCGAATGAGCTTATCGCCGCCCCGCTCATCGTTGGCAAAGGTGGGCGGGTGGGGCAGTTGGGTTACTTCCACCGTGCATTTCACGTTGGCATCCTCGTCGAGCAACACTTGGAGCGGGCGCTGAATCCAGCGCACTTCCCGGCCATTCCAGGTGGTTTCGTCCAGGTTGCCGTTGGTGTCGGCTTTATTCGTAAACAGCACGTCCACGGCTGGCAGGGCTTTACCCTCAAGGCGAATGGTGAAGTTGTTTTTGAGCAGAAAGTAGTAATAGATAACCCCCACACGGTAGCGGAGCTGATGCAAGGTTTCCTTCACGGCCGGGTGGCCTTCGCGCCGCACCGCCCCCACCCGCACCATCGTGCCCTTGCCCGCCGGCAAGTGTTCGGCAATCAACGCCGCATCCTCGGCCGACAAGTCAAGCTGCGTGGCAAAATACGTGTCGGTGATGCTCGGCAGCGACACCTGATATTTTAGAAACGGTGCCCCGCCCCCCGGCGACGAAATGACATCCAACTCATCGCCCTGCGAAAACGCCGCCGACTTCAACCCCAACCCGAACTTGGAAAGCGAGTGCGGCGCGTAGTTCGCGTCCGCTCCCAACGTCAAAGCGTTTTTGATGCCCGCCTTGTCCATGCCCTTGCCGTCGTCAATAATGAGGTACTCGCTGACGTTGTTGCGGAGCGTATCCTTTGTTTTTGCCTCACGCTTTATTATTAGGATACTTATGTTTTCAGCGCCAGCAGTTACAGCGTTATCTACGATATCGCAAACTGCGGATTCTGGAGTGTATCCGATTCGGCTGAGACCATACAGAACTCGGCCTGGATTGATTGGTAAGTCAATTGACAATTCCATCGCAGTTTGTAGAAAGGGTTAAATAAAACAAGAGGCGCAACCAACGGCTTCAGCATCTTCTAAAATGTCCAGCAAATATACACTGTTTGGCACGGCGCTTTTCCGCTGTTTGGCGATTGTAGCAAGCTTGATTTGGCGAATCCGCTCAGGCTTGATAAGGTCGTCTAGCGGTTCGTCGGCCCAGGTGTATCCTTCCCGCTCGTAGCGGTGCGCCAAGTCAAAAAGGTCACGGTGTTGTTCGTAAAGCCAAACCCACTCGATTTTTTGCTGGAAGAAGCAAAAGTAGCAGCCGGAGCGGCTGCGGGCATATTCGCCTAATTCGCCATCTACTTCGAAAGTGATTTTTTCGTAATACGCCGGCACCCCAACGCCACTTTCGCGCAACAGTTTGAAGATGTCGGCGCGAATAAGGTTTTCGTCATTGTCGAGTAACGAAAATTCAGCCGTCTGGGCCAACGGGTAAGCAGTATCACGAAGTAGTTGGAACACCACCCGGTTAAACAGTTTCACGTCCGCATCAAGCAGGGCATTTAGTTTCTGGTTCTGGCTGAAAGAACGCGACAACGGGGTTCCGGCCAACGCCAGCAAACGGCGCTGTTGTGCGGGTACACTTAATTCAGTATACAAGCTTTTCAGTCGCGGCAGCGCGGCGGGTTGTAACACTAATTGCATTACATCTTCGCTCCAAATGTTGCGCCGAAAGGGAAAAATTGATTGAATATTAGGCTTGCGCGAGATGTACCCTTCCCGGTCTTCGTCGCCGCGAATACCCACGTAAGAAACTACGGGGTCGTTACCTACAAACCGCTCGAACGGCTCTAGTTTCAGTTTTTTGGTACACCAACGAGCACTTGATGAAGGCAGATAACCGCCGTATGCTTTCACAAAATGGTCGAAGGAATCTTCCGGGCTGTCTATTGCTGCTTCCAAGCGCGTTACCTTTTTGCCGAGGTAATTCTCAAGGTTGCTGATTAGTGTGTAGGTTTCTGGCAATTCCTTGCCCGTGTCGCAGAAGTAATACTCAATGTCTAATTCGGGGTGCTTGTCGCGCAGGTAAATGGCAAGCGCGGCGCTGTCCTTTCCTCCCGAAATCCCCATCACGTGGCGCAACGACTTTTCCATTTTATAACTGTTCCTGTAATAGTCGTGCTAAGATAGCAAGGCTGCGCGGTTTGTCGTCGCCAAGTAAGTTTCTGATTTGACTTTCCAACTCAATTTCGGCGGGCGCTGTTTGCTTCGGCCGCCGAATGAGAATGGTTTTTTCTTTTGCGCCGGGCACGGAAATAGCCAATCTAACAACACTTTCCGTTTCGGCATCAATGCCTGGCTGGGTGAGTTCGCCCAAGTTGTCCAGTTCCCGAAGCTGGCGGCTAAACAAGTTGCGAAATAACTTTTCGTCCGCGTCCTCCAACACTTGCAGGCTCTTTCCGACCAGCGCGTTTGCTATGGAATTTAGCCAGGCTTCGCGGTCATCCAGCTTTGACATGAGCCGCTGCTGAAACACCCGCAACTCCGACGCTGCGCCCTGGGTGGACAGGCTTCGGAACCGCGTTTGTAGCTTTTGCTGGTATTGCTCGAATGCCACGGCTTGGCCCAATACCTCGGTACCAATAAAGTCACTCAATCGCGACAACAATTCCGGGTAAGCTTGACGCAACCGTGTAATGTGTTCCTGCAAAACCGTAATGTATAATTCGCGGGTCTTGGTGTCGCGTTGCAGTTCAAGCGTGTTGAACCCTAACGCCCCCGGAAATTGCTCAAAAAACGCTGCTTCCGGGTCTTTGGCTGTGGCAATGGTTTCGCGTAGGCGTAGTGTTGAAGCCGGAAGATTGCGGGTGTGCTTGGCGTAAAGCGGTAGCTGCCGGTAAAACGTGAGGAACGGCTTAATGGACTCAATAAACGACTCGTTGGTTGTCCGGTCAGTCGGTTCCATTTGCAGCAGTTCGCGGTATTCGTTGAACAGCGCCAACTTTTCGGGCACTAGCGCAAACGCTTTCACTGCGTACAGTTCGGGGCTTTTGGTAAACAAGTCCACCGCCTCCGGCCGCAAATCGGGAATGTACTTGCCTTGCTCTCCGTAAAGCGCAAACTCGTGGCGCTTTATGAACAAAAACGTCGGAACCCAAAAATCAACAAATCCCTGTTTAAGCTTGAAAGGCCGCTGCATTAGCCGCTCAATGAACTCAGAAATTTTTAGAGCACCATCTTCCGTATCGTGCAAAAACGCCTCGCTCAATCCCCAAAGCTGTTGAAAAGCCGGTGAGGTTGGCGCGGTCAGCGTGTATTCGCCGTTGACTATTTGATGAATGCCAGTTTCTTTCAGCAACGAGAGATAAATGGTTTTTTCCGGCGGGAAATTTTTGGCCGGAAAATCCAAGTCAGCGTATTGCCAATTCTCATACAATGCCCGCAGAAAATTCTTCCGCGCTGTGGCAATGGGCGACGACAGCCGCGTCTTATTAACAAGCTCACTGCGGTACACTGGCGTGGCGGCGTACACTTCGGCGGCGATGTCGGACAGGCAGCGGTTGAAGCCCCGGCGACCCTGAAAGGCAGTGGGGGCAGCGCCGTGGAAGAACCACCGAATGTTGCCATCGGCGGCGTAGAGGCTATCAAGCACGTAGTGGCGCAGCAGGGCTTCTTGGTGGGCCAGGATGCCATCAAGTTCGCGCACGGCCACTTTGTCTTGCACGTTTTCGTGGCGCACCTTGCGGACTTTGTCAATCTCGCGGATAAGCTTTTTGATTTCGCCTGACCGCCGGTAGATGCCATACAGCACCGCGTCTTGCCGGTCGCCCACGGCTTCGCGCAGCTTGTCCACGGTGAGCGTATCTGAGAAAATCAGGTTCACGAACCCGTCTACTTCATCTTGCGGCGTTTCGAGCAGGGGCGCGTCGCTCATGCGTACCTCAAACACGCGGGGCGTGCCCACGGCAAACGACACCCGTTTGGCCGCGATGTAGGGAAACGGGAAAAACTCGCGCAGCCGCGCCGCCACGTCGGTCACCTGCTCCACGAGGGTGCCGGCTTCGTCAATGGCCAAATCAATATCAAGGTCGGTACCCTCAAAAAGAATGTGGCTGTTCTTGTGCTTTTGGAAGCGCACCAGCTTATGAAAATCCAAAACGGCGAGCACCGGTGCCAGGGTGGGTAGGCCCAGCGCCGTTTGGGCGTAGGTTTCCAGGAAGTCGGCGCTCAACTCGGCCCCGGCCGGGGCGAAGATGGTGAGTAGGCCCAGCGTTTTGACGAGTTGCCGGGCCGCGTCAAGGTCGGCCCGGTTGTCGAAATGCTTGTCTAGCTTCTCCAGGGTGTCGCGGATGCTGGCCCAGGCCGCGAAGTGCGGGTTTTGGCGCGAGGTGAGCAGGGCGTAGAAGTGAAAACTCAGGTAATCGTACACCCGGCTGACGCTGTAGTAGGTTCGCGCTGCGGTGAGTTGTTCAATGCCCAAGTGGTCGTTGGCACTCAAAAACGAGAACAGCGACCGTTCATTTTGGCCGTAGCGTTGCAATGCTTGCACCAATACGGCCGCCGACAGCAAATCCAGGGGCCACACCTGCCGTTGCATATCGGGCGTAAAGTAGTCGTGCAACGGGAACACCCGCGCCTTTTCAATGGCCTCAAACAGCCGCTTATTAACGGCCACGCCCGGCGCGGCCGGCCACTTGCGGGCCGCAAGCTGCTGCGCCGCAAGGGCCAGCAGCTGCTCCACGGGTTCGTTAAAGGTCAATTCTTTGAGCCGCCCTTTCACCTTTTCCCATTCCTGCCGTTGCGTCTTGGTCAGGCCCAGGGCATAGGCACTCACGTCCTGATGCACGGTGGTGAGGAGCAGAATGTGCCGGTCGGGGTCGTTGAGGTATTCGGCCAGTTGTTGCAGGAAGTAGGGTTCTTCTTCCGGGTTTTCGCGGGCCGCGTATTCCAGAAACTTTCCAAACTCGTCCACCAGTAGCACCAGCGCCTTGCCCTCGGCGGCGAGTGGCCGGTAAGCTTCGCCGATAGCAGCAATCACGGCCGCCGCGCTTGGTTCGGTGCCCGCATTGGCCGCTCCAAAGTGCCGGGCAAAGGTTTCTTTCAGCGAAGCATATTCGCCCACGAAGCGCACGAACTCAAAGCCTGCTACCCCTAGCCCGCCCGGCCGGAGCGGAAAAAATGCTTGTTGCCCGCTCATCGTTTGCTCAAAAGCCCACAGAAACGATGATTTGCCGGTACCATAGGCCCCCACCACGTTGAAGCAGTGAATACCGGCCCGGTAGTTATTCACAATCTGCCCGAATACAGTAGCTGCGTTGGGGGTGGGCAGGTAAGCAAGCGCCCGGTCAGCGTCGCGAATGATATTGACAGAGGGGCTAAATAAAGTAGGCATAAAGAGAATGCAAAGTAGGGGCGGGGCTTGCCCCCGCCCGAATCTGTGAACGGTAATCGGTGCAGGAATTGGCAACGATTCGGGCGGGGGCAAGCCCCACCCCTACTACGCCAATTGCCCGTAATATTCTTGCCACAAGACAGCCACGTTCAGTTGGTCGCGCTTGAGCGTGAGCACCCGGTTGCCAGCGGTGGTCGAATACACCACAGCCGCCGGGAAGCGCTGCATTATTTCTTCCAGCTTCTGAAACAAGCTCTTTTCGCTCATAGCAAACACGAGACCCGGCGAATCGGCAGCCACGGCCAAATCGGTGAAGCCTATCACTTCCCCGAAGGCCGGATTTTCCAGAATAACCCGCAACACCACTTGCCAGGGCAACTCAGGCCGTTCCAGGTTTTCGATTTGGTAGCGCAGTCCGTCCGTTCGGTTAAGAGTAAGCAGGCCGAGGTCTTGCAACAAGCCGGTGGATTCTTCTTCCACGTCGGGGCGGCTTTGCTCCCGGCCGGGCGGCGCGTAAGAGCGGACAAACATGGTCAGGTCCGAATCCAGCGTGTTTTCGTTCAAGGTGGTGTTGCTGTGCTCGGCGGCACGGCGGGTGATGAACTGCGCGAGCTGCGCCCGCGTGAAGGAGAAATTTTCGCGCCGCCATTCGTTAAACACCAAATGGTAGAGCGAAGCGCGGCCCGTGCGCACCAGGCAATAATGCAAGTACCAAAGCGTGGCGCTGTCCTCTAAATAAGGGTCTAGCCCATCGTCGGCCAGCAATTCGTGCGCTACGGGCTGCAAGGTGTCGTTTTCATCGGTCAGGCCAAAGGCCCGCAGCCAATACCGAATGGCTTCCACCATGTTTTTGCCCACGCCCAGCCGCACTACGGCATCGCTGTCGTTGAAGCCACCGCCCATCTGTAGAAAGTCATAGCCCTTTTTGAGCCAGTTGTTTTTGCAGAGAAAAGTGTTATGTCCTTGAAATATGAGTCGGTCCCCCAGCATCGGTGTTTTTTCTGCTAAGGTACTAGGTGGAGGGCCGTGTTTCAAAGGCTAAACATAACGCGAAATGCTAAGCTACTGAGCATAAAGAAGCCCCGGCCGCACTCCGCAGCCGGGGCTTCCCCGTTTTTCTCCCGGCCGGGCCTTAGAAGCTGTTTGAGTTAGTTGCCCGAGTACCCCGAAGCTGTGCTTCAGTCGTTGAACGGCCTCGCTGAACGACCGAAGCACAGCTTCGGGGTACCCGGCCGGCGGTCCTGGATAGTAACTCAAACAGCTTCTAAGCAGTGTTATCCCGCTTCGGCCTACTCACCACTCCACCTTGCAGCTTGGCTAAAGCACGGACGGACCCAGGCTGAAGCATGGTGCCCCTATACTTTCGCGGCTTCCCTCACAACTGCTGTTGCGCGGTTGCCGCATTACCGGGGCGGTCGCAGGCCTCTGCCAGCACTACCAGGCCGGCCGTTGCCAGGGCGGTTTGCCTGGCCTCATACCGCCAGCTGCCATCGGCTTGCCGCAGGGCAGGGCCAGCCTCCTGTACGTGGCCATCGGGAGCCAGGATGCACACCTGTACGGCCACCACTTCAAAGTCGTCGGTGGCCAGCACCCGAATAGCGTCACCCAGTTGGCCCCGGTAGCCGCCCACATCAAGCAGCGTAATTTCGGGCGGGTTGCGGTAGTCGCGGGATGCCACAGCGTAGGCACTCGGGAATTCGCGGCTCACACCACTGGCATACAAAGCCTTGGTTACGGGGTCGTCCGACTGCGCCTTGCCGTATTGCCGCGACCGGAACATGAACTCCCGCTGGGCCTGGGTTGCGGCTGACACCGGTCCGCTTGGCTTACGACCAGCGGCCTGCACCACGGTTTTGCCGTTCAGTTGCCGAAACACCAGCTGGCCGTCCTTTCCCCGTCGGCCGTGATACGGCGAATCTTCGCTTACAATGGCCATTGGCAGCGTGGTTGGTTATCGGGTGTCGGGCTTTCCAACGCTCGGCAAGTTACTGCTTTTTTGGTAATGGCCAGCCGCCAGGCCCCCACTTGCCCTGCCTGCCACCTGCGCCACCGTCGCCACCTGCGCCACCGTCGCCACCAGCGGCGGCAGCGCGGCGGGGCCAAAGGGGCCGTCCCAGCGGTCGAGGGCCTCGACCGGGGGCAGCAGGTGGGTGGCGTGCAGGTGGCACAGGCTGGGCCACAGGGGGTGGGCGGCGGCCCGCAGCCGGGCCACGTCCTGGGCCAGTGGCCCGGCCCGAAACTCCCCGGCGGCCTCCTCGCAGCTTTCCACGAACGTGCCGGGCATGAACGCTGCGCAAGCCCCCGCCCGCTACTTCTTGCCCGCGCCCATTTCCAGCCCGCGCAGCTTGTCGGCCCGCCAGGCCGTGATGCCCACCACCACCAGCGTCATCAACCCCCCGAACACCACGCTCGGCACCGTGCCCAGCAGCCGGGCCGCCGCCCCGCTCTCAAACCCGCCAATCTCGTTGCTGCTGCCGATGAAAATGTTGTTCACCGCCGACACCCGGCCCTTCATGTACTCCGGCGTGTAGGTGTGGATGAGCGTGGAGCGTACAATGACCGACACGGCATCAAAAGCCCCCGTCAGAAATAGCAGAAACAGCGACAGGTACAGGTTTTTGGACAGTGCAAAGCCAATCGTGGCCACCCCGAAGCCCGCCACCGCCCACAGCAGCTTGCGCCCCGCCCCGCGCCGCAACGGCACGTAGGTCAGCCCCACGGCCATCAGCACCGACCCCACTGCCGGGGCGGCCCGCAGGTAGCCCAGCCCGTCCGGTCCGGTGTGCAGTATCTTATCGGCAAAGATGGGCAGCAGCGCCACCGCCCCGCCAAAGAGCACCGCAAACAAGTCCAGCGACAGCGCCGCCAGCACAATCTGGTTGCTGAAAATGAACTTCACCCCGCTCAGAATGCTCTCCTGCAAGTTCAGCCGCTCGCCCTCGATGGGCGGCAGCGCCCGCCCCGCAATGCTGACGAAAAGCAGCAGCGCCAGCCCTTCCAGGCAAGTGTCCACCCCATAGGCCACCTCAATGCCGAGCTTGGCAAAGAGCAGCCCGCCGATGGCCGGCCCCAGCACCGCCGAGGTTTGCCAGGAAGTCGTGTTCCAGGTCACGGCATTGGCCAGCAGCGCCCGGTCGGGCAGCAGTTGGGGCATGAACGAAAACACCGCCGGCCCCAGAAACCCCCGCGCCACGCCGCTCACAAACAGGATGGCATAGAGCGGCAGCGTGAAGTAGCGGCCCGGGGCCAGCAGCCCCTGCCCCAGCGGGTGGGCCAGCCCCCACAGCGCCAGCGCACACAAAAACAGCACCGCCACCGCCGGCACAATGATGCGCTTGCGCCGCACCGAATCGGCCACGTGCCCCGCATACAGCGACACCGTAATGCTCGGGATGGCCTCGGCCAGCCCAATCAGGCCCAGCGCCAGCGGGTCGCCGGTGAGCTTGAAAATCTGCCAGCTCACCACCACCCCCTGAATCTGAGTGGCCACCGTCAGGCACACCCGCGCCGAAATCAGCCGCCGAAACTCGGGCACCCGCAGCGCGGCGTAGGGGTCGTGAGCGGGGGCGAGGTCAGGCGTGTCGCTTGGAAGCATCGTAGGGCAGGGGAGAGGCGCGGCGGCCAGTTGGCGGCCAAAAGTAACCCTGCGGCCCGCCGTTGGTTATCTTGCGGGCCGATTTATCGCGTTGAGGCCGTATTCGCCTCGCCGTACTTGCCCCATCTTATCTGCTGCCATGTCCGACCACGGCCTCGCCATTACCTACCGCGCCGACTTGCCCGCCATCGTAGCCCGCTGGCAACGCGAGGTAGCACCCACCGAGCTGCAAGCGGGCTACCTGGCCGTGCTGGCCGCTGCCGATGCCACCGCCTGCACCCGCTGGCTGCTGGACCTGCGCCGCCGCAACGACGTGGCCGCCGCCGCCGCCAACGCCTGGATAGCGGATGTTTACTTTCCGCAGTTGGCCAACCGCTACGCCGAGCCGGTGCGGCTGGCGTTTCTGGTGTCGCCCAGCCGGGCCGTGGTTGCGCCGCCCACCGTTGCGCCCGCCCACGATGCAAGCGCCGCGTATGAGACAGGGATTTTTATTGACGAAGCCGCCGCGTATCAGTGGTTGGCGCAAGAGTAGGGGCACTTGGGCACGGGGCATGGTCCCGCGCCAAACCACAGCCCCCGCCCCCAAACCCTCAAAAATGAAGGTTTCGGGAACCCAGCCGAAAAATCTTTTGCAAAAAAACAGCTTATCCCTTGCATGGCTGCTTTTTTCCTCCTTACATTTGGACCCAAGTCCGGCACTTTCCGCCCACTTCCGTCGTCGCTCCCAACTTTTTTTCGGCCCCGCACACTATTGACCTAAAACGCTACGTTACCCCCCCACGCCGTAGATTTTTATGGACACCTTGCAGCCGAGCGATTCTGCTCTCGTCACGCTTTACCTGGCCGGCCAGGAATCCGCCTTTGCGCTGCTGCTTGAGCGGCACCGGAGCCGGGCTTTCACGACCATCCTCCTCATCGTGCGCGACGAGGACGCGGCCGAAGACCTTTTGCAGGATGCGTTCATCAAAGCCATTCAGGTGCTCAAAAGCGGACGCTACCAGGACGAAGGCAAGTTTGCGTCCTGGATTTGCCGCATCGCCCACAACCTGGCCATTGACTGGTTTCGGCGCAACAAACGCGCCCCCCACCTCAGCCTTTCGGCCGACGACAGCCCCCTGCCCGACACCCTGCGCGGGACCGACCCCGGTGCCGACGAAGACATGGAGCGTGCCGAAACCCACGCCCAACTGCGCCGCCTGATACAAGAACTGCCCGAAGCCCAAAAAGAAGTGCTGCTCATGCGCCACTACGGCGACCTCAGCTTTCAGGAAATTGCCGATGCCACCGGGGTCAGCATCAACACGGCGTTGGGCCGAATGCGCTACGCCCTCATCAACCTGCGGAAGAAAATGTCCGTACCACCCACCCACTATGATACAAGTCTTACCCCCCGCTACGCTGCTTCGCTACGTGTACAATGAGTTGCCCCCCGACGAACTACGCGAAGTAGAAGAAGCCCTGATGCACGACCCCGAACTGGCCGCCACCTGCGCCGACCTGCTCCTGGCCCAACGCACCCTCGACGGCCTGCGCCGTGAACCCCGCGCCAGCACCAGCGCCGCCATTTTGCAGTACTCGCGCACGTTCCTGCACCCGTAGTGCCTGTACCCCGAAGCTCCGCTTCGGTACGCGCAAAGCGCGTGGAATTGTTGCACGGCCTTATGCAGCGGCCGTTGCTCTTTCGGAGTTGTACTCCGAAAGCAGCACTGCTGGGGAGTTGCCCTCCCCAATCGCTGCCCGGCAATCGCTGGCGTTAGCTGCAAGCCTGACCCGCCTGGGGCGCGGAGTGCAACTCCGCAGCAGTAAGAAGCTGGTTGCGTTCCTATCCAGGCCCGTCGGCCGAGTAGCCCGAAGCACCGCTTCGGGCTACTCGGGCAACTGACGCAAACAGCTTCTAAACCTTCGGCGTACAACTCCGAAAAAGCAACTCCTACTCGCAGCGCACATACGGCCGCAGCTTTTCCCAGTCCTCGGCCTTTAGCCGGGGCAGACTCTTCAATTCCTCCACGGTTTTGAACCCGCCGTGCTGCCCCCGATAGGTCACGATGGCCCGCGCCAGCCCCTTCCGCACGTAAGGGTGCAAATACAACTCCTCAAAAGGGGCCGAGTTGACCCGCACCGGCTGTGGCACAAAACCAGCCGCCACAAAGGTGTATTTTCGCAGGCTGTCGCGCAAATCGGGCGCGTCGCGCAACACAAACACTTCGTCCAGTTGCGCTTCGTTGAGGTAGCCGCCCAGCGTGTTGCCATACCGCACCACCCACTTGGCTCGCCCCGCCCCAATGCCGCGAATCTGCATCAGCTGCGTCGTGTCGGCCAGGTTCAAATCAAACGGTTGCAGGTGGCGCGGCTTGCGCGGAAAGCGTCCGGCTGTTTCGCCCGCCGTCCCGGCCGCGTAGTCCGCCCGTTCGCGCCGAGGCGCGTCGTCGGGCAGCTGCATGAACGGGGCCAGCCGCTCGTACACCGGCGGCTCCAGGCCGTACATTTTCTTGATTTGGGCTTTGCTTTTGAAGCCCCCGGCCGCGTCGCGGTATTTCACCAGCCGCACGGCCACAAAGTGTGGCACCCCCCGCGCTTCCCAGGCGGTTGCATCCAAAGTGTTGGGGTCGAACGAAGCCAGCGCCACCTGCGCCACGGGCGGATACTTGCTGCCCCGGTCGCCGAAAGCCTTTTTCGGATAGCGCGAAGCGTAGCCGCTGCCTTCGGCCAGCCGGTGTTCGCGCAGCGAAGCCACCAGTCGGTCCAGCTCCTGCGCGTCCTGCGCTGCTAGGTATTCGGGCAGTTCGGGCCGTAGCAGCATTGGCACGAACAGCGCCCCCAGAATCAGGGCCAGTAGCAGCAGCATTCCCAGCGCCTCGTGCCGCGAATAGCCCAGGTAGGCCCGCAGCCAGCGCATGGCGCGGCGGTCTTGCCACGAGCGGCGCGGGGAGGGTTGAGGTAGCGGAGCCACGGGTAGTTGAGCTGTAAAAACGAGGAAACCAGCGGCGAAGCTACTAAGAAAAAAGCTTAATTCATCTAAATTGCGGACTACCGACCCGGTTACGCCACGGCCCGAACGAAGACGAACAAGACGATTCTCAAAACGCCTGCCTCGGCGGGGACGGCATCCTGCTGCCTGGACAAGTCGGCTATCCAGGCCCAATGCTCATCGCCCAATGCGGCGCTTAATCGTCGTCGCGGGCGGGCAGCACCTGCAGGAACGCGCCGCGCCGGGGCGGCGGCACGGCCGAGGCTTCGCCTTTGATGGCTTTCCAGACGGTTTCGGTCAGGGCGCGGTCGGGGGCGGCATCTTCGCGGGTCAGGTCGAAGCCCGCCGAGCGTTCGGCGCTGCGGTTCCAGGCGGTGTTGCGGGTGTCGAGGGCAATGCGGGCGGGGCGGGCGGTGTAGGGCGCGAGGCTAGGCGTGGGGTGGAAGTTGGCGAAGAGGGGGCGGGCGGCGGCATCGTATTGGCTCATGGGCGGCAGGCCCAGCACCAACTCTAGGGTGCGGAGCAGGCCAGCGGTGGTGTACAGGGTGTGGTCGGGGGTGCCGGGCTGGGTGTAAGGGCTGATGGCGAAAGCCGGGGAGCGGTGGGCATCCACGTGGTCGGGTCCGTTTTGGGCATCGTCTTCCAGCACCAGGACAAGCGTTTCGGGCCAGATTCGGCTGTGGGAAAGGTGTTCCACGAGCTGGCCCAGGGCGAGGTCGTTGTCGGCCACGGCGGCAGCAGGGGTTATTTTGCCCAGGCGCTGCCCGCTGGTGTGGTCGTTGCCGAAGCGGATGGTGCTGAGTTGGGGCACGGCATTGCGGGCCAGCAGCGAATCAAAATCGTGCGCCCAGATGCGAACCCGCTCGGTGTCGCGGATGTCCATGTCAAAGCCCGGCGACTGCCCGCAAATGTGGCCGCGCAAGGCTTTGATAGCCGCCTTGCCGTACTCCGCAAATTCGCCGTAGCTGCGGTAGCTGCGCCCGGCCCGCTGGCAGTAGTCCCACAGAAAGCCGTCGCGCGGGTAGGCCACGGCGCGGGTGCCTTCGTAGTCGTAGGTGCCGCCCCGGTTGCCGTAGCTGGTGGGCCAGGTTTTTTCCACGTAGTCGGGGGCGTAAGCGGCGGTGCTCCAGTTGTGGCCGTCGGCGCTCACTTCGGCGTTCACATAAAAGTTGTCGAGCAACCCAAACGTGCGGGCCAGGGCGTGGTGATTGGGGGTAATATGTTCCGGAAACAGGCACAACGTGGAGTCGCCGTTGCCGCCCGGCTCGTCGCCCAGCACCTGGTCGTAGGTGCGGTTTTCCTTGATGAGGTAGAACACGTATTTGATGGGCGAGGCCTCGCCCACCCGGCGCGGAATGGGATTGCCGGCCACGCCGGCGGCCTCGGCCGTCAGGGCGGGGGTGAACGGCGTATTGGCGTATACCTGAGCGGTGTAGGCTTTGAGGCGGGCCGCATCCGGGGTGGCAATGCCGGACAAGGTGCCCTTGAACAACCCGCCGATGTACTGCACCGGCCCGGCCGGGCGGCCCCCGGTCTGGTAGCCGCTGGTGTCGGTTTTCTTCACCGGCTGCGGCCCCTGCGGGTTGGGCAGCGAGGTAAACCCCTTGCCATTGGCCACCAGAATTTTAGTGCCCGCTACCCGCACGCAGGTCGGGTACCAGCCGGTGGGGATGAAACCCCGCCCGGCGCTACGGCCCGGCCGGCTCACGTCGAACACCGCCAGGCAGTTGTTGTCGGCGTTGGCAATGTACAGGGTTTTTTCGTCGGCGCTCAAGGCCAGGCCGTTGGTGGTCGAGCCGGTGAGTTTGGTGGGGTAGAGCGTGGTTGAAATGGTTTCCAGCACTTTCCAGGCTTTGGCATCAATCACCGACACCGAGTTGTCGTTGGCATTGGCCACGAACAGGTAGCGGCTGTCGCGGGTCTGTATCACTTCGTTGGGGTGGCTTTCGGTGGCTAGCTGCTTCACCAACTGCCCGGTGCGGGTGTCGTAGGCCAGCAGCTCGTCGCCCCCCCAGAGGGTGATGTAGAGCAGCCGGCCATCGGGCGCGAGCAGGCAGCCGTAGGCCTCGTGGGGCAGGGCCAGGCGGCTGAGCGGGCGGCGGGTTTTCAGGTCGAACACGTACAAGGCGTTGTCTTCCTTGGTTACCACGTAGAGCCGGTCGGCCGACACCGCCAGGCCGGCGGGGCTGATGTTGGCGGTCGGCCAGGGCTTGCCCAGCCGCAGGGTATCGGGCCGGCCGAGCTTGCGGTCGGCCACCGGGTAGGCCAGCACAAGGTTGTCGTTGCCGCCCGAAGCGTACAGCTTGTCCGCCGCCGCGTTGAAAGCCAGCCCGTACCAGGATTTGGCAATGGGCTGCTCGTCCAGCAGTTTCTCACTCACCGGGTCAATCAGTTGGATGCTTTGCTGACTCTGGCCGTTGTTGGTCACGGCCAGCAACTGGCCATTGCCGGAAAGCTGCATATTGAGCGGCAGGTCGCCGAGGGGCAGGGCGGTGCCGGCGGGGGTCAGTGCCCAGCCATTGGGCAACAGGGTGCGGGCGGCCTGCGGGTTGTGGGTGGGCGTTTGGGCCGCGAGGGGGCAGGCGGCGAGGGGAGCCAGCAGCAGCAACAGGAGACGTTTCATCGGCGTTGGGCAGGAGGGTGGGGGTTGGAAAGTCGTGCGATTGGCGAAGCCGAAAACCAAAACCGGCCCGGTTGCGACAGCGCAACCGGGCCGGGCCAGGGCCAGCCGCCGCCCCGGGGTTACTGCTGCTTGGCCAGCCAAAGCGAAGCGTTCAGGTGCAGCCGCGCGTGGCTGGGAATGCTGCTCCAGCCAGGGTAAACATCTTTTAAGAAGAAGAAAATTGGGGGAGAAGGGAAGCAACAAATGTACTGGCCCCAACCGGCTAAATCGCCCGATTCACTGAGTTGAGCTGTTTATCAAATTGTTATTGCCTGGTGGGCTTCGGCCGTAGCCCCACCGCCCACCCGCACGGGGCAGCAGCCAGTGGCCTGCTCCCTGGTGCCAAGTTGGTCGTGGCCTTCGCAGCGCGGGTTGCTCATCACCACTACTGCATTCCAGGTGCAGTCCGGCCAAGTGAAGCTGGTCCGAACTGACGCGAGGTATGCGCCGTGCCGGGCGCGATATTTGCGTGATTTTGCCTTGTCAAGCAGGTCTTTTTAGTCAGAGGTCTGTTTTCTGCTGATGGTGCTTCTGGCAAGGACCGAAACCTTCCGCCCCGCGTTGCCTGTTACCGTTGCTATGCCCAAAACCGCTGCTTTGCAAGTGTCCGCCCCGGCGGCTGCGCCGATTGATGACCTCGACCCACGGGAATTTATCCTCATCAAAAACGCCCGCGTCCACAACCTCAAAAACCTGAGCGTGGCGCTGCCCCGCAACCAGTTCATCGTCGTGACGGGCCTGAGCGGCTCCGGCAAATCGAGTTTGGCGTTTGACACGCTGTACGCTGAGGGCCAGCGGATGTACGTGGAAAGCCTGAGCAGCTACGCCCGGCAGTTTCTGGGCCGCATGGACAAGCCCGATGTGGACTACATCCGGGGCATTTCGCCCGCCATTGCCATCGAGCAGAAGGTCAGCATCAAGAACAACCGCTCAACGGTCGGCACCAGCACCGAGATTTACGACTACCTCAAACTACTCTACGCGCGGGTGGGCCGCACGATGTCGCCCGTCAGCGGCCAGCAGGTGCAGAAGGACTCGGTGGCCGACGTGGTGGACTTTCTGGTGGCCTTGCCGGCGGGCACCAAAGCCACGTTGCTGGCCCCGCTGCACAGCAGCGAAAAAGGCCGCCCGATGAGCAAGGAGTTGGATTTGCTGCTGCAAAAAGGCTACAGCCGGGTGGTGGTGGGCCACAACGAGCCGGCCTTTATCGAGGAACTGCTGGCCGCTGGCCAGCCCGAAATCAGGGGCGAGGTGTTCGTCATGATTGACCGCGCCGTGCTGCGCCCCGACGACGAAGACCTGCAATTCCGGCTGGCCGATTCGGTGCAAACCGCTTTTTTTGAGGGCCACGGCACGATGAGTATTAAGTACGAAGTATTGAGTAGTGAGAATGACATTTCCGGGTCTAACGGTCTCAATACTCAATACTCAATACCAACCCGCACCTTCTCCGACAAATTTGAACTCGACGGCCTCACCTTCGAGGAACCAAGCGTCAATTTCTTCTCCTTCAACAATCCTTATGGCGCTTGCCGCACTTGCGAAGGCTTCGGCTCGGTGCTGGGCATCGACGAGGACCTGGTGATACCGGACAAAAGCCTGACCGTTTTCGAGGGGGCCATTGCGCCCTGGCGCACCGAGAAGCAGGGCGAATGGCTGAAGCCGCTGCTCAAAAACGGCATTCGGTTCGATTTTCCCATTCACCGGCCTTACAACGACCTCAGCGAAGCCGAACGGCGGGTGCTGTGGACCGGCAACAAGCACTTTGAGGGCTTGGATGCGTACTTCCGCTGGGTGGCCGAGCAGACCCACAAAATCCAATACCGGGTGCTGCAAAGCCGCTACCGGGGCCGCACGGTGTGCCCCGATTGCCGGGGCACCCGCCTGCGAAAGGACGCGCAGTACGTCGTGATTGACGGCCGCAGCATTGCCGATGTGGTGCTGCTGCCCATCACCGACGCGCTGCACTTTTTCCGGAATCTGAGCCTGAGTACGCACGAAGCCAAAGTAGCCGAGCGGCTGCTGACTGAAATCACCAACCGCCTGGGCTACCTCGACCGCGTGGGCTTGGGCTACCTGACGCTGAACCGCCTGAGCAATACCCTGAGCGGCGGCGAAAGCCAGCGGATTTCATTGGCCACCTCGCTGGGGTCGGCGCTGGTGGGGTCCATGTACGTGCTGGACGAACCCAGCATCGGCCTGCATCCCAAGGATGCCGAGCAGCTGATTGGGGTGTTGCGCTCGTTGCAGCAACTCGGCAACACGGTGGTGGTGGTGGAACACGAGGAGAAGATGATGCAGGCCGCCGACCAGGTGATTGACATCGGCCCCGAAGCGGGCAGCGGCGGCGGCAACCTCATGTTTCAGGGCACTTTTGCGGAGCTGACGCAGGACACGGCCACTTACACCGGGCAGTACCTGAGCGGCAAAATGGAGGTGGCGGTGCCCAAAACCCGCCGCCCCTGGCGCAACGCCCTGGAGCTGACCGGGGCGCGGGAAAACAACCTCAAGAACGTGAGCGTCAAGGTGCCGCTGGGCGTGATGACGGTGGTCACGGGCGTGTCCGGGTCGGGCAAGTCCACGCTCATCAAGCGCATCTTGGCCCCGGCGGTGCTGAAGCAGTTGGGCGGCGGTGCGGGCGAAAGCACCGGCAAATACGACCGCCTGACCGGCGTGCAGGGCCAGGTGAGCCACGTGGAGTTTGTGGACCAAAGCCCGATTGGCAAGTCGTCGCGCTCCAACCCCGTGACCTACGTGAAAGCCTACGATGCCATTCGGACGCTGTTTTCGGAGCAGCCGCTGGCCAAAGCGCGGGGCTACAAGCCCTCGTTTTTCTCGTTCAACGTGGACGGCGGGCGCTGCGAAGTGTGCCAGGGCGAAGGCCAGGTAAAAATCGAAATGCAGTTTATGGCCGATATTTTCCTGACCTGCGAGGGCTGCGAGGGCCGCAAATTCAAGCAGGACATTCTGGAGGTGAAGTTTCAGGAAAAAGGCATCGACGAAATACTAGGCATGACCGTGGCCGATGCCGTGGCGTTCTTCCAGACCCAGCCCAAAGTGGCCGAACGCCTGCAACCGCTGCTCGATGTGGGCTTGGGCTACATTCGACTGGGCCAGTCGGCCAACACCCTGAGCGGCGGCGAAGCCCAGCGCGTAAAACTGGCCAGCTTCCTCACCAAAGGCGCAACGCTCCAACAAGACAAAATCCTGTTCATCTTCGACGAACCCAGCACCGGTCTGCATTTTCACGACATTGCCAAGCTGCTGGCCGCCCTCAACGCACTGGTCGAGCAGGGCAATTCCGTGCTCATTATCGAGCACAACGTGGACATCATCAAGTGCGCCGACTGGCTCATTGACCTCGGCCCCGAAGGCGGCCTCAACGGCGGGCACCTGCTGTTCGAGGGCACCCCGGAAGCGCTGGTGAAGCTCAAGGACACCAACCACACGGCCCGGTTTCTGGCCGAGAAGGTGTAGATTTAATGACCATTACCATCGTAAAAAGTTTCTGCCATGAGCATTAGCGCCCAAAAACTAAGAGGTCATCGCGGCCATTGAGCAGATGGAGGACGAAAACGCGCTGCTGGAAATCATGCAGCTCGTGAGGCAGGGCATTGCCGCCAAGCCTCGCGCCCCACTGGGCTTTGCCGGGGGCAGCGGCATTGGGATGGCCGACGATTTTGATGCCTCGCTGGAAGAACTCGCCGATTATACGTGATGGAGGCATCCTGCTCGACACGCACACCCTGTTGTGGTACGCCGGGGCCGACCCGCGCCTGCCGGCAACCGTCAGCGACCTGATTGCCAACCCAGCCGTTCCCATCGTCGTCAGCCGGGTTTCGCTGTGGAAAATAACCATCAAGGACGGCCTCGGCAAGCTCGTCCTGCCGCAACCCTACGGGGAGCAGATGCAGACGTTGCGGGCCTACGATTTCCAGATTTTGGAGCTCACCGACGCGCATTTGAGCCAGCTCCATGCCTTGCCGCAACTGCCCGACCACCGCGGCCCCTTCGACCGCCTGCTCACCGCTCAGGCCCTGACCGGGAACCTGACGCTGATGAGCCGCGACGCTTACTTTGCCCGCTACCCGATGCCCTGGTGCAGGTGCAGTGGTGGGAAAACCAGGTTGCGGGCACAAAGCGAGGCGTTGCGCCCGCCCCGCCCGGTTCTCGGGGCCAAAACTACCCGGTTTGGCGGCGAACTTACCCTACCTGAGCGAAAAATAAGCTCATCTTCGGCAAACAAAATCCAATCTCCCCGTTCTTTGCGTAAATTTTGGGCAGAAAATTTGCTGCTAGTAGGCCGGTTTTGGGGCTGCCAGCGTATAAAGTAGTCCAAGCTGTCCCTTCCCGTCGTTTCTCGTTTTCCGGCCCCATGCTCAACCACATTGCTACCCGTCCTTGGCGTTGGGTGGCGGCCATCGCCATTCTGGGCAACATTTTCCTTAATTCTTACGCCAATATGCGCCCGTTTAACGGGCAAACGCTGGCGGCGGCGGCGGCCCACTACCCTACGCTGTTCACGCCGGTCGACTATGCTTTTGGCATCTGGGGGGTGATTTCGATTGGCCTTGCGGGTTATGCCCTTTGGCAACTGCTGCCGGCCCAGACCAACGTGGTGCTGCCCGACCGCATTGCCAAGCCGCTGACCTTGATTAGTGTGTTTTCCGGCGGGTGGGTGGTGGCGTTCAGCCACGAGTGGATTGCACCGAGTGTGCTGATGATGTTGCTGGTTTTGCTAGGGTTGATGTTGATTTACGGGCAAGCACGGGAGGCGGTGCTGACGAAAGAGGTTCCGGGGTGGGTGAGCGCTCCGTTTGCTCTTTATCTGGGCTGGATTTCAATGGCTTCGGTCGTCAATTTCACCATTGGCCTCCAACAGTTGGGCTTGCAGCCCGGACCGGGCATCTCTACGGACATCTCTTTTGTGTTGCTGGCCCTGCTGGTCTTCGTGACGATAAAAACAGCGGCCGATTTCCAGGACCTGGTGTTTCTGCTGGCCCCGATGTGGGGGCTGGTGTGCGTTTGGTCGGTGCAGGTGCGCGGCGAACCCAAGTTTGCCTGGACAGCCCTGGCGGCTGCCGTGCTAACGGCGTTGCTGGGGTTTGCCCGCGTCCGGGCGCGAGCCAAGTTGCAGCCCTGGGAAGTAGCTGCCGCCGAGGCCGAGCGCATCCGCGCCGGGGGCTGAGACGGGCTTCCAGGAAAACGGGGGCCGTAGCTTTGCAAAACGAACCCCTAATCGTTTTGCCCCTTCAGCATATGCGCCAGAACCTCGTTGCCGGCAACTGGAAAATGAACCTGACCTACCCAGAGGGCCTCGCCCTGGTGTCGGAAATCGTGCACATGGTGGCGGCCGAAGCCACCGGACCGCAAGCGCCCCAGGTAGTTATTTGTCCCCCGTTTCCGCTGTTGCACAGCGTGGGGAAACTGTTGCTGGCGGGCGGGCGCTGCCACCTGGGGGCGCAAAACTGCCACCAGCAAGCCAGCGGTGCGTTCACGGGCGAAGTATCGGCTCCGTTGCTGGCCTCGGTGGGCTGCGAGTACGTTGTGCTGGGCCATTCGGAGCGGCGGCAATACTTCCGCGAAGACGATGATTTGCTGGGGCAGAAGCTTAAAGCGGCACTGGCAGCGGGCCTGCGGCCCATTTTTTGCGTCGGCGAGTCGCTGGATACCCGCGAGGCCGACGAAACCTTTGATTTCGTTGGCAAGCAACTGCAAAACGGCCTGTTTCACCTCAGCAACGAGGAATTTGACCGGGTGGTGGTGGCCTACGAACCCGTGTGGGCCATTGGCACGGGGCGCACCGCAACCAGTGCCCAGGCCCAGGAAGTCCATGCCTTCATCCGGGAGCAGATTGCGCGGGCCTACGATGCAAAAGCAGCCCTGGAAACGACTATTCTGTACGGTGGCTCGGCCAATGCCCAAAATGCACGGGAGCTTTTTGCCCAGCCCGACGTTGACGGGGGCCTGATTGGCGGGGCCTCGCTCAAAGCGCGGGACTTTGTGGAAATTATCAAAAGTTTTGAGGGTTAAATGTTGAGGGTTGAGTTCAGCTTGCCGCCTAAACAACCCCCTGGGAACTCAAAACTCAACCCTCAGAACGCAACACTTCTCTAATGCTTTCCTTCCTTCTGGCAACTCTGATGGCCTGCACGCCAGCCCCCCACGCGGCCCCGGCCGGCTCCTACGAGCCATGCAAAATCTACGGTTCTATTTACTTGGAAACCGACCCCAGCCGGCGGAGCAACTGCTTTGGGCGGGTGTACATCGAGCCGGAGGAGGCCTTTGCCGATGTGCTGGTTTTTCAGGAAAGCAACAAGCTGTTTGCCGACAAGGCGGGGCTGTGGGCTGAAGCGGGCAACCGCGACTTTGCCGACTACGTGCTGTTCGTGACGACCGACCGGGGGCAGGCGGACTTTTCGATTCACTACACGAAGGTGCGCTCGTTTGCGGGCTGCAAGCAGTAGAATTAAAAATTAAAAAAGAAGAATTAAAAATTGCTGACAGAGGTGGTTTTGGTTCGGCTGCGGTCAATTTTTAACTCTTCTTTTTTAATTTTTAATTGAAAAAATGGACTTCATCGAACTGACCGTGGTGGCCCCGGCCGAACTGGCCGAAATCCTGATTGCCGAACTGGCCGAGGTGGGGTTTGATACGTTTGAGGACAACGACGCGGGCTTTTGTGCTTACACCGCCGAGGACGTTTTTAACCCCGACGCGGTGGCTGGCATCATGGCCCGCTACGCGGGGTTGGGCGAGTTGGCGCATTCGCACCGCGTGATTACGCGGCAGAATTGGAACGCCGAGTGGGAGAAGAATTTTCAGCCGCTTGTCATTGCCAACCGGGTATCGGTGCGGGCACCGTTCCACCCGCAGCCAACGGGCGTGGACTACGACATTGTGGTGATGCCGCGAATGTCGTTCGGCACCGGGCACCACGAAACCACGGCCCTGATGCTGGAAAGCCAGCTGCATATTGACCACCACGGCTTGCGGGTGCTGGACATGGGCTGCGGCACGGGCATCCTGGCCATCATGGCCGAAATGCGCGGGGCGCGGCAGGTGCTGGCCGTGGACGTGGAACCCTGGACGGTGGAAAACGCCCGCGACAACGCCGCCGAAAACGGTTGCCGCGCCATCGAGTGCCGCCTCGGCGGCGTGGAAACCCTGGCCGGCGAAGCGCCCTTCGACCTTATTCTGGCCAACATCAACCGCAACGTGCTGCTAGAAGATATGCACGAATATGCCCGGTTGCTGCCAGCGGGCAAGCCCATTCTGTTCAGCGGATTCTACGAAGAAGACTTGCCCAAAATTCAGGCCGAGGCCGAACGGCAGGGGCTGACGTACCAGCAGCACCGGACATTGCGGGGCTGGGTGGCGGCAGAGTTTTGGAAGGGGTGAACGGCGTGGTCCGACGACTTTTTCAGTCGTCAGGCCACTAAATTATTTCCTTGTTTTGTTCAGCGATTAGCGGTCTGACCACTGAAAAGTCGTCGGACCACACCGGCCACTCACCCCTTTTTCAGCGACGACTCGCGCACTAGTAGTTTAGGGCGCAGAATCACGTTCCGGGGCTGGGTGCGGTGCTGGGGGTCGGGGTTGAGCATTTTCTGGAGCAGGCGCACGGCCGAAATGCCCATCGTTTCGCAGCCCTGGTCCACGGTGGTCAGGGGCGGGTCGGTGAGGGTGGTGAAAACCTCGTTGCTGAACCCGGCCACGGCCACGTCCTGGGGCACCCGCAGGCCGTGGGCCTTGATGACCTGCATGGCCCCGGCGGCGGCCAGGTCGTTGGACGAAAACAGGCCGTCGGGGTGCGGCGACAGTTTCATAAACTGACTAGCCGCCTCGGCCCCGCCTTCCGGGCTGAGGGAGCGTTCGATAACCAGGGCCTCGTCAATGGCGATGCCGTGGGCCGTTAGCGCGTCGCGGTAGCCCTGGTGGCGGTTTTTGTGGATGCTCAGGTGCAGCGGGCCGGTGAGGTGGGCAATGCGGACGCAGCCCTGCTCGACGAGGTGGGCCACGACCTGGTACGCGCCCTGGTAGTCGTCGAGCATGACGGCGCTGACGTGGCTGCCCGGAAAATCCTCGACCACCCGGTCGAAGAATACCAGGGGCACGTCCTGCTCCCGCACGTCCTCGAAGTGGCTGAAATCGTGGTCGGTGTTGGTGTTGGCCAACGACACAAGGATGCCCTCGACCTGGCTGTGCATGAGCAGTTCCAGGTTGCGGCGCTCCTGTTCCACGTCTTCGTTCGATTGGCAAATCATGACGTTGAAGCCCAGCTTGGCCGCCTCAGTAGCGATGCCGTGGATGACGAGCGGAAAAAAGTGGCCCGTGATGTGGGGCACCAGCACCCCCAGCGTGTTGCTGCGGCCCCGACGCAGGGCGGCGGCCAACTGATTGGGGCGGTAGTCAAGTTCTTTGGCCATCGCACGGACCCGCACCTTGGTGGCGGCGCTCACGTCTTTGTGGTCGGCCAGGGCACGCGAAATGGTGGAGGGCGAAAGGTTCAGGGCTTTGGCGAGGTCGGTGATGGAGGCGCGGCGGGTGCTCATGGGGCGCGTTGGAAAGAGGGTAAAAAGCAGAGCTGAGGCAACAAAAACCGGACAGACGGCGCAGTTTGGGGCAAGATAGGGCAATGAACCTAATAAATCATCCTTCAGCGCAAAACTTGGTTGGTTTTTCGCAATAACCAGCGTTCGCACCCGGCCCAATCCGGGGCGGGGCTGTTGCGGCACCACGCGGCTGGTGGCCCGGCCGGTGGGGCCAGCCCAGCCGCCAGCCAAAGAGGCGTGGGCACGGCGAAGGGTGATTTTTGGTTATCTTTCCCCGGTTTTTGGCGAAACCGGGCCGGTGGCGGCCGGGCCGCTACTGGCCTGCGGTGCAACTTTTGGCCCCGGTGTGGCGCTTTTGCGTTAGGGGCCTTGGTTGCCCGTTCCCGTCCGTGCCCCTTTGGGGGGCCGGGCGGCTCTGCACATTGTCTTTTTATGAAGCACCTTCCGTTTCTTGTTATTCTGTGGGCCGGGCTACTGGGCGCGGCACGGCCCGTAGCGGCCCAAACGGCCCCGCCGCCCGCCAAATACCAGGGCAAGCTCGCCACCGACCCCACCCAGTACATCCTGGACGTGCAGGCCATGATGACCAGCACCAACAACGCCGCTGCCCGCGCCAGCGGGGCGCAGTTGCAGCAGTTGTGGGGCAGCAACAGCCTCACGGCCACCCAGCAGAAGCGCATCATTGCGCTCTCGCAAACGATGCTGACCAAGCGGCTGCGGCCCAAGCCGCAGTTCGAGGGCTTGTTCAATGCACTGGTGGCGGCCAAAACCACGGCCAAGTTGAGCGACGCGCAAACCGACCAGTACCTCGACGTGCTGACGCAACTGCTGGACAAGGAAGCTCCGGCCGAAATGGGCAAGTTTGTGGACCTGACAACCCGTTATTTCAACGGCGGGGTGCTGTACCGGAGCAACCATAATTCGCTGCGAGCCACGGGCGGCACGGTGTCGTTTGCGTATTCGGCCATTGCGGCCCCGGTGTCTAACCTGGAATTTGGGGTGCCGGAACCAACCCCGGCAGCGGCCGACGAAATCCCCGACGCGCCGAAACCGGGACCCAAGGCACCCGCGAAAAAAACGGCCCCGAAGCCGACGGCCAAGAAAAAATCCGATGGCTGGGATTCGGCTGATTTGTGGTCGTCGCCCACCGGTGGCAGTTGGGGCAACGACGACGGCTGGGGGGCACCGGTCAAGAAAAAAGCACCCGCTAAAACGGCTGCTAAAACCGGAGCAAAGACTGCTGCCGGCGCGGCCAAACCCGCCCCGGCTAAAGCCCCGGAGCCAGCCGCCAACCCGGCCGATTTTGGCACAGACACGGGGTTTGGAGCCGCCGACACGGGCGCTCCCAGCTACGATGCCTACTACCCGCCGCCCACGCGGGGCGGGGTGCTGGTGCTGAAAGATGCCGACTTGCTCATCAGCGCCGTGGGCGACAGCATCGTGTTGCACAAGGTGAGCGGCACGGTGGTGCCCGCCGCCAACCGCTTGGTGGCCACCGGGGCGCAAGTGGCCTGGACGGTGAAACAAAACCCAGTGTCGGCTGAGTTGGGGCCGTTTGATTTTGACCTGAGCAAACCGGAATTTACGGCGCAGCCGGTGACGCTGACCTACGCCGCCGTGCTTGAAGCGCCCGCCAAAGGGGCCTTGAGCTACAAGGCCGTGACGAAGCGGCCGGGCGCGGCAGATACTGGCTGGCCGCGCTTCATTTCGCTGACCAACGACGTGCGGGTAAAAAACCTGGGCGACAACATCACCTACCGGGGCGGGTTTTCGCTGGCGGGCAGCCGGATGCTGAGCGCCGCCCTGGACGGGTCCGCGTCCGTCATTCGGGTGAGCCTGGACGGCAAGCCCAAGTTCCGGGCGGCATCGCCGGCTTACGTGCTGGGCGACTCGCTGATAACGGCCGGGCGGGCGGCGGTGGCAATTTACGAGGGCGCGAAGGATTCGCTCTACCATCCCGGCGTGGCCCTGAAGTACGAAAAGGCCAACAAAATGCTGAAGCTCGCCCGCGAAACCGGGCTTTTCAAGGACGCGCCCTACATCGACACGTTTCACCAACTCGATATTCGGACCGAGCTGGTGAGTTGGGACCTGCGCAAGCCGAACGTGGATTTTTCCATCGTGACGGGCAAAAGCGAGCAGGCGGCTAACTTCGAGAGCCGCGACTTTTTCTCGAACGACCGCTACCAGCAACTCAAGGGCATCAACCGGCTGCACCCCTTGCAGATGGTGGTGGGCTACGCCCAAACCCACGGCAACGTGAAAACCGTGAACGTGCTGGACCTGGCCGAGGCCGCTGGCACGTCGGCGGCCAACATTCGGAGCGCCATGACCGGCCTGGCCCGCGACGGCTACGTGAGTTGGAACGGGCAAACCGGCGACGTGACCATTCTGCGCAAGGGCTTCCTCTACGTGTCGGCCAACCGCGACAAGTCGGACTACGACCACATTGCCATCAAATCAGTGGCGGGCAACGGCAAGAACGCCACGCTCAACCTGAACACCAACGAACTGCTGGTGCGCGGGGTGCGGCAATTCAATTTTTCCAACGACACCTCCACCGTGTTTGTACGGCCCGACAGCAGCCAGATTCGCATCGGAAAGAACCGCGACATTGACTTCAGCGGCACGGTGGTGGCGGCCAATATGCGCTTCAAGGGCAAGGCGTTCAAGTTCGACTACGACAAGTTTTACGTCGACATGAACAAGATTGACTCCATCGTGGTGCGGAGTCAGGCCAAGAAGGCCAACGCCAGCGGGCGGCGCAAAACCACCGACTTTGCCATGACCAGCAAGGGGGCCAGCGGCAGCAGCGGCCGGCTGTACCTGAACGACCCAAAGAACAAATCGGGCCGCAAGCGCAAGCTGAATTACCCGTCGTTCGATTCCAAGAGCAACACCAACGTGTACTTCGGCAAGGAGGACGTGCTGGGCGGGGCCTACGACTCGACGCTGGTGTTCGACATTCCGCCCTTCAAGCTGGATTCGCTTAATGGCAGTTCCAAAACCAAGGGCGGGTTCGACGGCACGTTTCGCAGCGGGGGCATCATCCCGGACATCAAAACCAAGCTCGTGTCGCAGCCCGACGGCTCGCTGGGGTTCGAGTACCCGGTGCCCGCCGAGGGCTTCCCGCTCTACAAGGGCAAGGGGCGCGTGACGGGCAAAGTGTTGCTCAATTCCAAGGGCTTGCAGTCGAGCGGCACGGTGAAATACGAGGCGGGCACGTTCACGTCCGACGACTTCGTGATGTACAAAGATTCGCTGGTGGCGGTGGGCAAAACCGGGGTGGTGGCGGCCCGCACCACGGCCAAGGCCAACTCGCCCAAGCTGGTGATGCCCGACGGCTACCTGCTGCGCTGGGCCGTGAAAACGGACACCGTATTCATGACTTCGCCGCCCGAAGGTGCCCCCATCAAACTGTACCAGCCGGTGGCGGGAGCCAACGGCAAAACCCCGGCCGGTGGCTACAACTTCGAGGGCACGGCCCTGCTCACGCCCACCGGCACGGGCGGGCGCGGCCGGCTGGACGGGCCGCAGTCGTTCATCAAATCGCCGGATATGCAGTTCAAGTCGGACAGCTACTCGGGCAAAAAGGCGGTGTTCAACATCAAGTCGGCCGAAGTGGGCAAGCCCGCCCTGACGGCCACCGACGTGGCCTTCAACTACGACCTGACCAAAGGCTCGGCCGACTTCACCCGCGAAGCCGGCAGCAACGCGGCGATGGAACTGCCCTACGCGCAGTTCAAAACCACCCTGAGCGGCGGGCACTGGGACTTCAAGAAAAAGCGCGTGGACCTGAAACGGGCGGCCGGGGCCGACTCGACCCGCTCGTACTTCTACTCGACCAACCCCGACCAGTTTGGGTTGAAATTCCGGGCTGCGACGGGCGTGTACGACCTGGCCAAGTACCGCCTCGAAACCGGCGGTGTGCCTTACGTGGCCTCGGCCGATGCCTGGATTATTCCCGATTCGGGCCGGGTGAGCGTGCTGGCGAAGGGCGAACTCAAGCCCTTCAAAAACGCGGGCGTGCAGATGGACTCGCTGGCCAAATTCCATCAGCTCAAGCAGGGCAACATCCGGGTGCTGTCCAAGCGGGCATTTGCGGGCGATGCCATCTATACCTTCAAGACCCTCACCAACTCCTACGACATCAAGTTCACCAACTTTGAGGTGGACTCGGCGGGGCTGAAAACGGCCAAGCGCAAGCCGCGCAAAGCCGTGGCCGACGAGAGCGGGCAGGGTGCCCCCACGGTGGCCGTGGGCGTGGTAGATGCCAAAACGGTGTTTCAACTGGCCCCGCGCATGGCGTACCGGGGCGACATCAAAATCAATTCCCAGCACCGGGGGCTGCTCTTCGACGGGCAGGTGCAGTTACGCTTCGGGGGCAGCAAAAGCGCGGGCGAATGGTTTGCGCTGCGCGACACCGTGGACCCTAAAAACGTGGCCATCACCATCCGCGAGCCGAAGGCCGAAGACGGCACGGCGCTGCTCACGGGCTTGTTTATGTCGGATGCCACCAACAAGGTGTACCCGCTGTACGTGGCGGGCAAGCACGACCCCACCGATGTGCCGATTTTCACGGTGGATGGCAAGCTCAAGTTTGACGAGCGGCGCGAATTGTTCACGCTCTCGCGGGTGGATGCCGACGACCCGAACGTCTATCAGGGCGCGGCCCTGACCTATGGCAACAAGACCGAGCGGCTCACTTTCCGGGGGCCGATGACGTTCATCAGTTCCAATAAAAACTTCTCCCAAATGGGGGTGGGCATCGGGGAGGCCAACCCCGACAGCGCCGAATACCGCATCAACACGCTGCTGGGGTTCAACATTCTGATGCCTGCCAAAGCGGTGGACGTGATGGCGGCCGACCTGAAAAAGCTGACCGAGCACTCGGTGGAGGCCCTGAACGGGTCGGGGCCGGGCGAACTCTACAAGCTGGGCGAATACCTGGGCGACAAGGGCGTGGAAGCTTACGCCACGCGCAAGGGCAACGACGCGGTGTCGCTGCCCAACCTGTCGTCGAAGCTGGCTGGGCACACCATTCTGCTGAGTCAGGTGGACCTGAAGTGGAGCGAAAAGCACAAAGCCTGGTACTCGGTGGGGCAGCTGGGGCTGGCCGGGGTGGGCAAGCAAAGCATGAACGCCCTGATTGACGGCTACGTGGAAATCAAGCGGGAAAATTCAATTGACTTCGTGGACATTTACTTGGAGCCGGAGCCGGGCAGTTTCTACTTTCTGCACTACGCCAACAACGTGCTGCTGACCAAATCGAGCAACGAAGCCTACGACCTGCAAGTGGGCAGCAAGGTGAAAGGCGATGCCAGCACGGCCACGGCCTACGGGGCGTTTCTGGGCCAGTTTGAGGACGTGGAGCAGTTTCGGGCGCACTTCCGCAAAGACTACCTGGGCAAGTCGGGCAAAATAGAGCCGCGCCCCGCGCCGAAACCCGCCGACACCACCCCCGACGAGCCGGGCACCGACCCTGGGGCCAAGAAGAAGAAAAAGGACAAGCAGGACGATGCCTTCGGCACCGACGGGGCCGCCGCTGCCCCCACCGAGCCGCCCACCGACGCGCCCACCGACGAGCCGACCGCTGACAATTCCAAGAAAAAGAAAAAGGGCAAAGACAAAAAAGCCGACGCCAACGACCCCTTTGCAGCCGACGAGCCGGCTCCTGCGCCCGCCCCCGCCAAAGCCAAAGCGCCCGCCCCGACTCCGGCCGCCCCGGCCCCGGCTGCTGCTACGCCCGCCGCTGCCCCGCCCGCCACGGCTCCGGTTGCCACGCCAACGCCAGCGCCGGCCACCCCCGCCGCCACGGCTCCCGCTCCTGAACCGACCCCCGCCACGGCTCCGGCGGCCGCGCCCACGCCCGACCCGGCCATCGCCCAGAAGGAAGCTGACCGGCTGGCAAAGGAAGCGGCCCAGGCCGCCGCCCAGGCTGCCAAAGAAGCCGAAAAAGCCGCTGCCCTGGCCGCCAAAGAGGCTGAGAAAGCCGCCAAAGAAGCCGAGAAGCAGAAAAAGGAAGAAGAGAAACGCAAAGCCGCCGAAGAAAAGAAGAAAAAAGCCGACGAAAACGACCCCTTCGGCGGGTCGTAGCAGAAGAGGCGGTTGGCGCGGGGCTGTGCCCCGTGCCGAAGTGCCGCAGGGCTGTGCCCTGCACCCTGGGCTAACCCGGTAGCAAACCTAAAACAACACCTGCTCTGACCGCCTGGGATGCAGGGCACAGCCCTGCGGCACTTCGGCACGGGGCACAGCCCCGCGCCATCCCCGACCAACCCTGCCTATATGTTCCCACCCGTTCTGCTCCCGCTGCTGCCCGCCGCTTACCTGCTCGGTTCCATCCCCACGGCCTTGTGGGTGGGGCGCTGGTTTTATGATTTGCCCGACATCCGGGCGCACGGCTCCGGCAACGCCGGAGCCACCAACACCTTTCGGGTGCTGGGCAAAAAGGCCGGTTCATTTGTGATGGCCGTGGATGCGGCCAAGGGGTTTGTGGCGGCCAGCCTGCCGCTGTGGCTGGCTCCGGGCCTGGGCAGCGCCGAGTTGCTGGCCGCCCAACTGGCCTGCGGGGCGCTGGCCGTGGTGGGGCACATATACCCGGTGCTGGCGCAGTTTCGGGGGGGCAAAGGCGTGGCGACCATTCTGGGCATGATGCTGGCCATTGCCCCGGCTGCGGTGGGCGTGTGCATCCTGGTTTTTTTGGGGATGCTGGCGCTGTTTCGCTACGTGAGCCTGGCCAGCATGACGGCGGGCGTGGCCTTCGCGCTGCTGCAACTGCTGCCGCAGTTTCGGCCCGCGCACCCGGCGCTGCTGGGGGTGGGCTTTGCGGTGGCGGCGCTGCTCATCTACACGCACCGGGCGAATATTGGGCGGCTACGCAGTGGCACCGAAAGCCGGGTGCCGCTGTGGGGGCGGAAGTAACGAACGGCCGCGCCCCTTACTTTTGCCCCATGTCGCCCGACCCCGAATCCGCCGCTCCTCGTCCCGCACTGCCCATGCGCCTAACGCGGCTGCGCGTCAAGAATTTCCGCAGCATCGCGGACATTGACATTCCCCTCTCGCCCCTCACCGTGCTGGTGGGGCCGAACGGCTCCGGCAAAAGCAACGTGGTGGATGCCCTGCGTTTCGTGCGCGACGTGTTTGCGCGCGGGCTGGACCAGGCCGTGATGGACAGGGACGGGATGGGGGTGATTCAGCGGTGGGGGACGGAGGGAATTAGTGTAGAACTAACAATTTCCATTGAAAAATTTAATGACGAAGATGTTTTTCTTGATGAGGACAACGAGGTTCAGGAAGTAGTGCTTAATTACCCAGCCACAGATATTAGTTACAGATTCGACATTGGCACCTCTGAGCTTAACTCCGTCAAGGTAAAACGCGAAATTTTAACCGTTAATGTCAAGGATGGAACGGACGCATCATATTTGCGAAAAGAAGGGGAATTTCTGCACGAAAAAGTAGGGGATGAAAGTTGGGAAGTGGTAGACGATGGCCTCAAGTACCCATCATCTACTTTTGCTACTGAGAGTGAGTTGCAGTTGCCTGTTGGTTTGTTTGAACACAGTAAGCGTAACATAAACAGCTTTTTTCCAGGAAACGAAAGTTTCCATAATGTGGCAGCAACAAACGCTGTCTATTCATTTGATGACGGTGTTCGAACAGCCCTGTTCTATAATTTAAATCCTGTTGATTTTCGTCGTCCGCAGCAACTTTTGAAAGAGACGCCTTTTGACGAAAAGGGGCGCAATCTTGCTGCTGTTTTAAGACGTCTTGTTCGTTCAGGAGGACCAGATTGGAATAGCTTACGCTCCACACTCAGGCAATCAGTAGTAGCGTTTGATAACATAGAAGTAGAAGCCGTTGGTGGCTACCTCGCCACCAAACTCCTCTACCAAACCGACACTTCCGAGCCCCGCGCTTCCTACCTGGGCCAGGAATCGGATGGGACCATTCGGATGCTGGGGCTGCTGGCGGCGCTGTACCAGGAGCCGGCGCAGCCGTTTATCAGCATTGAGGAGCCGGAGGCCAACATCCATCCGGGGGCGCTGGCGGTGCTGGCGGGGGTGCTGGACGAGGCCAGCCTCCGCAGCCAGGTGCTGGTGACCACGCACAGCCCCGATATGCTCGACCACCTGCCAGCCGAGTCGTTTCTGGTGGTCGAGAAGGTGGGCGATGCTACCCGCGTGGGGCCGCTGGATGCCAGGCAACTGGAATCGGTGCGGAAGCGCCTGTTCACCCCCGGCGAACTGCTGCGGATGGAAGGCTTGCAGCGCCAACCCAACCCCGAAGCTGCGTCGTGATGCGGACGCTACACCTGCTGGTGGAAGGGCCGGGCGACAAACAAGCGGCCCCGATACTGCTGCGGCGGCTGTTGCAGGAGCAACTTCAGCGCTACGATTGGGTCGTAGATGCCAAGCACGTAATGGAAGTGGGCGGCCTGGCCAAACTGCGCAAGCGGCTGGCCGATTTCATTGAACACCTGCGGGGCAAAACCTGCGACGGGGCGCTGATTCTGCTGGATTTGGAAGACCAGCTGCCTTGCGAAGAAGGCCCGGCCCTGGCCGAGGAGATTGCGGCGTTGCAGGCCCTGCCGTTTCCGGTGGTCGTGGTGTTTGCTTACCAGGAATACGAGGCGTGGCTGCTTGCGAGCCTGGCCAGCATTGCGGCCCGGTCGCCGCACTTTCCCAACGACCTTACCTATCCCGAAAACCCCGAAGGCAAGCGCAACGCGAAGGGGGAATTGGATAAGCGAATGCCGCCCCTTGTCAAGTACAAAGAGGTGCTGCACCAAGCCGAGTTTACCAAGTTTCTGGACTTTAAGCAAGCGCGGCGGGCACCGTCGTTTCAACGATTGGAACGGGCGGTAGCTGAGCTGCTAATGGCCGTGGATGCTGGGGTAGGTGCAGGATTGGTGTCGCCCCGGCAGCGGCGATTATAACTGCCGTTGCCGTGGACCATATTCAAACACGAGTATGTTGAAATTAAGTCCAACAGAAAGCTACTTGCCCGATTTTGTCATGTGGGCGTTGTAGGCGTTCATGATGGCCAAGGTGTTGCGGTAACCATAATTGGCTTCGCCGTTGGCTACCTGCTGGGCCAACTCCGGGTAATCGGCCAGGTAGCTGCTCAACTGCTTGGCAAATTTACTGCGGATTAACTCTGTCGTTTCTCCATTGCGGCACAGATACCAATGGTTGTGGGTGTAAGCATTTACAAGAAGCGCCCCTGCTCCAGGAATGGGAACGGGCAAGTATTTGGGCTGCGCGTAGGTGAATACATCCGTAGGCCCGGCTAGCACCCGCAACGCCATTACTTTGGTGGGCTTGCCCTTATGCCAGAGGTTCTCGTAATAGCGGCCATGCACACTCATTGAGCGCACTTGCTTCATCGGCAGCGTGTGGCGTTGCGCATGGGGCTTTTGGCCCGGTGGAGTCTCAAAGTAATCGAGAATCCGTTCATAACCCATTCGGGTAGAGGGTAAGTAAGCGGTTATTTTGGTGCCATCGGTCTTACTCAGTTCTCCCCAGCGAAACGTATCGGTAAACTTATGATATCCGCCTTTAACATAGCCAGTCGTATCGGCATCCGGGGAATGGGTCTGGCTAAAAGCCGGAACGTTTAGCAGGGCTGCGAGAAGAAGTGCGAAGGGAAATCCTGATTTCATAAACAGCAAGTAGAATGGCGGTAAAGATAATGCGGCTGGGAAGAACAAGAAAAAACAAGGGCGGTGGTCTAAACGCTGGTGGTCCGACGACTTTTTCAGTCGTCAGACCACTAACTTGGTCGGGTATCGTTCAACGAATAGTGGTCTGACGAACCCCTTCGGGGAATTCGTCGGACCACCACGGATTAGACCACCGCCAAAACAAGTTACGAAAAAACCCCGCCGGATTCCGGCGGGGTTTTCTGTTTCCTGTTCACTCTTGCAACATCACTCGCGCACGAGGCGCTTGACCACGGGGCCTTCCGGGGTGTGGACGCGCACGGTGTACACGCCGACGGGCAGCTCGCGCAGGTCCAGCACCTGGCTGATGGCCCCTTGATGGGGTCGCACCGATGTGGTTTGCACGGTTTGGCCGAGGACGTTTACCAGCTCTACCTTCACCGGGCCTTGCTCGCGTAGGCCGGCGAGTTCCAGCGTGGTGTGGGCGGTGGCGGGGTTGGGGTAGAGGGCGGTGCGGGCTTCCAGGGTGCCGGTGGTTACTGCTGTTGGGCGGCCACTCACGAAGTTGAGGAAAAACCGTTGGCCGGTGAAATTGGCGGCCATCGTGAAGGCGTAGGTAGGTTGCTGGGCCAGGTTCTGGCGGCGGCCGAGGGCACGGTCTTCGAGCCACACCTGGGTGCCGGCGGGCAGGTTGAGGCCGGCGGTGAGGGTGAGGACGTAGGGGCCAGTGGCGGCCACGCGCACGCCCAGCGGCACCACGGGGGCGGTGGCGAGGTCGGGCAGGCCGTTGATGGCGAAGCTCTCGGGGCCGGCGCTGGTCCAGAGGGTGGGGCGGTCGGGGTTGAGCTGGGCTTTGTAGGCATCGTGCTTGGGCGAGAAGCCCAGGGCGGCACCGGGTTCAAAGTACAGCACGGCTTCGTCGTCGCGCTGCAGGTCGGCGGCCGGGGCCACGGCCAGGCGCAGCACTTGCGGGCCGTTGGCGGCGGGTTGGCCGGTAGCTGTTCGGTTGAAGGCCGGGTTGCGGTAGGTGGTGGCCCGCACGGCGTTGGTGAGGGCCACGCTGCCGGAGCCGGTGGCCCGCACGAAGTAGCCTTGCATGGCGGCCAGGTCCTTGCTGCCGCCGTTCTGGCCCAGGCCGTTCACGTAGGCTTTGTAGGTGCCGGTGTAGCGGCCGGTGGGTTCAAACACGTAAAGCGCGTCGGCCACGTTGGTGAGCATTCCGGGGGTGTTCCGCACCACGTCCCAGTCCATCGGGGCGGGGTAGGGGTTGCCCAGGAGTTGCCAACCGGCTTCGGTGGGGGTGCCGCGCGTGGTGGACAGGCTCACGTTGCCGGTTTGCAACACGCCCCGGATGTCCACCACGGTGGTGGGGTCGGTCATGGCTGAGTAGCCGCGCAGGGGCTGCAAATCCTCGTTGGAAGCGGGCACCACAAAGCCCCGGTCAAAGTAGTTGTTCGGGCCGGTGCTGAGGCGGGTTTCGTCGTACTTAAACAGCGTCGGGAAGGGCCGCACCGAGTTGCCCACGGTGTTGTAGGCCGGGTTCAGCTCGAACACCGGCAGGTCGTCGGCAAACTCCTGCACCGTGGTGCTGACGGCCCCCGCGCTGGTTTTCATAGGCGAGGCGTAGTGGCGGTAGCCCACGCTGCCCAGGCCGGAGATGAAGCGCTCCATCTTGGCCGGGCCGGTCACGAGGCCGCCGGTGGCCGGGTTCACGACCATGGCCGTGCCGGTGGCATCGGAGTGGAGCGTGAGGTGGTCGTTGGCGGCCAGGTTGCCGGTGGTCAGGGTCAGGACGTGGGCCACGCCGAGGTTGTCGGTGCAGGCCACGCCGCTGGCGTTCTGGACGAGCAGGTCGTAGAAGCGCGTCGGGGTGGCGCTCACGCCGCCCAGCGTTTGGGCGGCGGTGCCGGTGCAGTACCAGGCGTTGGCCCCGCAGTTCACGCGGCCGGTGTTGCTGAAGTTGCCGGTCAGGTACACCGGGCCGTTGTAGGTTACGCCGGTGGGGTTGGAGCAGGTCAGGCCGTGGAAATTCAGCTGCGCTGAGCCGCCGCAGGTTTGGGCCGTGGTGCCGTTGAAATAGACCGTCCAGGTGGCGGGGTTGAAGGGGCCGTTGCAGAGCCAGTTGCCGCGCACATATACATCGCCGCCGAGGGTGCAACCCGCCGGGCTGGCCCAAGTGACGTGGTGGAAGGTGCTGCGGGCGGGCAGCAGGCCGGTGAAAATCGTCTGCAACGCCGTCCCGTTGAAGGTCACGCCGAAGCCGTTGCCGGTGAAAATGCCGGTGTTGTTCCAGTTGCCGCCGACGCTGATGTCACGGATGAGTTGCACGTTCACGGCGTTGGTGATGCCGATGTTATAGAACGCAGTTAGCACCGTGCCGCCGATGGTTTGCAGGGCCGTGCCGTCAAAAATGACGGTCTGACCATTGGCAATGTAGCCGCCGTTGTTCACCCACAGGCCACTCACGTAGATGCCATTCAGGAGCATGATGCCCGCCCCGTTATCAAAGGTGATGTCGTGAAAATGCGTGCGGCCGGTGGTGCAGGTAATGGTCTGCGGCACGATGCCGTTGAAGCGGGTGCGGTGGCCGCAACCGCAGTATCCACCGCTGTTGATAAAGTTGTGGATAACGTCTATGTCGTAGCCCAACTGCACGTTCACGGGGTTGTTGAACGTCACGTCGTAGAAGGTCGTCAGGGCCGTGCCGCCCAGGGTTTGCAGCGCCGTGCCGTTGAAGTACACTAGCAGGTTGTTGTGCTGGAAAATCCCGCCGTTGGTCCAGTCGCCGAGGATGGTGAGGCCGAGGAGTTGGCGCACCGTGGCACCGGTCAGGATGGTGAAGTGGTGGAAGGTCGTGGCCACCGTGCCGCCGATGGTTTGCAGCGCCGTGCCGGTGAAGGTGACGAGCTTGCCGTTGGCCACGAAGCCGCCGTTGTTGGTCCAGTTGCCGGTCAGGAAGACGTTGTTTTGCAAGGTCACGCCGCTGACGTTGGCAAACACCACATGGTGGAACGTGCAGGTGCCGGTGGGGCAGAAAATGCCCTGCGCCACGGTGCCGTCAAAGTACACCGTGTAGCCGCCTGCCGCGAACAGCGCGAGGTTGCGGAAGTCGCCGCGCACCCGGATGTTCTGGCCCAGGGCCACGCCCCCGGCGTTGTTGCAGGTGAGGTGGCCGAAGACGGTTTCGCTGCTGCCGCCGATGGTTTGCAACGCCGTGCCATCAAAGGTTACGAGGTAGCCAACGCAGTTGAAAACGCCGTTGTTGGTCAGGTTGCCCCGGATGAAAATCGGGGCGCTCAAACTCACGCCCACGGCATTCACGATTTGCAGATGGTAGAACACCGTGCTGGCCGTGCCGCCGATGAGCTGCGCCACGAGGCCGTTGAAAAACACTGTGAACGTGCCCGGCGCAAAGCCGGCGTTGTTGGTCCAGGTGCCCGCCACGCGGATGCTGTTGAGCAACGTGACGGTGGTCGGGTTGTTGAACAGGATGCCGAAGAAATCGGTGACGACCGTGCCGCCAATCGTCTGGGCCAGGATGCCGAGGAATGACACGTTGTAGCCGCCGTGCAGGAACGCGCCGCCGTTGGTCCAGTTGCCGGTGAGGACGATGGCACGGCCCAGTTGCACCGTGGCGCCGTTCAGCACAAACAGGTGGTGGAAGGTAGTCAGGACCGTGCCCGCGATGACTTGCGTGGCCAAGCCGGAGAAGTACACCGCGTAGCCGTTGGCTACGAAGCCGCCGTCGTTGGTCCAGTTGCCGGTCAGGTAGATGTTGGAGAGCAGCGTAATGGTCGTGGGGTTATTGAACCGCACATTGCCGAAGCGGGTGCTGCTGCCGCAGAACACCGTTTGGGCGGCCGTGCCGTTGAAGTACACCAGGTAGCCCGCGCCGATAAATACCCCGCTGCCCAGCCAGTTGCCGGTCACGGTGAGGGCTTGGTTCAGGCTCACCGAAACCAGGTTGCCGATGCTGAGGTGGTGGAAAGTGGTGACCACCGAGCCGCCAATGAGCTGCGCCGCCGGGCCGTTGAAAAACACGGTGTTGGTGCCCGCGAAAAACACGCCGTTGTTGAGCCAGTTGCCCAGCACGTACACCGCGCTGCCGAACGTCACGCCGCCGCTGAACACGTTGCTAATCGTGACGTGCCCGAACTCGTACACGCCGCCGCCATTGACGACCTGCGCCCCGCTGCCGCCGAAGAGGCTGGTGTAATACGTGTACACGCCGCCGACCAGGTTGTAGCCGTAGAAAGTGCCCGCGTTCACGAAATTGCCCAGCCAGGTCACGTCCTGAATGAGCCGGACGTAGGCCCCGTTGCCGATGTTCCAGCCGTAGAAACTCAGGCTGGTGTAGCCGCCCACCGTCTGCACGTAGCCCCCGGTGCCGTTGAAATACACCGTGAACGTGCCGGGTGCAAACGTGCCGCTGTACAGGTAGTAATTGCCCGCGATGTAGATGTTGGTCGTCAGCGTCACGCCCGCCGCATTGCCCACGTAGAAGTGGTAGAAGTAGGTCGTGTTGTTGGCCGTAATCACCTGCGCCGTGGTGCCGCCGAAGCGCACGTAGTAGCCCGTCGTGACCCCGCCCGTCACGTAGTAACCGTAGAACACGCCGGTGTTCACGAAGCTGCCCAGCACGTAGATGTGCTGGTGCAGCGTGACATTGGCGGCGCTGTTTTGCAGGGTTAGGTTGTAGAAGTTCGTAATGGCCGTGCCGCCGATGATTTGCAGCACGGTGCCCGCAAAAATCACCGAATAAGTACCGCCCACAAACACGCCGTTGTTAATCCAGTCGCCCAGCACGGTGATGTCGTCCACCAGCGTCACGCTCACTAGGTTGTTGATTGTGACGGTGTAGAACGTGGCGTTGCCGCTGCCGCCAATCGTCTGCGCCACCGTGCCGTTGAAGGCCACGCCGTAGCCCGCCGCCCCGAAGGTGCCGTTCACGACGAGGTTGTTCAGGAAGGTGGTGCCGAGGCCCAGGTTCACGACCGCGCCGGCGTTCACGTACACGTTGTAGAACGTGGTGGCCACCGAGCCGCCGATGACCTGCGTGGTGCCCGTGCCGTTGAAGTACACGTTGTAGCTCGTGCCACCCGCGAAGCTGCCGTAGTTGTACCAGTTGGCGGACACGTAGAGGGCGTTGTTCATCGTCAGAACGGAGCCGCTGTTGATGTACAGGTTGCCGACTTGCAGCAGGCTGGTGCCGTAGAGGTACTGCGCCCCGCTGCCCGCAAAATACCAACTGCTGGTGACGCTGGCGTTCACCGTGCCCAGCACCGTCACGTTGCCGTAAAGGTTGAACGTGCCGCTGTTGGTGAAGGTCGCGCCGCTCTGCACCGTGAGGGTCAAAGCCAGCGCCGCCGTGGCTCCGCTGATGACGGGGTAGAACGTGAGCGACCCCGGAATGACCACCACGCTGGTGCTGGTCGGCACCTGGCCGCAGCTCCAGTTTAGGGGGTCAAACCAGTTGCTGCTGCCGTTGCCGCCGGTCCACACAAAGGTGATGGCCCCGACGGTCAGGTTCGTGCCGTTGTCGTTGCCGCTCGTCGTGGCCGGGCTGCTGCCCACCACCCGGATGCGGTAGCCGCTACCGGCCGCCGTGCCCAATGGAATCTGGGCCGCGATGCTGCCGCTGCCGGTGCCGCTCACCGTGCCGATGTTCACCGGCGAACCGAACGAACCGCTGGCACTGGAAAGCTGCGCCGTGAACACATTGCCGCTGCTGAAGCCCGAAGCCGTGAACGGCACCGTCAGCCCCGCGCCGGGGCAGAACGAGCCGCCGAAGCTGCCCGTCGTGATGGCCGCCACCGCCGCGCCTACCGTCACCACCGTGCTGCTCTGCGTGGAGCAGGTGCCGAGGGTGGCCGTCAGCACATACGTCCCGGCATTGGCCGCTGTCACGTTGTTGAGACTGGGGTTTTGCTGGTTGGGGGCCACGTAGCCATTCGGCCCGGTCCACGAGTACACCGTGCCCGTCAGCGTAGTGGCGGCCATCAGGTTGAGGGTGCCGCCCGCCGCCACCGGCGAGTTGGACGAAGCCGCCGCTGTCGGCGTGGCGTTGATGCTAATGTTGGAGCCGTTGTCGGCGGGCGAAACGGTGGCCGCGACGCTGCTCGTGAGGCGGATGCGGTACAGCCCGCCCTGGGCCGTGCCCGCCGGAATGGTGGCCGCAATGCTGCCGCTGCCCTGCCCGCTGAAGGTGGTGCTACCGATGCTGACCGGCGTGGCAAAGCTGCCGCTGGCATCGGAGAGTTGGGCCGTCACGGTGCCGTTCAGGTTGGCTCCGCTCACACTGAAGTTGAAGCTCACGGAGCCGCCCGCGCACGGGTTGCCGCCGAACTGGGCAATGGCCAGAATGGGCTGTCCGGCGGGTAGCACCGTCACGGGGGCCGTAGTTTGGCTGCTGCAAGTGCCCACTGTCACGGTCAGGGTGTAGGTGCCGCTGTTGGCGGGCGTGGCGCTGGTCACGTTCAGGGTGGGGCTGCTGCCGGTGCTCACGTTGCCCACGCCGGGCACGCTCCACACGTAGGTGGCGCTGGGCACCGTTTGGGCGGTCAGCGTGACGGTGCCGTTGTAGGGCACCGGCGAGTTGTTGGCCGTAATTACCGCCGCCGGAGCGGCGTTGATACTAAGGTTCGTGCCGTTGTCGGCCGCGCTCGGTACGCCGGGGTTGGTGCCCACGAGGCGGATGCGGTAGGCCGTGCCCGCTGCGGCCGAAACCGGGATGCTGGCCGTCACCACGCCGTTACCCTGGCCCGTAAAATTCACGCTGCCAATGACGGTGGTGCTGCCAAACGAGCCGCTGGCATCCGAGAGTTGCACCTGCACCTGGTTGCCGCTGGCGAAGCTGTTGCCGGTCACGTTGAACCCAATGTTGAACGTGCTGCTGCCCGCGCAATACGGCCCGCCACTGAAGGGGGAGAACGTCAGAATCGGGGCGCTGCTGGGGCTGACCACCACGCTGGTGGTCGTCGAATTGGAGCAGCCGCCGAGTGTCACCACGAGTTGGTACGTGCCCTGGTTGTTCGCCGTGGTGGCGTTGGCGATGGTCGGGTTTTGCAGCGCCGAATAGAAGCCCGGACCGTACCACTGGTAGGTTGCGCCCATGCCCGCATTCTGGGCCGTGAGTTGAATGGTGCCGCCATAGGCCACGGGCGAGTTGCTGCCCGCCACGGCCACCGGCAGCGCGTTAATGCTCAGGTTAGTGCCGTTGGTGGCCGGGTTCGCCACGAAGGCCGTACTCGCCACCACCCGCACCCGGTAGCCGCTGCCCGCCGCCGTGCCCGCTGGCACCGTCACGTTGAAATAGCCCGTGCCTTGTCCCACAAACGGCACCGTGCCGAGAACCGTAGGCGCAGCAAACGAGCCGCTGGCATCCGAGAGTTGCGCCGTCACGGTGTTGCCGCTGGGGAAGGAATTGCCCTGCACCGCAAAGCTGAAACTCAACTGCGAACTGCCCGCGCAGTAGCCACCGCCAAACTGGCTGATGGCCACAATCGGCTGCGCCGAAGGCTGCACCAGCACGTACACCGAAGCCGAATCCTGGCAACTGGTGGCGTTGCTCACGTACACGAAGTAGCGGCCCGACTGCGTGGGCTGCAAATTGTTTAGGGTCAAAGTCTGGCCGCTGCCCACGTTGTACACGCCCCCGTTGCTGGTGTAGCGCACGTACCAGGTGTAGTTGCTCTGTCCCGTCGGCCCGGCCGTGAGGGTCGTGCTGCCGTTGTAGGCCACCGTGGTGGACGAGGCCGAAGCTGTGGCCACCGGGGTGGAATACACGGTCAGGTTCACCGCATTCGGGGTGCCGTACAGCACGGGGTTGCTGCTCACCACCCGCACCCGGTAGCCGGTTCCGGCCGGGGTGTGAATGTCCACGGTATCGTACACATACCCGCCGCCGCCGCTGGCGTAGCTGGTCTGGTTGTAGATGCGCGAAGTGTTGCTGAAATTGCCGCTGGCATCCGACAACTGGAAGCCGAACGTGTTGCCATTCCCGTAGCCGCTCAGGTTGGTCGTGAACGGCACCGTAATGAACGTGCGGGCGCAAAACGCCGACGGCGACACCGTGCCGGTGGCAATCGTGGGCGGGTACTGGAAGCTCTGCGCTGAGCAGGTGCTACCGGCCGTGGCCGTCAGGCAAATCTGCCCGCTCGTGCCGCCCGCCGGGGCTACCACCGTTAGGCCGGTGGCCGTGTTGTTGGTGATGTTGGCCAGCGGCACAGCCGTGCCGTTGAAGCGCACGCCCGTCACGCCGGCCAAGTTTGTGCCCGTGATGTTCACGCTTGTGCCCGCCGCGCCGCCCGTGGGCGTGAAGCTGATAATGGCCGGGCCGGTGCAGTTGAAGAAGTACGCGCCCACGCCCGTCACGGCCAGCGCCGCGTTGGGCGAAGCCCCGAACACCAGCCGCACAAACCGCACATTATTCGCCACAGTGGCCAGCGTCCGGGCAATGTCGTACGTGGCGTTGGCGTTCAGCAAAGCAGTGTAAGTGTCCACCGTGGCGAAGGTCGTTCCGTTGGCCGAGGTCTGGATTTGCAGCGTCAGGCTGGTGTTGGCCTGGGGCACAATCCGCAGCCGCACGTCGCTCAGAATTTGCAGGTTGCCGGTCCCAATATCGGCCTGCATCAGCCCCGTGTTGTAGCTGCCAAACAGGTTGGTGCTGCCCGCCGCGTTGTTGAATCCGGCTTCGGCCGAGCCGCCGTAGTAGCTGCCGCCCTGCGTGTAGTTGGCACTGGGTAGGCCCGCCGCCAGATTGCCCGAACTGCCGCAGCCGTTCTTCACAAACGGCCGGTTGCTTACCAGGCTCCACTGCCCGTTGGCATCGCGGCTGCGGATAAACAGCGTGTGCGCCCCGTCGGCCAGGGCCGAGGCATCGGCCAGCACGCCCACCCCGTTCAGGTCGGGCGCGGGCGAAAAGCCCGTGGCGGCCGTGGCGCTGCCAAAGCCGGGGTCAGTGTCAAAATAATACTCAATGCGCGCGATGTTCGGCAGCGCCGCCACCGCCAGCGGCTCGTAATAAAACGTCTTGCGGTTCGTCAGGCTCCACTGGTTCTGGTCGTCTTTGCTCCGCACGTTCAGGGTGTGAAATCCCGTCGTCAGGCTGCTCAGATTCACCCCAAACGCCACGCCCGGCAAATCAAAGCTTTGCGTGGCGGGCGTGACATCGGTAGCCGCCCCAAAGCCGGGGTCAGTGTCCAGGTAATATTCTACGCGGGTGAGGTTGTGGTTCACCGTCAGCAGCGTCGGCTCGTAGTAAAACGCCTTGCGGTTGGTCATGCTCCAGGCCCCGTTGGCATCGCGGCTGCGAATGCCGATGCTGTGAAAGCCCGTGCCCACGGCCGTCAAATCCACCGTGAACGCCAGCCCGCTCACGTCGGTCAGGGCCGCGTAGCCCGTCACGGGCGTGGCGCTGCCCAGGCCGGGGTCACTGTCCAGGTAGTATTCCACCCGGTTGACATTCGCCAGCGGCGTGTTGCTGGCGGGTTCGTAATAAAACGTTTTGCGCGCGGTCAGGCTCCACTGCCCGTTGCTGTCGCGGCTGCGGTAGCCCAGCGAGTGAAAGCCCGTGGTTAGCGCCCCAATGTTCACCCCAAACGCCAACCCGCCGATGTCCGGCCCGGCCGTGACGGGCACATCGGTCGCCAACCCAAAACCGGGGTCCGTGTCCAGGTAATACTCTACCTTGTTGATATTTGCCACCGCCGCGCTGGCCGCTGGCTCGTAGTAAAACGTCTTGCGGGTGGTCAGGCTCCACTGCCCGCTGCTGGTGCGGCTGCGAAACCCAATGCTGTGAAAGCCCGTGCCAATGCTGCCGATGCTGACCGGAAACGCCAGCCCGCTGATATCCGGTCCGGCCGTGATGGTCACGCTCGTGGCGTTGCCCAGGCCGGGGTCGCTGTCCAGGAAATACTCTACCCGGTCAATATCGGCCAGGGCCGTGCTGGCCGCCGGTTCGTAGTAGAAGGTCTTGCGGCTGGTCATGCTCCACGCGCCGCTGGCGGTGCGGGTGCGCAGGCCGATGACGTGGAAGCCCGTGCCGAGGCTGCCGATGTTCACGGCGGCCGTCAGGTTGGGCAGGTCGGTGGCGGGGGTGGCAATCGGAATGGCCGTGGCCGCGCCGAAACCGGGGTCGGTGTCAAGGTAGTACTCGGCCAGGTTGATGGGCGATTGGGCCAGCGCCGCGCCGCCCCGCAGGGCCAGCAACAGCAACAACAGCAAGCCCACGCCCAGCACCCGCCGCCACCCCGCTCCGCTCCGCCCGGCGCTCGTGCGCCGGTTGGTGAGGTTCGTGTTCATGGTCAGGAAAATGAGTGGGCGAACCTAGTTATTGGACCGGGTGCTCAGGTTCACGTTCAGCGTGTTGCCGTTCACGGTGTTGCTGAGCTGGTAGATGGCCGGAATAGCCGGCAGCCCCGCCGCGTGGTAGGGCACGTTGCCGCCCGAGATACCAATGTCGGTGCCGCCCGCGCCCGCGTTGCGCAGCGCATTGGTGCCGGTTTTGAGCTGAAACCAGCCGTCAAACTGCGGAGCCGGATTCAGCACCAGCACGTTGGCCGGGGCCACGTTGTTGATGTTGCCCGCACCTGCCGGCGAAGTTGCCGTGGCAAACGCGTTGTAGGTCGTGGTGCAGTTGTTCAGCGTCGGCAGCCCGTAGTAAGAGTTGGCGAAGTAGTTGCTCGTCACGTTGAAGTTGTTGAGCGTCACCTGCGAGTAAAGGTAGGGCATGGTGTTGTTGCTGAACTCCCCGTTGCAGGAGTTGTCCAGGCTCACCGTGCTGTTGATAATGTTGTTGGTGATGAGCAGGTTGCTGGACCCGTTCCCGTAGTAGTTCTGCAAGGTGTTGAGGTAGTTTTGCCGGATGTTGATGTTGGTGATGGTTGTGTTGCCGTAGTTGATGTAGAACGTGCTGGTGATGTTGCAGCGTTGCAGCGTCACGGTGCTGCTGCTGATGTAGCAGCCGCTGGCCGTGATGCCCGCCACCGAAGCCCCCGCGCTGCCGGCGCTGAAGTAGATGTTGTTCACCGTGGCCGGCGTGGTGTTGGCTTGCAGAGCCGGGGCCGTGTAGCGGTCCAGGAAATAGCCCGGCCCGACCACCACCAGCGGCTTGGTCAGGTTGATGTCAAAACCGTAGGTGCCCGGCTCCATTTGGATGATGTCGTTGTTGGCTGCCGCCGTTTGGGCCAGGGCAAACGTGGCGTAGATGTTGGTGCCCGTCACGGTGGCACTCACGCGGCGGATGGTTTGGGCCGAAGCCGACGAAGCGGCCAGGGCCAGCAACAAAAACAGGGCGGAAGAGAGGAGCTTTTTCATGGGTAAAAAGGAAGGGGGTTGGGGTGAAAAAAAGACGAGGGAAGCGCGGCCCGAAACCGCCGCTTATTTGCGGCAGTAAAATTGGGGAATGCCCCAACGCCCCACAATCCGTACCATCCCGTAATTTTTCAATGTTTTTTCCTCCGTGCTGGTACGGAGGCTGCCCTACCGGCTTGGCCCCGCAATGGGTGACCGCAGAGCTACCGGGGAAGCCCTGCGGACCGAAATGCCCAAACGCAAACGACCAGCCCCGCAAGAGGCTGGCCGTCGCCGTGAAACAGCAAACAAGTTTTCAGCGCCCCGAAAAAGGCGGGGTTGGTGGCCCGCCGCTGCCCCGTGTAGCCGGGCAACCCGCAGACCGACTTGCAGGCCTCATACCCGGCCCCTGCCAGCCTTCGGCTCAGGGCTGGACCACGAGCCGCTTGGCAAAACTCAGGTTGCCTGCCTGCACCTGCACCACGTACACGCCCGCCGCCAGCCCGGCCACGGGCAGCACCGCCGTGCCGGCTTGCGCGTCCCACACCAGGGCCACGGCCGGCCCCACGGCCCGGCCCAGCGCGTCGCGCACCTGCGCCGTGGCCCCCGCGCCCCGCGCCAGGCCCGGCACCCGCAACGTGGCCGCCTGCGCGGCGGGGTTGGGGAAGAGGGCCGCCTTGTCGGCCAAGGCGCGGGCCTGCTGCACGGCACTCGGCCGCCCCCAGGGATACAGCGTCTGGGTGGCCGCGCAGCCCAGGTTGTTCTCCAGCGTGAGCGTGACGGGGGTGCCCGGCGGCGGGGCGGGCACCACCCGCGTGGGGGGCGGAAACGGCCCGTCGTAGGTCACGCCGCCGGGCAACTGCCAGCGCCAGCGCTCGACCAGGGCAAAGCGCGGCCCGCCCGTGCCGAAGCCGTAGAGGCGCAGCGTGTCGCGGGCCGCGTTGAGCTGGGCCGCCCCGTTGGGCACGGGCGGGCGGCGGCAGTAGTCGGGCACGTAGGGCACCCCTGCGTTCGCGTAGCGCGTTAAAACGCCGGAAGTGGTGCCATCGAATGTGGAGTAATCATTGCCCGCCAAGGTAAAGTTGCCATTGGCGGCCATTACTTGCTGGGCACCCACGCGCCCATAAAAACCTGCATCAAAATAGGTTTCCCACACGGGCGCGGCCCCGGTGGCGGTGGGGGCGTAGGCGGCCAGGTAGCCCACTTGCGTGTTGCCGGCGGCGTTGGTGCGGTCGCCCGTGAGCAAATAATGGCCGTTGGCCAGCACCTGCACATGGTCAATAATAGCGCGGTTAAATGGATTGTTTGGGCTCTGCGGCGGGTTATTGCGCCCCTCCAGGCGCTGCTCCCACTGTTGCACCCCCAGGCTGTCAAATTTAGCCAGGAAGCCTTGCAAGTTGGTTGGGCAGCAGTTGAAGACCGGCACGTACTTGTCGGGGTACACGCGGCCGACAATGACGTAGCCCCCATCGGCGGTGGGCTTGACCTCGCGCGGCTCCCAGAGTTCGGAGATGTTGCCGAAGTACTCGTCGGGAAAGCGAATCGTATCGCCGTTGGCCTTGATGCGCTGCACCCAGCCGCTGGTGACCAAAAAGCCCGGACCCGGCACGAACGGCCGTACCTTCGTACCAACGATGACGTACGAGCCATCGAGCAGCGAGGCCATATCTATCACGCTCATATAGTCTCTGTTAGGCGTGTTGCCGGGATATTGCCGTTGCCAGACAATGCGTTGCGCGGAATCGAAGCGTACCACTTGCGCTAAACCCAAACTCGTGGATTGTCCTGGCACGAAGGCAAGTTGATTAACGGTATGTGCCCAGAGCGCCCCGTAGTGAGGCAGCGCCAGCAATTTACTAAAGACATTCCTCGCTCCATAGGGAGGAAGATAATGCGGCCTAGAACGCCAATTGCCCAACGAATCGGCTTGCACATAAAAGTGGCTGGTATTATACGTACCAGGTATTGCGGCCGAGTCACCCACTCCAACTAATAGTACATCTCCCTTATTCAGAGGCAATGACTGCGCATATGACCCGTTTTGAAGGGGGTAGCTACGACTGTGAAGCGTTGCACCGGCGTTGTTGAAAACCCACAGCTTGGTGCTGTCAATAGCTCCCCGCCCCGAAACTGCCCCTACGCCAACAAGCTGACCGGAACGCCCTGCTCTTAGATGAGTGACCCCTAATTGCCCCAATGGCACTCCGGTAATATAAGGCTGCTGATTAAAATTGCGTTGCCACGCCTGAATAGGCTGGGCAAGCAAATTGGTGCTGAGGCCCAGCCCCAGCACCAATAAGATAAAATACCGCATGACACCGAGAGTTATTGAACTACCAACCGGCGGGTAGCTGCCGGGGTGCCATCAACGACGAGCGTATAAAAATACGTTCCGGCGGGATAAGCCGTTAGATTGACTTCCTGCTGCTGCACCTTGGTGTCCAACGGTAGCGTAGCAACAACCTGTCCATCCCAGGCCCGGCGCATCAGCAACACAGCCTTTTGGGCACCGGCTGGTAGCTGATAGGCAATGGTGGTACTGCCTTGGGCCGGGTTCGGTGTGCTTTGTTCCACCTGGGCTTTGTTGTTGGAAGACGCTGGTGCCGTACCGCCCCCCGCCATGCGCGGAAGACCGTTGGGGCCAGATGGAGCGCAGACGTTACCGGCGTTAACAGCATAGGACAAACCGGAATTAGCTGTTAAATTGACGTTTGCATTAGCAAAAGAGACTAAGCTCGTCCGAATGTCAGTGTAAGTGTCATAGCCAACGCTGAGGGTCAAACCGCTATTCGGCTGGTACACCGCTTGGAAGTTGGTGCTGGTCACCGGCGACGTGAGGACAAACCGATTTGTCAAAGTTGGGGTTGTGCCAGCCCCCAGCTTAGCATAGGCACCGTAGTCAAAGAACACGCCGTAATACTGGGTGGCCGTAGCGGCGCTACCATAAGTGCGGTTAAACGTGTTGCAGCCCAGGTCCACGGTGCCGTAAAAGGAAGGGGACGTATTGTTGTTGCTACCGCCTCGGTTATTCACTACGTACCCGTAGCCGCAGCCGCCGAAGTAGTTCTGCCGGATGACGGTGTTGGTGGTGTTCCGCAGCAACGCCTGGGCGATGCCGGTCCGCAGGCTGTAGAAATTGCTCAAGGTCGCCGTGATATCAACGGCATCAATGCCCACTTGCAGCGGATTGGTGGCCGACAAGGTGCCCGATGCCTGGGTGGCGCTGGTGGCGTAGCTGGGCGGGGTGAACTGCTGAAAGGTGATGGCGGTAGTAGTGCCGCCGAAAGTATAGCCGTTTACCTTGACGGGGAGTTCCGGCGAACTGGTGCCCCGCTCGGCACTAATCCCGGCCGTGCCGTACTTTAGCAAGTAGCCCCAGTTCGATACGCCGGTGCTGAACTGGGTGGTGTTGGGATAGCCCGCCTGCAAAGACGGGAAGTTGAACGCAGTGGGTGCCACCGTGCTACCCGAAAGCTGGGCATTGACGACCAGCGCGTCGCTGCCGGTCACGGCGGTCAGGGGGGTGCCCGTCGTGTTCCCGTACAGGATACCGGCCAGGTAGAAGTTGCTGAACGTGCAGGCATACGGCCGGAAAGGCGTGGTCGTCACGTCCGACAAGACGTGAATCAGGGCGTGGTCGAAGGTGTTGTTGAAAAAATACTGGATGGGGTTGGTCCCAATCAGGTCGCCCGTGATGCGCAGGTGCGTGTCCGTGTAGTAGTAGTCGGTGGCGCTGTTGTATTTGTACGGGGTTTTCATCAGCGTCGGGTCCGAGTCGAACTTGCAGTACAGCACCTTGTTGGTAAACGGACCGCCGAGGTGGTTTACCAGGTGCGTCCGGTCGATGTCGAGGCTTTTGTAGTTGTGCAGAAACTCCACGTAGTTGAGTTGAAACTCGGGGCCGCTGTCTTGCAGCACAATCCCTTTTTTGCTGTGCAGGATGCGGTCGTGCATAAGCGGTTGGCCGGCGATTCCGCCCGGCACCGAGTGCATATCCAGCTTGTCGCTCGTGCCGGCAATGTACAGGCCGTCCCACATCGCATCGCAAGCGGCCATAATGGTCGCCCCGTTGGTTTCCAGCTTGCCGCCGTTTTGCACCGTCACCGACGTGTTGGCTTCCATGAGTAGCACCTGCCCGGCCTTCATCGTGTATTGCGCGGCGTTCAGCACCAGCGAACCGGGGGCATGAAAGATGGTGCCGATGGGCTGGGCGCTGAAGGGGTCAGTGGAGTAAGGACTGCCGGTCAACTCAACCCGTTTGGCACTGGGTATCACCGTGGTCTGGCAGCAGTTGGTTTGCACGGTAATGGTGAGGCTGCGGGTGGCAGAAGTCGGGTTGCCCAAGCCATTAAAGCCCGAAATGACGACGGTGTAGGTGGTCGTCGCCAACGGGTTCACGGCCACCGTTGCGCCGGCGGTCGCGGAAATATCCTGAGCGGGCGACCAGGTGTAGGTAATCGGACCGAAAAAATCGCATCCTCCGCCGGGTGCATTAGCCGTCAGCACACTTGAGCCACCATAACAGATGGTAGTAAAGTTGGCGGTCAGGGAAACGGCGCAAGGGTCTTTTTTGACGGACGTGGGGCGGGCAAAAGTGTTGCTCAGGGTCGCCGTGAGGACCATGAGGAATGTGAGAAAGCATTTCATGATAAGGGAGTGGGGAAAAAAGTGAAAAGACGAAATTGGGTGAACAGGTGAACCAACTGCACGATTTGAAAATGAGGCCTCCTTTCTCGCAATGGGTGAAGCAGCCGTGGCTTGCGGGGCCACGCAGCGGTGGGCAACGCGCCCGGTGGGTTTTGGCAAGCGGAAGCCGGGGCCGCCAATGGCCTGGTTGCCCGGGTTTCCGCTCGCCAGCGGGCTTTCGGAGCCAGCGAAACCGGGCAAGCCCGTCAGCTTACCCACTAGGTCCGGCCGGTTGGTCGGGGGCAATGTCGGAAAGCGCAACGGCCACAGCGCGGGCCGGAAACCGGCGGGCCTGTGCGGGCCAAACGGCGGGGCCGTTCAGGAGAAGGGAAGTGCGGCGCTGGTTGGCCGCCAGCAAAGGAAACGCGGTAGCACTTCGCCGGGGCAGACTTCGCCGTTGCGGCCCAACGCAACGGCCGGACGAGGCCAACTCCCAGGAAGTGGCACAAACATAGTGGGGGGGGGATATTATGCAAATTTTTGCCGAAGAATTTCGTCTTTATTTTTTCTAACCCGTCTCCAGGCATCGGGAAGCACCTTTTTGGTAAATTATTTTTTGGTTGCCAGCGGTTTACAACCCCTTATTTAGTCGACAAGCCGCCCGGCAAGCCGGCCGCAGGCGCAGGGGCGGCCCCGCCGCCCAAAAACCCCTAGCTTTACGCTCGCTAATCCGCTCCGATGAAGACCTTCACCAACCAAGACGTTATCCACTACTACGACCAGACCGAAGTGCATTACCGGCGCTTCTGGAAGCTGGACCAAAGCATGGGCCTGCACTACGGCGTGTGGGATGCCCGCACCCACAGCATCCGCGCGGCCGTCCTCAACACCAACCAGCAACTGCTGGAACTGGGCCACATCACCGCCACCGACAACGTGCTGGATGCCGGGTGCGGCGTGGGCGGCTCGGCCATCTACCTGGCCCACCACGTGGGCTGCACCGCCACGGGCATCACCCTCAGCGCCCGGCAGGTGGCCACCGCCACCGCCTTCGCCCAACGGGCCGGGGTAGCCGGGCAGGTGCAGTTTCTGGAGCGCGACTACACCGCCACCGGCTTTGCCTCGGCCAGCTTTGACGTGGTGTGGGCCATCGAAAGTATGCAAACCGCCCCCGACAAAGCCCGCTTCTTCCGCGAAGCCGCCCGGTTGCTCAAGCCCGGTGGCCGGTTGCTGATTGCCGACATTTTCAAGCCCTTCCCCTACGCCATTGCCCAGGAAAAAATGATGCAATGGATGCTGCACGGCTGGGCCATGTCCGACCTGTTGCAACTAACCGAACTGCAAGAAATAGCCGCCCAGGAAGGCCTGCACCTGCACACCGACCGCGACGTAACCCGCGAAATTAAAAAATCGGTTACGGCCATCTACCGCGCCAGCCTGCTGGGCATGGTGGGCACCGCCCTCTACAACCTGTTCCGCAAAGCCAGCTACTTCTCCCGCATCCACTACAAAACCGGCATCGGCCAGTACCGGGCCTACCACAAGAAGCTATGGGAGTACCACTTGCTGGTGCTGGAGAAAGTTTAGGGGCGACTCCGGCGGCTGGCCGCCCGCTACGGCCCGGCGTTTTTTCAGTGGCGCGGGCTGCGCAGCCAAACTCCCACCCGCAAACCTTCGCCGACTGAACCCAGGGCCGCACCGGCAACGCCTTCGTGGATGCCAATATGCGCGAACTGCGGGCCACGGGCTTCATGAGCAACCGGGGCCACCAAAACGCGGCCAGCTACCTCGTCCACGACCTGCGCCAGTCCTGGCGCTGAGGCGCGGCCTGGTTCGAGCACCAACTCATCGACCACGACCCGGCCTCGAACCGGGGCAACTGGAAGTACATCGCCGGGACAGGAACCGACGTGCGCGACACCGCCTTCGACGTGCCCCAACAAGCCCGCTGCCACGACCCCCAGAGCCGCTACGTGCGGACCTGGGCGGCGTGAGGTGGCGGGGGCGAAAGGTGGATTATGGAATTTTATAATCCACTTTTGGGCGCTAAGTTGGATTATGGGTTTTTATAATCCAACTTTGTAGCTCAAAGATTCCCCCGCCGCTCATGGATTTACGTGCATTCAAAGCCGGTTTCTGGCAACCACAGGTCGGCTACCGCAGCTTTCAGCCCAACCCCATCAACCACACCTTCACCTGGGACGACCCCGAGCTGAACGTGCTGCTGGAAGAAGCGACCCTCAAGCTGGGCGAGCTGAACACCTACTCCGAGTTGGCCCCGAGCATCGACCTGTTCATTCAGATGCACGTGGTGAAGGAAGCCACGCAGTCGAGCCGCATCGAGGGCACTAAGACGGCCATGGACGAGGCCCTGATGCGGAAAGAGGACCTGCAACCCGAGCGCCGCGACGACTGGGAGGAAGTTCACAACTACATTGATGCCATGAACGGGGCCATTGCCGAACTGGAGCATCTGCCGCTCTCGCTCCGCCTGTTGCGCCAAACCCATCAACAGTTGATGCAAGGGGTGCGTGGGCAGCACAAAAGCCCCGGCGCGTTCCGCACGAGTCAGAATTGGATTGGCGGAGCCTCGTTGCGCGACGCGGCTTTTGTGCCGCCCCACCACGGCGACGTGCCCGCCCTGATGGGCGACCTCGAATCGTTTTTGCACAACACCGGGGCGCGGGTGCCCCACCTCATCAAAATTGCCATTGCCCATTATCAGTTTGAAACCATCCACCCTTTTCTGGACGGCAATGGGCGGCTGGGGCGGCTCATAATTACGCTCTACCTCGTCAGCAACGGCATTCTGCGGAAGCCGGTGCTGTACTTGTCCGACTTTCTGGAAAAGAACAAAACCCACTACTACGACAACCTCACGCGGGTGCGGACCCACCATGACCTGAATCAGTGGCTACGCTTTTTCCTGGTGGCCGTGGCCGACACCTGTACGCAAGCCCTCGGCACCCTCAAACAAGCCCTGGCCCTGAAAGCGGCGGTCGAGGGCGAACGCATTCACCCGCTGGGCCGCCGGATGCCGCAGGCCCAACGGCTGTTGCAGCACTTCTACCGGCAGCCGGTGCAATACGCCCGCGACTTGGTGGCGGCAATGGGTGGCTCGCCCACCGCTACCCATAAGCTGCTGGCCGACCTGGAAGGGCTGGGCATCCTGCGCGAGGCGACCGGCTACAAGCGCAACCGAATGTTTGTATTTTCGGAGTATCTGGGGTTGTTTCAGGGGTAGTCGGACAGCCTACCTCCCTGCTGCTTCGGCCGCTGGAAAGCCCCCAAGTCCTGTCCACTTCACCGGAACCGATTCGCCGCTCCGTTTCCGGCAGTTTCTCACCTACTCGCCGGACCCCGACGGCCACGACCCGCGCACCCTCGACGACGGGTTCTGGGTCGAGCGCATCAGCAATATGTCGCCCGCCAGCTTCCGGGGGGCCAGCCCGAATGACGAACGCTGCGGGAAGAAGCTGCTGAGTACGCACTTTGCGATGCCGTATGCGAAAGCTGGGAATTTGTACGTAGCTTTCCGGCCGGTTTCGGGGCGGTGAGGCGTGGGCCTATGTCCAGCGGGACATAAATAGCGGTGCAGAAGCTTGCGAGCCGGACAAAGCAACTTTTCTTTTCACTTTTTTCACTCAACTTTTCTCATGATACCCACCAATTCCCCCGGTTTTCAAGCGCCTTCCGAAGAACCCGATAATTATGAGCCTAAGTGCCTTTGTGTACTTTGTCTCGATACGTCTTCATCTATGCAGGGCCAGCCTATTCAGCAAGTAAATGCTGGCTTGCAGGTAATGGTCGATGAACTAATGCAGGATATGACGACCAAAAGCCGGGTCGAGATGTGCCTCATCACCTTCGACAGCGAGGTAATCTGCCTGCAAGAACCGGCTGGGCTTAAAGCGTCACTTAGTGCTTTGCGTACCCCGCTGGCCGTCAAGGGCACCACCAAATTGGTGGACGGAATGCGGATGGCAATGGTCAAAATTGAGGAGCGCAAGGCGTATTACCGCCGCACCGGTCAAGGCAATTACTACCGGCCAGTACTGATGCTTATAACCGATGGTGCCCCCGACTCTGACCAAGACATAGCAGGCTTGAGTTCTCAAATTCAGGACGCGGTTCAAGCCAAAAAATTTGAGTTTTTGCCGGTAGGTGTAGGAAACCAAGTGCCGGCTGCGTTTGCTGACCTTTGTTTTCCGGCACAAGCCATGAAATTGGATGGATTGAAGTTCGTTGAGCTTTTCAAATGGTTGAGCAACAGCCTTTCCACCATTTCCCATTCTAGTGCAGGTGATAATGTTGCCCTGGCACCCGTCAATTCTTGGGCTGGCGGGCTTTATATGCAAAAATCAGTGTAAATGCAACCATTGCAACAAGGTTCGTCGGGTTGGGTAGTGGCGAAGGCTTCCGTTATTGGCCGGGGCCATGTGATGCAGGGGCTTCCTTGTCAGGACGCACATGGCTGGTTTCCGCTGGCGGAAACGCCAAGCTGGGGCGTAGCAGTGGTGTCGGATGGGGCTGGCTCGCACGAAAACTCCCACCTAGGTTCCGCGCAAGTAGTGAAGCTGGCGGGCTGGAAATTTGCCGAGTTACTCATGCAGCAAGGCTGGGCCGCTGGGCAACCGTTGCCTACACCTACGCAATGGAAGCACTTGGCATTGGAAGCATTGCACGAGGTGGCAAACCAGTTGGGTAAGTACGCCGAAGCCAACGAAATACCCTACCGCTCGCTGGGTGCCACGGTGATAGTGGCGGTTTTTGGGCCTACGGGGCTGTTACTCGCGCACATCGGTGATGGCCGCGCCGCCGGCCAGACCCAAGCGGGGGAATGGATACCCTTGCTTACCCCGTTTCGGGGCGAAGAAGCGAATGCCACAGTTTTCATTACCTCCCGGCCGTGGACCGGGGCCGATGCCGACCTCTACCTCGGCAGCACCGTGTACGAGCAGCCGTTTCGCGCCTTTGCGCTGCTCTCGGACGGTTGCGAAATGGCTACTTTTCAATTGTCCGAAGTTGAAGAAGCCACCGGCCAGCATCGCTCCCTGAATCGGCCTTTCCGGCCCGTGTTTGAGGCGGCGGCCTCGCAGTTGCGGGCAATGCACCAGCAAGGAATGACGGGCACGGCAATAGACAACCTTTGGGCGCAATACCTAACGGCCGGGACCGAAAAACTAGCGAACGAAACCGATGACAAAACGTGGTTGCTGGCCCTCAATTTAACGGAAACAGGGCAAAATGGTTCGCAACCGTCCGCTCCGCTAGAAGTGGCGAATCCGCCGCTTGCTTCTGATAAGCTACCGGCTGGCAAGTTGCAAGGGAAAGCCGCCCGCCGCGCAAAAAAACAAGCCAAAATTACCAAACGCCGCCAGCGCCGCCCCTAAGCCAGTGGAAGCACAACTACGCGACGGAACGCAATTAACCCTTGACGACAAGCCCTTGGGCCGGGGCGGTGAAGGTGACGTATACCGGGTGCGCAAGACCGGCGCAATTAAGGCTAGTACGGTGGCCAAGCTCTACGTGGATTCCAAGCGAACCGCGCAACGCCAGCAAAAGCTACAATATCTGGCGGCTAACCCTCCCGCCAGTTTTCACGACGCGGGCGGCCACGCCTATTTATCGTGGCCGCAACAGGTGCTTTACCAAGCCCAAAGGTTTGTTGGCTTCACCATGCCAGAAGCCGTCGGCGGCAGCCTGACCATTATTTGCCAGCCCCACATCGACCTGGACCTGGCTCCGCAATGGGAACGGTTTGCACACGGCAAACCCGGTGCCCGCAACCTTCGGCTGACGGTGGGCCTAAACCTGTGCCACGCCATCGCCTCGCTGCAACAAAAGCAGTTATACGTGCTGGCAGACTTGAAACCGGCTAACGTTCGGCTAACAGAAAAAGGGTTGGTTTGCCTGATTGATTTAGACTCGGTGCAAGTTGGTCGCAATGGTCAGGTGCTTTTTCCGAGCGCCGCCCAAACGCCCGAATACGCCCCGCCCGAATCCGTCCAAAATCCGGCGAATAAGCTGCCAAGTTGGGATAATTTCTCGCTTGCGGTGATGCTCTACCAGATTTTGTTGGGCATTCATCCGTTTCAGTGCCAGCCGCTTTCTCCCAACATCAACGGCATGACGGCCTTCATTGCGGCCGGGCTGTACCCGCACGGGCAGCAACGGGGCGCGATTGAGGCGGTGCCCAAGCCCCATTACCGCCTCAGCGAGTATCCGGCCGAAGTAGCAGGCTTGTTCCTGCGGTGTTTCGATGAAGGACTATTCAACCCGCAACGCCGGCCAAGTGCGGAAGAGTGGTTCCGAACCTTGAAACAACTGCTTGAGGCTCCGGCAACCATAAATCATTTTGACGCAAGTACTTACCTTGCTCCCGACCTTTCCCCCATTTGCCTGAGTTGGGACGTAACCGGGGCAGTGGCCCTAACGCTTTCGGGCGTGGGCGACGTAACCGGCCAGACCGAAACGTGGGTTTCGGTAACGGCTGACACCGATTTCATCCTAGAAGCTACCAGCCTTAACGGCAAGAAAGTAAGTCACACCCGCCGGGTAGAGGTGAACAAGCATCCGGCCGATATTGCTTTTTTCACGCCGAGCCAATCCCAACTAAACGAGGGCGACCCCATTATCCTGAATTGGCAAGTAAGCCGGGCAGTGCGGCTTCGCATCGACGGCGGCGTAGGCGATGTAAGCGGCCGGAGCAGTATCCAAGTGAAACCACCCGGCACGGGCCGGGTGCGGTACGTATTACGCGCCGAAACGGCGTTTGGGGTCGTGAACCAAGCCGAAACCACGGTTGAGGTATTTGCGCGACCCAAACTCAGCGGCTTCCAACCCAGCCACGGTAAAATAAAGCCCGGCCAGTCCACTACCCTGACTTGGAAAAGTCAGCACTGCGCCCGTCTCACGTTGCGCGAAGGAATGATAGACCGCGATGTAACGCACACTACCAGCCTGACCGTGGCCCCCGCTGCTACGACCAAGTACACACTGGTAGCAGAAGGGCACGGCGGTTTGCTAACCTTGCGCGAAACAACGACCGTGGAAGTGCTGCCGGCCGTGGAATTTGATTTTTTTGAGCCGGACCGCCCCATTACGATTCAGACCGTGCCCACCACCCTGCGGTGGCGGGTACGGCACCAGCAACGTTTGCGGCTCGAATCGAGCGGCCCCGATTTGCCCGGCGGAATTAATTTGCTACCGGGCCAGGATTACTACGAAGTCAGTCCCAACGTCCGAACTATTTATACTTTAACTGCTCACCACGAGTTGGACGGTGCCCGGCCCGTTACCACTCAAGTAGAAGTGCAGCCTTTGCCCCGATTAACTAGGTTGGCGTTGCCCGAAATGCCCCCCGTGCGGCTGGCAACTCCGCCTAGCCTGCCCGATTTATTGCACCTGACCCGGCACACCACTGGGTTGTTTCCGGCTCCTTCGTTCGTTGATTCGACGGTTGCCCCTGCCCCAGCCGCGCCGCTGGTGGGTTGGTTGGCTCGGCTCCGGCAGGCGCTTTTTCCCCCTGCCATTTCTACCCACCTCGGCCCCAATCCGTCCGTCAATGTTTGATTCCCTGTCCGCTCACCTTGCCCGTTTGGCCGGGGCTGACCTACGCCGGGCGGCCTTGTGCCCGCCACTGACCGGCCGCTGGAGCAGCGCGGGATTGAGCGTGGCAGTAGCCGCGCACGTGAGCGCGGCGGCCGGGGCCATTGCGGCCGGGCAGTTATTGATGCAGGCCGGCGGCCCGTTGGGGTGGGTCGTAGTGGTTGGGCTGCCCGTGTACGGGGCGAGCCTGCTAGGGCTGGGGAGCGGCCTGCCTCACTTGCTGCGTCAGTTCGACCGGCCTGGCCCGGACCTACTGGCTGCCCGTTGGGTGCTGACAGGGTTGGTTGGGCTGCTGCTCATAGCCGGGGCACTGTTGCTGGCGTGGCCCTACGAAGTAACGCTTACTGGCCAGTACGTTTTTATGGCCTGGGCCACACCGTTGGCTTTATTGCGCTGGGCGTTGCGTGGCGTAGGGCTGGCGACGCTGGCCGTGCCGCTCATTGTCCGGCGAGCGTTAGCCCGCAGCCCTTCCTACGGCGCACTCTGCCACGCCGAATACCAACTGAAGCGGCTGGCTGCCGCTCGTTCTGTTACTTCCTTATGACCCCGAACCTGCCCCGTCCGTCCTTCGTGCAACGCGTGTGCTGGCTGTTTGCCGGGGCCGAAATGCACCTGTTGCGCCAGTGTCCCGCCGATTTCAACCGGCAGGCCAGTATCGGCTTTACCATTTTCATGACCTGTCTGTTCGCCGCCCTTTCGGGTGGCTACGCTGCATGGCGCTTCACGGCCGAAGGCAGCAACAACGGGAATTGGGTGGCGGCGGTGGTGTTCGGGCTGGTGTGGGGCGTGATGATTTTCAGCATCGACCGCAGCATGGTGGTAACGTTGAAAAAAGACCCGACGCTACCGAAGCAGCGGTATGGTTGGCTTCGGCAATACGGGTGGGCATTAGTGCTGCGCGGGGTACTGGCTAGTCTATTAGCCGTATTGATTTCTATTCCTGTTGAGGTTAAGTTTTTTGAAAAACAAATTAACTTACAGTTTTTCGAGGATGCCAACAACACCGTTAAAAACCAACGCGAAGTGATTGTTGGCAATTCCGGGGTTGCTTCTTTTGAGCAGAATGAACAGCAAAACCTTAAGCTTCAAACCGAAGCTCAACAAAGAGCCAATGCCCAAAATAGCCAAGTGCCTGGTTGGTTGGCCCTGAACGGCCAAGCCCTTGCTGCTGGCAATCGCGCAGTTGGATTTGATAGAGAAGCGAATACCGCAGAAAGCAGGGCAGCTAATATGCGCCCTGGTCCATACATTTCAGTCCCGAACAACGATAAACCGCCGCAGTATGTGCCCCAAAGAAGCCGCAACTATATCCCTTACCAAAATGCTAAAGCTACTGCCCGCACAGCGCGGGGCAATGCAAAACAAGCTCGGACGCAACAAGCCGATTTTCTGAGCAAGGCCACTGCATTGGCCACTGCATACCGAGTTCGAAACCAAACAGCGGCCGATGCAGCTGACAGTGCGCGTCAAATAGCTCAAACAAAAAAAGACAGCATTAACGCAACAGTAATCAGCAAAGGGGTAGCTCAAGCTGATAGTCTGGCAAAAACGCCTAGTTTTCTACGACAGTTTGTAGCTCTGGGCCACGCAGCCCAAACAGACCACGATGTATGGTTTCCCCTATGGCTGATTCGGGCATTGTTTTTCGTTTTTGAGATTCTACCTACACTCGTCAAAATCATGACTCCCGTTGGCGAATACGACTGGAAGCTCTACCAGCACGAGCAGGAATTTGCTACCCGCATCCAAACCAGTCTCCGCATCCTGCAAGACCAAGAGCAGCAACGGGAAGCGGCCGAAGCCACTATTGCGGCCGACTATCAGGCACAGCGTCAGCAAGCGGAAAAGACCCTGAACGAAACCGTGCTGCGCGAAACCGCCGACCGACAGAATAAGCTAGCGTTGCAGAAGCTGGACGAGTGGTATCAGCAGAACCAAGCTGCTCCGACACCTGTCGGCGGTTCCAACGGGTCGAATAATTCCAACGGTCAGCATACTTCAACGACCGCAACTACTTCACCGTAAACGGCCTTGTAATGGGATTCTCCTTCCGCAAAACCTTTCGATTCGGCCCGCTTCGGCTTACGATTAGCCCCAGGGGTTTAGGCATCAGCGTTGGCGCGGGCGGGGTTCGCGTCAGCCAGTCGCCCAGCGGGCAGCGACGGCTTTCGGTGAACCCGCCCGGCACCGGCCTACGCTACACCAAAAAGATTGACCCGGCTGCGCTCGATGCGGGAGAGTGATTTTCATCTATGCGCCCCCTATTCCTCACCCTCTGCCTCGCCACCCTGCCGCTCCTCTTCGGCTACTGGGTGAACCACACCGCCCCGCACCCACCCACGCCGCGCTACGTCGCCACCCGCTGCACCCGCTACTGCGAGGCCCACGGCTGCCCCCACGCCACGGCGGCCAATAGTCCGATGTTCTTCCGGTTGCGGCCGGTGTACGCGGGCACCATCCGGGCGCTGGCGGCGGGTGGGCCGGGGCTATATGCGGCCTTCAACGTGGCATTTTACGTCGTGTTCATCCCCGCGCTGCTGGTCTGGCTCACGTATGGGGCGTTGCGGAACGTGGGCACCCTGCGCCGTCTCCGAACCACCCGCCGCGCATGAATACGCTCCTGCACCTCGTCGGCCGGTTCGTGCAGTTCGCGTTCTGGTACTGCACCGATTTTATGGTGAACCTGGCCAACCTGACCCACACCAGCTACGACGAGGCCAACACCTGGGTGTTGCTGCTCCTGATTCCGGGGCTGCTCACATTGTTGGTGGGGGTGCGGGTGGTGCAGGGGTTTGCGCTGCGGAAGGCGCGGGCGCGGCGTTAGGGCGGCGGCCGTTACATTTGCCCCGGTTGGTTGCTTGGTTTGGTGGCCCGCTGCCTGCTCACTTCCCCCCTCATGCAAGTCCTGAAATTCGGCGGCACTTCGGTCGCCACCGCTGCCAACATTGCCCGCACGGCCGCCATCGTTACCCAGGCCCTCACGCACGGCCCCGTGGTGCTGGTGGTATCGGCGCTGGGCGGCACCACCGATGCCCTCATTGCTGCGGGCCGCGCCGCTGCCGCCGGCGGCACCCGCTACCGCGAGTTGCTGGCCCCCCTCTACCAACGCCACCGCGAGGCGGCCGAGGAACTGCTGCCCGACGAGGAGCAACCCGAAGCCCTGGGTGCGATTGAGCAGCAGTTTGACGAGTTGTGGCGCTTGCTGGAAGGCGTGGAGGCGCTGGGCGAACTCTCGGCCCGCACCCTCGACCGGCTCATGGGCTACGGCGAGCTGCTCTCGTCGCGGCTCGTGACCACAGCCCTCTGGACGCGGGGGCTGGACGTGGCCTGGGCCGATGCGCGGCTCCTGGTTCGCAGCAACGCCCGCTTCGGTGCGGCCGAGGTGGACCGCGCTACCACCGACCGGCAGATTCAGGCGTTCCGGGCCGCTACGCCCGAAAAGCTGTGGGTGGTGCCGGGCTTCGTGGCGGCCGACGCGGCCGGCAACACCACCACGCTGGGCCGGGGCGGGTCGGACTACACGGCCGCGCTGTTTGCCGCTGCCCTCAGTGCCGACGTACTGGAAATATGGACCGACGTGAGTGGCATGATGACCGCCGACCCGCGCCTCGTGCGCGGAGCGCGGCCCATTCCGCGCCTCAGCTACCAGGAAGCCATGGAGTTGTCGCACTTCGGGGCCAAGGTGCTCTACCCGCCCACCATTCAGCCGGTGATGGAGCGCGGCATTCCGCTGTGGATTAAAAACACCTTTGCACCCGACGACTACGGCACCCTGGTGGAAGTGGAGCCGCCCGCCGACACGGCCGTGGTGCGGGGCATTTCCAGCATCGGCGGGCTGGCGCTGCTCAACCTGGAAGGCAGCGGCATGGTGGGCATTCCGGGGTTTTCGGCCCGGCTGTTTGCGGCCCTGGCGCGGGCGCGTATCAACGTGGTGCTCATCACCCAAAGTTCGTCGGAACATTCCATCAGCGTGGGCGTGAATACTACTGATGTGGCCCACGCCCAGGCGGCGGTGGACGAAGAATTTGGGGCCGAAATTGCGGCCGGGCGCATCGAGCGGCTGCGGCCGGAGCCGGAGTTGGCCATTGTGGCGCTGGTGGGCGAAAACATGAAGGACCACCCCGGCATCAGCGGGCGCTTGTTCGGGGTGCTGGGCCGCAACGGCGTGAACATCCGGGCCATCGCGCAAGGCTCGTCGGAGCGCAACATCTCCACCGTCATCCGGGCCGCCGATGTGCGGAAGGCCATCAACGCCCTGCACGAAGCCTTTTTTGAGGCGACGTACAAACAGCTCAACGTGTTTGTGCTGGGGGCGGGCAACGTGGGCAGCAAACTCCTGGCCCAATTGGCCCAACAGCAACCCTACCTGCGCGACAAGCTGGGGGTGCAGTTGCGCGTAGTAGCCATTGCCAGCAGCCGCCACTGCGCCGTGGCCGACGCGGGCCTGGACCTGCACGACTGGCCCGCCGCCCTGGCCGCCGCCGAGCCGTTGAGTCTGGCCGAAATCACCCAACTCATCATCGCCAAAAACCTGCGCAACAGCATTTTTGTGGACGTGACGGCCAACCCCGCCGCTGCCGCCTGCTACGCCCCGCTGCTGGAGCGCAGCGTGGCCGTGGTGGCTTGCAACAAGGTGGCCGCATCGTCCGACTACGCCACCTACGCCCGCCTCAAAAACCTCGCCCGCGAGTTCAACGCGCCGTTTTTGTTTGAAACCAACGTCGGCGCGGGCCTGCCCATCATCGGCACACTGTCTGACCTCACCCGCACCGGCGACGTGGTGCGCCGCCTGGAAGCGGTGCTATCAGGCACCCTCAATTTTGTGTTCAACAACTACGATGGCACCCGCCCCTTTGCCGAAGTGGTGCGCCAGGCCCAGGCCGAAGGCTACACCGAACCCGACCCGCGCCTGGATTTGAACGGCTCCGACGTGGCCCGCAAAATCCTGATTCTGGCCCGCGAAGCCGGTCAGGTGTTGGAGATGAGCGACGTGAGCATTGAAGACTTTCTCCCTGAATCATGCTTTGCGGGCGACGTGGAAGCGTTCTACGCCGAAATGCTGCGCCACGAAGCCCACTTCAAGGCCCTCTACGACGCGGCGGCAGCGGCCGACAAGCGCCTGAAATTCGTGGCCCGCTACGCCGAAGGCCAAGCCGCCGTGGGCCTGCAACGCATCGCCCCCGGCCACGATTTATACGATTTGCGCGGCAAAGACAACGTGGTATTATTCTACACCGACCGCTACCCGCAGCAGCCGCTGGTGGTGAAAGGCGCGGGCGCGGGGGCCGAAGTCACGGCTTCGGGGGTGTTTGCGGATATTATGCGGGCGGCGCGGGTGTAGCACCTCCCCCCCCGGCCCCCTCTCCTGCGGAGAGGGGGAGCATATACTTTACGCAACGGCACCCTGCGATTTTAACTCCCGCCCCACTAAATACTCCCCCTCTCCGCAGGAGAGGGGGCCGGGGGGTGAGGTTTACCACAGGTGCAACTACCGCCTTTCACGCACAAAACAATGTCCCCCGATTCCGTCCTCGTTCACGCCCCCGCTACCCTCTCCAACCTCGGCTGCGGCTTTGATGTGCTGGGGCTGGCCCTGGCCGCCCCCTACGACACCGTGCGCCTGACCCGCACCGCCGCCCCCGGCCTCAGCATCCGCCACTTGGACGACTACAACCTGCCCACCGACCCCGCCCAGAACGTGGCCGGCGCGGCCCTGCTGGCCTTGCTGAAGGTCGTGCCGGAGCCGGTCGGCTTTGCGGTGGAAATCACCAAAGGCATCCGACCGGGCAGCGGCATTGGCAGCAGCGCGGCCAGCGCGGCGGGCGCAGTGGTAGCGGCCAACGCGCTGTTGGGCAACCGTTTTTCTAAGACCGAACTGACGGAATTTGCAATGGCGGGCGAGGAACTGGCTTCTGGTGCCCGGCACGCCGACAACCTGGCCCCGGCCATCTTCGGCGGCTTCACGCTGGTGCGGGCCTTGCACCCGACGCTAGATGTGGTGGCGCTCCCCGCCCCGCCGCTGTGGGTGGCGCTGGTGCATCCGCAAATCACCGTCCGCACCGCCGATGCCCGCGCCGTGCTGCCCGCTACCGTGCCCCTGGGCCTGGCCGTGCGGCAGTGGGCCAACGTGGCGGGCCTGACAGCCGGAATGCTCACCAATGATTTTGAGCTAATTGGCCGCTCGCTGGACGATTACATCGTGGAACCCGCCCGCGCGACGCTCATTCCGGGGCTGGCCGAAGCCAAGCGGCGGGCGCGGGCCGCCGGGGCCATTGGCGGCGGCATTTCCGGCTCCGGCCCTTCTATTTTTACGCTCAATAAAGACGAAAATACCGCTCGCACCGTGGCGGCGGCGCTGGGCCGCGTGTTTGCCGAATTGGGCATTGACTATAACTTGCACGTCGGGCCGGTGGCAGCCGAAGGGGCGAAGGTGGTGGGGTAAAATGAAACAAGTACCCCGAAGCTGTGCTTCGGATTCGCGCAAAGCGCGAGGGGCCGATGAACGTTCGTGACCCGACGATTTCACACGTTTTGCACGAATCCGAAGCACAGCTTCGGGGTACTTGCGCTATCTGCGTCAAATTTTCAACTATGCACTACTACAGCCTCAACCACCAAGCCCCAATCGTTGATTTTCGGGCCGCGACCATCGCTGGCCAAGCCCCCGACGGCGGCCTGTATTTTCCCGAAACCATCCCGCAAATTGCGTCCGGCGTACTGGCTCGGCTGCGCGAAATGCCCCGCGCCGAAGTGGCGCTGGAAATCATGCGGCCCTACGCGGGCAGCGCCATTCCCGAAGCTGAGTTGCAGCGCATCTGCGCCGAAACCGTGGATTTTGAATTTCCGCTGGTGCCGGTGGCGGCGGGCATCGGGGCGCTGGAGCTTTTTCACGGGCCGACGCTGGCGTTCAAGGACGTGGGGGCGCGGTTCATGAGCCGCTGCCTGGGCTACTTTGCGCGGGCGGGCGACGTGCCGCCCGTCACGGTGCTGGTGGCCACATCTGGCGACACAGGCGGGGCCGTGGCCAGCGGGTTTCTGGGGGTGCCGGGCGTGGAAGTCGTCATCCTCTACCCCGCTGGCAAGGTCAGCCCGGTGCAGGAGCAGCAGCTCACCACCCTGGGCCAGAACATTACGGCCCTGGAAGTCAGTGGTACTTTTGACGACTGCCAGGCGCTGGTCAAGCAAGCGTTTCGGGACGAGGACCTGACCCGGCGGCGCTTCCTGACTTCGGCCAATAGCATCAACGTGGCGCGGTGGTTGCCGCAGCAACTCTACTACTGCTTTGCGTGGCAGCAGTGGCCCGCCGGGGCCGCGCCGCCCACCGTGGCGGTGCCGAGCGGCAACTTCGGCAACCTCGCCGCCGGGCTGCTGGCGCGGGCCTCGGGGCTGCCGCTGGGCCATTTCATCGCCGCCTGCAACGCCAACGACCCCGTGCCGGAGTTCTTCCGCACCGGCCAGTACACCCCGCGCCCGGCCGTGCCGACGCACTCCAACGCCATGGACGTGGGCGACCCCAGCAACTTCGTTCGGATTGTTGAACTGTTTGATGGTCAGATTGACAAACTGAAAAAAGCCCTAAGCGCCGACACCGTGAGCGACGCGGAAACGGTGGCCACCATCCGCGAAGTGTGGCAGCGGCACGACTACCTGCTCGACCCCCACGCGGCCGTGGCCTACGCCGCGCTGGCCCGTTACCAGCGAGCCAATCCGGGGCCGGGCTTTCTGCTGGCCACGGCGCACCCGGTCAAGTTTCCGGGCGTAGTGGAGCCGATTCTGGGGCGGGCCATTGCGCTGCCGCCCGCCGTGCAGGCCCTGGCGGGCCGCAAAAAACAGGCTGTGCCGTTGGCGGTTGGTTATGCCGAACTGAAGGAATTTTTGGTAGGGGCGGGGCTGGCCCCCGCCCGAATCGTATGAGTCGTTGCCCGGAAACCCCACGCAACCAAAAGAAACCAATGGCAACCGTGCAACGATTCCGTGCAGCGACGGGCGGGGGCAACCGCAGGAGCCGCGCTCTAGCGGCCTGCGTGGCTAAGCCCCGCCCCTACTTTCTGCTTTTGCTCCTGTGCGCTTGCAGCGCCGACCAGGTAGAACACCTCAAGGACAGCAAGCGCATCGGCATTGAAACCGCAAATTGGGAAGTCAAGCGCATCATGCCCATTGACTTGCTTCATGCCACCCGTTGGGTGGGCGACTCCCTCACCCGCACCGCCGACACGCTGCTGCGCCGCACCCTGGCCCGCGAACTGGCCGCCGGGGGCGTGGCGCAGGCAGCCGCCTTCTGCCGCCTCCAAACCTACCCGCTGGTTGATTCGCTGGCCCAGGTGTTCAAGGCCCAACTGCACCGCCGCGCCCTGCCCCCCGCCGCGCCCGACACCTCCCGCCGCGTGGCCCGGCCAGGGCAGGAAGTATTCACGTACCAACGGGGCATTATGCTGAACGCCGCTTTGTGCCTGCGCTGCCACGGCGGCTTGGGCGATGTGGCGGCGGCCGATGCCGCATTTTTGCAAAAGGCTTACGGCGGCAAGGTGCCCAGCGGCTATGCGCTGGGGCAGACGATGGGCGCGTGGCAGGTCAGTTTTCAGCGGCCGGGCGTGGCGGAGTTTTGGACCATGAAGACGCGGAAGAAGTGGAAGCCGCATAAGTTTTGAGCCTATTTAAAATTCCTTTATGCACATCAATGAACTACAGCCCGGTGGCACCTATGAAGTAGTGGTGCCCTTCACCGATTACGACCACATTCTGCATCCGGTGGGCGAACGTTGGGAGTTTGAAACCACCAATTTCCTGCCCTACGACGACGGGCTGACGCTGCACGTGCGCCGCCACGGCATGGCATTGGTATACCGTCTGCAACTGCGTCCGGAAGAACAACAGGAAATTGCCGATAAATTCGGCCGCTACGTAACCGAAGTACCGTTTGCATCATGAGTTATTCCGTGCATTTGTACCGCGCCGAAGTGCGCGACCTCGCCGCCACCACGCCCGATTTTGCCGAGCGCGACAACCTGCTGCCCGCCTTCACCGCCGCCCACCGCACCTATTTACAGGACCGACTGCGGCGCTATGGCTATCTACCCACCGGCAACGTCAGCGGGCATCAGGGGTTTGAGTCGCCCGTTGAGCCAAGCGTCTCAGCACTAATCACAAATAAGATGCTGTATTTCAGCGCCAGCAGCGATGGCATTTTTGAAGCTGGCATGACGGCTTCATAGTTTGCCGACACCGGCGAGTTCGTCAAATACGACCCCCAGACTGGCGAGTGGAACGACGAATTAAATTAAAATTTTAATTTTATAATATATTAACAAGTTTTATGAATTACTTAATTAGATTTATTTTACTTTTATGTTGTTTTAGTGCCCAGGTTTGCTGGCTGGGCGAGGCCAGAGCGCAAAAAGCAGCCGCGAAAGTCGGCATGGCTGACTGCGTAGAAGTCATTGCTGGCGACAGCATTCATATGTTTTTCAACAACGGCTACGCCCTAGTACCCATTGCCTGTGCCACCATCCGGCGCGAATGCCGAATAAGTGCTCAAGGGAATTTTTCGGGCGAAGTGCGCGATTACGAGGTAAGTAGCAACGCTTTGTTTCACAAGCTTTACTATGCAAACAACCAACGCGAAGGAACATACGAAGAATATTACGCCCGGCAACGACCAGCCACGACCGGGCAGTTTTCACAGGGACGGGCCACCGGGATTTGGCGTTCGTGGTACGCCAATGGCCGTCCGCGCGTAGAATTTGAGCCTGGCAACGCGGCCACCCCCCGGCGCATCACGGCCCATTGGGATTCAGCAGGTAGGGCTGATGTCATTGACGGCAATGGGATTTGGGATGAAACCGGGCGAATTGGGCGTTCGCTGGCTGTCCGAAATACAGGCAAAGTCGTGAACGGCTTAATGGAAGGAGTCTGGGAGCAGTTTTTGGGCGAAGAGTTGCAGCCTCGCATTGCGGAAAACTACCAGGCAGGCAAGTTGCAAAGCGGTCAGGAGTCCATCGGCCAAGCCCGCCGCGAATACCAACAAAACCCTTTGCTGGGTCCGCAAGCGCGAGATGCCTCGGCTGACCTAGAGCCGTTTAATTTCGGGATGAGCTGCCAGGAACAATCAACTTTTCTGACCAAAATCACTGCCCTCAACAGCCAGGTAGCTGCGCTGCTGGCTGCTGGTGTTACTCCCCAACCGCCGTCGGAAACCCCTGATTACTTGTCGGAACTATCGCGACAATTATTTGTGGCGAACACGGCCGCCCAACGTCCCTTCCTAAGTCCGGGCCAGACCACCGTAACTGCCCGCGTGGACGCTGCCGGGGTCGTTGAACACTTTCACTCGTCCACGAAAGGACTGGCCGCCGCTTTCTCAGCGGTGTTGCTTAAAATGGGGCCGTGGACACCGGCTAAATTTAACGGCACCGCCGTTCCCAGCGAAGTGTATTTCCAAGTAGAGGTGAACTCCCAAAGCCTAAAAATCCGAATGGGTAGCAACATTGCGCTTCCCTTGCCTGCCACTGCGTTGGCGGGACTTAAACCCGCTCCCAAACCATGATTTCTACTTCCACAATCATCATCGTCGGCGCGGGCATGGCGGGCCTGTCCTGCGCCACTTGGCTGCACCGCGCGGGCCGCGCCGTGCTGCTGCTGGAAGCCGCCGAGGCCGTGGGCGGGCGCGTTCGCACCGATGTCACGGCCGAGGGCTTTCGGCTGGACCGGGGCTTCCAAATCCTGCTCACCAATTACCCCGAAGCGCGGCGCATATTTGACTACGGGGCACTGAACCTCAAAACCTTCCGTTCGGGGGCCGTCATTCGGCTGGCCGACGGGCGCGAAACGACGCTGCAAAACCCGCTGCAACGGCCGCTAGCGGCGTTCACGGCGCTGCGCTCGCCCATCGGCACGTTTAGCGACAAGCTGCGGATTCTGAGCTTGGCGCGGCACGTTGCCCAACACTCGCCCGAGGAATTGCTGGCGCGGCCCGCCACCGACACCCTCACTTTTTTGCGGCGTTATGGTTGGAGTGAGCAAATCATTGATTCGTTCTTCCGGCCCTTCTTCGGCGGTGTGTTTCTGGACCGCGACCTGGGCACGGCCAGCAACTTTTTTGAGTTCGTGTTTCAGCAGTTTATCACCGGGGAAGCCGCCGTGCCCGCGCTGGGAATGCAGGCCCTGCCCGACCAACTAGCCGCCCGCCTGCCCGCCCACAGCCTACGCCTGAACACCCGCGTGGCGCGGGTTGAGGGCCGGGCCGTGTACCTGGAGAACGGCGAAGTGCTGACCGCCGCCGCCGTGGTGCTGGCCCTGGACGGCTCGGTGCCCGCCGCGCTGCTGCCGGGCCTGGCACTGCCCGGCGGGTTGCCCGAAGGGGGCCGCATTGCGCCCGCCCGCCGCACCACCTGCACCTACTTTGCCGCCAACGGCCCCAGCCCCGGCCGGGGCGACCAACTCCTGCGCCTCAACGCCACGCCCCGCGCCTACGCCCACAACATCGCCTTCCCGGCCGACGTGGCCCCGGCCTATGCCCCGGCGGGCCGCAGCCTGATTTCGGTCAGCACCCACGGCGACCACGGCCTGAGCGACTCCGAACTCGCCGCGCAAATCCGGGCCGAGCTGGCCCCGTGGTTCGGCGGCGCGGTACACGGCTGGGAGCATTTGCGAACCTACAACATTGCCAACGCACTGCCCGAATACGCGGCGGGCAGCCCGGTGCAGTTGCCGTTGCAGTTGGCCGACGGGCTGTACCGTTGCGGCGACTGGGCGGCGTATCCGTCGCTAAATGCGGCATTAGCGACGGGGCGGCAGGTGGCCGAGCGGCTGGCCCTGGCAATCTGAGCCGCGCAGCGGCGAAACCACTACCAGTTCGCGCTACACTGCCGGGTTGGGCGTGGCCGCCGTTTCAAAAGCCGGAGTCAGCCCTTGCTCCCCTTCCACGGGCAGCCGGATTTTCTCATTGTCGGCCACCCGCAACGTCAGCAAGCCGCCCACAATCATCAGGACACCGCCCAGCACGACCACATTTAGTGGGTCGAGGCCGGGGAACTGCTTCATCAGGAAGGGTAAGCCCAGCGAGGCGCAAACCTGCGGTATGACGATAAAGGCATTGAATACGCCCATATACTGCCCCATGTTGTTGGCCGGAATGACCCCGGCCAGCATGGCGTAGGGCACCGACAGAATGCTGGTCCAGGCAATACCCACGCCTATCATACTCAGGTACAGCATCCAGGGCTCGGTGATGAAAGCAATGGAGAGCAGCCCGATACCGCCCGCCGTCAGGCACAGCATATGGGTGAGCTTGCGGCTGAACTTGCGGGCAATGACGGGCAGCAACAAGCTGAAAGCGGCCGACACGCCGTTGTACACGGCGAAGGCTACGCCCACAAAATTTGCGCCCTCGTTGAAGGCTTTGGAGTTGGGGTCGGTGGTGTGGTAGAGGTGCTTGGTCACGGCCAAAGTCGTGAAAATCCACATACAAAACAGGCCAAACCACGTAAAAAACTGCACCGAGGCCAGTTGCTTCATCACCTTCGGCATGTTGAAAATGCCGGTGAAGGCTTCGGCAATGCCCTTGCCCAGCGACACCCGGTTTTTCTCGCGCTCAAACGCCGCCATGTCTTCGGGCGGGTACTCGGTGGTGGTGAACACCGTGTACAACACGCAGACCACGAACGCCACCGCCCCCAGGTAGTAGGCGTACTTCACCGAATCGGGCACCAGGCCGGGCGCGGCTTCATTGGCTACGCCGAAGCGGGTGAGAATGGTGGGCAGCAGCGAAGCCACCACCGCCCCTACCCCAATAAAAAACGACTGCGTGGCGAAGCCCGCCGTGTACTGTTCGCCGGGCAGTTTGTCGCCCACAAACGCCCGGAACGGCTCCATGCTGATGTTGATGCTGGCATCCATTATCCACAGCATTCCGCCCGCAATCCAGAGCGCGGGCGAGTTGGGCATGATGATGAGGGCCGCCGAAGCCAGCAGCGCCCCCACCAGGAAAAACGGCCGCCGCCGTCCCCAGCGCGGGCTCCAGGTGCGGTCGGAAAAATAGCCAATCACCGGCTGCACGAGCAGCCCCGTGAGCGGCGCGGCCACCCACAGAATTGGAATGTCGTCGGCGTTGGCCCCCAGGTTGGAAAAAATGCGGCTGGTGTTGGCATTTTGCAGCGCAAAGCCAAACTGAATGCCCATGAACCCGAAGCTCATGTTAAAGATTTGCCAAAAACTGAGGCGCGGTTTTTTGCGGGAGCTGGGGGCCGAAACGGCAGCGGCAGAGGCCATTTTAGGGAGTATTGAGTAGAAAGTATTGAGTAGCGAGACGGTATGCGTCGCACGTACGGCGCAAAACGAGCGAAGGCGGCTTTGCAAACGATACCGAAATCGTTTGCGAAGCCGCCTTCAAACTTACAACCTTCTGCCCGAATTGTCGGGCAGCAATGCGGCGCTACGGCGTTTTCAACTCAAAAATGTGGGCCGAAAGCGGGGCCAGCGGCGCGTCCAGCACCGGGCGGGCGGGGCCGCCGTTCAGCAAATCCTGGTAGGTGAGGTCTTTTTGCGGGTCCAGGCCCATTGCTGTGTATGCGGCGGCGGGCAGGGCCAGGGCCGGGGTATATGTTTTGTCGGGGCTGAAATTGACCACTACTAGCAGCCGTTGCTTATCGGTGTAGCGCAGGTAGGCGTACAGCTTTTCGGGGTCGTAGCCGGGGGTGTGGCGGTTGGCCGTTTGCAGCTCGTAAAACTTACCGCGCCGCAGGGCCTCGCTGCCGCCCGTCAGGCGCAGCAGGCGGCCGTAGAAATCACGCAGGGCTTTTTGGTCGGCGCTGAGTTTGCCGCCGTCGCACTTGCCCTGGTTCAGCCATTTCTGGTGTTCGGGTACGCCCCAATAGTCAAAAATGGTGCTGCGGCCATCCTCGCCCGAAAAGCCTTCAGCCCCGTGCGCCGGTTCGCCCACTTCCTGCCCGAAGTAGAGCATAACCGGGCCGCTGGCCAGGGTCGCCGTCACGGTCATGGCCGGGATGGCGCGGCGCGGGTCGCTGGCAAAATCTTTGCTGGCAATGCGTTGCTCGTCGTGATTTTCCAGGAAGCGCAACATCTGCGAGCCGAAACCCCGGCTTTCCTCGCTCCACACTTTGGTGAGGTCGGCGGTGCTGCCTTCGCCCCGCATCAGGCGGCGCAGCGCATCGTAGAGGCCTACTTTGTCGTAAAGAAAATCAAACTTGCCGATAGTCAGGTAGGTGTAGTACTCTTTCGGGTTGTAGGCTTCGGCGATAAAAATGATGTTCGGGTTCACCTTTTTCACTTTCGGGATGACGTAGGCCCAGAACTCCACGGGCACCATCTCGGCCACGTCGCAGCGAAAGCCGTCCACGTTTTTGCCCGCCCAGTACACCAAGATGTCGCGCATCTTTTTCCAGGTATTCGGCACGGGGTCAAAGTGCGGGGTGCGCTTGTTCTGGTAATCCACGCCGTAGTTCAGCTTGGTGGTTTCAAACCAGTCGTCCACTTTGGGCTGGGCCACAAAAACGTCGTTTCCGGTGGCTTTGGCGGGGTTTTCTTGGTACTTGCCATCCTCTTGCGGCCCCAGCAAGCCGCCCAGCGGGTTATAGCCAGCGGGCACCACAAACGGCTGCCCCGGCAGGTAGTAGAAGTTGTTGGTGGGCGCAAACGCTTGGCTCCGGTCATCCTCGGCCCCCAAGTCCACCACCCCGGCGGGCTTGGCATCCGACTTGTACGACCGGGCCACGTGGTTCGGAATGAAGTCCATCAGCACTTTCAGGCCGTGGCCGTGGGTGCGCTTAATCAGGGCTTCGTACTCGGCCATGCGGTTTTTGGCATCCAGGGCTAGGTCGGGGTCCACGTCGTAGTAGTCCTTGATAGCATAGGGCGAACCGGCGCGGCCCTTCACCACGTCGGCATCGTCGGCGGCAATGCCCGCTTCGGGGTGGGCCGTCATGCTGGCGTGTTCAATCACGCCGGTGTACCAAATGTGGCTGATTCCCAATTTTTTGATTTCGTCCAGCGCTTTGTCGGTCACGTCCGCAAACTTGCCGCAGCCATTCTCGGCCAGGGTGCCGTAGGGCTTGTTCAGGGCCACCTTGTTGCCGAACAAACGGGGAAATAGCTGATAAATAACCAGCTTATTGTCCAGCGGCTTTTCGCTGGTGGTGTTGGGGTCGGGAGCGGTAGGTTTTTCGGCCACGGGTGGAGTGTGCGAGGTGCAGGCGGCCAGTAGAAGGCCCGCCGCCAGGGAAAGGTATTTCATGGATGCAGCCAGGTGGGATTTTGGGGGATGCGAAGTTTAGCGAAGGTGGGTACTACCTCACCATTCCTGCGTCAGCGGGTGAATCATCAACTCGTCCACCACCACATGGGCGGGGGCTTCCAGCACGTAGCGCACGGCCTGGGCAATGTCGGCCGGGCGCAGGTGGGTGGTTTCGGTGGCTGAGCTGCCGGGGGTGCTCTCGGCAAAGTACGTGTCCACCAAACCGGGGTACACCACGCTGACCTTGATGCCGTGCGGGCGCACTTCTTTGCGAAGGCTGCCCAGCAGCGCGTCCTGGGCGTATTTGCTGGCCCCGTACAGGGTACCATTTTCAAAAGTACGCCTGGATACATCGGAGGCAATGCCCACGATGTGGCCGCTTTTTTGGGCTTTGAAATGCGGCACGGCGTACTTGCACAGCAGAAACGTGCCCTTCACGTTGGTCTGGAAAATGCGGTCCCACTCCTCGGCTTCCAGGCTTTCCAGCGGACCGAAGCTGCCCACCCCGGCGTTGCAGACCACCGCGTCCAGCCGGCCGTAGTGGCGCAGGGTTTCGGCCACCACGCGTTGCGCGTCGGCATCGTCGGCTACGTCGGCCACTACGCTCAGGCCCTGGGTTTTGAGGGTGAGGTCGGCGAGTTCGTCGGGGCTGCGGGCCACTGCTACCACGGTGGCTCCTTGCAGGGCCAGCAGCAGGGCCGTGGCGCGGCCAATGCCCCGGCTCGCGCCCGTGACGATAATTACGTGGTCGGTGAGGTCGGTCATGCTGGGGTCAAAAGTAGTGGGGGAAGCGGATTCGCGCCAGTGGCCCGAATTCCCTTCCCCCACCTGCTGGCAGCCCGCGCCGCTGCGGCGCGGGCCGCTCGTGCTGCCCTATTCCAGCGGCATCTTCCCGAACCACATGGTTTTGCCCGGCTTGTTTTCGCCGAAAAACACCACGTTTCCGGCCGCCATCGGCAGCACCGGCAGTTGGTTGTTCAGGAAATACTGCTCGCCGCCGAACTTGGCAAAGTCGCTGAGCTTGGCGGCGTTGATGTCAATTTTGCACACCGCCGGGTACATCAGCATTTTCACCGTGCCCGCCTCCATGCCGCCCATTTCGCGGATGCCGGTCACCTCGCCCACCATCCAGTACACGGCCTGGCCGTTGGCGCTGGGGTAGAGCTTCTGAGTGGTCGCGCCCATCTTGGCAAACTTGTTGTTTTCCTGGCGGCGCACCCCGTACTGCGCTTTCAGGTGGCCCTGCGGGTCAAAGTGAAACGCCATCAGGTCCTGGTAATCCTTCAGGTTTACGGCGCTGGCCATGCTGGTGCCGCCTTTGCCCGCCAGGCCTGCGAGGCCGCCCACGAGGCCGCCGCCGCTGGTAGCCGTTTTCTGGCTGCCCATGCCCAGGGCACCCCGGTCAAACTTAAACGCTTGGCCCTGAATGAGCAAATCGCCGTTGGGCAGCACCGTCCCGCCCGTTACCTTGAACCGCTTGCCAGTGTATTCGGGAGTGCGCTTCTGGGCAGGCGGGGTTTGCAGCTTCTTCTCAAAATCGTCAATCGGGGTGCTGGTGAGGTAGCGCACCGCCCCGCCTTTTAGCTGGGCCAGCTGGAAGTTTTTGGCTTTGAATTTCTCTTCTTCCGGCTCCCGCATTCCACCGTTGGCCACCAGCGAGGGCACGTACTTGGCAAAATATTCGTCGGCCTTTTCATTGGCTGGGCCGAAGATGGACAAGGTGCCGTCGGCGCTCTGCACCATGCCGTTCACCAGCCACGCACCGTTGGGCGAGGCCAGGGCCACCCGCTCTTTTTCTTTGGTGTCGGCCCCCACCCGCACAAACGAATAGGCTGTGGCTGGAGCCATGTCTTTTTTGCCACCGGCGGGCGATGGCGCAAACACGATGCCCAGGTCGTATTCCGGGTCGGCGCTGTCGTCGGTGTCCTCGTCTTCGTCGCCCTTGGGGTCCAGTTTTTTGACATCCACGACGCTCATCGGCTTGTCAAAATTAACCGGCGTATCAGCCACCAGGTCCAGGTCTTTGTTGAATTTGAGCAAGTGAAACTCCTTGTACATCTTCATGGGGTCCATGCCTTTCCCGATTTTATCCTTCACCGAGGCCAGTACCACCACCGTGCCGGTCTGGTCGTAGTCGGCGTGGCTGATGTAGGCGTAGAACGCGCCATTGTCGCCTCGTGGCTTCACCTTTTCCAGAATTTCCACCCGCTTGTTATAGCCGCCATAAAACCAGTCCCATTTGTAGTGTACCTGCTTGCGGCGTAGCACGAGGGTGCCCATCATGTTCGGCTCCACGGTCACGCCCATCACGTCGTAGAGGTCGCCCTTGTAACCCTTCACTTTCTCCATCGGGGCCTCGGTTTCGTCCATGCTTTTGAAGTTGAATTGCTTGTCAAAGTGGTAGGTTTCAAACTTCACTTTGCGGTCGTTGGCCTTGGTGCAGAAGGTCAAATCCACTTTGTCGGTGGGTTCGTCAATCTTCACATCGTCCAGAAAACCGCGCTTGGCTTTGCCCGAAATGGCGCAGGTTTTTTCCAGGGCCAGCTTCTGGGCCAGCAACGTGGCGGTGGGGGCAGCGGCCAGCAGCACAGCAGCCGGCAGCCAGCGGTAAATCAGGCTTTTCATGGGTAATGGGGTTAAAAAAACCGGGGGTAAATCCCCGTGGTTTGGACACCACAAAGGACTTACCCCCGCTCCCTATCAGTCAATCCGTGCTACGCCGTATTTTTCACTCCGGGCCAGCCCGGATGCGACTTGCGCCGCCGCATCCGTACCAGCCGCAACTGGCCCCGGCTATTTGGGCGTACTGCCGGGTTCAACCCGGTTGCCTTTTTCGTCAAAGAGCAGCGTCTGAGGCCGCCGCCCGGCGGCAATTTCCACCCGGTAGCGCGAGGTGTGCAGGGTTGGGTAGTCAATCCGCTTCACGTCGGTGATGCGGCTGTCGGGGTAGTTTTTGGTGATGTAGGCCAGTGCGGCCGGCATCAGGCCGCTAATGGCGTTGGGCGTTTCGGTGCCGGGCACGAGCGGGGCCACGCGGGCAATTTTGGCGTTGAACGCCAGCACATCAGGCGCGTGTTCGTTGTTTTTAGTGGTGATGATTACGGTTCCATCGGCACCGGTACTACCCAAAATTTGTCGGGCAATTTTGGCATCCAGCACATCCATCGACGCAATGTCTTCGGGCGCAATTTTATCAACCCGGTCTTTGCTGCTCAACCTGCCATCAACGTAGTAAAACAGTCCGTCATTGGCCATTTGGCTGCTAGGCGCGGGTTTGGCGCTTTGTCCGGCGCTGAAGCCCAACGGCAACAGCACCAGCAACGGCAGGGCAAGAAAATAGCGGGCCTTCTGGCCAGCGGCGGAAGTGGGGGTATTCATCATGGCAACGCGGTTTTTAAGGGTGAGAAAAGTGAAAGCGGAGGTAAGCGCCACGCCCGACCCGGCGGGGTGCTGGCGCAACAATTCGTATTGGTAAGCGCGGCGGTCGAGGCCGGATTGCAGGGCAGCGCGGTCGGCCAGAAATTCCAGGTTGTGCAGCACGGCGCGGCGCAGCAACCAGGCGGCCGGGTTGGGCCAGGCCAGGGCCGTGGCCACCTGGGCCAGCAGCACATCCAGCGTGTGCCACTGCCGCAGGTGGGCGGCTTCGTGGCGCAGCACGGCGGGGGCAGCGGCCGGGTCGGGGTTCAGGTACATGGTTTGCCAGAAGGAAAACGGCCCGGCCGCAGTAGGCAATTCGCGGCAGTGAAACCCAGCCACCGCTGGCACCGGGCGGCTGCGGCGGTGCAGTTGGGCCAGCGCCAGCCCTTGCCCCAACAGCCGCAACAGCAGCAGCCCCGCCCCAGCCGCATAAACCGCCAGCAGCACCGTGGGCCAATCAATACCTCGCGCTGCCACCGGGCCAGCCACTACGCCAATCGGCCGCAGCAACGGCCGCACCACCGCTGGCAACGGCATGACACTGTGGGCAAACAGCCCCGGCACCGGTAGCGCCGGGCCCACCGCCGCCAACCCCAGCGCCAGCAGCAGGTACGCCCGGTTCAGCCCAAAAAAGGTGAGGCGGCGCAGCAGCCCGTAGTACACCGCCGCAAAAAGCAGCAGCAGCAGGTTGGCTTGCAGCAGGTAGAGCAGGGGCGCACTCATGGCTGGTTGGGGGTTTGGGTTCCAATCATCCGCAGGATGTCCTGCAAGTCGGCCGCGCTGATTTTCTGCTCTTTGGCGAAGAAACTCACCAAGTCTTTGTACGAATCCTGAAAGTGCTGACTTACGACTGTGCCCACCGAGCGACGGTGGTAATCGTCGGCGCTCACCAAGGGCACGTAGCGGTAGGCGTTGCCGAGCTTTTCGGCCCGCACGTAGCCCTTGCGTTCCAGGTTGCGGACGGTGCTGGCCAGGGTGGTGTAGGGCGGGCGCGGGTCGGGCAGGCCGTCCAGCACGTCCTTGACGAAGCCGCCGCCGCTGCGCCACAACGCTTGCAGTGCGTCTTCTTCGGGTTGGGTGAGTCGTTCCATTTGTGGGGGTTTCTACGATTATTTCGTAAATCTACGAACAATTCGTAAATTAGCACAAAAAGCGCCCGTATTTCTCCAGCGGCTTCAAGCAAAAAAGGTCATTCCAACGCTGGAATGACCGTTTTTTACTTACAATAATTTTTGCATCCTGGCCATAAACGCGGCTAGGTTCGTCGGGGTTAGCGACGCTCCTGCCCTGTTTTCAGCCACGCCACCGCCGCGCCCTCGTCGCCAAAAAAATCAATGATGAACGGCGAATCCGGCGGGTAGTCGGCCGGTGGCACATAAGCGACTTCGCTCAAAATGTGCTTTTGCAGGGCTGGCCCCACCAGGTAGGCCACGTAGAGTCGGCCGCCGAGGCGTTGGGCCATGGCCGGAAAAAACTCGTGCAACAACCACTGCGTGGTGGCGGGGTCGTTGAGCGAACGGCGGCGAATGTCCTGGAGCCAGAAGCGGCAGCCACTGGCCTGGGCGGCAGCGGCGAGGGCCTCGTAGCAGGCGGGCAGTTCGGTCACTTCGGGCTGGAAACCCCAGCGGCCCATCAGTACGTCCATGTCGGAGCGCAGGGCCAGGTCAAACAAGGGCAGGTTGTCAGCGTTGGTGCTCATAAAGGCAGGACAAGGTGTTACGCCCGTAAAGTTAGCGGTGCTGGTTGCGTTGCAGCCACTCAATTGCCGCGCCTTCGTCGCCAAAGAAATCCAGCGAGTAGGGCAGTGTATTATAGGCTTCGGGCGGAGCGTAGTCGGGCGCGTTGAGGATGGCCTGGTGGAAAGCCGGGGTGAACAAATAGGCCACGAACAAGCGCCCGCCCAACTGCCGAACCAGGTCGGGGTAATACTCGGTAAGGAGCCAGCGTTTGGTTTCGTCGTCGGGAGTGGCACGGCGGCGCAGGTCTTGCAGCCAGAACCGGCAGCCGCTGGCCAGGGCTCCGGCGGCCAGGCGGGCATAGGCCGGGCGCAGGTCGGCGGGGTCGGTGGGCTGGTAGCGCCACCGGCCCAGCAACACGTCCAAGTCCGGGCGCAGCGTCAGCTCTAGCAGGGGTTGTGTGGTGGTTTTGGGGGTGAGCATACGCGGCGGCCCACGACGGGCTTTTCTTCCTGACTGAAGTTACGCAGTCTGTTTCCTGTGTCTTATGTCTGGTTCGGTTTTGCGCCAAACAAGAAACAAAAAACAGTCTGCGTAGCAGCAGTTCCTGATTATGCGTCAGAGATTAGTTTTATTTGGTGCCTAACAACTTTCGCTATCAACTACCCACTACCAAATACCGACTACCACTTAACGTAAATCAGCCCCCGGCGGGTGCCGCCGCAAGGCCCGCACGGCCAGCGCCACGCTGCCCAGGGTGAGAACCGCACCCACCAAAAACGGTGCCCCCGGAAAATACACCGGGGCTGTGGGCAGCGTGAAGTAGCTGAACAGGTGGGTCATCAGCAGCGGCCCCACCACGCCGGTGGCGCTGATGAGGCTCGTGAGCGCCCCTTGCAGCTCGCCCTGCTCGTCGGCGGGCACTTGGTTTGAAATGGTGCCCTGCAAGGCCGGTCCGGCCAGCCCACCCAGGCAGTAGGGCACCAGAAACACCAGCATCAGCCAGCCCCGCGCCGCAAACGCAAACAGCACAAAACCCAGCGTGTAGCACAGCAACCCGATGAGAATGGCCCGCGCCGCGCCCAGCTTTGGGATGGCCACCCGCACCAGCCCGCCCTGCACCAAGCCCGAAAACAAGCCCACCACGGCCAGCGAAATGCCCACCGCCTTCTCCGTCCAGCCAAACTTGAGCATGGTGTAGAACGTCCAGACCGACTGCGTGGCCGACCCTGCCAGGTACGTCAGAACCAGCGCCGCCACCAGCCCCAGCACGGCCGGGTAGCGCCGCAGCCGCAACAGTGCCCCCACCGGGTTGGCCCGCCGCCACGCAAAGGGCCGCCGCTGCGCCGGGTTCAGCGATTCGGGCAGCGCAAAGTAGCCGTACAACACGTTGGCCAGGCTCAGACCCGCCGCCACCATAAACGGCACCCGCGCCCCAAAGCCCGCCAGCAACCCGCCCAGTGCCGGCCCCACAATGAAACCTACCCCAAACGCCGCCCCCACCAGCCCAAAGTTCTGCGCCCGCTTTTCGGGCGGACTGATGTCGGCAATGTAGGCCGTGGCCGTGGTGAAACTGGCCCCCGCCGCCCCCGCCACCACCCGCCCCACAAACAGCCAGACCAACGTGGGCGCAAAGCTCAGGAACACATAATCCAGCCCCAACCCGAGTAACGAAGCCAGCAGCACCGGCCGCCGCCCCCACTGGTCGCTAAGGCCGCCCACCACCGGTGCAAAGCAAAACTGGGTGCTGGCGTAAGCAAACGTAAGCCAGCCCGCATACACCGAAGCCTGGCTTAGGCCCTCGCCCGTCAGTTCTTGTATCAGCTTGGGCACCACCGGAATGATTAGCCCCAGCCCGATAACATCAATGAGAATGGCAACGAAAATAAAGCCGAGGGCGGCCGTGCGTTTAGGTGGCATAGGCCGCAAAGGTCGGGTTGCGGTTTTTGGTGTTGGGTATTGGGCTTTTGGCAGTGGGTACTTGGATAGAAAAATTCAATAGTTTTGCAACTACTCACTACCAGATACGCACTAATACCTTTAACCCAACGCCGCCAACGTCAGCGGGCCAGCATCCACCAACCGCAACCGCGCTGGCAGGCCCGCGTCGCGCAGGTCTTGCAGCAGGCCCTCGCCAGCGGCTTCGGGCGTGTAGGTGGCCGTAACCGAGGCCACCACCTGCACCGGCCGTTCGGGCAGGGCCACGAGCGTGGCGCGGCGGTCCACTTCGGGCGGAAACACGGCGGCGTACAGAATCAGGCGGTCGTAGGGCAGGGCCGAGGCCGCCAGCCAACGGCAGGCCGCAGCCGCGCCGTGGCCGTAGCCCAGCACCGTGAGCGGGGTGCCGGGCGGGCAGGCGGCCAGCACCTGCGTAGTCAGATTTTCTAAATAAGCCGTGAGGTCGGCGAAGTCGTCCAGCAGCGAATCGGGCGCAAACCAGGCGGCCCCGGTGCGCCCGGCCAACGCCGACGCGCCCGCCACCGGCGGCCCGTCGGGCGCGGGCAGCGGGTGGCGGCCCAGGGCTTCGGGCAGAATCAGCAGCCGTTCGGGCGTGTCCAGGGCCAGGAGTTGAGCCGCAAAGTCGGCCAGGGTTTGGTCGTGACCGTGCAGGCACACCCACACGTGCCGGATGTCGGGACCAGCCGTGCCCAGGCTGTGGTAGCGGGCCGTGCGGGGCGTGGTGAAGGTTAGGGGAGCCATCGGAAAGCAAAAAAGAGCCGCCGCGTCCGCCACAGCCCCACCCCTGTACGGCCCCGCCCGGCCAACGGCCAACGTCGCCCCGCCGCCCCGCGCACTTACTTTGCGCCGTGCTTTCGCCTGCCATTTCCGCCACTGCCCCCGCCACGCCCCTCGCCTACCGGCCCGAACTGACCGGCCTGCGGGCGCTGGCCGTGGTGGTGGTAGTGGGGCAGCACTGGTTCCGCCCGCCGTTCATGCTGGGCGAAATGGGCCGCTGCCTGTTCTTCGTCATGAGCGGCTACCTCGTGTCCGGCATTGCCTGGAAATACGGCGCTTATGCCGGTGCGCCCGGCCCCTGGGGGAAGCAGTTGCGGGTGTTTTACGCCCGCCGGGTGCTGCGGATTCTGCCGCCCTACTACCTGGCCTTGCTGGGCTGCGCCCTGCTGCCCCTCACCGACTTGTGGCAGCACCCGGCCTGGTTTCTGCTACCAGGGGCCAACCTGTTCATCTACTGGCACCACGGCTGGCCCGACGGCCTGGGCCACTACTGGACCCTGGCCGTGGACGAGCAATTCTACTTGCTCTGGCCCTTTGCCCTTGGTTTGCTAGGTCGGCGGGTGGGGCCGCTGCTGGCCGTGGTGGCGGGCAGTTGGGCTTTCCGGCTCGTCTGGGGGCACTACGGCAGCAGTCCGGGCCTCACGCATTTGCTGCTCCCGGCCAGCTTTGACCTGTTTGCCTGGGGAGCCATCCTGCGCCAAACGCAAAACCAGCCCGCCCTGCGAAAGCTGGCCCAGGGCCGCTGGGTGGCCCTGGGCTGGGCCGTGTGGGTGGGCCTCACGTTGGGGCTTGAACGCAGTCCGTGGGCGGACGTATGGGAACACACGTACGTGGGCGTGGTGGCGATGCTGGCGTTTCTCACCGTGGCCTGGCTGTTGCACGATGCCCGCGCCGTGCACCGCCTAGGCCTAGCCCACCCCGCTATGCAGTGGCTGGGGGTCCGCAGCTACGGCATCTACCTCTACCACTTGCCGTTGCTGGTGGTTTGGCAGCGGCTCGTGCATCACTTCGTGCCCGTTGCGGCCAGCCGCGCCCGCTGGCTGGAGCCGCTGCCCACGCTGCTCGTGCTAACCCCGTTATTGCTGCTAGCCTGCGCCGCCTCCTGGCGCTTCGTGGAAGAACCGCTGGACCGCTTAAAGCGTCATTTCCGCTACGCTGGGCGCTGAAAAAGTTGGTCGGCGGCAACCGTTGGCACGTAAATTCGTCGTTGGTCTGGCTGGCAAGTGCTCGCCGTTTTTAACCCCCGCTTTTTATGTTTCAAGGACTTCGCACCGTCGTTTACTCAGCCCGCCAACTGGCGGCGGCCAAAGAGTGGTACACCCAACTGCTCGGCCAGGAGCCGTACTTCGACCAGCCCTTTTACGTGGGCTTCAACGTGGGCGGCTACGAGCTGGGCTTGGACCCCAACGCCCCTGCCGCTGGCCAAAGCGGCACCGAAACCTACTGGGGGGTACCCAACGCCGATGCCGCCTATGCCCGCCTACTGGCGCTGGGGGCTGCCGCCCACCACGAAATCCACGACGTGGGCGATGGCATCCGCCTGGGCACGGTCACGGACCCGTTCGGCAATTTGCTGGGGATTATTGAAAACCCGCACTTCAAATTGCCGGTTGAGAATTAGGCCGCTGGGCTGGTGAAGCAGCTTTTTTGCGACAGCACCCTTGCTTTCCCAATTTCAAGCCGTACCTTTGTACTACCAAACAGTGCGGGGTGGAGCAGTTGGTAGCTCGTTGGGCTCATAACCCAAAGGTCACTGGTTCGAGTCCAGTCCCCGCTACCATTAAAAAGGCCGTTTCCATGCAGGAAACGGCCTTTTTTTGTCCTTATACTTCAAATTCCGCCAGTTTTCTGCCAGACCAAAAATCCGGTTTGGTCCATTACACCGCAAACGCTTCACCCCGCAACGCTTGCCGTTTCAGCAACGGGCAGACTTTGTAGCGTTCGTCGTGGGTGTCCTGCCACAAGGCTTCCAGCACGGCATAGACCCGCGCCACCCCGATGGCATTGGCCCAGGCAAAGGGGCCGTGGGGGTAGTTGGTGCCCAACTTCATGCTCAGGTCCACGGCTTGCATGGTGGCGGTGCCCTCTTGCACGGTGTAGCAGGCTTCGTTGATAATCTGGCAGATGACGCGGGGCGTGACCAGGCCCACCCGGTCGGCCACCACGCGGTAGTCGGTGCCGAGGGCGGCGCAGGTTGCGGCTAGTTTTTCGCGGTCGGCTTCGTCGTAGAGGCTGACTTCCAGCAGGGGACGGTTGAGCAGGGTGGGCAGGCCGCAGAAGCCGAACATATTGGAGGCTGGCAGCCCGTCGGCGAACCCGGCAAATGCGCCGGAAGCCTCTTGGAAGATAACTGACTGACGGCGTTCAGGGCGCAAAAAGTTGCGTATTGCACCAGTAAAGTCAAACGTAACATCAGTAGAATTTAGCACGGTTGCTAACTTCTGGCTCATTCCAAGCCAGTCACCTTTGATTGGGTCAACATCGGTTGAGAAAAAATCATACTCGTGCCCCGGCCCAAATTTGGCCCGAAACTCCGCTTCTAGGTGCCCGCCGTCAATTACCAGAATGTTCATGGGGTTTTGCGCTACATTTGACCCCAAAGGTACCTTCCACCCCAAGTTCTGCTACCGATGGCCCACCAGATTATCCTCACCGACCAGGCCCCCGCGCCAATTGGGCCCTATTCGCAAGCCGTGCAGGCGGGCAACACCGTGTACGTGTCAGGCCAGATTCCGCTGGATGCCAGCGGGGCACTGGTAGGGGCCGACGACGTGGCCGCCCAAACCCATCAGGTGCTGGAAAACCTGCGGGCCGTGCTGGCAGCGGCGGGCCTCACGCTGGCCGACGTGGTGAAGTGCTCCATCTTCGTCCGGGATTTGGAGAACTTTGGGGCCATCAACCAAGTGTATGGTACTTATTTTCCGGGCGATGCCGCCCCGGCGCGGGAAACGGTGGAGGTGAGCCGGCTGCCGCGCGACGTGCAGGTGGAGATTTCGTGCGTGGCGGTGGGGTAGGGACGCGGCGGGGGCTTCGGGCTGTGCCGTACCTTTGCGCCCATGACTGACAGACCTACGCGGGTGCGCTTTGCACCTTCGCCAACCGGGCCGCTGCACATTGGCGGGGTTCGCACGGCGCTCTATAATTACTTGCTGGCCCGCCAGTTGGGCGGCACCATGATTCTGCGGATTGAGGACACCGACCAAAACCGCTTTGTGCCGGGCGCGGAAGACTACATCCGCGAAAGCCTGGAATGGGTGGGCATTGAACTGGACGAAAGCCCCTGGAAGGGCGGCCCCCACGCCCCCTACCGGCAGAGCGAGCGCAAGCCCATGTACCGGCAGTACGCCGACCAACTCCTGGCCGACGGCCACGCCTACTACGCCTTCGACACGCCCGAGGAATTGGATGCCATGCGGGCGCGGCTGCAAGCCGCCAAAGTGCCCAACCCGCAGTACAACAGCATCACCCGCGCCCAGATGCGGAACTCGCTGACCCTGCCCGCCGAGGAAGTGCAGCAACTACTAGCTGCCGACACACCCTACGTCGTCCGCCTGAAAGTGCCGCGCAAGGAGGAAATCCGCTTTCAGGATTTAATTCGCGGCTGGGTGGTGGTGCATTCGAGCAGCATCGACGACAAGGTGCTGATGAAATCGGACGGGATGCCGACCTACCACTTGGCCAACATCGTGGACGACCATTTGATGGAAATCTCGCACGTTATCCGGGGCGAGGAGTGGCTGCCGAGTGCGCCGCTGCACGTGCTGCTGTACCGCTACTTGGGCTGGGAAAGCACCATGCCGCAGTTTGCCCACCTGCCGCTGCTGCTCAAGCCCGACGGCACCGGCAAGCTCAGCAAGCGCGACGGCGACCGGCTGGGCTTCCCGGTGTTTGCCCTGGAATGGCACGGCACCGATGCCGAAACCGGCCAGCCGACCGTCAGCCGGGGCTATCGGGAAGATGGCTACCTGCCCGACGCGCTGGTGAACTTCCTGGCCCTGCTGGGCTGGAATCCTGGCACGGCCCAGGAGATTTTCTCGATGCCAGAACTGATTGCCGCCTTTTCGCTGGAACGGGTGAGCAAGTCGCCTGCCAAGTTTGACCAGGGCAAGGCCAAGTGGTTCAACGAGCACTACCTGCGGGCCAAGCCCGATACCGACCTCGTGCCCTACCTGCAAGCCGCCCTGCAAGCCCACGGCCTGGACTGCGACCCGGCTCGTGCCGAACAAATCGTGGCCGTGATGAAGGAGCGGGTGAGCTTCCCGCAGGATTTCTGGCAGGAAGCCAAATACTTCTTCCAGGCCCCGACGCACTACGACGAGCAAGTGGTGGCCAAGAAGTGGAACCCCACCGTGGCCGATGCTATCGCTGCCTATGCCACCTCCCTGACCGACACCGCCGTCACTACGGCCGAAACCCTCAAAGCCCTGTTCTCGGAAACGATGGAAACGCAGGGCCAGAAGCCCGGCCAGGTGCTGCCAGCCCTGCGCGTGGCCGTGACGGGCGCCGCAGCCGGGCCGGACTTGTTTGAAACCCTGGCAATACTGGGCGCAGCTGAAGTGGCGACGCGCCTACAGGCGGCGGTGGAACGGCTGGGCGGGTTGAACTTGTAGCCCGAAGCACAGCTTCGGGCTACAAGTTCAACCCGCCCATGACTCCTTCTCTTACCAAACCAAGCCTGTGGTCGCCGCTGGCCATTGGCATCTTTCGGGCCGTGTGGCTGGCATCGCTCGTCAGCAATATTGGCACCTGGATGCAGAACGTAGCGGGCGTGTGGCTCGTCACGACCCTGACGACTTCGGCGCTGCTGGTGGCCCTGATGCAGACGGCAACCTCGCTGCCCGCGTTTTTGCTGAGTCTGCCGTCGGGGGCCATTGGCGATTTGATTGACCGGCGGCGGTTGTTGCTGTTTTCGCAGGGGTTTATGACCGTGGTGGCGCTGGCGCTGGGCGCGTTTGCGCTGGGCGGGCACATTTCGGCGCTGGAAGTGCTGGGTTTTACGTTTTTGCTGGGCATGGGCGCAGCCGTGAACGGCCCCATCTGGCAAACCGTGACCACCGAGCTGGTGCCGCGCCCGGTGCTGCCCTTCGCCATTACCCTGAACGGGGTGAGCAACAACATTGCCCGCGCCGTGGGGCCGGCCGTGGGCGGGCTGGTTATTGCGTATGCCGCGCCGGGCTGGGTATTTGTCCTGAACGGGCTGTCTTTCCTAGGCACCTTCGCCGTGGTGTACCGCTGGCAGCGGCCGGTGGAATCGCCGAGCGGCCCGGCCGAAAACTTCGTGGGGGCCATGCGGGCAGGGCTGCGCTACGTGCAGTATTCGCCCGCCATTTATGCGGTGCTGGGGCGCACGTTTGCGTTTGCCTTCGGGGCGAGTGGGATGTGGGCGCTGCTGAGCGTGGTGGTGGCACGGCGGCTGCATCTACAGTCGGGGGCCTACGGCGTGATGCTGTCGTGGCTGGGCGCGGGGGCGGTCACGGGGGCGTTTCTCATCGGGCGCATCGGGCACCGCTTCAACCTCAACCGGCGGGTGCTGGCAGGCACGGCGGTGCTGGCGGGCACGATGCTGGCCCTGGCCCTGGTGCCCGCCGAAGCGGGGCTGTACCCGGTGATGTTTCTGGCCGGGGTGGCGTGGCTGCTGGCCATGACCAGCTTCAGCACCACCGTGCAACTGCACGTGCCGCGCTGGGTGCAGGCGCGGGTCGTGAGCGTGTATATGCTGGTGTTTCAGGCGGGCCTGAGCCTGGGCAGCATTGCCTGGGGCGAACTCACCGACCACTTCAGCCTGACCACCGCGCTGCTGGCGGCGGCCGGCTGGCTAGCCGCCAGCTTGCTGCTGGCCGTGCCCTTCCCGATGCACCCCAGCGACGGCCTGGACTTCACGCCCGCCGAGGCGGGCACCGATGCCACCCTGCCCGTCGTGCCCGGCCTCGACCCCGACGACGGCCCCGTTATCGTCATGGTGGACTACCAGGTGCCGGTGGCCACCCAACCGGCCTTCTACGCCGTGGCGGCCCGCCTCACCAAGCTGCGCCTGCGCGACGGGGCCTTACGGGCCGGCATCTATGCCGACCTCGCCGACCCGACCCGCCTCACAGAGTTCTTCTATGTGGCGACGTGGGGCGAGCACGAGCGCCAGCACCACCGCTTCACCCGCGACGACCAAGCCGTGGAGGCCGCCGTGCGGGCCTTCCATGCCGGGGCGGGGCCGCCCCACGTGACGCACTTTCTGGCCTTTCCCTTCGCGCCCAACATTGAGGTGCCGGTGCCGCCGGTGCCGGGCGCGGAGTAGAGGGCGAAGCCAGGCCCCGCGCCCTACCCTGGCAACCCGCTGCCTAAACCGGCCTCCTGGCGAAGCCCGGCCCCCATTTCTTCCACCAGCCACGCATAGGCCGCGCCTTCGTCAATGAAGCGGGCGAAGAGGAAGTTGCCCACGTGGCCCTCGGACACCGTGTTGCGGTGGTAGTCGGGCAGCACCACAAAGGCCACCCGCAGCGGGGTCGCCAGCGCCCGTTGCACGGCGGGCAAAAACTCGCGGATGACCCAATCGTGGTGAGGGCTGCGGCTTTCGGTGGGGCGGCGGCGCGAATCAACCAGCCACCGGCTACAAGGGGCGGGCAGGGGCGCGGTCTGCATGGCGCGGTAGCCGGCGTACAATTCGTCTTCGCTCACGGCACGCGCCCAGCGCCCCACCAGCAGGTGCATATCGGTGCGGTAACTCAGTTCCAGAAATTCGGGGGAAGCAAGGGCGAGCATAGCGGGCAGAGGGGGGTTGGCCGCGCCAAAGCTACAACCCAACGCGCCGGGGCGGCCCGCTACCTTTGCCACCCGCCCGCGCCACCCATCGCCATGAAAAAACCCCGCAAGCCGCCCTCCGCTGGCACCCGCAAGCCCGCGCCCGCCAAGCCCGACCACTTCCCGCCCGACCGCGTGGCCGTGGGCTGGACCGCCGCGCAGTTGCTGGCGCACGGCGACGACTTCGAGCACTACCATTTCTGCAACGGCGAGTTTGGCGAGGCCCGGCTGCTGGGCTTGCGCTTTGCCGACTGCCTCTTTGAGCACTGCAACCTGACGGCCGCCAGTCTGGCGGGCACCGGTCTGCACAATGTGGCCTTTGCCGGGTGCAAGCTGCTGGGGGTGCCCTTCGCGGCCTGCCGCGATATGCTCTTTGCGGTGCATTTCGACCACTGCCAGTTGGGCTATGCCTCCTTCGCGGGCAAAAACCTGGCGGGCACCCGCTTCGCCCACTGCACCCTGCCCGAAACCGACTTCACCAACGCCGACCTGCGCGAAGCGGTGTTCCGGGAATGTGCCTTGCCGAACGCCGTTTTCCACCACACCCACCTGGCCGGGGCCGATTTCACGACCGCCACCGCCTACGCCCTCGACCCCGAGGCCAACGACCTGACCGGGGCACGGTTTGCGCTGGCCGGGCTGCCCGGTTTGTTGCACAAATACAACCTGGTGGTGGAGTGAGCGCCCCCCAAGCCTGCCCGAGGCCGTACTTTTGGGGCACCAATGCCCCATTCGCCCCGCCCCAGCAAGTCCCGTGCGCCCCGCTACCGGTTGCGGCCCGGCCCGCCCCCGCGTCGGCGGCGCGGGGGGCAGGGGTGGCTGCTGGGGCTGGGGGTGCTGCTGCTCGTTGGCACCGGGCTGTACTGGCAGCGCCGGGTGCAGGCCAACCGCTACGTGCGCCGGGCCTGGGCCACCCTCACCGGGCGCGGACAAAGCGGCTTGGAACACACCCCCTTGCTGGACGGCTACTCCGTGCATGGCATCGACGTGTCGGCCTACCAGGGCCGCATTGACTGGAAGGAGGTGGCCCGCCACCGGGTGCAGTTCGCCTTCATCAAAGCCAGCGAAGGCGCGACCCGGCAAGACCCGCGCTTTGCCCGCAACTGGCAGGAAGCCCGCGCCGCTGGCATCGTCTGCGGGGCCTACCACTATTTCGTGCCCAGCCGCGATGCCGGAACGCAGGCCAACCTCTTTGCCCGCACCGTGCCCCGCCTCGTCGGGGCCTTGCCCCCGGTGCTGGACGTGGAAGCCAACAACTTCCACGACGTGGCCGTGATGCGCCGCGAAGTCACCCGTTGGCTGCTGCTCACCGAAGCGCACTACGGGGTGCGCCCCATCATCTACTCCAACCACGGCTACTACAGCCGCTACCTGGCCGGGCACTTCGACGACTACCCCCTTTGGCTGGCCCACTACGAAGTGGACCAGCCCACGCTGCCCGCCAGCCAATGGATTATTTGGCAGCACTCCGACGAAGCCTACGTGCCCGGCATCCGGGGCACGGTCGATTTCAACGTTTATCAGGGCAACTACAAGAGCCTGCTGGCCTTGCGCGTGAAGTAGAATACTTTGCTGGCCATTCGGCGCAAGCGGATGCATTACCCGTTCGCGCCGAATGGCCAGCACTTTGGCGCGGGTTCGCAGCAACAAAAAAAGGACCGCTTCGACGAAGCGGCCCTTTGCAATTCAGCTCAAATAAGCTTATTCCACCACCAATCGCTTCGTAGCTATCCCTTCGGCGGCTTTCACCTGCACCGAGTAGAGGCCGGCAGCCAGCCCGGTCAGGGGCAGGTCCAGCACGGCCCCGGCGGCGGCGGCGGGCACGTCGCGCACCAGCAGCACCTGGCCCAGGCTGTTGCAAAGCGTGGCCGTGGCGGCACCCGCCAGCACCCCGGCCGGGATGGTGAGCGTGGCCCGCTGCCGGGCCGGGTTGGGAGCCAGCGTGAGTTGCGCGGCCAGGGCCGAAGCCGTGCCCGTCATCCTCGGGTACGTGAGGCGCACGTTGTCGAGGCCGATGTCGGTGCCGCCGCTCGTGCCGCTGATGGCCCGGAAGCGGATGACGGTGGTAGCGGTCAGGCTGGTGGCCAGCGGAATGTTGCGAGCCGTCCAGGCAGGAGAACGATTGAGGCGGGCCACCGGGGCAGCAAAGCTCGTGCCCCCGTTGGTGCTGAACTGCACGTAGAGCGAGTCGTCGCCCGACGTGTTGAGGTAGTGGTAGCTCAGCACCCCGGCGAGGGTGTTGCCCGCCAGGTTCACAAACAAATCCAGCGAACCGGCGTTGCCGAAGCTGTTGTCGCTGGTGTGGTTGCGGGCCGAGTGGGTCGAGGCGGGGGCGATGTTGCTACCGGTGGGGGCGTAGGCCCCCGTGGTGGGGTTGGCCCAGTTGGCGGCCACGCCGTCGTCGTTGCGCCGCCAGCTGGCCTCGCCAATGCGGGGCGTGTTGCGCCAGCCCGCGCCGGGCGCGTCGCGCACGTCGCACACGCTCTGCCACGCGGCTTCAAAGTCGGCCAGGTAGGGCGTGGTGCCGTTCACGACCACAAAGGCCGGGCTGGCGCAAGGCCCCCCCGGCGTGGCAAACGTGGTAGTGGCCGCCGTGGACGTGGGCGTGGCCGTGCCCATGCAGTTGCTCACAATGCTCACCGTGTAGTTGGTGCGGGGCGTGAGGCCCGTAAGCTGCACCGGGTTGGTGGTAGCAGTGAGGATGATGGGGGTGCCCCCGGCCGGAGTGAGGGTGATGGTGTAGCTGCCCGCCACCAGCACGGGGCCGAAGTCCAGCACCCCGGTGGTGCTGCTCGTCACCGTCACCTGCGGTGTCCCCACCGGCAGGCAGGTGGGCAGGGGCGTGCTGAAGGTGGTGGTCACGGCCGGGGCCATGTTGGTGGCCGTGCAGTTGGCCACCAGGCCCACGGTGTAGGCCGTGTTGGGGGTCAGGTTGGGCAGGGCAATGGGCGAGGCCGTGCCGGTCAGGGTGACGGGGTTGCCGGTGGCCGGGGTCAGCGTCACGGTGTAGTTGGTGGGCGGGGTGCCCGCAGCGGCCGTGAAGGTGAGGCTGGCGCTGTTGGCCGTCACGTTGGTGGCCGCCAGGCCGGTGGGCGCGATGCAGGGCCGCACCCCGGTGGTGGTGAAGGTGAGCGTGGCGGGGGTCGAAGGCCCCCCGGCGCAGTTGCCCACCAGCCGCACGGTGTACATCGTGCCCGGCACCAGGTTCGGGAGTGCCACCGGCGAGGCCGTGGGGGCGGGCGTGACGGGGGTGCCCGTGCCGCCCTGCGGGGTCAGGGTCACGGTGTAGGAGGTGGTGGCGGCGCTGCCCGGCGTGAAGTTCAGGCTGGCCGAGGTGTTGGTGATGCTGCCCACCGCCACGCCCGAAGCCGCCGGGCACGCCACGGGTGCCCCAATGGTAACGGTGAAGGTCTTGCTCTCGCCAAAGCCGGAAAAAGTACACGCATCATTGACCGAGGGCACCCCGCTGCGAAACCGGATGCCGGTGGCTCCGGGCACGGCCGTGGCCGGAATGGTGATGGTGGCCGTGCCGCCGCTGGCTACCGCGCCCTCGTTGGCATCGAAGGTGCCGTTGCGGTTGTAGTCAATCCAGACCACCCGCGCCCCACCCGTGCCGATGGTGTACGTCACCCCGCTGGGCAACGTGGCCGTGAACGAAGCCGGGTTGGTGGGCGGCGGCGCATACGTGAAATCCGCATTGGTGGAACCGGGAAACGAGACACAGATGGTTTGGGGTGCGAAGGTGGTGCCCACAATGCCAACCGTGCCGATGTCGCCGGTGCCGCACTGCCCCCCCAGGCCAGTGCAATACTGGGCCTGGGCCGCAAAATGGCCCAGGGCCGACAACGCCAGCACCGAGGCCAGCCGCACGGTGCGCCCCCTGCTGAGGACGCGAAGGAAGAACAAATTTTTCATGGGTGAAAGAGGGGATGGGGGTGAAAAGGATATTACGCTCAAACTTAAGCCAAATTGCTGACATTTGTTGGCCCCGGCCCTCAGCTTTCGGGCTTCTTCCCCGCGCGGGCGATGCTGCCGCCCAGCCCAACCAACAACCCCAACGGCTGCCCCGACCCACAAAAAAAGCCGCGCCAGCGGCCCTGAAGCAACTGGCGCGGCTTGGGCAACGGCCCGCAAAGCCTACATCTTAGACTTCATTTTGTCGCCTTCCATTTTGTCGTCCTTCATCATCTTGCCGTCGTGCTTCATGCCGTCGTGCTTCATCGTTTTGCCGTCGTGCTTCATGCCGTCGTGCTTCGTCATCTTGCCTTCCTTCTTCTCCATTTTGTCATCTTTCTTGGCGGCCATCTTTTCGCCTTCCTGGGCGTTGGCGCTGAGGCAGAAGCCGACCAGGGCAAGGGCGGCAGCAAACTTGAGGGGGGTATTCATGGGGTTGGGGGGGTGAAGTGGGTGAATTGAGGCCGAAAGGTCGGCAAGAAGGTTGTAGTTGGAATGAAGACCGTGCCATTACAGCAAAGTATTCACCAAAAAATACCTGGCGGTGGTCCAAATCGTGGCACCACGGTTTAGACCACCGCCCAGGTTATTTCTCCTTGCTTGTGGCTGGTTCCGGTTTTTGGGCCGAGCAACAACCTGCGTAGCATCAGTTGATTTTGCCGTCGTGGGTGGTGCTCTTCTTCATGCCCTTGTCGGTTTTTTTCATTTGCTTGTTTTCCATCTTGGTGCTGGTGTGGTGGCGCAGCTTTCCTTCTTTGTTCTGCATCTTGTGCACGTGCTTCTTGCTCGCTTTTTCACCGCTTTGGGCATTGGTGACGTTAGCAAAGCCCAGCAGTGCGAGCACGGCCACAAACTTAACGAGGGTTTTCATGGGAATGGGGAATGAGGAGGGGGCCAAGTCCGGCTAGTGGGTTTCGGCGTTTAAAGCTACGATATAAACCATGCAAAAAATCCAACTAGCGCTCGGGGGGCTGTTGTTCCTCACCGGTTGCGCGGCCAGCAAACCGGCTTTTGTCGAGGCCGGCCAGGGGTCGTACTACGCCGACAAGTTTGAGGGGCGGGCCACGGCCAGCGGGGCCATCTACCGCGCCAACGGCATGACGGCAGCCCACAACACCCTGCCTTTCGGCACCCACATCCGGGTCACGAACCAGCGCAACGGCCGCTCGGTGGAAGTGGTCGTGAACGACCGGGGGCCGCACGTCAGGGGCCGCATCGTGGACGTGTCGGGCCGCGCCGCCCGCCAACTCGACCTCGTGCGGGCCGGCGTGGTGCCGGTGGAAGTGCGGGTGACGAAGGCTGCCAACGCAAAAGACCCGCGCCGCTAACGCCCGCTTTTTACCTTTGCCGCCATGACCATCCGCAAAAAAGTTGCCTGGACCCCACCCCTTGGCGCGGGCCGCTTCGCCGCCCTCGACTCGTGGACGCAAGCCGCCGAAGACGAAGCCTGGACCGATGCCGAAGTGCAGCAGGTGCTGGACGAAGTGGTGGAAGCCGCCGACGATGCCGAAGGCCTCGCCGTGCTGGCCTACTACTCAAAGGGCCGTTTGTAGTGGTCAGCGGTTAGTGGTTGACATTACGCGGCTGGTGCCTGAGCGGTCCGGTCCGGCCGCCAGCGGCGGTCGGGCCGGTTGGGCGCTGCCCGGTTGGGGTAAGGGCGGAGGGCCCGTTCACGAGCCAACCGGCCCGACCGCTTGCAGCGGCCGGACCGGACCGCTCAGGCACCAGCCGCGTAACGTCAGTTAGCAGTTGGAAGGAAAATTGACACTAACCACTAACTACTAACCACTAATTATTGACTACTCCAACGCTGCTACCAGCGCGGCCACTGTGGCGGCATCGGTTTCCAGCACCGGGGTGGCGAAGACGGGCAGGTGCGCGGGCAGGTTGCCGCGCACCCGGCGGCGGGCGCTGGCATGAAACTCGGTGGCCCCGGTAGTAGCAGCCACTCCGGCAATGTTGGCGGGCGTGAGGCCCGCGCCGGGCACGATGCAGATGCGGCCCGCTGCTTGCCGCACCAGCTTTTGGAGCGTGGCGGCTCCCTCCACTGCCGTCGGTTCGCCGCCCGACGTGAGCAGGCGCTGGCAGCCGGTGGCGATGACATCTTCCAGGGCCTGGGCCAGGTCGTCGCACTCGTCAAAGGCGCGGTGGAAGGTGACGGGGCGCTGCCCGGCCCGGGCCACCAGGGCGCGGGTGCGGGCCACGTCCACCCGGTGGTCGGGGGTGAGCAGGCCCAGCACCACGCCGTCGGCCCCGTGGTTGAGGGCAACGGTCAGGTCGGTTTGCAGCACGGCGTACTCGTCGGCGGTGTAGACGAAGTGGCCGGGGCGGGGGCGCAGCAGCACCAGCACCGGCAGTGCCACCCGCGCCCGCACCGCGTGCAACAGGCCCGCCGAGGGCGTGAGGCCGCCCAGTTCCAAACCCTGGCACAGCTCGATGCGGGCCGCGCCCCCCGCTTCGGCGGCCAGGGCCGAGGTCAGCGACCCGGCACAAATTTCTAATAACGCGACCATTTACAACAGGAACTTACTGGCCGACAAGCGCGGCGTGGCGGTGGTGCTCAGCACCGAATCGAAGCCGGTTTGCAGGGCGAAGGCCCCCGTGCGGCCCCGGCGGTCGAGGGCAATGAAAGCCACCTGAATGTCTTTGGCTTTGGGGCCTTTGATGGCGGCGATGCGGCGAACGGCGGCTTCGCAGGCGGCTTGCGGGGTTTGGCCCTGGCGCATCAGTTCCACTATCAACGCCGCTCCGGCGATGCGGATTACGTCTTCGCCCTGGCCGGTGGCGGCGGCGGCCCCCACGGCATTGTCCACGTACAGGCCGCTGCCGATGAGGGGCGAGTCGCCCACCCGGCCGTGCATTTTGAAGCGCATTCCGCTGGTGGTGCAACTGCCCGCCAGGTGGCCGTGGGCATCCAGGGCCAGCATGGCCACGGTGTCGTGGCTGTGCTGGTCGCCCACCGGGCCGGTGGGGTGCAGCCGCCGGCTTTCGCCGTTGAGGACCGGGGCGTAGTTGCTCGTCTTTAGCCATTCCTTATAGGCCACGGCCGCAGCCGCACTCAGCTTCTGGGGTTGCAGCGCAAAGCCCTGGGCCAGGGCAAACTGCTGCGCCCCCTCGCCCACGAGCAGCACGTGGGGCGTGGCTTCCATCACGCGCCGCGCCACGCTGATGGGGTGCTGAATGCGCTCCAACGCTGCCACCCCGCCGCAGTTGAAGGCGTGGTCCATGATGCAGGCATCCAGCGTCACGATGCCGTCGCGGTCGGGGTAGCCGTTGAGGCCCACGCAGCAGGTGTTTTCGCTTTCCGTGACGCGCACCCCGGCCTCGACGGCATCCAGGGCGGTGCCCTGGGCGGCCAGCACGGCCCAGGCGGCGGGGTTGGCCGTGCGGCCCGCGTCCCAGGTGCTGATGACGGTGGGCGGGCCAGGGGGGGCCGGGGCATTGGCCGAAAACGGGAAGGCGGAAGCCACCGGGGCAAGGGCGGCGGCAGCGAGGCCAGCGGCCGTGCGGCCAAGAAAACGGCGACGAGTGGGCATGGGTACGAACGCCGGGAATAGGGTACTGCCCGGCCAGTCAAAGGTAAGGTTCGGACGAAGGTTACTTGACGAGGTAACGGCTTCGCGCTGCTACTCCGGGCTTTACCAGAGCGGCTCCGCAGCCTGCTTTTGCCACTCTGTAAACTTACAGAATGGCTCCGCAGCCTGCTTTTGCCATTCTGTAAACTTACAGAATGGCTCCGCAGCCTGCTTTTGCCATTCTGTAAACTTACAGAGCGGCCCTGCGGTCTGCTTTTGCCATTCTGTAAATTTACAGAGCGGCCCTGCGGTCTGCTTTTGCCATTCTGTAAATTTACGGAGTGGTCCTGCGGTCTGATTTTGCCATTCTGTAAGTTTACAGAATGCCTCTGCGGTCTGATTTTGCCACTCTGTAAACTTACAGGGTGACAAAATCAGACCGCAGGGCCGCTCTGTAATATTGGCGAATGCTTCCGACGGGCGTTGGAAGCCTTCAACAGCTTTGGCGGGTACTGCCGCTGTGCGTCAGGCGTACTCGCCCACTTTGGCTTTGGGCTTCGGACTTTCAACTTTATACCGGGGGCAGGCGCTGCCTTTGGCCTTGTGCTTTCGGTAGAGTTGCCGCCGGGCAGTGTTCGCGCCCCGGCCACTTCGGGCTGGGGGTCGAGCATTGGCGGGCGGGCAGCGCAAGGGGCGGGCCGGGCTGGCCGCGCGACCTGCCGCCTTAAGCAGACAGGTACCCGTCGGATTAGCCCGCCAACAGGCCGCGCCCGTTACGTTTTGGTTATGCCGTTGGGGCGGGCGGGGGCCGTGCCTACCTTCGCGGCCATGCACCACTATTTGCGCCGCCCGAACCGGGCCATTTTGCTTGGGCTGATTTTGTTGGGTGGCCGTGCGGCCCTGGCCCAGGCCCCCGCCTGGCAAACCGCCATTGCCCCGGCCGGCACCGGCACCAGCAGCATCACGGCCACGGCCCCGGCAGCGGCGGGCGGCGTGTACGTGGCGGGGTTCTTCAGCGGCACCCTGCAACTCGGCGGCCTGGCCCTGACCAGCGCGGGCGGCAAAGATGCTTTCGTGGCGCTGTACCAGCCCGGCACCCGGTCGTTTGGCTGGGCGCTGGCCCTGGGCGGGGCCACCGACGACGCGGCCACGGCCCTCGCCGTGCAGGGCGGCAGCCTGTGCGTGGCGGGCAACTTCCGCAGCCCCGGCGCGGCAGTGGCGGGCACCACGCTGACCAACGCCGACCCCAGCGGCAACACCGACGACGTATTCGTATTGAGTTTGAATGACCTCGGCAGCAGCGCCGCGCTGCGTTGGGCGGTGCGGGCCGGTGGCCCCGCCGAAGAGTTGGCCGCCGCCCTCGTGCCAGTGGCCGGGGGCGTGGCCGTGGCGGGCAGCTTTGCCAGCGCCAGGGCGCAGTTCGGCGCGACGACGCTCGCCAAGAACGGCGTGGGCAACGGCCACGACGTGTTCGTGGCCAAGTTCCTGAACAACCCCACGGCGGCCTCCGTGGCCTGGGCCGTGGCCGCGGGCGGCCCCGAAGACGACCTCGGCACCGCCCTCGCCGCCAACGGCACCAGCCTGTACGTGGCGGGCAGCTACGCCGATGTGGCGCACTTCGGGGCCGCCGCGCTCACCGTGCCGCCCGGCGACGGCGACGATGCCTTCGTGGCCCGCCTCACCGACGGGGGCAGCAGCGCCAGCTTCGGCTGGGTGCAGCCCATCACCGGGCCGGGCTTTGAGGTGGCCCGGACGCTGGCCGTGGCGGGCAACCGCGTGTACGTGGCCGGCGAAACGGCCGGCCCCACCGTCCGCATCGGCTCCAACACCTTCACCAACGCCGACCCCAGCGCCACCAACACCGACGTATTTGTGGCCTGCCTGGCCGATGCCGGGGCCAGCAGCACCTACGCCTGGGCCGTGCCCATCAGCGGGCGCTCTACGGAGCTGGCCGGGGCGCTGCTGGCGGCCGGCGGGGCCGTGTACCTCACGGGCAGCTTCTACGGGGCCAACACCACCTTCGGCCCCCACACCCTGAACACGGCGGGCTACGACGACGTGTACCTGACCAAGCTGCTGGACGGCGGCACGGCGGCCACCTTCGCCTGGGCGCAAACGGCGGGCGACACCGGCCACGAATTTGGCCAGGCCCTGTGCCGGGTGGGCAATACTTTCTACGTGGGCGGCGCCTTCACCAGCGCCAGCCTCAACTTCGGCCCGCAGACCATCAACAGCGCGGCGGGCCGTGCGGCGGGCTTCCTGGCCACGCTGGCCGACCCGCTGCTGGCCGCCCGCCCGGCGGCTGGCCCCGCTGCAACAAGCCCGTACCCCAACCCCGCGCACGATTGGCTGACGGTGGAACTGGCCCCGGATTGGGCAGCCACCTCCCTGGCCGTGACCGACAACCTGGGCCGCCCGGTGCAAACGCTGCGGCTGCCAGCAGGAGCCGCGCTGGGCCGCGTGAACTTGCAGGGCCTGGCGGCCGGGTGCTACGTGTTGCGCATCGGCACGGCCGGGGGAGTCGTGGTGCGCAGGTTTGGGGTGGAATGAGGTTTTTTGCTTCGGCGATTAAGCGGACTCCGTTGGGGTTCGCCCACGGCTGCAAAACCCAAAATCACCTTGACACTGCGGCCGGGGCGGGTTGCACGTCGGTGGTGGGCGCACTCACGGGAATGGCGCGGGGCCAGCCGTCGGCGTAGGCCAGTTGGTCGAGCAGCAGCACCCGGCGCGAGTAGCCCTGCTCGTCGTTGATGGCATCGAAGGTGGGTTCGTGCACGTCAATGGCGTGGAAAGCCAGCCAGTCGGTCTGGTTGGCATCCGTCACGACGCAGCAGTGGCCGGGGGCCTGCCAGCGCGAATTGCGCTTGAGGATGGGGGCCAGCGCCCCGGCTTCGGGCACCGTGCGCGGCTCGAAGGGGCCGGTGGCGGCGCGGCTGCGGGCCACCAGCACCCCGTAGTGCGCGGCCGGGCCACAACAGTCGTTGCCCGAATAGAACAGGTAGTACCAGCCAGCCCGGTAATGCAGCCAAGCCCCTTCCAGCAAGCCCTCGTAGCTGCCGGGCACGGGGTCGGCAATTGGGTGCAGCAGCGGCGTGGGGGCGCTGCCGGGCAAAAAAGCCAAGCCGTCGGCCGTGAGCGGCTGCACTTGCAGCGGGCCGAAACCGCTGCCCCAGTACAGCAGCAGTTGCCCGGTGGCGGGGTCGGCAAACGCCATCGGGTCGATGTCGCGGAAGCCTTCGCCCACGAGCAACGGCTGGCCCACGTCCACGAACGGGCCGGTGGGCGCGGCGGCCACCGCTACGCCCAGGGCCAGGCCGCCGCCCGCATCGGGCTGGGCCACGTAGTACAGCACGTAGCGGCCCTGCACCCGGCTCACGTGCGGTGCCCAGAACCGCTGGGTGGTGCTGGCCCAGGCGGGCTTCACCGGCAAGCCTTCGCCCAGGTATTCCCACCGCACAAGGTTGCGCGAACGCATGATTTGCAGGTTGATAATTGCCCCGGCACGCTTAGTTTGGGTGCCGTAGGCGTAGTAGTGACCATCGGGGGCCAGCAGCATGGCGGGGTCCGGAAAGTCGGCGTTCCAGACGGGGTTACAAAAGGTTGCAGGCGACGAATCGGGCATGAGAAGCGGCAGGTGCAGACGTTGGGTCGTCACATACGCAACGGTCTTTCAAACGGTCGGGCCAGCGGCAATTTTGGTGGCAGGCCGGTTGCTGCAACGTGTCGTGGGGAATATGTCCGGGTCTTCACGGCTCCTTCAACTGCCGCCCCAACCTCCGCCGGGCGCTTACGTTACCTACAACCCTGCCCTTTCTTTCTTTCTTTCTTTTCCGCTTTTCTCATGCCCGGCACCGCCTTCTCCCACCTGCTCAAACACAAAGTCGTTGCCATTATTCGCGGGGCCGACCCCGCCGACCTCACCCGCATTGTGGGGGCGCTCGAAACCGGGGGCATCCGCTCGGTCGAAGTCACGCTCAACTCGCGCGGGGCCATTGCCGCCATCGAGCACCTCAGCCAGGAATTTGCGGGCCGTATGTTGATTGGGGCGGGCACCGTGCTGGACCCCGAAAGCGCCCGCGCCGCGTTGCTCGCCGGGGCCCGGTTCATCATCTCGCCCACCCTGAACGTCAATACCATCCGCATGACCCGGCGCTACGGCGCGGTGAGTATTCCGGGAGCCTTTACGCCCACCGAAATCCTGACCGCCTACGAACACGGCGGCGACATCATCAAGGTGTTTCCCGCCGCCCTGGGCGCGGCCTATTTGCTGGACGTGGGCGGGCCGCTGTCGCAAATTCCGCTCATGCCCACCGGCGGCGTAACGCTCGAAAACATCCCCGCCTTTGCCAAAGCCGGGGCCGTGGCCTTCGGCGTGGCTTCGGCCCTGGTGGACACCCACGAGGCCGTCACGGACGAGTCGCTGCGGAAACTCACGGCGCGGGCGCAGCAATTTGCGGCCATCGTGGCGTAGGGCATCGGGTAGCAGCCCGTCCTGCTGAACGCAGCGCAGCGGAGTTGAAGCATCTGCTGTGCAGCAGTAATCCAATCGCTTGAATTAGTCGGGCGGGCATTAGTCGGGCGGGCATTAGTTGGGCGGGCATTAGTCGGGCGGGCATTAGTTGGGCGGGCATTAGTTGGGCGGGCAGATGCTTCAACTCCGCTGCGCTGCGTTCAGCAGGACGGGCTACTGCCATCACCATTATCTTATTCACCTCCTAATTCTCCGCATGAAAATCACCGCCTATACCCTCTACCAGGTGCCGCCGCGCTGGTTGTTTCTCAAAATTGAAACCGACGCGGGCCTCGTCGGCTGGGGCGAACCCGTGATTGAGGGCCGCGCCGCCACCGTCAAAACCGCCGTGGATGAAATGATGGCTACCCTCATCGGGCAGGACCCGATGCGCATTGAGGACCACTGGAACCGGCTCTACCGGGCGGGTTTCTACCGGGGCGGACCGATTCTGATGAGTGCCCTGGCGGGCATCGACCAAGCCTTGTGGGACATCAAGGGCAAGTTTTTCAACGCCCCCATTCACCAACTGCTGGGGGGCCGTGCCCGCGACACCATGCGGGTGTATTCCTGGATTGGCGGCGACCGGCCCGAACACGTGGGGGCCGCCGCCGCCGACATGGTGGCCAAAGGCTTTACGGCCATCAAAATGAACGGCACCGAAGAAATGGCCTACGTGGACAGCTACGCCAAAGTGGATGCCGTGCTCGAGCGCGTGGCCGCCGTGCGGGCCGTGGACAAGTACCTCGGCATCGGGGTCGATTTTCACGGTCGCGTCCACAAGCCAATGGCCAAAGTGCTGGCCAAAGAGTTGGAACAATACCGCCTCCTGTTTATCGAGGAACCCGTGCTGCCGCAGAACAACGAGGACCTGCGCGAAGTGGCCCGGCATTGCAGCATTCCCATTGCCACGGGCGAACGGATGTTCTCGCGCTGGGACTTCAAAAAGCTCCTCAGCGACGGCTACGCCGACATCATCCAGCCCGACCTGTCGCACGCCGGGGGCATCACGGAGTGCAAGAAAATCATCGGCATGGCCGAGGCCTACGACGTGGCCGCCGCCCCGCACTGCCCGCTCGGCCCCATTGCCCTAGCCGCCTGCCTGCAAGTGGACGCGACGTGCCACAACGCCTTCATCCAGGAACAGAGCCTGGGCATTCACTACAACCAGGAAAACGACCTGCTCGACTACCTCGCCGACCCGTCGGTGTTCGTGTACAAGGACGGGTACGCCGCCATCCCCGACGGGCCGGGGCTGGGCATCGACATCAACGAGGACTACGTGAAAGAACGCGCCGCCATCGGCCACGACTGGCACAACCCCGTGTGGCGCAACCCGGACGGCAGCATTGCGGAATGGTAGCTTTGCGCCGGAAAGGCCCGTGGCGGCGACCGGGCCGGTTGGCAGCGGGCACGGAGAACCACCCCCTGGCTAACTTGCGCCCTCAAACCGAATTTGCTTTCATGAAAAAGACCTTGTTTCCCGGCCTGTTGGCCGCTGCGCTGCTTGCTTTCGCCCTTCCATCCTGCGGCCCGTCGGTGCCCGAAGGCGACGGGGCCGACATCGTGACCACCGAACTGCCGCCCTTGCCGCCCGCCCCCGACACCACCGGTGGCAAGCCCGCCGCCCCGCAATACCGCGAACTGACGGCTCCCAATGCCACCGAGGACATCAAAAAGATGCAACCGCAGATGTAAACCGGTCGTGCTGAACGCAGCGAAGCGGAGTTGAAGCAGCTTCCGTGCGGCGGTAGTTCAATCGCAGAAATTACCGCCGCACGGAAGCTGCTTCAACTCCGCTTCGCTGCGTTCAGCACGACCGGTTTGGTTGCTCCTGGTAGCCTTTACAATGCCTGATACCTGCACCATTCGTCGGGGCCTAGAGGCCGATTTGCCCGCCGTGCTGGCGCTCATTCAGGAGTTGGCCACCTACGAGCGGGCACCCGATGCCGTGACTAATACCCTGGCCGATATGCGGCGGGATGGCTTCGGGCCGCAGCCCAGTTTCGGGTTTTTTGTGCTGGAAAACGCGGCGACCGAAATTATTGGCCTCGCCTTGTTCTACACCGCTTACTCGACCTGGAAAGGCCGGATGCTTTACCTCGAAGACCTGGTGGTGACGGAAGCCGCCCGGCGCGGCGGCCACGGCCGCCAACTCTTCGCTGCCGTGGTGGCCGAAGCCCGCGCTACCGGGGCCAAACGCCTGAAATGGCAGGTGCTGGACTGGAACGAACCCGCCATTACTTTCTACCAAAAACTAGGGGCCAACCTGGACGGCGAATGGCTGAACGGCAACCTGGACGAAGCGCAGTTGCAGGGCTGGTAGGGGCGGGGGCACCCGAAGGACAGCGAAGCTAAGTCCCCCGTCCCTACAACCGCACAAACCGCAGGCTGCGCTGCTTCCCTGTTTCGTCTTTGTACACCAGAAAATACGTGCCCGGCCGCAGTTCGTCCACGGCTACCGGCAACACGTTCAGGCCCGGCTGCGCCTGACCGCTAGTGGTTTGCCAGAGGCGGCCCACGGTATCGTACACCCGCAGCGACAGGGTGGCGGCGGCGTTGCTGCGGTACTGCAAGTGCAGCTCGTCGGAGCCAATGGGGTTGGGGAAAAGAACGGCCGTTGCTGCGTCGCCGGCCACGGGCAGGGGGGCGGTGTAGTCGGTGCTGCCGTCGGGGCGGCGCAGGCCCAGGCGGTAGTAGGTGAGGGCGGGGCGGCCAGCGGGGTCGTCGAGTTGGTAGTCAGCATAGCCCGACGCATACCGCCCCACGTAATGCCAGGCGCTGGTGTCGGTTCCGGCCGAGCGTTCCACCACGAACCCAGTGAGGAAGCACTCGTCGCGGGTGGTCCAGCTTAGGCGCGGGCCGGTGCCGGGCACGTAGGCGGCGGCCAGCGCCGTGAGGGGCGCGGGCAGGAGCGCCGGGCCGCCGCAGCCCAGGCGGCGGAAGCTGCGTTCGCGCAGCACCCGGCGGCCCCCGGCCACGTCGCTGACCGGCGTGAGCAGCCGGGCATTCCGGCCCCGCGCCACGGCGTAGTGCATGATGGCCCCCGGCAGAATCAGGTGGCTAAGCTGCTGGGCGTGGCCCAACTCGTGCACGGCTACGGTCTCAAAATCGAGCTGCGGGGCCACGGCCAGCGCCGGGCCAAACTGAAAATTGGCGGCGCTGCTGAACTGCATATCTATTTCCTTCACCCAGAACACCAGTTCGCCGCCGGGGGCGTAGCAGCCCGCGTAGTAGCTCGTGGTGCGGCCCAGCACGTTGGCGGGCAGCACGGTGCCAGCCGGGGCGGTGCCGCCAATGGGGTCGAAAGCCACCACGTTCTGGCCGTCGTCGGCAATGGCCTCGGTAGGGGCAGGGGCGGCCACGGCCCAGTTCATGCCCGTGGTGCAACGCCACTGCGCCAGGGCGCGGGTCCAGGCGGCGGCGGTGGCAGCGTTGGCCCCGAAGCTGGGGCTGAAGTGAAAATCCAGGCCGCCGCTGCCGTTTTGGGCAATGTGGTTGGGGCGTTGCAGCAAGGTGTTGTCGGTGTTCACGACGTTGGTGAGGGCATACACCACGCCGATGGGGGCAGGGCTAAGGGCGGTGCTGCCGCCCACCGTCACGCGCACCGGGCCGCTGCCAGCGGGGTGGCCGCCGCCGCCCACGCTGGGCACCCGCACCAGAATTTGGGAGTCATCCCAGCCCAAGTAGTCGTCGGGGCGGGCGGTGGTCCAGGTCATGCCGCCGTCGTCGGCGTTCTTGAACTCCACGAAGCTGCCGCCCCGGCTGGCCCCAAAGCCCGCGCCGCTGATGGTGAGCACTGCCCCCGCGCCCGCCACAAGCTGCGCCGGTTGCGCATCGCTGACGGTCAGCATTTGGCTGTCCCGCGCCTGCACCGGAAAGCCAGCCGCCAGATTGGGGAGCAGCACCCGGCGCAACTGCCCGGTCACGGCCTCAATGGCGCGGTAAAAACCAGCATCCACGGCCGGGTAGAACCGGAAAGGTTCCGAGGCGCTGCCGTCGGGCCAGTGGTAATCAATAAAGCCTTGCTGGCTGCCGAACGCGGCCCATGACTTCTCCGTGCCTGGCAGCCCCGGCCAGGGCGCAGGCACCAGAAACAACACGCCCTGCTGCCCCGGTTCCAGGCGCAGGGTGTTGGTCAGCACCTGCTGGTCTAGCCCCAGCCTCCCACCTTCGGTGACGACGCTCAGGCCCGCTGTATCGGCTACTGCGCCCTTGAACACGCCGAATACCCGCAGTCGGTGCCGCGTGAACAGGTGCCGGTGCGCAGCATCCCAGAAGCTGCGGCTGGTCCGCACCTCGGCCTCGACCACCAACGCCGCCGCCGCGCCACGCCGCGCCGCCGACAGCGGTGTTTGCAAGCAAGGAGCCGCCGTGGGCACCACGGCAGTATCGGCTGCCGGGGCTTGGGCAACGGCGGGCAGAGAGCCGCCCAAGCCCGCCAGCGCCAGCGCAAAACCAACCGACCACTGGCGAAAAACGCACGTAGAAAGAGTAACCATCAGGTCAAAATAAAGCAGTGCCAAACCCGCCAAACGGGCCGGGCAGACTTACGCAAAACCAACCGGCAATGGCCAACCGCCGCCCCCTGCCCCCGCCGCACTCAACCTTTTGGCAGCACCACTAGTATCAAGCCCTAGCCGGCGGGATTGCGCCCCCGGCCTTTCGTCCCACTTTATTTAATTGCGTCATGAATACGTCCCGGTTTTCACTGTTTCTGGTTTTGAGTATGCTGATGGTTTCTGTTAGTGGCTGCGCCGCCATTGGAGAAATCTTCAAGGGTGGAGTCTACGTTGGGGTCATCGGCGTAGTGATTGTCATTGCCCTGGTGCTGTGGCTGATTAGCAAAATGCGTGGCGGCAGCGGCCCGAGCTAGGCCGTTGCCTTTTGCCCAAAACCGACGAAGCCGCGCCGCAGTATTTTGCGGCGCGGCTTCGTCGGTTTTGAGTGGGTGGCGCGTGCCTACGTCAGCATGGCCCGCAGCCGGATTTTGGCGGCTTCCGACAAGCCCGGCTCGGCGGAACTGGGCTGGGCAGCGACCCGCGCCAACTGCGCTACCAGCACCGTTTGCTTGGCATAGTGGCGGCAATGCGGGCAGTAAAATACGTGAAAAGCCAGGCTGCGGCGCGTGAGTCCGGGCAGCGGAATGTCGGCCCGCTGCTCGAGCAGCAGCGTGGCGTGTTGGCAACTGATAAGGCGTAGCATTTTTTTCAGTGATTAGTGATTAGTGGTCAGTGATTAGTGGTCAGTGATTAGTGGTCAGTGATTAGTGGTCAGTGATTAGTGGTCAGTGATTGTCGTGAAACGATACTGACCACTAATCACTAATTGAAGCCTTTTTTCTCCAGGCAGCGGCGCAGTTGCAGTTTGGCGCGATGCACAATCACCCAGTAATTGGCGCTGCTGATGTTGAGTTCGCGGCAGATGTCTTCGGCGGGTTGGTCGTCCACGAAGCGCATCACGAACACGGCCTGTTGCTGGGCGGTGAGGCGTTCCTGGCACTGCCGGATAGCTGCCTGGGTTTCGTGTTGCTCCAGGGCAGCTTCGGCATTTTGCCAGGCGGTGGGTTGTTGGCTGGCGGCCCAATGGCCGTTTTCGGGCGTAAAAAAATTGGCTTCGCGGGGGCCGCGCTCGTCCAGCGCCTCCAGGCCCACGAGGGGGCTGCGGGCCTGCCGCCGGTAGTGGTCAATGAGCTTGCGGCGCAGAATCACGAACAGCCAGGTGCGCTCCGAAGCCTCGCCCCGGAAGCTGTCGAGCGCCCTCAGAGCACTCAGAAAGGTTTCTTGCACCAGTTCTTCGGCGGTAGCAGCATCGGGCACCCGGTGGCGGGCAAAGCGGAATAACTCGTCGCCGTAGCGGTCGGGCCAGTGCGATGGCTCCGGGGTGGTTGGATTCATGCCGCCAAATTACGGCGGCCGAAGTTTAGAACCAGCCCCCCGAAGCTGTGCTTGGGTACGCGCAAGGTGCATGCTGCTTTTTGGGCTGCGGTCGCGAATTCTTTGGCAACTTTTTGGCAATCTTTTCGCAACGACTACCCGAAGCAGCACGCGCCTTGTGGGTGCTCCGGCACAGCGCAGCTTCGCGGGCCGCCGGAGTGCGGCTGCTCCCGCTTAAAGCCCCGCGCTGCTGGCCCCTACGATGCGGCGAGAGGCGGTTTCCTGCACCAGCACCACGGCCCGCAGGTTGGTGCGGTTCCAGTCTTTGGCCAGTTCTGGCGTGGCGGTGCCCACGAAGGTGCCATCGGCCGCCACGCGGCCCAGCGGCTGCAAGGTCCGCACCACCGAAGCGTGGCGCAACAGGCGGCCCGAATTTTCGCCCCGGCCCACCTGCGACGACAAACCGCTTTCAGTAATGAGCAGCACTACTTCGGCGGCCTGGGTGCCCGCCGGTACGCTGGTCACTTTCACGCTCACCTTGTCGCCAGCGGCGCTCACGGCCACCCCGGCACGCGGAGCCTCGGCAGCCTGGGCCACGGTGCGGGCCAGTTCGTTTTTCTGACTGCCCACAAACTCGTACTGCCCGTTCACGACAGCCTGCGGGGTGTAGGAGCCGGAGCCGAAATGGGCCGCATACTGCCGCTGCCGCTCAGTGTAGGCAGCCGACGAAAACCCGTCTTTCCAGCCCAGGCGGTTCCAGTAGTCCACGTGTTCGCCCAGGGCGATGACTTCCGCGCCGGGCACGGACTGGGCCGTTTCCAGCGCTCGCAACGCCGCATCGGCGCTGGGGCAACTGGAGCAACCTTCGGAGGTGAACAACTCGACCACGACGGGCACCCGGGCGGCGTTGGCAGTGGTAGGTGCGGTGGTGGGGCGGGCCAGGGTAAAGGCGGCCAACAGGCCAGCGGCGGGCAGCAGCAAGCCCAGCAATTTGGGGAATAACATGGCGTAGGGAAGTAGAGGACGGGCAGCGTTGCCGCGTGAGAAGGCTGACGCGGGAAGGCAGCGGGCCTTACAGGGCCAGCCTGGCGCAACAGAATTTGCCATAGCTTACCCGGGGCTAGGGCCAGACTTGCTGGCGGGGCCAGTTACAAAAAAGGACTTCAGCACCGCTGAAGTCCTTTCGTAGCCACGACGGATATTGAACCGTTCAAAGCAAAGCCCTTATTTTCAGCTTATATCTGGCAAATAATCAAACAGTGGGGGCAGTAATGGGGGCACTTTCTTCCAAGTGCCGCCGCACTTCGCCTTTGTCAAAGCCAAGCGCCTCAATGACATCCCAGAGCCGCTCAATGGTCACATCGGGCGCACTGGGGATGTAGCTAGACACGTACCCGCGCACCCGCCACAGTTCTGTAATGTCGCGCGTTTCCATCTCGTAGGGCCGCCGGTGGGTGTTGTCCGAGTGCAGCGTAAGCTCCACGTCGTTGGCCCGCACCCGCGTCTTGATGCGCTTCAGCATCACCGTTTCCGGGGTCACCACCACGTACACTTCGCCCGGTTCCAGCAGTCGCAGTTCGTCAACACGGGTGCAGACCACCACGTCGCGGTGGTTAATGGTCGGCTCCATGCTGTCACCGGCAACCTCAAACGCCCGAAACTCACCCCGGTCAAAGCCCGGCACCCGGTAGTTGTTGAGCTGCTGCAAGTACACCGCCTCGTTGTGTTGCACCGTGTACCCGGCCTGGGCAGGTATCGGCACGAACACCGTGTTTTCGCGGCCCTTGTCATCAACGGTCACCACCACCACTTTGTCGCCCCGAACGGCTTGGCGCACCAAAGCCGGCGCACCGGGCGCATCAGCGGCCCCGCCTCGCACCATCGGCCCCTTGCCCATCATCAGCCAGTCGGCCGACAACTCCGGCCACACCTCAAACAACTTCGTCAGCGTGTCAAAACCCGGCTTCACCCCGCCCTTCAACAGCTTGTAAATTTTTCCACTTTTTTCATCTTCCATTTTAGCAGCTGCCTGATTGGCAGTCAGCTTGTAATGGTCAAGAAACTGCTGCAAGCGGCCAGCAACCGGGTGGGGAGCGTCCATTTTATTTGTCCTTTGGTACGGATTATTGCCAAGCTTTTCCGTACATTTGTACGGACAACACCGACAACCCTAGCCAAATGTACGCAACTACAAACAAAATGGACGAAACTACAAACCACAAACCCGCCCAAACAGCCGCCGCGCCCACACTGCACGACGTGCTAGCAGTTGGCGCGTCGACCACCGCCAGCGCCGCCTTCAACTGAGCAGCCGTTACCGGACCATGCTTCGTGCGCAAGTTGCTGTAGGTGGTTTCTATCCGGTTTCGGAGCGTCTGCAGCCGGGTAGTAGCATTTTCCAAGTCAGCAAACGACTTCCGGAACCAGTTGCTTTTCTCATTCCAGTCGGCAGCCTTGCACCGCTCCCGAGTAGCCACGCGCAGCCGCTGGCCATCAAAAATCAGCCGCAGGTGAATAGCACAGTGGCCTTCCGAATCCGGACGGTCAGCCCGTCGCTCGTAGTGAATGTTCATGGGTGGGGGCAGAGAAGGGAAGTATGGGGGCAGGATTGGGGGCAGTACTCACGCCGGGAAGCGCAAGAACAACGTCGGGCAAACAGCAGAAAACGCCCCCAAATACCGCACTGAGAGTCATTTCAGCGACGTTTTGAGGGCGTTTATACTACCTAACATCAGGTAGGGTGGTAGCCACGACGGGAATCGAACCCATATCTAGCGTTTAGGAAACGCCTATTCTATCCGTTGAACTACGCAGCCGGCCAGATGCAACGCGGCGAAGCAACCGTTCGCAAAGGTACTATTGCCGACTGACACCCTACCGGCGCAAAGCTTGAATTACCAGAATCTGGTGCTGACTCAATCCGGTTGCTGCCTAACTTGCACAGGAAAGCTTCGTGCGGGAGCGTCGGATTGGTTCACGGATGCAAAGCTGGAAAATTGATGCTGTCAGATAACAAGCTCGTAACGGGTAGGACCAGAGCCGTTGAGTTGGTAACCAAGCGAAAAGGGCTGCTCGTGTGGCTACTGCTGTTTCAGCTCGCGCAAAGCTCGCCTTTGTCGGCTCAACCCAGCCCCTGGGTGCCCGACCTAGGCACCGGCTTCTACAAAAATCCGGTGCTGTACGCCGACTATTCCGACCCCGACGTGGTGCGGGTGGGCGACGATTTTTACCTCACTTCTTCCAGCTTCAACTGTGTGCCGGGGTTGCCCATCCTGCATTCCCGCGACCTCGTGAACTGGACTCTGCTTGGGGCGGCGCTGCCCGAACAGCCGCCGCTGGCCCGCTACCGCACCGTGCAGCCGGGCGGCGGGGTGTGGGCACCGGCCCTGCGCTACCACGCCAAAGAATTTTACCTCTATTACCCCGACCCCGACCTCGGCATTTTTGTGACGAAGGCTCACAACCCCGCCGGGCCGTGGTCGGCCCCGGTGCGGGTGAAGGAAGCCCAGGGCTGGATTGACCCCTGCCCGTTTTGGGACACCGACGGCCGGGCTTACCTCGTGCATGGGTTTGCGGGCAGCCGGGCGGGCATCAAAACCATGCTGGCCGTGTCGCCGATGGCCGCCGATGGCCTGCGCCTGACCGGTCCGGACGCGCTGGTGTTCGACGGCCACCCCGCCCAGCCCACCGTGGAAGGGCCAAAACTGTACAAACGCCACGGCTACTACTACATTTTTGCCCCGGCCGGGGGCGTGGGCACCGGCTGGCAACTGGCGTTGCGCTCACGGCATATTTTCGGCCCCTACGAGGCCCGCACCGTGCTGGCCCAGGGCAGCACCCCCATCAACGGCCCGCACCAGGGCGCGTGGGTGACGACGGCCAGCGGCGAAGACTGGTTCCTGCATTTTCAGGACCAGGGGCCGTATGGCCGGGTGGTGCATTTGCAACCCACGCGCTGGCAAAACGACTGGCCCGTGATTGGCGACGACCCCGACGGCGACGGCACCGGCCAACCCGTGCTGACCTACCGCAAGCCCCGCGTCAAAGGCCGCGCCGTGGTGCCCGCCGCGCCCGCCACTTCCGACGAGTTTGCGGGCACCACGCTGGCCCCGCAGTGGCAATGGAACGCCAACCCCCAGGACTACTGGGCCTACCCCAACGGCCCGGCGGGCTACCTGCGCCTGTACTCGGTGCAGCCGCCGCCCGAGGCTCCCAACCTCTACCTGGCCCCCCACCTGCTGCTGCAAAAGCTCCCCGCCGAAACCTTCACGGCCACCACGAAGCTGCTGTTCACGCCCCGCGTGGAGGGCGAAAAAGTGGGCCTGCTCATCATGGGCCTGGACTACGCTTACCTGAGCCTGAGCTACGCCAACGGTCACCTCACCCTCCGCCAAAACACCTGCCGGAATGCCGACCAAGATACCGCCGAAACCAGCATCGCCCCCGTGGCCGGGCCAGCAATCGGGCAGCCCATCTACCTGCGGGTGGCGGTAGCTGCCGGGGCCAAATGCCAGTTCAGCTACAGCCTCGACGGCACGGTGTTCACACCGATAGGCGATGTTTTTCCGGCCCGCGAGGGCAAGTGGATTGGGGCGCGAATGGGCCTGTTCTGCTCCCGCCCCAGCAAGTTCAACGACGCAGGCAGCGCCGACGTGGACTGGTTTCGGGTGGAGTAGCACGAGTACCCCGAAGCACCGCTTCGGGGTACTCGTGCTACTCCCGCCTACGATTTGTACAACAGCACAATGCCGAACGAAAGCGTGGTCAGAATCAAGCCCACCATGAAGATGGTGTAGCTCGTGCGCAGCAGGCCGTATTTGCGGTTCAGCACCTCGCCCAAGTAATACACGTCGGTCATCATGTTGGTGTAAAGGGTTTCCTTTTCGCGCATCAACGACCGCATTCCCTGCTGAAAATGGTCGAGGCTGAGCTTGGTGAACTGCCCGAAAAACAGCAGGTTCACCCGCCGATTGGTGGCAATTTCAGGGCTTTTCTTGAGCCATTTGAAGCTCGTCACGTCGGGTTGCGCCGAGAGGATGGCCGACACCACCGACCCCAGCGAAGTGAGCAGCAGAATGCCCATCGGCACGGCCAGAATGGGGTTGCGGGTGAAAGCCATGCCCAGCGCCGACGACTTGGCCCCAACGTAAGTGATGATGACCGACATGAGCACCGCGTTGAGCGAAATCATCATGCTGGCTTTTTTGTCGGCCATGTCGCTCAGCTTCATGTGGTTCGAGTACATCGTCCGAAACATGGTTTCGATGCCGCGCTTGGGTTCGGCAAAGGTGCCTTTCTGGGCTTCTTCTTTTTTCTTGGCTTTCTTTTCGGTCTTTTTCAGTTCGTCGCGCTGCTCCTGCCGGTTGGCCTTGAACTGTTTTTTGTAGCGCTCCTTGCCCGCTTCCGAACGGTACTTGTGGTCGCGGATGAAGGTGAGCTGCAACTCCGCCCAGTCCGGGTTGGAATACACCTTGCCCAGCGCCACTTCCCACTCGGCCCGCAACAACTCGGCCGTGGCCCGAAATTCTTCCTGGGCCAGGTTGCTCAGGTCGGCATCGGCCAGCATTTTTTGCAATTCGCTCTGGGGTGGGCGGTCGCGGTGGGTGGTCTCGATGAGGGCGGCCACCTGCGCAATAAGCCCCGGTGCAGCCTGTTGCGCGGTCAGCCAAGCTGTGGCGCGGTCAATAGACCGAAACTCGTGGCCGTCGTACGCGTCGATGTAGCCCGCGTCGTGAAACCAGGCCGCTACGAGCAACGCCTCGGTGTCGGCGGGGTCCAGGTCGGCGGCGGTGGCCAGGGCGCGGGCTTCCTTGGCCACGTGCTGGGTGTGGCCCAGGGTGTGGTAGGTGAGCGTGGCGGGCAACTCGCGGGGCAACAAGTCCTCAATGTAAGCTTTGGCCTGCTTCACCAGGGCCGACAGGGCGACTTTGGCGGGCTTGCCGCCCTCGTCCACCAGCGCTTGGGTGGCGGCGGCGGCGTGGCGGATGTCGGCCGCTACCATTTCGGTTTCGGCCAGGGCTGCTTCGGCCCCGGAGGCGGCTTTTTTGCCCAGGGCCACGGCGTGGTCACTGTCGGCCACCGCCAGTGCCCCGGCGGCCAGGGCCGCGTCGGCGGCAGGGGAGTGGGGCTGGTCAGGATTTTTCATAAGCGAAAGAAACAACGCGAGGCCGGGCAACGTGCCCGGCCCCATTCAACCAAAGGTTGGCGTAGCTAACGGCAAGGGCGGGGACGAAGTTGGAGCGCAAAGCCGCGCTACGCCCAATTGCCATTGCCGGGCCAGCAAAGCAGCTGGCGCGGTGCGGTGCAACGGGCGGCGCTACCGGCTGGCTTTTTCGGCCGGCCCGGCGGTTTGCAAGGCGTGGGCGGTGCGCTGGGCTTGCAAGCCCACAAACTCCACTTGCCAGGCCCGGATTCGGAGTTCGTCGCGGGCGGGCAGGTCCAGCCGCACCCGCTTCAGTTCGGCGTTGAGGCGGGCGTAGGCGGCGCGGGCATAATCCCAGTCGCGGGCGGTCCAGGCGGAATGGCGGGCGCGGGTTTGTTGCAGCAGGTACTGGTAGGCCCCGCCCAGGGTGGCGGGGGTGAGGGCGGCCAATTGGTCAGCGTAGGGGCCAAGCAACTCGCCCTCGACCCGGAGTTGCTGGCGCGGGTCCAGAGGCGTGGCGCGGCGGGCGCGGTTGGCCGCGTCGTAGCGGGCGGCGGTGCGGGCGGCGCGGGCCACGGTTTTGGCCCCGTTGGCGGCCAGCGTGTCCAGGTTTTTAAGTTCGTGCCTGGCAATTTCCTGGCGCTCGCGCGGGGTCGAGTCGCAGGCGGTGAGCAGGGCCAGCAGGGCGGGCAAGAACGGGCGTAGGGTCATGGGGGTCATGGGCGGGGGAAAGTGGCGGTGGGCGGTGAGCGCAGTTTTCAGGCCGGGGCAGGTGCTGTGGCCGGGGCAGGACCGCACGGTGTTGCAGTCCCGCGCCGGGTTCCCAAACCGGGAAGGTACGCTAACGTAAACGTGGCCCTCGAGGCTGGCGCGGGACTGCAACACCGTGCTGTTACGCAGTGGCTGCCGGGGTCGCCGTTTTTGTTGCTCGTTGCCTGTTTCTTGTTCGCCAGTGATTCCCAACAAGGAATAAAACTGTTCAGTCGGTCGCCTCAACCCCGAAGGGGTTTCGGAGCCCAGCCCCGGGTTGGCGCAACGCGCCAACCCGGGGTTCAACCAGCAACCAGTAACAACCTGCTACCGTGGCTCCTTCAAGGCGCGGGGCGCAGCATCCGTTATTCCACCGTCGTTGCCGCTTCCAGGGGCATTTCCACCGTCACGCGGGTGCCCTGGCCGGGGGCACTGTCGATGTGCAGCGTGGCATTGAGCAGCAGGATGCGGGCTTCCAGGTTTTTGAGGCCCAGGCCGCTGCCGGCGGCGGGGGTGCGGGGCACGTAGGCGAAGCCGCCCCCGTCGTCGGCCACTTGCAGGCGCAGCAGCGGCCCGGCCTGGGCCAGGCGCACCCGCACGTGCTGGGGGTGGGCGTGGCGCAGGGCATTCGTGATAAGCTCCTGCACGATGCGGTAGAGGGCCAGCTCCTGCTCGTAGGGCAGGGCGGTGGTCAGTTCGGCCTCCACCACCACGCCGCCCGGCACGGCAGTTTCGTAGAGCTGGCTCAGGTTAAGCAGCGCCTCGGCCAGCCCCACCCGCATGAGCACGGCCGGGTGCAGGTTGCGCGAAATGGTGCGGATGTCCTGCAACGAAGTCGTCAGCACGTCCTCGATGGTGGTCAGCACCCGCTGTTCCCTGTCGTTGATGCCTGCCAACTGCCCCAGCAGCAGCTTGGCCGCCGACAGCGCCGACCCCACCCCGTCGTGCAGCTCGCCGCCGATGCGGGCACGTTCCCGCTCCTCGGCCCGCAGGCTGGCCCCCAGCAGGTCACGCTGGTACTTCACCTGCAAGTCGTGCATAGTCAGCTGCTGGCGCACCATTTTTTTCTGGTACGTGAGCACGAAGGCCACCAGCGCCAAGGCCAGCAGCAAGAACACCCCGACCCCGCCGTAGAGCAGGACCGTTATTTCGGCCGCGCCGGAGTCATCCAAAAGGCCACGAGGTAAAGGAGGTTGAGGGAGCCATAAAGCAGCAGGTGAATGGCATTGAACTGCTTCAGCAAGCCGTGCGACTGCTGCAAGGCGTAGTTCCGCGCAACCAACATCAGCAAACTGCCCGCAAAGTAAAGCAACAACCCCACCGACACCCACACCAGCGGTTCGCGCTCCAGCCGCAGCACTGTCAATTCGTCGAGCAGCTTGCGGAAATACGCCAGCACGAAGCCCAGCACCAGCACCCCCTCGGCCAGCGCCTGCACGGTGCCGAAGCGCACCACCCCCAAGCCCTGCCAGAAGGTGTAGGCCGAAAGTACCAGAAAGCCCGCCACCAGCGCGGGCATCGCCCGGCTCACCCAGGAGGGAGCCAGCGCCCGCCGGTAGAGCAGGGCCAGAAACGTGAACTCCAGGGCCGCGTCAATCGGCCCCAGAAACCAGTTGGACCCGTTGGCATCGCGCACGAAGTGCAGCACGGTTTCCATCACGGCCGAGGCCCAGGTGAGCCAGGCCAGGCAACGCAGGGCCGGCCCCAGGCGGCGGTAGCGCCACGCCGCCACCAGCCCCACGAACAGCTCCAGGGGCATGATAGCCGGACGGAGATAGTGATAAATGAGTTCGAGCACAGCGCACAGCGTTACGGCCAAGCGGGGAATTCCGCCCGGCCTCACCAATCAATCAGGCCGTTGAACCAGGCGGAACGGGTTCTCCCTGGTTGTGGTACATCACCGTCAGCCGCGCCGGCAGGGGCTGCGCGGTGGCGCTGCCAATGGCCACCAGCACGCCCAAGTCGGGGGCCTCGTTGGGGTGTAGCACGTAGTACACGCGCAGCTCGGCAATGTCCGCATCGCCCGACTCCAACGGCTCCAGCAACCCGCTGAAAACCACGGCCGGGTAGTTGATGCCCCGCAAAGCCCCGGATTCCCCGCTGGCAAACCGCGCCTGGGTCAGGCCGGCGAGGGCGGCGGCCAGGGCCTGCCACTTGGCCAGCCATTCCTGCGCCACCGCATCGGGGACGATGGTCGGGTTAGTCGAAGTTGGGGTAGTAGAGCCAGGGCTGGCAGCAGCCGGGCCGGCCGGCGCGGCTAGGTAGTAGGGCGTGGTGATGGTGGCAGCGGCATCGAGGCCGTACACGGCCCCGGCAAAGGCGTTGCCGCCGCCCGCGACGGGCAGTAGCACGAAGCACGTCCTGACCTGCGTGGTAGTGGCGTTGGCCGCCAACGCCAGGGCCGTGGTGCCAGACAGTACGCCGTAACCCAGCAAGGCATTCGGCAAACCGAACGCGGCTTGCAAAGCGCGGGCATCCTGACCTCCGGCCAGGGCTACCCAGGCCGAGGTGTAAGCAGCAAACGCCTGTTGGGCGCGGACTTGAGGGAAGGTGGGCATACCGTGGGTGAAATGAGTGGTCGGGGCCGCAATAATCAAAAACAGCAGCAGTTCGGCCCCGGCCAGTGCCAGCAAAAGGCATCGGGCAAGCCCGCCTTAGCGGCGGCTTACCACGTGGCGGCCGGCCGCGTCGGTTGCCGGAGTGGCACCGGGCGCACCCACAGCGCCACGAGGTAGCACAGGTTGAGCAGCGCGTACAGCACGAGGCGAATCACGGAGAGTTGCAGCAGCATGGGCCGCGACTGCTGCAAGGCGAAGTTGCTGGCCCCTCGCACCAGCAAGCTGCCCGCAAAGTACACCAGCAGCCCCGCCGACACCCAGAACAGCGGTTCGCGCTCCAGGTACAGCACCGTCAATGTTTCCATTAGTTGACGGAAATAAACCATGACCAAGCCCAGCACCAGTATTCCTTCCACCACAGATTGTAGGGTACTAAACCGCACTACGCCCAGCCCCTGCCAGAAGGTGTAGGCCGAAAGCAACCCGAAGCCCACCACCAGCGCGGGCACTGCCCGGCTCAGAGCCGAGGGGGCCAGCGCCTTCCGATAAAGCAGGGCCAGAAGCGTAAACTCAATGGCCCGGTCAATCGGTCCTAAAAACCAGTTGGAGCCGTTCGCGTCGCGCACGAAGTGAATGGTAATTTCCATGCCCACCGAGGCCCAGGCGAGGTAGGCCAACCAGCGAAGCGGCGGGGCAAGGTGCCGGTAGCGCCAGGCTGCCACCAATGCCACGAACCCTTCAAGAGCCGGCAACAGGTGAGTCAGGGCGTGATAGAGAGACAGCAGCATAGCGGGAGTGGCAAGTGCCCGCTGACTTAAAGTCCGGGAGGAACCATCACGGCATCGTCGTAATACGCCACCGGGGTGTTGCCCGTATGCACGGTCGATTCGGGGTTCAGCGCCACTAGCAAGGTAAAAGCCGGTTTGCCAGCCTTCGGCGGGCGCAGGCCAAAGTAGAGCCGCAGGTTCACATCGGTGCCCTGGTAACCCCCAAGCGGGGCCAGCGCCCCGGTGAAGTCGGCCACTTCATAATCGTAGCCCAGCAGGCACTTCCCGCCATCCTTAAACAGGTCCTGAGTAATTTTGGCCGAACCAACCCATTGGCGCAACCATCCCTCGGCTTCGGCGCTGTTAACTATCCGGGTAAGTTTTTTGTCGGCCGAATACGCCGTGGCCGATTCGGCCTGGAAGGGACCCGTGGTCGGGTTCCCGGCCTGGTCGGTGCCGGACAGCGCCACTGCAAAGCTACCGTCGGCCAGTAGCATAAACCGGGCCTTGACGTAGTAGGTCTTGTTCGCCACCAGCGCCCTCGCGCTTTCCAGCGTCAAGGCCCCGTAGAGCAACCGGCTTCCGCCGGATTTAAAAGCCGCTTGCAAAACGGTCGGGTCGGTATCCCCTACCGCTTGTTCCCAGGCGGCAGCGAGTTTGTCAAATTGCTGCTTCGGCAGCAGCTGGAGGGAGGGTTCCATTGTTTTTTACAGAATTAGGTGATTGGATGGGACAAATGTAGTGAAAAAACCAGAAAACTAAAATTTTTGACCTATACACCAAAAAATAATTGTCATTCCGTCGCCGCGATGCCTCTGGCTAGTGCGCCTGCAACCAGTTGCGGCCGGTGCCTACTTCCACTTCCAGCGGCAGTCAGGCCCGTGACGTTGCCGCCCGTTGCTGGGCGCAGCTGGCAATCCGGGCTTTCGCTACGGCAGGTGCCGGGCCAAGAACTCGCACAGCGGCTGGATGGCGGGAGCGGCTAGGTTCCAGTAAGCGGGATTGCCGAAAAACTTCGTGCTACGCTTTTTCGCAAGACGCTTTTCCTCGTCGGCAGTCAAGGGCAATACTTCCAGATAAGCAAAAATGCGTGACTTGCTGACGGGCAGGTTGTAGGAGCCGCCGTCCGGCATTTGCAACTGCCTTACGCATTCTTCGTAGCTTGCAAAACAGTCGATTACTTGCTGATGAACCTCGGGGATAAGCAGGCGCAACAAATCCTCCAACTGGCCGTCTTCCGCGTCGGTCGGGAGCAAAAACAACTCAAAAAACAACGCGTTATCGCTCTGGACTTCCCGCAGTTGGCGGCGGCGTTGCGCGTTGCCGCCTTGCTGGGGTCCGGGTCGGTCCGCATCGTAGATGACCAAGTTCAGCACGTCTTCCTGCGGCGATTGCCGCAATTCCGGGAACAAATTCCCACTGAGCAGGCTGCCCCAGCCATTGGTCGTGTTGAGGTTTACCAGGTGGCCGTCGGCCGTGATACCTTTAAACGCTTTGCCCGCTTCCTGCCAATTATCCACTTTGCCCAATAGGACAAGTAGTTCGGCTACTAACTCCTGGTCCTCTTGTCCTTCCACAAACACATTGATTTTCATGGCTTGCCTGATTCAGTTGCGAACCTCAATGTCGTGTTCCATCGCAAATTCCAGCTGCGAGGCATCGTAGCGAAAGCTCTTCACCGTGTCGTCTTTGGTACGGATGAGGGTGTAAGCGGCAATGTCGTCGCGGTAGCTGGCATATTCTTCGTCGTCCAGCACCCAGGTGAGGTGGCGCAGGGCCTCGGCGCTGTGGGTGGTGGCAAAGACTTGCACGTCGTATTCGCGAGCAGCTTGCAGAATGCCTTTCCAGAGGACGCGCAGGGCGGAGTAGTGCAGGCCGTTGTCGATTTCGTCGATGAGGACCAAACCGCCTGCCCTGCTGATAATCGTCGAAATTACTAACAGAAGGCGTTGAATGCCCTCTCCCATAAGATTGGCTGGGAGCAGGGTAGGGAAGTCAGCACCGAGATTGAAATAGATGCCACCGCCGACAAGCTCTATGCGTTCAATTCGATTGTCTATTTGACGCAGCACATTCACCAACTTATTGTCTGCCTTTATGATTTTCAATTGCTCAAGCGAGGAATTGGAACTACGTAAACGTGGATGACTGGGTACAAAAGAAACTCGTGTGCGAAATGCCCCACCGACCCTAATTCCTTTCGCAGCGTCTAATGAGCCTGGTGAATTCTCCTGAAGATTAAAACGGCGGAAAGCTCTTCTTTCGTCCGCAGCAAGCTCGTAATAGGCCGGGTTTACCATTGAATCTGTACTTAGCTCAATGGATAATGCCTCCCCACTAGTCGCTCGTTGAAACGACTTTTCAGTGTTCCAATCCAACTCATCCGATGCTTGCCTAGTGATTGAACCGGCAGTTTGAAGGATGACTTCTAACCACATCTTGTACAACCCGGAAGGGTAAGTGGTATATTTTGCGGAGAGTTTAACATTATTTGCACTATCAAGCCGGTAGAATAATTGAAGGAAGTCAACCTCTGACAAAGGCAGTTCACGCTCCTTGATGATAGTCTCAAACCAAATAGGGGTACTAATCCCAGTTAAACAGAACAACGCCTCCAGCACACTCGTCTTCCCCGAATTATTCTTCCCCACCAGCACATTCACCCGCGCCAGTTTCTCCAGCTTCAGGTGTTTCAGGCTGCGGAAGTTCTCGACTTCAAAGGATTCCATCAACATAGCGGGGGCGCGGCCCGGTGAGCGGGCAGCGGTTCAAAGGTCGGGCGGAAAAGGGAAAGTCTGGGAGACATGGTTAGTGGGCCTGCAACCAGTTGCGGCCGGTGCCCACTTCCACTTCCAGTGGCACACCGCGCGGCAGCAGCAGCGCCGTGGCCATCAGCTCCTTTATTTTGGGCGTGATGTAGGCCACTTCTTCCTGCACGGCATCAAACACGAGTTCGTCGTGGACTTGCAGAATCATGCGGGTTTGCAGCTTTTCGGCCCGCAGCCAGTGGTAGATGTTTATCATGGCCATCTTGATGATGTCGGCGGCCGTGCCCTGGATGGGGGCGTTGATGGCGTTGCGCTCGGTGTAGCCGCGCAGCGTGGCGTTGCGCGAGTTGATGTCGCGCAGGTAGCGGCGGCGCTTGAGCAGGGTTTCGGCGTATTCCAGCTCGCGGGCGCGGTTGATGCTGTCGTCCATGAACTGCTTGACGCTGGAAAACTCCTGGAAGTAGGTGTCAATAATTTCCGTGGCTTCCTTGCGGCTGATGCCGATGCGCTGGGCCAACCCAAAGGCCGAGATGCCGTAGATGATGCCGAAGTTCACGGTTTTGGCCTTGCGGCGCATCTCCCCGTCCACCTCGTTCAGCGGCACCCGAAACACCTTGCTGGCCGTGCTGGTGTGGATGTCCTGCCCCAGCCGGAAGGCTTCAATCATGGTTGCGTCGCCCGAGAAGTCGGCCATAATCCGCAGCTCTACCTGCGAGTAGTCGGCGGCCAGCAGCACGTGGTTGGCATCGCGGGGCACGAAGGCCTTGCGGATTTCGCGGCCCTTTTCGGTGCGAATCGGGATGTTTTGCAGGTTGGGGTTGGTGCTGCTGAGGCGGCCGGTGGCGGCCACGGCCTGGTTAAAATTCGTGTGCACCCGGCCGTCCACCACGCTCACGAGTTGGGGCAGGGCCTCGACGTAGGTGCTGCGGAGCTTGGTGAGCTGCCGGTATTCCAGAATCAGGGCCGCAATGGGATGGTCGGCGGCGAGCTGGCTCAGAATCTCCTCGCCGGTGGCGTACTGACCGGTCTTGGTTTTCTTGATTTTGCCGCTGCCCAGGTCCATTTTCTCAAACAGCACTTCGCCCAGTTGCTTGGGCGAGCCGATGTTGAATTCCTGCCCGGCGGCGGCGTAAATCTGGCTTTCCAACTCCGTGATGTAGCCCTGCAACTCGGCCGAATACTCGCCCATCGCCACGCTGTCAATCTTCACGCCCTCGTACTCGATGGCGGCCAGCACCGGCACCAGCGGGTTTTCCACGTCATTCAGCAAGCCCAGCAGGCCCTGCGCGGCCAGCAGCGGCTCAAACACGTGCTTGAGTTGCAGCGTCACGTCGGCATCTTCGCAGGCGTAGTCCTTCACGGCGGCCGGGGGCAGGTCGGCCATCGTTTTCTGGCTCTTGCCCTTCGCCCCGATGAGTTCGGTGATGCTCACCGGCGTGTAGTGCAGGTAGGTTTCGGCCAGCACGTCCATGTTGTGCCGCATATCGGGCTCCAGCAGGTAGTGGGCCAGCATGGTGTCGAACACCGGCCCGCCCATTTCCACCTTGTAGTGCTTCAGAATGCTGAGGTCGTACTTAATGTTCTGCCCGATTTTGGTAATCTGCCCGGCCTCAAAAAACGGGCAGAACTCGTCCACGATGGCTTGGGCGGCGGCCAGGTCGTCGGGCGGCACCGGCACGTAGTACGCCTCGCCCGGCCGGTAGCAAAAGCTCATGCCTACTAGCCGCGCCGTCATCGTGTCCAGCCCGGTGGTTTCGGTGTCGAAGCTGACTTCGGTTTGCAGCAGCAGGAATGCCAGGAGCGACTTGCGTAGCTCCGGCGTGTCAATCAAATGGTAGTTGTAGAGCACATCTTCGAGGCGACGGCGCGGCCCAGCCGGTGCGCCATCGTGGCCGGTTTCTCCATATTCAGCGCCGATGGCCAGGGCCGCATCGGCACTGCCGCCAAACAGCGAGCCTTGCCCGTCGGTCGGTTTGGGCCGCCGCGCCCCGGTGGTGCCGGGCTTGGCCAGGCCAGCCGGGGGGCGGGCCGGGCCAGCGCCCCCGTCCAGCACCCGCGCCGCCAACTGCCGAAACTCCAGCTCCTCGAACAACGCCCGCAATGTGTCGGTGTCGGGCGCGTCCAGCACCAGCTTGTCCGGCTCAAAATCCAGCGGCACGTTCACGTGGATGGTCGCTAGTTCCTTGCTCATCAGCCCTTGCTCGGCAAAATTCCGCACGTTTTCCTGCTGCTTGCCCTTGAGTTGGTCGGAGTTGGCAATCAGGTTTTCCACCGACCCGTACTGCTTTATCAGGGCTTTGGCCGTTTTCTCGCCAATGCCCGGAATGCCGGGAATGTTGTCGCTCGCGTCGCCCTGCAAGCCCAGGATGTCAATCACCTGCTCCACCCGCTCAATCTCGAACCGGGCCAGCACGTGGGCCACGTCCAGCACCTCGGCCGCGTTGCCCATAAACGCGGGCCGGTAGATTTTGATGCGCTCTGTCACCAGTTGGCAATAGTCCTTGTCGGGGGTCATCATAAACACCTCAAAGCCCTGCGCCTCGGCCCGCTGCGCCAGCGTCCCAATCACGTCGTCGGCCTCAAACCCGTCCAGCATCAGGATGGGAATGTGAAATCCCTGAATAATTTTTTTGATGTAGGGCAGCGCCACCCCAATGTCTTCGGGCATGGCCTGCCGCTGGGCCTTATACGCCGCAAACTGCTCGTGCCGAAAAGTCTTTTTCGGCCCATCGAAACACACCCCGATGTGGGTGGGCTTTTCTTTTTGCAGCACCTCCACCAGCGTATTGGTGAAGCCCAGCACGGCCCCCGTGTTCATCCCCTTGGAGTTGATGCGCGGGTTTTTGCTAAAGGCAAAGTGCGAGCGGTAGATGAGGGCAAAAGCGTCGAGCAGGAACAGCTTTTTGGGAGCGGCGGGGGCGGTGTCAGACATGGGGCGAAGGTACGGAGGGGCGGGCGAGTAGCAGAACTCATTTTCGGTCGCTTTTCAGCGCCGTTAGCTTTCCCTCAAAATCCTCGGCTCGTGAATACAGAAGCTTCGTTTTGCCGGTGCGGCGCTGGGCCAGCAGGCCTAAGTCGGCCAGGCCCAGGAGGTCGGTGCGGGCGGTTTGGTACACCACGCCAAAGCGGTGTTCGGCTTCCCGAATGGTCCAGGCGGCATCCGGGTCAGTCATCAGGTCTTGCAAAATGGCCAGTTGCCGCTCGTTCAAATCGGGCAGGTAGCGGAAGTCGCGCAATTGCCGTTTCTCCGCCATTTTGCGTTCCATGTACTGCTGCAAGCTGTTGAAAGCCAAGTCCAGAGTTTTTGCCTGGTAGTTAATGAAATAAGTCAGGTCATTCTCGTCGTACTCGGTGTGCAGGTAAGCTTTGGCGTACTGCGCGGCCGATTTGTGAATGATGCGCGAAATGGACATATACTCCAGCAGCCAGTAGCCCTTTCGCAGCAGATACCAGTAAAAAATAGCCCGCGCTGTGCGCCCGTTGCCGTCGGCAAACGGGTGAATGAAACCGATAAGGAAGTGCAGAATGCAGGCTCGTACAATGGGATGAATAAACGCTCCCGTCGGGTTGCCCGGGCCGGGCACTTCGTCGTTGGCGAAGGCGCAATACCACTTCAGCAGCGCGGGCAGGTGTTGGTGACCGAGCGGAATGTGGGCTACCTCGCCGGTGGTGAAATCCTCCACCCGCACCTCGTCGTTTAGCCGGAACCGGCCGCTGTGGTCAGGGTTTTCCAAGGTGTCGTGGGTCATGCGGTCCTGAATCTGGCAGAGCATTTCGGGGGTCAGGGCCTGATTTTTTTGGCCGAGAATGAATTGAATGGTTTGGTAGTTATTCACAATCATTTGCTCCGACTGGTTGCGCGGCTTGCGCTTGCGGCGCAGCATTTCCTTCGCCACCTCACGGGTAGTGGCAGCACCTTCCAACTGGCTCGATGCAATAGCTTCTTCCATAATCGAGCTGACAAGGTACCGGTGCTTGTCGTCGGCCGGAATCAGGCTGTCGGCCCGCAGGATGCCGCCCATGTAAAGGTCAAAGCGGTGAAGCTTTTGGAGCGTCGGCTCCGTCACCTGATAGTGAAACTGACATCCGGCCACGCCCGCCACGTCCAGTTCCTTGCGGGCGTTGCGACGTAGTATTTTCGTCAGCAGCCAGGCCCCGACCGGGGACGTATCGGCGGGCAGAGGCTTGCGTTTGAACTCGCTCCAATACCAGTACTCGTGGTTGGCCTTCCGCAAAAAATCCATCACGCCCGGATTTTGAAAATGACGCAGAATTTCGTCGTAGTTCAACGACGAAGGGTCCAAGAGGGGCGGGTGTTCAACGTTCATTGCAAAAGCTGCTAAATTGTACCAGTTTTAGTACGATTTAACAAAGGTAGATGTTTTCACAAAAAGTGTCAATAGTTGTTAAAATTAGTAAATTTTACACAGCCGACTCGATTTTTATAACCGCAAAAAAGCCCTGTGCCGGGGGGGCGCAGGGCTTTGCGTTGGCACAGGGGAGCAGTTGCCGCTCCAATACGGAACGGGTCACGTTCTCAAATCTTGGCCAAGCTCTTGAAAAACCCTTCTTGGTATGATTTGCCAATCGGCACAAAGTGGCCGCCTCTCAGGTTGGCGGTGTTATCTTCAATGCTCTCGATTTGCAGCGTATTCAGCAAATAGCTGCGGTGAATGCGCACGAAGTTGGGGAAGGGCGCAAGGCGGGCTTCCAGGCCCTTAAGGGTGGTGTAAACAATGTACTTGTGCTTGTCGGTCACAATGTTCACGTAGTCAGAAAGGGCTTCCACGTACAGCACGTCGTCGAAGTTGATGCGGACCATTTTGCTGTTCACTTTGACGAAAAGGTCGGTGCTGGCCGGGGCCGGGGCCGTGGTTGGCGGCGCTGAGGCCGGGCTGCCGGCCCCGCCAGCCGGGCGCAGGCGCTGGCCCACGCGCTGCACGGCCTGGGTGAAACGGGCAAACTCGAAGGGCTTAACCAAGTAATCGGTCACGCGCAGCTCGAAAGCATCGACGGCGAAGTCGGGCCGGGCGGAGGTGATGACGACTTCGGGCGGGTCGGGCAGCACCCGCAGCAGGTCGAGGCCCGAAAGGCGGGGCATTTCAATGTCCAGAAACAGCAGGTCTACGCGGTTGCCTTCGCGGAAATACGCCAGCCCGGCCACGCCATCGACCAGCGAAGCGACCAGTTGCAAATCGGGCAACAGGCTGATATAGTGTTCCAACGTGAGGCGGTTGATTTCGTCGTCGTCAATAATGGCACAGGTAAGCATAAGCACAACGGGAAAAAAAGGGATACGCAAAGCTACGGGGTAGCGGATTGGTTCGCCCACCGGGCAAGGCGCGTCATTCGCTGGGGAAAAGGTCGGCCTGGGCTAGAAAAGACCCTGGGCAGCAAATGAGCCGGGTAATTTTGTATCGTCCAAAGCGCCAAAAGAATGGCCGGACGGCTTGCCCACTCACTCACCCTACTGCTATGAACTTGCTTCGCACCGCCACCACTTTTTGCTTTTGCCTGGGCTTGAGCTACGCCGCGCTGGCGGGCAACCCCGAAACCGCCCCGCTGCCCACCGCCCCGGCGGCAACGGCAGCCACCGCCGATGCACCGGCCACCCAAGTGCTGGCAGCGAGCCGCGCTACCGCCCAACTCGTCGATATCCTGCGCCTCAGCACCACGCAGGCCGCCCGCGTGGCCGCTTGCAGCCAGGCCGAACTGCGCGACCTGTCTCAGGCCACCGAAGCGGCCGACCGCGCCACCGCCGAACGCCGCTACTTAGTGGCCCTGGGCCGTATTCTCACCCCCAGCCAGTTCGTAATCTACTGCGCCCTGCGTGGTTCGCTGGAAACGCCGCAGGAGCTGCTGCAAGGGCTGTAAGGACGCGAACTTCGTAGCGCGTGCATCCCGAAGCAAATCTTCGGGGCACACGTTCAGCCCATTTCGGCGGCTACCAATGCCTGCACTTCCGGGTTTTCAAAATCGGCTTCGTCCCGGATGTGGGGCATGAGCCGCGCCATGATGGCATCCTGCCGCTGCCCGGCGGCCCAGGCCTGGGCATAAGGCGTGTCCGAAAACGTGACCTGGGAGTAGAGCGGCACCCAGCGGCCGGCGTAGCGGGTGGCGATTTTGCTCTCGATTTTCTTCTGGAGCAGGAAGCGCGGGTCGGCCACCCGGTCGCGCATTTCCACGAAGTTGTACACGGCCAGGTCGGCCATGGCATCGGTGTTGGGCTTGCGTTCGGCCTGAAACTCCCGAAACACCGTGGCCCAGTCGTGGTCGCCGTGCTGGTCGAGCAACGCATTCAGCACCGTGCAGTCTTCAAAACCGGAGTTCATGCCCTGGCCGTAGAAGGGCACGATGGCGTGGGAGGCATCGCCGAGCAGCAGCACGTCGTCGGCGTGCGCCCAGGGGAAGCAGCGAATGGTGAGCAGCGACCCCGTGGGGTGGGCAAAAAACTCCCGTTCCAAATCGGGCATCAGCGGCACGGCATCGGGAAAGACGCGGCCGAAAAAATCCGTGACCTGGGCCGGGGTTTGCAGGGCGGCGAAGCTCTCGGGGCCTTCGTAGGGAAAGAACAACGTGGCATTGAAGGAGCCGTCCAGGTTGGGCAGCGCAATCAGGAGGTAGTTGCCGCGCGGCCAGATGTGGAGGGCGTGTTTTTCCAGCAGCCAGCCCCCGTCGGGCGCGGCGGCAATGGTCAGTTCCTTGTAGCCGTATTCCAGATATTCTTGCGAGTAGTTGTAGCGGTCGGTGCGTTGCAGGGCCGCCCGCACGGCCGAATACGCGCCGTCGGTGCCAAACAGCCGGTGGTACGGCTCGGTGCGCTCTTCGCCGGTGGCCGTGTCGCGCAGGTGCAGGGTGCGCTGCTTGAGGTCAATGCCCTGGCACTGTTGGCCGAAGTGCAGGCTCACGCCCGACTGCGCCTCCACCAAATCGAGGAGGCGGCGGTTGAGGTGGCCCCGGTTCACGGAATAGATGGCCTGGCCGCTCTGGCCGTAGGGCTGCTCGGTGAGGGTGCCGTTGGGGGCGTGCATCACGCGGTGGGTCATGGCGATGCCCACGCGGCGGATGTCCTCGGCCACGCCTACCCCGCCCAGGGCCTTCCAGCCCCGGTCCGAGAGGGCCAGGTTGATGGAGCGGCCCTCGGTGAAACCGGCGCGGCGCGGGTCGGCGCGGCGCTCAATCACGCGCACCGGGTGGCCCCGGCGGGTGAGGTACAGGGCCAGCAACGAGCCAACCAGCCCGGCTCCCATCACGGTGAGCGGCTCGGCGGTGGGGGAGGGAGAGGAATCGACAGACATAAACGAGCGAAAATGATAACGGCGGCTAAACTACCACCGGCAGCGGGAACCTGCCAGCGGGGCGGCCCGGCTACAAGCCCAAAGCGTCCCGGCTGGTTTGGCCGGGGCGCTTCGGGCCGCCTCAAACCGGGCTTTCCATCGGGCAGAACCACTACCCAATGCAGAAGTCCGGGCACTGGCGAAAGTACTTTTGGGGAGTTCTTGGTCCCGCACCGCCCAAACTTACCTTCCATTCAGGTCAGCCCCCATGCTTTTTCTCCCCGTGCGTACGTTTTTTGCCGCTCGTCGGCGTTCTTTCTACGTGCGGAGCTACTTTGGCCTGCTGCTGCTGCTGGGCCTGGGCTGCTACCGGGATTACGGCGTGCCGTGGGACGAGCCGGTGGACCGCACCAACGGCCTGGTGAATGCCAAGTACGTGGGGGGCCTGGTAGCCCCGGAATGGACCAGCCGCCAACTGAATTTTGCCAGTACGCCCGACCTCCACGGCTACAGTGAAAACGGCCACGGCCCACTCTTCACCATGCCGCTGGCGTTGGTCGAACAAGTTATTGGCATCCGCGACTCGCGCACCGTTTACTTGTGGCGGCACTTTGCCGTGTTTCTGGTGTTTGCGGCCGGCACCTGGGCCTTGTACCACCTGGGGCGCGTGCGCTTCAATAGCTGGCGGCTGGGTTTGTTGCTGAGTACGCTGCTGGTGTTGTCGCCGCGCTTTTTTGCGGAAGCGTTTTACAACAGCAAGGACATCGTTTTTTTAGCGTTTTTTACGTTGGGCGTTTACACCCTGGTGCGCCTGTTGCAGCGGCCGTCGCTGGCCCGTGCCGCCGTGCACGGTGTAGCCACGGCGGCGGCCATCGACGTGCGGATTCCGGGCATTCTGCTCGTTGCGTTCACCGTGGGCATGGTGGGCCTGGAAATGCTGTTCGGGGCTGCCGTCCAGGGCCGTCGCCTGCGGTTTGTCTGGGCGCTGCTGGTGTTCGGTGTCGTGGGGGTGGCAAGCGTTATTCTCGGCTGGCCCTACCTGTGGGAGGCCCCGGCTGACCATTTCCTGGCCGTGTTGGCAAGCATGAAGCGTTTTGGCTGGAGTGGCGACGTGCTGTACCTGGGCGAGCGGGTGTCGGCGCTGGCCTTGCCGTGGCACTACGCGCCGGTCTGGATTGTCATTACCACCCCCGTGGCCTACATTGCGGCCTTTCTGCTGGGTTCGGTGGCCATTGGCGGTGCGTTGTTGCGGCACCCCATAGCCGGGCTGCGCACCCTCGAAGGGCGGTTGGATGTGCTGTTTGTCGGTTGGTTTGCGCTCCCCATCGGCCTGGTGATTGGGCTGCACTCGGTCATTTACGACGGCTGGCGGCACCTGTACTTTGTTTATCCGGCCTTGCTGCTCGTGGCGGTGCGTGGTGCCCTGGCGCTGTGGCAGCAGGGGCAACGGATGCGCCGGTGGCGGCCGGTGGCGGTGGGGGCGGCCGGGTTGGCCGGGCTGGAAATGGCCTACACCATTGGGCGCATGGTGCAGGCCCACCCCCAGGAGCAGGTGTACTTCTCCTTCCTGCCGGGCCAGGTGGTCGAGCGCCTGTTTGAGCGCGATTACTGGGGCCTTTCGTACCGGCAAGGGTTGGAGTGGGTGGCCCGGCACGACCCCGCTCCGCAACTCAACGTGATGGCCCAGAACGGCGGCCTTCTCGAGAACAACCTCGCCGTTATGAAACCCGAAGTGCGGGCACGCTTCCGGGTGTGGCCGCGCGGAAAGGAGCCGGAAGCCGGCCCGCAACTGTACTTTCTCGGGGCCTACCGCACCCACCCCGAGCCGTATCCGCCGAGCTTGGGGGGCGAAATATACGCCCTGAAACCCTACGGCGTAACGGCGTTGTCGGTCCTGCACCAGTGGTAGGAGCGGGCGGGGCGGGCTGCTTGTTCCGGCACCAGGCAGGTGCCCCGCGTCAAGCCAAAAGCGCCCCGGCCGGGTTGGCCGGGGCGCTTTTGGTCAAGCCGCATGAACCTCGCGCGGGCTTATTCTACCACCAACTTGCGGCTGACGTCGCCCGTGCCTGTGCTCACGCGCAGCACGTACAGCCCCGCTGCCAGTCCGGCCGTGGGCAGGGCCAGGCCCGCCGTGGCGGCCGGGCGCACCAGTTGCCCCAGCGCGTTGAAGACGGAAACCACGGCCCCTGCCGGGGCCGCCACGCTCACGCTGGCACCGGCAGCGGCCGGGTTGGGAAATACCTGCACCTGGGCTTCCAGCACTTGGGCGGCCGAGGCCAGCGCCCCGGCGGGGCGGAACTCAATGGAAAAGCGGCCCGGTGCGGCGGTGCCCGCCAGCGTGAAAGCGTAGCGGGTGGCGGGCGTGAGCGGGGTGAGGGTGCCCAGCAGCGCGTCACGCAGGTAGAGCGCGGTGCCGGGCGCGATGTTCAGCAACTGGTCCACGGCCAGCTCGTAGCGGCCCGCCGCCGGTGCGCCCACCACCAGCGGCAGCACCAGCGGGGCAGTGCCCAAGGGGGCCAGCCCGTTGACGGCGTAGTCCTGCCCGCCGAGTTGCGAGGCCAGGTTCAGGCCGCCGGGGTTGGGCAGCTTCGCGGCATCATAAAAGCCGTCAAGGCCCGCCGTGGCCCCGGCTTCAAAGTAGATGAAGGCTTTGTCAGCCGCGCCGCCGCCGGCCGGGCGCAGGGCCAGGGCCAGGGCGGGGCGGGCATCGGCCGGGCCGCGCCGGAAGGTGGGGTTGCTGTAAGTGGTCAGGCGGGCCGCGTCGTGAAACGTGAAGCCGGGCACGGCTTGGCTGACGTGGACGAAGAAGCCCTGCATGGCCGCGATTTCGCCGTTGGGCAAGCTGCCCTGGCCGTTGACGTAGGAGTCGTAGAAGCCGGTGTACTGGCCGGTGCTGCGAAACACGTACACGGCATTGTCCAGCCCGGCGGGGCGGGCCACGTTGTCCCAGTCGATGGGGGCGGGGTAGGGGTTGCCCAGCAGGTGGTAGCCGGCAAACGGCCCGCTGCCGCTGCGCGAAAGCGCCCCCACCGCCACCGGACCGGTGGCAAAGTAGCCGCCAAATGCGGGCGTGGTGGTGCCGGGCAGGTTCACGGTGTAGCCCCGGCCGGGGGCCAGCGCGTCGGTGGTGGCGGCGGGCGACACCCAGCCTTGGTCGAAACTGATGGGGCCGGGGATGCCGGTTGCGCCCTGCCGCGCTTCGTCGTAGCCGAAGAAATTGGGAAAGGGCCGGGCCGTGTTGCCGGTGGTGTTGTAGTTGGCGTTCACCACCGGGGCGTAGCCTTGCCCATAAAAGCTGCCCACGCTCCCAAACACGGTGGGGGCGCTCAGGTGGCGGTAGCCCAGGCCGGCGTTTGGCCCGCCGATGTAGCGCTGCATGGTGCCCACGCCCTGCACCCGGCCCCCGGCGTTCACCACCATGGCCGTGCCGGCGGCATCCGAGAGCAAGGTCACGCTGCCGCTGTTAATGTCGCCCTGCAAGGTCAGCACCCGCCGCACGGCGAAGCCGCCGCCGTAGGGCCGCACCTGGTTGCTGGCTCGCGGCCCCACGGTCAGGTTCCAGAAGACGCAGCCGCCGCCGTTGGTGCCCACTTCCTGGACGCTGTTGCCACTGAGCAGCACCGTGCCGCCGGTGGCGTTCAGCCCGCCGTTGAAGTAGACGTACAGGCCCTGGGCTTCCAGGGTGCCCCCCGTCATCACGACCGCCCCGTTGGCTTGCAGGGCATAGGCGACGTTGTTGTTGCCCACGGCCAGGTAGCCGCCCGTCGCGATGGTGAGGGTGGTGCCGCTCGCGCTGGTGAGGCTGGCGCAGGCGGCCCCGGCGGCGCTCACCAGCGGCTGGCGGGGCACGGCCGGGATGGTGACATCCGTGGTGTTGCCCGGCACCTGGGCGGGGCTCCAGTTGCCGGCCGTGAACCAATCGGTGCTCACGGCCCCGGTCCAGGTCACGGCGGCGGGCGGGGTCGCCACCGTGGTAACGATGAAATTGATGACGTAGCTGCTCTCGTCGGGGTCGTCGCTGCTGATGGTGATGGTGCCGCTATGGGGGCCGGGCGTGGTGGGCCGCACCGTGAGTTGAACCGTCAGCCGGCTGCTGCCGGCGGCCAGATTGAAGGGCAAGCTGCTCGTGCCGGTGGTGCCGGTGATGCCCGGCGAACGCACCACATTCACGGCGCTCACCGTGAGCACCCCCGCCGCGCTCAGGTCGGTGCTCAGGTTTTGAACGTAAAACTCGGCCAGCGGCGAAGTCGCGCCCACGGCCACGGTGCCAAAGTCGTAGGTGCTGCCCGAGAGGTAGGTGACTCCGCCCACTTGCACGTTAATCTCCGGCCCCGGCCCGTTCAGGCGCACGTTCGCAGCGTCGTTGAACGAGTCAATGGACACAAAATCCAAGTCTCCGTCCGCGTCCGCGTCGCCCACGGCCAAGCCGAAGGGGCTAAAGCCCGGCGTGGGCGCTTCCACCGGGGGGCCGAACGCGCCCGCCCCGTTGTTGCGGGCCACGCTCACGCCGCTACCGCCGGGAAACCACAGGTCCAAATCGCCGTCGGCATCCACGTCGCCCAGCGCCACGTCAAAGGCGAAGCTGGCCGGCACTTCCGCGTTGGCCGCCACGGCGGGCGGTGCAAACACCCCCAGGCCGTTGTTGAAGCGCACGCTTACCGTGCCGCCGAAGTAGTTGTCGGCTACGAAGTCCAAATCCCCGTCGCCGTCCAGGTCGCCCAGCGTCACCTGGTTGGTGCCCGCCCCGGTCACGATGGTGCCGTTGGCCGCCACCGGGGGCAGGCCAAATACCCCCGCCCCGTTGTTCAGGCGCAGGCTTACGGTGCCGGCGGCGATGTTGGCGGCCAGCATATCCAGGTCGCCGTCGCCGTCCACATCGGCCAGGGCCAAGCCCCGGGTTTGGTTGTTCAGGGCCACCGTGCTGTTGGCCGCCGGGGTGCCAAAGAGCCCCGTGCCGTCGTTGAGGAACACCAGCACGTCGGTGCTGGCCGCCAGTAGGTCGAGGTCACCGTCGGCATCCACGTCGCCCAACGCCAGCGCCCGCATTCCCAGGGCCGTGGGCAGGGTGCCCCGCGTGGTGCCGGGGTCGTAAAACGTGCCGCCGCCCGTGTTGAGGCGGATGCTGACCTCGCCAGTGCGTTCGTTGCCGGCCAGCAAGTCAATGTCGCCATCGTTGTCCACATCGCCAACCGTCATACAGCGCGAGGTTGGCTCCGGGCCGACGGCCACGGTGCCTGCCCCGCCGGGCGGGGGTGTGAAGATGCCCGCCCCGTTGTTCACCCGCACGCTCACGGTGCTGGCAATGCTGGGGAAAACGGCGTAGTCGCCGTCGTTCACGGTCAGCATATCCAAGTCGCCATCGTTGTCGATGTCGGCCAGCTTCACCTGGTTCGGCGACTGGCCCACGCCCACCGTGCCCAGCACTGCCGGGGTGGGCGGCCCAAACACGCCGCGCCCTGTGCCGCCCGTGGCGGTGGTGTACTGAGCCACGGTGGGGTTGGTGAGGCCCGCCCCGTTGTTGGCCACAATGCCGCTGGTCAGGCTCACCTGCACCGTTTCGCCGGGCAGAAAGCCGGTGCCCAAAGCGGGTACAAACTGGAGCTGCGTGGCCGACGGGCCACTCACGGTGCCACTGGTGCCGGCCCGCTGCCCCCCGCGCTGGCTGCTGAACACCTTCAGCCCTTGCCCAGCCGTGGCCCCGAGCGGCGGGGCCACGCCAAACTGGGCCGTGAGGCCATTGGGCGCGGCGTTGTTGGTGTTGGAGGCCGGGTTGAGGCTGACGAAAGTCGGCCCCTGGCCCCAGGCGCTGCCAATGGAAACAAGGGCTGCCAGCACCACGCCGGCCACCCGGCGCCCCAGGGGCGCGGCAAGGTTAAAATTTTTCATGAATAAAAAAGCCGGAAGCCCCCGGCCGGGGAGAAAGGAAGGAAGAAAACAGCGAACAAACCCCAGACCGCGCCCGGCCCCAAAAGGCTGCCCGGCCCGCCGGCCCCGGATGAGCCCATCCGAGGGACCCGGACCCGTCCAGGGGCCTGCGGGGAGTTCCCCGCCGGGTGCCCGACGGGTCCGGGAGTCTCGGATGAGCTCCCCGGAAAGTTCCCGACGGGTCCGGGCACCTCGGATGAATTCCCTGGAGGCTCCCGGACGGGTCCGGGCACCCCGGATGAACTCACCTGCGGTGCCCGGACGGAGCCGGAGCCCTCAGGGGAATATTTTTTCTTGTCAAAGTGCAATTACGGGGCCTTTTCAGGCCGTGGGCGGGGCAATGGGCAGCTCGGGCAGGTTGCCGTCCTCAGGCCCGCCGGTGGTGTTGGGGAAGGGGAACAGGGCGTAGGCCTGCATGGGGTCTTCCCAGTTTTTGGCCAACGTAGCGGTGTAGGTCCGGTAGAGGTCCTCGGCTACCACCAGCTCCTGCGTGTCGATGGCGGCCGAGGCTTTTTTGGTGCCGGCCTTGCCGGTGGTGTTGCCGGTGGCGGCCTCGGCGAGCAGCTTGAGCTGGGCGGCGGCTTCGGCCGGGGTCACCTTGGTTTGGGTGCCGTAGGTTTTGCTGATTTTGTCGAGGTAATAGGTCACCCGTTCCACCACATTGTCGTTGTCAGCGCGGTAGAGGTAGTCCATGCCACCGGGCAGGATGTCAATCCGCTCGGTCTGGTTGCGGTCCGGGAAAGCCGGAAACACCCGCTGGGTGTTGGTGAGCTTGGCCCAGGCCAGGAAGCTGCGCACGGCCTGTTGAAACGTGGCGCTCTTGGCCACCTTGCCGCCCACCACGCCCCGGGCCTGGTGCTGCTTTTGCAGCTCGGCCACCTGCGTCCGCAGAAAATCAGCCTCGGCCGGGTAGCCCCCGTCGGCATCCAGGTTGGCCAGCGCCGTCACGGCAAAGGCCAGAAAATCGTCGTCGGACACCGAAGCGGCCAGGGCCAGAAAGAAATTCTGGAAGAACATTTTGTGGGTCATGGGGCGGTTGACTAAAGAGTGAAGAATTTGCGTCGGCAAGTACGGCATAAATTCCTATTTATTCGTCCCGGCCCGACGGGCTGCGCCCGCCGGACCGGAGCCGTCAGCCCGCCACCCAGCGAAACGTCAGGTTCAGGCGCGGCCCCACTGGGCGGGCGGTTTTGGGCAGCGCGTGTTGCCATTCGGCTTGGGTGGGCGGGCGCATCAGCAGCAGGCTGCCCGCGGGCAGGTCGAGGCCAAAGGCCGTGCCCGCCGTGCCCGGCCGGGGCCGCAGCCGGAAGCGGCGCGTGGCCCCCAGGCTGAGGGAAGCGATGGTGGGGGCGGGGCCGAGTTCGGGTTCGTCGTCGGCGTGCCAGCCCATGCTGTCGCGCCCGTCGCGGTACAGGTTTAGCAGCACACTGTTGAAGTGGGCTTCGCAAGCGGCTTCCAGGCGCTGGCGCAAGTCGGCCAGGGCGGGCAGCCAGGGGCGCGGTTCCCAGGCCAGGCCGGAGTAGGCGTAGCGGGCTTCGGGGTCGCCGTACCAGGCCGTGCGGCGGGGCTGGGGGTGCGTTTTGCCAAACAGCACGATGCGGCGCTGCTCCCAGGCCACGGCGGCGGTGAGGTGGGCCAGCAGGGCCGTGGCCTGGGCGGCGGGCAAGAAGTGGGGCGTGAGGAGAAGGTTGGGGGGCATGGGGCGAGCACGAAGCGTTGGGGGGCGTTGCTCCGGTCCGGCGGGCGCAGCCCGTTGGGGCGGTTGGCTATTAGAGAGCGTTGCATCGCTTCCGTCCCTGGCCGGGCCAAAGCCAACCGGCCCGACGGGCTGCGCCCGCCGGACCGGGGCAACGCCTCCTACTTTCCAAAGATTTTTTCCATCTCCTGCCGTACCTGCCGAGGCTGGTGTTTCAGCAGGTATTTGTTGCCCGCCTGCAAGGCCAGCGCCCCCACAATGCACACCACAAACGGCAGCAGCCAGCCCCGGCTGCGGTAGGGGTCGGCCCCCACGTAGCGCGGCCAGAACCAGAGCAAATACGCCAGCACGGCGGGCACGTTCAACACCAGCGAGAGCAGCGGATTCAGCCCAAACCGGGCGGCCAGCCACGTCAGGGCCGCCGCACTGGCCAGCAGGTAGCCCACCAAAAACAGCCCCAGGCCCGCCAGCGCCCCCCAGCGCTTGAGCTTGCCCAGGTTGATGCCCAGCAGTGCCCCGCCCGCCAGCAGCGAGAAAAAAAGCGAAAACAGCAGAATCGTGCCCGGTGAGTACAGGGCCGGGCCGGTGGCCTCCGGGTTTTCGGGGTTGAGGGCGGGGCGGCGGCGCACGGCTTCCTTGCTGGCGGCGGCAGCGGCTTGCTGGCTGGCGGCCAGCGCGGCTTCCACCACGGGGCGCAGCGCGGCTTCTTCGGGGGCGGGCTGGCCCCGGCGGCGCAGCTCGTCGAAGGCCGCCAGCACGGCTTCCTCGCGGTACTGGGCGTGGCTGGTCACGTAGTCGCGCAAGGCCGCGTCGGGCTTGAGCTGCATTTTGGCGGCGTAGTCTTCCATTGGAGGTCGGGGCGGGTAGGCGGTAACTCCCCTCCTTGAAAAGGAGGGGATGCTTGGCCGCAGGCCAAGCGGGGGTGGTTGAATCGTTGAACGGTCGCTGCCCGGTCGTTGCCCGGTCGTTGCACCGGGCAGTAGCTTCCGGGCCGTCTCCGGGCAGCAGCTTCCGTTCAGCGACCGGGCAGCGAATTTACCACCCCAGCTTGCGCTTCGCGCAAGCGTCCCCTCCTTTGCAAGGAGGGGAGTTACGGCCTGACAGCCCCAAATCGCTGCTTAACCACCCCAAAACTCCTGCAACGCCGCGCCCGCCCGGCGCACGTCCTCAAACGAATTGTAGAGCGGCACGGGGGCCAGCCGGATAACATTTGGCTCGCGCCAATCGGCCACTACGCCCTGCGCCGCGAGGTGGTCGAACAACGCACGCCCCCGCTCATGCACCAGCACCGAAAGCTGGCAGCCGCGCTGGGCGGGGTCGGCGGGCGTGATGATTTCCAGGGCCGTGCTGGGCAGGTGCAAGCCCCGAATCAGCTGCTCCAGGTAGCCGGTGAGTTGTTCGCTTTTGCGGCGCAGGGCGGCCATGCCCCCGGCCCGGTCAATCATCTCGAGGCTGACGCGGTGCAGCGCCATCGGGAATATCTGGGCGTTGGAAAGCTGCCAGCCCGCCGCCCCGGCCATTGGCCGGAAGCCTTTTTTCATCTGGAAGCGGTCGGTGGGGTCGTGGCCCCACCAGCCGGCCAGCCGCACGAGGTCGGGCCGGTGGGCAAACCGCTCGTGCACGAACACGCCACTGGTGCCACCGGGGCCAGAGTTGAGGTATTTGTAGCTGCACCAGCAGGCAAAGTCCACGTCCCAGTCGTGCAGTTTCAGCAGCAAATTGCCCGCCGCGTGGGCCAGGTCGAAGCCCACCAGTGCGCCCACCGCGTGCCCGGCGGCGGCAATGGCGGCCATGTCGAACGCCTGCCCGGTGTAGTAGTTCACCCCCCCGATGAGGGCCGTGGCCAGGGTGTCGCCCAACTCCGCGATTTTGGCCAGGATGTCGGCCGTGCGCAGCGTGTGTTCGCCGGGGCGGGGCACGAGTTCCACAATGGCCGCGTCGGGGGCCAGCCCGTGCAGCCGGGCCTGGCTCTCGATGGCGTACTGGTCGGAGGGGAAGGCCCCGCCTTCCATCAGAATGCGGTAGCGGGTGGCCGTGGGGCGGTAAAAGCTCACCAGCAGCAGGTGCAGGTTCACGGTCAGGTTGTTCATCACGACCACCTCCAGGGGCTTGGCCCCTACCAGCCGGGCGGTGGCTTCGGTCAGGGTGTCGTGGTAGTGCAGCCAGGGCGAGGTGCCGTGGAAGTGGCCTTCCACGCCCAGCCGCGCCCAGTCGGCCAACTCCTGGTCGAGGGCCGCTTGCGCCGCTTTGGGCTGCAAGCCCAGCGAGTTGCCGCAGAAGTAGGCGCAGGGCTGCCCGTCGGGGCCGGGCGGCAGGCAAAACTCGGCCCGGAACGGGGCCAGCGGGTCGGCCGCGTCGAGGGCGGCGGCGGGGGCGGAGAGCATAGGCAAAAAAGACGCTTACTCCCACCAAGTGGGACCGGCGGTGGAAGCCTGGATGAGCGGGTCGTTGGTGAGCAAAGGAACCTGGTAGCACTGGGCAGTAGCCGCAATAATCCGGTCGTGCAACTCCGGGATGTCTTTTATCTGGAAAGTGGCGCGAATAACCAGCGCGTCAAGGGGTAAGACCACCAGCCCCCGTTGAGCAGCCTCGGCTACGAGGGTTTCAACGGACAGGCTGATGCGCTTTTTCTCAAAGAGATAGCCAATTTCTGCTAGTACCATCACCGAAACGCCCACCTGAACTTCGCCCCGTTGGGCGGCCTGAAAAATAGCCTTTATCCGGCTTGGCAGCGGGCGCTTTTCGTAGTCGAGTACCACGGCCATGGTATCGGCCGCAAACTGAAGAGAAGTCATCCGGCTGGGGCTTAAGAATCGGTAGGGGCCGCATTTTCGCGCGGAAACCGCTGGTCAAAATCGGCGAATTCATCTTCCAGGTGTTGCCATTCGTGTTGCTGGCCGAGCTGGATTTCGGTTCGCAGCACATCGGCTGGCGCGGCGGCCGACAGGCGCTTGAGTCGCAGAAACTGCACGTAGTCCAGCACTTCCTGGAGCAAGTCGGCGGGGAGGTCGGCCGTGTAGCGAATCAGCAGCTGGCGGGTGGTGAGGGTAGGCAGCATAAGCGAAAATAAAGCAGTGATGGACTAGCCGAGCGGCCGGCCAGCAAGCGCCAGCAAAATTAAGGCAACCCCACCCGGCCGCTTAAAGTTGAGCTTGCCTCCGCCTCAAACCGCTCCCGCGCCAGCCCCAGCCAATCCAGCGCGTTTTGCCCCAGCATCTGCGCTTTTATTTCGGCCGAAAACGGCATGGACTTTATCAGTTGCCCTGGCTCCAGTTCGCCCAGCGGAAAGGGGTAGTCGGTGCCCAGGGTGATTTTATCGGCCCCCAGCGTTTTCACCAGGTAGTCCAGCATCAGGGGGTCATGCACCAGCGAATCGACCCAGAACCGGCCTAGGTAGTTGCGCGGGTTGTGGGGGTTGTCCACGGCGCAGAGGTCGGGGCGCACCTGCCAGCCGTGTTCGATGCGGCCGATGGTGCTGGCGAACGTGCCGCCGCCGTGGGCCACGGCCACGCGCAGGGCAGGCAGCCGTTCGAGCACCCCCCCAAACACCAGCGAACACAGCGCGAGGGTGCTTTCGGCGGGCATCCCGACCAGCCAGGGCAGCCAGTATTTGGGCATTTTCTGCTGCGCCATCATGTCCCACGGGTGCACAAAGACGCACATTCCCAACTCGGCCGCCGCCGCAAACACCGCAAAAAGCTCCGGCGCGTCCAGGTTCCAGTCGTTGATGTGCGAGCCAATCTGCACCCCGGCCAGGCCAATCTTTTTGCAGCGTTCCAACTCCCGCACGGCCAGGTCGGGGGCTTGCATGGGCAAGGTGCCCAGCCCCACAAACCGGGTCGGGTACCGGGCCACCACGCCGGCAATGTGGTCGTTCAGCAGTTGGCTCAAATCCAGGCAATCCAGCGGCTTGGCCCAGTAGCTGAACATGACGGGCACCGTACTCAGCACCTGCACCTGCACCCCCCACTGGTCGTACTCGCGCAGCCGCACTTCGGGCGACCAGCAGTTGTCCTGCACTTCCCGAAAAAATTTGTCGTCCTGCATCATCCGGGCGCAGCAGGGCCGGTGGTGGTCGAGGCGCACGAAGCCGCCGTAGCCGTACCGTTCCTTCAGGTCGGGCCAGCGTTCGGGCAGGATGTGGGTGTGGATGTCGATGGAAAGCACAGAGGCAGGCAAACCAAGTGAGGAGAACAAAGCGGGCAGGCAGCGCCCAAAGCCGGGTTTCAGGGCTGCGGCCAATCGAGCCAGAAAAAATGTTGCCGGTAGCTGGCCCACGTGGTCTCGCAGCAATTCAGCACGCCCCGGTAGTACTGCCAGGTCTGTAGCAAGTTGAGGGTGACGAGGGCCGTCAGGCCCAGTGTGAGCAGCCCGGTGCGGCCCCAATGCCCCGGTGCTGCGGGCAGCCACCGTTGCCAGAAAGCGGCCAGGCTCAGGCCCAGCAAAGGATAGAGGCTGATGTGGGGCCGACCGCTGAAACTGCCGCCGTACCCCCAGTCCCACCAACTGTAGATGATGTACAACGCCACGGGCAGCAGCAGCCACAGCACCGGGGCCGCCGCTGGCACGTAGCGCCGCACCCAGCCCAGGCCCAGCAGCGCCAGCGCCATCACGGGCGTGTACACGAGCCACCCTTTGCGGGCACTGAACAAGCCTTCCAAGATGTGCGGATGGGCAAAATTGAAGTTTTCGCCGGGGTAGAAATCAGTGGTCCAACTGCCGCCCCACACTTTCCAGTACAGCGGCAGGGTGCCCGCCACCAGCACCAGGGCCAGCGCTGCGCCCAGCACCTGCGCCCGGTGCGCCCACCACCACCGGGGCCGTGCCCGCCACGCCGCCGCCGAACTCAGGCCCCACAGCAACGGCACGGCCCCCATCAGCAGCTCCGACGGCCGCACCAGCACTTGCAAGCCCAGCCAAAACCCCACGCCCACCGCATACCGCCCCTGGCCGGTGTCGTACCAGCGGCGGGTGTTGCGCAGCAGCAGCACGTTGAGCAAAAACAAGGTACCGTGCGACATTGTGGCCTCGTAGGTACCGTAGTTGAGCAAGTTGGTGGCCAAGCCGATTAGGAGCAACGTCAGGGCCGCCACCCGGTCCGAAAAATAGTGGCGCAACTCGCCGCCCAGCAGCCACAGGCCCAGCAGGGCATAGGCCATGCAACCCAGCGAAAGCCACCGCTGGTACGGCTGCGAAAACCCGTCCGAAAACCCCGCGACCGAAAAGCCTTCCCAACGGGCCGTGAGGTGGGCCAGTGCAAACCACGGCGCGTAGGCCACGGCCATGCCAAACGCAAACTTGACCGTAGTTCGCCCGTTGGGCATGGCTACCAGCCCCCAGCGGGGCTGTTCGGGGTGGTATTTCAAGCGCCCCGCGTCGGTGTAGGACATATCGCCCAAGTCGTTGTAGATAAAGGTGGCAGGCAAGTACATATAGTACACGCCTACGTCCTGAACCAGCACTTCATTGCGCTCCCACCGATGGGCCTGCCCGATGGCCGCAGTCCAGACCACGACCGTGAACACCCAGGCCACTGCCGTCGCCGAAAACGGCTTTCGCATAGCCAGCCTCCTTGCTTCCATCTTTGCCATGCGCTTACTGCGAAACCGCCACCGGGGCTGCCATGTACGTGCCGCACACCAGGCAGGTGCGCTTGGCATCGTCCTGCCAGAAGGCGTTCATAATCGGCGGCAACTGCGTCACGATGTCCGTGATTTCGGCGTATTGCTCGTAGAGTTTGTGACCGCAGTTTTCGCAGTACCACTGAAAGCCGTCCAGTTCGCCCGCCGTGCGGTAGCGTTCGATGACGATGCCCACCGTGCCCGCCGGGCGGCGCGGCGAGTGCGGCACGTGGGGCGGCAGCAAAAACATTTCGCCCGCCCGGATTTCAATGTCCACCGGCTTGCCGTCTTCCATAATTTTGACGGTCATCGTGCCCTCCATTTGCAGAAAAAGCTCCTCGCCTGCGTCCACATGGTAGTCTTTGCGGGCGTTGGGGCCGCCCACCACCATCACAATGAAGTCCTTGTTGTCTTTGAACACCTGCTGATTGCCCACCGGCGGCTTCAGCAAATGCCGGTGTTCGTCAATCCAAGCAGTCAGGTTGAAGGGGCGGGTTATCATGGGAGGTTGGCGGGTTGGCGGGGTGGAAGAGTACGGGCGTTGCGGAACGATGCGGCGTTGTCCGGTAACAAAGTAACGCAACCCACGCCATCAGTCGCCAACTTTGCAGCAAATTACGCCGCTCCACCCCCTTCACCTCATGAACCTTCTCCCGTACCGCGCCCTGGTGGGCGGCAGCACCCAGGGCATTGGCCGGGCCGTGGCGCAGGCCCTGGCCGAACGCGGCTGCGCCCTCACGCTGCTGGCCCGCAACGAAGCCGCCTTGCGCGAAGTGGCTGCCGCCCTGCCCACCCCCGGCGGCCAACGCCACGACTTCCTGATTGCTGATTTTAACGACCCCAACCACCTGGCCCAGGTGGTGGCCGACTACCTGAGCCAGCACCCCGGCGGCTTCCAGATTTTAGTAAACAACACCGGCGGCCCGCCCGGTGGCCCCCTGCTCGATGCGCCGGTGGCGGATTTGCTGGCGGCCTTCAACCAGCACCTGGTGTGCAACCACCTGCTGGCCCAGGCGGTGGTGCCGGCCATGCGGGCGGCGGGCTACGGGCGCATCATCAACATCGTCAGCACATCCGTCAAAATTCCCTTGCCGGGCCTGGGCGTGAGCAATACCGTGCGGGGGGCAGTGGCCAGTTGGGCCAAAACCCTGGCCAACGAACTGGGACCAGCCGGCATCACGGTGAACAACGTGCTGCCCGGGGCCACCCTCACCCAGCGCCATACTTCGCTGATTGCAAAAAGAACGCTTCAAACCGGGCAGTCGGCCGAAGCCATTGAGGCGGCCATGCTGGCCACCATTCCGGCCCGGCGCTTCGGGCAAGCCGCCGAGGTAGCCGCCGCCGTGGCCTTCCTGGCCTCGCCCGATGCGGGCTACATCACCGGCACGAGTGTGCCCGTGGATGGCGGCCGGACGGGCAGCCTCTGAGGGAGGGCCAGCAGCGGCACGCGCGGGCAAGCGGGCAGCTCAAAAGCGCCATTGCCCGCCTTCACCATTTTGCCGACCGCCTACCTTTGTGACTTTTCCGCCGCATTCAGCTTTTTTTTCGTGGTCAAATTCGATACCCTCTCCATCGTCATTCCCGTTTACAACGAGGCCCGCACCATTCACCAGATTCTGGATTTGCTGCGCGAACTGAAGCTGGTGAACGACATTCGCAAGGAAATCATCCTGGTCAATGACTGCTCCACGGATGCCTCGGCCGACACCATCCGGGCCTACGCCGCCCGCTACCCCGAAATGGAGCTGCGGCTGCTCGAGCACACCGTGAACCAGGGCAAAGGTGCCGCCCTGCACACCGGCATCCGCGAAGCCACCGGCGACTACGTCATCGTTCAGGATGCCGACCTCGAATACGACCCCGAAGAATACAACGTGTTGCTGAAGCCCGTGCTGAAAGGCTTTGCCGATGTCGTGTTCGGCTCGCGCTTCTTGGGCGGCAACCCGCACCGCATCCTGTTCTTCTGGCACAGCATCGGCAACGCCGTCCTCACGTTCTTGTCCAATATGTGCACCGACCTCAACCTGACGGACATGGAAACGTGCTACAAGCTCTTCCGGCGCGACCTCATTCAAGGGTTGCAGCTTCAGGAAAACCGCTTTGGCTTCGAGCCCGAAGTGACCGCCAAAATTGCGCGGGTGCCCAATGTACGCATCTACGAAGTGGGCATCAGCTACTACGGCCGCACCTACGCCGAAGGCAAGAAAATAGGGTGGCGCGACGGGTTCCGGGCCATCTACTGCATCCTGAAGTATGGGCTGCTGGGGCAGTAATTTACCACCGGGGCAACTGTTTGGGGATAAACACTTCCAGTTGAATGTCGTCGAGCAGGCAGGCGGAACCGTTGTTGTTCATGCCGTACACTTTGATGAGGTCGTCGGCACGCAGGTCGGCGGGCAGGGGCAGGTCCACAAAGATGTCGTTCCAGCGTTTATTGATGCAGTGGTTGTTTTGCAGGTGCACCGACTGCCAGAGCAACGACTCTCTCATTCCGGTTCGTTCAATGCTCACCACGAAGGTGTTGTCCCAGGCACCGTAGTCGGAAAAAACCTGGCACGAAGCCCGCACCCACTGTCCGGGCTGCAAGCCAGCCGCGCCCGGCCGCACTGCCAGTGCCGGGCTGAACTGCCGGCCGGTCTGGGCCTGGTAGGCGTGGGGGCTGAGGTAGCCAAAACCCCCATTGAGTTCGCTGGGTGGCAGTTGGGGGTCGTGCTCAAAGTCGAGCTTGCCTACCAAGCGGCGGTCGTAATCGGTTTCTTTGCCGGGTAGGCGGGTCTTGACATCCAGCAGCACGTAGTCGGCTTGCGTGGGTTGGGGGTTGTTGAAGATGGCAAAGTAATAGCGGCGGGTCATTTCTTCCGGGTGAATGTCGCCGGTCATGTACTGCCAGTGCTGAAACAGGTTCAAATCGACCAGCAACACGGTCAGCGACACGAGAGCTACCTGCGTGGCGGCGCGGCGGGCCGGTTCCCAGAGCCAGGTGAGCAGCGCCCCCCAGGGCAAGGCCAGCACGGCGTAGGACTGCACCATCGAGCGTTGGCCAATGCTGCCGCCGTAGCCCCACGTGTCCCAGGCCGTGACCACCCATAAGTTGAGCACGAAAAAAGCCAGCGTGGGTACGGCCACGGCCCGGTAGCGCCGCCACAACACCACCCAGCCCACCAGCGGCAGCAGCAACAACGGCGTGTAAAGCAACCACCCTTTGCGGAAACTAAAAAGCACGTTCCAGACGTGTGGTTTCAAAAAGCTGAACTGCGGACCGGTGCCGTAGCTGTTGAAGAGGAAGTGGCCGGTTGCCCATTTCCAGTACAGCACCTGGGGCGCTGCGCCAAGCAAGCCACAAGCAGCCAGCACCACCACATCGAGCCACCGGGTGCGCAACAGGTCCAGTTTGGCCCGCACAGCGCGGGCCGAAGTCAGGCCCCACAACACCGGAATGACTACGGCCACCATCTCAGACGGCCGAATGAGCACCAACAGCCCCAACACCAGCCCAATACCAGCTGCCCGAAGGCGATTGGGGGCCTCGTGCCAGCGAATGGTGAGCCACAGCAGCAGGGCGTAAAGCGAAAACAACAGCGAATGGGGCATTGGCGCGTCGAAGACGGCGTACTGAAAATAATTGGTGCCCAACACCAACAGCACCAACACACTGGCCGTCACGGCTTCGGTGAAATACCGCAACAGCACCCGGCGCAGCACCAGCAGCCCCAGCACCGCGTAGCACATACTGCCCAATGCAATGGCCAACTGGTAGGGAGCCGAAAAACCGTCCTGGGCGTACCCGGCCCAGCCCGCTGCCCAGTGGCCCAGAAAAAAGAAGGGAATCCACAGCACGGCTTGGCCGCAAGTGTATTTCATCACGAAGTCTCCGGCCCGGCCATCCACCGGAAATGCTTGGTAGAAAGACCCGCTGGGGCGGTATTCGCGCATAATGTCGGCGGCGAAACCCAGGTGCAGCAAGTCATGGTAAATAAAATGCGCGGGCAGGTACAGGTAGTAGCCCATCACATCCCAGCTTAGGACGGCCAGCACGTTGTGAGTTTCCCAGCGTGCGGCCCAGAAACGGGCTTGCAACATGAGCACCAGCAACAGCCCAACGGCGAGCAGCGAATACGAAAACCGGGGCTTGGGTTGCATAGGGCGGTACTTAGAGCAGTTTCCAGGTTGGTGTTACACGGTTGCGTCTCTATCCCGTGTACACCAACCTGATAACCGCTCTATTTTGGCGGTGGTCTCAACCGTGGTGCCCCAAATTCCCCGAAGGGGTCGTGGTACCACTAAAGCGTATGCTGGCCAACGAATAGCGGTACCACGAAGAAACGCTGGCCGGTACCAGCCGGGCCAACCGGGCCAGAACGGGTTGCGAACATGGTTAGAATGCGAAAAGCTGTCTGCCGCAGCGCGTTACTCCTTGGTTATTTCCAAGTCGTCCAGGTACACGGTCGCGCTTGGCTGCGTTCGCCAGAGGTACACCGCCAGCTCTTGCGTACCGGCCACGGTAGCGGGCAACACAAAATCTTTGTCCACCAACGTCCAGTGATTGATGGTTTTCACTTGCTCTTGAACGTCGAGCGCCTGCCAATAAACCGGGGGGCCGGGTTTGGCTGGGTCCGTCACTTGCAGCACCACTACCGCTTTGGCATCGGGGGTGCCCAACAAAACCCAAGCCTTGATATGCAGCTTGTTGATGCGGGCAGGACTGACTTGGGACAGTTGGTTGTGATACCCGAGGCTGTATTCTATGTCTTTGTCCACTTTGACCGAGTAGTGGCCCGAGTGTGCCTGGGCGGTGGTCAGTGAAGGTGACGCAACACCCCAGCCAGCCAATGCCTCAAAGTCGTTGCGGGTCACCAAGTTGGCTGGGTAAGTAGTAGGCGAATCGGAGGACGAACAAGCTGCCAGCGTCAGTATTGCGCTCAGGCCGGTCAGGCGGGCCAGGGTCAGCCAGCGCGTGGAGGTAAACGGAATCGGTTGAAAAGCAGAATGCGCCATTTGTTCGGGGAGAAAGTAAATTGAAAACTCACGAAACGGCAAAATTACGCCAGCGCGGTCCAACATCACGCGGATACGTTGCCCCTGGCCCGGCAATTGACTGCTGTGCCCGGCGTACCGTCCTGGAAGCCGGGCAGCGTCGCTGCCGTACTTTTACCCCTGATTATGGACCTGACTTACGAAGCCAAATACCACCAACTGGAAGAACAACACTGGTGGTTTGCTGGCCGCCGCGCCGCCGTGTACGATGCCGTAAAGGCCTTGCAACTGCCGCCCGGTGCGGCTATTTTGGAAATTGGCTGCTCCGGCGGCCCGCTGCTGCAACGCCTGCGGGCGGCTGGCTACACCGACCTGACGGGCATCGACGTGAGTGGCCCAGCCATCGAACTGGCCGAGGCGCGGGGCGTACCCAACGTGTCGGTCATGGACGGGGCGGCCCTGGAATTTCCTAATGCCCGCTTCGATTTGGTCATCGCCTCCGACGTGCTCGAACACATTGCCGACGAAGCACAGGCCCTGCGCGAATGGACGCGGGTGCTGCGGCCCGGCGGCCAACTGCTGGTGTACGTGCCCGCCCATGCCTACCTCTGGAGTGACCACGACGTGGTGAACCATCATTTCCGGCGCTATTCGCGGACCAGCCTCGTGGCGGCCCTGGCCGGGGCTGGCCTGCGGGTGCAGCGCAGCTCGTTCTGGAACGCGGCCATGTACTTGCCCACCGCCGTTCTGCGCCTGGGCCGCCGCCTGCTGGCTGGCCCGGCCAGCCCAACGCCCCCGGCCGGGGCCACCGGCGACCTGCACCAGTTTTCGGGCCCGGTCAATTCCCTGCTGCTGGGGTGGGTGAAGGCCGAAAACTACTTGCTGCGCTACCTCAACCTGCCCTTGGGCGTAAGCGTGTTTGCGCTGGCACAAAAGCCAGCTTCTTAGGCTACTACGGGTGCCACTGCAAGTGCGTCGGGGGCAACTGCAATCCGCACCAGCAGCAGCACCAGGAAGCAGGACGTGAGCAGACTGACGGAGGCCAGGTAGGCGTAGGGTACTTGCAGCAGGGCATAGAACAGCACCAGGTAAAACTTCAGGACCAAGATGCTGAACACCCGGTAATCGGTGCGCGGCGGCCGTTCGCGCCAATACAGCAGGGCCGCGCCGGCCACCGTGCCGACCAGCGCGGCAAAATGAATTTTCTTGAGCAGCAGGATTTTGGCCGCCAACGTACCGGTGCCGTAGCGGTAAAGCAGGTTGCCCAGACCAATGCCATTGTAGAGGTGAAAAGGCCGGCCGCCACTGCCCAGGTGCTGCCATTCGCCCAGGGCCGCTCCGTTGTACGATTCCTGCATCCGGGCGAACAGCAACCAGTCGTGCGACAAAAACGGCCCGACGTAGAAAGCCAGGATGCCCGCCCCAACCAGACCGGCCGTCCTCAGCGCCTGCCGACGCGACCCTTGCCAGAACATCAGCCCCAACAGCAACGGCACCCACAGCACCAGCGCGTAGCGCGAAAGCAGGCACAGCACCAGCCCCGGCACCACCAGCGCGGATTTGTGCAGCAGCAAGCCACTTAGTAGCAAAAAGTAATAGCCAATTATCATCGCCTCCACTGTAAAGCCGAACATGGCTGGCTCGGTACGTTGCAGGGCGTAGGTCAGAAAAAACGGCAGCAACGTGAGGCCGATGCTGGCCGCCAAGGGCAGGCGCAGCCGCCGCACCAGCCCAGCATAGGTACCCAGCCCGGCCAGCAGCAGACCCAGGGCCAGCCAGCGGTAGTCAAACCGCAGCACTTCGGGCAGCAGGTAAGGCCCCCAAGTGGCGGGCAGGTAGGTGGGCGTGAGGAAGTAGCCCACCTCGTTGGTGAAGGGACGGTATACATCTTCGCCCGCTAGGAACCGTCGGGTGTAAATGCTTAATGACGGAATTATATCAGAGTAATAAATATCAACCACGTATTTGGGCAACAGTCGTGCCTGTGTGATAACGCAAACCACTGCGCCCACGAGAGCGGCCACACCAATGGCTGCCCTAGTGCCCGGAGCCGTTGACCGTCCCGCTGCCATCGGCCAGGGCTGCCCCCGGTGCAACCCGTAGATGACGACACAAGCAGTCAGTCCGCACAGGGTCAGCACAATGCCACTTATGTAATCGCCCAGGCTGTTGCGGCCCCAAGTAAAAAGCCAGCTTTCGGCGGCCAGCAGTGCCCCAGCCAGAATGGCCCAGACGTGCCGGTGGCCCGACGGTGCAAATGAATAATCGGGGTTCATGGCAAGCGTTGATGCGCTGATGAGGAAAGAAAACCGGCCCAGCAATTACTCACGTAGCAGTTCTAAGTCGTCAATGTACACGGGTTGCGAGCCGGCACCACGCCACAGGTACACGGCCAGTTTCTGGGTGGCGTTGATGTTGCCTGGCAGCGTAAATGTTCGGTGGACCTCCGTCCAGCGGTTGAAGGTCTTCACCTCTACAGCAAGGTCCAGGGCCTGCCAAAAAACAGGCTTGTTTGGGTCGGCGGGGTCCGAGACGGTGACCACCACGACTGCTTTGGCCTCATTGCCGGTTCGCAAAGCCCACAAATTAAGTTGCAGGGTTTTGAGCCGGGTCGGGCTGACGTTGCCCAACAGGTTATGGTAGCCAACTCCGTATTCGTTTTGCGCGTCCACCTTCACCGCAAACCGCCCGGAGTGGGCTTTTTCGGTGCTTAACGTGGCCGTGGCCGGTATCCACCCTTCCAGACTTTCAAAGTTGTTGAAGGTAATGCGGTTGGTTGGAACCGTTGGTTCAGTTGAACAGGCTGTCACCACAGCCAATCCTGCTGTTAGCCCCAGTAGACGGGTAAATAAACCATTCATAAAAAAATAAAAAGTAATAAACCGAAGGTTCACTCCGGCCGCGCAAAGGTACGCACCTGCTTTGTGTGCTTTAGCTCCGTGCCGCCAGCCGGCCACCTCTACCTTTGTTAGACTGGTTCCCACTGCTCATGCTAATTCTCCATAACTACCTCAACGGCCGCCTCGTGCCGCCCCAATCCGGCCGCTACCTCGACAACGTGGACCCTGCCACCGGCCAGGTGTACGGGCAGGTTCCCGACTCCGGCCCCAAAGATGTGGCCGCCGCTGTGGCCGCCGCCGAAGCGGCCCTGCCTGCCTGGCAGGCGCTGCCCGCCGAGGAGCGGGGCCGGTTTCTGGTGCGAATTGCCGACCGCATCGATGCCAACCTGGAGCGCCTGGCCCAAGCCGAAAGCCAGGACAACGGCAAGCCCCTGGCCCTGGCGCGGGTGATGGACATTCCCCGCGCCGCCAGCAACTTCCACTTCTTTGGCACGGCCGCCGAACACTTTGCCAGCGAAGCCCACGTGCAGCCCGGCGTGGCCGTGAACTACACCGTGTGCCACCCGGTGGGCGTGGTGGGCTGCATTTCGCCCTGGAACCTGCCGCTCTACCTTTTCACCTGGAAGATTGCACCCGCCCTGGCCGTGGGCTGCTGCGTGGTCGCCAAGCCTTCGGAAATAACGCCCGCCACGGCCTTTTTACTGAGTGAATTGTGCATCGAGGCGGGGTTGCCGCCGGGCGTACTCAACATCATCCACGGCAACGGGCCAAACTGCGGTCAGGCCCTGGTAGAACACCCCGCCGTTAAGGCCATTAGCTTCACGGGGGGTACGGCCACCGGGCGGCACCTCGCCCGTACGGCCGCCCCAATGTTCAAGAAACTCAGCCTGGAACTGGGCGGCAAAAACCCCAACCTCGTTTTTGCCGATTGCGACCTGGCCGCCGCTGTAGCGACAAGCATCCGCAGCAGCTTTGCCAACCAGGGCCAGGTTTGCCTGTGCGGCTCCCGCATCTTCGTCGAACGGCCAGTTTATGAGCAGTTCAAGGCGGAATTTTTGCGGCAGTTGGCTGACCAAAAAGTGGGCGACCCGCTGGATGATACCACCAAACAAGGCGCGTTGGTGAGCGAAGCGCATTTGCACAAAGTGCTGGCCTACATCAAACTGGCTCACGAGGAGGGCGGCACACTGCTGGCGGGTGGCCACCGCGTCACGGTGCCCGGCCGTTGCGCCGAAGGGTTTTTTCTGGCTCCCACCGTGTTCGAAAACCTGCCCCCCGACTGCCGCGTGAACCAAGAAGAGATTTTTGGTCCCGTCGTCACGCTCACGCCCTTTGACACCGAAGTCGAGGCCCTGGCCTGGGCCAACGGCACCGAATACGGCCTCGCCGCCACCGTCTGGACCCAGAACCTGACCCGCGCCCACCGCGTGGCCCACGCCTTGCACGCCGGCGTGGTGTGGGTGAACACTTGGCTGCACCGCGACCTGCGCACCCCGTTTGGCGGCATGAAAAACTCCGGGGTCGGCCGCGAAGGTGGGCTGGAAGCGTTGCGGTTTTTTACCGAGGCACAGAACGTGTGCATCAAGCTCTGACCGCCGATGCAAATGGATTCAGCGGCTTCAATTAACACGCCACTACGCGACTGGCCTGGGTGGGTAAAGGGTGTGGTGCTTACGTTAAAACCTTATTTTGCTTATGGAACATTCTCTGCCTGATGGCCTGCCGCGCTACCTACCGCTGATTTCCGATTTTGGTTTCAAAGCTACTTTTGGCAATGAGGCCAAGCCGGAGTTTCTTCGCACCGCCTTGCAGGCGCTCATCAAATCGGCGCTGCCGTTGGTCGAGGTGCGCTTGTTGCCCAACGAGCAAACCAAGCTGACCCCCGACAGCCGGGGGGGCGTGTACGACCTAGCCTGTACCGACGAGGCGGGCAATTTCTACATCGTGGAAATGCAGCTCGGGCACTATCCCGAATTCTTGCAGCGCATGAAGTTCTACGCCCTTTACCGGCTCAATACCCTCGTTCGCAAGGGCGACTACCAATTCACGCACCTGCCCCGGATTTATTGCATCGGTATTCTGGGCACCATCATCTTTCCGCAAGTGGCTGCTTATCATAACGTGGCCGTGCTTCGCAACGAAGAAGGGACTGCCCTCGACCAACAGTTAACGTTCGTTACCGTGGAATTGAGTAAATTTGACAAAACCGCCGCTGCTTGCGTTACCGACTTAGACAAACTGATTTTTACCATGCAAAACGCCCATAAAATCACAAACCTCGCCGCTTTCCCCACTTTCTGGGACGAGACTTGGCTCCGCATTGCGCTCGAAGAGGTGGACACCCGCGCCATGAACCCAGAGCAGTTGCTTCAGTTCGAGATGCAGCTTTCTGCCAACGCAATGGCCGTTCACCGGGCCGCCCGCGAACGCGAAGAAGCCGCCGCCGAAGGCCGCGAGGAAGGCCGCGAGGCGGCTAAACTAGTTGCTGCCCGCAAAGCCTTGTTGCGAGGAAAACTCACGATTCAGGAAATAGCTGAAGACACTGAGCTGCCGCTGGCCGTGGTGGAAGCCCAGCGTCGCCAGTTGGGGTTGTAACGAAGGTCGGATACCCGGTGCGGGCCTAGACCTGCCACAGCGCTGGCCTACCGGAAACCTCGGCCATTGCCCGAGTTACGTCCGCAACATCTCCCTGCCTATAGTTAGTGGACCGCACGTTTGGGGGGCGAGCTGCTCCGGGACGGCTATGGGCCGGGGCGCATTCGGGTTGGGGCAATTATCCAAAAACACGACCCCCTAGCCCGGCCGGGCCTTATCTTTGCCCGCGAATGCCTTTGCTTGCCCCAATGCCGCCCGCCGCCCCCGATTATTTCGCCCACTCGACCGCCGTGCTCGACGAAGGCTGTCAGGTGGGGCGCGGCAGCCGCATCTGGCACTTTTGCCACGTGTGCGCCGGGGCCGCTATTGGCGAGGCTTGCAGCTTGGGGCAGAACGTATTTGTGGCCGATGGCGTGACGTTGGGCCGCAACGTGAAAGTGCAGAACAACGTGAGCCTCTACGGTGGGGTGGTGTGCGAAGACGACGTATTTCTTGGCCCCTCGGTGGTGTTCACGAACGTGAAAAACCCGCGCTCGGCCGTGCCGCGCAACGGGGCCGGGCACTACCTCACCACCTACCTGGAGCAAGGCGTGAGCATCGGGGCCAACGCCACCGTGGTGTGCGGTACCCGCCTGGGCCGCTACGCTTTTGTGGGCGCGGGTAGCGTTGTCACCAAGGATGTGCCCGCCTACGCCCTCGTCTATGGTACCCCGGCCCGGCAGCAGGGCTGGATGAGTGCCTACGGCCACCGCCTGACCTTCGACGACGCTGGCCGGGCCACCTGCCCCGAAAGCGGCGAAAAGTATCAACTAGCTGACGACCAAAAAACAATAGAAGTTTTGAGCGATGAAAAATGAGCCGCTAAAAAACTCATAACTCGTAACTCATAATTCACAACTCTCCAAAATGTACGACCAACTGCTCCGCAAAGACGCGACGCTTGCCGTTATCGGCCTCGGCTACGTGGGCTTGCCCATTGCGCTGGAATTTGCTAAAAAGCTGCGCGTCATTGGCTTCGACATCAGTGCCCCACGCATCGAGCAGATGAAGCAGGGCATCGACCCGAGCGGGGAGTTGGACAAGTCCAGTTTCGAGGGCTGTGACATCACCTTCACCGACTCGCTGGACGTGTTGCGGCAGGCCCAGTTCTACATCGTGGCCGTGCCCACGCCGATTGACGAACACGCCCAACCCGACCTCAAGCCCTTGCTGGGCGCGTCGGCTTCGGTGGGCAAGGTGCTTCAACAGGGTGACTACGTGGTGTTTGAAAGCACCGTGTATCCGGGTTGTACTGAAGAAGACTGCATCCCGGTAATAGAACGGCTATCGGGCCTGAAATTCCCGCACGATTTCAAGGTGGGCTATTCGCCCGAACGCATCAATCCCGGCGATAAAGAGCACACGCTCACTAGTATTACGAAAGTGGTGAGCGGCTGTGATGCCGAAAGCCTCGACACCATTGCCAAAGTATATGAGTTGGTGGTAACGGCTGGGGTGTACCGGGCCAGCAGCATCCGGGTGGCCGAAGCGGCCAAAATCATCGAGAACACCCAACGCGATGTCAACATCGCGCTGATGAACGAGTTGTCCATGATTTTTGACCGCATGAACATCAACACCTACGAGGTGTTGGAAGCGGCGGGCACCAAGTGGAATTTCCTGAAGTTCTGGCCCGGCCTGGTGGGCGGCCATTGCATCGGCGTGGACCCGTACTACCTGACCTACAAGGCCAAAGAGCTGGGCTACGATGCCAAAGTCATTCTGAGCGGGCGCACCACCAACGACAACATGGGGGCCTACATCGCCCGCAAAACCGTGCAGATGATGATTAAGCGCGGCAAGGACGTGGCCCGCAGCCGGGTGCTGGTGATGGGGGCTACCTTCAAGGAAAACGTGGAAGACATCCGCAATTCCAAAGTGGCCGATGTGATTCAGGAACTGAAAAACTTCTCGGTAAACGTGGACATCGTGGACCCCCACGCCGATTCCGACGAATTGCACCACGAATACGGCTTCCGCCTGACCAAAAACGATGACCTGCGCCACGACTACGATGCCGTAATTGTGGCTGTGAGCCACGCCCCTTATGCGGCGAAAGATGAGCAATATTTCCAGTCCATTACCAACGAAAACGCGGTACTGGTGGACATCAAAGGGCTATACCGGGGCAAAGTGCAGGAGTTGGCTTATTGGAGCCTTTGAATTAATCAGTATTGGGCAGTAAGTATCAGGTAGTTGGACAAAGACCGTTTGCTGACTGTGTACCCACTACTCACTATCTAGTACCCTGAAAATGAAAAAGATACTCGTTACCGGCGGGGCTGGCTACATCGGTTCCCACGCCGTGGTAGAACTGCAACAGGCCGGATTCCAGCCCGTTATTGTTGATAACTTCAGCAACTCGCAGGAGTCGGCAATGGCCGGAATTGAGGCCATTTTGCAAGCCAAAGTGCCGCTCTACCGCATTGATTGTGCCCACGAGGGCGAACTGCGCGAGGTATTTGCCTCGGAACCGGGCATCGTGGGAGTTATTCACTTTGCGGCTTATAAGGCGGTGGGCGAATCGGTGGCGCAGCCGCTGGCTTATTACCAAAACAACCTGGGTTCGCTGCTGACCTTGCTGAAAGTGATGGGCGAGTTTGAGGTGGATAACCTGGTGTTTTCGTCGTCCTGCACCGTGTACGGGGTGCCCGACGCACTGCCCGTGACCGAAGCCACGCCTGTCAAAAAAGCCAGTTCTCCTTATGGTGCCACCAAGCAAATGGCCGAGGACATCCTGGCCGATGTGGCGGCGGCGGGTGGTCCGCGCACCATCTTGCTGCGTTATTTCAACCCCATTGGGGCGCACAAATCGGCCCGGATTGGTGAACTGCCGTTGGGTGTTCCCAACAACCTTGTGCCGTTTATCACCCAAACGGCGGCGGGTTTGCGCGACAAGCTGACCGTGTACGGCACCGATTACGCCACGCCCGACGGGTCCTGCATCCGCGACTACATCCACGTCGTGGACCTGGCCAAAGCCCACGTGGTGGCCGTGCGCCGCCTGCTGGAGCGCGAAGCAACGGACCGGGTGGAGGTGTTCAACGTGGGCACCGGGCGCGGCAACACGGTGCTGGAAGTCATCAAAACCTTTGAGCAGGTGAGCGGCCAAAAGCTGAATTACTTGGCCGGTCCGCGCCGGGCGGGCGATGTGCCTGCCATCTTTGCAGAGGTCAGCCGGGCTGCCAATGTATTGGGTTTCCGCACGCAGGCCACGCTGGCCGAAGGGTTGGCAAGCTCGTGGAAGTGGCAGCAGTCTTTGGGGCAGTAGTGGGTAGTTAGACAAATCCGCTTGCCGATGGCCCTGCTGCTCAATCAATGAACAACAAAATCTGACTACCAAATACCGACTACCAAGTACCGAAAAATGAAAAAAATTCTCATCACCGGCGGGGCCGGCTTCATTGGGTCGCACGTGGTGCGGCTGTTCGTGACCAAATACCCGCATTACCAGGTGCTAAACCTGGACGCGCTGACGTATGCGGGCAATCTGGAGAACCTGCGCGACGTGGAAAACGCGCCCAATTACCGTTTCGTCAAGGGCGACATTGCCGACCAGGGGTTTGTGGACCAGCTTTTTGCCAACGAGCAGCCCGATGCCGTGATTCACCTGGCCGCCGAAAGCCACGTGGACCGCAGCATTACCGACCCGATGGCGTTCGTGAAAACCAACGTCATCGGTACTGTGAATCTGTTGAATGCGGCCCGGCACCTGTGGCAGCCGGGCGGCTACGACGGGCACGTGTTCTACCACGTCAGCACCGACGAAGTGTATGGTTCGCTGGACTTTGGGCCGGAGATGTTCACCGAAGAAACCAGCTACGACCCGCGTTCGCCGTACTCGGCCAGCAAGGCCAGTTCGGACCATTTTGTGCGGGCCTGGCACCACACCTACGGGTTGCCGATAAAGCTCTCCAACTGCTCCAACAACTACGGTCCCAACCACTTCCCGGAGAAGCTCATTCCGCTGGCCATTCACCGGTTGCGGACAGGGCAGCCGGTGCCGGTGTACGGCAAGGGCGAAAACGTGCGCGACTGGCTGTTTGTGAAAGACCACGCCACGGCCATCGACGCAGTGTTTCACCAGGGCAAGCTGGGCGACACCTACAACATCGGCGGCGTGAACGAGTGGCAGAACCTAAAACTCATCGAGTTGCTCTGCGACGTGGTGGACCAGAAAACCGGCCAAGCTGCGGGCACCTCGCGCCAACTCATCAAGTTCGTAACCGACCGCGCCGGCCACGATATGCGCTACGCCATTGACAGCAGCAAGATTATGAACGAGTTGGGGTGGAAGCCAAGCGTGACCTTTGAACAGGGTTTGGCCCAGACGGTGGATTGGTACCTTGCCAACGAGGAGTGGCTGAATAGCGTGACGAGCGGCGCTTACCAAGACTACAACCGGCAGCAGTACGGTGTTTGATTCAATTAGAAATTAAGAATTAAAAATTAAGAATTGGTTTTGAAGTTTGCGGTTTATGCCGAGGTCTTCTCCAAGTCTGGAGTGTAATTATTAATTATTAATTTCTAATTATTAATTAAAAAAATGTACCAAACTCCCTTCCATGACCGTCCGCTTGCCGACCTTACGTTTCTCGTTACCGGCGGAGCGGGGTTTATCGGGTCTAACTTAGTAGAATACCTGCTAAAGTACGGCGCGAAAAAGGTGCGGACGCTGGACAACTACTCCAACGGTTTCCGCAAAAACCTGGCGCTGTTTGCCGACAGCCCGGCGCTGGAAATCTGGGAGGGCGACATTCGCAACGCGTCCGACTGTGCCTCAGCTTGCGCAGACGTGGATATTGTGTTGCACCAAGCGGCGCTCGGCTCGGTGCCGCGTTCCATTGCCGACCCGGTGCTGACCAACGACGTGAACGTGGGCGGCTTCGTGCAGGTGCTGACCGCCGCTAAAAACGCGGGCGTGAAACGCTTCGTGTATGCGGCCAGCAGCAGCACCTACGGCGACCACCCCGGCCTGCCCAAAGTGGAAGACCGCATCGGCAAGCCGCTTTCGCCTTATGCCGTGACGAAGTACGCCAACGAGCTGTACGCCGACGTGTTTGCCCGCACCTACGGGATGGAAATCATCGGCTTGCGCTACTTCAACATTTTCGGCCCGCGCCAGGACCCTGGCGGAGCCTATGCGGCTGTGATTCCGCTGTTCATTGACGCGCTGCTGCAAAACCAGCCGCCGACGCTGAACGGCGACGGCGGGCAAACGCGGGATTTTACGTTCGTGGAAAACTGCGTACAAGCCAACATCCGGGCCGCCCTGACGACCAACCCGGCGGCCCTGAACGAGGTGTACAACATCGCCGTGGGCGACCGCACGTCGCTAGTGGAGATGTACGACATTCTGCGCAAAGAAGCGGGGTCAGACCTCGCCCCGAAATTTGGGCCGGACCGGGCGGGCGACATCCGCGATTCGCTGGCTGATACCGGTAAGGCGGCGCGGCTGCTCGGCTACGCCCCGCAGGTGCGGATTCGGGAAGGGCTGCGGCAAACGTTGGCTTGGTTCAAGGCCAATCAGGCGTTTATTGCGGAGCGGTAGTGTCGGTGGCAGTACGACTGAAAAAGTCGTGCTACCACCAGCCCACCACCAGCCCACCACCTCACCACGCTACTGTCAGCCCCAACTGCCCCCAGCGGTGCCAGCGGCCCCCGGCAAATTCCGGCGATACCTGCGTGGCCGTCAGGGTGAAACGCAGGCCGTCGTGGGCCAGCACGAACCCGGCTGTGCCGCGCAGTACCGCCCGTTGCACGTCGCTGGCGGCGATGACGTAGGGGCTGGACCGGTTCAGCACGCCGCCTTGCAGGCTGGCATCGTGGCCAACGGCGCGGATTTCGGCCGTGCTCTCAAAGTAGGCTTGCCAACGGTGCAGCCCCGTGCGGCTGCTTGGTCCGGCTGCGCCCAGGTTGGCAAAATAGGGATTGAGGTGGCCCGCCCGCAGGTGCAACCCCGCGCTGCCGTAGGTGTAGAGGGTGCCCAGGCTGGCCTCGGCGGTGCCGAGCAGTTCGGCCGCGCCGGGGGTGGCCAGCAATAGTTTTTCGTAGCGGGCACGGTAGCCCAGCACGAGGTCGTTGCTAATCTGGTGGTCCCAGCCCAGCGGCCGGTCGTTGTGGGTGATTTCGTGGATTTGGGTTTGGAGCTCCTTGCCGCCAGCGGCCGGGCCAATGAAGCCAATTTCCACGGCTGTGGTCAGGCGTTGCCGGGGTTGGTTGGCCACCCGGTACAGCGACGCATAGAGGTAGGCCGCGTAGGGCCGGTCGCCCACCCGCACAAAAGCGTCCTGAATGCGGAGCGGCGTGAACCCGTCGTAGCGCAGCCGGATGCCGTGGTACTGGGTGTTGCCAACGGGGCCTTTGGCCAGCAGACGATTAACCAACGACCGCGCCAGGGCTGGATGCACAAAATCCAGGGTCATGCCCTGGGTGAAATAGTAGTCGGTGCCAAAAAAAAGGTCGTTGGTGTAGGTATAGGTCAGCAGCCGGTCGGGGCTGACGGGCCGTAGCGTGTCGGGTGGCAGCGGCGTGGCCCGGCCGTAGTGGGCGGCCAACAGAAAAAGCCAGAGAAGTAATCGACGCTGCATGGGCCATCATATACGTTGCCAGCCGGGCAAAGTGGTTTTCTCACCACTCTCCAAAAACCTACTCATTGAGGTATGGCCACGCCTGAAACCGGTGCGGCAGGCCAGCGGCACGGGCGTTGCCGCGCACGTAGGCTAGCGCCCGCGTCAGTTCGGCCTCGTCCAGCAAGGGCAGTTCCAGCCAGCCGGTTTGCCAGAACCGGGCTTCGGGCGGCAGCTTGGGGCGCACCAGGCGGCGGCAGTTGGCTTCGGTGCGCAGGTGCAGAAGGTCCAGGGCTTTGGGCAGCGAGAGGCCGGTGCCTGCGGGCAAGTGCAGCACGGCGTGGACGTGGTTGGGCAGAATGGCGAAGCCGTGGACGGTGAAGCCGGTTTCTTCCAGCATCATCAGCTCGCCAGCCAGCGCTTCGGCAATTTTTTCGTTTTCCAGGTGTTGCGGCCCGATGGTGGGGCGGTCCAGCACGGCATCAAACCGAGCAAAAAACTGCTTTTGGGCGCGGTGATGGTCGGGAGCGACGGCTTGGTTTTGGTGCAGGGCGGCGGCCAGTTCGCGGGCGGTGGCGGCGGGAATGGTGCCGTGCAGGCGCAGCGTGAGGAGAATGGGCGCGTCCAAAGATTGGCGGGGTTGGGAATTTTGCAACAAAAAAGCGACCTGCTGGCAGCAAGTCGCTTCTTGGTAGCGGCTGCGGTTTTGGGTTAGCTTCTGCTGCCTTTTTTCGGCATGGTTCCGATGATGTGGTCCCACAAAGTGCTGCTCACCCCAAACGCAATTTCGTCCTGTCGGTAGTGGTGCTGGCTGTGGTGGGTCCACCACACTTTGAGAAAGTTTTTGGGCGGTGAATACGCATGAATGGCATAATGCACAAAAAGGTAGAGCGCATACCCGAACGTGAAACCGGCCAGAATGCCGAAGGCCCATTGACCGAACGCGACCCGGAAAATGAAAAACAGCACCGCCGCCACAAACACCGTCACGATGGGCGGCATGGCCAGCCGGGTTTTGTCCTTCGGAAATTCGTGGTGAACGCCGTGCATCGTGTACTGAAACTTGGCCCGCTTGGCCGTGGTGGCCGGAATGTGGTAGAGGTAGCGGTGCGTGACGTACTCGACGAACGTGAACAAAAACCAGCCCCCCAGAAACAGCCCCAGCGCCGACACGCCCGACAGGAAGCCGTGCGTAAACCCGTAGTACAGGCTGATGAGCGTGGTGAGGATAAAAATGCTGACCGGCAGCGCGATATGGGTGTGTGAAAGACGCTCCAGCAACGGGTTTTCAAATAACTGCGCCGAACCCTTGTGCTTGGGGCGGACGGGGGCAAAGGTGGGAGCTTCCGAGATGGTTTGCATAGAGGATAACAGCGTAAGCCAACGGCTGGTGAGACAAAATTACGCACCCCTGGCTGCCTGGGTTCCGGCCGGGGCCGGAAAACCTGCGGCGGCCAGCGTTGCCAGCAGGGCAGGCAACGTTTGGGCGGGGGTCCGCAAGTGGGCTTGCTGGTAGCAGCGGTGGCGTTTCTGGGCCAGCGTGGTCAGGCGCAGTTGCAGACCTGCTCCCGCATTGTCGCCTTGCAAAAGCGGCCGGTCGGCGGCGTTGGCGGTCAGCCGGGCGAGCAGGGTTTCGGGCGGTGCATCCAGCCACACCGTAAACCCGTGCTTTTTCAGAAACGCCAGGTTTTGGTGAAAGCACGGGGTGCCGCCGCCGGTGGCCAGCACCAGCGGAGCAGCCGACTGACCCAGCACTGCCCGCAAGGTTTCGGCTTCGCGCACCCGAAAGGCCGGTTCGCCCCCGGTTGCAAACAGGTCGGAAATGGAGTGCCCGGCGCGGCGTTCAATTTCCGCGTCCAAGTCCACAAAATCCCAGCTGTAGTGGGCAGCCAGGGTGCGGCCCAGCGTGGTCTTGCCAGCGCCGGGCATTCCCAAAAGAATCAGGCGCAGATGGGTCGTCATGGGTAGGGTGGTAGCCAAACACCGGCTGTTCTGGCCCGATGCAGCAAATTCGTCTCCATACTGAACAGGCAGCCGCTTAAAACAAACAGGTCAGGCGATTTTTACGCGCGGGTCCAGCGCCGCGTACAGCACATCTACGGCGATGTTGATGAGCACGAACAGCGCCGCCACAAACAACGTGGCCCCCATCACAACCGGAAAGTCCAGGTTCTCGACGGCCCGGAGCGTGACCGTGCCCAGGCCCTTCCAGTTGAAGATGTACTCAATGAAAAAAGCCCCGGCCATGAGCGAGGCCAGCCAGCCCGAGACGGCCGTCACGACCGGGTTCAGGGCGTTGCGCAGGGCGTGGTGCAACACGGTGGCGCGGTAGCTGAGGCCCTTGGCGCGGGCCGTGCGGATGTAGTCCTGGCCCAGCACGTCGAGCATACTGGCGCGGGTGAGTTGGGTGATGATGGCCAGCGGGCGCACCCCCAGGGCCACAGCGGGCAGCAGCAAATTGCGCCATTCGATGTGCCGGATGCCGGTGAAAGGGTCCGTTTCCAGCAGTTGGCCAGTCAGGCTGAGGCCGGTCCAGCTGCTCCAATAGAACCCGAACGTGGCGGCAATGGCAATGGCGGCCACAAACGAGGGCACCGAAATGCCCAGCACGGTGGTCGTTATCAGCGCCCGGTCGAGGGCTGAGTGCGGGTGCACGGCGGCCAGCACACCCAGCGCCACGCCTGCGGTGCTGGCCAGCAGCATGGCCGCCAGCGCCAGCCACAGAGTGCCCGGAAAGTAGTCCAGCAGAATCCGCAGCACGTCCTTGTTGCTTTGAAAAGAGCGGCGCAAATACGGCACTTTCAGGACCAGCGCCCGGCTTCCCAGCGGCAGCAGGCACCAGCCGCCATAGCGGGCGCGGCTGGCCGAGTCCTGCGGGTGCAGGCCCAGCGGCGACACGTCGTTGAGGTAGCCCGCCAGTCGTTGCGGCAGGGGTTGGTCGAGGCCGAGGTCGGCGGTGATGGCGGCTTTGGTGGCCGCGTCGGAGCGTTGGCCGGCGAGTAGGGCGGCGGGGTCGCCGGGCAGCACATTGAACAGCAAAAACACCGTGCAGGCCACGCCGATTAGGATGAGGATTCCCTGGGCCAGACGACGGAGGAGGAAGATGAGCAATTCGAAAGGGTATTAGAACGTCATGCTGACGAAGGAAGCATCTTGCCGCCAAACTTACTCAATCGATTGGATTAGTGGGGCGGCGAGATGCTTCCTTCGTCTGCATGACGTTCAATTAGCCACCAACTAAAACAGTTTTTCCACCTCGTACAAGTTGGGAATGTCGTGGTAGTGGTATTTGGCCAGTACCACGCCGTCGCGCAACACCAGCAGGCCGGGGTTGGAGCGGATGATGGACTTGAGGACGGTGCCGTCGGCCAGGTAATATGGCACGGCCAGGTTCACTTCGTGGCGGAAGGAATCGAACTTGCCCCGGCTGGAACTGGTGATGACCAGCACCCCCAGGTGGCGGCGCGAGTGTTCGGCGGCGGCCAGCAGCTTGTTGATGGCCTCGAAGCGGTCGCGGTCGGCCTTGTTGGTGTTCTGCACGATGAGGACGAGTTTGTTGCCGGTCAGGAGTTGGTCGGTGTAGGACTGGCCGTTGTCGTCGGTGTCGTTGCCGTCGGGGTTACTGATTTTGAAGTCCGTAATCTTGGCCCGCGAGGTTTTGGGGTTCAGCAGCGTCATGGTTTGGTATTTCCAGGTGCTGTCGGTCGGAAACTCGTTGAACGTTTTGGTTTCGCCGTTTCGGGTGAAGGTGTAGCTGAATTTGGCCGGTTCCTGGGGCTTCATCAGTTGCTTGATGTTGGCCCCCACTTTGTAGGGCAGCGGGTCGTAGTAGGGCAGGTGGCCCAGCGCCCGCATTCCGATGCCCACGGCCACGGCCGTCACTACGGTCATCAGCATCACGCCGGTGTTGCCCCTCGCAAACGAATGGCGCAGAAATCGCTGGTTGAAAAACACTACCACCCACAGCCCCAGCAACACCATGTCCTTGCTAAACGAAGTCCAGGGCGTGAGCTTGATGAAATCGCCGAAGCAGCCGCAGTCGGTTACTTTGTTGAAAGCGGCCGAGTAGAAGGTGAGAAACGCAAAAAACACCAGCAGCGCCAGCAAAGCCCACAGGATGGCCCGCAGGTGCCAACGCAGCAGCAAGGCCACGCCCAAAATCACTTCCAGCGAGGACATGACGATGGAAAGAAACTTGGAAGCGTCCTTGAAATTCAGAAAGAACGAGCCAAAGTCGTTGGCAAATACTTCAAAGTATTCTTCCAGCTTGTAAGCCGTGCCCATCGGGTCGTTGAGCTTGACGAGACCGGAAAAGATGAACACCGCCCCTAGCAAAAACCAGCAGACCCGCACCAGGTAGCGGCGGATGTGGGTAATGGGCGGGGCCGGAGTCGGAACAAGCGTATCAGTCATAACAAGGGAGTTGGCGTGGGGCAGAAACGCGGGCGGGTGAGGCAAGGTTTAGGCAAAGGTCGGCAGGGAGAGGCGGCTTGAACGGCAAACTCTCCTCCTGCCAAGGAGGGGACGCTTGGCCACCGGCCAAGCTGGGGTGGTTAGGCCGTTGAACAGTCGCTAAACGGGAGGTTACTGCGTCGTTCAACTCGGCTGTTCAGCGACCGGGCAGCGAGTTTACCACCTCCGTTCGCGCCTCAGCGGCGCTCACATCCCCTCCTTTTCAAGGAGGGGAGTTTGCCGTTCAACTCTCGTCGCCTTCCCGCAAAATCAGCGCAAACACCGCGTAATTCAGCATATCCCGGTAGCTGCCTTCTACGCTTTCGCTGACCAGGGCGGCACCGCCGATGTTTTCCAACTGTTTCACCCGGTGGAGTTTCATTAAAATCAAATCGGTGATGCTGGTCACGCGCATGGCCCGCCAGGCTTCGCCGTAGTCGTGGTTTTTGGCCAGCAGCAGGCGGCGGTTTTCGGCGGCTTCGCGGTCGTAGGCTTCGGCTACGGCGGCGACGGGCATCTCTTGCGGCGTGTCGGGGGGTAGGTGCAGCTGCATCAGGGCGATGAGGCAGTAGTTGATGATGGCCACGAATTCGTCGTTGATGTCGTCGGCTATTAGTTGTACGCCAGTTTCCTGGATGGTGCGAATGCGGTTAGCTTTGATGAAAAGCTGGTCCGTGACCGAGGGCAGCCGCAAAATGCGCCACGCCGTGCCGTAGTCGTGGGTTTTGGCCAGAAACAGGGTGCGGCAGGCGGTTAGAATCTGGTCGTAGTGGGCGGGAGTTTGCATAACGAGCGCAAAGTTCGCGCTACTTTGCGTTCCCATGTTCCATTCCCTCCGCAGCCCCCACGGCCGTTTGCTCGATTTGCGTCGCCCGCAGGTGATGGGCGTTCTCAACCTCACGCCCGACTCGTTTTTTGCGGGCAGCCGGGTGGCTTCGGAGCGCGACCTGCTGGCCCGCGCCGAAACGATGCTCGCGGCCGGGGCCGCCGTGCTGGACGTGGGCGCGTACAGCACCCGGCCGGGCGCGGCTGATGTGCCCGCCGCCGAAGAGCAGCACCGCTTACTACCCGCCCTCGCAGCCTTGCGCCGCGAGTTTCCGGTGGCCTTTCTCTCCGCCGACACCTTCCGGGCCGACGTGGCCGAGGCCGCCGTGGCGGCCTCGGCCGACCTCGTGAACGACGTGGCGGGCGGCACCCTTGACCCCGCAATGTGGGCCACCGTGGGCCGCCTGCGGGTGCCCTACGTGCTGATGCATATGCGGGGCACGCCCCAAACCATGAATGCGCTGACCGACTACCCCGACGGCCTCTTGCTGACCTTGCTGCGCTACTTCCGCGACGGGCTGGCGGCGCTACGGGCCGCCGGAGCCGTGGATGTGGTGCTGGACCCCGGTTTCGGCTTCGCCAAAACCGCTGCCCAAAGCCACGAACTGCTGCGCCGGTTGCCGGAGTTGCAGGCGTTGGGCTTGCCCGTGCTGGCCGGGTTGTCGCGCAAGCGCATGGTGTACGGCCCCCTGCAAACCACCCCGGAGCTGGCCCTGAACGGCACCACGGCGTTGCACGTGCTGGCGGTGCAGGGCGGGGCCAAGTTGTTGCGGGTGCATGATGTGCGGGAGGCGGTGGAGGTGGTGCGGTTGCTTACGGGGTGAGTGTTGGGGCAAAACAACGGTCCTGCTGAACGCAGCGAAGCGGAGTTGAAGCAGCTTCCGGGAGGCAGTAATCCTTTCGCTTGAATTACTATTGCACAGATATTGCACGGAAGATGCCTCAACTGCACGGAAGATGCCTCAACTCCGCTTCGCTGCGTTCGGCAGGACGGCCTGATTTTACCCATTGTTTTTACCTGACCACCTAAACTTGCCCGGTCCTTACCCCATTGATTTTCTGCGCTTCGGCTGGATAGACGCGGCCGACGTGCTGCTCGTGACGGTGCTGCTGTACCAGTTGTATAAGCTGTTGCGGGGGTCGGTGGCGCTGAACGTGGCGCTGGGGCTGGCCTCGGTGTACTTGGTGTACTTGGTGGTGCGGGCGATTGGCATGGAGCTGCTGACCAAGATTCTGGGGCAGTTTATGAGCGTGGGGGTGCTGGCGAGCATCATCTTGTTTCAGCAAGAAATCCGGCGGTTTTTGCTGAACCTGGGCAATGCGGCGGCCTGGCAGCGGCTGCGGGCCTGGCGCTGGGGGCGCACGGCCGCCGTGGCCCCGGTGCTGGTGGGGCCGTTTGTGGAAGCCGCCAAAACCCTGAGCAAAAGCAACACCGGGGCCTTGATTTGCTTCGCCCAGGCTTCGGATTTAACTTCCTACGCCGAATCGGGCGACCGGCTGGATGCGGAGGTGAGCAAGCGGCTGCTGCTGGCCATTTTCAACAAAACCTCGCCCCTGCACGACGGGGCGGTGGTTGTGGTGAATGGGCGGGTGCTGGCGGCGCGCTGCATCCTGCCGGTGAGCGAGAACCCGGAGGTGCCGGCAGCGCTGGGGCTGCGGCACCGGGCGGCCATCGGGCTGAGCGAAATAACGGATGCCGTGGTGCTGGTGGTGAGCGAAGAAACCGGGGCCATGAGCCTGGTGTACCACGGCACCGTGTATCGGGCGCTGGCCGCCCCAGAGCTGCGGGCGCGGCTGGAAGAGTGGCTGGGAACGGCCAAAACGGTGGCCCCAGCCGTTGCGCCTTTGGTGGGCTGAATAAGCGGCCCCTACCTTTGCCGGGATGATAGTTTCGCTACGCCTGCGGCTTTGGCTGCTTTTGCTTCTTCCAGGTGCTGGGCTGCTGGGCGGCTGCGCCCGCCCCGTCCTCTACGGCCAAGCCCCCAAGTACGACGCGGCCCACGCCACCGACAGCGGACCGTTGCGGCTGTACTTTGACCGCGACGGCAGCCTGTATCCGGCGGCCGCGTCGGGCGTGGACATCAGCGAGGCCGATTTGGGCCAGCGCGGGGGGCGGTTGGTGGATTATTTCACCAGCCCGCTGCCGGGCAACGAGGCGCGGCGGCAGGCCGACCAAAACCGGCTGTGGCGCTACTACGACCCGGCCGCCAACCCCGACACGTTGGCCCTGGCCGACACCACCCGGTTCCGGCTGTGGCGCAATGTGCAGGCGCGGGTGCGGGGCCGCGCTATTGAGAACCTGAACGCCGAACTGAACCGGCGGCGGCCCACGCTGCTGGTGGTGCTGGTGCACGGGTTCAGCCCCCGGCCGGTGCCCACCTACACCTGGTACGACTCGGTGACGGCCGACGTGCGGCGCTACCTGCCCGCCGAGCGCATTCAGTTTCTGGAGGTGTACTGGGATGCCAACCAGACCCGCAGCCCCTTGCCGCTGGCGCTGTGGCGCACCGCGCAGCGCAACGCCTACGGCACCGGCCTGGCGTTGCGCCAAGTGCTGGCCGGGCTGGACAGCACCTACCTGCCGCCGGTGCGGCTGCTGGCCCACAGCAGCGGGGCGGCGGTGGTGGCGACGGCGCTTTGGAATGCGCCCCCGGTGCAGGTGGGGCAGCCGCTGGCCGAGGTATTGCCTCGCTGGAACCCGCCCCTGGGCGCGGCCCAACGGCCGCCGGGCGGCCCCACGCCGCGCCTGCCCCAGCTGCGGGTGGCGCTGCTGGCCCCGGCCGTGCCCGGTACGCAGTTTCGGGCATTCGCTGGCCCCGCCACCTGGCCCGCCAGCCGCCCCACCCGGCTGGTGCTGGGCCAGAACCGGCACGACCGCCCGGCGGGCAAAACCTTCCTCGTCGGCAGTGCCTGGCCGTGGGGTGGCAACACCCGGCTGGCCGTGCAGCCCGCCGATTACTTTGCCCAGGTGCGCCCGGTGGTGGACGACAAAACCGGCGGGGCTGCCCGCAGCTACCTGCTGGATTTCACCGGCCACGGAATGCCTTACGCGGCCCACGGGGTGCCGGGCTTTCGCCGCAACACAGAAGCGTACCAGGGGCTGCTAAAGCTGTGGTTGGGCGAGGCGTTGCCCGTGCCCGCGTGGTGGTTGGTGGCCCCGCGTGCCAGCGGGCAGTAGCGCGGCCCCGTCGGTTGGCCCCTTATTCCACTACCAGGCGCTGCGTCAGGCTACTGCCGCCGCTCCGAATTTGCAACGCATACACGCCCGGCCGCAGGCCGGTGAGGGGGATGGCCGTGGCCCCGGCTTCGGCTGCGCCCTGCCACACGGGGCGGCCGAGGGCATCGTGCAACACGAGGGTGGCGGCTGTGGGCAGGCGCAGGGCAGCGCTGTTGCGGGCCGGGTTAGGGTAGAGTTGCACGTCGGTGGCGGTGAGGGGAGCGGTGGCGAGGGCCGTGCTGGCCCCGATTTGCAGCGCGAAGCGGGTGGCATCGGCGGCGGTGGGCGTGAAGGCGTAGCTGGGCGTGGTGCTGAGGTCGGTGCGGGTGCCGCGCACGGCATCGAGCAGGTACACGCGGGTGCCGGGGGGCAGGTTGACCAGCTCGGTGGCGGCGAGGGTGGCGGGGCCGTTGAGGGGGGCGGTGAGGGCCAGCGGCACCGTGAAGATGGCTGCGCCGAAGGCAGGCACGGCACTGATGGCCAACAACTGGCCCCCGGATACCAGTGCGAGGCCAGGCGCGGTGGCAGCGGGCATTTTGAAGGCATCAAAGGCGGCATCAAAGCCGGGGGTGGCGGCGGGGTCGGCGTACAGCACGGCCTCGTCGGCGGGGCCGGTGGTGGGGGTGAGGGCCAGGCGGATAAGCGGGCTGCTGGTGCTGCGCTGGAAGGTCGGGTTGGCGTAGGCGCTGGGGCGGGCGTTGTTGCCGAAGGCCAGGCTGCCCGCTACGCCCGCCGTGGTGGTGTGCACGAAAAAGCCCTGCATGGCGGCCAGCACGTTGGTGCCGCCGTTGGTGCCGAAGCCGTTCACGTAGGCGGCGTATTGGCCGCCGTACTGGCTGGTGCTGCGGAAGACGTACACGGCGTTGTCAAGGCCGGTGCGGGTGAGGGCGTTCCAGTCAAGGGGCGAGGGGTAGGGGTTGCCGAGCAGGTGGTAGCCAGCGGCGGCATCGGTGCCCCGGCTGAGGTTGCTGGCCGTGAAGGGTCCGGTGTTGAGGGTGCCGCTGAGGGCCACGGTGGTAGCGGCGGGCAGGTTCACGGTGTAGCCGGTGGCGGCGGGCAGGATGGTGGCGGCGCTGGCGGGCACGTACCAGCCTTTGTCAAACGCAGTGCCGCCCAGGGCGGGGCTGGTGGCGAGGCGGGTTTCGTCGTACCCAAAGAAATTGGGGAACGGCACCGTCAGGCCGAGGCTGCTGGCCGAGTTGTAGCCGTTCGTGATGACGGGCGTGAAGCCGGTGCTGACAAAATCCGTCACGGTGGTTGGTTGCACGGGGCTGCTGTAGTGACGGTAGCCGAGGCCCGCGTTGCCGGGCGTGATGTAGCGTTGCACCGTGGCGCGGCCCTGCACCGCAAAGCTGCCGTTGTTCACCACCATCGCCGTGCCGTTGGCATCGGAGAGGAGCGTAAAAGGCAGCAGCGAGGTGTTGAAATCCCCGTTCAAAGTAAGTACGCCAGAAAGCGTGAGCGGCCCGGCCAGTACCGCGCCGGTGGCCCCCACCGTCAGGTTGCGCAGGTCAAGTTGGGTGCCGCCCAGCACTTGCGGCACGCTGCCATCCAGGCGCAGCAGGCCCGTGCCTACGCCCGTGATGTTGCCGTAGAAATTGACCACGCTGCCGCTCAGGCTCAGGGTGGCGCCGTTGGCGATGGTGATGACGGCCGTAGAATCCAGCTCCACGTTGTTCGCAAACTGGGTGCCGCTGCTGATGGTGGGCTGGTTCGGCACGCGCGGAACAAGAATGCTGTTGGCCGCCGTAGGCAGCGACACGGGCAGCCAGTTGGCGGCCGTGGCCCAGTTGCTGGAAACCAAGCCCGTCCACACCAGGTACTCGGCCCGGCGGAAGGCGCTGAACGCCCTCAGCGGCACGCCGCTGCCCACGCGCCCGGCCAGGGTGGCGGCTCCGGTGGTCAGGTCCACGGTGTAGAGGCTGGCGTTGGCGGTGCCCGCCGGGGCAGCTTCCAGGTAGGCGGTGTTAGCCATCATCAGGGAGTTGTACACGATGTCCAGCTCGGTGTCCACGGCGGCGTTCACGCTCAGGCCCGACAGGCCGACGGTGGTCAGGGCGGCCGTGGTGCCGTTCTGGGTCACGAGGGCGTTGCGGGCCTCGTCGTAGTCGTAGAGTACCGTGGCCGAGGTGCTGTTGCCGGAGTAGGCCGCCGCGCCCACGGCGGGCAGTTGCCCCGCGCCGCTGTCGCCGCTGGCGTAGGCCAGCAGGCGGTCGGTGACGACGCTGCCGTCGGTGGGGCTGAGGCGGTAGTCGGCGCGGGTGGTGCTGGCGACCACTCGGATGCGGTCTTGCAGCGGGTTGAAGTCAAACCCGACGTGCGCCGGGGCCGCCGTAGTGCCCAGGTTCAGGGGGTGCAGCCCGCCCACGGGCGCGGCCACGCCGGTGCCGGTATCTAGGATGTATAACTGCCCCTGCCCCGTGCCAGCGTTGTAGCCCAGCACGTAAAGCTGCCCCGTGGCGGGCCGGAAATCGGCCCCCACGATGCTTTGCCCACTGGCAATGCCGCTGTAGGCCAGCACCGACCGCAGCGTACCCGGCAGCGCCGAATCAAACGACACGAGGTACTGCGTGGAAATGCCGTAGAGCAAAGTGCCCTGCACCAGAATGGGCACGTTGGGCAGCACGATGCTGGCCGCAATGTCGCGCACCGGCACCCCCAGCCCGATGCTGCCCACCAGCGTGGGCGTGCCCGTGGCGGTGTTCAGGGTGTAGAAGTTGGAGTAGGTTTGCCCGCCGGGGTTGGCCGCGAGGTAAGCCGTGTTGGTCTGGGCCGTGGCATCAAACAGAATGTCCAGGTCCTGCAAGGCGGTGGCCGCTACCACGGCCAGGCCAGTGCTGCCCACGGTGGTCAGGGCACCGCTGCCGTTGGGCTGGCGCACGAGGCTGTTGCGGACTTCATCAATCCCAAAAAACGTGGTGCCGGGGCTGGCCAGGTAGCTGTTCGTGAACGCGCCCGCGCCCAGGGCGGGGGTTTGGCTCGCCGCCACGTCGCCGCTGGCGTAGGCCAGCGCCGCAACGGCGGTACTCGTGCCGTCGTCGGGGTTTAGCAGGTAGCCCGCGTTGGTGGTCGTGGTCAGGCGCAGGCGGTCGGTCACGGGGTTGAAATCAACCCCAATGCCCGCCGTGCCGCTGCCCAGGTTCAGGGCCAGGGCCGCGCCCACGGGGGTGGCGGCGGCGGTGTTTTTGTTGAGGATGTAAAGCTGCACCGTCGGGCCAGCCGCGTTGTAGCCCACCGCAAACAGCTCGCCGGTGCTGGGGCGCACGTCGCTGCCCACCACCACCTGCCCGCTGCCCAGCCCGGCAATGGCCGTCAGGCTGCGGACGAACATCGGGTTGCTGGCATCAAAAGTCAGCAGTTGGTTGCTGCCCGTGATGCCGTAAAACAGCGGCCCCGTCAGGGCGGGCACCGTGCGGTCAATGGCCGCCGCAATGCTCGTCACGGGCTGCGTGCCGCCCCCGATGCTGCCCAGGCTGGTCGTGGCCCCGGTGCCGGGGTTGAAACTGTACAGCGTGGCGGGCAGCCCGCCGCTGCCCGCCGTCAGCAGGAAGCCGGTTTCGGCGCGGGTGGCGGGGTTGGTGTAAAAATCCAGGTCCGTAGCCGTGCCGCTGACGGGGCCGAGAACCGCGCCCGAAGCCAGTGCCCCCGCATCGGGCGCGGCCAGGGCCACGAGTTGCCCCAGGCTGCGGTCGGCTCCGTAGAGCGTCGTGCTGGCCGCGCCGATGTAGCTGCGCGTGTAGGCAATGGGGGCCACCTGCGGGTTGAGGCCCGCGTGCGCATCGCCGGTAGCGTAGGCCAGGGCCGTGCCCGTGGCCGCCAACGCCCCGGTGTCGGGGTTGAGGCGCACGTTCACGTCGGCCGTGCTGACGACGCGCAGCAAGTCCGTCACGGGGTCAAAATCCACCCCGATGTTGTCGGTGGCCGTGCCCAGGTTGAGGCCGATGGCCGGACCCGCCACCACCAGGTTATTGGTCGTAAAATTGAACCGATGCAACTGCACCCGCTGCGTCACGGCGTTGTAGCCCAACACAAACAGTTCGCCGGTGGCCGGACGGCTGTCAATGCCTACCAGCACCTGCCCAACCGGCAGGTTGCCGATGGTAGTGCTGCTCACCGTGCCCGGCGCAGCCGCCGAAAACGTGAGCAGATTCGGCCCGGCCAGCCCGTACAGGGTTTGGGCCGAAGCCGGGGCGGCCAGCAAAGCCAGGGCCAGGGCCGCAGCCCGCCGCAGCGGAATTACGAAAGCAGTCAGGGAGCGCAGCATAACGAGGGGATGGTTAGAAGTTTGGGCAAAGCACGGCACGGCAGCCACCGCCGCCCGCATTCTTTCAACCAACGGCCCGTTTTGCTCAACCAGCGGCATTGCAGCGGCCATCAGGTGCGGCACCTGCCCCTGTCAGTTAGCGTCCTCCCCCCACGCAAGCCGGGCCGCCGCAAGACCGCCAAAGACACACCCAAGACCACCCAAAACGCACCCAAGAAGACAAAAGGCATACCCAAGACCACCCGAGACACACCCAAGACCACCCGAAACGCGCCCAAGACCACCCGAGACGTACCCAAGACAACCCGAGATGCACCCAAGAAGACAAAAGGCGCACTCAAGACCACCCGAGACACACCCAAGAAGACAAAAGGCACACCCAAGAAGACAAAAGACATACCCAAGACCATCCGAGACGCACCCAAGTCAACTGCCGGACCGGATACCTCCATGGTTCGCCCACCAAACCGCTCACCGGCCCGTTTGCCGTCGTTGGTTGAGCAAAACGGGCCGTTGGTTGAACCCGGCAGGCGGGGCCGCACCGCCGCCCCAGCTTTGGGCGTTTCAGTGCCCGAACCCCTTATTTAACCTATTGCCATGCTCACCCAATTTGCCCACTACCGCCCCTGGATACTGCTGGCCTTCGCCGCCGCCATCGGGGCCGAAATCGTCTGGAGCCGCCGCGTGGCGGGCCGCCCCATCTACCAATCGCGCGAAACGCTGGCCAACCTCGGCATCCTGCTCGGTCATCAACTCACGAAGGTGCTCACGGCGGGCTATGCCCTCAGCCTGATGAGCTACTGCTACCAGTGGCGCGTCGTCACGCTGCCCGCCAATGCTGGGGTGTTCATCCTCACCTTCGTCCTGAGCGACTTTGCCTACTACTGGTTCCACCGCTTCTCGCACACCTGGCCCTGGCTCTGGGCCTTCCACCAAGTGCATCATTCCAGCCCCTACCTGAACCTCACCACCGCCTACCGCCTGCACTGGCTCGGCACCCTCGTGAACCCCTTGTTCATGCTGCCACTGGCGCTGCTGGGGCTGCCGCCCACCTTCGTGCTGGGCAGCCTGGGCCTGAACCTGCTCTACCAATTCTTCTGCCACACCCAAGCCATCGGCCGCCTCGGCTGGCTGGAAAAGGTGCTGGACACACCTTCCAACCACCGCGTCCACCACGGCTCCAACCCCGTGTACCTGGACAAGAACTACGGCGGCGTACTCATCATTTGGGACCGGCTGTTCGGCACCTTTGAGGCGGAAAAAGAGCCGGTGCGCTACGGCATCACCACGGGTTTTGTAAGCCACAACCCGGTGGTGCTGGTGTTTGACGGGTTGTGGAAATGGGCGAAGGGCTTGGTAAAAGGGTAGGCCGTCAAACTCCCCTCCTTGCAAAGGAGGGGATGTGAGGGCTGTAAGCCCGAACGGGGGTGGTAAACTCGCTGCCCGGTTTTGGGTGTTGGGTTTTTAGCAAAATTCGTCCAAAAACCCAACACCAAAAACCGAACACCGAAACCCTGGGGCAGCATTCGGCCTAACCACCCCAGCTTCGGCTGCGCCGAAGCGTCCCCTCCTTGGCAGGAGGGGAGTTTGACGGCCTCACCGCCGCCCAAACACCCGCGCCAGCACCGTCTCGCGGCTGCTACGGCTGATGGGAATGCGCCGTGCCCCCAGTTTCAGCTCGTTGCCTTCCAGCGCCTCTACTTTTCCAATGGCTACGATGAACGACTTATGCACCCGCATGAAGCGGTCGGGCGGCAGTTGGGCCTCCAGGTTTTTGAGGCGTTCCAGCACCGTCACTACGCCGTGCGTGGTGTGCAGGCGGGCGTATTCCTGCCAGCCTTCCACGAAAAGCAAGTCGGCAAAAGGCACCCGCGAGTAGCGCCCGTCGGCCTTCACGGTCAGAAAGTCGGGGGCCGCGTCGGACGGTGCGGCGGCCCCGGCGCTGGCCCGCGCCCGCCACGCGGCCCGCGCCTTGCTCATGGCCTGCACGAAGCGCGGAAACCCGAACGGCTTGGGCAAATAGTCCACCGCATCCAGCCCAAACGCCTCCACCGCGTACTCGCTGTAGGCGGTGGTGAAGATGGTGAGCGGGCGCGGCTGCAAGCCGCGCAGCAGCTCCATGCCATTCAGGCGCGGCATCTGCACATCCAGAAACAGCAAGTCCACCGGCTCGCGGCCCATCAACTCCAGCGCCTGCAACGGCTGCTGAAACCGGCCCACCACCTCTAGGTCGGGGTCGTCGAGCTGGCGCAGGAAAGTTTCCAGCACCGTCAGGGCCAGGTGTTCATCATCAACGAGCAGAACGCGGAGTTTGGGCATGGAAGTAGTGGTTAGTGGTTAGTGGGTAGTTGTTAGTGGTTAGTGGTCAGTGGTTGACAACTTCAGTGCAATAACTCACCACTCTCCACTGACCACTAACAACTACCCACTACCCCGGCAGCCGCAGCCGGGCCACAAAACGCCCTGCTTGGTATTCGGTGTGCAACTCGGCCTCCCCGGCGGGGTAGGTCAGGGCCAGGCGGCGGCGGATGTTGTCGAGGCCCACGCCGGGGGTGTGGTCTTTGGCGCGGTCGGCGGGGTCGGTGGTGTTTTCGGTTTCAAACACCAGGTAGTTGCCCTTGCGCTGGGCCGTGAGGCGCACAAAGGCGCGGGGGTTGGTGTCAAGGTCGGCGTGTTTGAGGCAGTTCTCGACCAGCGGAATCAGCAGCATGGGTTCCAGCAGCACGGCGGCGGCGGCCGGGTCAAGGAACAGCGAAAGGGCGGGCGGCTCCGCGCTGCGCAGCCGGAACAGGGCCAGCAGTTCCTCAATCTGGGCCACTTCGTCGGCCACGCGCACCTGCTTCTGGCGGGTGCTGTAGATGGCGTAGCGCAGCAGGTTGGCCAGGCGCAGCACCGTTTCGGCCGTCTGGGCCGAGCCGGTCAGGGCCAGCGCGTAGATGTTGTTGAGGGTGTTGAACAGAAAGTGCGGATTAATCTGGGAGCGCAGGTACAGCAGCTGGCTTTCCTGCTGCTGGGCCAGCCGGGCCAGCGCCGAGGCTTCGGCCATGCGCCGGTGCCGCAGCGTTTGCTGAAAAAACCCCATGCCCGTCGCCACCGCCAGCAGCACCAACGCATACACCCGAAACCGTTGGACAGTCGGAAACGCCCGCAGCGCCTCATCGTGCAGCAAAAAGTGTTCGGTGGCCAGCAGCGCCCCCTGCGCCAGCCCCAGCCCCAGCCCCGCAAGCAGCCCAAACGCCAGCCAGCGGCCCCGCTCGTAGTAGCGTGGCACCAGCCATTCGGTCTGGGCATAATAGACGGCCGCCGCCAGCCCCACCCCCACGGCATCGTGCAGCCACGGGTAGGCAATGCCGGGGGCGCGGTACACCGGCAGGTTCAGGCCCAGCACCACCAACCAACTCAGCAGGTGCAGGCCGCGCCGGGCAGCGTTCCAGGCCGGGGCCAGGGTGGGCAGGGAAGGGGCAAGTGGGTTCACGGCCCCAAAGAAACGCCGCCCCTCGTCCGCCGCTCCGGTTTTTCAACCAACGGCCGCTTTCCCTCAACCAGCGGGGGCGGGCTACTTCAGCACTTCCAACTCCCGTCCCACTTTGGCAAACGCGGCCAGGGCCTGGTCCAGGTGGGCGCGGGTGTGCGCCGCGCTCAGTTGCACCCGAATCCGGGCCTTGCCCTGCGGGACCACCGGGTAGTAGAAGCCCACCACGTAGATGCCCTCTTTCAGCATTTGGGCCGCAAACTCTTGGGCCAGCTTGGCATCGTAGAGCATGACGGGCACAATGGGATGCTCGCCGGGCGTGATGTCAAAGCCAGCGGCGGTCATCTTCTCGCGGAAGTACCGCGTATTTTCTTCCAGTTGGTCCCGCAGTTCGGTGCTGCTGCTGAGCAAGTCCAGCACCCGGATGGACGCGCCCACGATGGCCGGGGCCAGCGTGTTGCTGAACAGGTAGGGCCGGCTGCGCTGCCGCAGCATTTCCACGATTTCCTTGCGCCCGCTCGTGAAGCCGCCCATTGCCCCGCCCAACGCTTTGCCCAGCGTGCCGGTGATAATGTCCACCCGGCCCATCACGCCGCGCATTTCGTGGCTGCCGCGCCCGGTTTTGCCCAAAAAGCCGGTGCTGTGGCACTCGTCCACCATCACCAGGGCCTGGTACTGGTCGGCCAGGTCGCATATTTTATCCAACTGCGCGATGGTGCCGTCCATGCTGAACGAGCCATCAGTCACGATGATGCGGTGGCGGGTGCCTTTGGCCACCGCGTCCCGCAGCTGGGTTTCCAAATCGGCCATGTCGTTGTGCTGGTAGCGGTAGCGCTGGGCCTTGCAGAGCCGCACCCCGTCAATGATGCTGGCGTGGTTGAGCGCATCCGAAATAATCGCGTCCTGCTCATTGAACAGCGGCTCAAACACTCCCCCGTTGGCATCAAAAGCGGCCGCGTAGAGAATGGTGTCCTCGGTGCCGAGAAACGTGGCCAGCTTGCTTTCCAACTCCTTGTGAATGTCCTGCGTCCCGCAGATGAAGCGCACCGAACTCATGCCATAGCCGTGGGTGTCAATGGCGTGTTTGGCCGCCCGGATGACTTCGGGGTGCGAGCTGAGGCCGAGGTAGTTGTTGGCGCAGAAGTTCAGGACTTCGCCGGCTTCTTCGGTTTCAATCTCGGCTCCCTGCGGGCTGGTGATGATGCGCTCGCGCTTGTAGAGGCCCGCGTCTTTTATTTCCTGGATTTGGGTTTGGAGGTCGGGTTGGAGGGTGGCGTACATGGGGTGGGAGTGAGAAAATGGATGACAATGCAAAAGTACGGGTGGAGGCAGGCAGGCTGCCGTTACGCGCCACGCGCTAAACGGCAACCAGCGGTGTCATACTTTTGCAGCGCCGCTTCGCTGGTGCTTCTTATGGCTAAAACTACGAAAACTCCTACTGCCGAAATCGCGCCTTACCTCAAGTCGGTGCGGATTCGGGACTATGCGCCCTTGCGCGATGCGAAGGTGGATTTTAAGCCGGGGCTGAATATCATCATCGGGCCGAACGGGGCGGGGAAGACGCGGTTTTTGAGCTTGACCAGCGAGTTGGCTGACTTGCGTGAACAAAAAGAACATTTTGGGGTCGCCGCTGGGTGTAAGGTGCTTTTCGGGGGACTATTTGGTGGGCAAGCCGATGCGGAAGTTGAATTTGAGGAATCGGGCGGTGATGAACTATCCTTTTTGCCGCAAGACGCGCGGGTACGATTAGTAGCACACCTCGATTCCCAGATAGCCAATGAGTGGTACGACCCGCTGAATCCTGCACAATTTAATGCGCAATTTAATTTACTGCTGGCCATGTATGCGCCGGTATTGATACGCCACGGCACGCCCACCACGGGGCTGCCGATTCTGGACGAAAGCGCCGAACTGGTTTTAGAAAAAAGAAGGGTAATTGTAGCGCTTAAGAACGGTGCCAGCCGCATAAATGACCTCAACAGTCAATTTGTGCAGGCCATATTCCGCACCGTTTTTGCGTTGGTTCGCACCGGGTTCACGGTGCTTCAGGGTGTTCCCGTGCCACCGATGACAGGGGAAGCCGTGCGGCATCAACTCTCCAGGCTGATGGCGGCATACACAGTGCGGCTGACACATTATCTGGCGTTGTATTCGCCGATACAGGCCGTGCGGTGTGCCGAGAGTTTTGTGGTGTATTACGAGGAAGTGCAAGACCAATACTCCATTAAAGGATTGGTGCTGGAGTATCAGGTCAATGGCCGGTGGCTTTCATTCGGACTGTTATCGGATGGCACAAAACGGTTGGTTTACCTAGTAGCCGAAATGCTCGCGCCGGATAATGTGGCGCTGAATAAAACCACGGATAAAATCGAAGTGTACGATAGAAAAAAAATCATCCTGCTCGAAGAGCCCGAACTCGGCATCCACCCCCACCAACTCACCAAACTACTCAACCTCATCCGCGAAGTATCCCAAGAAAACCAGGTGATTCTGACTACCCACGCGCCGCAGGTGCTGGATATGCTCACGAAACAGGAACTGGACCGCATTACGGTGTGCAGCCTTGACCCGGTGAAGGGGACGCAGTTCCGTAAATTGAGCAAAGAGAAACAAGGCCAGGCGCGCGTTTACATGAATGAAGTAGGGTTCCTGAGCGACTACTGGCGCTACTCGTATCTGGAAGAAACCGAAGCGGAATAGGCAGCCATGACACAACCCACATTGGTTGGCTTGCTCGGCGAATCATCAAACGACACGAATTCCTTGCAGGCGCTGCTCAATCAGCGTTATGGCAAGCGGGTGCGGTTTGTGGACCTGATGCCGCCCGATGGACGACCCAAAATAACGGGTTCGCAGTTGGATAATCCGAAGTTGCAACACGTCATTCGCGCTAACTACCGTTTTCAGAAACCGTGGCTTGTGGTTGTCACCCGTGACCTGGATGCCCCTTGGACCGACCGGGCCAAACGGCTGGAACGGCTGCTCTTTTTTCGAAAGATGAACAAAGGTTTTGAACGCAAAGGCATCCATTTGCTCAACGTAGAGGCAATGGAGGCCCTGATTTGCGCCGACATTGCGGTGTTCAACAATCGCTACCAGTGCAACTGTGTGGTGCCCGATGACCCGACGACCATTCATGACCCGGTGAAATTCTTAAAAGCGGCTACCCGGCCCGGCCAGCCTCATTACGACGAAGGGCATTGCGCGGACTTGTTGGGAAAGGTTGCGTACGACACCCTGCTGGCCAACTGCCGCTACTTCGCGGCCTTCGATGCGGAGTTCTCCCAACGGCTACCAGCGGTAGCTTAAGTGACCCAAATTGCGGAATAGCCGCGTAGCGGCGACGGGTTGGTAGCGCAAGCCGAAGAAGCGCCAAGCCGCGTAGCGGCGACGGAACCCCTGAGCCATCCGTCGCCGCTACGCGGCTTTGCCCCATGTGGCCCTGCTTGGCTACCAACCCGTCGCCGCTACGCGGCTAGTCCGCAACTTGAGTTAAGTAGTATCAGCCGCAAGCCGTCCGGCAATCCGCCGAGAGCGCTCCAAGCCCATCCGGCCTCGGCCGGACCTCCTCAGAGAGTTCTCGAAACCCTCACGCCCCGGCCGAACATCCTCCGAGACCTCTCCAAAGCACCCCGGCCCCGGCCGGACCTTCTCCGAGCGCTCTCGGAGGCACCCCGGCCGGGGCGGGGGCTGCTTGGAGCGTCCTCGGAGGCGGTCGGGCCGGGGCCGGGCTGGTTTAGAGAGTGTTTTGTCTGGGTTCTGTGCAATTTAGCCCGCCGGATGGGGCACGGGGGGCAGGCTGGGCAGGTTGGCATCGGCGTGGTCGCCGGTGGTTTGGGGGAAGGGGAACATCGCATAGGCCAGCTCCGGCTGCTGGTAGTGCTGCCGAATCTGGCCGCCGTACACGAAATAGAGGCCCTCGCACACGGCTTTTTCTTCTTCGTCCACGGCGGCGCTCCCTTCTTTTTTGGCGGTGCTGGCCGTGCGGCGGCCGGTGAGGGCATCCTCCAGGGTCTTGTATTGAGCGGCGGCTTCGGCGGCGGTTACCTTGGTTTGGGCGGTGTAGGTGGTGCCAATTTTGGTCAAAAAGTACTTGGCCCGCTCCAGGATATTTTTCTGGTTGGCGTGATACAGAGCATCCATGCCGCCGGGAAAAATATCGACCCGCTCGGCTTGTTCGCGGTTCGGAAAGGCCGGAAACACCTTGGTCGTGTTGGTGAGCTGGGCCCAGGCCAGGAAGTTTTTCACGGCCCCGCCCAGCGTGACGGTGGAGCCGGCCTTGCCCTGGGGGCCGCGCTGCTGGTGGGCCGTTTGCAGGGCCTTCACTAGGGGTTCGAGCAGGGAAATGTCGGCGGCGTTGGCGGCCGGGTCGCGCTTCAGGTTGGTCAGCACCGTTTCGGCAAAAGCCAGAAAGGCATCGTCGCTCTGCGACGCGCAGAGGGCGAGGAAGAAATTGGCGAAATAGGTTTTGTGGGTCATAAGCGTTGGGTTTGAAAAAGCAAAAAGGGGTTCCGGGCGGAAAGATAGGGAAATTATTTTGAGCAAATTCCGAACGTCTGCTTGGTTTGCCCTTGCCGCATTCCCCCGATCTTTGCCCCATGCTTCCCGCCGCCTCTGCCGCCCCCCGCCGCCACACCCTCGCCCTGGCGCTGGCGCTGCTGGCCGTGGCCGCCCTGCGCCTGAGGCGGCTGCCCGAAGCGGGCTTGCCCGACTACGATTCGGTGCGGAACTGGCACACGCTGGTGGCCATGCGCGGCGGCGACTTCCGCAACCTGTTCCTGCCTGGCTGCCCGGCGTTCTTCCTCAGCTACCTGCCGGTGGCCGGGCTGACGACGAACTTCCACGTTTTCCAAACACTGAACGCCTTGCTGGCGGTGGCCGGGCTGGGGGCGTTTGCCCGCTGGGTGGCGCGGCACACGCACCTGTCGCCGGCCCTGACGGCGGCGTTGGTGGGGCTGGCGGGCACCTCGCTGCTGCTCACGTTTTCGGGCCGCGATTTCACGCCCAACTCCGGCAGCTTGCTGCTGCTCACGGGGCTGCTGGCGGCCAGCCACCGGCGGGCGCAGCACCCCACGCCCGCCGCGCTGCTGCGGGTGGCCAGCTGGCTGGCCCTGGGCCTGAGCTACAACTACAAATTCCTGTTTGCGCTGCCCGTGCTGGCGGCCCTGGAGTGGCAGCGGGCCGACGGGCTGCTGGGGCAGCGCGGCACCTGGGCGCGGGTGCTGGCGGTGCTGGCCGCGCCCTACGTGCTGCTGGGCGGGGTGGGGGTGGCGCTGGGCCTGCCCTGGCACCGCTGGCTGGGGTTTTACGTCCGCACGGCGCTACCGGTGCAAGCCGCCGTGGCCGGCCGTCACAGCCCGGTACGGCTCGATTGGGCTTATTACCCCCACTTCCTCCTCACCCACGACCCGCTGCTGCTGGCCGGGTGGCTGGCGACGCTGGGGGCGCTGGCCGCCCTGGCTTGGCACCAGCGCAGCCGGTGGCGCACTTGGCGCGGCCAGCCGTTGGCCGTGCCGGGCCTGCTGTTGATGTGGGCCACGTGCTGGCTCCTGGGGATGTCGCTGCTGGCCAAAGCGCCGCGTGGGCTGCTGCTGGCGTACTTGCCGCTGGCGGCCCTGGCCGTGCTGGCGCTGCGGCGCTGGCTGCCACCGCCCGGCCGCGCCCTGGTGCTAGCCGCCGCTCTGGCCTGGAACGTGGCCCTGCTGCGGAACGAGCTGTACGCCCGCCTGCCCAGTCATTACCCGCAAGTGGCCGCTTGGCTGCAAGCGCACGGGGCGCAGCGCATTGCCAGCACTGTGGGCCAGGGCCTGTGGCCCTACCTGGCCCCCACCCAAACCCTGACCGTCGTGCAGCACGAACACCAACTAACCGCCCTGCGCCAACAAGGCTACGACTACGTGCTGCTGGACAGCTACTGGCGCGTAGCGGGCATCGCGGGCTTCGATTCGCTACGCCAGCAGCCGCCTGCCGCCGCCTGGCCCGAACCGCAACTCACGGCCCCGTTGCTGTTCCTGGAACACTCCGAATTCACCAACCTCGGCTACGGGGCCACCTTGCAACAAGCCCAAACGGCTGCCCGGGATTCGGTGCAGTTGCGGCTCTACAAGCTCTGATTTGAACGGCTGCTCCCCTCTTGCCAAGAGCTTTTGCCAAGAAGGGAGCAGCCGTTCTGCTTGTTTCCAGCAATCTTTTATTTCGCCGTAGTCGGCAAATTGTTCACGTCCACGGCGGGCAAGCTGGCCCCGTAGCCGTAGTTGAGGGCCGTGATGACGGCATTGGCCAGCAGGCCGTAGCCGCGCGGGGTGAGGGAGTAGTAGTCGAGCGAAAAAACCCCGCCGCGCACCAACTCCGGGGAGTAGCGCACCCCGGCAATGGCAATGGGCGTGGACGTGGCCGAAAAATTCAGCAGCACCGATTGGGAAATGTCCAGCAACGGGCTGGTATTGCTCAGTTCGGGCATTTTGTAGGTGGTGCGGGCCAGGTTGGTCAGGTATTCGTTGTGCGCCACCAGAACCCCGTTTAGTATATTATACTCCGCATAATCCACAGCTTCCTTGTTTTTTACCGGAACCATTGGGTGACGGCCGTAGGGCAGGTGCTGAGTTACCCCATTGGTCGTTGTATCGACCAGTTGCCCGATGCGGGGCAGGGCCGTGGCCAGGATGTAGTCGTTATCGGCCGCTTTCAACACTTTATTCAGGCGGCCATTGAACACGTAAATGGAGTTGGTGTCGCCGTACTGCGTCCGCAGCCGGGCTTGCAGCGGCACGGCGGCCCCCAGCTTCAGCAGCGGCAGCGAGTTGAGGGACGGCAGTTGGATAATGACCCCCTTGCGACCCCCCGCCGTGAGCGAGTCGAGCAGCAACTTGGCATTGCTGTTGAAGGAGTTGGTGAGGGTGGTTTGGCTGAGGCGCGGGCCGGTGGCCAAGCCCTGCCGCAGGTACGTCACCAGCACGTCCAGCCCGGCAAAGTAGGTGAAAAACGTGGCCGGCGCAGCGGCCTTAGACACCGCATTGAGGTAAGTGCGCGAATCGTTGGCGGGCAGCAGGCGCTCAAAGTACGGGTTGAAGCCGTTGGCAGTAGGGTTGAAATTACCGGCATTCACCACGGCCGGGGTAGCATTGGCTTCGCTGCCGTAGCGGGCCGTCCGAATCTGAGCCAGTTGCAGGCCCGGCACGGCCAGGTTCTGGGGCAGCGCCGGGGCCAGGGCGGCGCGGTTGAACAGGCGGATTTCGCGGCTGGCCGGGTCGGGGGCGGTAGGGTTGGGCACCGGGGTGCCGCGCACCGCCGCCGGGGCCACCGCCTGGGTCAGGGGCAGGCCCTGCGCGTCAAAATCCACGAAATTCAGGTAGCCTGTGCCCGCGCCCGCCTCCAGCAGCGGCTGCGCGAAAGGCGCAGCGGCGGTGCGCTGAAACACCTGCGCCAGCAAGTTCGGAAACGAGTTTTCCTGGCCCGTGCGCGTCAGCCCCCCGTCGCTGAAACCCGCCGAATAAGAGTCGCCCACCGCCACGTAGTGTTGCACGTTGAGCCGCCCGGCCGAAGGCGCGGGCACGGACACGTCCGGCGCACAGCCAACCACAAACAGCGGCACTGTTGCCAGAACGGAAAGAGAAAAACGGTTCATCAAAGGAAATTAATGGTCGGTTGAAAACGGGCCGGTTGGCACGGAGCAAAACCCCGCGCCAACCGGCCCAACGCCTAAAACGTTGCCGCAAGGCCCAGTGCCGCCGTGTGGTGCAGGTTGCGGTAAGTGCCGGCCACGTTCGCTACCAGGTACTGCGTCTGACTCACGCGGGCAGTGCGGTCCTGGCCGTAGTCAAAGGAATAGGCGGCTTCCAGGGCCAGGCGCGGCGCAAACTGCACACTCAGGCCGGCCGAGCCGCCCACGCGGCTGGCATCCAGGTAGTCGGGCGTGATGAACTCGTCGCGCACCGGCGTTTCATCGAAGTGAAACCCGGCCAGCAGCGTCAGCTTGGGCGCAACCACGTACTCGGCCCCGATGCGAAACGACAGCGCATCTTCGTAGTGCCGGCCGCTGGGCACCGTGGCGGCCGGGGCGCTGCCGCTGGCATCGAGCTTCAGGTTAAGCGAGTCGAGCGTGCCCCACCCGCTGAGAGTGAAATCGAACGTGAGCAGCAGCTTCCGGGTGAGGCGGTCGGCCAGGCCCACCGACAGGCCCGTGGGCAGGTTGAGTTGGGTGCTGAAGCGGGTGTTGGCCGGGTAGCTGTTCGCGTCGCGGGCCGGCACGTGGGCGTACGTGGCCGTGCCGTCCCGAAATTTCATTTTCACCCCGGTGTTGTAGCTGATGCCAAAGGCGAGGTTGTCGCCGCTGCGACCAAACAGGCCCACCGTGCCGCCAACGCCGCTGCCGGTGGCCGAAAAACTGGCTTGGGCGTTGCGGTCGTCGTACTGCCCCAGTGCCCGGCGCAGGCTGTACTTGCCCAGGCCGAAAATAAACCCCGCGCCAATACTGAAATTGTCGTTGAGTCGCACCGCCACCGTGGGTTGCACAAAGTAGGTGTTGAGCTGGCTTTCCTGCACCACCGAACGGCCTTCCCAGTTGTCGTCCCAGCGGGTGTGGAAGCCGTAGGGCGTGGTCAGGGCCAGGCCCACGGCCAGTTTTTTGGTCACCCCGTGGGTGAGATAAGCGTAGCCGCCGGGCTGCACGGTCAGGTTTTGGGTAGCGGCCAGGTCCGAATTGCCCCCCGCAAACGCCACCCGGTGCACCCCGGCCGTGCCGCCCACCGCCACCCGCGTCAGCGAATCGGCCCATTGGCCGAGCAGGCCCGCGTTGGTTGTCAGGCCGGCAATGCTGTTCGCGTAGGCCGTGCTGGCCCCGCTCAAACCCAGAAGCCGGGCATTTTGTGGGCCGGTATCGAAGCCGCTGGCTTGGGCCGAAAAACCGGCCAGCGCCGGCAGCAAGCCGCAGAAGTAAAAACGAATATGCACAGGGGGCGGAAAAGAGTACAACAGCAAAGCGAACCGCAAAAGTACGGCCCGCCGCGCCAGCGGCTAAGTTGCGTTTAGGTTAAGTCCGCGTGAAAGGCGGGCGGCATTGCTGCCCGCCACCGCACGTTGCGGTGGCGGGCGGCGAAACTTTTTTTGTCCCAATCCGCTTCGCTGCCTACCTTTGCAGCCCCAAGTCGGTTGCGACTTACCTGGTAGATATAGCTCAGCCGGTTAGAGCGTCGGATTGTGATTCCGAAGGTCGTGGGTTCGAGCCCCATTATTTACCCTCTCAAAAAGTCCCCACCCCTCGCGGCGGGGACTTTTTTTATGGGCCTTCCGGCTGTAGAATATTTCCCCCGTACCATTTCTTTTATTCTCTAAATGAGCCTGCTCATCATCGGCACCGTCGCCTTCGACACCATTGAAACCCCCTTCGGCAAAACCGACAAGATTATCGGCGGCGCGGCTACCTACATCGGCTTGGCGGCTTCCTACTCCACCAAACCCGTGAACCTGGTAGCGGTGGTGGGCGACGACTTTCCGCAAGCCGATATTTTGCTGCTTCAGGAACACGGCGTGAACACCACGGGCTTGCAAATCAAAGCGGGCGAAAAATCGTTTTTTTGGGCCGGCAAGTATTCGCAGGACCTCAACCGCCGCGACACCCTGGCCACCGAGCTGAACGTGCTGGCCGACTTCGACCCGGCCATTCCCGACCAGTACCAGGACTGCAAGTACCTGATGCTGGGCAACCTTACGCCCGCCGTGCAGCGCCTCGTCATTCAGCGCCTCATCAACCGGCCCAAGCTGATTGTGATGGACACCATGAACTTCTGGATGGACATTGCCCTGGAAGAACTCAAGCAAACCATCGAAATGGTGGACGTGCTGACCATCAACGACGAAGAAGCCCGGCAACTCAGCGGCGAGTATTCGCTGGTGAAAGCCGCCCGCAAAATTCAGGCGATGGGGCCGCAGTTTCTCATCATCAAAAAGGGCGAACACGGGGCCTTGCTGTTCCACAAAAACCACGTGTTTTTTGCCCCCGCCCTGCCCCTGGAGGAAGTATTTGACCCGACCGGGGCCGGCGACACCTTCGCCGGTGGGTTCATCGGTCACCTCGCCGCCACCGACGACATCAGCTTTGAGAACATGAAGCGGGCCGTCATTCACGGCTCGGCCATGGCCTCGTTCTGCGTCGAGAAATTCGGCACCGAGCGCCTCCTAAACCTGAGCCGGGAAGAAATTGCAGTCCGTGAAGCACAGTTTGCCGACCTCGTGCGCGTGGTGCCCGCCTCAGCCGTGGCCAATGTGGCCGAAGCTGTGGCTTGAGGCGGCGCGGGCAACTTTTTGGGCCGGAATGGGTACACCTTAAGTATCCTTTCCACCCTAAAATCACCCTACTCATGCCCGCCAAACAAGACGACCTCGCCAACGAGCAAACTTCGGTCAACCCGTTTGCCAACACCAAGAAAAAAAGCACCAAGGTGCAAAGCCCTAACGTGAGCAACGTGTCGGCCCACGGCAATACCACCGACGGCAACACGGCAGGCGAAGGAGTGCAAAACATTCGAAGCAACCCGCAGAACAACAAGCCCATGTCGGTGAACAAGGGCAAAGTGGGCAAGGGCGGCGACAACAGCGCCGACCACTGAGTTGCTAATTAAGTACCCGCGCAAAAGTAAACGAGTAAAAGGAACGGTCATGCTGACGAAGAAAGCATCTGTACGCCCGCTAACCCTGCCTGCGAAACGATTGGATTAGCGGGCGTACAGATGCTTCCTTCGTCAGCATGACCGCCTTATTGCGCGTTTACTTTTGCCCGACTACTTAGTCGCACAAAGACAGGCAGTTATGCAGCACGCAGCGAAGCATCTCGCAAAACTTGTTGAACGATTGAATTACGGCCGCTTGCCAGATGCTTCGCTGCGCTCGGCATGACGTTCTTTTGGTTGTTTAATTTTGCACGACTGCTTAATTGAGCCAAAACCGTAACGGCCCCGTCAGAAAATTCTGGCGGGGCCGTTACGGTTTACTGATTTAGCGATTCCGAAAGGGTAAGTCCTGAATGCGTTTCTACAAATCATCTTTCCCAAACGCACCTAACTCCCGTTCCACCGCCGCTGGCACTAGGTAGCGGACACTGAGGCCAGCCCGCAAACTGGCCCGGACGTAGGTGGCCGAAATATCAAATAGCGGGGCTTCCATCAGTCGGGCGCGGGGAAGCCCTGCCAAGTCGGGCAACGCCGTGCCGGGGCGCGGATACACGTAGAGGTCGGTTTCGGCCAGCAGGCGGGTGGCTTCGTGCCAGCGCGGTAGGCCGGGCAGGTTGTCGGCCCCCATCAGCACCACAAAATCGGTGCCGGGGTGGCGCTCGCGCAACGCATCCAGCGTGGTGCTGGTGTAGCTGGGGCGCGGCAAACTTAACTCAATCGGTTCGGCCCGGAGGCGGGAATTGTCGGCCACGGCCAACTCCACCAAGCGCAGCCGCAACTCGGCAGGTAGCAGGTCGGTTGCGTCCTTAAACGGGCTGTGGGGTGACACCACCAGCCAGACTTCGGCCAGGTCGGTGCGGGTGGCAAAGTGTTCGGCCAGAATGAGATGGCCGGTATGCACCGGGTTGAACGAACCGAACAGCAGGCCGACGCGACGGCGCAACAACGGCCCCGTCATACCAGCGGCGATTCCTCGCTGACGAAGGCCCGGACCAGCCGTTCGGCATCGGCGCTGGCCTCGTCGAGGTCGTCGTTCACCACCGTCACGTCAAAACGGTCTTCAAATGCCAACTCAAAGCTGGCTTTGTAGATGCGCGACGAAATGCTCGATTTGGAATCGGTGGCGCGGGCTTGCAGGCGCTGTTCCAGCACCTCGATGGATGGCGGGCGCACAAATACAGCCAGCGCCCGCTCTTTATAGAACTCCTTGATGCTCAGCCCACCTTTCACGTCGATGTCCAGAATGGCGTGTTTGCCGCTGGCCCAGATGCGCTCAATCTCCGACTTCAGGGTGCCGTAGAACGCGCCTTCGTACACTTCTTCCCACTCCACGAACTCGTCGTGGCGGATTTTGTCCTGAAATTCCTGCACCGAGATGAAGTAGTAGTCCTGCCCGTTCACTTCGGCCCGGCCCCGGCGGTCGCGGGTACAGGCCGAAATCGAGAAGCTCAAGGCCGGAATCCGGGCCATGAGGCGGTGAACAATCGTGGTTTTGCCCGCGCCGGAAGGGGCCGAAAACGCAATTATTTTGCCTTGCATCGGGCAAAGCTACGGCCGGTTGGGGGCTTTAGGCGAACACACTGGCCATAATGGCGGCTGGCAGCCGCTCGGGGCTGGCCTTGCGCGTGAGGCGCTGGTTGAGAAAACCAATGAAGGCGTGTTGCTTGCGGATGTCGTCGAAGCACGGCGAACAGTCGCTGGCGTGGTGGTAAAGGTAGTCCTCGTCTTCGGCCGTTACCGGCTGTCCCTCGGTTAGTTGGTCAAGCACGGTACTCACTCGGTCGCAGTCAGGTTCGCTGGCAGAAAGGGCGGCAGCGGGCCGCGACGTATTGGTTAAAGTAGTGATGTGGTCCATAAGTGACAGGGAAACCGATGAGGAAGCAGTGAAAAAAACGGGCAGCGGCAGTGCTGCTTCGGGGGCTTAATTATTATCGTCGGCGGTTAGTTCCGCCGCCGCTTCTTTTTGCTCGTTGCCGTAGCCCATGGTCTGCGCGTATTTCTCCAGCTTTTCCTTCAAAAAATTGCGGGCGCGGTGCAACCGTGAGCGCACTGTACCAATCGGAATATCAAGCACTTTGGCCATTTCCTCGTAAGTAAAACCCTCGAGGTCGCAGAGAATGATGACGGTGCGGAAATCGACGGGCAAAGAATTTAGCGCCTGGGCTACTTCGTCGCCAATCATGTCCCGCGACGATTGTTGCCGCATATCGTCCGACGACGCGCCCAGGTCGCCGTCCGACTCTACTTCGTCGGGGTTGTAGTAGCCCTCAATCTCGCTGTAATCAACTTTGGCGGGCTGCTTGCTTTTCTTTCGAAAGTCGTTAATAAACGAGTTTTTGAGAATGCGAAACAGCCATGCTTTGGCGTTGGTGCCCGGCTCGAAATACTCAAAAAAGCGGTAGGCTTTGAGGTATGTTTCCTGCACCAGGTCGTTGGCATCGTCCTCGTCGAGGGTGAGGCGGTAGGCAAAGTTGTAGAGCGGGTCGAGCACGGGCATTAGCTCGGCCTGGAAACGCCGGTCTTTTTCCTCTTTGCTCAGTTTAACCCGTTCGGGGGAATCGCTCATGGCAGGTGGGTACGGAAAATGCGGGGCAGAAAATGACTAGAAACCAAAGTAGAAACCAACTGAAACAACGACCGAAAGGACGACGCAAGCCGCCCGACCTTACGCAGCCACGTCAGTTGGCACCGACGGCCGATGACCGGACCGTTCGCCGGCCACCACCAAAAAACCGTAGCCGAACACAAAGAGGTTGAAGCCTATCTGCAATTCCAGCACCGCATCTACCAGCATGGCCGTGCCCAGCACGGCCACGAAATGCCAAATGTACGGATTTCGGCGTTGCTTGGGTTGCGCCAGGGGCCAAAGCAGCACCGCCAGCCACAGGCCCAGGCCCACTGCGCCCCCAGCCAGCGCCTGGTAGAGGTACTCGTTGTGGACCATGACGCGGTTGGCTGGGCGCAGGCCGTAGTCGTGCCAGGCGTACTGCGCCAGCATGGCCGAATCGACATCGGCTGGGCCCACGCCCAGCCAGGGCTGCTGCCGGATGAGAACGGTGGCCGTTTGCCAGGCCACCAACCGGCGCGAGAGCGAATAGTTGTTCAGGTCGTGGCCCTGTTGAAATTGCTCCAAATCCCAGACCGACGACCCCACCCGTTGCTGTACCGGCTTGAGGGTGTGGGCGGCCAGCCACGCCAGCCCCAGCAAGCCCAGCCCCAACGCCAGCCCCAGCCCCAGCCGCCGCTGCCACAGCAGCCGCAACGCATCGGCCAGCAGAGCCGCGTACAGCACCAGCAGGCCCGTGCGGTAGGCCAGCAAATGAATGACCAGCGCCGCCACCCCGGATGCCGCAAGCAGCACCCCGCGCAGCCAGGGTGCCGTGCCCACCTCGCGCCGCAACGCCAGCCCCCAAAAAAAGGCCAGGGCCAGCATTATCCCGAAATGAATGTGGAAAATGCGCGTCACGGCCTGCATATTGTGGCCGATGTTGATGCCCGCCGCCGCCGTGGGGTCTTGGTAGAACCGCCACAGCGTGGCCAGCCCAATGGCCGCCGTGCCCAGCACAAACAGGCTGCCCACTGCCCGTCGTTGCGCCCCGCTCAGCGGCACGGCCCCGGCAAAGGCCAGCGGCACCACCAGCCAGGGCAGCAGCCGGTAGAGCTGGTGCTGCCATTCGGGCCAGTTGGTGGTGTATAATCCGGTGAGCAGCAAGAAACCGTAGAGCGTCGCTGCCCGCATCGCCGCGCCGTTGCGGAGGTAGCCGCGCAGGGTGCGCCGCCAGTCGGGGTTGGCCAGCACTGCCAGCACCCCCACTGCCGGGCTCAGCGCCACCACTGCCCGCGAGGCCAGCAAGCCTACCACGCCCGCCGCACTGGCCAGCCAGAGCAGGTATTGGGAAAGGCGGCCCGAACGGTAGAGGGAGAGGAGCAAGGAGTTGGGGTGTTAGGTTTTCGGTTTTTGGTGTTGGGATTTTGGTGCTGGAACGGGACGCTACCCGACAACGAAAACAGAAAACCCAACACCCAAAACCCAGCTTTACTTTTCGCCCGAAATTAACGGTTGCCACCGCTCTACCCGCGCCGCCGCTGCTGTAGGCGCTATCGCCCAGATGCAGGTGCAAGCCGCCGGTTGGGTGCGGCAATCGGTGCAGTCAGGTTTATTGAATACCAAAAATTCGGCCAACGGCCCCAGCGGTGCCCAACGGCCGGGGTGCATGGGCCGGATGGGCGGGTACAAGCCCAGCGCGTGGCGGCCCAGGGCAGCGGCTAAATGGAGCGGGCCGGTGCTGCCCGCCACCAGCCCGTCGGCCGCGCCGATGAAGGCAATGAACTGTGGCAAATCGAGTTGGCCGGTGAGGTCGGTGGTGATAAACGCGGCGTTGGTAGCCAGCCAAGCGGCCAGTTCCTGGCCTTCGGCGGCCGTGCCGGTAACGAATACGCGGTGGCCGGCCGTGTGCAGCATTCGGGCCAGTTGCCCGAAGTTTTCCAGGCCCCATTCGCGGGCGCTGCCCCGGCTGCGCGGGTGCAACACCACGTTGAGTTGCCCCGGTTGCCGGGCTTGCAGTTGGGTGGGCCAGCCTTCGCCCAGTGGTTCGGTGGGGCGCAGGCTGGCAACAGCGGTGAGGGCGGCCAGCAACGGCAACTCGCCCAACTCCAGCGGAGCGAGCAGCGCCAGGTTGAGTTGCGCCTCGTGCAACGGCGAGTGCCGACGGCTCAAGGCCACCAAACGGTTGCAGGTGAGCCAGTGAAACCAGCGGTTGCGGGTGCCGATGCGGACCGGGATGCGGGCCTGCCGGGCCAGGCGGGCCAGTTTTTGGTTTGGAAAAACGTGGACGATGGCAGCCGCCCGGTACGCCCGCAGGGCTGCCACCTGCGCGGCGGCGGGCAGTTCAAACAACGCATCTGCGTCCAGAAACGCATCTACCCAGGGGCAAGCCGCCACTACGGCCGCCGTGTAGCGCCGGCCGATGAAAACCACCCGACAGCCGGGCACCTGTTGCTTCAGCGCCCCGGCCACGGGCAAGGTCAGCACCACGTCGCCAATGGCATCGGTGCGCGACACAAGGTAGGTCTGACTCATGCGGAAGCGTTTTGGGTGCCGGTTTTCAACTTGGCAAACTTCAAAAATACTCCGCCCGCCGAAATCGCCGCAATGCACAGCCCGGCAAACCCGTCCAGGAACCCCAGCCGGAAAAAATAGCCGTGCACAAACTTCCAAACCGGCTTCAGCAGCAAATGAAACACCGTGACCCGCACCGGGCCACGCAACGCCTTTTCCTGGGCCGTGATGCTGGTGAACTTGTTGATTTGCGTGATGTGCTGCGCGATGGACGGGTAGGAGTAGTGCAGCAAATCGCCGGCCAGGGTGCCAGTGGGTTGCCCGGCATCTACTTCGTAACGTTCGTGCAACAGCAGGCCCATCCAGCGGCCGAGGCGGCGGTCGTAGAGGCGCAGCTTGCGGTCGGGGTACCAACCGCCGTGCTGCACCCAGTGGCCGCAGTAGTTCGTGAGCCGGGCCAGCGAATAGGCCGCAAACTGCCAGTTGGCCGTGGCGGCGCGAATGGATTTGCGCAGTTCGTCGGTCAGCACCTCGTCCGCGTCAAGCTGCAAAATGTGGTCGTGCCGGGCCTGGGCGGTGGCAAAATTCTTCTGCTCCACGTAGCCAGCAAAAGCGTTTTGCACCACCCGCGCCCCGTGCTGCCGGGCAATTTCCACGGTGTGGTCGGTCGAAAACGAGTCCACGACCAGCACTTCGTCGGCTATGTCGCCCAGGGCGGCCAGGCAGCGGCCAATGTTGGCAGCTTCATTGAAAGTGATAACGACGACGGACAGGGCCACGCAAGGTGAGGTTGAGTGTGCAAATATCCGGCACATTTGCTGGCCCCGCGAGGGGCCTACCTTTGCAGCATTCCGCTACCTTCAGCCCATCGGCGATGCAACCTTCTCCACCAGCCACTACCACGGTTCAGTTTCGGGGCCTGGACGTTTTACGTTGTTGTGCCGCTTTGGCTATCGTTCTCTATCACAGCACCCTAAATTCAGATTATTTCTTTCCGGCAGTAGCCAAACTATTGCACAACTTACCCATCGGGGTCGATTTCTTCTTTCTCATCAGTGGCTTTCTGATTACCTACTTGCTTCTGGCCGAAAAGGAGCGGGCCGGCACCATCAGCCTGCGACGGTTCTACATTCGGCGGGCTTTGCGGATTTTTCCGCTTTACTACGCCATTATTGCTTTGGCTTGGTGGCTGCATCCCGACAGTCAAGTCGCGGTGAATTACAAAGCTTTTGCGTTGTTTGCGGGTAATTTTTGGATGATTCGCCACGACTGGACGGTGGCAACGCTCAACCCGCTTTGGTCACTGTGCATCGAAGAGCAGTTTTACCTCGTCATCCCATTGCTGGTCTGGCTCATTCCCACCCGCCGATTGGGTTGGCTGTTCGGGGCCATCGTATTGATTAGCGTTGTATTTCGCGCTTATAGCAGTGTAACGGTAGAATACAACTGGATGACGACCTACTGTCACACCTTCAGCCGTTGTGATGTGCTGGCGGTGGGGGGCTGGCTGGCCTGGCACCACTTCACACGCCCCATTCGTTTGCAATCGCCCCGTTGGGCTTTGTGGGCCACTCTAGGCTACCTGGGGCTGCTGATGACCATCATAGACACCTCAGATGTCACCACGTTTGGCTTCGCGGTGTTTAAAAAATACCTTCACATCCTACCGCTGGTAGTTGTCTTTTGCTTGGTTTTATTCAATCAGGTAGTTTCCCACCGCCCGGTTCAAGTTGTAGAACGAGTTGCTAACTACTTGGGCAAGGTGTCATATGGAATCTATATGTTTCACAGCCCGCTGATTTTTTGGCTGGATAAGCATCCGGCTTTCTACGCCGACAACCGGGTGCTACGGGTAGGCGTAATTATGCTCTTGACCATTGCGGTTGCTAGCTTGTCCTACGAGCTTTTTGAAAAGCAGATTCTGCGGCTCAAAAAACGTTTTGAGGTAATTCGCACGGCCCGGGCATGAGTTGGGCAGCCGAAGAAACAATGGCTGAGGGGTTGGTTCAAGGTTGGTTTAAGCAGTCACGCAAAAGTGAGCGTGTAAAAGAACGTCCGTCATGCTGAGCGCAGCCGAAGCATCTCTACCAGCTAGTAATCAAGGCGTGAGCCGAAGCGCTAGAGGTGCTTCGGCTGCGCTCAGCATGACCGTTTACTTATGCGCGACTACTTAAGCGCGCCGAAACCCTTCCAGCCGCACAACGTGGTTCAAAAAACAGGCCCGCCTGGCATTGCCAAGCGGGCCTGTTTGGTGCCAAAAACAGCTGTCTAGTAGCGATACAAATCCGACTTGAACGGTCCTTCGGTGGGCACCTTGATGTAGTCGGCCTGGTGCGGGGTCAGCTCGTCCAGCTCCACCCCGATTTTGGCGAGGTGCAGGCGCGCTACCTTCTCGTCCAGGTGCTTGGGCAGGGTGTAAACCTGGTTTTCGTACTGGTCGCCGCGTTCCCACAACTCAATTTGAGCCAAAGTCTGGTTCGTGAACGAAGCCGACATCACGAACGACGGGTGGCCGGTGGCGCAGCCCAGGTTCACGAGGCGGCCTTCGGCCAAAATAATAACCTCTTTACCGTCAATGGTGTAGATGTCCACTTGGGGCTTCACGGTGTCTTTGGTGTGGCCGTAGTTGCCGTTCAGCCACGCCATGTCAATCTCGTCGTCGAAGTGGCCGATGTTGCACACAATGGCTTTGTCCTTGAGGCTGCGGAAGTGCGACTCGGTCAGGATGTCGCAGTTGCCGGTAGCCGTCACCACGATGTCGGCTTCTTTCACAGCGTTGGCGAGTTTCTTCACCGCGTAGCCGTCCATTGCGGCTTGCAGGGCGCAGATGGGGTCAATTTCGGTCACGATGACGCGGGCACCGGCCCCGCTCAGCGAGGCAGCCGTGCCTTTGCCGACATCGCCGTAGCCAGCGACTACGGCTACTTTGCCAGCCATCATCACGTCGGTGGCGCGACGAATGGCATCCACGGCCGACTCTTTGCAGCCGTACTTGTTGTCAAATTTGGACTTCGTAACCGAGTCATTCACGTTGATGGCGGGGAAGGGCAAGCTGCCGTTTTTCACCCGCTCGTAAAGCCGCAACACGCCGGTCGTGGTTTCCTCGCTCACGCCCTTGATGCCCGCCGCCAGTTCCGGAAACTGGTTCAGCACCATGTTGGTGAGGTCGCCGCCGTCGTCCAGAATCATGTTCAGCGGCTGGCGGTCTTCGCCAAAAAACAGCGTCTGCTCGATGCACCAGTTAAATTCTTCCTCGGTCATGCCCTTCCAGGCATACACCGGGATGGCAGCGGCAGCAATGGCCGCCGCCGCGTGGTCTTGGGTCGAGAAAATGTTGCACGACGACCACGTGACTTCGGCTCCCAGCGCGATGAGGGTTTCGATGAGCACAGCGGTTTGAATTGTCATGTGCAGGCAGCCGGCAATGCGGGCACCCTTGAAAGGCTGAGCCGCGCCGAACTCCTCGCGTAGGCTCATCAGGCCAGGCATTTCAGCTTCGGCCAAGCGGATTTCCTTGCGGCCCCACGCGGCCAGCGACATGTCTTTTACCTTGTAGGGTGTGTAAGTTTTCGTCGGAGATTCGACCATGATTGTTGGTTAATTTTTTTAGGATTCGACTTTCAACCGCAAAGATACGGCCGATGTTTGAGGTAGTTGACTGTCGGGCTTCACCTTTCTGCTTTTTGTGCCGACCTTTGTGGGGGCTGCCATTTTATATTTCTCCCCACCCTTCAGCGAAGGGCGGCTTTTTGCCGAAACCTGCACCGCCCAAATTCTTGTTGGGTTGTAGCTTGCGTTTCCATTCGCGTTTTATGAAAATTCACAAGGAAGGTCGCCGTATTCTGTTCGTTACGCTCTTGGTGTTGCTCGTTGGCAACCTGTTGCTGTTGCAGTTCAACAAAGGAGCTACCCTGGTGAATGGCCTCGTGGCGGGCGCGTCGGCCATTGTATTTCTGCTGATTCTCCAGTTTTTCCGCAGCCCGTTCCGCCACCTTTTCACCCACGAAGACCTGCTGCTGGCCCCCGCCGATGGCAAGGTGGTGGTGATTGAACGGGTGTTTGAGCCGGAATATTTTGAGGACGAGCGCACCCAAATCAGCGTTTTCATGTCGCCCATCAACGTCCACGTCACCCGCAACCCAATTTCGGGCATCGTCAAGTATTTCAAGTACCACCCCGGCAACTACCTGGTGGCCTGGCACCCCAAAAGCAGCACCCAAAACGAGCGCACCACGGTGGTCGTGCAATCCGAACTCGGCCCAATGGTGCTGTTCCGCCAAATTGCCGGGGCCATGGCCCGCCGCATCGTGTGGTACGTCACCGAAGGCGACGAAGTAAATCAGGGCGAGGAGTTTGGCTTCATCAAGTTCGGCTCCCGCGTGGACTTGTTCGTGCCCTTGAACACGGATATCAAAGTGGAGCTAGGCCAGAAAGTGAAAGGGGGCGAAACAGTGCTGTGCCAGTTGAAAGCCGCGATTTAGATGTCCTTGTCGTTCAAGTCATCCAGCCCCGTCTTGGTCATCTTCTGGTCGTAGGGAATGGTATCGCGGGCGGCTCCGTTATACTGCGAGCAGTCCAATTCCACGCCCAGTGGAGCGGCGGGGGCGGGGAAATCGGCGGTGCTGACCGCCAAGCTTTTATCGGCGTACACTTTCTGCATAAAAATGCCGTAGAGGGGCAGTGCGAGGCGGGCACCCTGGCCGTATTCGCCGTTGCGGAAGTGGATGCTGCGGTCTTCGCCGCCCACCCACATTCCGCACACGAGGTCGGGCGTTAGGCCCATAAACCACGCATCGGAGTAGTTGGACGTGGTACCGGTTTTGGCCCCAATCTGGTGCGGGAATTTGAAGCCGGTGTGCAGAATCGTGCTGGTGCCGCCGCGCTCGGTGGTGCTGGCTTGCAGCATATTGGTCATGATGTAGGCCGTTTCCTCGCTTAGCACTTCTTTGGTTTGGGGCACAAACTCGCGCAGCACGTTGCCGTTCTTGTCCTCAATGCGCGTCACGAGCAGCGGCGAAGTCCAAACCCCCTTGTTCACGAACGTGGCGTAGGCCGAGCAAAGCTCAAAAATGCTGCAATCGGAGGTGCCGAAGCCGATGGCGGGCACTGCGTCAATCTCCGAGGTGATGCCCAGGCGTTTGGCATAGTTCACCACGGTTTGGGGCGTGAGTTTCAGCACTAGCCACGCCGTGATGGAGTTCATGGAGCGGGCCAGGGCCTGCCGCAACGTAAAGGTGGCCCCGGTGAACTTATTCTCAAAGTTTTGGGGCGTGTAGGCGGGCCGCCCGGCTTCGGCCGGGAAGGTAGTGGGCACGTCGGGGCGCGGGAAACAGGGCGAATAGCCCTGGTCAATGGCCGCCACATAGACAAATGGCTTGAACGTAGAACCGGGCTGACGTTTGCCCTGCCGCACGTGGTCAAATTTGAAGAACTTAAAATTTGGCCCACCCACCCAAGCTTTTACCTGTCCGTTCAGTGGGTTCAGGGCCATGAAACCGGCTTGCAGCATCCGCTTGTAGTAGCCCAGCGAATCCATCGGCGACATCACCACGTCTTTCTCGCCCTGCCACGAAAACAGCGTCATCGGCACCTTCTTGTTGAGGTAATGATTCACCGAGTCGCGGTTACCGTTGTATGTGGCCATCAGCGACTTGTAGCGTTCGGTGCGGTGCATGGCATTCGCCAGAAAGTGCGGGATGATTTTGCCCGTTTCGTCGCGCCAGGGCTGGTCCTTCTGCCACTGGGCCGTGAACCACTTTTGTTGCAACGCCAAGTGTTCGTTCAGGGCCTGCTCGGCGTATTTCTGCATCCGCGAATCAATCGTGGTGTAGATTTTTAAGCCGTCGGCGTACAGGTCGTGGTCGGTGTCTTTGGCCCACTTTTGCAAGTCCTTCACCACCTCGGCCCGGAAATACGGGGCCAGGCCCTTGCTGGGGCTTTCCACCGAATAATGTAGTACAATAGCCCGGGCAGTATCCTGGGCTAATTCGCTCGGAGCCAGGTAGTGGTACTTTGCCATTTGCTGCAACACCCAGTTGCGGCGGCGGCGCGAACGCTGCGGGTGCGCCACCGGACTGAACCGGCTGGGCGCGTTCACGATGCCCACCAGCGTGGCCGCTTCGGCGGTGGTCAGGTCTTTGGGCTTTTTGTTGAAAAACGTCTTGGCCGCCACGTTTACCCCAAAGGCATTGGAACCGTAATCCACCGTGTTGAGGTACATTCGGATAATCTCGCGCTTGGTGTAGCTGCGCTCCAGCCGGATGGCCAGCAGCCATTCCTTCGTCTTGGTAATGAGCAACCCCAGCTTGCCCGGCCCGTTCAGGCTGCCGTCGTTCAAGTCGTCGCGGGTCTTGAACAGCACCTTCGCCACTTGCTGCGTCAGGGTGCTGCCGCCGCCATTGCGGCCCAGCCCGGCCACGGCCCGCGAAATGCTGCGGAAGTCAATCCCGGAGTGCTGTTCAAAGCGCACGTCTTCGGTGGCAATCAGGGCATCAAGTAGGTTTTGCGGCAGGTCGGCGTAGTCCACCGGGGTCCGGTTTTCGCGGAAATATTTGCCCAGCAGCACCCCATCGGCCGAATAAATCTCCGAAGCCAGTTCCGAGCGTGGGTTTTCCAGGGTCCGTAAGTTCGGCATCCGCCCAAACAGGTTGCTGAAGTTTACGCTCACGGCCAGCACAAACAGCGTCAGCCCCAGCGCCCCCGCCCCAAACAGCGCCCACATCGTGCGGATGAACGCCCCGAACCGCCCCGGTCGGCCCGCCACGGGCTGCGGCCGGGGCCGCCGGGTCGGGGGAGAAGATAATGCCATGAACAACGCGGATAAAGTGGGTGGCAAAATTACAACCGGGGGCACAGCCCCGCGCCAACCCGTTACTTGTAATTCTGCTGGTAAAACCGCAGATACTCCGCCAAATCGGCCGACGCTTGCAGCAACGCCAGGTTACGCACGCTAATCACCACTGCCTGATACCCATTGCCATGCAAGCGGGCCAGCGGCGACTGCGGCCCGCGCAACTTCGTGGCGTAGCTCTGGGCTACTTTGGAGCCAGGCAAGGCGCTAACAATCAGCATATCCTGGGTGGTGCCCAGCGCCTGGGGCTGCACTTGCAGGTTGTTAGCGGCAAAAAAACGGGTGTTGTACGTGCCGAGTTGCGTGGGCAAATCGGCGGCGGCCGGAGTGGTTTTGGGGAACACCAGCGCCACGGCGTGGGCTTCGTTCAGTTGGGCCGTGTACGCCACGGCGGGCACGGCCGGGGCATTAGCAGTGGGGGCGGGAGACGTGCCAGTACCGGGTGCAGCAGGCGCAGGCGGGGTGCCGCTGTCGGTGCCGGGGGCGCTGCCCCCCAGCGTCGTGGGCGGCGGGGTGGGGTCAGGCGATGGTTGCAATCCCAATGGCGGTGGGGTGGGGTCGGGACTGGGCTGCAACCCCAACGGCGGCTCGGCGGGAGCTAACGCGCCAGAAGGGGCCGGGCCTGCCGAACCTGTAGGAGCCGGACCCGCCGAACCCGCCGGAGCAGGAACTGTCTTTTCGGGTTCAGAAGCAGCTTTGGGGGCGGGGGCAGTGGGTTCCGGTGCGGGCAATGGCGTGGCCGATGGCTCAGTGTCGGTGTAGACAATCCGCAACCGGTTGTTCACCTCGCCGGGGCGGAAAATGGAAATCACCGGCTTGTCCAGCGAAGCCAGCGCCCCGCGAATTTCACCCTTCTCGTTCCGGGCGTACATCGCCGCCAGCGCCTGCGCCGTGGGCACCAGCGGGCTGTCGGGGTAGCTTTTGTAAAACGCCTCAACCGCCGCTCGTGCCGACTGCGGCGGCTGCGTCCGGATAATCAGCAGGGTCTTCAAATACGCCACCCGGTCGGTCAGGTCGTGCTTTGGATACTGCTGTTCCACGGCGGCCAGTACCCCGCTGGCTTTGGTAAATTCCTGCTCTTTGTACAGCGCAAAGGCCTCGTCCACTTTGGCCGCCACCGCTCTGTGCAGCGCCAGTTCGTGTTCCCGGTACAGCGGGTCGGCAATCAGTTTGGCGTAGATGGACGTGGGAAACTCGCGTTGCAGCGCGGCGGCGTACTGCGCCATTTTCGCCGCATCGGGCAGCTCCTTGTAATGCACGTAGAGCAGGTAGTAGGCTTCGGGCGCGTGTTCGCCGCGCGGGTAGCGGTCCACTTGCCTGGCGTAGGTCGCCATCCCGCTTTCGCGCTCCTTGAGCTGCTCCTTGTAAATACCGCCGAGCTTGTAATACGCGGCCTCAATCTTCTCATCCGAGGCCTTGAGCGTTGCCGGGGTCAGCGGAATGGCTTTGCGGTAAGTTTCCACCAGCGCCCGCTTCTCGGCTTCGGGGTCGGCGGCTTTGGCTTTGGCCACCGAGTCGGCTTTGGCCTTGTCCAGCGCCGTCACCTGGTTTTTGTCGTTGCCGGTTTGGGCCAGCGGCACGTTGCCGTTGGTGGGGGTGTTGGGCGAACTCGTGATTTGGCTGCTTGTGCGCCAGTTGTCCACCAACTTGCGGTCGCCATACTTGCGGATAAAATCGGCCCGTGCCGTGCCCAGCGCCGACGGGTTGTCAAAGTACCACTTGGCCCCGCCCGCCGTGGCCGTGGGGTCAAACGAGAGCGGGTCGGGGGCCGTTTGGCCGCCCGGCAACGTGCTGGGGCGGGCGTTGCCACCGGCCGCTTGCCGGGCCGTAAATTCGGCGTTCTTGGCCGCTACTTTGTCGGCTTTCTCCTTCGCCGCTGCCGCTTTGGCTTTGGCCGCTAATTCGGCGGTGGCGTAGTCATTCAGGCGCTGGTCCAGCGTTGTTTTGTCCAGCTTGGCCAGCGTTTGCAAACTGTCCTGGGTTTCAATAATGGTGTACTGTTCGGCAAACGCCTTGAGGATGACGCTGCGCTCCTTCACGGCCTCGTAGTTCTTGGCCGTTTTGGGCATGGTCTGCACCGTGCTGTCGTAGTAGGCTGCCGCCAGCCGGTATTTTTTCAGGTTTTCGTAATAGATACGCCCGGCCAGCAAGTAGCTGTAGCTTTTCTGCGACTGGTTGGTCGTGGTCACGCGCACCGACTTGCCCAGCAGCTTCAGCGCCGAGGGATAGTTTTTCTGCCGGTAGTCCAGCCGCCCCATTTCGTAGTAAATCTTGTCGCGGTACTCCAGGTTCTTGGGGTCTTTCAGCAAGCCCGCGAAATACTTGTCCAGCCGCGCCCGGTCTTCTTTGCCCAACTCCGACACCTGCCCCAGCATCAGCTTGGCCTGAAAATCCAGTTCATAAGGCGGGTTGCGGGCCAGAATCTGGTTGAGTTGCCCGGTGGCCTTTTTGTCGTCGGCCGCTTCCTGGTACAACTGCGCCAGAATGAAGCGGGTGCGCGACCGTTCGTTTTTGCCCGGAATCAGCGGCACGGCCTTTTCCAGCAGCGGAATGGCTTTGGCCGGTTCCTCGGTTTTGAGGTAATAGTCGGCCCGCGTCAGAAACAACTGCCGGGCATCGGCCACCAAGCCGGTTTCCTTGTCCAGCAAGTCCGACACGGCCTTGGCGTTCTCAAACTGCTTCAACTCCACGAAAGTCCGCATCAGCCCAATAAGGGCCTCGTGCCGGGCATAGGGGTCTTTGCTGGTCGTGTTCACGTACTTAAACGTCAGTTCGGCATCGCCAAACTGCATCAAATAAAACCGCGACCACGCCACCAGAATGTAGGCATCGTCGGTCCAGTCCGAACCCGGCCGGTGCTGAATCGGCATTGAGGCCTTCTTGATGATGTCGTTGAGTTCGCTGCGGTTGGCTTTCACCTCGGCGCTGTCCAGGGTCGGAAACAGCGGCAGCACCTGGTTGTAGTCGTTCACCCGCGCCGCATACAGCTTGGTTTCAATCTCATACAGCTTGGTGCGGGCAATGAAATAGGCATTGTCCCGCGCCGCCACGTTGTTCAGGGCGTGGGCCACCAGGTTTTTGTCCGACGCGCAGCCGTGCAGCGCCAGTCCCGTCAGGAGTGCCAAACTCAGGCCCAGCGCCCAGCGAAATTTTACTACGTGCATCAAAACCACGAGCCAGAATAAGTGCCTTTTGTAATCGGTCGCCCCGCGCCGCAACGTCCGTTGCCGTCCAAAATGTTCGCCGCGTCGCGCTTCTTCCGCGTACCAACGTTCCCGACGGGGTAAAATTACGTTGTTTCAACCCGTTTCGCTCCGGTCCCGCCGCCCGCCCACCATTTGGCGGCTACCTTGCCGCCCCCATTCCCCTGCCCATGAACTCCGAACCCCAACCCCCCAAATCAAGCGCCGACCAAGCCAGCGCCGTGGCCAAATACTCCGGCATCGCCTTCCAGATGCTGGCCATCATCGGCCTCAGCGCTTGGGCAGGCGTGTGGCTTGATGGCCACTACCACACCAAAACCCCGTGGTTCACGGTGGGCCTGATGCTGCTTGGGCTATTCGTGGCTTTGTACCAAGTCATCCGTTCGCTCACCAAAGGCGCGTAATTCATGCCCCGTTTCCTGCTCCAACTTGCCGCTTTCACCGCCGCACTGTTAGGTATTCTCTACCTGCTGAGTGCCCAGTTCGGCCCGGCCTTGATTCACCCCTACGCGGGCCGGTTGCTGGGGCTATTGGCTGCCCTCACGGCCGCTACCTACTACCTTACGGCCCGCGTGACGACCACGCGGCCCGACTATTTCATTGCCGCTTATTTCGGCGGCGTGGTGCTGCGGTTTCTGGGCGCAGTGCTGGTGCTGGGCATCTATTTATACCGGGCCGGAGCCGCCCGAAACGAGGCCCTGCCGAGCCTGTTAGGGGCCTTCTTTGCGGGGTACTTTTTGTACGCCGGATTTGAAATCTGGGCGATTATGAGTAACTTGCGCCCGTTTTCAAAATCAGGGCAGTCTGAAGGTGAAGTGAATGCTTGACCGGTGCCCCTAAGTTTTTCTGAATGAAGCGTTTTCTGTTAGTTCTCTTTTGCGCCCTCTCGTGGCCAGTGCTGGCCCAGGGGCCGGAAACCCCCACCGGACACCACCCGAAAGAAGAAACTTTCAGCCCCGGCGAAATGATTGTGCATCACATTGCCGATTCGCACGAGTGGCACTGGTTTTCTACCGACAACAACCACTACATTTCCTATTTGCCCGTCATTGCCTACCGGCCCGGCCGGGGGGTGTCGGCCTTCTCGTCGGCCCGCCTCGCCGAAGGCCAAACCTACGACGGCCTGAAGATGGAGCACGAACAGTTGGAAACCACCGACGGTGGCAAAGTCTATGACTTTTCCATCACCAAGAACGTGGCGGCCCTGGCTGGGTCCTCGCTCATGTTGCTCCTGATATTTGGCACCGTCGCATCGTCCTACAAAAAGCGGCAGGGCAGCGCCCCCAAAGGCTTGCAGTCGTTCCTGGAACCCATCGTCGTCTTCATCCGCGACGAAGTGGGCAAGAAGAGCATCGGCCCCAAATACGAGCGGTACATGCCGTATCTACTCACCATTTTCTTCTTCATCTGGTTCAACAACCTGCTGGGCCTCACGCCCGGCGCGGCCAACCTGAGCGGCAACATCGCCGTGACCATGATGCTGGCCCTGATGACCTTGCTCATCACCCTGTTTAGCTCAAACAAGTACTACTGGTCGCATATTTTTATGCCGCCTGGGGTGCCGCTGTGGCTACTGCCCATCATCGTGCCGGTTGAAATCGTGGGCATCTTCATCAAGCCCATTTCGCTCATGATTCGGCTATTCGCCAACATCACGGCGGGCCACATCATCATTCTGAGCTTCATCAGCTTGATTTTCTTGTTCAAGTCGGCAATGGTTAGCCCGCTGTCGCTGGCGTTCGGCCTGTTTATCAGTATGCTGGAACTGCTGGTTGCCATCCTACAAGCCTACATTTTCACGCTGCTCTCGGCCATGTACATCGGCGGGGCCGTGGAAGAACACCACGATGCCGACTACCAAATGGGCTACGACGACGGCTCGCCGGAAACCCACGTGCCAGCCCACGCGGCGCACTAAAATTCCCTCGTTTTTGCCAGCCGCCGCCCGGCGCTCCTCCCCCCAGTCGGGTTTGTGGCTGTTTTTTAATTTTTTTACCCTCTTTTTTTCTTTTTATGTTGCTCTCTTTGTTGTTGCAGGCCGTGGCCGCTAGTGGAAATAACCTCGCCGTGATGGGTGCCTGTATCGGTGCTGGTCTGGTGGCGCTGGGCGCAGGTGTTGGCATCGGCCGCATCGGCGGCAGTGCGATGGATGCGATTGGCCGTCAGCCCGATGCTTCGGGTAAAATTCAGACGGTGATGCTGATTGCCGCTGCTCTGATTGAAGGTCTGGCGCTGTTCGCAGTGGTGGTTTGTCTGCTGGTAAGCTTCAAGCTTTAAGTTGATTTGGTAGTGGGTAGTTGGTAGTGGGTAATTGGGCTTTAATAGGCCAGTTGTTTCCTGCCAACTACCGGCTATTAAATTATCAGCGCAGTAGCCCGGTAGTTGTTCTGAGATGCCAACTACCCACTACCCACTACCCATTACTACCCTAAACAATGGATTTAATTACCCCCCAATTCGGCCTCTTGTTCTGGCAGACGGTCTTGTTCCTGTTGCTGCTGTTGTTGCTCTCCCGGTTTGCCTGGAAGCCCATCCTGGCTGCTCTCAACGAGCGTGAGGACAGCATTGAAAGCGCCCTGCGGATGGCCGACCAAGCCAAGATTGAAATGCAACAGCTCAAAGCAGGCAACGAAAAGCTGCTGGCCGAAGCCCGCGCCGAGCGCGACAAAATGCTGCACGAAGGCCAGCAGATGGCCAACCAACTGATAGAAACTGCCAAATCCAAAGCCACCGAAGAAGGCGGCCGGATGATTTCGCAAGCCCGCGAAGCCATCCAGACCGAGAAAAACGCGGCCCTGGCCGAAGTGCGGAACACGGCGGCCCAACTCTCGCTCACCATTGCCGAGCGCATCCTGCGCCGCGAACTCAGCGACGCTTCTGCCCAGAACAAGCTGGTGGAAGACTACCTGAAAGAAGTGAAATTGAATTGATTTCTGGTAGTTGGTAATCGGTAGTGGGTAGTTGGTATGCATTTCCATTATTTCGGTTGGCGACTGTTTTTGATAGAAAGCACGATTTCCGTAAGCTGCACGTGTGGCAGGACGCTGTCGAGTTGGTCGTTGAGGTGTATGGCATCACCCGGCAGTTTCCCAGCGACGAACGGTTTAACCTGACCAGTCAGTTGAACCGGGCGGTGGTTTCGATACCTTCCAACATCAGTGAAGGAGCCGGAAGAGGCGGAAACCCGGAGTTTATCCAGTTTTTGAACTATGCCAGCGGCTCTTGTTCGGAAGTTTTCACCCAGCTTCTGATTGCTAACCGCCCGAATTACCTTTCCGGTGAAGTTTTTGAGTCGCTCGACCAACACATCAGTAGTGTGCAGCGCCGGATTCACAAGCTTATGGAAAACCTGAAAAACACTTAGCAGCGGAATTGCCCAAAGCCTGACCGTACCCCGAGCGGATTTGAACAAAGTCCAACTACTTACTACCGACTACCCACTACCAGAAATAAAAATGGCCGACCACCAAGTTGCTGCCCGCTACGCCAAATCATTGCTCGACCTGGGCCAGGAAATGGGCACTCTCGAAACTGTGAAGCAGGACATCGACACGCTGGCCGACACGTTGGCGGGCAGCCGCGAGCTGCGGCTGTTGTTGCGGAACCCCATCGTGAAGCACGACAAGAAGCTGGCCATTCTCAAGGCGCTGTTTGACGGCAAGGTGTCGGAGATGACGCTGAAGTTTTTTACCATCCTCACCAGCAAGAACCGGGAGGCGGCGCTGGAAGGCGTGGCCCACGAATTTCAGTTGCAGTACAATGCCCTGAAAGGGGTGCAGATGGCCGAAGTGACTTCGGCCGTGGCGCTGACTCCGGCGCTACGCGCCGAGATGGAAAAGCTGGTGACGCAGCAAACCGGCCTGACGCAGGTGCAACTCAGCGAAAAGGTGGACCCCGAACTCATTGGCGGCTTCGTGCTGCGGGTGGGCGACCGGCAGCTTGACGACTCGGTGCGGACGGGCTTGCGGAAACTGCGGACCTCATTGCAGGAAAAAACATATCAACCCCAATTGTAGGGGCGGGGCTGGCCCCGCCCGAACCGGTAAACAGCAAGTGTTGGCCGGTTTACACCATTTAACCCCACCCACCCATGGCCGCAGTACGCCCCGATGAAGTTTCCGCCATTTTGCGGGAGCAACTCTCCAATTCTAAAACCGAAGCCGAGCTGGAAGAAGTCGGTACCGTGCTCCAAGTGGGCGACGGCGTGGCCCGCATTTACGGCCTGAGCCAAGTGCAGGCCGGGGAGCTGATTGAGTTTGAGAACGGCTTGCAAGGGCTGGTGCTCAACCTGGAAGAAGACAACGTGGGCGCCGTGATGCTGGGCGACTATTCCGAGATTCGGGAGGGTTCGACGGTGAAACGGACCAAGAAAATTGCCTCCATCAAGGTGGGCGACGGCATTGTGGGCCGCGTGGTGAACACGCTGGGCCAGCCGATTGACGGCCGTGGCCCCATCGGCGGGCAACTGTACGAAATGCCGCTGGAACGCAAAGCGCCCGGCGTGATTTACCGCCAGCCGGTGACCGAACCGCTGCAAACCGGCATCAAGAGCATCGATGCCATGATTCCGATTGGGCGCGGGCAGCGGGAACTGATTATCGGCGACCGGCAGACGGGTAAGTCGGCGGTGGCCATTGATGCGATTATCAACCAGCGCGAGTTTTTTGAGGCGGGCAAGCCGGTGTTTTGCATCTACGTGGCGGTGGGGCAGAAAGCCTCGACGGTGGCGCAGGTGGTGCAGGCCCTGACCAAAGGCGGCGCAATGGACTACACGGTGGTGGTGTCGGCTTCGGCTTCGGACCCCGCGCCGCTGCAATTCTACGCGCCCTTCACGGGGGCGGCCATTGGCGAGTTTTTCCGCGACACGGGCCGGCCGGCGCTCGTGGTTTATGATGATTTGAGCAAGCAGGCCGTGGCGTACCGCGAGGTGAGCCTGTTGCTGCGCCGCCCGCCGGGCCGCGAGGCTTACCCCGGCGATGTGTTCTACCTGCACAGCCGGTTGCTGGAACGGGCGGCCAAAATCAACGCTTCGGACAGCATTGCCCAGGACATGAACGACCTGCCCGACAGCATCCGCAGCATTGTGAAAGGCGGCGGGTCGCTGACGGCGCTCCCGATTATTGAGACGCAGGCGGGCGACGTGTCGGCCTACATCCCGACCAACGTTATTTCCATCACCGACGGGCAGATTTTCCTCGAAACCAACCTGTTCAACTCCGGCGTGCGTCCGGCGATTAACGTGGGCATCTCGGTGAGCCGCGTGGGCGGCAATGCCCAGATTAAATCCATGAAGAAGGTGTCGGGCACCCTCAAGCTGGACCAGGCGCAGTTCCGGGAGCTGGAAGCGTTTGCCAAGTTCGGCTCCGACCTCGACGCTTCGACCAAGCTCACGATTGAGCGCGGGCGGCGCAACCTGGAAATCCTGAAGCAGGCGCAGTATTCGCCGGTGAAAGTAGAGGACCAGGTGGCCATCATCTACGCGGCGACGAATGGCTTGATGGATTCGGTGCCCGTGAACAAGGTGCGGGCGTTTGAAAAGGACTTTGGCCAGATGATGCAGACCCGGCACCCCGACGTGTTGGCCGCGCTCAAAGCCGGCAAGCTGGAAGACAGCGGCACAAAGGCCATCCGGGAAGTGGCGAAGGACGTGGCGGCAGGCTACGCCGGGTAATAGTCGTGCTGAACGCAGCGCAGCGGAGTTGAAGCACCTTGCCCGCAGGCGTAATTAAAATCGTTCGGCGATTTGGTTGGCGGGGCGGGGAGGTGCTTCAACTCCGCTGCGCTGCGTTCAGCAGGACGTTCAATTAGCACTTATACAAAATGGCCAGTTTAAAAGAAGTTCGCAGCCGCATTGTGTCGGTGACGAGTACGCAGCAGATTACCAAAGCCATGAAAATGGTGAGCGCGGCCAAGTTGCGGCGGGCGCAGGACAACATTGTGCGGATGCGGCCCTACGCCCAACGGTTGGAGGCCCTGCTGGGCAACCTGACGCGCACCGCCGATGCCGACATCGTGAGTGACTACGGCATCGCCCGCGAGGTACGCAAAGTGCTGGTGGTGGCCGTGACCTCGGACCGGGGCCTGGCGGGGGCGTTCAACTCCAACGTGTTCAAGGGCGTGGCGGCGCTGGTACGCGAGCGGTATGCCAACCTGCCGGCGGCCGGCATTAGCGTGTTGGCCATTGGCAAAAAGGCGCACGACTACTACACCAAGCGCGGCAACGCGGTGGGCAACTACACCCACGTGTTTGCCAACCTCTCGTTTGACACGGTGCGGGTGGCGGCCGAAGAGGCCATGACCGGTTTCCGCGACGGCACCTACGACGAGGTGGTGCTTGTGTTCAACGAGTTTCGGAACGTGGCGACGCAGATTGTCCGCACCCAGCAACTGCTGCCGCTGTTGCCCGCCGAAACGCCCGCCCCGGCAGCGGGCGCGGCGGCCGTGGCCAACGTGGACTACCTCTTCGAGCCCAACAAGGAAGAGATTGTGCAGACGCTGATTCCGCAGTCGCTCAAAATTCAGGTGTACAAGGCGGTGCTGGAAAGCAACGCCTCGGAGCACGGTGCCCGCATGACGGCGATGGACAAAGCCACCGAAAACGCCGGGGACTTGCTCAAAGCCCTCAAGCTAACCTACAACCGGACGCGGCAAGCGGCCATCACGACCGAGATTTTGGAAATCGTGGGCGGGGCCGAGGCGTTGGCGGCGGGGTAATGTTTTGCGACGGGGTGCCGCGAGAAGGAGGTGAAAAACAAACGGCCCGTTTCCGGTGGAAACGGGCCGTTTGCGTTAGCGGGCAGAGGTTCCCGTCCTGCTGAACGCAGCGTAGCGGAGTTGAAGCACCTTCCCGCCCCACCAATCCCCTCTCCCTGTCCTGCTGAACGCAGCGCAGCGGAGTTGAAGCACCTTTCCGCCCCACTAATCCCAACCCCCCGTCCTGCTGAACGCAGCGCAGCGGAGTTGAAGCATCTCCCCACCCCACTAATTCAATCGCTTAAGTCACGCCTCCTAAAAAGGTGCTTCAACTTCGCTTCGCTGCGTTCAGCAGGACGGGGGGTTGGGGTTGGTGACGGCGCGGATGCGTTGCCGGATGATGGTCAGGTCGTCGTCGGGAAGGCCGCCGTCCCAGGTGGCGAGGTCAATTTCTTGCCAGGTGGGGTTGGAGCCGACAATCAATGCTTCTTTTTTGGCCCGTGACCAGCCTTTCAACTGCTTCTCACGGGCAATGGCTTGGTTGGGGTCGGGGAAACACTCAAAATAGATGAGCAAATCGGCCTGGTAGCGCCCGGTGAACTTGTTGGCTTGGCCCCGGCCGGCGCTGTGTTCATAGAGGCGGCGTTCGAGGCTGTTGGTCACGCCGATGTAGAGCACGGTGCGCGTCGGGTTGGTCAGGATGTAAACGTACATGAGCAGTGAACGGAAAACGACAAGTGAACCCGTCCTGCTGAACGCAGCGCAGCGGAGTTGAAGCACCTTTTTGGGGGGCGTAACTTAAGCGATTGAATTGGTGGGGTGGGGAGGTGCTTCAACTCCGCTCCGCTGCGTTCAGCAGGACGGGGGGGGGCTTCAACTTCGCTGCGCTGTGTTCAGCAGGACGGGCTAGAGGATGGTGCGGGAGGCGGGCAGCGACCACTCGCTTTGGCCTTTGGTGCCGATGACGGCGCAACACACCCAGATGCACTGGCCGGAGGGCAGGTCGGAGATGGTGCAGAACGCGGAAGTGGTGCCGTCGAGGTGGGTGTACTGCTTGGGGTCGGTGGGGGCGGCGGGGCCGAGGAACATTCGCCAGTTGCAGGCTTTTTTGCCGGCCTCGACGGTGAAGGTTACTTTCACTTCGCCTTTGTTCATGCCCGATACCACGCCGCCGGTGGGGGCGGCCAGGGGCTGGGCCGGGGTGCGGTCGCGGCTGGGCTTCATGCCGGCCATGACGATGACGGTGTCCGAGCCTTCGGCCACCAGGTTCACGTAGCGTTGCAGGCGGCGCAGCACGGTGTCCATGTGGGTTTCGCCGTCCTGGAGCAGGGTTTTGGCTTCGTCGCTGCCGCCCATGGCTTTTTGGGCCAGGTCTTGCAGGGTTTGGGCCTCGGTGTCCAGCTCTTTGGGCGTAGGGGTGGGGCTGGCAAACAGCTCCGGGTGGGCGTTGAAGCTTTCGGCGCTGTGGCGGGCCTGGCCACTTTTGTCGGCAATGCTCATGTTGGGCAGGTCCAGCACGGCGGTGTAGCGGTTGTTCATGGGGATGAAGGGGGAGTGGGGGGGTGAAAAAGGTAAAGTGATTGTCAGCCAATTACTGGCTTTGGCTGGCAAAGGTATTCGCTTTTATGAAAGTTGCGCTATCGTAACAGAAAATAATTTTCGCCACCCGGTATGTTTTTATGCCTTAAACTTGCCAAAAACTGCCCTGGCGTGGTTGATAATGAGGATAAAATTAATTTTGCTTGCAACGTAAAAAAGATGTTTTGACGAGAAATTAGTCTCTATTAGCTAAGCTGAAAGGACCACTAGCTAGTTTGTTTTTGCTACTAGCTAGTGGCCGATTCAATTTAGCTAGTGACGGAATCAATTTGTCAGAATGAACCGCCCGTTTGACAATTCAACGCCGTTACTAGCTAATTGTCGTCTTTAACTAGCTAGTATAAACCAACAACTAGCTGGTTTGAAGCAAGCACTAACTAGTGGCCTTTTCAAACTGCCTAACCCAAGTGGCAAAATAGCCGCATAGCGGCAACGGGTTGGTAGTCACACATAGCCAAATGGGGCCAAGCCGCGTAGCGGCGACGGATGGCCCAGGGGTTCCGTCGCCGCTACGCGGCTTGGCGCTTCTGGTCCGGCTTGTGCTACCAACCCGTCGCCGCTACGCGGCTATTCTGCTACTTGGGTTAGGCAGTGCCGGGTTTTGCTTGGGCAGTTGCTGCTGTTTGGTTTGTTATTCTATAAAAAAAGGCCCCATTCGCTTGGTGCGAACGGGGCCTTTGGGGCGCGGGTGGGCGAAGGTTATTTCACCACCAGGCGTTGGGTGCGGGCGGCGGTGCCGGGGGCTTGCACCCGCAGCAAGTACACGCCCGTGGCAAGGGCTTGCACGTCGAGCACGAGGCGCGACGGGGCGGCACTGGGGGCCAGGGTTTGGGTTTGCACCACTTGGCCCAACGGGTTGAGCAAGGTGAGGGTGGCGGCATTGCCAAGCGCCGGCACAAGCACCGTGGCCGTGCCCTGGGCGGGGTTGGGGAACACTTGCAAGGCCTCGGCGGCAGTGCCTGACTTTGTGGCCAGCAGCGTCACTACCCGTGGTGCGGAGGGCAATGACGCGCATCCGGTTGCCGAGGTGACGACCACTGTGTAGGTGCCCGTGGCAAGCACGGCGGTGTACACTTGGCCGGTTGCGCCCGGTATGGCCACGCCATTCACGTACCACTGGTTGCCGGTGGCGGCACTACTGGTGAGCAAAAAACCACCGTTGTAGGTGAAAGTGGGTGTGGGCGGAACGGTGTTCACCGTTACGGCGGAGACCGCCGAGGTGGCCGCACAGCCAGTGGCGTTGGTCACGGTAACGGTGTAGCTACCTGCCGTGCCGACAGTGATGCTGGGCGTGCTTTGGCCGTTGCTCCAGAGGTAGGTGCCGCCGCCGCTGGCCGTGAGCGTCACGTTGCCGCCCTGGCACAAGCCCAGCGAACCACTGGCGGTCACAACCGCCGTGGGGGCGGGGGTTGCTGTCACCACCACTTGGTCGCTGGCGGTGCAGCCAGCGGCGGTCGTCACGACGAGGGTATAGGTGAGGGTGCTGGCCGAGGATAGCGTCACGGTGGGCTGGGCCACGTTGGGGGAACTGAGGCCGGTGGCGGGAGAGTATCTGTAGGTGGTGCCGGGCACTGCGGGGGTGCCCAGCACCGCCGTGCCGCCCGCGCAGAAGCTTACGTCAGGCCCCGCGTTGGCGATGGCTGCCGGGTTCACGGTGGCCGTAACGGCCGTGCGCGGCCCCTCGCAGCCGGTGCCGGCGCTGCCCGTCAGCACCGCCACGTAGTAGGTGGTGGTGGTCGTCAGGCTGGGCGTGGTGTAGCTGGGGCCGGTGGCTCCCGGAATGGGGGTGTTGCCGGTGGCGGTGGTGTAGTAATAGTAAGTGCCGCCCGCTGGTGCACCGCTGGCCGCGATGGTGGCCGGGCCGCTGCCGCAAATGGCCGCCGCCGTGGCCGTGGGCGCGTACTGCACGCAGAAGCTGGGCGTGTTGGTGGCCGCGCCGCCCGGCGTGGCAATGGCGACCGCGCCCGCCGTGGCCCCGGCCGGCACGGTGAACGTGACGGTGGTGCCGCCCGCGTTCACGGTGGCCCCGCTAACGGCCACGCCGTTCAGCGACACCGTGGTGCCGGTGGCCGCGAAGCCCGTGCCCGTGACGGTGACGGTGGTGCCCACCGCGCCGCTGGCGGGGTTGAGGCCGCTCACGGTGGGTACTGGCTGGCTGCTGTTGCCGTTCAGGTTCACGGTGTAGGTGCCCAGGCTGCTCACGATGACGAGCGTGCCCGTCTGTGCCCCGGTGCCGGTAGGCGTGAACCTGACCTGCACGCCGATGGACCCTCCGGCCGGGACGCTGGGCAGTATCATGCCCGCGAGGGCAAACGGCCCCGTGACGCTGACGCTGGTGAGCGAGAGCGGGGCAGTGCCCGCGTTGGTCAGCGTGAAGGTGACGGGGGCCGAGGTCGTGCCCACGGTCTGGGCGGCGAAGGTGTAGGCCGCGCCGTTGCTGGGGTAGGCGGCGGCTCCCTGCGTCACGACCAGTTGCGGGGCGGTCACGGTGAAGGTGACACCGGTGCTGGTGCCGCTGGCCGAAGTCACCGTCACGAGGCCGCTGGTGGCCCCGGCGGGCACCACAACGCCGCTGATGCCGGTGCCCCCGGCGTTCACCACGAAGCCGGTGGTCACGGTGTTGCCGCCGGTGCCCGCGAAGGTGATGGTGGTGGTGCCGGTCAGGTTGGTACCCGTCAGGCTGATGGTGCTGCCCGCCGGGCCGCTGGTGGGAGTCAGGGCCGTGACGGTGGGCGGCACGGCCGGAATGTTCACCGTGAAAAACTGGTTGCCGGTGTTGGCGGCGCTGGCAAAGTTCACGGCCGGGGCCGTGGCCAGGTTGGCGGTGCCGTTGGGCAAGCCCGCCAGAATCTGGTTGGAAAGGTAGTCGTGGGCCCCGTTGTTGAGGATGGCGGCCACCTTGAGGCTGCCCGTGGGGCTGCCGAGCGCCGCCAGGGGCAGCACAAACTCCAGGCCGCGCACCACGGCGGCGGGCCAGCCGTTGCCGACCTGGGTGTCGCTCACGCCGCCGGTGTTGGCGTTGTCCAGGGCCAGGGTGCCGGTGCGGCCGTTGGGCAGGGTCAGGGCCACGGCGCGGCCGGTGCCGGTGGCGGCACTCCCCACGCTGGCCCCGCCCGCGCCCAGGGCGGCAAAAGCGGCGGTGAGGGGGGCCGTGCCGGGGCCGTTGGTTTTAATGGTCAGGTAATAATCGGCGGCAAACCCGGCATCAAACTGCAAGCCCGTCATCGCGCCCAGGGCGTTGTTGTCCACGTTGGGGTTGGTGGCGGTCAGCACGTTCTGGCCCCCGGCCTGCGAGTCGAAGAACACGTCCAGCGCGTTGCCGTTGTTTTCCAGGTTGCCGGCAGCCCGTTCGGGTCGCCCTGATGTCGGACGCCGGCGACAGCGGCGAAAAAGACCACGACCCGACGCCGCGGCGGCTGGCCGAGGCCCGCAGCAGGGGCGACGTGCCGCAATCGCCCGATCTCGCGACGGCAGCGGGCTATGGCGGCTTTGTTCTCGCCTGTCTCGTCAGCGGTGCGCCCGCGCTGCAATCCGTGGCCGCCGCGGCCGCAGGCCTGCTCGACCAGTCCGACCGGCTCGGTGCCGCGTTGCACGGCGGTTCCGCCGCGGCCGGGCTCGCCGGGTTCCTGATGACCGCAGGGCGTGCAGTCGCCCCGTTCTTCCTCATGCCGGGAGCGGCCGCGCTCATGGCGCTCATCGCACAGCGGGCGCTGACCTTCGCGCCCGACAAGCTTGCGCCGCGGCTGTCGCGGCTGTCCGTGATCGCGGGCCTCGGGCACAAGTTCGGGCCGCAGGGCCTCGTGGCCTTCGCGAAAAGCACCGTCAAGCTCGTCATCGTCTCGACCGTGCTCGGCTGGTTCCTGCTGTCGCGCATGGACGAGATGGTGCACAGCATCGATCTCGCCCCGGCGCTCGCGACCGTGGTGCTGCTGCGGCTGGCGACGGCGTTCCTCTGTCTCGTGCTGCTCGTCGCCACGGTGATGGGGCTCGCGGATTTCCTGTGGCAGCGGCACCGCTTCCTGCAGCGCCACCGCATGTCGCGCCAGGAGATCATCGACGAGTTCAAACAGACCGAGGGCGACCCGCACGCCAAATCGCAGCGCCGGCAGCGCGGGCATGACATCGCGATGAACCGGATGCTGCGCGACGTGCCGGGGGCGGACGTGGTCATCGTGAACCCGACGCACTATGCCGTGGCCCTCGTCTGGAACCGGGCCGGGGGCACCGCGCCCGTCTGCGTCGCGAAGGGGCGCGACGAGGTCGCCGCCCGCATCCGCGAGGGCGCGATGACGGCGGGCGTGCCGATCCGGTCCGATCCGCGCACGGCGCGCGCGCTTTATGCGGGCGTCGCGGTCGGGCACGAGATCCGCCCCGAGCACTACCGCGCCGTCGCCGCAGCCATCCGCTTTTCCGAGGCGATGCGGCGCAAGGCTGGGGGCCGGACATGAACGCCGCGCGGCTCGACCCGCTGATCGCGGTCGCGGGGCTGCTGCTCGATGCGCGTCTGGCCGAGATGCGCCGCATCCAGCGCCTGCGCGAGGAAAGCCGGGCGCGGCTTGCCGACCTTGCCGCGGCTCCCGCCGAAAACGGCCTGCCGCCGGTCATCGCCGCCCAGACCGCGCTGCGCTATGCGTGCTGGGCGGACCTTCGCCGGGCCGAGATCAACATGGCGCTCGCGCGGCAGACCGCCGAATGGCTGGCGGCGCGCGAGGCCGCGCGCCTCGCCTTCGGCCGGGCGGAAGCCCTGCAACGGCTCCGCGACGGAAGGCGGGGCTAGCCCTGGTTGTCCTGGCGGACGATGTCGACGATCAGAACGTCGGTCAGATCCTTGCCGAAAATCCGGGCCCCGATCTCGCGCAGGGCCTGGCGCAGCACCACCATGTTCGCACCGTCGGTGAAGGTGCCGTCGAAGCCGCCGCTGTTGGCGTGGTCGAACATGACCTGCAGCAGGCCGTCGCGCAGCTTCGGCTCCAGCTCGTAGACGCGCGCGGTCTCGCCCGGCTTCACCTCGAGGCTGAGCGATATCGCGACGACCGCCGCCACCTTGCCATGCTGCACGACCGGCACCACGAACTGGTTGTTGAGCTTCACGTATTCATGGGTCGGAGCACCCTCCGCTCCAGCCGCATCCGCCTCCGCCGCAGCGGGTTCCGCCGCTGCCGCCGGGTCGGCCGCCGCCTCCCCGACGGGGGGCATGTCGGGGGCGGGGGCGCGCAGCGCGAACCCCGCGCCAAGGCCGAAGGCGGCGCCCGAGAGGGCGAGCAGAACGGGAATGAGCTTGCGCAGCATGGGGCCTCAGAACGGAAGGACGATGTCGGCGACCTGCTGGCCGTAGCGCGGTTGCTGCACGTCGGTGATCTGCCCGCGCCCGCCGTAAGAGATGCGTGCGCCGGCGATCTTGTCATAGGTGATCTCGTTCTGGCGCGAGATGTCGGCGGGGCGGACATAGCCCGTCACCGTCAGTTCCCGCAGCTCGAAGTTGACGCGCACCTCCTGCTGCCCTTCCAGCCGCAGCACGCCATTGGGCAGTTCCTCCACCACGGTGGCCGCGATCCGCAGGGTCAGCTTCTCCTTGCGCTTGACCGATCCCTTGCCGGCGAAGCGCGACGACGAGGTGGTGCCGACCGCATTCGCCATCGATGCGCCGTCGGGCAGGTGGCGGTCGATCCGCTGCGGCAGGCCGAACAGATCGGACACGCCCATGCTCTCGTCGCCGCTGCGGTCGCGTCCGGTGGAGTTGGAGATCTCGGCCTTGTCGTCGATCTCGATCACCACGGTCAGGATGTCGCCGCGGTGCCCGGCGCGCCGGTCGCCCAGCAGCGAGGCACGCGAGGCGGTCCAGAGCGAGGCCGCGTCCGACGGCCCGTCCGGGTCGGCATCGACCGGCAGCGGGCTCGAATACATCGCATGGTGCTGGTAGGTGCCTTCGAGGTCGGAGAACGCAGGCGCGCGCCCGACATCCGCGAGGCGGCCGCAGGCCGCAACGAGCGGCAGAACGAGAAACAGGGCGGAAAGGCGCATCGGTGGCTCCGTCATGGGTTCGGCCCGACGACCACCTGGCCGTCGGGCGTGATGCGGCCCGAAACGGTGGTGCGGGATCCGAGGTTGAGAACGCGGATCACGTCGCCGGCCCCGCCGCGTGCCAGCGCACGCCCTTCGGCCTGGATGACGAGCCCGCCCGCGTGAAAGCTGATCGGCACGGTCTGGTTGCGTTCGACGACCGCCGGCAGGCCGAGGTCGGCCGCCTTCACCGCGCGCCCGGCGTAAAGCGTCGTCCGCGCCTCGAGCCCGTAGGCCGCGGCCGGGTTCGACAGCGCGCCGGGAATGTCCTTCGCGGCCATCGTCACGTCGTCGGGACCGACGATCTGCTGCGCCCGGACGGTCCGCGCCGCGACCACGCTGTCCGCCGCCGCGACCTGCGGCAGCAACAGCAGCAACACCGCTGCGGCGCGCATCAGCGGAGCTGCGTCGTTGCGGCGAGCATCTGGTCCGCCGCCGTGATGACCTTGGCGTTCAGCTCGTAGCCGCGCTGGGCCTTGATGAGTTCCGTCACCTCGCGCACTGAATCGACCGAGCTCTCCTCCAGATAGCCCTGCCGCAGGGTGCCGAGCCCGTCCACGCCCGGCGTTCCGGCGGTGGCCGGCCCCGAGGCCGCTGTCTCGAGGTAGAGGTTCGATCCGGTCGCCTCGAGCCCCTCTTCGTTGGTGAAGCCCGCAAGCGTCAGCTGCCCTAGTTGCTGCGGTGCCGTCTGGTCGCTGAAATAGCCGTAGACTTCGCCCGCCGCGTTGATCGAGACACTGCGCGCCTCCGCCGGGATGGTCACGCCGGGCGCCACCTGGAACCCGTCCGAAGTAACGATGAGGCCGTCCGCCGTGCGTTTCAGCGCCCCGTCCCGCGTATAGGCGGACTGCCCCGAAGGCAGCGTCACCTCGAGATAGCCGTGCCCCTCGATCGCGAGGTCGAGATCGCCGCCGGTCTGCATCGGCGTGCCCTGTTCCAGGATCACCGACACGGCAGTCGGCCGCACGCCGAGCCCCAGCTGGATGCCGGTCGGCAGCACCGTGCCATCCTCGGCGTTGACCGTGCCGGGACGCGCCACCTGCTGGTAATGAAGGTCGGCGAATTCCGCCCGGCGGGCGTTGTAGGCCGTGGTCGACATGTTGGCGAGGTTGTTCGACACCACGTCCACCCGCATCTGCTGGGCGCTCATGCCGCTCGCGGCGATCTGCAGGGCTTTCATCGCATTCTCCTATCGGCCGAGCGTCCGGATGACGCCGCGGATGCGCTCGTCTTCGCGGTCGAGCAGGCTCTGGCCCATCTCGTAGGCCCGCTGCACCTCAATCATCCGCGACACCTCGGTCACGGGGTTCACGTTGGACTCCTCCACGGAGCCCTGGATGATCTGTCCGCCCTCGACCGGCCGGACGCCCTTGGCCGAGAACAGCGTTCCCGCCTGATGCGTCAGGCTGAGGGGGTCGGTCGGTTGCCACAGGCCCACGCGCGTCACCGGCGCGCCATCGGCCGACAGGGTGCCGTCGCGCGCGAGGCTCACGTCGCGCGCGTCGGGCGGCACGAAGATCGGGCCGCCGCCCTCGTCGAGCAGGCGGTGGCCGTCGGGCGTCACGAGTTCGCCATCGGCGTTGGGCGTGAAGCTTCCGGCGCGGGTCAGTTGCTGTCCCTGCGGCGTCTCGATCAGGAAGAATCCCTCGCCCTGGATCGCGAAATCATAGGTGCCGCCGGTCTGGCTCAGCCCCCCCTCGCGGAGGTCGATCGCGCGCGCATCGGCATTCGCCATCGACAGCGACGGGCCGTCGGGCAGCCGCTTCACATGTTCCGAAAACACCACCCCCTCGCGCCGGAAGCCGGTGGTGGAGGCGTTGGCGATGTTATGCGCCACCACCTGCATCTCGCGCATCAGGCCGGTCTGCCGGGTCAGGGTGACATATCCCGCAGCGTCCATCGCCTAGCTCCCCGCGATCATGGGCACGATGGTCGCATCGAAGAACCGCACCAGCGTGCCGGTCATGAAGCTCATCGACACCCAGAACACCACGAGCATCGCCCCCACCTTCGGCACGAAGGTCAGCGTCGGCTCCTGCACCGAGGTCAGCGCCTGGAAAAGGCCGATCGCCACCCCCGCCACGAGTGCCACCGCCAGAAGCGGGGCCGAGATCGTCACCGCCGTCCAGAGCGCCTGCCGCAGCACGTCGAAGATCATCTCCTGCGTCATGTCAGACCGGCATCCGCAGGATTTCCTGGTAGGCTTCCACCACCTTGTCGCGCACTGTCACCGCCGTCTCGACCGCAAGCTCCGAGGCCGCGAGCGCCTCCACCAGCGCCTGCGGGTCGGCAGTGCCGGACATCGCGGCCTTCGCGGTCTGGTCGCCCTGCGCGAGCGTCTGGGCGAAATCGCCGATCGCCCGCGCAAACGAGGCCTCGGCTCCTTCTCCGGCGGCGGGGAGCGTCGCAGGCCGGGCCTGCGCATAATTCTGGGCCGCGAGGGCCGTTCTCACATCCATTCTGGACTCCTGTTGGTCTAGCGGCGCAGCAGCTCGAACAGGCTCTGCGTCATCTGGCGGGCCTGGTCGAACATCTTGAGGTTGGCTTCGTAACTGCGCTGGGCTTCGCGCGCGTCGGCGATCTCGATCACCAGCTCCACATTGGAGCCGTCGTAGTGCCCGGTGGCGTCGGCGAGCGGGTGGCCGGGGTCGTAGATCTCCTGCAGCGGGGCCTGATCGAGGCGCACCGGGCCGGGCACCACCCGCCCCGAGGCCTCTTCGGCGAAGCTCACCGTCTTGCGCCGATAGCCCGGCGTATCGGCGTTGGCGATGTTTTCGGACACGTGCCGCAGGCGCGTCGCCTGCGCCGTCATTCCCGAAGCCGACAGCGCCAGCGCGCCCGCGAGATCCGCCACGGCCTACCTCCGCCCCAGCGATGCGCGCAGGATGTCGGACACCGATCGATAGACGGCGAGCGCCATGTCGTGCTGCTGTTTCACGTCCGCGGCCTTCACCATCTCGTCTTCCAGCGACACGGTGTTCCCGTTCGGCGCGGCCGACCCGGTAACCGTCATCGCCACCGCCTCGGGGGCCGCATCCGCGCCGCCGACATGGCCCGGACGAGTCGTCCGCATCGTGCCGCCGGCCGCTTCGTCGCCGTAACTCGCCGCGAAATCGGGCAGGTCCCGGGCGCGGTAGCCGGGCGTGTCGGCCTCGGCGATATTGCGGGCGATCACGCCCTGTCGCTGCCCCGCATGGGCCGCCAGTGCTTCCGCCATCCGGATGACGTTCAGTTTTCCCAACATCGGGGCTTCTCCCTCGACCTGCTTCACCAAGGCTTAAGGGTGATTCCTTTAGAAAGGACAAACGCAGAACGAAGAGGGTTCAGATGGTGGATGTCTTCAGCGCGTTGCGGGCGGAAATCGGTGCCGTAACCCCGCTGACCCAGGTTGGCCGGGTGCGCGCGATCGGTCGCGGCACTGTCGTCGTGGGGGGCCTGTCGCGGGCCTGCGGGCTTGGTGACCGGGTGCTGCTGCTCGGTGCGCCGGGCGCGGTGGGGGGCGAGGTTCTGCAGCTTGCGCCCGACGGGGTGACCGTGCTCGCCGACGGCCCGACCGACGGGCTCGGCATCGGCGATGCGGTGGCTCTCGTCGGGCGCGCCGAAATCGCGCCCGACGATCCGTGGATCGGCCGCATCGTCGATCCGTTCGGGGCTCCGCTCGACGGGCGCGCCTTGCTGCGCGGCCCCGTGCTGCGCAACCTGTGCGCCGCGGCACCACCCGCCGCAACCCGCCGCCGTCTGGGCGCGCGGCTGGCCACCGGCGTCGCCGCCTTCGATACGCTGCTGCCGCTGGTGCGCGGGCAGCGGATCGGCCTTTTTGCGGGGTCCGGGGTCGGGAAATCCTCGCTGATGGCGAAATTCGCGCGCGGCGTGGCGGCCGACGTCGTCGTCATCGCGCTGATCGGCGAACGCGGGCGCGAGCTGCGCGAATTCACCGAACACGTGCTCGGGCCCGCCGGGCTCGGGCGCGCGGTCGTGGTCGCGGCCACCTCCGACCAGTCGCCGCTGATCCGCCGCCGCTGCGCCTGGGCCGCGATGGCGGTGGCCGAGCATTTCCGCGATCAGGGCCTGCACGTGCTCTTTCTCGCCGACAGCGTCACCCGCTTTGCCGAGGCGCATCGCGAAGTCGCCCTCGCGGCGGGCGAGCAGCCCTCGCTGCGCGGCTACCCGCCATCGGTCTCGCATCTCATCATGTCGCTCGCCGAGCGGGCGGGGCCCGGCCCGGAGGGCGCAGGCGACATCACCGGCGTTTTCAGCGTGCTGGTGCCCGGCTCGGACATGGACGAACCCGTGGCCGACATCCTGCGCGGCACGCTCGACGGCCATGTGGTGATGGACCGCCGCATCGCGGAGCGCGGCCGCTATCCCGCGATCGACCTCCTGCGCTCGGTCTCGCGCAGCCTGCCGGGGGCTGCAAGCGCGGCGGAAAACGCGCAGATCGCCGAGGCGCGGCGACTGCTCGGGGCCTATGACCGGGCCGAACTCATGATCCAGGCCGGCCTCTACATCGCGGGGTCAGACCCGCTCGTCGATCGGGCGATCAAGGTCTGGCCGGCGCTTGACGCGTTTCTGGCCGAGGATGCCCCTGACGGCGTGGAGGGCAGCTTCCGCCGCCTCGGCAGCATGCCTCGCGCCCTGACGTTCAGCGCAGGAGCGACAGGATGCCGGCGGCCCCCCCCGCGCGCCCCGACCGGCCGGCTTGCAGCAGTTGCAGCGCAGCCCCGGCCCCCGTGCCGGCGGCACCCGACGTGTCCGGCGCAGAAAGCACGGTGAACCGCCGCAGCAGGCCTTCGAGCCGTTCCGGATCCGCGAACTGCGACAGCCCGTCATCGCCGAACAGCTGCTGTGCCTTGTCCTTCAGCACGCCGAGCTGCTGGTCGATGTCGATCGCGGCAAAGCTGGCGGGCAGGCCGAACGCGGTCTGGAACACCGCGCGCAGCGGGGCCGATCCCATCACCGTGTACCACTTCGCATCATCCGACACCGCCCTGCCGGCCAGCGCGGGCAGTTCGCGTTCCGCATGGAGCGCGAGGCGCAGCGTCTCGCTTTGTTCGCCGACCGCGATCTCGAACTGGCGGTCGGCATAACGCGCGAGGATCGCGTCGGCAAAGCCCGCATCGCCGTTGCGGGGCCCGCCGTCGTCGCCGAACCCGAAGGCCTGCGAGAGGTCGCGGTAGCTCTTGTCCGACAGCCGGTTCGCGAGCGCCTTCGGCGCGGTCGTCCCGTCGTCGAGTACCTTGCGGATGAAAAAGCGGTTGGCGATGTCGCCGTCGAGGCCGAAGGCACCGAGCGCCACCTTCAGCAGACGCCGGTCCGAAACCAGCTCCTCTGCATTGCGCACCGAGCCGATCCGGGCGCGAAAATAGGCCTCGTCGCGCTGCAGTTCGGGGTTGGCCTGGAACGCCGCCGCCTGCTTGGCCCCGGTGCGCTTGAGGAAGGCCCAGCCGGCGTAGCCGCCCAGCGGCACGACCGGGGCGAAGCTCATGCCCCGGCGGCGGCGAACAGCCGCGCCTCCCGCGGCAGCAGGCCGCGCAGCACCTTGAGCGCCTGGTAGGGCTCGTTGTCGAGCACTGCCGCCGTCGCCGCGCCGAGGAGCGCCCGGCTGTCGGGGTCGGTCAGCACCTGGCTCAGCTGTTCGATCCCGCGCAGCAGTTGCGGGCGCGCGTCGGCCGCATCGGCATCGCCCGAAAGCACCAGTTGCGCGATGTAGCAGACCCGCCGCACCGGCGTGTTGACCTCTTCGGGATGGATCGCGTCACGCAGCCGCAAAATATGCGCATGCGGTGTCATGATGGCGAGGCGCGAGCGGCGGTCGCCGTTCTCGATCACCGCCCCGTTGATCAGGACCCGCTCTTTCGGGGCCAGCTTGAGCACGAGCCCGGTCATGCCGCCGCCCCCTCGCCGCGCAGGCCCCGCATGACCGCCGCGTTGATGTCGACCAGCACGTCGGCCGTGGCCTCGCCGGACAGGACCTTGCGGCTGTGCCGGTCGGTGAATTCGTAGAGGTAGAACAGCTGCGCGCGCAGGCCGGCGGGCAACGCGTTGCCCGGTGCCGCGACATCGGCGGCAAGCACGGTCCAGAGCCTGCGGTTCTCGTGCAGCGCTGCGGCGAGGCCGGGAAAATCGCGGTACCCTGCGGCCAGCGCCGCCTTCAGGCGGTGCGTCACGCGCGCGAAGATATCGTATTCGATGCCGCGCAGGCTGCGCGCCGGGGTTCCCGGCATGGAATAGGCCGTTCGGGCCATCTCGTGAGCGGTCAAGGGGGGATCCTTACATGATCGGCGCGGCGCGCCGCCGCGGTTGTGGGAAAGGCGGCCCGGGGGACGCCTTTCCCTGTTGGCTCAGCGGAACAGCGTCAGGATGCTCTGCGGGGCCTGGTTCGCGATCGAGAGCGACTGGATACCGAGCTGCTGCTGGGTCTGCAGGGCCTGGAGACGCGCCGAGGCCTCTTCCATGTTGGCATCGACCATGGAGCCGATGCCGGTCTTCAGCGCATCCGTCAACTTGCTCACGAAGCTCGTCTGCGAGGCGATCCGCGTCTCCACCGAACCGAACCGCGATGCGGCGTCGATCGAGGTCTGGATCATCCCCTCGACCGCCGCGAGCGCATCCTCGGCACCCGTTGCGGTCGTCACGTCCATCGTCGACAGCCCGGCAAGACCGCCCGAGGCGCGGGCGGACGAGAAGGCAAAGGTCGAATCGGCGTTGGTGTTGTTGGTGATCTTCAGCTGGCCCGCGGTGGTGATGTCCATCGTGAAGGCGCTTTCGCTCAGCCCGCCCGAGATCAGCGCGTTCTTCACGCTGCCCACGACCGACTCCGCCGTATCGCCCGCCTTGATCGTGTACCGCCCTTCGACCGAGCCGATCCGCAGCCGCACCTCGTCGCCCTCGACCAGGCCGGTGTTGACCGTGTTGACCACGCCGGCCGCCGTCCGGCTCAGCGCCACCGCGCCGGTGCTGGCACCCGCGTTGTCGAGGAACGCGAAGGTGTCGAGCGTGATCGAATCGTTGGTGCCGCCGTCGTTCTTGTCGATCACCCCCGCCGTTCCGGTATCGGTGCCCACCGCCGCCGCCGCCGCCGTCAGCGCAAGCCCCGCCGTCTGCGACAGGTTGTGCGAGTCGACGCCGATCGAACTGGCGGTCACGCTGCCGGCGGCATCGCGGTCAAGCGACGCGAGCACGTTGACGCCGGTGTTTCCGTTGGTGTTGGTCGTGGTCACCGCGCCGTTGATCAGGTTCAGCCCGTTGAACTGCGCCCCGCCCACCACCGATGCGATCTGCTTGGTGTAAGAGACGATGTCCGTCTGCAGCTTGGTCCGGTCGACGTTTTCGCCCTGTGCGGCGACGATCGTGCCCTTCACCTTCTTCAGCAGGTTGGTGACCTCTTCCGAGGCCTGCCGCGCCACCGAGACGGTGGAGGAGCCGAGTGCCAGGCTGTCGGAAATGCCCTTGAAACCCTCGACATCGGATTCCATCACTTTCGAGATCGCCCAGACGGCGGCGTTGTCCTTGGCCGAGGCCACCGACTTGCCGGTGGAGATCTCGTCCTGGGTCTTGGCCAGGCCGGAGTTGACCATCTTCAGGGTCTGCAGCGCGACCATCGCGCTGGTATTGGTCAGGATCGAAGACATCGTATCGTCACCTTTCATGCGACCGGCACTTTGTGCCCGGCCTGTGAGGGGGCCATCTCGACGATGGCATAAAAGGCATTCTCGCCGCTGCGGCTCGCTTCGGGCCGCGCCATGCCCGTTTCGGGATGCCCGGTCATCTGGCGCTTCAGGTTCTAAGGGATCGCTAAGCCACAAGCGCGAATTGCCGCGCATTTGACCGATCCGCCCGTCACAGCCGCCGCACCAGCAGGCCTTCGGACGCGCCGGCCTCGTCGCGCCTGCCATGCATGTCGTAGGTGACGCATCCCGCCTCGATCGCCCTGATCTCGGCGATCCTCCGCCGCGCCGCGCGCACGCCGCGTCCCGCGGCTGCGAGGCAGGCCGCATTGCGCGCCGCCCGGTGCCGGATCGTCGCGAGCGCCTCCGCGCCGGGATCCGCCAGCGATGCGAGCCCGGCCTCGAGCCGCACGGCCATGGCGCTCAGCCCCTCGATCCGTCCCGCGCGCAGGGCCGCGTAGACCCCGTCGAGTTCGGCGCAGATCGCCTCAGTTGCCGCGTTCCGCATGCCCGCCTCCCGACATCGCCTTGAACAGGCTCTCGGCCAGCCCGATTCCACCCGCCTTCACCATCGCCCGCGCCTGCTCCTGGCGCAGGAACGATCCGAACTGCTCCTCGCCGATGCCGCCGCCGAAACTGTCGCTCTCCTTGCCCATGCCGGCATAGCTCAGCATTTCCGACAGGAACGTCGCCTCCAGTTCGGCCGCGAGACGGTGGAGCTTCGCGGGCCTGTCGGCCGGCGGCGGTGTCGCGCGGGTGGCAAGGGGCATGGTCGGCTCTGTCATCGCGGGCTCCTCTGGGGGCGGTTTTTTCGACTATCGCCCCAGCGCGGTAAACAGGCGGTAAGCAATTCGCGGCAAAGCTGCGCCCGTCGGCAGAAGGTCGAAGGTGCCATGCAAGCCATTATCGCCACCCCGCAGCTTCCGCCCGCCCCGCCGGGAGTAGCCGCCGCGACCGGCATGCCCCTGCCGGATGCCGGCGGGTTCCGCGCGGCCATGGACCGCCTCGCCCGGGAAACGCCGGCTCAGGCCGAAACCGGCCCCGCGATCGCCGGACCCGGCAAGACGCCCGCCGGACCGCCCAGCGAGGCACCCGACCCCGTGCTGGCCGGGCCTGCCGTTCCGGTGCCGGCGGAACCGCCTGCGGCGGCAGCGCCCGCGCCCGACACCGCAGAACACGACAGGGTCGAGCACCCGCCCGCGAAAGGCGGCGAGCCCGGAGCCGATCCCGCCGGCTTTCCCGCCGCATCCAGCCTCGCGGCCCTTCCGTGGCCGCTTCCGCTGCCGCCGCTGCCGCCGGCCGTTCCGGCCTCTCGCGCCACGCAGGCGGCCCCGCCTCCCGCCGCAGCCACCACAGGTGCCGCCCTGCCCCTGCCCGCCCCGCCGCCGCACGCCACAGCGCCCGCGGAACCGCGGCCCGCAACGACGGGCGAGGTTCCCGCGCGGCCGGTTCCGGAGGCGGACCAGACCGCCGCATCCCCGGGCCCGCAGCCGCAGCCCGCAGACGCAGAAACCGCGCCGGACCGCGCTTCGGCCCCGCCGGACGATCCCGACACACCGCCGGAATACGGCCCCGCACCACCCCGATCGCGCATGGTCGCGGTGCCGGCCATCACCGCCACCGCACCCGAACCCCTTCCGCCCCGAGGTGCGCCCGGTTCCGGCCCCGCGGGCGACGCGCCACCCTACTGGGCCCTGCGCAGCGCGCCCGCCGCCCCGCCCGACGGCACCCCGGACGGCACCCCGCACCCGCCACACCCGGCCGCTTCCCCCGAACCCGCACGCCCGGTGCCCGCGCCTGTCGATCCCGCCGCATCCGAGACCCCGGCGGACGCGGCCAGCCCCGACGCGCCGCCGGCCCCGCCCCCGCCGCAGCAATCCCTTCCCGCGCCAACGCCCGCCGTCCCTGCCGCGCATGCCACGGCCCCGTCGCTTCCGCCCGGTCTCGCCGCCGATCTTTGCGCCGTCGTCGCCACGCGCCCCGGCGGCCCGGTGGAGATCGACCTCGCGCCGAAAGAGCTGGGCCGCCTGCGCATCAGCCTCACGCAGGCGCATGACGGCCTGCGCGTCGCGGTGCAGGCCGAACGCGCCGACACGCTCGACCTGCTGCGCCGCAACGCCGACACGCTCCTCACGGAAATCCGCGCCGCTGGCTTTGCGGGCGGCAGCTTCACCTTCTCGGGCTGGGGCGGCACGCCCCGGGACGGCCCGCCGGCGCAGGCCGCCACAGCGCCCGCCCCGTCCTTCCGCGCAGAACCGCCACCCGACGACCGCCTGCCGGCACCGGCACCCGGCCACACCGCCGCGACCAACCTCGACCTCCGCCTCTGAAAGGATGAACCGATGACCGTAACCACCCTGCCGCCCGCCACAGCCACCCCTGCCACAGCCACGGCCAAGCCCGCGAAAACGACCGCCGGGCCAAAGATCGACGCCGATTTCGACACGTTCCTCAAGATGCTGACGACCCAGCTCAAGAACCAGGATCCGCTGAATCCGATGGACAATTCGGAATACGCGGTTCAACTCGCCACGTTCTCGGGCGTCGAACAGCAGGTCAAGACCAACAGCCTGCTCGACGGGCTCGGCACCAAGCTCGGCGTCCAGGGCATGTCGGAACTTGCGGGCTGGGTCGGCAAGCAGGCCCGCGCCGAGATGCCCGTGGCCTTTCAGGGCGCGCCCGTCACGGTCAGCGCCACGCCCGATCCCCAGGCCGACCGGGCCGAGCTCGTCGCGACCGATGCCGCAGGCCAGGTCGTGGCCCGCACTCCGGTCGCGCTGGGCACCGGCAGCTTCGCGTGGCCCGGCACCGGGCCCGACGGCGCGCCGCTCGCGAACGGGGTCTACACCCTCGCGCTCGAAAGTTTCGCCGCCGATCAGCGCATCGCCTCGACCGCCGTCGAAAGCTACGCCCCCATCGTGGAGGCGCGGAGCCGCGACGGCGCGACAACGCTCGTCTTCCCGGGCGGGGTGGAGGTTGATGCGGCCAAGGTGACGGCGCTCCGGAACTGACCGGCGCTTGCCAGCGCAGGCGGCGCTGCCTAACGTCGCCGTCCCATGTCAGACCCGCCCCTTCCGCTGGCCGCCGCAGTCCGCGCCGCCCTTCCCGCGCTCGGAACCACGCCGTGGCAGCCGCTCGCGGGCGGGCGCACCAACCGGCTCTGGCGCGCCGGCGGCCTCGTCGTCAAGGCCTACGATCCGGCGGCGGCGAGCCCGCTTTTCCCCAACGATCCCGCGGCCGAGGTGCTGGCCCTCACCATGCTCGCGGGCACCGGGCTCGCCCCCATCCTGCGCGCGACCGGCTCCGGCTGGATCGCCTACGACCATGTGCCGGGCCGCCCGTGGCAGGGCGATCCCGCCCCCGTCGCCCGCGCGCTCCATCGCGTCCACGGCCATCAGCCCGCGGGCTTCCGTGCGCTGGCCTCCGGCAGCGCCGCGATCCTCGCGCAGGGACAGGCCATTGCCGCCCGGTGCAGCGGCGCACCGCCGCCCCCGCCCGATCCCGGCATCGCGCCCGTCACGCGCCCCTGCCTCATCCATGCCGATGCGGTGCCGGGCAACATGATCGTGGCACCCGGCGCGCTCACCCTCATCGATTGGCAATGCCCCGCCGCGGGCGATCCGGCAGAGGATCTGGCGATGTTCCTCTCCCCCGCGATGCAATGGCTCTACCGCGGCGCGGTGCTCGGCCCCGGCGCGGCAGCGCGCCTCTGCGCCAGCTATCCCGATCCGGGCGTGATCCAGCGCCTGCGCGCGCTTGCGCCGGTGATCCGCTGGCGCATGACAGCGCATTGCCTCTGGAAGGCGCAGCGCGGCGCGCCCGACTATGCCGAAGCCCTGAGGTTCGAGCTTGCGGCCCCCGACCCCTTCTAGGCGCCCAGCAGCGCCCCGAGCCACACGCCCAGCGCCACCATCGCGCCGCCCGACAGCATCCAGACCAGCGGGTGCACCCCGCGCCGCACCACCACCGGCTTCGCGGGCTCCGCCTGCCGGATCAGCTGCGCCTCGACGAGGCGCGGCAGTTTCGGCCCGAACCGCGCCAGCACCAGCGCGGTGCGCCCCAGATCGCGCAGCAGCGCCTTCGGGCCGACATTCTCCTTGATGTAATCCTCCACGATCGGCCGCGCGACCTGCCAGATGTTGATGCGCGGGTCGAGCGAGCGGGCGACCCCCTCCACCACCACCATCGTGCGCTGCAACAGGATCAGTTCGGTCCGCGTCTCCATCCCGAACCGTTCCGTCACCTCGAACAGGTAGGCCAGAAGGCGCGCCATCGAGATCCGGCTCGCATCCATGCCGAAGATCGGCTCTCCCACCGCCCGCAATGCCCGCGCGAATTCGTCGATGTCGCGGTTCGCGGGCACGTAGCCCGCCTCGAAATGCACCTCCGCCACCCGCCGGTAATCCTTGCGGATGAAGCCGAACAGAATCTCGGCATAGACACGGCGGGTATATTCGTCGATCCGCCCCATGATCCCGAAGTCATAGATGATGATGTCGCCGTTCGCCGCGACCTTCAGGTTGCCCTGATGCATGTCGGCGTGGAAATAGCCGTCGCGCAGCGCGTGGTTCAGGAACAGCTGCAACACCCGCGCCGCCAGCGCGCGCCGGTCATGCCCGCCCGCGTCGATCGCCGCATTGTCCGACATCGACACGCCCTCGGCCCAGCCGAGCGTCATCACCGAACGTCCCGACAGGAACCAGATCGGCCTCGGCACCTGCAACCCCTCGTCGTCGCGGGTGTTTGCCGCGAACTCGGCCGCCGCCGAACTTTCCAGCCGGAAATCAAGCTCGCCCGTCACCACCCCCTCGAAATGCGTGATGACATCCATCGGCCGCAACCGGCGCGATGCGGGCGACAGCCATTCGATCATGCGGGCGGCAAGGTAAAAGGCGTCGATATCCTTGCGGAACGCGCGTTCGATATCGGGCCGCAGCACCTTCACCGCCACCGCCTCGCCGGTCTCGGCCAGCGTCGCCTTGTGCACCTGCGCGATCGAGGCCGCAGCGACCGGGGCGGAGAACGTGGCGAAGGCCGCGCTGACGGGCATGTCCAGCTCGGCCTCGATCATCGCCTTGGCGATCTCGGTCGGGAACGGCGGCAGCTTGTCCTGCAGGTACTTCAGTTGCAACGCGAGCTCTTCGCCCACCACGTCGGGCCGCGTGGACAGGATCTGCCCGAACTTGATGTAGGCCGGCCCGAGCGCCGTCAGCGCCCGCGTCGCGGGCGGCAGTGCCGGGTCGCCCTTCAGGCCCAGCGCCTTGAACGGCCAGCCGAGGATGCGCGCCACCAGCCGCAGCCGGGGCGGTGCCTTGAACGCCTCGAGCACCACCAGCATCGCGCCGGTGCGTTCCAGCGTGGCACCCGTCCGGATCAGCCGCCAGATATTGTGCGGTCCCCGCACCTTAGGTCTTCCACCCCGAATGAAGGGCCGCGACCCCCATCGTCAGGTTGCGGTACTTCACCTGGTCAAAGCCCGCCTGCCGGATCATGGCGGCAAAGCTTTCCTGGTCGGGAAACCTGCGGATCGACTCGACAAGGTACTGGTAGCTGGCCCGGTCGCCCGCCACGATCTGCCCCATCGCCGGAATGACATTGAACGAATAGCGGTCGTAAAGCCATTGAAGCGCCGGGTCGGGCAGCCGGCTGAACTCCAGCACCATGAGCCGCCCGCCGGGCTTCAGCACCCGAAAGGCCTCGGCCAGCGCATCGCCGATCCGCGTCACGTTCCGGATGCCGAAGCTGATGGTGTAGACGTCGAACTGCGCATCGGGCAGCGGCAGCGCCATCGCATCGCCCACCACCCAGTCCAGCCGGTCCGCCAGCCGGTCGGCCTCGGCGCGCTTGCGCCCCTCCGCCAGCATCGGCGCTGTCAGGTCGAGCACCGTCGCCGTGGCCCCCGGCGCGCGCTTCAGAAAGCGGAACGCGATGTCGCCCGTGCCGCCCGCCACGTCGAGCAGGCGCTGCCCCGCGCGCGGCGCGAGCCAGTCCATCATCGCATCCTTCCAGAGCCGGTGGACGCCGCCCGACATCAGGTCGTTCATCACGTCATAGCGCTGCGCCACGCGTGAGAACACGCCATGCACGAGGCCGGCCTTGCTCTCCTCCGACACGGTCTGAAAGCCGAAATGGGTCGTCGTGTCGTCGTCCTGCATCGCCGGTTCGCCCCGCCCCCTGTTGTCGTGGGATATAACGCGCCGCAGCGAAGGACAAACCTTCAATCTGCCGCAGGCATGCCGCTCGCAACCGCGATGCGACTCCCATATGTAACGCATATGCTTTTCATGCACACGAAACTGCGCTGATGCCCGAACTGCCCGAGGTTGAAACCGTCCGGCGCGGGCTGGAGCCGGTGATGACCGGGCAGGTCATCGCCGTGGCCGACGTGCGCCGCCCCGACCTGCGCTGGCCGCTGCCGGACGGCATGGCCGGGCGGCTGGCCGGCACCACCGTGCTGCGGCTGCGCCGCCGGTCGAAATACATCCTGGCCGACCTTTCGTCGGACGAGACGCTGCTCATCCACCTCGGCATGTCGGGCCGGATGCTGGTGTCGGACCGCGCGCTGGGTGCGTTTCACCACGACCACCCCGCCCCGCTGAAACACGACCATGTCGTGCTGACCATGCAGTCGGGCGCGCGCGTCACCTTCAACGATGCCCGCCGCTTCGGCGCGATGGACCTTGTCGCCACCGCTGCCGCCGAAAGCCATCCGCTGCTGGCGGGCCTCGGGCCGGAACCGTTCGGCAACGCCTTCGACGCGGCCTATCTGGTGGCGCGCCTCAAGGGCCGGCAGACGCCGATCAAGGCGGCGCTGCTCGATCAGCGCGTGGTGGCCGGCCTCGGCAACATCTATGTCAGCGAGGTGCTGCACCGCGCCGGCATCCGCCCGACGCGCAAGGCCGGTAAGATCGCTGCCGCGCGGGTCGCGGCGCTGGTGCCCCTGACCCGACAGGTCCTGGCCGAAGCGATCGCGGCGGGCGGCTCGTCCCTGCGCGACCACCGCCGCACCGATGGCGAACTCGGTTATTTCCAGCACACCTTCCGCGCCTATGACCGCACCGGGCAGCCCTGCCTGACCTCCGGTTGCCCCGGCACCATCCGGCGGCTCGTCCAGTCCGGCCGCTCCTCGTTCTTCTGCCCGGTCTGCCAGCGCTGATCCGCGCCGGGTTTCCCGGTTGACTTGCCCCCGACTCGGCCCTAAAGACGCGGCTTCAGAATGAAAAGAACCGAAGAACCGGAATAACGACACATGGCCAATACGCCCCAGTCCAAGAAGCGCGCCCGCCAGAACGAGGCGCGCTATGCCGTGAACAAGGCGCGCCGGTCGCGGATCCGCACCTTCCTGCGCAAGGTCGAGGAAGCCATCGCATCGGGCGACCAGACGGCCGCCGCAACCGCGCTGCAACTGGCGCAGCCCGAACTGGCCCGCGGCATCTCTAAGGGCGTCGTCCACAAGAACACCGCGGCGCGCAAGATGTCGCGCCTCTCATCGCGCGTGAAGTCGCTCGCCGTCGCTACCGCCTGAGATGCACGCCGCCGGCTGATCGCAAGGGCGCCCCCACGGGCGCCCTTTTTGCATCCCGGCCCGCTGTCGCGGCACTGTTGCACAACATCCTCACGCCCAGCCGGATTCGCTCCGGCAACCCCTGAGTCAAGAGCGATGTTCGGTTGCGGAAGCCAAGCGGCAGTTGCTAGCGTTTCGGTGCGATTCACATCGTCCTGGGGGGACATGGGAAGATTGCGAACGGCCTCTTCACGACAGGACCCGCTGCCGGGGCCTGACACATTGGTGAAAATCGTTTGTAGTCAACCGTTTGGTTAGTGGCGAAGTGGGGCTTTGCCGCGTCCAGAAACCGAAAGCCTGCCTCTGACCGCGGTCGGGGCACGGGCCGAGGTCCTGTCCCATAATGCGGCCTGACGGCACGACCGCCCGGGTTCCGGCCCGGCGTCGTTTCGTCATGAAACGGCGGTCTGCGCATCTGCGCGGCACGGCGGGGCCGGACGGGGCGGTTTGCATCGTTGAGGAATGCGCATGGCAACAGACGCGTGACGATACACGGGCAACTGCTTCAAACGGGCCAAGAATAATGACCGACGATACCTGGGGACATGTGCGCAATGATCTGCTCAAGAGGATTGGCAAGAACAACTTCGTAACCTGGATCGAACCGCTCCATCTCGCAGGCATCGACGCCGGGGTCGCCCGTTTCGAGGTGCCGACCGTGTTTTTCGGCGACTGGGTCGCCCGCAACTATTCCGACCAGATCCGGGCCGACCTGAACCGTCTCGGCGAAACCGTGGACCGCGTCGAATTCGCGGTCGGCGTGATGCAGCGTGCGACCGCGCGCCCCAAGGCGCAGGCCGCCCAGGCCGCCGCCAAGGCCCGCCCCCTGCCGGACGATGACTTCAAGGGCGCGGCCCTCGACGCGCGCTTCACCTTTGACAGTTTCGTCGTGGGCAAGCCGAACGAGCTCGCGCATGCCGCCGCCCGCCGGGTGGCCGAAGGCGGCCCGGTCTCGTTCAACCCGCTGTTCCTCTATGGCGGCGTCGGCCTCGGCAAGACGCACCTGATGCACGCCATCGCGCATGACCTGCAGGCCCGCACCCCCGACCTCCGGGTGCTCTACCTTTCGGCCGAGCAGTTCATGTACCGCTTCGTGCAGGCCCTGCGGGAACGCCAGATCATGGGCTTCAAGGAGCTGTTCCGCTCGGTCGATGTGCTGATGGTCGATGACGTGCAGTTCATCGCCGGCAAGGACAGCACGCAGGAAGAGTTCTTCCATACCTTCAACGCGCTGGTGGACCAGAACAAGCAGATCGTGATTTCGGCCGACCGCGCCCCCGGCGAGATCAAGGATCTGGAAGACCGCATCAAGAGCCGCCTGCAATGCGGCCTCGTCGTCGATCTGCACCCGACCGATTACGAGCTGCGCCTCGGGATTCTCCAGCAGAAGATCGAGTTCTACCGCCAGCAATACCGCGGCCTCGTCATCTCCGACGGGGTGATGGAGTTTCTCGCGCATCGCATCACCACCAACGTCCGCGTGCTCGAAGGCGCGCTCACCCGGCTTTTCGCCTTCGCGAGCCTTGTCGGGCGCGAGATCACGCTGGAACTTGCGCAGGACTGTCTGGCCGACATCCTGCGCGCCTCCGACCGCAAGGTCACGATCGAAGAGATCCAGCGGCGCGTGGCGGAACATTACAACGTCCGCCTCAGCGACCTCATCGGGCCGAAACGCGTGCGCACCATCGCGCGCCCGCGCCAGATCGCGATGTATCTGGCCAAGCAGCTTACCCCCCGCAGCCTGCCCGAGATCGGCCGGCGGTTCGGCGGGCGCGATCACACCACGATCATGCACGGCGTGCGGCGGATCGAGGAACTGATGACGACCGACAGCCAGATGGCTGACGACCTGCAACTGCTGCGCCGCCAGCTCGAGGGCTGATGCAGCGCGCGACCGGCCCGGCAATGCGCCCGGCAACCCCGAAAACGCTTGAGGTGGCGCGGGAAACATATAGCTTTCGCGTCCCTGCCGGCGGCGGCGGAAGACCAGAGGAAACGTGGCAATGAAGATCAGCATCGAACGCGGCACGCTGCTCAAGGCCGTAGGTGTATGTGGCCTGGATCACCAGCGGCGACGGCTTCGAGTTCGATGCCGCACTGGAGGGCCACCAGCTGCGCCCCGGCCACGCCGCCTTCCGCTCGCTGGCGCTGCGCCGCATGGACGAGGCCCGCCGCGCCGCCGCCGTGCTGGGCATCCCCGCCAGCCACCTGAGCTTCCTGGGCTACCCCGACGGCGGCCTGTACCGGCTGTTCCTGGAGAACTACGCCACCGCCTACACCGCCCCCACCAGCGGCCTGAACCGGGTGAGCTACGACGGCTCGCTCAATCCCGGCAGCGCCTACAGCGGGCTGAATCTGGAGCGCGACATCGCCAGCGTGGTGGACGGCGTGAATCCTGATCTGCTGCTCGTTCCTGCCCCCCAGGACGCCCACCTGGACCACCGCACCACCAGCTACCTGGCCCAGCGGCTGATGGCCGAGCGCGGCCAGGCCGGGCGGCTGCGCTTCTGGGTGGTCCACGGCGGGCTGGAGTGGCCGCTCCCCAAGGGCCTGCACCGCGCCGACCCCTTGACGCTGCCCGCCCGCGCCATGAACCTGGCCTGGACCCGCATCGACCTGACGCCCCAGCAGGTGCTGAAAAAGGGCCAGGCCATCGGAGAATACCGCACCCAGCTGACGGTGCTGGGGCGCTTCATGGTGGCCTTCGAGCGGAAGAACGAACTGCTCAGCACCACGCCGCTGCCGCCGGGGCCGCTGGGTGAGGGTGTTCCGCCGGTTCCGAACAGTCCGTAGGGGAGGGCGCTGGCCAGCTGTCAGCAGTCACCGGGTTCAATCCAAATTTAAGTACTGACCTTACGCGGTGACATCCAGGACTCTCTGCGATTTTCGGCTGAGTTGTTGCAACTTGCTATGTGAGGCTCGCAATGCTGCCAAATACATGCTACTCCGCAATGTAAAGTGATTCTTCTTGCTCGTCAGCTTCATCCATTCCAGCTTTATATAACCGTAAAGCGAACAGAGAATGTGTTTTATCTGTGAACTGCGACGGCTGGCTGGACACTTGGCAAGCGAAGCGTTCTGCTTGAGCGACTTGTGATACTCCTCGATGGGCCATCGTTCTTGATAGACCTCGCATGCTTCCTCGGCAGTCAGGTCGATATCATTGGTGCATAAATACAGCGTGCCTGTCGTTCCGTTCTTGTTCTTAAAAACGTGCTTGGTGATATACACAGGGAAATCGACCCCTCTAATATACACCTCACAGACCTGGCCCGCCGCAAAAGGCAAATCCCGAATCGGTCCCTTCCACCTCACAATATCATCGGCATCACAGCGCATAACGATCAAGTTTTCCTTGATCGCCATCACAAACTTCTTCTCCAGATACTCAGCCACAAAGTTCATGTTCTCGACGTTGGTATACCAGGTATCGTTCAGCACATACTTGTACTTGACCCCGTTCGCTTTGACATTTCTCAGCAGCTCACGGTAATGCTCGTTTTTCGAGGTGAGGCTCTTCGCAACGGTCATCCCTTTTTTGTCGTCCCAGACGTTCTCCTTGACGATGACTTCGCAGCCGAGGGGCACGCCCAGTCGCTGCCCACCCAGTCGCTGCCCACCCGGTGCTGTCTCCCGGACGCTGTAAAAGGCCGTGATAAAGTTCAGACCCTTGACCACTCGCCCGGTGGTGTGATCGTAGTGCCAGGCGATCACCCCATTCTCGGCACTGTGGGCCTTTTCCTCCACCGAGTCATCCACACTCACCACGCCATCATCCTGCTCGATGCGCCGTACCAACGGTTTGGCAAGCTGCCAAACCGCCTTTGAAAGGGGTTGCCCCTGATCTAAGAAGCGAGTAATCTGGTCGTGACTGACCTTGCCGTCAAGGAGCCTCGATAGCACCGTTGCGCTGGTCTGCCCAAACGAAGAGATCAGATAGTCACTGTAAATCTCCAGCATCACCCGGTCCATATCACACGATAGCTCTTTGAGTAAGCCGGTGGGAAACGTCGCCCCTGCTCGCCCATAAAAAACTGGTCACGTCACCGCGTAAGGTCAGTTAAGTATTGAAGTCGTATACATGAAGTGCTGGTTCTTATAACAGCGTCCCACAATTCATACTCATGAAATTCAAGAGCCATACCATCGAGATAGTCGGCTGTCGCCTCCGGAGGCGGAGTCGTTGAAAAGTGGTGAGGAGAGTAGTCCTTCAACCTCAGCCGATCCTGTTCGCTGAGAACCTTCCAGCCGCTGCGCTTCGGCACTTCGTATCCGAGAGGGTCCGCCACCGTGCCATCCCCTTCTGCATCGTCCAGAGCTTCATACCGTGCGCTCTGTCTCAGGAAATGCAGTGCAGGATCAAAATCTTCCCGCCTGCCGACGTAAATTCGTCCGGCTGCGTTCAGAGGAATCCGCTGCATGGGCTTGAGTTTTCGTCTACGTTCCCTGAAATTGTGGCGGTGATATTCTTCGGGAGTTATCAGCATGTTTCACCTGCGCCAGATGTGGTTCAAGTCAGGATTATCTTGGGAAAGTGTCCAGCTTTGATTACATGGCGGGTAAAAACCACGGCAAGTCGTTCTGCTCGCTCCTCCTCCCCGCTACCCCGCCTCCCCGCCGTCCTGATCGATGCGCTCCAGCCCCTCGATACGCTCGGCCAGGTCCGACCTGCCCAGCCCCCGCAGCGCCCGCGCGGCCCGCAGGGTGCCCGCCGCGTCCAGCACGCCGCCGTTCCAGCCCGCGATCAGCATGGCGCAGCCCTGGAGCGCCTCCTGAAGCTGCTCCTTGTGGAACATGGCCGCCAGCACCCCGCCCTGCACCGGACGGCTGGCCTGCACTTCCTGCTGCACGCCCATCACCACCTGCATGAACACCTGATCGTACTTCTGGCGGGCGGCGGGCGAGACGGGGCGGTTGCCGGAGGGCTGAGACATGTCGCCAGTTTAAGCCAGGGCGGCGGCGTGCCGAGGTCGTTCAGGCATGCGAATTTTCTTGCACTTTCCGGTATCTTGATGCAACTCCCGGCACCTGAGCGCACAGCCACAGCGCGCGCAGCCGGGGAGAGGACAGCGGATGGGCAATCGCAGAAAGGAGGGCCGATGCTGAAGTACACGCCGGAAGACGCTTTCTTCGATGAGATGTACACGCCAGGCGGCGCGAGTCGGCCACATTACCGGGGGGTGCAGGCGTACCTGGACCGGCTGGGCGCAGCGGAAGTGCAGCGCAGACACGCCCTGCTGGACCTGGCCTTTCGCAACCAGGGCATCACCTTCACGGTGTACGGCGACGCCTCCGGCACCGAGCGCACCTTTCCCTTCGACCCGGTGCCGCGCATCATCCCGGCCTCCGAGTGGCGGGTGGTGGAGCGCGGCCTGACCCAGCGGGTGCTGGCCCTGAACGCCTTTCTGCGCGACATCTACGGCCCCGGCGAGATTCTCAGAGACGGGGTGGTGCCGCGCGAGCTGGTGTACACCTCCGCCCACTTCCGGCGCGAGGTCCACGGCATCAAGGTGCCGCTGGGGCTGTATACGCATATCGTGGGCACCGACCTGATCCGCGACGAGCACGGCGAGTACCTGGTGCTGGAAGACAACCTGCGTTCGCCCAGCGGCGTGAGCTACCTGCTGGCCAACCGCCAGGCCATGACCCGCATCTACCCCGGCATGTTCGAGGCCCAGGGGGTGCGTCCGGTGCAGCACTACACCAGCGCGCTGCTGGAGCTGCTGCGCTCGCTCAGCCCGCGTGACCGCGACCCCACCGTGGTACTGCTCACGCCCGGCATGTACAACAGCGCCTACTTCGAGCACGCCTACCTGGCCCAGCAGATGGGCATCGAGCTGGTGGAAGGCCGCGACCTGTTCGTGGAGGGCGGCAACGTCTGGATGAGAACCACCGCCGGGCGGCAGCAGGTGGACGTGATCTACCGCCGCATCGACGACGATTTCCTGGATCCGCTCACCTTCCGGCCCGACTCGGCGCTGGGGGTGCCGGGTCTGATCGAGGTGTACCGGCAGGGCCGGGTGGCGCTGGCCAACGCGGTGGGGTCGGGCGTGGCCGACGACAAGGCGGTGTACGCCTACGTACCGGCCATGATCGAGTACTACCTGAACGAGAAGCCGATCCTGAACAACGTGCCCACCTACCTGGGGTCCGATCCCGACGGACTGGAGCACATGTGCGCCAACGCCGAGAGCATGGCCATCAAGGCGGTGGGCGAGGCGGGCGGCTACGGCATGCTGATCGGGTCGGCGGCCACCAGACAGCAGCGCGGCGAGTTTCTGGAAAAGGTGCGGGCCAATCCGCGCAACTACATCGGGCAGCCGCTGGTGGCCCTGTCGCGCCACGGCACCTTCTACCCCGACACGGGGCGGCTGGAACCGGCCCACGTCGATCTGCGGCCCTACATCCTGGTGGGCCGGGAAGTGACCATCATTCCCGGCGGCCTCACGCGGGTGGCGCTCACGCGCGGCTCGCTGGTGGTCAACAGCTCGCAGGGCGGCGGCAGCAAGGACACCTGGGTGCTGGAAGGCGACGCGCCGCCCATCGCCCCGGTGAACCAGCCGGGAGCCAGCAAGGCCGACCGGGCCGCCTCGGAGGCCATCGCGGTGGTCACGGCGGGCCTGACTCCGGCGGCGCTGGACGCGGCAGCGCGGCGGGCAGGCAAGGCCGGGCGCGGCAGACCGGCGCGGGCGGGCAAGGTGAATTCCGGCAAGGTGCCGGTGGGCAAGGTGAACGTGAGCAGCGTCAGCAAGGTGAGCCGGGCCGAGCTGTCCGGCGTGACCGTTTCGGGGGCGAAAGAGACGGGGGCCAGGCCAGCGGAGGAAGCGCAGGGCAGCGAGACCACTCAGGCCAGCGCTAGTCAAGTCAGTGTCAGTCAAACCGGTGCCAGTCAGGCCAGCGCCAGTCCAGTCAATTCCAGTTCCGGCAGAGCGCCGCGCGGCAAGGGCGGGAGCAAGTAATGCTGTCGCGGGTCGCCGAGTCGCTGTTCTGGATCGGGCGCTATGTGGAGCGCAGCGAGAACACCGCCCGGATGCTGAACGTGAATTACTACGCCACGCTGGAAGCCGCCGGGCGGGTCAGCGAGCAGTGGGGGCCGCTGCTGTCCATCACCGGCAGCGAACACAGCTTCCGCGAGGCGCGCGGGCGGGTGGATGCCCGCAACGTGCCCAGCTGGCTGGCCTTTGACCGGAGCAACCCCGGCAGCATCGCCAGCAGCGTGGCGCACGCCCGCGAGAATGCCCGTGGCCTGCGGGACCGCATTCCCAGCGAGATGTGGGAAGCGCTCAACCGGGCCTACCTGAACCTGTGCTCCCAGGACGAGGGGGTGCTGGACCGCGACGAGCTGCACGAGTACTGCGTGGCCGCCCGCGAGGCCAGCCACCTGTTCTTCGGCATCGCCTTTGCCACCCTCCCGCGCGACGAGGGCTGGCACTTCCTGCGGGCCGGGCAGGTGCTGGAGCGCGGCGACAATACCCTGCGACTCCTCCAGGTGCGTTACCGCCAGAAGGCCGGGGACCTGCCGCAGGTGGCGGTCCACAACCACCGCTGGGTGGCGGTGCTCAAGAGTGCCAGCGCCTACGAAGCGTACCAGAAGCGCCGCCACACCGGCCTGGACCCCCGCGCCATCGCCCAGTTCCTGCTGCTGGACCCCGACTTTCCGCGCAGCGTGCGCCACGCCGCCAAGAACCTGCACGAGACGCTGGAGCAGATCGGACGGGCACGGCCCGACATGAACTGCGAGCTGCTGAACGAGGCGTCGTGGCTGTATGCCCGGCTCAATCACGCAGGCATCGACGACATCCTTCAGGACGAGGCCCCCGGCCTGGACGAACTGTTGAGTGACTTCAACGCGCTGGGGCAGGCCATCGGTCAGGCGTACTTCGTGGTCTGAGGGGGCCGCCTTCCCTCTACATGTTGTAAGGCCAAAGGGAGAGTGAGCGGGATACGGTGTAACGTGAAGCGGCTGTCCGGTGGGTGCGGCTGGAGCCAGCCGAGAGCCAGATCGTCCGCCCCGCCGTCCCCGTCCGCCCATCATGCCCACCACAGCTCCACCGGAAACCCGCCAGCATGCGAGCAGAAATCAGGCACGTCACCGAGTACCGCTATCAGGAACCCGTCTGGGATTCCTTCAACGAGGTGCGGCTGCATCCGCTGCGCGACGAGCGGCAGAACGTGCTGGCCTTCGATATTCACGTCACGCCGGAGGTGCCGGTCAGCTCGCACCGCGACTACTTCGGCAACCTGATCCACCACGTTCATGTGCATGAGCGCCACACCCTGCTGAGGATCGAGGCGCGCACGCTGGTGGTGACGTACCCTTCGCGCATCCCCGCGCCCACCGCCATCGAGAGCCTGGACCCCTGCCGCGCCGAGCTGACCGAGTTCCTGGTGGCCTCGCCGCGCATTCCTGCCGGGCGCTGGGCCGACATCTTCGACATTCCGGCCCCGCTGCGCCAGGACGATCTGCCCCAGTTTCTGCTGGCGCTGACCCGCACGCTCTACCGCCGCTTTTCTTACGTGCCGGGAGCCACCAACGTCCGCACCACCCTGGAGCAGTTCGCGGGCAGCGGGCGCGGGGTGTGCCAGGACTACGCCCACGCCATGCTGGGCATCTGCCGCTCGCTGGGCATTCCGGCACGCTACGTCAGCGGGTACATCTATGCCGGGGCCAACTTCGTGGGTGCCGAGGCCAGCCACGCCTGGGTGGAGGCGTACATTCCCGGTTCCGGCTGGCTGGGCTACGACCCCACCAACAACACGGCGGTGGTGGAGGCGCACGTCAAGATCGGGCACGGGCGCGACTACGGCGACGTGTCTCCCATCAGCGGGAGCTACCACGGCAGCACACGCGGCGAGCTGGACGTGGAAGTGAAGGTGTACGACCAGCAGCAGTGAATTCAGGCGCGGCGTCTTTAGCTGCCCTGAAGTTGGTCAGGTTGCATGCACAGCGCCCGCGTGCCAGGCGGCACAGTGCCGGGAGCCGCCCTGCCGCCGTAAAGGCGAGGGCCAAGCCCAGGAGGGTCTATGAATAACCGCAGCCTGTCGAACTTCATGAACATCGCCGGATTCGCGTCCATCGCCGCGTCCATCTACATCTGGGCCACCCAGGGCGGGCAGGCCAGCAATCCCGACGAAAAAGCGCATGGCGAGCGCTTCGGCATCTTCGTGGGCCTGTGGGCACCCACCTTCTTCATCCTGGCCAACCGGCTGGAACTGGCCGCCCAGGATCAGGACGCCTGAGCCGGGAGAGGCCCTCGACTTCTCTATCCCTGCGCCTGCAAGAGGGGTCGGGAGCCTCATACGTCCGAAGCGAGTGGAAACCACACGACAGCAGAGCGGCGTGCCGGAGATGATCCAGGCACGCCGCTCTGCTTCTGCTGTGTTCGGCAAGCCTTACGCCAGGCCAGCCTTACCCAGGAAGTCGTTCAGCTTGACGATGGAGAAGCCGCTGAGGCTGGCGGCCACGTCGCCGTACTGCAGGGTGGGCACGCTGCGCTTGCCGCCGTTGACGCTCATCACGTAGTCGGCGGCGTCGGCGACTTCCTCGATGTTGATTTCCTGATACGCGATCCCCTTCTTGTCGAGCGCCATCTTGGCGGCGCGGCAATCCGGGCACCAGCTGGTGGAGTAGACCTTGATGGGGGCGGAGGCAGGCTGCGTCATGGCCGGACTGTAGCGGCTGGGCGGCGGCGGCGGAGCGCAGGAGGTCACAAAGCGGCCCGGCCCCCTCAGCGTTCGTCTAGCCGCCGCCTTGACCGGCCTTCCCCGGCCCGGCTAGACTCCGGAGCAATGAACACGGCCCGCAACAATCTGGATAACGACGACTCCTGTTAGGGGACGCCGCTCGCCGTGTACCGCGCCCCCGCCCACTCCGGAGCGGGGGTTTTTCTTAGAGCCGTCTCTACCATCTCAAGGAGTTCCATGACCGCGCCCACACCTTCCGGCCCACCTGAGCAGCCTGCCTCCGCCCGCCTGCCCCGCACCCTCACCGCTCATCTGGGGGCCTATGCAGACCGGCGGGTGCGCCTGCAGGGCTTCGTGCATGCCCGCCGCGACCTGGGCGGGGTGCAGTTCGTGGTGCTACGCGACAAGTCGGGCATCGCCCAGTGCGTGGGATCGGGACTGACCCTGCCGCTGCCGGAGAGCAGCGTGGAGATCGTGGGCACAGTGCGGGCGCACCCCAAAGCGCCGGGCGGCTTCGAGGTGCAGATCGCAGAATTCACGGTGCTGTCGGCGGCGATTCAGGCGTCGCCGGTCGAGATTCCCAAGATGGAATGGAACGTGAACCCGGAGACCATGCTGGACTACCGCTACGTGTCGCTGCGGGGGCTGCGCGAGCGAGCGGCGCTGAAGGTACAGGCCGAGCTGGTCTTCGCGTTTCACAGCTACCTGCGGGCGCAGGGCTTCACCGAGATCAGCACGCCCAAGATCGTGTCGGCGGGCGCGGAGGGCGGAGCCAACCTCTTCAAGCTGGACTACTTCGGCGAGCAGGCGTACCTGGCCCAAAGTCCACAGCTGTACAAGCAGATCATGGTGGGCGTCTTCGAGCGGGTGTACGAGGTGGCCCCGGTGTACCGCGCCGAGGAGCATGCCACCAGCCGCCACCTCAACGAGTACCTGAGCCTGGACGTGGAGATGGGTTTCATCCAGGACGAGGAAGAGGTGATGGACCTGGAGAACGGGCTGCTGGCCGAGGTGGTGGAGCGGCTGCGGGGGACCTGCGCCCCGGAATTCGAGCTGCTGGGCGCGGCGCTGCCGCAGGTGCCCGCCCGCATCCCGCGCATCACGCTGCTGGACGCCCGCCGACTGGTGCAGCAGCTGTTCGGGCATGTGGTGGGCGGCAAGGACCTGGACCCGGAAGCCGAGCGGCTGCTGTGCCAGCACTACGCCCAGGAACACGGCTCGGAATTCGTGTTCGTGACCAAGTATCCGCGCGCTGCCCGGCCCTTCTACGCCCACCCCGACAGCAACCCGGACGGGTCTTTCAGCACCGACCTCACGCGCGGCTTCGACCTGCTGTTCCGGGGCATCGAGATCACGTCGGGCGGCCAGCGCATCCATGACCACGCCATGCTGATGGACTCCATCCGCAGCTACAAGATGAACCCCGACGCCATGACCGGCTACAGTGAAGTCTTCAAGTACGGCATGCCCCCGCACGGCGGCTTCGCCATCGGGGCCGAGCGCCTGACCGCCAAGCTGCTGGGCATCGCCAACGTGCGCTACGCGCGGGCATTTCCGAGAGACCGGAACCGGCTGACACCGTAGGAGAGATCAGCGGTCAGCCATCAGCAGTCAGAAAGGGAAGAAGATCAAAAGAAACAGCCCCGTCAGATTCCTCCGGCGGGGTTGTCCTTTTTCTTGCTTTTGCTTCTTTTGCTGACTGCTGACCGCTGATCCCTGACCGCTCCTCAGAACTTGTACACCACGCCGATCTTGGCCTTGAAGTTGGTGGTGGGCTGGTTCACCAGGGTGTTCACGTCGCTGTAACCGCCCTCGCCGGGCTTGAAGGTGTCGCCGGTGCCGCTGGTGCCGCCTTGGTTGGAGCTGAAGTTGCCGGGGAAGTAGTAGTCCACGCCCAGGTCGCCCGCCGCGCTCAGGTTGGGGCTGAGGGCGTACTGGCCCACCGCGCCGATGCCCAGGCCCAGCTGGTTGGTGCTGTACGTGACCTTGCCGGAGCCGCTGCTGGTCTGGTCGAGGGTGGCGCTGAAGTTGTTGTAGCGCACGCCGCCGTAAGCGTAGGCACTGAAGTTGGGAATCACCGAGGGAAGGTCGTAGGTGGCGTCCAGGCCGATGGTGGTGCTGGTGCCGCTCTCCTTGTCGCCCGCCGCCTTGCGCTGGGCCACCGTCACGCCGCCGCCGGGAATGAAGGCGGCGTTGTCGTTCAGTGCGTCGTCCACGCCGCTGTAATCGGCACTCAGACGCACGCCCAGCGGTCCCGACACGTTGCGGACGTGCAGGGTCACGCCGCCGCTCAGGCCCTGGTCGAAGCCGCCGCGCAGCCCGAACTCCACGTTGCCCAGGGTGGGAAGGAGGGTGGGGGTCATGGTCTGCGCGCCTGCGCTGGCGAGTCCGGCGATCACGGTCACTGCAATCATCTTCTTCATGACTGTCAGCGTGCCGCTCCCAGATGAGTTGGCCTCTCAGAATATCTCATGGCTCCTTGAGCTTCCGGACAGTCGGGCGTCAGACAGCAAGGATTTCTCAAGGTCGCAGGCCCCAAATCGGTTTGAGAATTCTCTTCGATACCTGGACCGAATGCAATCTTTGGGCAGTGAAGGCAGATAGACCGTACCTGTATAAATGAGCGGTGTTTGTCTGTTTAGCGGCCAGAGTGGCCGCCTTTGGGAGCGGGTTCGCTCGATATCCTACTTCCATCACCCCTTCTAAAACAAATAACTGACCCCGGCCCGCGCCCGTACGCCGCTGGAAATGACCCACGAAGCTTCGGCGAAGAGGCCCAGCTGGGCGTCCAGGGTGTACACGCCGCCTAGCGTCAGGGCGGGCCGCAGCTGCAACCGTGGCCTGAAGTCCAGCGCCAGGCCGGGGCCGCCGTACAGCGACAGGTTGTCGAGCGGAGTATCGATGGGCAGTGTCACCAGGCCGTCCAGTTCCAGCCGGGGTGCTCCCCCGATGTCGGTCAGCAGCCGGGCATCCACCCCGTACCCGCCCACGATCAGCAGGTTTCGCAGGCTCAGGGCGGCGTTCAGGTGCAGGCCGCCGGAAGTGTCGGCGCTCACGCCCAGCGCGGTGCCCACCAGTTGCGCCCGCGCGCCGCCGCACAGCAGCGCGGCCAGGAGGAGCAGGCGGGGGAGGAGGGAAGAGGGAAGTCGGTTCATGGCGGGTGCTCCGGGAAGGTGGAACGAGGAGGGAAGGAAACGCAGCGGGGCAGCGAGCATCACGCCTGCGAGCATGGCAGCTGAAAATGGTCTGGAAGTCAGGTGGGCACGGCCAGGTGGATGGCTGGACGAGCACGAACGAAGCGGAAAGCGCAGCGAGGGGGGGAACGAGAGAATCCTGAAAAAAGGCCCCGCGTGCGAGACGGGGGCCAGGTAGACGGGGGCCGGAGCGCTGAGAAAAGGGAGACGGCGGGGGGAGAGAGGGGAGACCCCTGTGCGGCTTTCAGCTGCCGACGGGCGCGGCCTTGCCCCGGCTGCGGTCACGGCGCTCCTCCAGCACCACCACCATCGGGGCCACGATGTAGATGCTGCTGTAGGTCCCGATGATGATGCCCGCGATCATGGCGATGGAGAAGTCGCGCAGCACCGGCCCGCCGAAGATGAGGAGCGAGAGCAGCGGCAACATGGTGCTCACCGAGGTCATGACGGTTCTGGAGAGCGTCTGGTTGATGCTGGTGTTCACGATGTCGCGGTAGCTGCGGCCCCGCAGCAGCTTGAGGTTCTCGCGGATGCGGTCCGAGACGATGATGCTGTCGTTGAGCGAATACCCGATCAGCGTGAGCACCGCCGCCACGGTGCTGATGTTGAATTCCAGCCCCAGCAGCGCGTACAGCCCCATCACGATGGCCACGTCGTGCAGCACGGCCAGCACCGACCCCGCCCCCATGATGATGTCGAAACGGAAGCCCACGTACACCAGGATGAGGGCCAGCCCCAGCAGCACCGCCTGGATGGTCTGCGAGGTGAGTTCCTGGCCCACCGCCGGACCCACCGTTTCGGTCTGCTGCACCTGGCCGCCCGGCAGCGCCGCAACTTTGGCGGCGATGCGCTTCACGTCGGCGTCACCGATCTGCGGCACCTTCACCGTGTAGCTGGCCCCGCTCAGGCCCGGCGTCACGCTGCGCTGGATCACGGTGCTCTGGGCGTTGACCTTCGCCACGCCCGCCGAATCCACCGCCGTGCGGACCTGCTCGACGGTGCTGCCCGACGCCGCCTTGACCGTCAGGCTGGTGCCCGAAGTGAAGTCCACCCCGTAGTTCAGGCCTTTGGTGGCCAGCAGCCCCGCGCCCAGCACCGCCAGCAGCAGACTGGTGGTGGTCACGATGGGCGAGAGCTTGATGAAGTCGAACTTGGGCACCCCGATGCGGAAGGGGGCCCCGAAGTCGCGGCGGCGTGCCAGCACCTGGAGCAGCCACTTGGCGAACACCAGATTGGAAAAGGCCGAGGCGATCACGCCGATAATCAGCGTCACCGCGAAGCCCTTGACCGGCCCGGAGGCGTAGGCGTACAGCGCGAAGGCCGACAGCAGGTGCGAGGCGTTCACGTCCAGGATGGTGGTGGTGGAGTGGGTGTAACCCGCCTGGATGCTGTTCTTGATGCCCCTGCCCGCGCTGAGTTCTTCCTTGATGCGCTCGAAACTGATCACGTTGCCGTCGATGGCCGCGCCGATGGTCAGCACCAGTCCGGCGATGCCCGGCAGCGTGAGGGTGGCTCCCAGGCCGCCCAGCATGCCCAGGATGATGACGCTGGAGAACAGCAGCCCCAGCGCGCCCACCAGCCCGAACCACAGGCCGTAGTAGAAGAACAGCATGCCGAACACCAGCGCGATGCCCACGGCGGCGGCGATGGCTCCGCTCCTGATGGCGTCGGCTCCCAGGCTCGGCCCGATGGCGCGCTCCTCGTCGACCTTGATCTTGATGGGCAGGCTGCCGGACTTCAGCACCAGGGCGAGCTGGCTGGCCTGCTCCTGGCTGAAGCTGCCGGAAATCTGGAAGTTGTTGTACAGCGCCGACTGGATGGTGGCCACGCTCTTGATCTGATCGTCCAGCACGATGGCCATGAGCCTGCTCACGTTCTTGCTGGTGAAGTCGCCAAAGGCCGTGGCTCCCTTGCTGTTGGTCGTGACCGATACCAGCCAGCGCCCACTGGTGGGGTCGGTGCCCGCCGTGGCGTTGGCCACGATCTCGCCGGTGGCCTGGACCGGGCCGAGGTCGTTCAGGGTGTAGCCACTGCTGTCCGGGTTGGCTGCCAATATTTTGGGATCACCTTTGGCTCCCTTGTTCACGATGCGGAATTCCAGCTTGGCCTGCTGCTGGATGATGCGCCGGGCGCTGTCCTGCTGGGCGGGCGTGGCTCCCGGAATTTCCACCACCACCCGCTTGCCCCCCGCCACCGTCACGGTGGGTTCGGTCACGCCCAGCGAGTTGATGCGGTTCTCGATGATGGTCTTGACCTGATTGAGCTGGTCCTTGGTGGCGACGCCGCTTTCAGGCGACAGCGCGATCCGCAGGCCGCCGCGCAGGTCCAGGCCCAGCGTGATGAACTGGTAGTCCTTGCCGTTCAGGGTCCAGAGGTTCTGCTTGTGCTCCCAGGGCCGCCACACGAACAACAGCGACAGCAGCAGCACTCCCAGCAGCAGGTAGGTGGTGGTGGGCGAAATGCGGGTGGGCGGTGCCCGGCGCTTGGGTGCGGGCCGCCGCTTCTGGTTGGGATTCATCAGGGACATGGGGACTCCGGGGGAGAGGGGGTTAGGCGTTAGGGATTAGGTTTTAGGAACGGCTCTCAGCAGTCAGCGGTCAGCAGTCAGCAACTGCTCAAGGTTGTTAGGCTTCTTCTGACGGCTGAGAACTTAGAACAGACGAATAAGTGATCGAGAATGCGGGAATGAGGGACACTTCGAGCGTGACCATTACGATCATGACAATTGAAGGGCAGGAGGTAAGCGGTTTCTAACACCTAACTCCTAATCCCTAACCCCTGCCCCTCAACCGCCGTCTAGATTCATGCGTCCCAGTACCGTCAGGCCCGGCGTGCGGGCCACGCTGGCGGGCCGCGTAAGCCGGACGCTGCGGCCAGAACGCGGCGCGGGGAGCAGCAGCAGGGCCTCGGCGGTTCCGCCCAGCCCGGCGAAGCTGACAGGCGGCGGCGGCACCGGGCGCAACTCCGGCAGCACCGGGGTGGTCTGGGTGGCCAGCGCCGAGCGGGTGCGGCCCGGCTCTTTGCCCGCTTCGCTCAGCTGCCAGCCCGCCACCGCCACCAGCGACACCAGCAGCGAGGCCAGCGCCCGCCAGAGCGAGGCGTGCCGGGCCGCCGGGCGCAGGGGCGCGGCGGGCGGCGCGTTCGGAGGCGGTGGGGTCGGCGGGGGCAGGGTCATGAGGCTGATGGGGCGGGCCGTGCGGGCGGCGGCACACAACATGCCAGCCTAGCAGACGGCGGGTGCCCGGAAGGGGAGGCGGGCGGGAGGCGGGCGAATTTTGAACTGAGAGCTTCGGTAAAGTATTTGTGTGAACGCCCGGCCATAATGACAGCGATGCTCATTCAGGAATCCATCACGTCCTTGCAAAATGCCCAGGTCAAGCGGCTGGTGCGGCTGCGTGCCCGCTGGGAGCGGCAGGCGGCGGGCCTGTGGCTGATCGAGGGAGCCAGGGAGCTGGGCCGGGCGCTGGGGTCGGGCGTGCAGCTCCAGGCGCTGTACCACTGCCCGGAGCTGTACAGCGGCGAGGCCCGCGCGCTGGCGGCGCAGCTGGAAGCCCGGCTGGACAGCCACGCGTTGCCCGTGACCGGCTGCACCCGCGAGGTTTTCGAGAAGATCAGCCACCGCGAGAACCCCGACGGCCTGCTGGCGCTGGCGCTGCCCCCCCGCCCGGCGCTGCCCACCCCCGGCCCGGACGCGCTGCTGCTGGTGCTGATGGGGCTGGAGAAGCCCGGCAACCTGGGCGCGCTGCTGCGGAGCGCCGACGGGGCGGGCGTGGACGCGGTGCTGGTGGTGGGCGAGGGCACCGACCTGGGCAATCCGGGCGTCATCCGGGCCAGCCAGGGCAGCCTGTTCACCCAGCCGGTGCTGGCGCTGGAAGAGGACGAGGCGCTGGCGTGGCTGCGGGCGCAGGGCTTCAGATTGGTGGCCTGCACCCCGGAGGCCGCCCTGCCGTACTGGCGTGCTCCGCTGACCGGGCGGGTGGCCCTGTGCCTGGGCAGCGAGCACGACGGGTTGCCGGAGCGCTGGCGGGCCGCCGCCGATCTGGGCATCCGCATTCCCATGCGCGGGCAGGCCGACAGCCTGAACGTCTCGGTGGCGGGCGCGCTGGTGCTGTACGAGGCCCAGCGGCAGCGCGAGGAACAGGGCCGCTTGGGCGAGCAGCAGCTGGCCGCGCCGGGGAGCCGGGCATGACCATCCACGACCCGTACCGCGACTGGCTGCGGCAGCTGCTGGCCGCCGAGATCGGGCACCGCCAGGCCGATCAGATGATCCAGGCGGCGGTGGTAGGGCGCGGTTATCCGGCCATGCAGGCGTTCGGGCCGCGCGAAGTGGTGGCGGTGCTTCAGGACATGTACGCGGTGCTGCGCAGCCAGATGGGCGACGCCCGCGCCGACAAGTGGGTGGAGGCGGCCACCCAGGAACTGGCGACCTTCATGCAGCAGGTCCCGGCTCCGCAGCCCGCCCAGGACGCCCGGCCACAGGCCCCGGAGCCGGTGCGTGCCCCAGTCCACTGGGGCCGCCGCGCCCACGACATGCCGCTGCTGCTGGCACGGGTCCACCACGAAACGGCCCAGCGCTCGCTGGACGCCATCCGGGTCACACCGGAGCTGAGCGGGCTGGAGCGCGCCGCCGAGTGGGACCTTCAGGCCACCCAGGCCGAGCTGCGCCGCTGGGAGGCCGAGGACCGCCTGAGCACCCTGCGCTCCGAGCATTCGCGCAGCGAGATGGCCGAGCAGGTCCGCAGCGCCCGCGCCCAGGAGCACCTGCTGAACCTGACGGTGCGCGAGCTGGAAGAGGACCTGAAGGGGGTGCGCGCCCCGCTGCTGGTGGACCAGCCGGGCCAGCCGATCCACCCGATCAAGATGCAGCTCTCGCACAACCGATTGATGTTGGCGCAGACCCGCGCCTTTCTGGAGGTCTTCTCGCCGCTGGCCGACGACCACGGGGCCGACGAACCGCCCATCATTCCCGCCTTCGATGCCAGCACCCGCCACCTGCGCCTGAGCGTGCAGCTGCACCCCAACGTGCTGCGTGCCCGCCACGCGCTGAACTACGCCCAGTGGCAGGCCGGAGAGCAGGTTCACGGCGACCCGCGCGTGCGCGACGCCGAGGCCCAGCTGCTGCGCGCCGAATCCGAAGCCCAGGGCTTCATCCAGGGAACCCTGGACACCGCCCGGCACCACCAGCAGCAGCTGGTCCAGCTCCAGGAGCGCGCCGCCGAACTGGAGCGCAAGCTGGCGCAGTTCAGGGCGTCCGCCGCCGAGCCGGTGTCGGTGGCGCGGGTGCAGTTCGACGCCCAGCAGGTGCGCGGCGGCATCCGGCTGCACAGCAACCGCCTCCAGGAAGCCCTGAGCATGCTGGACGCGCTGGGCAGCGAGTAGACGGCACGGGGGCCACCCGCCCCTCACGCCAGTAGTAGAGCGTCGCCGGTTGACGGCCCCGGTCCATACGCCGGACTCCATACCCTGGACTCAGTGAAGAGAATTTTGCGGAGATACGTACGGGTTTTCACCCCTGGCCCCCTGCGAAGGGTTCCCACCCGTGAGGGAAGGGAGAGAGGCCCCGCAAGGGTTCTCATATAGATTCCGATAAATCCCTTGAAGATGGGTGCTGTATTCAAGGGATGTATCCGACCAGCGGGAGAAGGAAAAAGGGATCGATTCAGCGTTATGGGAGGCCAGGCTTGCCCAGGCGAGTCCGTTCTGGCCGATAAGCGACATTCCGGCGCTTCTTGGGCAGAACGGACGCGGCTGGCCACGCCTTCCCTTCCCTGCTGGGTGGGAACCCTTCCGCTTTTCTGGAATGTCGAGGAATTAAGCGGAATCGATATCATATAGATTCCGATTGAAAGGTAGATGTGTCTACCTGAAATCCGACCAGCGGGAGGAGGAACAGGATATGGATTTTGCGGTATGGAGCGGCAGGCGGTGCGTCTTAGCCTGAACGGACGCCCTTGAGGACGCCAGGCCGCTGTCCCGAATGACACGGAATTTAGCGGAATCCATATCACCCAGCAGGGAAGAAGGGTTCCCACGAGAGTGGGAGCGAGTGGGTGAGGGGACCACCAGGCAAGTGCCTCTCTGTTCCGACGCAGAACGCTCCGGTGTCGTCTCATATCGATTCCGCTTAAGAGCCTATCCGGAAAGTTCAATCAGAGGACAAAGGCGTGGGGCAACAGGGGCAAGCTTCCTCCAGATAATCAAGCAGGCAGCCAGTTCGACAAAGCCCAAGTAATTCTCCTGCTTCTTCTCCCAGCGGGTCATCAGGCGACGAAAACGATTGAACCAGCTGTGTCCGACTTCCACCACCCACCGTCTCGGTGGGTGTCGTTCCGGATCACCCGGCGGTGGAAGCGGGGTCTGCTCACTCGCCTTTTTGGGGATATGCGCGACGAAGCCTTCCTTGAGTGCCACCTCACGACACGCGGGCGTGTCGTAACCGCGATCCAACAGTAAATGGCGCTGCTTCTCCGGGGCGGGATCAGGAACTGCGATGACGACCGCATCCAAGACATCCAGCAGTTTCTTACTGTCGTGACGATTCGCTCCACAGAGCACCACCGCCAGCGGAATGCCTTTGGCATCAGTTAACAGGGTGCGTTTGCAGCCAGCCTTACCTCGGTCGGTTGGGTTGCTGCCGGTCGCTTCCGGCGCGCCGGAAGCCCCCTTTTTCCCAGCGGGGCTTTGATGATGCTCCCGTCGGCGGCTTGCCATTCCCAATCGATCCCAATGACCTCACCATACTCCTTCAACAACGCCGCCCACGCGGCATTCAGACACCCGTGTGCCATCCATTCGGTGAATCGTTCATGGACCGTCGATTTGGCTCCATAGGCCCTTGGAATCGCGCTCCACTGACTGCCCGTTCGGGCAAGCCAGATGAGGCCATTGAAGATCGGGCGGGCCTCCACCCTGGGACGCCCTGACTTCTTGCGGGGCTTGTCAACCACCAGGATGGGAGCGATCCGCTCCCATAACCCGTCTGGCACTTCCCAGATCACTGCCTGCTCGTCAATCTGTTCTTGATGCGCTTGCGTCGTTGTCATACCCGACTCTAACCTACTTTCCGGACAGGCTCTAATTCCTCAACATTCCAGAAAAGCGCCGGAATGTTGCTCCATACCGCTGAATCGATCCCCTTTTCCTTCTCCCGCTGGTCGGATAAATTCCTTGAACACGGCACCCATGTTCAAGGAATTTATCGGAATCTATATCAGTCGATCTGAATGTCGATGATCGGCGGGGCCTTGGCGTCCGGGCCGTCCTTGCGGGCGCGCTTGCCAGCGGCGGGCGGCGAAGGGTCGGGTGTTCCGGGGGCTGCCGGACCCTGATCCGCTGGGAAAGCGGCAGCGGCGGACTCGGTGGGTACAGCCTCCGCTGCACTCTGCCCTGAATCGGCACGGGACGCGGGCGAATCGTCCGCAGCCGCGCCGCCCTGAGCAGCGTCCACGGTGGTCTGCACGGTGAGCGGGCCGGTGTGCAGCACGATCTCACGGGGGGGTTCGGCGCGCACCTGAAAGCTCAGCGGGCGTGCCTGGGCAGGTGCGGGAGCGCCGGGCACGGCGGCAGGCTCCTCGGCGAGCGGCGCAGCGGCCTCTGGGGCAGCGGGCGCGGCAGGGACGCTGCTGGTGGCTATGCTGGCGTCGGCGGAGCGGCGGGCGGCCAGCAGCAGGGCGTCCACCTCGGCGGCCTTCAGGATGCCCTTGTGTTGCAGGGTACTCAGCACCGCCAGCACCAGCTTGCGGGTGAACTGGGCTTCCCGGAGCTGGGCTTCTCGCAGCTGGGCTTCTCGGAGTTGGGCTTCCTGCAAGCTGGCCTCGCGCGGCCCATCGGCACTCGGCGGGGTGGAATCCGGCGTCATGCCGCCCAGCCTAGCGCAGCTCGGTGGGCCGGGCAGCCCGTGAAGCCTCCCAGGCGGTTTCGCAGGGCCACCGCCAGCGACGAGCCAGGGCAGAGTTTTCAGAGGTTGCTCGAAGTGAGGGTTGAGGGAGGAGCGCGTCCTGGTCAGCGAGCATGGCAGCTGGCGACATCCGGGGAGGGGTCGAACGTCCGGCCCGTTCTGTACTTTTTGCCACCTGGCAGATCGAGCTTGAGTGGGTTTCCTTCCCGCCCATCGTGCCAGGCGAACCTTGCGCGGCGAGGGTGTGAGAGGGAACCTGGGCGCTGCACCCGCGCGCCACTGACCCGGCTTGAGCCGACACTGACCTGACCTGGCCTCATCCACATTCACCCCCGATCCACATTCACCCCGTCACCCCCCGCCGCTCCAACTTTTGGCCCCGCCTCCGCTTGCACTGCCGTGCCCACGAGCCAGGGCCACCGCAGAGTCGGAGCTGATCGTCCAGATTCTCAACAAGTGAAGGATTTCAGCTTTCACCACGTCGGCGGCGCGATGATGGACGGCTCAAATTCACCGCCTCACTGTACTGGACTGCATTGGCGACTTTTCAGACGTATGGTGGAGTTGGACCTGGCGGTGGCCCTGCCCACGAGGCACCCACCACGAGCCTGCGCCTGTTTCGTCTTATACTGCTGGGCCATGCCTCGCCCCTCCGCCCGTTCCAAGACCCGTAAGTCCCGCCCCCAGCCGCTGCGCTATCAGCGGTTCGAGCTGGAAGCGCTGCGCGGTCTGGAAGACGTGGCCGAGGCCGAGCTGCGCGAGGTGCCCACCGTGCGCGGCGGTGGGCGGCTGGCGGGCGGCGGGGTGCAGTTCCAGTTCGCGGGCGCGGGTGGCAGCTGGGAGCGGCTCTCGCGGCTGCGCGGGGCGGTGGCGGTGTACCGTAGCGAAAGCTGGAACATTCCCAGGCCGCGCGCCTTCCTGGGCCATCAGCTGCTGGGCGAGCTGCTGGAGTATCTGGGGGGAGTGGCGCAGGCGGGTGGTCACCGCAGCTTCCGGCTGAGCGCCGCCGGACGCGACAGCGAGACCTTCACCCGGCTGGCCGAGGAGATACAGACGCAGCTGAAGCTGCCGTACCAGCCCGACGACGGTGAGCTGCTGGTCCGCTTTCGCCCCTCCGAGACCGACGAGGGCTGGGACGTGCTGGCCCGCACCACCCCGCGCCCGTTGTCGGCCCGTGCCTGGCGGGCATGCAACCTGGCGGGCGGCCTGAACGCCACCATCGCCTACGCCATGCACCGGCTCAGCGGCCTGCGTGAACAGGACCGCGTCTTCAACCCGATGTGCGGCAGCGGCACCCTGCTGATCGAACGGGCGCTGCTGGGGCCGCAGGCGGCGATGGTGGGCGTGGACATCAGCCCGGAGGCGCTGGCCTGTGCCCGGCAGAACATGGCGGCGGCGCGGCGCGAGATAGAAGTGGCGCAGATCGACGCGCTGCACACCGGGCTGCCGGAGCGCAGCTTCGATCTGGTGGTGGCCGATGTGCCCTGGGGCGACGCGGTGGGCAGCCACGGCGACAACGCCGCGCTGTACCCGGCCTTTTTGCAGGAGATGGACCGGCTCACTGCCCGCGCCGGGCGGCTGTGCCTGCTGACCCACGAGATCAAGCTGTTCGAGCGGGTGCTGGAGGGGCAGAGCCGCTGGCAGGCCCGCGAACTGTTTCAGGTGTACAGCGGCGGGCACCATCCGAAGTGCTACCTGCTGAGTAAGTAGGGCGCTGGGCAGCCGGGCTGAGCTGAAGGGGCTGACCGGAGGATGATATCGACTCCGATTGAAAGGGATACTCGTACACCTGAAATCCGACCAAGCGGCCAAGCGTCGTCAACGGCGCTGTTCTGGCCAAGAAGCGGCCAAGCGTCGTCAACGGCTGTCGCCTTGTTCCAAGGGTTCCTACCTTCAGGAAGAAGGGTTGCCACGTGAGTGGGAGCGCGCTTGAGCAAGTCACTCCTCTCCTTCGGAGCTGTGCCAGTCCTGCTCTGGCCAAGAACGGGAGGAGGAGAAAGATATGGATTGTGCGGTATGGAGTGGCAGGCGGTGCGTCTTGGCCTAACGGACGCCCTTGAGGACGCCAGGCCGCCGTCAAGGCTGACACCTAATTGAGCGGAATCCATATGAGCGGTGGCCCCCTCTGCCGCCGGGGGAGTGGTGTGAGGGACCGCCGGGTGAGCAGGCGTCCACACAGCGACGAAGATTACGGGATTCGGGCGGCAGGATGATATTCTGTTGCGAGTCAGGGTGGGTGTGGCGCGCTCATACGCGCTGCCGAGCAGGTCTATAGGTGAATAGCTGCGGCGCTCTGCTCCGGGATATTCTGTTCTGGCACGCCTCCGTGCGACTCGGTACAGTGAGGGACGCTGCTTGATACTGTACGGGACGCAACTTTTGATTGTCGGCCAGCGGTATGGACCAGCATCTGCTCAGGGCCGTTACCGGGAAGATTGTCACGAGAAAGCACGAAAAAGGCTGTCAAAGGAGGCAAGACGACATGTATAGGGGCAGAGAGGGGCAGTGGGCATTCTTGCTTCACCGCCTGTCGGGACTGGCGATTCTGTTTTACCTGCTGCTGCACGTCATCAGCATTTCGCTGTTCGTGTTCGGGGAGGACCCTTACCGCACGGTACACAGCCTCTACGATTTCTGGCCCTTCCGCATCGGCCTGATCTTCGTGACGGCGGCGGTGGTGTACCACGCCTTCAACGGCCTGCGGATCATCATCATGGATTTTACCGGCAGCGGCGTGGCCTACCAGCGGCAGATGTGGTACGGAGTGCTGGGCCTGAGCGTACTGACCATGCTGTACGTGGCATACGCGGTGCTGCCGCGTGTACTGACAGGAGTGTGAAGGTGTGATAAAGGCGAAGACGCTCGGCGACGCCCGCGCCCAGGCGCAGAAGAGCAGCGAGCTGAACTGGTGGATCTTCATGCGGATCAGCGGCCTGATCCTGATGTTTCTGGTGCTGGGCCACGTCTACATGACCTTCGTGCAGGTGAGCGAGTCCGACGCCACCTACGACGCGGTGGTGGCCAAGCTCGCCAATCCGGCCTGGAAGTTCTACGACTGGCTGATCTTGGTGCTGGCGCTGCTGCACGGCGTCAACGGGGCGCGCTACAGCATCGAGGATTACGTCCGCAGTCGCCCCAACCGTTTCTGGGTCAAGGGTATCTTCTACACCGTGGTGGCGGTCATCATGTCGCTGGGCACGGTGGGGCTGTTCAGCATTCGTTGAAAGCAGGAGTGAGGGATCAGGTGTCAGGTGTCAGGAGCGGCCAAGAGAACTTGTTGTTCGCTCGCCTTTTCCGATCTGCCCATGACAGATGCTCTTGCTTCATCACTAACTCCTGATCCCTCACTCCTTCTCTCCAAGGACAACCATGCAACATAAATACGACGTACTGGTGGTGGGCGCAGGTGGCGCGGGGCTGATGGCCGCGCTGTATGCCGCGAAAGGGGACGTGTCGGTGGCGGTGCTGAGCAAGCTCTACCCGACCCGCTCGCATACCGGGGCGGCGCAGGGCGGGGTGGGCGCGGCGCTGGGCAACATCGCCGAGGACCACTGGGAATGGCACATGTTCGACACCATCAAGGGCGGCGACTACCTGACCGATCAGGACGCCGCCGAGGTGTTCGCCAAGGACGTGATCGAGGCGGTCTACGAGCTGGAGCACATGGGCCTGCCGTTCAGCCGCACGCCGGAGGGCAAGATCGCCCAGCGCAAGTTCGGCGGGCATACCCGCGAGTTCGGCAAGGCGGCGGTGGAACGCAGCTGCTACGCCAAGGACCGCACCGGCCACATGATCCTCCAGACGCTGTACCAGCAGAACGTCAAGGCCGGGACCACCTTCTTCAACGAGTTCCATGTGCTGGACCTGATTATCGAGAAGGGACGCTGCGCGGGCGTGATCGCCTACGAGTACGCCACCGGCGAGATTCATACCTTCCATGCCAAGGCGGTGATTCTGGCGGCGGGCGGCTACGGGCGCATCTTCAAGATCACCAGCAATGCACTCACGCTCACCGGCGACCTGATGAGCATCTATTACCGCAAGGGTCTGCCGCTGGAAGACATGGAGTTCTACCAGTTCCACCCGACGGGCCTGACCAAACTGGGCATCCTGATCACCGAGGGGGTGCGCGGCGAGGGCGGCATCCTGCGGAACAAGGACGGCGAGCGCTTCATGGAACGCTACGCCCCCAGCATCAAGGATTTGGCTCCGCGTGACATGGTGAGCCGTGCCATCATCACCGAGATTCGTGAGGGGCGCGGGGTGGGGCCGGACGGCGACGCGGTGTTCATCGACCTGACGCACCTGCCGCGCGAGGTGATCGAGAACAAGCTCTCGGAGATCACCGATCTGAGCCGCACCTACCTGGGCTTGGACCCCGTCACCGAGCTGGTGCCGATCCAGCCCACCGCCCACTACGCCATGGGCGGCATTCCCACCACCCTGGACGGCGAGTGCATCGCCAACGACGGCGGCGGCCTGATCGACGGGCTGTACGCGGCGGGCGAGCAGGCCTGCGTGAGCCTGCACGGAGCCAACCGGCTGGGCACCAACAGCTTGGGCGACCTGATCGTGTTCGGACGCCGGAGCGGTGTGAACGCGGCCAAGTACGCCAGGGGCGTGGAGTACCCGCCGCTCCCGGCGGAAGCCGAGGCCGAGGCGGTGGCGCTGGTGCTGAGCCTCAAGGCGGCCAGCGGCACCGAGAACGCCGCGCAGATTCGCAAGGAACTCCAGGAAACCATGATGAACAACGTCGGCATCTTCAGGAACGGAGCCGACATGGAGAAGCAGGTGGGCATCATCCGATCTCTCAAGGCCCGCTACGCCCAGGTGCATCTGAGCGACGACAGCACCAAGTACAACAGCGAGCTGATCGAGACGCTGGAGCTGGGCTTCATGCTGGACTGCGCCGAGGCCATGACTGCCAGTGCGCTGAACCGCACCGAGTCGCGCGGCGCACATGACCGCGAAGATTTCCACGCCCGCAACGACGACCAGTGGCTCAAGCACACCCTGGCCTACCGGAGTGAGAACGGCTGCGTCCGCATCGGCTACAAGTCGGTGTCGCTGCGGGGAGCCACACTGTCGTTCGAACCCAAGCCGCGCGTGTACTGAGAAAGGCGGTCAGCCTTCAGCGGTCAGCTGTCAGCAACCCACTCAAGGTTCCTGTCTTTGCTGATTGCTGACCGCTGACCGCTCCCTGCCGAGGTGTTCCTATGAAACTCAATGTCAAGATTCTGCGTTACGACCCGGAAAAGGACCGCAAGGCCCACTGGGAGGTGTATCCGGTGGAGGCCCAGGCCGGAGACCGGGTGCTGGACGTGCTCAACCATGTCAAGTGGTACGTGGACCCCAAGCTGACCTTCCGGCGCTCGTGTGCCCACGGCATCTGCGGCTCGGACGCCATGCTCATCAACGGGCGCAACCGGCTGGCCTGCAAGACGCTCCTGAAGGACGTGGTGAAGCCGGGCGGCACCATCACGGTGGAGCCGATCCGGGGCCTGAAGGTCGAGAAGGACCTGCTGGTGGACATGGACCCCTTTTTCGACGCCTACCGCGCGGTGATGCCCTTCTTCGTGAACGACGAAGCCCCGCCCACCACCGAGCGCATCCAGTCGCCGGAGGCCGCCGAGCGTATGGACCACGGCAGCAACTGTATCCTGTGCGCCTGCTGCACCACCAGCTGCCCGATCTACTGGGTCAACGGCTCGTACCTGGGACCGGCGGCCATCGTGCAGGCGCACCGCTTCATCTTCGATTCGCGGGACCGGGCCGCCGAAGCGCGCATGCAGCTGCTCAACCAGAACACCGGCGTGTGGCGCTGCCGCACCGCCTACAACTGCACCGAAGCCTGCCCGCGCGACATTCCCATCACCCAGCTGATCGAGGAAGTCAAGCGCGCGGTGGCGTACACGCAGTGAGGGGTCAGGAATTGGGTTTTAGGGGTTAGGAACAGAGGGGCGGCGGGTCGGCTATGGGGGGTTCTCCGCAGCCGACCCGCCGCTCCTCTGTGTTCATCGGAGGAACGAGCGGTTGTTCCCCTCGCCCCCTGCGGGAGAGTCGCAGACCTGCTTGCACAGGGGCCTCGCAAGGGTTCCCACCATCAGGAAGAAGGGTTCCCACGAGAGTGGGAGCGAGGGGGTGACCCCTCACTCCCTACCCCCGAAGCCAATCGGGAGATTTCTCCTCTCGTGCGGGCGGCGCAGGGGTATGCTGAGGCCGCTATGGACGAGTCTTTGCAAAGCCAGGTCCTGCACGGCGGTGACGAGCTGCCCGGCGACAGTTCCACCTACGTGGAGGCCCTCTACGAAGCCTACCTTGCCGACCCCGCTGCGGTGTCCGGCGACTGGCGTGCCTACTTCGACGAGCTGCGCGGCGGCGCTGCCGAGACCGCGCACAGCCCGGTGCAGCAGCGTTTTCTGGAGCTGGGCAGGCGACGCCTGGGTGCGCCGAGCGGGACGCCTGCGGGAGTGACCAGCGGTTCGGCGGCCCAGCAGGTCGCCAGTGCGCTCATCAGCGCGTACCGGGTGTACGGCCACATCAGCGCCCGCAAGAATCCGCTGCACATCCGGCCAGCGGCGGCAGTTCCGGAGCTGACGCCGGAGTACTACGGCCTGAGTGCGGCCAACCTCGAAGAGACGGTACACGAGGGGCCATTCCAGGGCAGCCTGAGAGACGTGGTGGAGCAGCTTCAGGCCAGCTACTGCGGCGCGATTGGCTTCGAGTTCTCGTACCTGCCGTCGGGCGAGCGCGAGTGGTTCCAGACGCGCATCGAGGCGGCGCGTGGGCGTGGGAGCTACAGCCCGGAGCAGCAGCGGCGCATCCACGCCAAGCTGAACGCCGCCGAGGGGCTGGAGAAGTATCTGGATCTGGAGTTCGTGGGCCAGAAGAGATTTTCGCTGGAGGGCGGTGAGAGCTTCATTCCGCTGCTCGACATCCTGATTCAGCGCGGCGGCCTGGCGGGCGTCAAGGAAACCGTCATCGGGATGGCCCACCGGGGTCGGCTGAACGTGCTGGTCAACATCTTCGGCAAGAAGCCCGCCGACCTGTTCGACGAGTTCCGGGGCAAGAAGGAGCTGCCGGACGACCCGGATGTGGCGGGCGACGTGAAGTACCACATGGGCTACTCCAGCGACGTGCGGACCGGCGGCGGCCCGATGCACCTGGCGCTGGCCTTCAACCCCTCGCACCTGGAGATCGTGTCGCCGGTGGTCCACGGCAGCGTGCGCGCCCGCCAGGACCACCGCGACGACGCCGAGCGCAAGCAGGTGCTGCCCATCACCATCCACGGCGACGCCGCCGTGTCGGGGCAGGGCGTGGTGATGGAGACGCTCAACCTCTCGCGGCTGCGCGGCTTCTCGACGGGCGGGGCGGTCCGCATCGTCATCAACAACCAGGTGGGCTTCACCACCTCCGATCCGCGCGACACCCGTTCCAGCCGCTACTGCACCGACGTGGCCAAGATCGCCAATGCCCCGGTGATGCACGTCAACGGCGACGACCCCGAAGCGGTGGCCTTCACCGGCGAGCTGGCGCTGGCCTACCGTCAGGAGTTCGGCAAGGACGTGTTCATCGACCTGATCTGCTACCGCCGCCTGGGCCACAACGAGGGCGACGATCCCACCATGACCCAGCCGATCATGTACCGCGAGATCAGGGCGCACCCTACCACCCGCGCGCTGTACTCGGCGGCACTGGAGGCGGAGGGCGTGCTCAAATCCGGTGAGGCCGACGCGCTCATCACCGCCTTCCGTGACCGGCTGGACCAGGGCAACACCGTGGTCGAGGAAGTCGCCAACGAGGAGCAGAGCAAGCTGGCGATCAACTGGAGCCGCCACATGGGCACCCACTGGAGCGAGGAGGCCGAGACGCGGGTGAGTGCCGAGCGGCTGCGGGCGCTGGGGGAGGCGCTCACCACCGCCCCGGAAGGCTTCGGGCTGCACCGGGCGGTGGAGCGGGTGCTGAAAAATCGCCGTGAGATGAGCGTGGGCGCGGCTCCCATCGACTGGGGCATGGCCGAGACGTTTGCTTACGCCACCCTGCTGGAAGAGGGCTTCGGGGTGCGGCTGGACGGTCAGGATGCCGGGCGCGGCACCTTCGTCCACCGCCACGCGGTACTGCACGACCAGGCGGCCCAGGACACCCAGGACGAGGAGTACCTGCCGCTGGCGCACCTGAGTGGGCTGCCGGGCGTGCCGCTGGGCCGCGCCGAGGTGATCGACTCCACCCTCTCCGAAGAGGCGGTGATGGCCTTCGAGTACGGCTACTCCACCAGCGCGCCGGAATCGCTGGTGATCTGGGAAGCGCAGTTCGGGGATTTTGCCAACGGGGCGCAGAGCGTGATCGACCAGTTCATCAGCGCCGGAGAGAGCAAGTGGCAGCGCCTGAGCGGTCTGACGCTGCTGCTGCCGCACGGCTACGAGGGCCAGGGGCCGGAGCACAGCAGCGCCCGGCTGGAGCGTTACCTGCAACTGTGCGCCCAGAAGAACATGCAGGTGGTGGTGCCCAGCAGCGCGGCCCAGATTTTCCACCTGCTGCGCCGCCAGCTGATCCGGCCCTACCGCAAGCCGCTGATCGTGATGTCGCCCAAGAGCCTGCTGCGGAACAAGGCCGCCATGAGTCCGCTGTCCGACTTCACCGAGGGGCGCTTCATGGAAGTGATTCCCGACGCGCAGGTGCGGCGGGCCAGCCGGGTGGTCGTCAGCAGCGGCAAGCTGCACTGGGAGCTGACCGAGGCCCGCGAGAAGGGTGGGCTGAGCGGCGAGGTGGCGCTGGTCCGACTGGAGCAGCTGTACCCCTTCCCGCTGGCCCAGCTGGAGGCCGAGCTGAGCGCTCATTCCGGCGCGCAGGTGATCTGGGCGCAGGAGGAACCGCAGAACCAGGGGGCCTGGCTGATGATCCGCGACGATCTGGAAGCCGCGCTGCACCCCGGCCAGACCCTGAGCTACGCGGGCCGTCCGCGCAGCGCCAGCACCGCCGTGGGCTACAAAAAGCTGCACGACCTGGAGCAGGCACGGGTCATTCAGGCCGCGCTGGGCGAGCGGGTGCCGGTGCAGACCCTGCCGGTGCGCGCCGAAGCCACCGCCCAGTCCTGAAAGCCGTCAGCGGTCAGCCGTCAGCACTCAGGTTTTCTGACGGCTGACCGCTGCCGTCCACCCATCCCCACAAACTTCAGAGGAGTTCCCACATGCCCGACATCAAAGTTCCCGTCTTTTCCGAATCCGTGAGCGAGGGTACGCTGCTGGCCTGGCACAAGCAGCCCGGCGAGGCAGTGCGGCGCGGCGAGGTGCTGGCCGAGATCGAGACCGACAAGGTGGTGCTGGAAGTCACCGCCCTCCAGGACGGCACCCTCGGCAGCGTGGCCAGGCAGGAGGGCGACACGGTGCTGAGCGAGGAGGTGATCGGGGTGCTGGGCGAGGCTGGAGCTGCTGCGCCTGCTGCCGCCGTTCAGCCCACTCCTGCTGCTTCCGCCGCCGTGGCCGCCGACCCTGCCGCCGGGCCGGTCAGCGGCGAGACCAGCGCGGGCGGTACTGCCGTGCAGCCGGACAGCAGCGCCCAGCAGGGGGGGCGCGCAGGGGCGGACCCGACCCTCTCGCCCGCCGTGCGCCGGGTGGTGGCCGAGAACAACCTGGACGCCTCGCAGATTCAGCCCACGGGTCCCAAGGGCAACATCACCAAGCAGGACGCGGTGAGCGCCGCGCAGGGCGGGGGCACCGACCAGGGACCGCAGGCGGCCACCGCGCCCCTCTCGGTGCAGGCGGCTCAATCCCAGTCAGCCCAGCCCCAGCCAATCCAGATTCAGCCAGTCCAGCCCCAGGCGGTTCAGCACGCCGGGGGCCGTCAGGAGCAGCGGGTACCCATGACCCGCATCCGTCAGCGCATCGCCGAGCGCCTCAAGGAGGTGCAGAACACCGCCGCGATCCTGACCACCTTCAACGAGGTGAACATGCAGCCGAGCATGGACCTGCGAAAGAAGTATCAGGACGCCTTCGTGGCCAAGCACGGGGTCAAGCTGGGCTTCATGAGCCTGTTCGTGCGCGCCGCCACCGAGGCGCTGAGGTCCTTCCCCAACGTGAACGCCAGTGTGGACGGCAAGGACATCATCTATCACGCCTACTACGACCTCGGAATAGCGGTGGCCTCGGACCGGGGGCTGGTGGTACCGGTCCTGCGCGACACCGACCAGCTCAGCCTGGCCGACATCGAAAAGGCCATCGGCGGCTTTGCCCAGAAGGCCAAGGCGGGCAAGCTGACGATGGAGGATATGAGCGGCGGCACCTTCAGCATCACCAACGGCGGAACGTTCGGCAGCATGATGAGCACTCCCATCATCAATGCGCCGCAGAGCGCCATCCTGGGCATGCACAACATCATCGAGCGCCCCATTGCCGTCAGCGGTCAGGTGGTCATCGCCCCGATGATGTACGTGGCGCTCAGCTACGACCACCGCATCATCGACGGCAAGGAGGCGGTGCAGTTTCTGGTGCTGGTCAAGAACCTGCTGGAAGACCCGGCGCGGCTGCTGCTGGACTTGTAAACGCTTCAACCATGAGCCGCCGACCTGCAAGGGATCGGCGGTTTTTGCATGGTCGGGCTGGATGCGCGGATGACGCGCCCGATACAACTCTGTCCGAAGTCGTCTGGCTCGCCTGTTCCTGCTCTCCGGCCTGCTGGCGATGTGGGGTGCATAAAGCTGAGAGTGTCAATAATGTCAATTCAGTGTTTTTGCAATGCTCAGAAGAGATGCAAGCGAACGTGGTGGTGCGGTATTCGTCTGCCAGGATACAGAAAAGCCCCCTCAAGTTCATACTGAGGGGGGCAATGACCTTTGAACCTTTAAATTGACACGCTCAGTTTAATTCCACAACCTCACTTGCTCAGAACCTCACTTGCTCAGCTGGCCGATGATGGCGAACATCGGGAGGAACATGCCTGCCACGATCAAGCCTACGATCAGGCCCAGGAATACGATCATGATCGGCTCGATGGCGGCGGTTAGGCCGTCCACCGCTTCGTCCACTTCACGCTCGTAGAAGTCGGCGACCTTGCCCAGCATGGTATCCAGCGCGCCGGTCTCCTCGCCGATGGACACCATCGACACCACCATCGGCGGAAACAGCTTGTTGCTGGCCAGCGAGCCGCTCATCTGGTCGCCCACCACCACCACGTTGCGGGCGTTGTCCAGCGCCTCTTCCACCACGGCGTTGTTGGCGGTTCCCTTGGTGATCTCCAGGCTCTCGATGATGTTCACGCCGCTGGCCAGCAGCAGCCCGAAGGTGCGCGCGAACGAGGCGATGGCGCTGCGGCGCAGCAGCGTGCCCAGCACCGGCACCCGCAGCTTGAGGGTATCGATCTGGTAGCGGCCCCGCACCGTGGCGTAGTAGCGGCGGTACAGCACCACCAGCACCGCGATGATGGCCACCAGCACCAGCGTGCGGTGTTGCAAAAAGTCCGAGACGGCGATCAGGCCGCGCGTCAGGGCGGGCAGCGGCGCGCCCAGGCCGGTCAGGATGCCCGCGAACTGCGGCACGATGGTGGTGAGCAGGAAGTACGTCACGCCCACCGCGAACACCAGCACGATCACCGGGTAGGTCAGGGCGCTCCTGATCTTGCCGTACAGCGCCAGCTCCTTTTCCTGAAAGTCGGCGATGCGCTCCATGATGGCGTCGAGGGTACCGGAAGTCTCGCCTGCACGAATCAGGTTCACATACAGCCGGTTGAAGACCTTGCGGTGCTTGGCGATGGCCTCGGAGAAGGGAGTGCCGGATTCCACGTCGGCGCGCACGCCCTTGAGCACCGTCTGAAAGGCCTTGTTCTCGATCTGGCGCTGCATGATCGCCAGCGACTGCACCAGCGGCACACCCGCGTTGATCAGGGTGGCCATCTGCTTGGAAAACAGCGCCACCTGCTTGAGGCCCGGCGGGCGGTCCGACAGGAAGGGAATCTTGAGATCGGCGTTCAGGCCACTCCGGGCGGCCTTGATCTCCATAATCATCAGGCCCTTGGAGCGCAGATTGTCGCGCACCTGGGCCAGACTTTCGGCTTCGAGCTGGGCGCTGAGAATTCTGCCGCCCCGGTCACGCGCACGATATTCAAAGACGGCCATACTGGACAGTATAGCGCCGGGGTCTTGCACATTACTTACGTTGGTCCGCAAAATTGGCGTCGCGCGGGAGCCTGAAGGCGAAGAGCCAGCGGTACACAGCGGTCTTGCTGGTTGGCCCCGGCGTTGGTCCTCGCCGCTCGTGGGGAAGGCAGGGTTCTGACAGAGGGCACAAGCAGCACAGGCAATCAACAATCAGACAGTAAGGAGGCGAACGATCACGGTGCAGCCAGGCAGAGAGCAGATAGGGCAGGGGGAGCTAGAGCACAGGGAAGCGGAGCAGGACGAGCTGAAGCGGGCGCTGGCGGTGCTGGACGGCGGCGGCGTGGTGGGGTATCCCAGCGAGACGGTCTGGGGGCTGGCGGCGCTGCCGGGATACCTGCCAGACCAGCTGGCTGCGCCGCCCGCCGGGCTGCCGCCGGGCATCGCCAGGCTGTACCGGCTCAAGGGCCGAGACAGCGCCAAGCCGCTGCAACTGTCGTGCGTCAGTGCGGCCCAGGCCCGCCGCTGGCTGGCCGCCGATTCGCCGCACTTAGGAGCCCAGTTCGCCGCCGTCTCGCGCTTCTGGCCGGGGCCGCTGACCGTGCTGGCGCGGGTGCGGCCCGGCTGCCCGGAGTGGCTGGCTCCCGGTGGGGTGGTGGGGCTGCGGGTTCCGGCCCATCCGGCGGCGTTGGCGCTGCTGGCAGCGGCGGGCGGCACCCTGGCGACCACCAGCCTTAACCCCAGCGGGGCGGCGGCGGCGCAGAACCGGGCGCAGGCGGCGGCCTACGGCCTGGCCGATCTGCTGTTGCCTGCCGGTCCAGGCGAAGACCAGGGGGGGGCTGGCCTCTCCGGGCAGGCCAGTACCGTCTTTGATCTGCAAAGAGGCCAGGTGCTGCGTCAGGGGCAGATTACGGCGGCGCAGCTGCGGGAGGCGCTGGCCCTGTGACCTGTTCCGGCTCCCACGCTGCTGGCCCGTGGGCGTCCGCTCACCCTGCGCGAACGAGGCGGGCCGCTGGAGCCGGGACGGCTGAGGTGGCCGCGCCGCTGGAGGGTGATGCCCGCAACCCGGAGCCGGATGGCTGGTTGGGCCGCGACATGGCTTGGGCCGCGACATGGCTGCGGGAGTTTTCCCCAATGCCCTGTTCGGCCTGACGGTGAATCGATCCGTCCTCCTGTACCCTGCTGTCCCCTGCACAGCCTGAAGCCGGGTAGGGTTGGCCGGACGGTAGGCAGGTGGACCGCGTTCGAGCACGCACCCTCAAGCTGCCGCAGGGCGTCGGCGTCGGCTGATTCGTGGCTGATTCGTGCTTCAATAGCCTTGCCGGATTCGTGTTCGCTGGTCCGGGTGCCCGCCGCTGTGCCGCGTTCCTGATAAGTTGTCTTTTGCCGTGCCTGGCCCCTTTGCATGAACCAGTCCACCTCCAGCCTCGCCACCTTCGATTTCCTGGAACTGCTCCTGATGCTGGGAAGTGGGCGGCGTACCGGCGTGCTACGGGTCTACCGCGACCACGAATTTGAAGCCTGGATGCACGGCGGGACCGTGACGCACCTGCAATTCGGCCAGCTGGAGGGGGTGGCGGCGCTGGTGGAGCTGATGAACGATCCGCGTGGCCGCTTTAATTTCGAGGAGGGTCAGGTGCATCCCAATCCCCGGCTGAATCTCAGCATGGAGGTGGTGGCGATGGAGGCCCTGCGCGACCTGCCGCTCCCTGAGCTGCCGTTTCCCGGTCCGGCGCGGATCGTGTCGCCGGAGCGGGTGCGGCGCATGAACTGGACGCTGCGCCAAGAAGACGTGCTGCGCGAGATCGAGGCCGGAATGCCGCTCTCGGAGCTGGCCGAGCGCCCGGAAGCCCAGCAGCTGGTGGCGCGGCTGGGGCGGCTGGGGCTGCTGACGGCCCGCAAACCGCGTATGGCCCGGCTGACGGTGGGCGTGACCCGCGAGGTCAGGGGGGTGGCGGTGATCGACGAGACCATCCTACGGCGCTGGCGCGAGGACCTGGGGCGGCACATCGCGTATGTGGCCCTGCGCGACCACAACAACGAGATTCGCACCTTCCGCATCACCTCCAGCGTGAGCGCCGGGACGCAGCTGCTGGTCTCGCCCGAAATGCTGCTGCGGACCCAGCTGCACGTCGGCGACGCGGTGCTGGTGCAGCCCGCCATCTGACCGCCCATCCTCCCGGCGGCAGGACGATGGATCGCCGCAGTCAGGAGAGTCGTCCGGGTAATTCCGGAGGACTTAGCGAAAAGATGAGTGAAACTTCACCCCTCGCCCCCTGTGAAGCGCCTTGTGTGCGGAGTGGGAACCTTTCACCCGTGAGGGAAGGGAGGGTTGGGAACTGGTAGAGCTGCTTGCAGAGGGTGTGAGCGTGTCTGGCGTCCTGGAGCCACTTTTTGCCCCTACCCGTTCACTTTTCGGACAGACTGTTATCCGTGAGGGAGGGGAGAGCAGCCTCGCGCCAGCGAGGGGTGAGGCGGCTACCGAGTAAGCTCTCCTCCGTTGCTACGCAAAACGCACGAGGAGCTATACGCTTCCGCATGAAGAGGCCGGGCGTTCGCCGTCTGCCTGCCTGCCTCCGGTGCCGCCCGTATAAGATGGCGGCATGCTCACGCCGGACGCTGCCGCCGCCCCCGACTCCTCCTCCCAGCCGCCCGGCCCCAGCGCGGTCCAGCTCGCGGCCCAGGTGCGCGGCGGTCTGTCGCCGCTGGTCACGGTAGGAGATGCACTGGCGCGGGCCGAAGCGCGGCGCGATCTGAATGCGCTCATCAGCCTGAGTCCCCACGCTCAGCGGCAGGCGCAGGACGTGGCGGCGCGGCTGGCGGCGGGCGAGGCGTTGCCGCTGGCGGGTGTTCCGGTGGTCGTCAAGGACAACCTGAATCTCCAGGGCACCTACACCACCTGCGGCAGCCGCATGCTGGAGGGCTATCTCAGCCCGTATACCGCCACCGCCGTGGCGCGGCTCCAGGCGGCGGGCGCGGTGGTGATCGGCAAGGCCAACATGGACGAGTTCGCCATGGGCA
>CBDFGP010000004.1:0-42500 GCA_965247135.1 Hymenobacter sp. | reverse complement strand
AACAACGACATCCTGGGCCTCCAGGACCGCGTGAGCGCCGTCGAGAGTGCCCTGCCCGACCTGGTGGGACGCGCCGACTTCAACGCCCTGACCACCCGCGTGGGCGGCATCGACACCCGCGTGAAGACGCTGGAGACCGCGCCCAAGATCGCCTTTACCGGCAGCGTGTCGGCCACCTACGGCGCTATTGGTTTGCTAAGCGGTGCCACCAACTTCGACGTGGACCGCCTGACCCGCAAGACCTTCGCCGACGGTGTGTTCAGCAGCGGCGCGGACTGCACCAACGGTGTGGGCATCCTGAATCCCTACAACATCAACTGCACCGACACCACCAACACCTTTTCGGGCGCTGGCCTGAGCTTCGGCCTGAAGGTCACCAACCTCGCCACCGCCAACGGCGCGCTGACGGTGAGCGACGCGACCATCAACTTCGGCCTGGGCAACCCCAGCGGCAACAACTTCTACCCGACCATCAACAACGCCACCATCAACGGCAACCTGTCCGGTCAGCCGTTCTCGGTGGTCGCCTCTATCAACGACGCCAACAGCTCGTTCCGCTTCAACGACTACCTCTTCAACAACAACAGCGACACCGAGCCGGTGGTGAGCAAGGTCGGTGCGGTGGCGACGCTGAATGCCAAATCTCTGCCCTTCTCGCCCAAGTTCACCGTGGTGTTCGGCAAGGCCAACGCCAACGTGGCGGCGGGCACCGACGGCAATCCCTTGACGCCCCCAGTGCTCAACGGCTACTACTACGGGCTGCGTGCCGAAGGAACGGCGGCGGGCCTGGGAACCTTCGGTATCAACGTGGCCCAGAACGTGGGCAACCGCAGCGCTGTCGGTGTGGACGCCAACTTCAAGGTCGGGCCGTTCAACCTGGTGGCGGTGTATGACATCAGCGCGGCGGATGCCAACAGCCCCTACACCGGCCTGGGCGACATCTACAACCGCGCCGACAAGGCTGGTTACATCCAGGCTTCGGCTGATTTCGGTATCGCAAAGGTGGCGGCCAACTACCGCGCCATCCAGCCTGCCTACGCCAACGGGGTGGCCGGAATGTCGGCCAACGATACCCGCTACTACAACTTCAACGGTCTGAACGCCAACGGCAACAGCTACGGCGCGGACACCGTGGGATACGGTGCCGGGCTGGGAACCACCCTCGGCCCCATCACCCTGGCCGCCTTCGGTGACCGCAGCAGCAGCTACAACCCCAACGGCGACACGACGAGCCTCAGCTTCAACACCGGCTTCACTGGCTCTCAGAACTTCGCCACCCCCGGCTCGTCCTACGCGACGGCCTACGGCGTGGCGGCGGGCGGCAAACTGTTCGGCCTGAGCCTGACGGGCTTCTACAACGGCTTGAACGCCGACAAGGGCCAGCTGTATGCCAATAGCTTCAACGGCACCAACGGCGCACCGCTGACCACCGCCAACCGCTCCACCACGCTGCACGTCAACGGCTCCTACGCCTACAACAGCACGGCTGCCTACCAGGGCACGGCGCTGGTTCCCTTCGCGTTCTCCAGCACCTTCGGCGGCATCCTGAGCCACGACGGTGGCGCTGCGGACGCGCTGGTCAAGGGCCTGAACTTCACGGTGGCCGACCAGTACTTCTACAACGACCAGATCAACGACTTCCAGGCGTATGGCAGCTACGGTGTCACGCTCGCGGGCATCACCGTGACGCCGCTGGTGCGCTACCACATGTTCAGCGTGCCTGGCAACACCGGCGCGGCGGACACCACCACCGCCGACGGCACCCCCACCCGCACCTACACCGCCTTCAAGTACGGTGTGCAGGTGGCGGTTCCCAAGCAGACCGGCGTGATCGGTCAGCCCAGCTTCAATGGTGGCTTCGCCGATACCGTGACCAACCCCGGTTCTGGCCTGAACTTTTACCAGAACAAGACCGAGCTGTTCGGTCAGGCCGCGCTGACGCTGAACGACGTGGGCATCCCCAACACCACCGCCAGCCTCGGTTATGCCTACTACCAGGGCTTCAACATCAAGGGTGTGCAGGGAGCTGGCTCGGTCCAGACGGCGACCCTCGGTGGCAGCGCCAGCGGCGGCACCGCCACCTTCAGCCCCACCGCTGACCGCTTCTACTCCCAGCCGCTGGGCGGCGCGAACGATCCCTACGCCGGGAGCAGCCGGAACTTCGGCAGTGCTGCGGGTTCTGTGCAGGGCGTGTTCGGTCAGGTCAACTTCAACGGCCTGGGTCTGAACGCCGGATACTTCCGCTTCATTGACTACAACAATTCCAACGCCGCCACCAACACCTCCACCGCGACGGCCTTCAAGGTCAACTACACCATCAACTTCTGAGTTCTGCTCTCAGCGATCAGCTGCTAGGAAAGCCCCCGCCACGCGCGGGGGTTTTTCATTCCTGTCATGCTGCGCGCTAGCATGCTGGGCATGATCGCCGTCTTTGGACACCTGAACCCCGATACCGACGCTGTTACCGCCGCGCTGGTGTACGCCCAGCTGCTGACCCGCCAGGGATTGCCCGCGCAGGCGTACCGGCTGGGTGAACTGAATTTCGAGACCGCCTTCGTGCTGCGGGAGGCCGGGGTGGACGCGCCGCCGCTGCTGACCCAGCTGCCCGCCGGGAGCGAGGTGGCGCTGGTGGACCACAACGAGAGCGCCCAGAGCCTGCCGGGCCTGAAGACGCTGAACGTGACCCATGTGATCGACCACCACAAGCTGGGCGACCTGGAAACGGTGCAGCCCGCCGTGCTGCGATTCGAGCCGCTGGGCTGCACCGCCACCATTCTGCTGCGGCTGCACCGTGAGGCAGGGCTGAGCCTGGACACTGCGGCTGCCCGGCTGCTGCTGAGCGCGGTGCTGTCGGACACCCTGCACTTTCGCAGCCCCACCACCACCGCCACCGACCGGGAAGCGGTGGCCTTTCTGGCGAGCGCGGCAGGCATCGGTGACGTGACCGGATACGCCATGCAGCTGTTCGCGGCCAAGAGCGACCTGGGCGATACGCCCGCCGACAAGCTGCTGAAGATGGACTACAAGGTCTTTCCCTTCGGCGGGCAGCCGTGGGGTCTGGGCGTGATCGAGACCACCAATCCCGGCTACGTGTTCGGGCGGCAGGCCGAGCTGCTGAGCGCCATGCGGGCCGAGAAGGCGGCGTCGGGGCTGGCGGGGGTGCTGCTGAGCGTGGTGGACATCCTGAATGAGCGTAACCGCATGCTGGTGCCCACCGACAGCGAGGCCGCCGTGGTGCAGGGGGCCTTCGGCGCGGCGACCCAGGGGGGGGGCCAGAGGGGGGGCCAGGGTGGGGTAGCCGACCTGGGGGGCCGCATCAGCCGCAAGAAGCAGATCGTGCCCGCGCTGGAGGCGTACTTCGCCGCTCACTCCTGAAACAGAAAATCCTGATCTGCGCTGGCTGTTCGAGCGCCAGCGCTTCGGGGTGCATCCGGGGCTGGGGCGGGTACGGGCGCTGCTGGCGCGGCTGGGCGATCCGCAGACGCACTTCGGGAGCGTGCTGGTGGGCGGCACCAACGGCAAGGGCAGCACGGCGGCCAGCCTGCACGCCATGCTGACGGCTGCCGGGGAGCGCAGCGGCCTGTTCACCAGCCCGCACCTGACCCGTTTCGCCGAGCGCTTCGTGGTGGACGGGCAACAGCTGCCGGATGACATGGTGCTGGCCCAGCTGCGGAGCGTTCGCCCCCATGCCGAGGCACTGGAGGCCAGCTTCTTCGAGATCGTGACCGCGCTCGGCTGCGCGCTGTTCGCGGCGGCGGGCGTGCAGACGGCGGTGATGGAGGTGGGGCTGGGCGGGCGGCTGGACGCCACCAACGTGCTGGAGCCGCGCCTGAGTGTCATCACCAACGTGGGGCTGGACCATACTGCCGTGCTGGGCGACACCCTGGAGGCCATCGCCGGGGAGAAGGCGGGCATCCTGCGGGCCGGGCGTCCGGCGGTCACGGGCATCGCCCCGGCGCTGCTGGGCGTGCTGGAAGCACACGGCGCGGACCTGTGGGCGCTGGGCCAGGGCGCTGCTTTTACAGCCCAACTGACAGCAGCCCAATTTACAGCACAGCCGCTGGGCTGGGACGGCTGGGCGGTACGGCTGACCTCGCCGCTGGGCGCGCTGGACTTCCGCACACCGCTGCTGGGCCTGCACGGGGCGGCCAATGCCGCGCTGGCGGCGCTGGCGGCGCTTCGGCTGGGTCTGCCCGCAGCGGCTGTGACGGCGGGCGCGGCGGGCACCCGCTGGCCGGGACGACTGGAGCTGCTGCCGGGAGGCGCGGGGCGGCGGGTGCTGCTGGACGGCGCGCACAACCCGGACGGGGCGCGGGCGCTGCGGGCGGCGCTGGAGGGGCTGGGCATCGGGCGACTTCCCTTCGTGTTCGGGGCCAGCGGGGAAAAGGACATCCGGGGGCTGGTGGAGGTGCTGGAACCCTGCATGAGCGAAGTTGTCCTGACCCGCGCCCTGCACAGCCCGCGCGCCGCCGACCCCGCCGCGCTGGCCGGGCTGTTTTCGGCTGCCGTGTCGCTGCCTGTGCGGCTGGCCGCCACCCCCGCCGAGGCGCTGGCGCTGCTGCCGCCCGGCCTGAGCGTGGCCTGCGGCAGCCTGTATCTGATCGGGGAGCTGCGGCCTCTGCTGCTGGGCCAGGCCGGGGAGGGCTGGGAGCGCTGGCAGTGACCTGCTTGAGTTGAACTTCATGGTCGGAGCTGCGAAGTGCAGACTTCTCCTCAGCCCAGCGCTAGGCTGAGCTATGACTTCTCTCCCGGCGACGACCCCGGCCACCGATCAGCCCGACCCCAAACTCACCGAACTCCGGCAGCTGCTGGCCCAAGTCTCGGACGTGGAGGCCGCCGAGGCGCTGATGTCCTGGGATCAGGAAACCCAGATGCCCGGCGAGGCGGCCCGGATACGCGGTCTACAGCTGGCGACGCTGGCGGGCCTGCGCCACACGCTGTTCACCGCCCCGCGCGTGGCCGAGTTGCTGGCCGAGCTGACGGCGGCGGGCCAGCACCCTGAAGTGCATTCCGAAGCGGACGCGGCGCTGCTGCGGGTGGCGAACCGCGACCATGCCAAGGCCACCCGGCTGCCCGGCGACTTCGTGGAGGAGCGCAGCCGTGCCCGGAGCGAGGCCCACCATGCCTGGATCGCGGCGCGCACGGCACAGGACTTCTCGCTGTTCGCGCCGCACCTGGAGAAGATGCTGGCGCTGACCCGCCGCTACGCCGACCTCCAGGGCTACGAAGACCATCCCTACGACGCGCTGCTGGACGACTACGAACCCGGCATGAAGGCCGCGCAGGTGCGGAGCATCTTCGCCGACCTGAAAGGCCGCACCCTGCCACTGCTGCGCCGCATCGCCGCCGCCCCGGACGCTGCCGACTACTCGGTGCTGACGCGCTCCTTCCCGGTGCAGGCCCAGCGCGACTTCGCCATGCAGGTGGCCCAGGACGCCTTCGGGCTGAGTCCCGACTTCTCGCGGCTGGACGTGTCGGCGCACCCCTTCCAGACCAATTTCAGCCGCGACGACCTGCGCATCACCACCCGCTTCGACGAGCATTACTTCCCCATGAGTCTGTTCGGCACCTGGCACGAGACCGGGCACGCCATGTACGAGCGCGGCGTCTCGGCGCGGCTGGAGCGCACGCCGCTGTCGCGCGGGGCCAGCCTGGGCGTGCACGAGAGCCAGTCGCGGATGTTCGAGAACCTGCTGGGCAGAAGCCGCCCCTTCTGGCAGCGCCACTTCCCGGCCTTCGCCCAGGCCGCGCCCACGGTGGCCGCAGGACACGACGCCGAGAGCCTGTACCGCGCCGTGAACCGGGTGCGCCCCGACCTGATCCGGGTGGAGGCCGACGAGCTGACCTACAACTTCCACATCATGCTGCGCTTCGAGCTGGAACTCGCGCTGCTGGACGGCACCCTGAAGGTGCAGGAGCTGCCGGACGCCTGGAACGCCCGCATGGAAGACTTCCTGGGCGTGACGCCGCCGAACGACGCCGTGGGCGTGCTTCAGGACATCCACTGGTCGGCGGGATTGATCGGCTACTTCCCGACCTACACCCTGGGCAACCTGCTGAGCGTGCAGCTGCTGGACGCCGCCAGAGCTGATCCGGAGATTGCCGCCGAGGTGGAGCGGGCCGAGTACGGCAAGCTGAGGGCCTGGCTGGTGGAGCACGTCCACCAGTACGGGCGCAGCCGCACTCCCTCCGAGATCGTGCAGGCCGCCACCGGCAAACCGCTCTCCGCCGATGGGTATGTGGCGTATTTGGAGAGCAAGTATACGGAGATTTACGGCTTAGAGTAGTTTGGAATATTTTCTTGCAATGAAAAACCTTCCTATCGAATTGATTATAATCAAAGTCCCGTAAGGCAGAGGAATATATCCTAAAAGATTGACAGCAAAAGCATAGTAATGGAAATAATTAGAGCCTTTAAAGAATATAATTATATAACCAAGGTAAAATAAAATCACTCCTGGTATTATTTGAAAAAATCCTAAATATATAATTGAATATTGTTTTACTACTTTATTGCCTTTATTGTCTAACGCATTTGAAATAATATTAATCTGAGTCAGATTAGTATTATTGACTTTTGGGTGATTCATGAGTGCATAAGCTAGATTGCCTGACCCGCCAAAATTCCACATTAGTTTCATTGATTGTCTCTGTAATTCTTTCTTAAATACTATATCAGTGGATTTAGAATAGCTATCGAGTAATTTGGCTTTTAAATCCACTCTATCAGATCGCTTAGGCAAATAGTCTTTGATGTATTCCTTGAATACTTTTAACAGTATAAAAATACTTGCAAAAATAATAATCCAGGGGCTAATTGTTTTCCCCTGGATCAAATCAATAAAGTCTTTGAAGGACACCAGCTACGCCACGCGCTTGAGTTCCGCCTGGGCGATCAGATACGCGCGGGTGGCGTTCAGCCAGGACTGGGCCAGCTCGGTGTGCGGGTGTGAGCGCGCACGCAGCGCCTGGGTGCTGAGACTCAGCTGGCGCTCCACCTGCCGCACCGCGCCCATTCCGCCCGCATTCTCGGCCTCGATCAGGGTGTTCAGCACGGTGGTGGGGTGGGCCTGACCGATACGGATGCTCTCGGCGATGATGTCCAGTACGCGCATGTGCTTAGCCTCCCGAAGAATGGAACACGTTAACTCTGATGAGAATGAACTTTCCTGGTTCTGAAGGTAGCGTAGTTTTTCATGAAAAGCAAGAAGCCGCCGCCTTTATTCTGTATTGACCAGAGTGGAGGGCAGTGCTACACTCCGAACACATGACCCGGATTCTGCAATCAGACAAGCAGCCTGCGGTGCATGCCGAAGCCGCCCACCGCCCGACCGGCGTCGGCGGCGCGGCCCCTGGAACCGCCGGATCGGCGCTGCCGGACATGAGGAGGTGCAGATGAAATTACATGAACGGTTGCGTGAGCTGCGCAGTGAGCGCGGGCTGCGGCTGAAAGACATCGCCGAGACCGCCGAGATCAGTGTGCCGTACCTCTCCGATCTGGAGCGTGGGCGCACCAACCCCAGCCTGGACACCCTCCAGACGCTGGCGGGGGCCTACAACATCTCGGTCCACGACCTGCTGGAAGGCGTCGAGTTCTACGGCCAGAACAGCGAGGGGGCCATGCCCAGGGGCCTGTCGGACCTGGTGGCCGACCCGGTGCTGGGCGCGCAGATCACGCCCGACTGGGTTCGCACCCTCTCGCGTATTGAGCTGCGCGGCAAGCGTCCCCGCGACAAGGGTGACTGGTACGAAATCTACCTGCACCTGAAGCGCATCCTCGACTGAGCAGTTCAGCCGTTGAGCAGTGGAACCTGGAAACAGAGAGTCAATCACAGAGAGTTAATCTAGGAATAGAGAATTGACCCAATGAGAAGAGTGGCTGGTAGTACCACAGGACAGCGTGGACTGGTGCTAGGCCGCGTTTGCTGAAGGTGGAACCCGGTAGGTGAGCAGCTCCTCGACCGACCAGGGGTGATCGGTCAGACCCGCGACCATTCCTGGGGTTTGCTCAACCCAGTGCCCGTCAAGCCGGACACGCAGTGAGCGGTGGGGACGGATGAAGTTATAACCCGCGACTACCAGGAAAAAGTGGCGTTCCAGTCGCTGCTGATCGCACCCGGCATGCCGGGTGCGGCGCGTCTTCTTGGCCAGCGCAGCGCCCATGAGGACGCTTGGCCGCAAGGCGGGCAGCCATGTTCGCAACGTGGCGTTCAGTCGCTCTACAAAGGCCGTGTTGATCGTTCCTGGCTTGCCCTGTGAGCGTTCAATCAAGTACAGCGACTCAAACAGATCTCCGAAGGCGACGCGCTTTTCGATGCGCTCGCCGAAAGTCCGCTTGACCACCTGAACGATGTGTCGTTCGGCCCATGCCACCAGTCGCGGGCGTCTTCTTGGCCTGAACAGCGCCCATGAGGACGCTAGGCCGCCAGGACGCCCGCTCAGGAGTGCCGCACGGAACACCTGAAGGATCTGTGACTTCCAGGCGCGGTAGCCGTCCGTGGCCCAGAGAATCGGGGACTGGAGCCGGGCGGCACGATGCACCCGGCGGACCACCTCGGTGATGAGCGACTCCGAACGATCTGACGCCAGTTTCCCCCAGATCAGCAGGCGTGATTGGACGCTCAGCGCGGTGGCAAGCCATAGGACACCCCGCTGGGAGCGGAGCCACAACTCATCGGCCTGCACCTGGCCCAGATCGAGCTGCCCTCGGCATACCAGCTGTTCCTGAACACGCTGTGCGTGTTCACCTGCCTTGTCGATCCAGTCCGCCAGGGTGCGCTCATCCAGCTTGAAGGCTGCCACGATGGCAGGCACCGGGCAACCGAACATCAGCAAGGTCATCACCAGCACGACGATGTTCACCTCGGTCTTCAGACCGTAGAGCGGTGTACCGTACGTGGCGCTGAACGTGCGTTTGCAGCAATGGCAGCGGTAACGCTGCTCCTTCTTGGAGTGGACGCCGACCTTGGTCGGCGTCGGGCACGTTGGACATGCTGGCGTAGAGTTGGAGAGCCGGGAAGCGTCGGATGCGTTCACACCCTTCTGATACCTTCCCGGCTCCCTTTTTGCCTACTTCACGCCATCCTGGGGTACTACCGAGTGGCTTACAAGGCCGCTTTTCTCATTTTTTGTCCCCACCGAAACGGCCCAGCCCTCAGCCCTGCCAGCGCCCCCTAGTGTACCCGCTCAGCTCCGGCCTGCTCGGCAACTCCTCGGCCTTGTTGCCGCTGCGCAGGTAAAAGGCATGCCGCTTGTGCCCGCCCTTATCGGTCACCTGCACCCAGGCTTCCGCCGTTCCCGCTGGGACATCAGGCGGCAGAGATCGTGCCCGTTCGGCAGACCAAAGCCGACGCCCAGACTTGCCTCGGTGGTTGCGTCCGGCGCGTTGCCCAGCCCCCTTTCGATGTTCTCCCGGCTCCACCTTCTCTCGGCTCCGTGCCTCGGACGCTATAGTAACCGCCGATGCCCAGATGGCCTGCTTTCACCTTCAACGGTTTGACTTATGACTGACCTTACGCGGTGACGTGACCAGTTTTTTATGGGCGAGCAGGGGCGACGTTTCCCACCGGCTTTCTCAAAGAGCTATCGTGTGATATGGACCGGGTGATGCTGGAGATTTACAGTGACTATCTGATCTCTTCGTTTGGGCAGACCAGCGCAACGGTGCTATCGAGGCTCCTTGACGGCAAGGTCAGTCACGACCAGATTACTCGCTTCTTAGATCAGGGGCAACCCCTTTCAAAGGCGGTTTGGCAGCTTGCCAAACCGTTGGTACGGCGCATCGAGCAGGATGATGGCGTGGTGAGTGTGGATGACTCGGTGGAGGAAAAGGCCCACAGTGCCGAGAATGGGGTGATCGCCTGGCACTACGATCACACCACCGGGCGAGTGGTCAAGGGTCTGAACTTTATCACGGCCTTTTACAGCGTCCGGGAGACAGCACCAGGTGGGCAGCGACTGGATGGGCAGCGGCTGGGTGTGCCCCTCGGCTGCGAAGTCATCGTCAAGGAGAACGTCTGGGACGACAAAAAAGGGATGACCGTTGCGAAGAGCCTCACCTCGAAAAACGAGCATTACCGTGAGCTGCTGAGAAATGTCAAAGCGAACGGGGTCAAGTACAAGTATGTGCTGAACGATACCTGGTATACCAACGTCGAGAACATGAACTTTGTGGCTGAGTACACCGTTCTGAAAATTGTGCCATACTAAAAGCATGGTAAAGCAGACTAGAAATCGTGCGAACGTATATCAAGTGAATCTTTCAGAGGGTGAGGTCGAACGCCTAGAAAGCATGACTCGTAAAGGAACGCTCAAAGCCCGCGAAATGAAGCGTGCTCAGGTGTTGCTAATGAGTTATCGTCAGAAAAATGACGCCGAGATTTGCGAGGCGCTCGGAACGAGTACAATAACAGTCAAGCGTCTTCGGAAGACATTCGTTGAGCAAGGTCTCGATGCAGTTCTTTATGACGCACCTCGTTCAGGGCGACCCTCCATCTATTCCGGAGAAGATCGGGCAAAGATTACAGTCCTTGCCTGCAGCGAACATCCAGAAGGCCATGAAAAATGGAGTGTCCGCCTTCTGGCGGACAAAGCAGTTGAACTCAACCTGGTGGATACAATGTCCTCCACTACTGTGCATGTGATTCTAAAAAAACGAACTCGCACCGCATTTGAAACGCCAATGGTGTCTTACGAAGTTGACGGCGAATTTATTATGTCAGATGGAGGAACTTCTCAATACTTATGCGCTCCCGAACAACCCAGCCCAACCCGTCGTATGCGTTGATGAGCGACCCTGCTTCCTTATTGGCGACATCTTAATGCCAATTCCAATGAAGCCAGGAAAGGTGAAGAAGGAAGATTACGAATACACCAGGAACGGTCATTGTTCACTTTTTGTAGCGGTAGAGCCATTAACAGGAAAGCGCTGGACGAAGATATACTCACAGAGAACAGCCAAAGAATACACCGATTTTATGTCATATATTGAGAAGCAATTCCCCGAAGCAGAGCAGATAAACATTGTACAGGACAATTTGAACACACATCATGGTGGAAGCTTTTATAAACATCTGGTAGCTGAAGAGGCGCATCGTCTAACGAGACGGTTTATATGGACCTACACACCCAAGCATGCCAGCTAATTGAATATGGCAGAAATAGAGTTGAGCGCCATTTCGAGGGCATGTTTGAGCAGGAGAATTGACTCACAGGAGAAACTCGACAGAGAGGTGTCTGCTCTGGTAGATGAAAGAAACAAGAAAGAGATAAAAATCTTATGGCAATTCACGACAAAGAGCGCAAGAGACAAGTTGCAACGCCATTATATAAAAGTCAATCCAGACAATGAGCCGAATAAAGTATAATAATTTTCAGAACAATGTACTGAGGAGGGCTGCCAGAACTTTGCCCGCATTCGGAGTTACATCTCGACCTTCCGCAAACAGGGCTTGAACGTCTGGCATGGACTCGTCAGCGTATTTCGCGGTCACGTCATCATGCCTGATTTCACCTGCTGAGCAGTTACCAATTTTATTCAGTCACCACTGTTTTACTAGAGGGTGTCAGGCTAGCCTTCCTAAAATCGGGAACAATTTGTTTGACAGCAGAACGGCACTGGCGAGGTAGTGAAATCCCACCAGCGTACTGCTCAAACGCTCCAAATCGCGTCCCAGTCGGCGAAACCTGGAAAACCAACCGAAGCTCCGTTCGATCACCCACCTCCTCGGTAAAAGGACAAAACCTTTGGCAGAATCAGAGCGTTTAATGATGACAAATTCAATATCGTTTAAAGCAGCATCAATCTCCACCTGCTCTCCAGTATACCCCTGATCGCCAATCATAACGTCTATATTCCCCCCGGTTTCCTCCTGAATCTTCTGGCAGATATCGAATACTTGATCGCGATCCTGCTCATCAGCAGCAGTCGCAATGACCGAAATGACATTGCCCAGGGTGTCCACCGCCAGATGAATCTTCGTTCCGCGCTTCTTCTTACCCCTATCGTAAGTAGCTAGCGGGGGCAAAGGTGGGCATCGATCAGATTCGATGATTGCGCCCAGAGAGGTTTTTTCGTCGATTCGGACATAGGGGTATGGCCCTCTCTACTCCCGCTATCTACTTAGCCTGCGCGGCTTCCACTTTCGGGAGTACGCTGGAGCATGCGACTGTCCACCAGGGCGACAGTCGGTTGGCCGTCTCTGAAATCCTCCCGGCGGACCGTGATTCTCAAATCGTGCTGCATATTCTCGAAACAGTGGTGTTCGAACCATCTGATGGCCTGCTGATGCACGATTTTGTAAGGGGGGAAGTCGTGTGGCAGGCTCTCCCACTGTACGCCGGTTCTCCCGACATACAGGAGAGCATTCAGGACTTCCCGGATGGGATACACACGCTGAGGCACATCTTCTGGCTTCAGGAGCAGATAGGGAAGCATGAAAGCATAGGTGTCATCATCGAGATCGCTCGAATAAGGTGCGCGTTGAGAATCCATAGAAGGTAACTGCTCAGCACGAGGGTACAAGGGAGGGCAATTGACCCCGGAAGAGGCCAAGTAATGCACCCCAGACGTCACGGCCCTGTTTGTGGAAGGTCGAGAACAGGCTGCGAACGCGGCAGAAGGCTTGGCCACCCACGTCAGAACGAAAGCCACCGGAGACCTTGCGCTTGACGCAGAGCATGCGGATGTCCCGCTCGGCCTGGTTATTGTCGAACGGGACATCGTCCCGTTCGAGAAACAGCAGCATCGCGGAGCGGTGTTTCTGACAGCGCAGGGCCACATTTCTCGCCCGACTCTGTTTCGGTTTCCCGCGTTGTCCGGGAATGGGAGCGTTTGGGGGATTGGCCTGCAACCCTTCCAGCACCAGTTCGTCAAAACGCGTCCCACACGCGTTTTTCTGCGCTTCAGTCAATGGAGCGACCAGACGAAGGTGGTGAATCTCCTGAAGGGTCTGGCGCAGCTGGGCGGCCCACTCCTGGCTATCATATTCGTGCAGACCGCGTAATTCCCGCAGCAGATGGGCATGGCACAGCGCGTGCCCACCGGGCAATTGAAAATAGGTGTTCCAGGCGTCGTGGACCACGACGCCCTTAACGTTCGGTAAGATGTCAGCGGCCTTCAATGCGTCAATTCCGCGCGTCGCGTGATGACTGTAATGGGTCAGGTTGGCGGTACAGGCGACGTGAAACCACCAGCGCTCGCCGTTCACCTTGCTGCCAGTTTCATCGGCATGAATCACCGCTGAATTGCCCAGTGCCGTTTTGAGCGCCTGCTCAAAAGGTTCCAATCGCTTGCTCGCAGCCTGAAGATTCAGAGCGACGGTTCCGTCGCTCAGCGCAGTGCCGAACAGCGCATTGACGATGTCTGCGGTGCGCTGAAGCGGAATGAAATGGCCGACATTCAGCAAGGTGCTCAAGGCGTGGACGCCTGGCCCGTATTGCACCTGACCCCGGACGTCATCTGGAAACGGAGCTTGACCACGGGCAGCACAACACGGGCAGACTTTGACCTCGGCCTGGTATTCCCGAACGTAGAGCCGAAGTTCTGGTACGTCATGGACCTGCCGGGCCACCAGCTCGCTCACTTCTACCTGCGTCCAGACTTGACCACAGGCGCACCGACCAGCAAGCGGGAGGACCACACGTTCATCCACATGTTCGCTGAACTTCAGCGTTCTCCCCTTGTGGCCCACCTGCCCGCCAGAAGAGCGTTCGCTCTTCTGGCGCTCGCTTTTGGGCTTCCAGGGTACGTCTTTGCTGGGTGGCTGATGCGACGTGTCGCTGTCCAAACCCAGGCGCACCTTGAGTTCGCGTAATTCGGTACGAAGCTGAACGAGTTCAGCTTCCAGGCGTTTGCAGTTGGGGCAGCCGTCGTCTTTGATGTCCTCAGTCTACCCTATCGTCCGCCCCCTGCTGAGCAGTTACCATAGAAGAAGAATGGGCCGCACAACAGGACGAAAAAGTGATGTGGGTCATGATATTCGAGGGAAAATATGTCCTGGCGCGCAGTTTCTCCTTCCGCTAGATATGTCTCCGACTTCAGTACCGGACACCTTTGAGTTTTTGCTGTCCTGGAGCGAGGAAATGCTCCCTCACACCGGAGGAGTCGATCAGCAGAACGTCCCCGGATGGCAGACCCTCCCTTCTTGCCTGTTCGCGGCGAACGCCGTGCCTACCGCGAACCCTCTCATTGGTCGTGTCCAGCGCCGTGCGGCGAGGCCGATACTCCTCGATACCAAAATATGCCGTCCAGGAGGGCACGTAACTCAAGTTGTCCGGTACTGAATTCGCTTCGCCTCGCTGCGGCTTCACCCTGACAGGTGGCCGCTTCAACAGCATCAGAAAGCTAGAGCACTTGCTTCTTGGACAAGAAATTAACGGTGGGCCTGGCCGGGCAACCCAGGAGAACCATGTCCGCACAGCCTTCGGCCCTTTGAGGCGCGGCTCTACGGTGCAGGCTGGGCGACTCTTACGAAGAGGGCAACCAAGCCAATTGGAGCGCCTCAGGGCTGGGCGGTAGGTCGCGCCAAGATCAAACGTTGCAATGGGGCTGAGCCAGGCACGCCGAGCAAAAATGGCGCAGCGCTTGACGCATCTTTTAGCTCCCCCCCACCCAGAACAGAGACACGTTGACGAATCTAGAGAGAGGAGGGGCGGGCAGGCTTGCTCAAGCGGTCAAGCGTGGCCAGCCGCGCTGCTCTGACCAAGAAGCGAGTCCGTTCTGCCCAAGAAGCCGCCCCCGACGACCTGCCACATTCGCCCTCTGGGCGGGGGGCTGGGGGGGTGGGCAACTCAAGCAGCATCCGATCTCCCCGCCAACCTGACCCGCCCCAAGCTGGAAGCCAGGCACACTACAGCCCGCGCATCGCCGCCCCCACCAACGCCTGCAAATTCAACCCCACCAGCTGCTGATCCTCCCTCAGCTTCAGCACGCACCCCAGCGTGTCCCGCACCACTTCCGGCGTCAGCAGGTCCTGGTGCAGCAGCGTCAGCGCCTCGGCCCAGTCGAGCGTCTCGGCCACACCGGGAGCCTTGCCCAGCGGCAGACCGCGCAGGTACGCCGCCGCCGCGCTCACCTGCCCGGCCAGCCGCTCGCTCAGGCGCGGCAGCCGGGCGTGCAGGATACTCAGCTCGTCTTCCGGCGAGGGATAATCCACCCACAGGTACAGGCAGCGGCGGCGCAGCGCGTCGCTCAGGTCGCGGGCGCGGTTGCTGGTCAGGATGACGTGCGGGCGGGTCACGGCCTGCACCGTGCCCAGCTCCGGAATGCTGATCTGCCACTCGGCCAGCAGCTCCAGCAGGAAGGCTTCAAAGGCGTCGTCGGCGCGGTCCACCTCGTCGATCAAGAGCACCGGGGCCACTGGCTGGCTGATGGCCTCCAGCAGCGGGCGGCGCAGCAGGAACTCCGGGCCGTACAGGTCGGCTTCGCTCTGGGCCGTGTCGCCGCGCGCCTCGCCCAGCCGCAGCCGCAGCAGCTGCCGGGGATAGTTCCACTCGTACAGGGCACTCTGGGCGTCCAGGCCCTCGTAGCATTGCAGCCGGATCAGCCGGGTATTCAGCGCCAGCGCCAGCGTCTTGGCCGCCTCGGTCTTGCCGACCCCGGCGTGGCCCTCCAGCAGCAGCGGACGCCCCAGCGCCGTGACGAGGGTGAGCGCCGTGGACAGCGGCCCGGAGGCCACGTAGCCGCGTTCAAGGAAGGCCCCTTGCAGGTCGGGGAGAGGGGTCATGTGGGGGTAGCTTAGAGCGTGGCGGTGGACTGGACAAGGCGGTGCGCTGGAAGGTGCGTGCCTGACCGACTATCATGAGACACGCGGCGCTCATGGAATCTTTTCCCATGCGAGGAGACGTTGATGAAAGCCCGTTTGACCGCCACCGCATCTCTATTGATGCTCCTTCCGTTGAGTTTGATGCTGCATAAGATAGACCCCAGGCATGACTTCATGTTCACCGGCTTCTGTTTTACAGTATGGTTGCCCGTCAACTGGCGATCATTTCAGAACAGAAACCATCGAGAATAATGACTCACTGACCTTACGCGGTGACGTGACCAGTTTTCTATGGGCGAGCAGGGGCGACGTTTCCCACCGGCTTTCTCGAAGAGCTATCGTGTGATATGGACCGGGTGATGCTGGAGATTTACAGTGACTATCTGATCTCTTCGTTTGGGCAGACCAGCGCAACGGTGCTATCGAGGCTCCTTGACGGCAAGGTCAGTCACGACCAGATTACTCGCTTCTTAGATCAGGGGCAACCCCTTTCAAAGGCGGTTTGGCAGCTTGCCAAACCGTTGGTACGGCGCATCGAGCAGGATGATGGCGTGGTGAGTGTGGATGACTCGGTGGAGGAAAAGGCCCACAGTGCCGAGAATGGGGTGATCGCCTGGCACTACGATCACACCACCGGGCGAGTGGTCAAGGGTCTGAACTTTATCACGGCCTTTTACAGCGTCCGGGAGACAGCACCAGGTGGACAGCGACTGGGTGGACAGCGACTGGGCGTGCCCCTCGGCTGCGAAGTCATCGTCAAGGAGAACGTCTGGGACGACAAAAAAGGGATGACCGTTGCGAAGAGCCTCACCTCGAAAAACGAGCATTACCGTGAGCTGCTGAGAAATGTCAAAGCGAACGGGGTCAAGTACAAGTATGTGCTGAACGATACCTGGTATACCAACGTCGAGAACATGAACTTTGTGGCTGAGTATATGGAAAAGAAGTTTGTGATGGCGATCAAGGAAAACTTGATCGTTATGCGCTGTGATGCCGATGATATTGTGAGGTGGAAGGGACCGATTCGGGATTTGCCTTTTGCGGCGGGCCAGGTCTGTGAGGTGTATATCAAGGGGGTTGATTTCCCTGTGTATATCACCAAGCACGTTTTCAAGAACAAGAACGGAACGACAGGCACGCTGTATTTATGCACCAATGATATCGACCTGACTGCCGAGGAAGCATACGAGGTCTATCAAGAACGATGGCCCATCGAGGAGTATCACAAGTCGCTCAAGCAGAACGCTTCGCTTGCCAGGTGTCCAGCCAGCCGTCGCAGTTCACAGATGAAGCACATTCTCTGTTCGCTTTACGGTTATATAAAGCTGGAATGGATGAAACTGACGAGCAAGAAGAATCACTTTGCATTGCGGAGTAGCATGTATTTGGCAGCATTGCGAGCCTCACATAGCAAGTTGCAACAACTCAGCCGAAAATCGCAGAAAGCCCTGGATGTCACCGCGTAAGGTCAGTGACTCAGTGCGGCTACACAGGAAGAGAAGCAGCCCGAAAGCCGGTGAACTTCAGGAAGCCGGTGTCTGAGACGCGTCCGAGAGTAGCATCGTTCATCAACCGTGACCGTTTGGATTATAGGTGTTGTCAGCACAGAGAACCCTGAGACATGATCTGTGCAGACGCGGCCAGAGAGCAGAAATCCTATAACACCTGCCCTTACAGGAAAATATGCGCGAGAATCTTTCGCCGCCACCGCCACCGAGTAATTTCGAATACATTACGTCCCTTGTGCTTTTCCTGGGCGGCATATATGCATCCAATCACTATTTTGGAGGTGCGGGAGTCACGATTTTTACGTTCGCTTTTGCCATCGTACAAATTGCATTGAGAAATCGCCGAAGAAAGATGGGAAGGTAGTAAATCGTGGCGGCGGCCCTCGGCAAATAGAGAGGGCCGCCGCTATCCTATTGCCATGCCCTCCCCTGCCCCCATCGTCGGCGTGCTGCTGGCCGCTGGCCTGTCTCGCCGCCTGGGCCACCCCAAACAGCTGGTGATGCTGGCCGGTGAGCCGCTGGTGCGCCACAGTGCCCGCGCCTTGCTGGGTGCGAATCCTTCCGGCGGCGTGCTGGTGGTGGGGCCGCCCAGCGAGCTGGGGGAGCTTGTGCGGGCGGCGCTGGCTGGCCTGCCGCTGCACTTCACCGAGTCGCCGGACCCGGCCCTGGGCATCTCCGAGAGTTTCCGGGCGGGCGTGGCCGCGCTGCCGCAGGGGACCGGGGCCGCCACCTTCGCGCTGGCCGACATGCCGCTGGTGAGTGCCGCCATGCACCGCCGGGTGCTGGACATCTACCAACACACAAATGCGCCGCTGGTGCTGGCGCGCTTCGGGCCGCAGGGGGTACGTGCCCCGCCGCATCTGTTCCGCGCCGACCTGTTCCCGCACTTCGGGCAGAACGGCGACCACGGCCCGCGCCACCTGATCCGTGAGTACGCGCCCCAGGCGCAGTGGCTCGACCTGCCAGAGTGGGCGCTGCGCGACCTGGACACGCCTGAGGATGTGGCGGCGATGGAGCGGGCGCTGGAAGAAGTGATGGGTGATGGGTGATGGGATGTGGGTCTGGTCGGCTGCGTTCCCGTGTCCTGCGTTTGACGGACCAACTCCGCCTGGCCGTCGAAGCAGGCGGACGGGCAACCGGGCATGCCCGCCGCAGACAGAACCCCTCACGTATCACATCCTTCCAGCTGCCTCCAGCTCGTGAATCGGCCCGGCGTGCCCGTTGAGCGGGGTGCCGCTTGCTCCGCGCCGCCAGGCCATCAGCTCGCCCAGGATGCTCAGCGCCACCTCCTCCGGGGCCTCGGCCCCCAGCGCCAGCCCCACCGGGCTGTGGACCCGCGCCAGCTGCGGCGGCGTGGGCCGCAGACCCTCGGCCCCCAGCGCTTCCAGCAGCTCCAGATAGCGGCTGCGCGGCCCCAGCACCCCGATAAAGGCCGCCTCGCTGTTCAGCGCGTGCCACAGGCACACCCGGTCACGGTCCAGATGGTGATTCATGATGATCGCCTGGGTGCGGGAATCCAGGTGCAGTGCGGCCTGTAACCCCTCCGGGGCGAGGTCCAGCAGCTGCGCGCCGGGAAAGCGGGCGGCGGTCAGGTAGGCCGCGCGCGGATCGACCACCGTGACCCGGTAGCCCAGCGCCGTCGCCTGGGCGCTCAGCGGCTGGGCGTCGTGCCCGGCTCCGTAGATCAGCAGCTGCGGGGCAGGCACGCTCAGGTCGATAAAGACCTCCTGCCCGCCCGGCCCGGCCAGCGTGACGGCGCGCGGCTCACGGGCGTCCAGCTGGGCGCGGGCCGCCGTCAGCGCGAACGTCTGTAAAGCCGGGTCGTCCAGCCCGCCGATCACCTCGCCTGAGCGCAGCAGCACCCGCCCGCCCGCATCTGCCGCCAGCGGCACGCACAGCGCCGCCGCGTCGCCGCCTCGCAGGGCGTCCAGCCAGCCGCGCATCACGGCATTCTCCGGCTCCAGCCGCTCGATCCGCACGTCCACGCTGCCGCCGCAGCCCAGCCCCAGGCCCCAGGTCGCGTCTTCCGACAGGTCGTAATGCACCACCTGCGCCGCCCCCGATTCGATCACGCCCAGCGCCGTCTCGACCACCTCGGCCTCCAGGCAGCCGCCCGACAGCATGCACACCTGCGAGGCGTCGTCCAGAACCAGCATGCGCGTTCCCTCGCGGCGATAGGCGCTGCCGCGCACCCGCACCACCGTGGCCAGGGCGGCACGTTGTCCCCGCGCCAGGGCGGCGTCCAGCGCGCTCATCAGCGTTCTCGTCTCGGCGGCGTTCATTTTGCACACAGTCTAGCGCGGCGGTGGGCCGGGAGTCAGGCGGGAGCGGCGAGAATGGCAAAAACGGTGTCCTGAAGGGCATCCGGGCATGCAGCTCTCATATGAACTTCGATTGAAAGGGATACTCGTCTACCTGAAATCCGACCAAGCGGCCAAGCGTCGTCATGGGCTGTCGTCGTGATCAAGGGTTCCCAACCATGAGGGAAGGGAGCGCCTTCAGTACCGGACAACTTGAGTTACGCGCCCTCCTGGACGGCATATTCTGGTATCGAGGAGCATCGGCCTCGCTGCACGGCGCTGGACACGACCAATGACAGGGTTCGCGGTAGGCACGGCGTTCGCTGCAAACAGGCAAGAAGGGAGGGTCTGCCATCCAGGGACGTTCTGCTGATCGACTCCTTGGGCATGAGGGGACATTTCCTCTCTCCATGACAGCAAAAAATTAAAGGTGTCCGGTACTGAAGGGAGCGCCCTTGAGCACGCCACTCCTCCTGTTCTGGCCAAGTAGCGGCCAAGCGTCGTCAACGGCGCTGCTCTGGCCAAGAACGGGAGGAGGAGAAAGATATGGATTGTCGCGGTATGGAGTGGCAGGCGGTGCCGTCAAGGCTGACACGTCATTGAGCGGAATCCATATCAACCCACGGCCAGCGCTCCTGAGCATATGACCCTCTATTCCCCCTGCTCCGCCGCCCAGCGCGCCAGCGTCGCCTGTGCCTCACGGGCGTGCAGCGCCTCGACCATGTGGCCCCGGTGCAGCGCCACCCCCTGTCCGGCGGCGCTGGCGGCGTGCCAGGCGTCCAGCAGTTCGCGGGCCGCCTGCGCCCCCGCCGCGTCCACCCCGTAGACCCGGTTGGCCGTCTCGATCTGGCCGGGGTGAATCAGCGTGCGCCCGTCGAAGCCCAGGTCGCGGCCCTGCTGCGAAGTGCGCTCCAGCCCCGCCTCGTCCTGAAGATCGTTATGAACCCCGTCCAGCGCGATCAGCCCGTGAACGCGCGCCGCCAGCACCACCGCCCCGTGCGCGTGCAGCAGCGCTTCCCTGCCGGGGGTGGCCCGCGCCCGCAGGCCCAGCAGCAGGTCGTTGGCTCCCAAGATCAGGCCCACCACCCCCGGTACCGCCGCCAGCTGGGAGGCGCGCTGCACGCCCAGCGGCGTCTCGATCATCAGCCACAGCGGCAGGCCCAGGTGCAGCTCGCGCACCCGCTCCGGCTCCTCGGCCTTGGGCAGCACGATTCCGGCAGGCGCGGCCAGCAGCGCCGTCTCCAGGTCCGGCTGCTCCCAGGCGGTGCCGGGGCCGTTCAGCCGCAGCAGCAGCGGCATGGGCGCACCGCCCGCCCGGATGGCCTGCGCCGCCGCTCGTCTGGCCCCGGCCTTGTGTTCCGGCAGCACCGCGTCTTCCAGATCCAGAATCACCGCGTCGCAGCGCAGCCCCGGCAGCTTCTCCAGGGCGCGCGGCTTGTCGGCGGGCAGGTACAGCACCGAGCGCCAGGGCCGGGTCACACGGCACCTTGGGCACCTTGCTGCGGGGTACGCCGCTGGGCCGCGCTGGACGCCAGCAGGAAGGGCAGCAGGATCAGCAGCAGGCGGAGTGTGCGGAACATACCGGCAGGGTAGCGCCCGCCGCACGCAGATGGCCCAGCAGTTTGGCATTCCCCGCTCCCGCCTGCACCCTGCCGATGAAGGAAGTGGCTGCGTCCAGTCAACCACCGTCCAGTCGATCACGGGCACACCGCGCCGCATACCCCTGCGCTGTGAAGCCGTTTTTATCGGGAGGGAGTGGGAAGTATGAACAGCCTTCCGAACGGGTTTTTGGTCTGCCTGCCCGACATCTCTCTTTTGCTTCTTTCTTGTCGAATGCCCCCAAATTCGTCCTGAACAGCAGAAACCGGGCGACACGCGCCAGCGTCGCCGGGCGTGTTGACGGTTGTGTTGACAAGGCCGGGCCGGAGTGTCATGCTTTTTGTAACCGATTACAGAAGCCCCAGCGTCCGCAGGTCGCCCTGCCGTCCTGCCGCTGGTCACACCGCTGTAACCGGGCCTGATCGTCCGTGTTTCTGTTTCAGCCGCTCGCTCTTTTCTGTTTTTTCTGTGCCGTCTTTTCCTGTGCTCCTGGGCCGTCATTTTCCGGCGGGCTGTTCTCTTGCTGGGCTGTACGAAGCGATCTGGAGGTCCGTAGGTGACGCGCCCGACCATCAACGACATCGCCCGCGCCGCCGGGGTGAGCAAGGGCACAGTCAGCCGGGTGCTGAACGGGCACGCAACCGTGGCCCAGCGCACCCGCGTGGCGGTGCAGCATGTCATGAACGAGCTGGGCTACGCGCCGGACCCGGCGGCGCGGCAGCTGTCGTGGCGCACCGGGCAGACGCTGGGGCTGTCCACCCTGGCGGGCGACCCGCTGCTCAGCCCGTATCAGGTGCTGCTGCGCCGGGCGCTGGAGGCGTATACCGCTCCGGCAGGGGTGCAGCTGCTGGACCTGCACGGCGACCTGACGCAGCTCACACGCTTCCCCTCGGCGGTGCTGCTGCTGCATATCAGGCCGCAGGATGGGCGGCTGGAGCTGCTGGTCCGCCGGGGCGTGCCGGTGGTGATGATCGGGCACCATCCGGTCCACCGCTGGGTGGCTCCCGACGACCACGGCGGCGCGCTGCTGGCGACCCGGCAGCTGACCGGGGCGGGCCACCGCCAGCTGCTGTTTCTGGGCCAGGGCGACAGTCAGGTGGCCCGTGACCGCGAGGCGGGCTTTCTGGCGGCGGCGCTGGAGGTGGGCGCGCGGGTAGAGACCCTGCCCGGCGGCTTCACCGTGCTGGACGGCTACCGCACCGTGCGCCGCGCCTGGGAGGGGGGCCTGCGTTTCAGCGGCTGCTTTGCCGCCAGCGACGAGCAGGCGGCGGGGGCCATCGCGGCGCTGCACGACCTGGGACTGAAGGTGCCGCAGGACGTGTCGGTGGTGGGCTTCGACGGCCTGCCGGAACTGCCGCTGAAGCTGGTGCTCACCACCGTGGCCCAGGACATAGGGCGTATCGCCGCCGCCGCGCTGGAACTGGTGCAGGAAGCCCTGAGCGGCCAGCCGGTGCGCGGCCTCACGGTGCCGGTGCGCCTGGTGCCGGGGCAGACGGTGGCACCTCCACCGCCGTAAGACCCGCATCCCAGTCATACCAGCCTTCCCGGCTGTACAGACACCAGCACAACAGACACCTGCAAACTTTCGACCTGCCGACACTTTCGCTCTTTTCTCCCCGTGCTATCCAGTCTTTACTCCTTTTCCCAGCTTCAGATTTTCTTGGCTTCAGAGTAGTTTTTTCCGGATCAGCTTTTGTCCAGTCAGCTTTTTTCAGGCCAACTCTCCCAGATTTTCGCAGAATTCGAGTGTTTTCCAGCTGTCCCTGTCCGTCCGATGTCTGTTCTGTTCCGCACTCTCTCTGGAGGTTTTATGAAGCGCACTGCCCTTACTGTTCTGTCGCTGGCCATGCTCGGCAGCACCGCCCTGGCTCAGCAGGTCACCATCAAGATCAACGGCTACGGCGGCACCGACCCGGCCATCGTGGGCGACCTGATCAACCGCTACGTCAAGCCCATCGTGGCCAAGGACAACATCAACGTGGTGTACGAGCCGCTCCAGGGCGACTACAACAAGGCCCTGACCACCCTGCTGGCCGCCGGAAACGCCGGGGACCTGCTGTACCTGCCGGGCGAGACGGCGGCGGGCTTCATCGCCACCAACAAGCTGCTGCCGCTGAACGGCCTGGTGCCCACCTCGCCGTTCATCAAGAGTCTCAACAGCGTCTTCACCGTCAAGGGGCAGACCTACGCCATCGCCAAGGACTTCAACACCCTCAGCTTGGTGTACAACAAGGACCTCTTCGACGAGGCCAAGGTGGCCTATCCCAACGCGAACGACAGCTGGAACAGCCTGGCGACCAAGCTCACGACGCTCAAAAAGGCGCTGCCCAGCGGGTACTACGGCATCTGCCTGCAACCCGGCTTCGACCGTTTCGGGGCCTTCGCGTTCGCCAACGGCTGGAAGCAGTTCGACGCCAGTGGCAAGACCAACCTGCTGTCCAAGCCCTTCGTGGACGCCTTTACCTGGTACACCAGCCTGGCCAAGGACAAGGTGGGCGTGACCCCCTCCGAGATCAGCCAGGGCTGGACCGGCGGCTGCATGGGCACCGGCAAGGTGGCGGTGGCCATCGAGGGCAACTGGGTGGCGGGCTTCCTGAAGGACAACGCTCCCAACCTGAAGTACGGCAGCACCTTGCTGCCCAAGTCGGACGCCAGCGGCAGGCGCGGCAACTTCCTGTACACCGTGGGCTGGGCCATCAACGCGGGTACCAAGAACAAGGCCGCCGCCGTGAAGGTGCTCAACGCCCTGACCAGTGTGGACGCCCAGAACTACGTGCTGAGCGAGGGCCTGGCCATTCCCAGCCGCACCGCCCTCCAGGGCAGCAGCTTCTTCACCAAGAGCGGCGCGGGTCCCGAAAACGCCAAGGTGGTGTTCCAGGGAGCCACCGACGGCTTCGTGAACGGCTTCAACTTCGGACCCGCCGGAGCCGACTGGAGCAAGATCATCGACACGGCGCTGGCCAGCGTGCTCAGCGGCCAGAAGTCGGTCAAGGACGCGCTCGCCAAGGCGCAGGCCGACATGAACGCCTTGCAGTCGCGCTGAGGAGCTGATCGCGCTGACCGTATTTCTTGAGCTGACCTCGCAGGGGCGGGCCGACCCTCGGTGTTCGGCTCGCCCCCTTCTGTTGCAGCCTTCCGCCCCTGCTGTTGCATCCCTCCGGAGGTCTCCAGATGAACCAACGAGGACAGACGGCCACCGCCTATGTGTTTCTGGCACCCTTCCTGGCGGTGCTGGCGGTGTTTTTCGCGTTCGCGTTCCTGCGTACCATCTATTACTCGTTCACCGACTTCAACCTCTTTGACCGCGCCAACTTCGTGGGGCTGAAATCCTACGGCGACGTGCTGGGCGATTCGTCGTTCCGGCGGGCGCTGATGAACAGCCTGCTGTTCGCGCTCATCACCACCACCCTCCAGACCATCCTCTCGCTGCTGATGGCGGTGGCCCTGAACCGCAAGATTCGCGGCCTGTCGTTTTTCCGCTCGGCCTGGTACATGCCCAGCATCACCTCCAGCGTGGTCATCACGCTGATTTTTCTGTGGCTCTTTCAGCAGCAGGGCGTGGTCAACTACCTGATTACCCAGCTGAGAAGCGTCTGGCCGCTGATCCTGAGTTTCCTGGGCATCCTGGTCGCCGCCCAGGCGGTGCAGGTGATATGGGAACGCGCCCGCAAGCTGCCGGTCGGCCTGCTGGACCCGGCGCTGCTGGTGGTGAGTGCGGTCATCTCGCTGATCGTCACCTGGCTGCTCACGAATACCGGCGTGGTAGCGGCCCATCCGGTGGTGGACATCGCCCCGGTGGGCAACCAGATCAACCCCTTCCAGTACCAGTACTTCGCCGACAAGTGGCTGAGCATCGGAGGGGTGCAGATCATCAGCGTGCCGCTGCTGGTCATCATCTTCATGAACACCTTCACCACCATTCCCACCCTGATGCTGTTCTTCCTGGCGGGCCTCCAGAACATCAGCTCGTCGCTGTACGAGGCCGCCGAGATCGACGGGGCCACCCCGTTTCAGCAGCTGATGAACGTGACGGTGCCGATGCTGCGTCCGGTGAGCTTCTACGTCATCACGGTGGGCTTCATCGGCACCCTCCAGATGTTCGACCAGGTGGCGGTCATCGGCAACGCCGCGCCCGCAGACACCCTGGTGACGCTGGCCTATTACGTCTACAACAACACCTTCTCGTCGGGCGGCGTGGCGCGGGCGGGCATGGCCTCGGCGGCGGCCATCATCCTGGCGGTCATCACCCTGATCCTGGTGACGTTGCAGCGCCGCTTCATCAGCCCGGACTCGGTATGATACGGTTCTGCTCCGGTTCCGCGAGATTCGGGAACAGCACCGAATCCCGTTCCACCTGCACAGCACCGTATTTTTTTGCCACTCGCTTCTTGGACAGAACAGCGCGGCTGGCCACGCTTACCCGCTCTGCTCGCCAAAACTTGGGAAGTTTTGTGCAATTTCGTATGAAGTCCCCTCGCTTCGGAGGTGATCTCACATGACCGCCATCACCCCCTCGCCCACCGCGCCCGTGCCAGTCATGCGCGACAACACCGCCTTCCTGAACCGCCGACGCTGGGCGCGCGCAGGCTGGCTGTACCTGTTCATGCTGGCCATGAGCGTGGTCTTCCTGGGGCCGTTTCTGATGGGGACGCTCAGCAGCCTCAAGGACAACCCCAACGAGTACCCGCCGCGCATCCTGATTCCGCAGCTGCGCCCCACCTTCATCAGCCGGGCGTACAACTTGGGCGTGCAGGGTTCCGGCGACGGCTGGTCCGGCGGCCTGATGCCCGGCAGGACCGTGACCTTCGACGTGCAGGTGCGCCAGCCGCAGGGTGCCCCGCAGAGCATTCCCAGCGGCACCATCTTCACCTACGACCCCACCGGGCTGGTACCGGTCAAGCGGGCGGCGGCCAAGGACTACGCCGCCGTGAAACTGGAGCAGACGGGCGTGGTGGGCGATGTCCACAGCTACCGCTACACCGTGACCTATCCGCCGCTGACCCGGCAGACCGGCCAGACCCTGACCGGCGTGCTGTCCACCCCCAGCGGCAACGACCTGCTGGCGACGGTGGGCGGCGGGGTGGTCAAGGTCACGCTCGATACGGCCCAGGCGCAGGCGCACCAGTACGACCTGCAACCCGGCCAGGCGGTGCAGCTGGTGAAGAGCGGTGGGCGCTATTTCCTGGCCGGGCCGCTGTTCGCGCGCTTGCCGCTGCAACTGGATGTGGAGCGCGGCCAGCAGTTCGTGGACGCCACCCTGCCGCCCAGCGACGTGCAGAACTTCGGGCGCAGCCTGACCTTCCGCAACGCCACGCCCGGCATCCTGGGCTACACCTTCAACAACTACCGCCGCGCCTTCCAGGAGACCCGCGACGCCCAGACCGGCCAGAGCCTGTTTTTCAGCTGGATCGTCAATACCTTCACCATCGCCTTTGCCAAGGTGCTGGCCGCCGTCGCCTTCTGCTCGCTGGCCGGGTACGCGCTGGCGCGGCTGAACTTTCCCGGCAGGAACTGGCTGTTCGCGCTGGTGCTGTTCGTGCAGATGGTCCCGGCGCAGACCACCTTCATCAGCAACTATCAGGTGCTGCTGGGCCTGAAGCTGCTGAACATCTGGGGTCTGCTGCTGTCGGGGCTGGTCACGGCGGGCGGCGTGTTCCTGATGAAGCAGTTCTTCGAGGGGCTGCCCAGGGAGCTGGAGGAGGCCGCCAGCATCGACGGTGCCAGCCCCTTCACGACCTTCTGGCGGGTGATGCTGCCGCAGGCCACCCCGGCGCTCATCACGCTTGCTATCACCACCTTCCAGGGAGCCTGGAACGATTTCTTCTGGCCGCTGGTGGTCCTGAAGGGCGACGCCAACCGCCAGGTGCTGACGGTGGGCCTCCAGAGCTTCCGCGACGTGTACGGCGGTGCCGGAGACTATGGCCTGATCCTGGCGGGCGCAGTTCTCAGCGCCATCCCGGTCATCATCATGTTCGTGATCTTCCAGCGCTACTTCGTGGATACCGGGTCTGACAGCGCCGTGAAGGGGTAGATGGGCCTGTGGCGGGTGGCCTGTGGCTTGTGGAAAGGGCGCACCCCTCACCCCCTCGCTCTGCGAGGCCCCTCTCCCCACGGTAGAGGGGAAGGCTGCTGGACAGTTATAAAATCACCCGGTTGCTCTGACACCCAGCCCTCCCGCACCATGCCCGCCACCCAGTCGCCGTTTCCGCATACCACGAGCCACGAGCCATAAGCCTCTTCTGGAGCCTTTCATGCTGAGCACCCGTACCGTCCTGAAGGAAAACGAACTCTATCTGGTGGGCGACGCCGGGTACACCGTCAAGAGTGGCGAATCCGGCTTTTACCGCCGCGACACCCGCCACCTGTCCGAGTACCGCTGGCTGCTGGACGGCGAGGCCCCGCAGGCGCTGGTGCAGCATCTGCGCGCGCCGTTCTGGATGCACGAGCAGGCCGGAAACGCCCAGTTAGGTTACACCATGCACACCGGCCTGACCCGCGACCTGACGCTCACGGCGGGGGGCCTGGAGGACCGGCTGCGGGTGCGGCTGTACACGCCCGGCCAGCACACCCTGCGGCTGGAACTGGCCGCCGACTTCGTGGACATGTTCGAGGTGCGCGGCTGGAACACCCTGGAGGGCCGCGCCGTGCGGGTTACGCCCACCGCGCAGGGGGTGGACTTCGCCTACACCGCCCGCGACGGCCTGGAGAACCTGACCCGCGTGACCAGCACTCCGGCGGGCCACTGGGACGGGTCGGCCCTGAGCTGGGAAGTGGATACCGACTTCGAGTTGACCGTGAACGTGCAGGCGCTCCAGGGCGGGGAAGCCGGGCAGCAGGCCGATCCGCAGGCGCTGCTGGCCGAGTACGCGCAGTGGCAGCCGCCCTTTACCCTGCCGGACAGCCGTGACCAGCAGGTGCTGGCCCGCAGTCTTCAGGACCTGCGCAGCCTGCTGTTCCGCACCGAGCAGGGGCCGTTTCCAGCGGCGGGTCTGCCGTGGTTCGTGGCCCCTTTCGGGCGCGACTCGCTGATTATTGCCCACCTGGTGCTGCCGCACCGCCCCGACATCGCGCTGGCGGTGGCGCGCTACCTGGCCGCCCGGCAGGGCGTGAAGGACGACCCGGCCACGCTGGAACAGCCGGGCAAGATCCTGCATGAAGAACGCAGCGGCGAGCTGACCCGGCTGAACCTGACGGTGTTTCGCCCGTACTACGGCACCGCCGACGCCACGCCGCTGTTCGTATGGCTGGTGGGCGAACTGGCCCGCAGCCGCCCGGAACTGGCCGCCGAGCTGCGCCCGCACTGGGAGGCGGCGCTGGGCTGGATGATGCAAGGCGGCGACCCGGATCAGGATTTGCTGATCGAGTACACCCCGCATGAAGGCGGCATCCGCAACCAGGTCTGGAAGGACAGCGGCGACAGCACCTTCAATGAGGACGGCCAGGACGCACAGGGGGCTATCGCGGTGATCGAGGTGCAGGGCTACGCCTACGCCGCCTACCTGGCGGGCGCGCAGCTGGCCCGCACAGTCGGCGACGGCGAGAAGGCCCAGCGCTACGCCGAGCGGGCGCGGCTCCTGCGCGAGAAGGTGCAGCGGGACTTCTGGTGGCCGGAGCGCGGCTACTACGCGCACGCCCTGGACGGCCACAAGCGCCCGCTGAAGGTGCTGGTCAGCAACCCGGCCCATACCCTCTGGACCGGCATCTTCGGGGCGGAGCATGTGGAGGCGGTGGTCAGGACGGCGCTGGGGCCGGAGCTGTACAGCGGCTGGGGCCTGCGGACGCTGGGCACACAGGAGCCGCGTTACAACCCGGTGAGCTACCACAACGGCTCGGTGTGGCCGCACGACACCGCCGTGTTCGCGCTGGGGCTGGAGCGCTACGGCTACGAAGCAGAGGCCAGGAAGGTGGCCCGCGACCTGTTCGACGCCGCCCAGTGGGCCAGCGATGCCCGGCTGCCGGAGCTGTTCGCTGGCTTCACCAGAGGCGACGGCCCGCCGGTCCCGTACCCCGCCGCCTGCCACCCGCAGGGCTGGGACGCCGCCATTGGGCTGGCGCTGGCGCACCTGATCGCCGAGCCGATGCCGGTGCCGGAGAAAGGGGTGTAGAAAAGCGGGAGTGGGAAAGGGGCCTCGCAAAGCGGGGGGGTGAGGGGTCAGCGAGCAGACTCGACCATGTACTGCACTCATTTAATTTGGTGTTACGCCTCTTTATACAGGCTACCTTCCGTTATAAAAATGGGGCAGTGACATTTTCATCCCTCCCCTCCCGGCCTCCGTTCTTTATTGTTGATTCCAGTTGAATCAATAAACTACGAGGTCACTAATTAACTGACCTTACGCGGTGACATCCAGGACTTTCTGCGATTTTCGGCTGAGTTGTTGCAACTTGCTATGTGAGGCTCGCAATGCTGCCAAATACATGCTACTCCGCAATGTAAAGTGATTCTTCTTGCTCGTCAGTTTCATCCATTCCAGCTTTATATAACCGTAAAGCGAACAGAGAATGTGCTTCATCTGTGAACTGCGACGGCTGGCTGGACACCTGGCAAGCGAAGCGTTCTGCTTGAGCGACTTGTGATACTCCTCGATGGGCCATCGTTCTTGATAGACCTCGTATGCTTCCTCGGCAGTCAGGTCGATATCATTGGTGCATAAATACAGCGTGCCTGTCGTTCCGTTCTTGTTCTTGAAAACGTGCTTGGTGATATAGACAGGGAAATCGACCCCTCTAATATACACCTCACAGACCTGGCCCGCCGCAAAAGGCAAATCCCGAATCGGTCCCTTCCACCTCACAATATCATCGGCATCACAGCGCATAACGATCAAGTTTTCCTTGATCGCCATCACAAACTTCTTCTCCAGATACTCAGCCACAAAGTTCATGTTCTCCGCGTTGGTATACCAGGTGTCGTTCAGCACATACTTGTACTTGACCCCGTTCGCTTTGACATTTCTCAGCAGCTCACGGTAATGCTCGTTTTTCGAGGTGAGGCTCTTCGCAACGGTCATCCCTTTTTTGTCGTCCCAGACGTTCTCCTTGACGATGACTTCGCAGCCGAGGGGCACGCCCAGTCGCTGCCCATCCAGCCGATGCCCATCCGGTGCTGTCTCCCGGACGCTGTAAAAGGCCGTGATAAAGTTCAGACCCTTGACCACTCGCCCGGTGGTGTGATCGTAGTGCCAGGCGATCACCCCATTCTCGGCACTGTGGGCCTTTTCCTCCACCGAGTCATCCACACTCACCACGCCATCATCCTGCTCGATGCGCCGTACCAACGGTTTGGCAAGCTGCCAAACCGCCTTTGAAAGGGGTTGCCCCTGATCTAAGAAGCGAGTAATCTGGTCGTGACTGACCTTGCCGTCAAGGAGCCTCGATAGCACCGTTGCGCTGGTCTGCCCAAACGAAGAGATCAGATAGTCACTGTAAATCTCCAGCATCACCCGGTCCATATCACACGATAGCTCTTTGAGAAAGCCGGTGGGAAACGTCGCCCCTGCTCGCCCATAGAAAACTGGTCACGTCACCGCGTAAGGTCAGTAATTAACCGGAATCCTCGTCATATACTCTGCAAACGATATTGCTGAAGACGATGGGATAGTCCATAAACTCCTCAGCCCCTCGCCGATCCTTAACGACTCTCCGTTTGACTTCCTGCTCCGATCCCCGGTAGAGCGTCTCGTGCTCTCCGTCTGCCCAGACTTCATACCCGTCGAAGGATATATAGACGAGTCTGTAGATGTTCTCTGCGACGCCGGTGATGTAGAGCACTGTTTCCATATCTCCCAGAAAACACTGCCTGACCTCATCGAAGATAAAGTTGCCCAGCGTCCATTTTTGAGCGATGAGCGCCTCCAGCTCGGTTTTGCTGGGCATTACAGCCGCACCACGTCCACGCCTGCCGCTCCCCGACGCGCCGCCGCCGGATAGTCGCGGGCGTTGAGCACATGCCCGTTTCTTCTCACTTCAGCCGTCAGGCTCAGGTCCAGCGCGGCGTGCAGCCAGCCGGGGGCGTTCATCTCTCCCATCGCCACCACGCCGGTTTCGGGCAGGCCGTTGTCGGCGGGGGCGTAGACCGCACCCGCCCCCACCGCCGTCTCGATGGCATACGACCACGGCGCGTCGGCCAGGCAGGGCGCGTGGACCGCGTACAGCCCATTTTCAAGCGCGCGGGCCATGCCGCCCACCCGCACCCGGTTGTAACCGTGCCCTGAGCCGGTGAAGCTGGGAATCAGCAGCACATCCATGCCCGCCGCCGCCTGGGCATGGGCGAAGTGCGGGAACTCGGCGTCGTAGCAGATGTTCACGCCCAGCCGCCCCAGCTCGGTCTCGAACAGGTGCAGGCCCTCGCCGCTCTCGATGCCCCATTCCTCGGCCTCGAAGCGGGTCATCTGCTGTTTGTCCTGAAAGCGGTAACTGCCGTCCGGGGCGAAGAAAAACGCGCGGTTGACGAAATGCTCCGCACTCGCTTCGGCGGGAAAACTGGCGGCGAGCAGGTAAATTCCGTGCTGCCGGGCCAGCCGGGCATGCAGCTCCAGAAACCCCGGCAGCAGCGCCTGAAGCCCCGGCAGCTGCGCCCGCACGTCGTCCCAGAGATGGCGGGGCAGCAGGCTCACCAGCTCCAGGCTGGCGTACTCCGGCAGCACCAGCAGCTGCGCGCCGCCTGCCGCACCCGCCGCGACGAAGGTGCTCAGCTTGGCCTCGTACTCGTCCCAGTGGGTGAAGCGGCTGACCGGATACGCGGCGGCGGCCAGATGGATGGTTGTCATGGTCGCTCCAGGGTCATGGTCGCTCCTTGAATCTCAAGGTCAGGGGGGCGCGGCCACGGCCACCGGAGAGTGGGTCATGGCTACGAATCAGCTTCGGGGCGGCCCGCATGGCCTCTATTCAAGCAGATCGGCGCGGGCAGGGGGCGGCAGGCGCTCAGGGTCGGTCCTGCCAGGGTGTGACCGTGCCGATCACCGAACGCCGCTCGTTGCTACGCAGAGCCGCCAGCACCCCCGCACTGATCTCGGTGTCGGTCAGCCAGCGCGAACGGCCCGACTCGCGCACGAAGCCCAGAATGACTTCACGATAATCACAGCCGAGTGCTTCAAACCCGGCCCGCCTGCTCTGATCGGGGCGCGACGGGTTGGCACTGGCGCTGCCCAGCACATGCAGATACGGCCCGGTCACGAAGCGGGCCACCGTCTGCGGCGCTTCGGGTGCATCCGAATGAATCCACACCACTGCCCGCTCGAATGGCTCCACCGTCGTCAGAGTCGTCGCCAGCGCTGCTGCACTGCGGTAGTCGGCGGCCAATGGCTTCACTTCCAATGGCATCTGCGGGTGACGTGCCAGCACGTAAACTTCGTCGCCCTCTGCAATGAGTGCCCGGACGACGCCCGAAAGCATGCCCGTACCGCCGACCACCAGGGTCTTCACAGCCCCTCCACATCCAGCACCAAGGCTTCGTCGCTCTCGAAGCCCTCGCAGTAGCGCCGCCGCCCCAGGGTGCCCCAGTACATCAGCCGGGCGCGGCGGCGCTCGATGATCTCCGGCGTGACCGTCTCCGAGATGGCCGCCCCGCTGAACTGGCTGACGTGCGCGCGGATGGCGGCCTCCCACCCCGGCAGCACCGCTTCCACATCGATCAGGACGTTGGCGGCGATGTCGGCGTTGCCCTGGTACAGCAGCACCCGCCCGACCCGGTGGGCCGTCCCCGGCACGTCGGCGCGGGCCAGCTGCGCCAGGTGAACCGCCCGCTTGCTCAGGTGGTACGCCCCGAAGTGGTCGGGGTGGCGGTCGCGGTAGTGCGGCACCACCAGCACGCGCGGACGCGCCAGGCGCAGGGCGGCGGCCAGTGCGCGGGCCTGTTCCGGGGTGTCCATCAGGCCGCCGTCGGGCAGGCCCAGCTGACCGCGCCAGTGCAGCCCCAGCAGCTGCGCCGCCGCCACGCACTCGGCCTCGCGGGTGTCCGGGTCACCCAGCGTGCCGCCCTCGCCGCGCGTCAGTTCCAGGATGCCGGTGCGCCTGCCGCCCGCCGCCGCCCGCAGCAGCGTGCCGCCCGCCCCGATCTCGGCGTCGTCGGGGTGCGGGGCCACCACCAGCCAGTCGAGCGGCTGCGGGTGGGAGGGGCCGTAGGTGGTGTACATGGGTTGGGGGAAAGTGTAGCAGTCAGCCGTCAGCGGTCAGAGAGGGAATAGTCCGGTTTCCCTCGGCGTATTGTCCCGGTCCTGCTCGAACATTCAGGAGAAGCGACCCTGCTTTGCTGGTTTTCCTGACTGCTGATGGCTGACCGCTGACCGCTCAGCCCAAAGCAGCGCGCCGGAAGGTCTTCCCTCCCGGCGCGCTCCTCCGATTCCGGCTTCAGTCGCTGGCGATCTCCAGCACTTGCCGCCCGTCGTAGTAGCCGCAGCTGCCGCAGATGTGGTGCTGGAGCTTCTTGGCGTGGCAGTGCGGGCACTCCACCAGATTGGGAACGCTCAGGGCGTGGTGACTGCGGCGCATGTCGCGCTTGCTCTTGCTGGTCTTCTTCTTGGGGACGGGGTGCTTGGACATGGGGATTCTCCTGTGTGCTCCGGCAGCGGCCTGGCTGAATGCAGGGCTGGAACGTCTGGCGCTGCGGGCGTCTACGCGCTGCTCCGGCGCTGGCCTGAAGCGAGGCAACAGGGGGGAGTATACCACACGCTGTGGGCAGTGCTAGCGCCTGCCGCCGCCTCGCCCACCGCCGCCGGGCGGCCCCTTCTTCACGCCCGCGTAGCGGTTGCGCTCCTTGCGGCGCACGGCGGCGGCACTGGGCTGGGGAGCCGGGCCGCGCAGCCCCTGGCGTATGGCTCCGGGGGTATCCAGAATCAGGATGCGGGCGAAGGGGATGTACAGCAGGAACACCACCACCGCGCTGCCCCACCAGGTCGCCAGATACGGGCGCAGCGGCGTGAACGACAGCAGGGTGTTGATGAGCGTGACGACCAGCAGGAACAGCAGGAAGCGCGCGGCGATGCGGCCAATCTTGGCGGGGGTGTAGCGCGGCGAGGGGTCGGGGGTGGTCAGGTAACGCCAGAGATTCATGCCTGCTCCTTCGGGGGGGGTGTCCTGCTGGCCTGCTCGGAAGCGCCCGCTGCCCCGACCTGCTGTGCCAGCGTATCGAGCGCGTTCCAGTCGCTCTGCCCCGGCTCCAGGGCCAGCACGGCGCTGGGCTTGCGGGCGGCCCTCGCCATGCGGCCCAGGGCGCGCTCCCAGGCGGCGTCCCGCCCTGGGTACACGTACAGCAGACCACGCACCGCGCTCTTGCCTTCCAGCAGGCCCTGGGCACCGTTCAGCCAGCGCTGCCCGGCGGGCGCGTCGCCGAAGCGCTCGGCCCGCTCCTGAATCTGACCGTCCGGCAGGTCGCTGGCGTACACGCCGTGCAGGCCGCGCCGCGTCAGCTCGTAGCGCAGCGGGCCGCTCAGGAAGGGGTCGCTGAGCAGCGCGGGCGGTCCCAGCACCGCCACCGTGGGGCGCGAGGCCACGCTCAGCGGCGGCATGCTGGGGTGCGGCGGCTGGCTGAGCAGGCGCACTCTGTCCAGCGCGAGGCGCACCGTGCCGCCGTTGTGGGTCAGGCGCTGGCCCAGTTCGCCCGCCGCGCTCAGGGCCGCCGCGCCCACCAGCGGCACCATCTGGAGGGCGGGCAACCCGCTGATGCGGCGCGGCAGCAGCTCGTCCAGCGCCTCGCTCCAGGCGTCCTGGGCCACCGGCAGCAGCGCGGGCGTGAGCAGCAGGTCGCTGCGCTCCAGTTCCAGCACCTGACCCAACAGGTACTGAAGGTGCGCCGCCTCGCCCGGCAGGCTCTCGCGGCCCAGGGCGTACACCTCGGCGGGGGGCAGCGCGGGCAGCGCCACCTCCACCCCCAGCTCACGCAGAAACGCCGCCCAGAATGCCTGCGGGCGCGCTCCGAAACTTCCGATCAGACCGACCTTCATCCGGGCAGTCTACAGGAAGGCTTGTGGCGTGTGGCCTGTGGAAACAGCCCTGAACACTTGCCGCCAACCAGGCGCTCCGACCTTTCCTACAAGCCACACGCCACACCCTACAAGCTCTCCTCCGCCCGGTACTCTCCGCTCTTGCCGCCGCTCTTGGCCAGCAGCCGCACCCCTTCGATGCGGATGGCCTTGCTGGCGGCCTTGAGCATGTCGTAGACGTTCAGCGCTGCCACGCTCACGGCGGTCAGCGCCTCCATCTCCACGCCGGTCTGCCCGGCGGTGCGGACGGTGGCCTGTATCCGCACCCCCGTTGGCAGCAGCTCCACGCTCATTTCCACGCCGCTGATGGGGAGCGGGTGGCACAGCAGCACCAGTTCGTCGGTGCGCTTGGCCGCCAGGATGCCCGCCAGCCGCGCCACCGTCAGCGGATCACCTTTGAGGTTGCGCCCGCTCTCCAGCGCGGCCCTGGCCTGGGGCGGCAGCCGCACCCAGCCCTCGGCGGTGGCCGTGCGGGCGGTGCTGGCCTTGCCGCCCACCTCCACCATGCGCGGCTGCCCGTCTGCGAAGTGGGTCAGCTGTGCCACCGGCTGTTCTTCGGGCATCACTCAGTCGTCCGGCAGCGTCAGGCCGCGCAGCGCCGCGAACGGATTCTGGCGGGCGTGCTGGCTGCCCTCCGGCTCGCCCAGCTCCAGCGCATGCTCCTGCTCGATGGGCACGGCGGCGCTGTGTTCACACGGCCCCTCGTTCAGGTCGTGACCGCACACCTGGCACAGCCCCCGACAGTCCGGCGCGTGCAGCACGCTCAGCGGAGAACTGAGCAGCGTCATCTCGGCCAGGTAGCTGCTCAGGTCCAGGTCGGGATTGCCGAAGATCAGCAGTTCCTCGCCGCTGTCGGCCTCCTCCAGAAACGGCTCCTGCACGGCGGGGCGGTACTGCATCAGGGTGCCCAGCTTCAGTTCCAGCGGCACCGTCACCGGCTTGAGGCAGCGCGAACACTCCTGGTCCAGCACCGGCTCGAAGTAGCCCTGAAGCCACAGCTCGTTGCCCTCCAGCGCGTTCACGTCGATGTGGTAGGGGGCCGCTTCGGCAAAGCGCAGCGTCTGGGGCTTTCCGGCCTGCTCGTAGTGCAGCTCGCTCACCTCGCCGCCGACGCTGGCCTCGCCGGAGCCGCTGGTGCTCACGCGCAGCAGGCTGCCCAGGTGAATACGGGGGGTCTCGTCGTTCATTCGCTCATGATAGGGCGCAGCGCCCCGGTGCAGAGGGCCAGGCTCACGTTATCCGGGGCGGGACGGAGATGACACGCCGTCGTTTTCGCTTCCCTGACACCATGCACCCACGCCCTCCAGGAAGCGCTTCCTGCCACCTGACCCAGTGCCCGATATCCAGTGCCCGATACCCGGTGCCCGACACGCCGACATGAACGCAGGCAGCCGATTATGCACTCACTTTATACATTCGTGGGCCTTCATTTCGCAGCATGATCGCCCAGCGGCAGGCTTGATCGGCCCTCAGCTGACCCGGACGCGCGCTCGACCGGCAGCATCAAATTGCAGCGGCGAGGCATACCCGCCCTGCGGCTCTAGGCTGAGGGCATGAACATCGCCATTCTGGGCATACCGATGGACCTGGGCGCGGGGCGGCGCGGCGTGGACATGGGGCCGGGCGCGCTCCGGAACGCCCGGCTGAATGCCACGCTGCGCGGGCTGGGGCATACGGTGGCCGACCTGGGCGACGTGCCGGTGACGATTCCCGAAACCGTGGACCGGCTGGAGTCGCAGGGCCTGATCTTCCGGGAGAGCATCCTGAATGCCTGCACCGCCGCGTATGAACGCCTGAGCGCGCTGGGCGCGGCCACCTTTCCCATCAGCATCGGCGGCGACCACAGCATCAGCATGGGGACCGTGCCGGGGGCCTCGCACGGCAGGCGCAGCGGCCTGATCTGGATCGACGCCCATACCGACTACAACACCCCCGGCAGCAGCGAGTCGGGCAACATCCACGGCATGCCGGTGGCCCACCTGACCGGCCTGGGCGACGCGCAGCTGAGCAGCATCGGTGGCCGGACTGAGAGCGGGCAGACCTGGCGGGTGCGCCCCGAAGACATCGTGATGATCGGCATCCGCAGCGTGGACAGCGCCGAGCGCCAGCTGGTGAGGGAGGCGGGCATCAAGGTCTACACCATGAAGGACGTGGACCAGCTGGGCATCTCGCGCATCGCCCACGAGACGCTGGAGCGGCTGAGTGGCGGGAGTGGGGGCGGCCCGGAGCGCTTGCACGTCTCGTTCGATGCCGACGCCCTTGATCCGGCGGTCTGCCCCGGCGTGGGCACCCCGGTGCCCGGCGGCCTGAGCTACCGCGAAGGCCACCTGCTGATGGAACTGTTGGCCGAGTCGCGGCGCGTGACCAGCCTGGACATGGTGGAGGTGAACCCCACTCTCGACACCCGCAACGCCACCGCCGAGGTGATGGTGAGCATGGCCGCCAGCCTGCTGGGGCAGCAGATTCTGTAGCTCAGAGCGGTCAGCTTTCAGCAGTCAGCAACAGAAGAAAGGAGAAAAGGGAAAAGGAGAAAAGGAAGAAAGGGCGCACCGATTCGCGCGCCCTTCCGGCAGGTCGGTTGAGGGTGGGGATTCAGGGCGTGGTGGGGGCCGCATCGCTGACCGAGACATAGAGCGACACGCTGCCGATGTCCTTGCCGTTGTCGGTGAAGGAGGCTGTAAGCAGCTTGCCGCTGCTGAACTTGTTCGGCACGCTGATCTTGTAGGTCACGCGCAGCTGGTTGTAGTACAGCACCTCCACCGACCTGTCATCCGTGGTGGTCTTGACGATGCCCTTGCGGACCGCTGCCTGCGCCAAACTCACATCCCAGCCTGCGGGCAGGCAGAATCAGAGCGTTTAATGATGACAAATTCAATATCGTCAGCCATCTTCAGGCCCAGCCAGGGAGCCAGGCTCTCCGGCGAACCGACATCGCCCTGCATGTTCTGACTGCGGCTGGCGAAATCTATTTTCAGCCCCTCGAAGCGGGCACCGTCGATCTTGAACTGCCCGGCGTTGTAGGTGTTCCCGGATGGGATACACACTGCACATACACCGTCTGCCCGGCCACCGCCTTAGCGGGCGCAGTACTCGAATCGGCTACGTAGGGCGTACCCTGACTTCCCTGCACGCCGGGCGCACACGATGCCAGGGGAACAAGCGCGAGGAGTGCTACCAACTTTAAATTCATCATCTTCACACATTTTCTATAGCACGCAAGTCGCCGCCATAGTTCTGAACCACCCGAACGATGAAGCCAAACAAAAAAGCGCCCCGGCGACGAACCGGGGCGGCTTAAAGTACAGCTTCTTCAGTCCAGGATGCGCTTCAGGTGCAGGTAGATTTCGTACCAGTCACCCTTGTCGCGGGGACGCTTGCCGCGCAGCTCGATGCGCGAGAGGGTGCGAACCCAGTCGGGCGTGATCTGCGCGCCCAGCACCGGGTCGGCCACCAGGTCCGACAGGCCCCTGGGCATGGCCCCCTCGCTGTTCTGGCCGTAGAACTCGACGCCTTCCAGCAGGTCGTGGACCGAGATGTTGTAGGCCCCCGCCAGCGTCTGGAGGGTGTCCAGGCTGGGATTGGTGCGCCCGCGCTCCAGATCGGAGAGGTACGGCACACTGATCTCGGCGGTCTCGGCGATGTCTTTCAGCCGCAGCCCGCGCTCACTGCGCAGCTCACGCAACCGTTCATGTAATTTCATCTGCACCTCCTCATGTCCGGCAGCGCCGATCCGGCGGTTCCAGGGGCCGCGCCGCCGACGCCGGTCGGGCGGTGGGCGGCTTCGGCATGCACCGCAGGCTGCTTGTCTGATTGCAGAATCCGGGTCATGTGTTCGGAGTGTAGCACTGCCCTCCACTCTGGTCAATACAGAATAAAGGCGGCGGCTTCTTGCTTTTCATGAAAAACTACGCTACCTTCAGAACCAGGAAAGTTCATTCTCATCAGAGTTAACGTGTTCCATTCTTCGGGAGGCTAAGCACATGCGCGTACTGGACATCATCGCCGAGAGCATCCGTATCGGTCAGGCCCACCCCACCACCGTGCTGAACACCCTGATCGAGGCCGAGAATGCGGGCGGAATGGGCGCGGTGCGGCAGGTGGAGCGCCAGCTGAGTCTCAGCACCCAGGCGCTGCGTGCGCGCTCACACCCGCACACCGAGCTGGCCCAGTCCTGGCTGAACGCCACCCGCGCGTATCTGATCGCCCAGGCGGAACTCAAGCGCGTGGCGTAGCTGGTGTCCTTCAAAGACTTTATTGATTTGATCCAGGGGAAAACAATTAGCCCCTGGATTATTATTTTTGCAAGTATTTTTATACTGTTAAAAGTATTCAAGGAATACATCAAAGACTATTTGCCTAAGCGATCTGATAGAGTGGATTTACAAGCCAAATTACTCGATAGCTATTCTAAATCCACTGATATAGTATTTAAGAAAGAATTACAGAGACAATCAATGAAACTAATGTGGAATTTTGGCGGGTCAGGCAATCTAGCTTATGCACTCATGAATCACCCAAAAGTCAATAATACTAATCTGAGTCAGATTAATATTATTTCAAATGCGTTAGACAATAAAGGCAATAAAGTAGTAAAACAATATTCAATTATATATTTAGGATTTTTTCAAATAATACCAGGAGTGATTTTATTTTACCTTGGTTATATAATTATATTCTTTAAAGGCTCTAATTATTTCCATTACTATGCTTTTGCTGTCAATCTTTTAGGATATATTCCTCTGCCTTACGGGACTTTGATTATAATCAATTCGATAGGAAGGTTTTTCATTGCAAGAAAATATTCCAAACTACTCTAAGCCGTAAATCTCCGTATACTTGCTCTCCAAATACGCCACATACCCATCGGCGGAGAGCGGTTTGCCGGTGGCGGCCTGCACGATCTCGGAGGGAGTGCGGCTGCGCCCGTACTGGTGGACGTGCTCCACCAGCCAGGCCCTCAGCTTGCCGTACTCGGCCCGCTCCACCTCGGCGGCAATCTCCGGATCAGCTCTGGCGGCGTCCAGCAGCTGCACGCTCAGCAGGTTGCCCAGGGTGTAGGTCGGGAAGTAGCCGATCAATCCCGCCGACCAGTGGATGTCCTGAAGCACGCCCACGGCGTCGTTCGGCGGCGTCACGCCCAGGAAGTCTTCCATGCGGGCGTTCCAGGCGTCCGGCAGCTCCTGCACCTTCAGGGTGCCGTCCAGCAGCGCGAGTTCCAGCTCGAAGCGCAGCATGATGTGGAAGTTGTAGGTCAGCTCGTCGGCCTCCACCCGGATCAGGTCGGGGCGCACCCGGTTCACGGCGCGGTACAGGCTCTCGGCGTCGTGTCCTGCGGCCACCGTGGGCGCGGCCTGGGCGAAGGCCGGGAAGTGGCGCTGCCAGAAGGGGCGGCTTCTGCCCAGCAGGTTCTCGAACATCCGCGACTGGCTCTCGTGCACGCCCAGGCTGGCCCCGCGCGACAGCGGCGTGCGCTCCAGCCGCGCCGAGACGCCGCGCTCGTACATGGCGTGCCCGGTCTCGTGCCAGGTGCCGAACAGACTCATGGGGAAGTAATGCTCGTCGAAGCGGGTGGTGATGCGCAGGTCGTCGCGGCTGAAATTGGTCTGGAAGGGGTGCGCCGACACGTCCAGCCGCGAGAAGTCGGGACTCAGCCCGAAGGCGTCCTGGGCCACCTGCATGGCGAAGTCGCGCTGGGCCTGCACCGGGAAGGAGCGCGTCAGCACCGAGTAGTCGGCAGCGTCCGGGGCGGCGGCGATGCGGCGCAGCAGTGGCAGGGTGCGGCCTTTCAGGTCGGCGAAGATGCTCCGCACCTGCGCGGCCTTCATGCCGGGTTCGTAGTCGTCCAGCAGCGCGTCGTAGGGATGGTCTTCGTAGCCCTGGAGGTCGGCGTAGCGGCGGGTCAGCGCCAGCATCTTCTCCAGGTGCGGCGCGAACAGCGAGAAGTCCTGTGCCGTGCGCGCCGCGATCCAGGCATGGTGGGCCTCGCTCCGGGCACGGCTGCGCTCCTCCACGAAGTCGCCGGGCAGCCGGGTGGCCTTGGCATGGTCGCGGTTCGCCACCCGCAGCAGCGCCGCGTCCGCTTCGGAATGCACTTCAGGGTGCTGGCCCGCCGCCGTCAGCTCGGCCAGCAACTCGGCCACGCGCGGGGCGGTGAACAGCGTGTGGCGCAGGCCCGCCAGCGTCGCCAGCTGTAGACCGCGTATCCGGGCCGCCTCGCCGGGCATCTGGGTTTCCTGATCCCAGGACATCAGCGCCTCGGCGGCCTCCACGTCCGAGACTTGGGCCAGCAGCTGCCGGAGTTCGGTGAGTTTGGGGTCGGGCTGATCGGTGGCCGGGGTCGTCGCCGGGAGAGAAGTCATAGCTCAGCCTAGCGCTGGGCTGAGGAGAAGTCTGCACTTCGCAGCTCCGACCATGAAGTTCAACTCAAGCAGGTCACTGCCAGCGCTCCCAGCCCTCCCCGGCCTGGCCCAGCAGCAGAGGCCGCAGCTCCCCGATCAGATACAGGCTGCCGCAGGCCACGCTCAGGCCGGGCGGCAGCAGCGCCAGCGCCTCGGCGGGGGTGGCGGCCAGCCGCACAGGCAGCGACACGGCAGCCGAAAACAGCCCGGCCAGCGCGGCGGGGTCGGCGGCGCGCGGGCTGTGCAGGGCGCGGGTCAGGACAACTTCGCTCATGCAGGGTTCCAGCACCTCCACCAGCCCCCGGATGTCCTTTTCCCCGCTGGCCCCGAACACGAAGGGAAGTCGCCCGATGCCCAGCCCCTCCAGCGCCGCCCGCAGCGCCCGCGCCCCGTCCGGGTTGTGCGCGCCGTCCAGCAGCACCCGCCGCCCCGCGCCTCCCGGCAGCAGCTCCAGTCGTCCCGGCCAGCGGGTGCCCGCCGCGCCCGCCGTCACAGCCGCTGCGGGCAGACCCAGCCGAAGCGCCGCCAGCGCCGCCAGCGCGGCATTGGCCGCCCCGTGCAGGCCCAGCAGCGGTGTGCGGAAGTCCAGCGCGCCCAGCGGCGAGGTCAGCCGTACCGCCCAGCCGTCCCAGCCCAGCGGCTGTGCTGTAAATTGGGCTGCTGTCAGTTGGGCTGTAAAAGCAGCGCCCTGGCCCAGCGCCCACAGGTCCGCGCCGTGTGCTTCCAGCACGCCCAGCAGCGCCGGGGCGATGCCCGTGACCGCCGGACGCCCGGCCCGCAGGATGCCCGCCTTCTCCCCGGCGATGGCCTCCAGGGTGTCGCCCAGCACGGCAGTATGGTCCAGCCCCACGTTGGTGATGACACTCAGGCGCGGCTCCAGCACGTTGGTGGCGTCCAGCCGCCCGCCCAGCCCCACCTCCATCACCGCCGTCTGCACGCCCGCCGCCGCGAA
>CBDFGP010000003.1:0-6212 GCA_965247135.1 Hymenobacter sp. | reverse complement strand
GCCAGCACCACGCCACCCACTGCCGTCCAGCACGCACCCACGGCCTTGCTCACAGGCAGCGAAAACCCCAGCAGCCCCTGCAACGCGGCCCCGAAATAGATGAAGCCCTTGTGGAAGACGAATAACTGATTTTCCCAGCCGTTCAGCCCCCGAAAAAATGCGGAATGCACCCGCCCGTCGCGCACAAGCCAATAAGCCTGTTCGGCAAACCAGGCATCGTCGAAATGCTCGCTACGGTGCCAGGCGGTGGCCAGGAGAAGTGCCAGAAACAACCAGAATAAACGATTCATTGAGTAATAAGTCATTGGTTATTCGACATTGGTCATCACGTATGAGCCGAAAACTAACTCCGCGCACCGATAGTCTACCGGTCGGGCAGGTACAAACTGTTCCAGCGGTCCTGATACACGCGGTGGTAATGGCCAATATGGTTGAGCGAATCGGCCAGAGGGCGGGTGTCGGCAGGCGGCGTGTCGGGGCTTTTGCCGTCGTAGGTGATTACGGCGGTGAAGCCTTCGCGGTGGGCCATTCGGAACAGTTGCTCATCAGTCAGGCTGCGTTCCTTGCTTTGTAAAAAGAAGCCAGTCAAATACCGGTCTATGCCCCGAATGGTATACTGCTCTATCTGGTCGTAGAAGAAATCGAGCGGGGCCAGCACGGTATGGCCTGTCTGGCCAATTAGCGCGGCCATTTGGGCATTTCGGTCTGCCAGTACCGGCGTGGCCAGGTTTGTCTGGATTGAATACACCGCTTTGGCTACCCCGGCCAGTAAATACACCGCCAGTAACGCCGAAAAGCCAATTTTCGCCCAGCCTTGCTGGCCCAAACGTTGTGCATAGGCCACGCACTGAACCACAAACGCGCAGCAAAAGGGAACAAATGTGAACATATAGTTGGGGGTGTGGGTGCGTGTAATAAGCGCAAAACCAACCACCAGCCAGAGCAGATAAAGGCCCGATAAGCGGGCGGGGTGATCCTGGTCTTTCAGCAAAAAGCGGGCATTCAGCAGTAACGCACCCAGCACCAGTGCAGTGAAGGTAGCGGTGGTTCTGTTGATGAAAAATTGCCTATAGACGCTCAGGACGACGTTTATTTTGTCTGAAGCCCCTCTGATGTGCATCAGCGCAGGATCGTGGGTTAACTGTGTCCAGAATGTACTCCACTGGTTGCTCAGGAGTACATCTATGAGATACAGGCTACTCACGCTGCCCGCTATAAGCCCAAATCCGATCAGGGGTTTCCACTGCTGTTGCCAGCCCAGCCACCCCAGGCCAGCCAACACAAAACACAAACTGTTGAGGTGGGTGAGCGTGGCCAGCCCCGCCAACACCGCCGCCCACGCCCAGCGTTTGGTGGTCAGCAGCCAGAAAGAGCCAAACCCAAGCGTGGCATACATAGGTTCAGGACGACCTACAAATGAATACTCGATCACGGTGCCACAGCCCACGTAAAGTAGCAGTCCCAGCCACGGCGCTGGCCCGGTTAGTCCTTGCTTCCATAAATACCTGTAGAGCACTACACCACCTGCCAGGGTCCAGATGGCTCCGCTACTTTTGCTGGCGGGTAGTGAAAACCCAACTAGCCACTGCCACCCTCCCTCGAAATAAACGAACAGCTTGTGAAACACAAACAGTTGGTCCTCCCAGCCGTTTAAACCCCGGAACAATTCTGACCGCACCCGCCCGTCATGTACCAGCCAATAAGCCTGTTCGGCAAACCAGGCATCGTCATAATTGGGTACGCGGTGGTAGAACGTGGCCAGCAACAGGGCCACAAACAAGCCCACTAGCCCCTGCATGATTGCTTTGGAGGAGACCAACGGGTAACCCTGTTGTGGTGGCATAGAGCTAGTTCTTGTGTAAATACAAACTATTCCAGCGGTCCTGATACACGCGGTGGTAATGGCCAATATGGTTGAGCGAATCAGGTAGCGGCTGGGTGTCGGCAGGCGGCGTGTCGGGGCTTTTGCCGTCGTAGGTGATTACGGCGGTGAAGCCTTCGCGGTGGGCCATTTGGAACAGGCTTTCGTAGCTGGGCAGTGTGCCGTAGTGCATGGGGGCGAGAAAGCCTCCCAGGTGGCGGTCTATGCACCGGATGTTGTAGTGGCCAATTTGCTCATAAAAAAAATCGACGGGGGCCATGACCTCGCTGCCCGGATGGCCAATCAGCGCGGCCATCCGGGCATTCATTACCGCCAACGGTGGCGAGGTCAAGTCAGTATAAATCAGATCACTAGCCCGATACAAGCCCGCCAGCAGGTAGGCTCCCAGTAGCACCCGCCAGCCCCATACCAGGCGGTTTGGCTGCGTAGTAGGTTGCCAGGTCGCCACGCGCAGAGCCACAAATGCACACATAAACGGCACAAATTGCAGGGCGTACTGAATAGCCGTGCTATGGCTGGTTACGATGTGGGCCACCACAAGCAACGCCAGATAGCGACCAACCGGTTGCGAATAAACCCGTTTTTGACTTCGGGAACGAGTAAGCCAGTAGGTTCCCACAGCTAGCAGCCCTAATTCAGCCGTCAGCCGCACCGGTTTCAGTGCGTGGAACGTGTCCATCAGTTTCCCGCCAAACGTATAGATATGTACCAACGCTGGTTCATTTTGCCACTGCATCAGCAACGTAGCCCAGCCATTGGCCAGCCACACGTCGAGCAGGTACAGGCTAGCCAATGCACCCGCCAGCAGTCCAAAGCCAAGCGCCTGCCGGGGTTGCCGGTACCACAACAGCCAGCCGCCCCCGGCCAGCACAAAACACAGGCCATTGAGGTGCGTAAGCGTGGCCAGCCCCGCCAGCACCCCAGCCCACGCCCAGCGGCGGGAGGTCAGCAGCCAGAACGACGCAAAACCAAACGCCACGCACATGACTTCGGGGCGGTACACAAATGAGAATTCGATGAACAGCCCATTCGCCACAAACAACAATATGCCCAGCCAACTGTACTGACTGTCAATACGTTGCTGCTGAAGGTAGCCCAGTAGCAAGACTCCCAGCACAACCGACCAGACCAGCGTATAGGTTTTGCCCGCCAGCAGCGAAAAGCCAAACACGGCCTGCCAGCCCGCGCTGAGGTAGATGAAGAGCTTATGGTAAATGAAGAGTTGGTCTTCCCAGCCGTTGAGGCCGCAAAAAATTTCTGACCGTACCCGCCCGTCCTGCACCAGCCAGTACGCCTGTTCGGCTAGCCAGGCTTCGTCGAAATGATGGGCACGGTGGTAGAACGTAGCCAGCAGCAGGGCCAGAAAAACCCAGAAAAGGGCCTTCATTTTAGCAAATCACGGATTTGGGCCACCAGCTTATCGAACTGATCGGGCAGCAGGGCCTGCTTCCGGTCCAGCTTGCCGGTGGGGGTATAGATGCGGGCAGGGTGGGCGTCGAATAGGCCCAGCAGCCCCGTCACCTGCGGCGTTTGGCTTTCGCTCAGCCGCACGTGCTCACCACGCAGGCGGTTGCGCACCACAGCTTCCAGCCACAGTTCGTCGTCGGTGTTGTTGGTGCAGACGTAGAGGATGGTCAGGTCGCGGGGGCTGAACACGTCGTTGAGGCGCTGAATATCCTGCGCCAGTTGCACCGTGGGCGGGCTTTCCGGCGACCAGAGTACGGTATAAATCACGCGCCCCCGGTTGCGGTCGAGCACCTTTTGCACCAGGTCGTTGCCGTTATCGTAGGAAGCCGCCGTAACCAGAATGCCGTCATCCACAGGCCCTGTGGCTCTTTTTTTGTCTAATGCCAGATAAGTGGCGCGGGCCTGCCGCACGCGGGCGGTGTCGCGCAGGGCCAGCCCCAGCACGTCGTTGAAGGATTCGACCAGCCGTTGCCCCGCCAGTTGTGGCCGAATGTGCTGCCCCAGCAACGCCACCAGGTTGAGCGTAAGCTGCGGTATCTCGGCCACCAGGGTGAAGCCCTTCAGGAAGTTAACGCTCGTGCTGTCGAACAGGGTGCGGGCGGTGGCCAGGGTGTTTTCGTAGGCGATCACCTTGGCCAGCGTGTCGACATTATGCTCCATGAGCCGGGAAAAGTAGCGCAGGTCGGCCTGACGGGCGGTATTACTCTGTTCAAAACCCGCCAGCCGCTCACGGTCGGTGGGGGTCAGTTCTTTGCCATACCGGAGCAGCAGTTCCGCTATGGTTCGTACTTTGACATTGCGCGACGGGTTTTGGGCAATAAGACCTGTGGCATAGGCACCAAATCGGCCCAGGGCCGTGGCGCGGGCGGGCGTCATAAGGTTATCGGCACCAGAAAAAAGGCCTGCCTGCGTGGCATTGGCTATTTTCTGGCCGGTCTCGGCAGCTTTGTCAATCACGTAGGCGGCAGCATCGTAGCGGGCATTGGCCTGCACCCAGGTACTCACCAGCGGAAACACATTGTGGTTCGTTGAAAATAACGCTAAGGGATTGACAAACAGTGTATTGAGTGCCGTAAAAGCCTCGGTCAGCGAACCGTTCAGCGCCTTTTGAATGGCCTTCTGCCGTGTCGTTGCGGCCTTACCCGCCTGCTGTTCGGCCTCGTAGGCTTTGTACTGCGCAAACTGCTGATTGACCTGCGCGTTGACGCCACCAAATTGAAACGGCACCGCCGCCACATATAGCGAATCAGTATCGATGTTGATCGTCACCGACCCCGCCGTTGCCAGAAACGCCGTGGTGGCATTCCCCACCTGAAACTGCATTTCTTCGAGCGGGTAAATAATGGGCACCGCCACGCGAAACCGCCCGTCGATTTGCAGGGGGGCCGAAAAGGCCTGATCCACGCCTCCGCGCAGGATGTTGGTCCGGCTCACCACAATGTTGGGCGACTGCCGATATAACCGCGCCGACAGCCGCTGCACCTGCCCCGACACCACGACCGAATCGACCGCCGTTTGGGCAAAACAGCCCCCCGCCGAAGCCAGATAGAGCAACCCAAACCAGATAATACGTATGTTCATAGAGAAGCAAATTAGGCAAAAAACCGTCCTCCTACTTCGTCGAGATACCGTGGTAGCGGTCGGGTTCCTGATAGTCGCGGCGGAGGGGGTGGCCGGTCCAGTCGGCGGGGAGCAGGATGCGGCGCAGGTTGGGGTGGCCCGTAAACCGGATGCCCACCAGGTCGAAGGCTTCGCGTTCGTGCCAGTCGGCCGTGCGCCAGATGCCTGCCAGGCTGGGGACATCGGGCAGTAGTACACTATCAATAGCCTCTGAGTCAGGCAATTGCGCCACTTGCACGGGCCGTACTACGGTCAGTTTCAGCATCAGGTCGTGGCCGTAGGGAATCGAGGTAAGGTTATAAATCACCTCCATCGTGCCTGCTTCCACGCCGTTGTCGATGGCTGTAACGCAGGCCAGCAAGTCGAAAAAGAAGCGGTCGTCATTGCGCAAAAACTGGCACATCGCCACGAGTTCCCCCGCCGCCACGGTCAGGTACGGCTGGAAATTCGCGTCCACAGCCGTTACCGTAAAGCGTTCAGCAAGGAGCAACGTTATTTCGGGGAAAGTCATTTTGAAGGGATTTTTTAGTAGCAGTAGGCAGTGGCAGTAAGAAGGGCTAAAAGCGCGTAGCCTGCCTACTGCCACTGCCTACTATACTTCCATTTTCACCAGGGCATTACCCCGCAATACCGGCACCACGTCATAGAGGTCGTGCTGGAGGCAGTAGGCAATGTCTTTCTGGATGCCCAGGCGTTGCAGGCGGCGGATGTGCGAGGCGGCGGCGAGGTAGCTAATGAGGTTGTCCTTGCCATCTACATACAGGCGGTGAGCCATCAGTACGCTGTCTTCCATCATCGAATAGTCGTCTTTGAGGCGGTCAGCAAGGGCACCGGCAAAGAGCGTGTCTTCGAGGTTGACGCGGCCTTTCCAGCCTGCACAAAGCACCAGCACATCATACGACTGGCCGCGTAGGTATCTGGCCACGGCGTCGAGATTCAGAAACGACCCCACCAGCACTTTCACTGCCCCCCGCGACCTGGTAATGGCCAGTGTGCCGTTGGTGGTGGTCATGGCAATATCGGCACCATGCAGCCGCTCGTCCATGTAGCTAAACGGCGAATTGTCGAGGTCGAAACCCTCTACGGTTTGGGCATTACGCTCAGCAGCAGCCAGATAGCCCCGCTGTTGCAGGTCGCGGCATTCCTCAACGGTAGCCACGGGAATGATGCTCCCCACGCCGTAGGCAAAGGCCGTGACCATGCAGGAAGTAGCCCTGAACACGTCGGCCACCACCACAATCTT
>CBDFGP010000002.1:0-231147 GCA_965247135.1 Hymenobacter sp. | reverse complement strand
AGGCACCGGCGCGGCCCGCGCCCAGGCCCCGGCCTGGCAGGCCGCCTTTGCCGCCACCCAACCACTGGGCACCAGCACCTCGGCGGTGCGGGCCACGGCCCTGAACGCGGCCGGCGACGTGTTCGTGACCGGCCAATTTACCGGGCAACTGGGCTTCGGGGCCACGGTGCTGACTAGCGCCGGCGGCAGCCAGGACGTGTTTGTGGCCAAGTGGAACACGGCGGCCGGCACCTGGGCCTGGGCCACGCGCGGCGGCGGCACTGCCGGCGACACCGGCTACGGCATCGCCGTGAGCGGCACCGGGGTGTACGTGACGGGCAGCTTCCAGAACAGCACCACCAACACCAACGCGGTGACGTTTGGGGGCATCCCCCTGAACGGGCTGGGGGCCACGGGCCTGGACGTGTTCGTGGCCAAGTACACCGACGCGGGCACCAGCGCCACCTTCGGCTGGGCCACGGCCGGCGGCGGCACCACCAACGACAGCGGCCAGGGCATTGCCGTGAACGGCACCAGCGTGTACGTGGCGGGGTACTTCGCCAACGACAACGCCGATGCCACCGCGGCCAAGTTCGGGGGCACGACCCTGCTCGGGGCCAGCGCCGCGAACGGCCAGGACGCGTTTGTGGCCAAGTACACCGACGCGGGCAGCAGCCCCACCTTCAACTGGGCCAGGGCCGGCGGCGGCACCCTCACCGAATACGGCTACGGCGTGGCCGTGAACGGCACGAGCGTGTACGTGACGGGGCAGTTCAGTAACAACACCACCGACGGCGCCGTGGTGCGGTTCGGGAGTACCCCCCTGCTGGGGTTGGAAACGTCCAGCTTCAACGGCGACGCGTTCGTGGTCAAGTACACCGACGCGGGCAACAGCGCCACCGTTGGCTGGGCCGTGGCCGGCGGCGGCAGCAGCTTCGACCAGGGCTTGGGCATCGCCGCGAGCGGCACCGGGGTGTACGTGGCGGGCAGCTTCCAGAACGACAACGCCAATGCCAACGCGGTGAAGTTTGGGGGCACCACCCTGAACGGGGCCAGCAGCGCGGCCGGCCTGGACGTGTTCGTGGCCAAGTACACCGACGGGGGCAGCAGCGCCACCTACAACTGGGCCGTGGCCGGCGGCGGCACCGGCAACGACCTCGGCTACGGCATTGCCGTGAGCGGCACGGGCGTGTACGTGGCGGGGTACTTCTTCAACAACGCCGCCGATGCCAGCGCCGTGAAGTTCGGGGGCACGGCCCTGCCCGGCAGCGGCACCAATGCGGGCAACCAGGAAGCGTTTGTGGCCAAGTACACCGACGGGGGCAGCAGCGCGAGCTACAACTGGGCCACGGCCGGCGGCGGCAACGGCAACGATGTCGGCTACGGCGTGGCCGTGGGCAGCGGCCGGGTGCAGCTGGGCGGGGGCACGGGCAGTGCGGCGGCCCGGTTTGGGGCCGGGGCCACCCTGCCGGCCAACGCGGCCTTCCGCGCCAGCCTCGACCCGGCCACCGGGGCCTTCCAGGAGGCCAGCGCCCCGCAAGTGGGCGGCACCTCGCAGGTGCGGGCCACGGCCCTGAACGCGGCCGGCGATGTGTTCGTGACCGGCCAATTCAGCGGGCAGGCCAGCTTCGGGGCCACGGCGCTGACCAGCGCCGGCGGCAGCGACGTGTTCGTGGCCAAGTGGAACACGGCGGCCGGTGCCTGGGCCTGGGTCGTGGCCGGCGGCGGCACCGGCAGCGACCTCGGCTACAGCATTGCCGTGAACGGCACGGGCGTGTACGTGACGGGGAGTTTCATTAACAGCAGCGCCGATGCCAGCGCGGTGAAGTTTGGGGGCACGGCCCTGGCCGGCAGCGGCACCGCAGCCAACAACGAGGTGTTCGTGGCCAAGTACACCGACGCGGGCAGCAGCGCGACCTACAACTGGGCCACGGCCGGCGGCGGCACCGGGGTCGACGTTGGCTACGGCATCGCCGTGAGCGGCACCAGCGTGTACGTGGCGGGGAGTTTCAGCAACACCGCCGCCGATGCCAGCGCGGTGAAGTTCGGGGGCACGGCCCTGCCCGGTAGCGGGACCGTGGCCAACAACGACGTGTTCGTGGCCAAGTACACCGACGCGGGCAGCAGCGCGACCTACAACTGGGCCACGGCCGGCGGCGGCACCCTCTCCGACATTGGCTACGGCGTGGCCGTGAACGGCACGGGCGTGTACGTGACGGGGCAGTTTCAGAACACCGCCGCCAACGCCAACGCCGTGCAGTTTGGGGGCACCACCCTGGCCGGCAGCGGGACCGCAGCCAACAACGAGGTGTTCGTGGCCAAGTACACCGACGGGGGCAGCAGCGCGACCTACAACTGGGCTACAGCCGGCGGCGGCACCGGCGGCGACATCGGCTACGGCATTGCTGTGAGCGGCACGGGCGTGTACGTGACGGGGCAGTTCGTCAACAACAGCGCCGATGCCAGCGCGGTGAAGTTTGGGGGCACCACCCTGAACGGGGCCAGCACCGCGAACAGCATTGACGTGTTCGTGGCCAAGTACACCGACGCGGGCAGCAGCGCGACCTACAACTGGGCCACGGCCGGCGGCGGCACCGGCGCCGACATCGGCTACGGCATCGCCGTGAGCGGCACGGGCGTGTACGTGGCGGGGCAGTTCAGCAACACGAGCGCCGATGCCAGCGCGGTGAAGTTCGGGGGCACGGCCCTGGCCGGCAGCGGCACCGTGGCCAACAACGAGGTGTTCGTGGCCAAGTACACCGACGCGGGCAGCAGCGCCACCTACAACTGGGCCACGGCCGGCGGCGGCAACGGCAACGACAGCGGCTACGGCATCGCCGTGCGCGGCCCGCAGGTGGCCGTGGGCGGGCAGGTGGGGCTGCCGGCCAGCTTCGGCGGCCAGGCCCTGCCCGGCACGAACACGCAGGTGGCCTTCGGGGCGCTGCTCTTCGACCAGGCCGCGCCCACCCTCACCAACCTCAACCCCAGCAGCGGCCCGGTGGGCACCAGCGTGACGCTGACCGGCAGCAACCTGACCGGCACCACGGTGGTGACCTTTGCCGGCACCGCCAACAACACCGTGACCACGGGCCTGACGGTGAGCGGCACGGGCAGCGCCCAAACCCTGACGGTGCTGGTGCCCAGCGGCGCGGCCACCGGCAACGTCACCGTGACCACGCCCGCCGGCACCTCGGCCACCAGCGCCAGCACCGTGTTCACGGTGACGGTGAGCAACCAGCCCCCCGTCATCGCCAACCAAAGCCGCACGGTGCCCGAAAACTCGGCCAACGGCACCAACGTGGGCGCGGCGGTGGTGGCCTCGGACCCCGACGCGGGCCAGACGCTGACCTACGCCATCACGGCCGGCAACGGGGCGGGCAAGTTCGCCATCAACGCCAGCACCGGTCAAATCACCGTGGCCGGGGCGCTGGACTTTGAAACCGTGAGCAGCTACGCCCTGACGGTGCGCGTGACCGACAACGCCGCCACCCCGGCCGGCAGCAGCGCCACCGTGACGGTGAACGTGACGGACGTGCCGGCCCCGACCCTGACCAGCCTCAACCCGACGAGCGGCCCGGTGGGCACGAGCGTCACGCTGACCGGCACCGACTTCACGGGGGCCACCGGGGCGAGCTTCGGCGCGATTCCGGCCACCACCTTTAGCTTCGTGAACGCCACCACGGCCACGGCCACCGTGCCGGCCGGGGCCAGCACCGGCCCCGTGACCATCACGACCGGCGAGGGCACCAGTACCGGGGTAGCCTTCACGGTGACGACGGCCCCCACCGTGACGACGGCCACCCCGCCCGCGCCGACGGTCCAGACCACCAGCGTCCAGTTTGGCGGCGAAGTGACGGACACCGGCGGGGCCACCGTCACGGGCCGGGGCGTGGTGTACAGCACCAGCGCCACCACCCCCACGCTGGCCAGCGCCAACACCACCACGGCCCCCAGCGGCTCGGGGCCGGGCATCTTCCAAGTGCCCGTTTCGGGCCTCACGCCCGGCACGCGCTACTACGTGGTGGCCTACGCCACCAACTCGGTGGGCACCAGCTACGGGGCCGTGGTGCAGGTGACGACCACGCCCAACGCGCCGGTGGTGAGCACCCCGGCCAACGGCAGCTACGCCACCACCGCCACGCCCACCTACACCGGCACGGCTCAGGCCGGCAGCACGGTCACGGTGACAGTGGACGGCAACAACAGCATCGGCACGGTCACGGCCACGGGCAGCGGCACGTTCTCGCTGGTGCAGCCCTCGGCGCTGAGCCAGGGCAACCATTCGGTGCAGGCCACGGCCACGGTGGGTGCCTCGGCGACCAGCGCCGTCTCCAACATCAACCCCTTCACCGTGGACTCGGTGCCGCCCACCGTCACGCTGGCCTCGTCGGCGGGCAGCAGCGGCGGCAGCACCAGCACCTCGCCTATCCCCTTCACGGTCAGCTTCTCGGAAAACGTGACGGGCTTTGTGGTGGCCGACATCACCGTAACGGGCGGCACCGTGACGGGCGGCAGCCTGAGCGGCGGCGGCAGCGGCCCCTACAGCTTCACCGTGACGCCGAGCGGGGCGGGCACGGTAGCGGTGAGTGTCCCGGCGGGCGGGGCGCAGGACGTGGCCGGCAACGGCAACGCGGCCAGCACCACCTACACCCTGACCTACTCGCTGCCCGCCACGGCGGCCCCGGTGCTGAGTGCCCCGGCCAACAACGCCCTGCTCGCCACGGCCACGCCCACCTATAGCGGCACGGCCCCGGCCGGCAGCACCGTCACGGTGTTCGTGGACGGGAGCAGCATCGGCACGACCACGGCCACGGGCGGCACCTTCACCCTCGCCCAGCCCTCGGCGCTCGCCCAGGGCAGCCACACGGTGCGGGCCACGGCCCAGAGCAGCGGCAGTGCGGTGAGCGCCAACAGCAACACCAACACCTTCACCGTGGACACGGTGGCCCCGACGACCAGCATCGGCAGCACCGCCGGGGCCAGCGGCGGCGGCACGGCCACCAGCCCGGTGCCGTTCACGGTGACGTTCTCGGAAAGCGTGACGGGCTTCGTCGCCGGCGACGTAACGGTGAGCAACGGCACGGTGAGCGGCTTTAGCGGCAGCGGCAGCAGCTACAGCTTCAGTGTAACGCCGACCACCTCGGGCACGGCTACCACGGTGAGCGTGGCGGCAGGCGTGGCCCAGGACGCGGCCGGCAACGGCAATGCCGCCGCTCCGGCCTATAGCCTGACCTACACCCCCGCCGCGCAGCCCTACGTGGTGAGCGGCGGCACGCTGACGAGTCCGACGAGCATTCCGGCCGGCACCTACACCACCGTTACCGTGCCCACGGGCACGGTGGGCCAGCTTGGCGGGGCCGTGGTCGTGACCACGGGCCTGACGGTGAACAACGGCGGCACCCTGCTCACGGCCTGCCAAAGCCTGACGGGCCCCGGCAGCTTCACGCTGGCCGCCGGCGGTACGCTCTACGTGTGCGACCCGGCCGGCATCAGCAGCAGCGGGGCCACGGGCGCGGTGCGGGTGAGCGGCCCCCGCACCTTCGCTACCGATGCCAGCTACGTGTACAACGGCACGGCCAACCAGGTGACGGGCGCGGGCCTGCCGGCCACCGTGCGCAACCTGAGCACGACGAACGCCAGCCCCGTCACCCTGACCAGCGCCACCAGCGTGGCCCAGGTGCTGACGCTGGCCGGCCCCGGCAACCTGGCCCTGAACGGCCAGGCCCTGACGCTGCTCAGCGATGCCAGCGGCACGGCCCTGGTCGTGAACAGCGGCGCGGGCCTCGTGACCGGCGGCACGGCCACCGATGCAACGCTACCTGACCACCGCCAACCAGGGCAACTGGGCTACCGCCACTACAGCCTCGCCGGTGCGCGGCAACACGCTGAGTGACCTGGTCACGCCCGGCTTCGCGCCCGTGTTCAGCAGCGCCTACAACAGCAGCCCCACCCCCGGCAACATCGCGCCCTTCCCCAACGTGTTCGGCTACGACCAAAGCCGCCTGGCCACGGCCAACAGCAACTACGGGGCCTTCGACAAGGGCTACTTCTCGCCCGTGGATGCCGCCGGCACCGTCGCCGCCTTCGTGCCCGGCGTGGGCTACACGGTCAACATCGCCGGCACCCAGAAGGTGGACTTCACCGGCACGCTCAACACCGGCCCCTACGCCCGCACCCTGGCCCGCAACGCCGCCGGCACCCCCGGCGCGGCCGATGCCGGCTGGCACCTGGTGGGCAACCCCTACCCCGCCCCGCTCGACTACTCCCAGGTGCTGCCCGCCGACCGGCCGGGCCTGGACGGGGCGATGTACGTGTTTGCCAGCACCGGCCCCTACGCCGGCAGCTACCGCACCTACCTGCCCCCGGTGGACGGCCAGCCCGGCATCGGCAACCCGCTCGTCGGCTCCAGCCAGGGCTTCTTTGTGCGCGTGAGCGACCCCGGCACCGCCGGCACGCTCAGCTTCCGCGACGGCCAGCGCATCACCGACTACGCCACCCAGCAGGTGGTGCGGCGCGGCGCCGCCAGCACCCGCCCGGTGCTCACGCTGGCCCTGGCCGGGGCAAGCGGCCTGTCTGACGCGCTGACCGTGTACGCCCAGGCCGGCGCGAGTGCCGGCCTGGACCTGCCCAGTTTGACGCGGCCAAGCTGCCCAACCCCAGCGGCCTGAACCTGGCCAGCCTGAGCGCCACCGGCCAGGCCCTGGCCATCGACGGCCGCCCGGCCTTCACCGCCGCCACCGTCGTGCCCCTGCAAGTGGCCGTGCCCGCCGCCGGCCCCTACACCCTGACGGCCGAAACGCTGGCCAACCTGGCCGGCACCCGCGCCGAGCTGGTGGACAACCTGACCGGCACCCGCACCGTGCTGACCACGGGCACGGCCTACGCCTTCACGACGGCCACGACCACCGCCCCCGGCCGCTTCTGGCTGAACTTCGCCCCGGCCGCCGGGGCGCTGGCTTCGGCCGCCCAGGCCCTGGACGCGCAAGTGCTGGCCTACCCCAACCCGACCACCGGCCGCCTGACGGTGCTGCGCCCGGCCGGGGCGGTGGCTTCGGCCGTGTTGCTCAACGCCCTGGGTCAAACGGTGCAGACCCTGGCCCTGCCCACCGCTCAAACCACGGTGGACCTCACCGGCCTGGCAACCGGCGTGTACACCCTGCGCCTGACCCTGGCCGGACAACCCGTGAGCAAGCGCGTCGTGGTAGAGTAGGTGGGAGTGAGGCGTTGGGCACGTTCAGGACGGCTCCAATTCCCAACGCATAACTGATGTTACGCGGTGGCGCTCGAACGGTCCGGTCCGGCCGCTGCAAGCGGTCAGGCCGGTTGGGCGCTGCCCGGTGGGGGCCAGGGCCGGGGGGCGCGTTCACGCGCCAACCGGGCAGCGCCCAACCGGCCTGACCGCCTTTGGCGGCCGGACCGGTCAAGTGCCCGCCGCGTAATGTCAGCTCTTAACTTAAAAAAAAGCCCCGGTGCCCCGTGCGCCGGGGCTTTGGCGGTGCCGGGCCGCGCCCCCTTCCCGTGGCCGGCGCGGTCCATGTTCAACTTCCTGCCCGACGCGGCCCAACGCTGGCAGTGGCTGGGCTGGCTCAGCGCCGTGCTCGCGGCGGCCTGCGCCATCGGGGCCATGTGGCTGGGTTGAAGCGGCAGCGGCCACGATGGCGACTATTACAAGTGTGCCCCCGGGGCCGCTTCCGGCGGCGGCGGGGGCGGTGCGGTGCGCTGGCAAGGAGCGGGGCGGGGTGTGCCGCCGGGCCGGCCCCGACCTCAAAAATTGAGGTTAAGCCTCAAAGGGCTTGCGGGGGCGGGGGCAGGCGAGGACTTTTGCCTCCGATTTCAACCGCCCCGCCCGGGGGCTGCCCGGGCAACTCACTTTCACCCCCCTTTTTCTTTTTTTTATGACCACAACCTTAGTTCCCATCTTCAACCGGCTGCGGCCCACTAGCCCGGCCCGGCGACGCGGCCGCTGGCTGGCCCCGCTGCTGGCCTTTGGGCTGCTGGCCCCGGCCGGCGTGGCCCAGGCCCAAACCACACTTAACTACACCGGCGGCACCCAGACCTACACCGTGCCCGCTGGCATCACCCAGCTCAAGGTGGTGGCGCAGGGCGCGAGCGGCGGCGGTGCCTCGGCCGCAGTGGTTACGGCCTTTGTGGCCGTAACCCCGGGCGAAGTGCTGACCGTCGTGGTTGGCGGCCGGAGCAACAACCCCGCCTCGCCCTCGGTGGGCGGCTACAATGGCGGCGGCAACGGTGACAACGCCGACCCCGCCATCTATGGCAACGGCGGCGGCGGGGCCACCGACCTACGCCGGACCGGGGCCAGCACCGGCGACTACCTCACCACCCGCAATGCGCTGGTGGTGGCGGGCGGTTCCGGTGGCGACGGCGACGACGACAGCGGCGGCGACGGCGGCACCCCCGTGGGCGGCAATGGCAACAGCGGCGGCGGCAACGGCGGCACGGCCAGCGGGCCGGGCACGGGCACCGGCACCGGTGCCAACGGCGTGGCCAACGTGGGCGGAAACGCCGGGGCTGGCACCTCCGGCGGCGGCGGCGGCGGCGGCGGGTATTACGGCGGCGGCGGCGGCGGCAACCCCAACGGCGAAGGCGGCGGCGGCGGCTCGTCGTTTGTGACGACCACGGGCAGCAGCGGCATCAGCTACGCGCTGGCGACGGCCCTCGGCAACGGCACGATTGTGCTGACCCCGGTGGCACCGGGGCTGGCGGTGACCGGCATTTCGCCCACGAATGGCCCGGTGGGCACGAGCGTGAGCATCAGCGGCACCGGCTTCACGGGGGCCACCGGTGTGCGCATCAACGGCACGGCGGTCACCGGCTTCACCGTGAACTCGGCTACGAGCATCACGGCCACGGTAGCCGCCGGCACCCCCGTCGGCGGCAGCAGCGGCAACGTGGTGGTGAGCAACGCCAGCGGCATCAGCGCCGGCACGGTGTCCTTCACCGTAACCACTGCGCCCACGCTGAGCACGAGCATATTCTCGGTGGTCGGCACCACGGCCACACTGGGGGGAAATGTGGCCTCCGAGGGCGGGCAAGTGGTGAGCGAGCGCGGCGTGGTGTACAGCACCAGCACCAACCCGCCCACCGTGGCCGACACCAAGGTGGTTATCAACAGCGGGGCCGGCGCGGCGGGTACGGGCTCGTTTTCGCAGGCCGTGGGCGGCCTTGCGGCCAGTACGCTCTACTACGTGCGGGCCTATGCCATCAATAGCGTGGGCACCAGCTATGGCGGGCTGCGGACGTTCACGACGGGGGCCGCTACGGCCACCATCACCGGCCTCAGCCCCACGAGCGGCGCGGTGGGCACAACGGTCGTCATCACCGGCACGGGCTTTTTGCTGGGCGGCAACAACGTGCGCTTCAACGGCATTCTCATTACCAGCGGCAGCACCAACTCGACCACCCAGATTACGGCCGTGGTACCCAGCGGGGCCACCACCGGCAACGTGACGGTGCAAAACAGCAACGGCACCAGCAACGGGATTCTCTTTACGGTGCCGATACGGCCGGGCGTAACGACCAACGCGGCCACCAGCGTCGTGTACAACGGGGCCACGCTGAATGGCAACGTGACCTCCGACGGCGGCAGCGCCGTAACCGAGCGCGGCTTTGCCTACAGCCGCACCAGCATTAATCCGAACATCACCAACGACACCAGAGCGGTGGCGGGCAGCGGCCTGGGCACTTACTCGCAGGCCGTGACTGGTCTTATTTACGGCAACACCTACTACGTGCGGGCCTACGCCATCAACGCGGTGGGCATCACCTATGGCAGCACGGTCAGCTTCGTCACGCCGGGGCTGCCGGCCAACTTTCCGACCATCGCGAGCCTCAGCCCCGCCAACGGCCCGGTGGGCACGAGCGTGAGCATCGGCGGCACGAACTTCGTGAGCGGCGGCACCACAGTTACCTTTAACGGCACGGCGGCCACGAGCGTCACCGTGAACTCGGCTTCGAGCCTCACGGTAGTCGTGCCAGCCGGGGCCACCACGGGCTTTATTCGGATAACCACCTCGGTGGGCACGACGCTGGAAGACCCGACCTTTACGGTAACCGGCCCGCCGACGGTGACGACGGCCGCCGCCACGGCCCTGACCAACACCAGCGCAACGCTGGGCGGCAACGTGACCGCCGACGGCGGCACCGGCGTGAGCGAGCGCGGCGTGGTGTACAGCATCAGCAACACCACGCCCACCGTGGCCGACACGAAGGTGATGATTGGCAGCGGCACGGGGGCGTTTTCGCAGTCCGTCACCGGCCTCACGCCCAACACCCTTTACTACGTGCGGGGCTACGCCCTGAACGCCGTGGGCTACGGCTACGGCCCGGTGGTGCTGGTCACGACCAACGCCAACGCGCCGACCCTGACGGCCCTGAACCCGACGACCGGCCCGGTGGGCACGAGCGTGACCCTGACCGGCACCAACTTTGTGGGCGTGACCGGGGTGACGTTCAGCGGCATGACGGCCACGGGCGTGACGACCAATTCGGCCACGTCCGTCACGGCTGTGGTGCCGGCGGGCGTGGCCCTGGGGGCCAGCACCGTGGTGCTGACCGCCAACGGCGGCAGCACCAGCGGCGGCCCCACCTTCACGGTGACGGCCTCGCCGGTGGCGCTGACGCAGACCGTGACCACCTTCAACAGCGGTAGCGGCCTGGCCGGGGTGCCGGCTTCGGGCGTGACCAGCCTGCTGCTGCAAGCCTGGGGCGGCGGCGGCGGCGGCGACAACACCTACATGGGCAGCACCGGCGGCAACGGCGGCGGCGGCGGCGCTTTCAACGGCGGCATTGTGAGCGTGACCCCCGGCCAGGGCTTTGCCTACAGCGTGGGCGCAGGCGGCGCCGTGAACGCCGACGGCACCGGCTCGTCGGTGGGCACGTATTCGGCCAGCCCCGGCCGCACCAACGGCACCGGCGGCCAGACCGGCCTGCACCGGGGCGGCAACGGCGGCACCTATATGCCCACGGGCATCATCAACGCCTTTGGCGGCGGGGGCGGCTCGGCCACGCCCACGGCTGATGGCGGCAACGGCAGCACCAACGGTGGCCCCGGTACGGGCCAGGGCAACGGGGCCAGCGGCGGCGGCCTCACCGTCACCCCCAACCCGCCCGGCCCGCCCACCTACGGCGTTTACAACGCGGGCGTGGCGGGGGTGCCGGGTGGCGGCGGTGGCGGCGGCGGCACCGGCAACGGCCTGACGGCGGCGGCTTCGGCCGGCGGCAACGGCCGGGTGGTGTTCTACCTCTGCGGCCCGATTGCCATCAGCGGCCAACCGCTGGCGACCCAGACGGTGTGCGAGAACGCGGCGACCACGACCCTCACGGTGACCAGCAGCTCCATCACGGCCTACGCCTACCAGTGGTACAGCAGCCCGACGAGCACCAACTCCGGCGGCACGGCCATCACGGGTGCGACATCGGCCAGCTACACGCCCCCGTCGCCGGAAACGAACTACTACTACGTGGTGGTGCGCGATGCCTGCAACACCAGCTCGGCTACTTCCAACGTGGCGGCGGTAATTGTGAACTCCACGTCCACGGCCCCCACGGGCAGCGCCAGCCAGAGCCTGCCCACCGGCGCGACGGTGGCCGACCTGGTGGCTACCGGCCCGGGCATCAAGTGGTATGCCACCAGCACCGGCGGCACGGCCCTGGCCAGCACCACGGCCCTGACCAACGGCAGCACCTACTACGCCACCCAAACCACGAGTTGCGGCGAAAGCACCAACCGCCTGGCCGTGACCGTGACCCTGGTGGCCCCCACCGTGGCGACCGTGACCACCGCCACCCCGACCAGCCTGACCAACACCGGCGCGACGCTGGGCGGCAACGTGACGGCCGACGGCGGCTCCAGCGTGAGTGAGCGCGGCGTGGTGTACGTGCCGGGCACGGGCACCCCCACCACCGGCAACACCAAAGTGGTTATTGGCAGCGGCACGGGCAGCTTCTCGCAGGCCGTAACGGGCCTGAGCGTCGGCACCCAGTACACGGTGCGGGCCTACGCCATCAACGCCCAGGGCACCAGCTACGGCAGCAGCCAGAGCTTCACCACCACCGGCGTGGCCAGCCTGACCATCAGCACGGGCAGCCCCGCAATGCCGGTGAGCATTGCGGCCGGCACCTACAACAACATCACCGTGACGACCACGGGCTTTGCCCAACTGGCCGGCGCGGTGGTCGTGAATGGCGCGGTGAGCGTGGCCGGCAGCCTCAACACCAACTGCCAAAGCCTGACCGGCCCCGGCAGCTTTGCCCTGGCGGCGGGCGGCACCCTCTACGTGTGCGACGCGGCGGGCCTGACCACGACCGGCAACACCGGCGCGGTCCGCACGGCCACCCGCAGCTTCAGCCCCGATGCCAGCTACATCTATAACGGCACCGCGCAGCAAACCACCGGCGCGGGCCTGCCTGCCACCGTGCGGAACCTGACCATTGACAACCCCGTGGGCGTGACCCAGCCGGGGGCCCTCAGCATCGCCCAGGTGCTGACCCTGGCCAACACCGGCGACATCATTCAGGACACTGCGCCGCTGACCATCCTCAGCAACGCCAGCGGCACCGGCCTGGTCGTGAACAGCAGCACCGGCCGGGTGAACGGCTACCTCACCGTGGAACGCTACCTCGACCCCACCGTGAACCCCGGCCTGGGCTACCGCCACTACGCCTCGCCCGTGACCGGCAACCACCTCAGCGACCTGGCTATGGGCGGCTTCACGCCGGTGTTCAACCCCGGCACGGGTCCGGGCACGGGCTACAACGGCTCGGCCACGCCCGCCACCGCCACGCCCTTCCCGACGGTGTTTGGCTACGACCAGGCCCGCCTGGCCACGGCCATTAACAACCTGTCGGCCTTCGACAAGGGGTGGTTCTCGCCCGCAGCCACCGATGCCTTTGCGCCAGCAGTGGGCTACACCGTGAGCATCGCGGGCACTACCAAGCTGGCCTTCACCGGAACGCCCAACACCGGCACCATCCCCGTGGCCCTGGCCCGCAACAGCGGAACCACCGCCGCCGATGCTGGCTGGCACCTCGTGGGCAACCCCTACCCCGCCCCCCTCGACTGGAGCACCGTGCTGCCTGCCGACCGCACCGGCCTGGACGGGGCCATGTACGTCTTCCAAAGCACCAGCCAGTACGTAGGGACGTACCGCGCCTACACCAACGGCGTGGGCCAGAACCCGCTCATTGCCTCTTCGCAGGGCTTCTTTGTGCGGGTGAGCAGCGGCCAGACCAGCGGCACCCTCACCTACCGCAACAGCCAGCGCAAAACCAGCTTCGCTGACCAAGTGTCGATGCGGCGCGGCGCGGCCGACCCGCGCCCGCAAGTGCAACTCACCCTGGCCGGCACCGGCGGCCGCGACGACCTGTACGTGTACGCCGAAGCCGGGGCCACGGCCGGGGCCGATGCCGCCTACGATGCCGTCAAGCTGCCCAACACCAACGGCATGAACCTGGCCAGCCTCGCGGCCACCGGCGAACAGCTCGCCATTGACGGCCGCCCGGCCTTCACGGCCGCCACCCGCATTCCGCTGGCCCTGGCCGTGCCCGCTGCCGGCAGCTACACCCTCACCGCCGCCAACCTGGCCAACTTCACGGCCGCCGACCGCGCCGAACTGGTGGACAACCTAACCGGCACCCGCACCCTGCTGACCACGGGCACGGCCTACGCCTTCACGACCGCCACGACCACGGCCCCCGGCCGCTTCTTCCTCAACCTGACCGCCGCCGGGGCACTCGCCACGGCCACCGCCGCGTTGCAAGCCCAGGTGCTGGCCTACCCCAACCCCGCCCACGGCACCCTCACGGTGCTGCGCCCGGCGGGTCCGGCGGCCACGGGTGTGCTCTACAACGCCCTCGGCCAAACGGTGCAAACCCTGGCCCTGCCCACCGCCGAAACCACGCTGGACCTGCGCGGCCTGGCCAGTGGCGTGTACACGCTGCGCCTGACCATTGACGGCCAGCCCGTGGCCAAGCGCCTCGTCATTGAGTAACACGCCCCCGGTGCGGCCCCTGCTAGCTTTGCTGACCTTCGGTTGCGGCGGGGGCCGCCAACCGGCCCTTTACTTTACTTAAACCACACTCATCCCCATGAAAAAACTATTTGCCCTAACGGGCCTGCTCCTGGCCGGCGTGCTGGTTCAAACGGCGCTGGCCCAGGCACCCCCGGCCAACGGCGGCCCCCAACCCCAACCCGCCAACGCCAACGCCGCCACCACCCCCATCGACGGCGGGGCCAGCTTGCTGCTGGCCTCGGGCGTGATGTATGGCCTCCAGCGCCTGCGGGCGCGGCGCACCGCCCGCTAACCGGGCCGCGCCCAAACCTGAAAACTCCCCTGGCCAAGTGGCCAGGGGAGTTTTTTGGGTTTGGGGTGGCAAGGTCGTGGCGGGTAGTCCGGACGGAGTGCAAGTTCTGGTTACATTTGCGGGAAGCTAATCCTACACTGCATACGCTACTTGCCTGCGGCCGAGAACACCCGGAGTGCTTCGGCTAGTCTTTCTTTTTCGCTTCACCTCCCCCCCTTTGCTGTTATGAATACCTTGTTCCTGATGGGCACCCGGCTGCTGGCAGCCGCATTGCTGCTGGCCAACTTCCCGGCACTGGCCAGCCCCCCGGCGACCCCCGGCCTGGCCGTGGCCCTCAACCCCGACGGCAGCTTGCGGGCGGGCACCCACGGCTCGTTTGATGCCCAGGGCTACCAAATGCGCCAGGGGGCCAACGGCCAGTTGGTGTTTCGGCCCGCCGAAGTGCGGCGCACCCAGGGCGCGGGCGACAACAACTGGCGCGACGGCTTTGATGCGCCGGGCACCGATGGGTCGGCGGTGTACGCGGTGGCGGCCGACGGCAGCGGCAACGTGTACATCGGCGGCGGCTTCACCAAGTCGGGCGGGGCGTTTGCCAACTACATTTCCAAGTGGAACGGCACCAGATGGAGCGCCCTGGGCGCGGGCCTCAACAGCAGCGTGTACGCGCTGGCGGTGGACGGCAGCGGCAACGTGTACGCGGGCGGCGACTTCGTCACGGCGGGCGGCGCGGCGGCCAACCACCTGGCCAAGTGGAACGGCACGGCGTGGTCGGCGTTGGGCGCGGGCCTCAACGACCACGTGGGGGCGTTGCTGCTGGCCGGGGGCACCCTGTATGCGGGGGGCAGCTTCACCACAGCGGGCGGCGCGGCGGCCAGCCGCCTTGCCAAGTGGAACGGCAGCGCCTGGAGCGCCCTGGGCGCGGGAATGGACGACCAGGTGTATGCGCTGGCGCTGGACGGCAGCGGCAACCTCTACGCGGGCGGCAGCTTCACCACGGCGGGCGGCACCCCCGCCAGCAGCATTGCCAAGTGGAATGGCAGCGCCTGGAGCGCCCTGGGCAGCGGCCTGGGCGGGCCGAATGCCCAGGTGCGGGCGCTGGCCGTGGCCAGTAGCGGCACAGTGTATGCGGGCGGCTACTTCGCGCAGGCGGGCGGCGCGGCGGCCAGCAACGTGGCCCAGTGGAACGGCACCGCCTGGAGCGCCCTGGGCGCGGGCCTCAACGAATTAGTGTCTTCGCTGGTGCTGAACGGCGGCACCCTGACGGCGGGCGGCAACTTCACCACCCCCGGCCTGTTTGCCGACAGCGGGGCGGCGGCGGGCCGGGTGACCACCTGGAACGGCAGCACCTGGAACGCCCTGGGCGCAATCGGGCCGGACAACACGGTGTATGCGCTGGCCCCGGCGGGTGGAGGCAGCCTCTACGCCGTGGGCGCATTCAACACGACGGATAACCTGCGGGTTGACCACGTGGCCAAATACAGCGGCACCGCGTGGCGGGGCGTGTACGGCGGGATGTATGCCGATGTGCTGGCCCTGGCCGTGGACGGCAGCGGCAACGTGTACGCCGCCGGCGACTTTCTGGACGTGGCCGGGATGCGGGCCAACTACATTGCCAAGTGGAACGGCAGCACCTGGAACACCCTGGGCAGCGGCCTGAACGGGGGCGGCTACGCCACCCTGCGGACCATTCAGGCGCTGGCCCTGGACGGCAGCGGCAACCTGTACGCGGGCGGCGACTTTGCGATGATTGGCGGCATCAGCGCCAACAACATTGCCAAGTGGAACGGCAGCGCCTGGAGCGCCCTGGGCACGGGCGTGGACCAGAAAGTGCGGGCACTGGCCTACGGCGGCGGCACCCTCTACGCCGGGGGCGACTTTGCCACGGCGGGCGGGGTGGCGGCCAGCCGCGTGGCCCAATGGAACGGCAGCGCCTGGAGCGCCCTCGGCAGCACCGCCTACCGCCTCAGCGGCACCGTGCAGGCGCTGGCCCTGGATGGCAGCAATAACCTCTACATCGGCGGCAGCTTCAACCTGATTAGCGGCCCTCCGAACACCAGCTACCTCGTCAAGTGGAACGGCACCACGTTCGCGGCCCTGGGCACGGGGGTGAGCGACGTGGTGGCGGCGCTGGCCCTGGATGCCAGCGGCAACCTGTACGCAGGCGGCTTGTTTACGACGGCGGGCGGCCTTACCGTCAATCACATTGCCCGGTGGAATGGCACCTGGAGCGCCCTGGGCACGGGAGTGTCACCCACTGGCTCCGTGCGGTCGTTGGCGGTGCAGGGCAGCCACGTGTACGCGGGCGGGGCCTTCGTCATGGCCGGGGGGGTGGCGGCCCAGCGCGTGGCCCAGTGGGACGGCAGCACCTGGGCACCCCTGGGCACGGGCACCAACGACGACGTGCTGGCGCTGGCTGCCTCCGGCAGCCAGTACCTGTATGCTGGCGGCGGCTTCACGGCGGTGGGCGACGGCAGCAAGGGCATGGGCGGCTTCGGGCGCTACGCCCTCACGCCGGTGGCGGCGGCGCGGCCCGGCACCGCGTTGCGCCCGGCCCAGGCCGTGCTGTTCCCCAACCCCGCTACGGCCGAAACCACCCTGCGCCTGCTGGACTTGCCCACCGCCGCCTGCACGGCCGACGTGCAGTTGCTCAACGCGCTGGGGCAGCCGGTGGCCCGCTACCCGCTGGCCGTTGCCAACGGTCGCGCCCAGGGAGTTGTGCCCGTGGCCGGGCTGGCCGCCGGCACCTACCTGCTGCACATCACCGCCCTTGATGGCCGGGGCCAGCCTATCGGCACCCTCCCCACGCAGCGCCTGTTGCGGCGTTGAGGCCCGGCGGGGGGTTGGTGTACGCGGTAGGGTGCGGGGCTTGCCCCCGCCCGTCGCTGCCCAGAATCGTTTGGCCGATTCCGTTCAACGATTCGGGCGGGGGCAAGCCCCGCACCCTACATCCGCCCAGCGCCTTTTTGAACAGCTTCGATAAACCGACAACCGACAAACAACCCGGTGCCGGGCAACTGGAATTTCTGCCCGACCCCGGGCGTTGAAGCGGTTGTATTCTTAGCTTTGATGCATGAACCTCCCCGTTGCCGCCGCCGCTCTGCTTTCTTTGGTGCTTTGCAACCGCCCCGGCCAGGCGCAGGACGACGGCCCCCGGCAGCTCGGCGGTGCCCCCGCCGTGCCCAATGCGCCGCGCCCCACCCCGCCCCCACCCCGGCAGATTGACGCGGTGCCTGCTCCTGCCGCGCCCGACACCAGCAGCGTGGGAGTGGCCCCGCAACCCGGCCCGGCCACGGCCCCGCAGCCGGTATACGTGCCCACTCCGCCGGGCCAGTTGCCCGGCAACAACAGCCCCAGCCCGCGCTTTCAGGTGGGCCTCAAAAGCGGCATGGTGTACAACGTGCGCGACGTGGAAAGCCGCAGCCCGCTCTTTGGCCACAGCTACCTGCTGCTCGACGGGCAGCGCAAGGTGGACTACGCCGACGTGGCCTACTACGAGGACGAAACCGGCCACTACGTGCGCACCACGCTGCCCAACTCCAACCGCGAAACCACCTTCAAGCGCGAGAAAACCGGCCGCATCAGCCTCTACTCCACCACCAGCACCACCTACAACAACTACGGCCCCGGCTACGGCGGCGTGGGCTACGGCGGTTTCGGCTACCCCGGCCGCTACGGTTCGCCCTACGGCGGCTACCGCACCGTGAAGACCGAATACTTCAGCAAAGACAACGGCCCGGTGCAGAACATGACCATGCGGAACCTGGCCCTGGCCACGGCCGACAACCCCGGTGCCCAGCAACTGCTGGCCGACGGCCGCCGCTACCAAACCTACGTCACGGCCAGCTACGTGGCCGGCGGTGGGTTGCTGCTCTACGGCCTCTTGCAAAGCCTTAAGACCAACTCCACCGGCATTTCGCCGCTCGTGTACCTGGCCGTGCCCATCCTCATTGTGCCGGTGGTGCTGCAAGGCAAGCAGATTGAGAAGCAAAGGGATGCCATTGCGCTGTATAATTCGGGACGATAGGGGGAGGGTTGAGTTTTAAGCAGTCACGCAAAAGTAAGCGTGTAAAAGAACGTCCTGCTGAGCGCAGCCGAAGCATCTCTACCAGCTAGTAACCAAGGCGTGAGCCGAAACGGTAGAGGTGCTTCGGCTGCGCTCAGCAGGACCGTTTACTTATGCGTGACTACTTAAAACTCAAAACTTCCCCTCACCGCCCCCGCTTCCAGCGGAAGTACCGGCGATACAGCGGCGAGGTTTTTTTCCGCAGGCTACGCCGCGTTTCGTTGGGAAACACATTGACCCGGAATATCTCCCAGCGGTCGTCCTCCAGGTGCAGGCCGCCGCTGTCGGTGGCCACGGCCAGGGCAAAGCCCGCCGCCTGGGCAGCGGCTTTCAGGGCCGGGTTGAGGTCGCCGTAGGGGTAAGCAAAGCTAAGTACGGGTACATCCAGGGCGGCCTCCAGGGCTTGTTTGCTGGCGGCCATTTCGGCGGCGGCTTCGGGCAGGGGGAGCTGCGTGAGGTGCGGGTGGGTTTGGGTGTGCGCCCCGATTTCCCAACCGGCGGCCACGAAGTCGTGGCGCTGGGCGGCGCTCATTAACTCGCAACGTGGTTCGGTGGGGTCGGGGTCGTGGTCCCAGCGGTTGTAGCGCACCTGCGCGTCGCCCAGCAGGTACAGCACCCCCCGGTAGCCGGCGGCTTGCATCAGGGGCAGGGCGTTGGCGTGGTTGTCGGCGTAGCCGTCGTCAAAAGTCAGGACGATGGGGCGGGGCGGAAAATCGGCCAGGGGCCGTTCGCCGTTGGCAAAGGCCAGGTAGTCGCGGAACGTAATCGGGGTCAGGCCCCACTGCCCAAACCACGCCAGGTGCTGGGCAAACTGTGCTTTGGGCACGTAGGTGGCGTGTTTGCTGGCCAGGGCCGCGTCCGGGATTTTGTGGTACATCAGCACCGGGATGTGCCGGGGCACGGCCACCGCCATGCGGGCCGCTTGATAGACGGCCAGCACCTGCGCCGCCACGGCGGCTACATCGTAGCGGGCGCGGACTTGCGCCACCAGTGCGGAGGGTACCGGCGCAGGCTGGGCCAGCGCCTGCCGGGCTTCGGCCAGCACGGCGGGCCAGTCGAGAGGGCCGGTGCCGGGGGCCACGGGCGGAGTAGTGGCGCGGGCCGCAATGTCGCCAAAGTTGCTGGCGGCGGCTTGGGCAAAGTTGGCTTCCGTGACCACGCCTTCGCTGCTGGCTTCGCCCAGGGCCAGTACGGGGCGGCCCGCGCCCAGGGCCTCTATGGCCACCCGCCCCGCCCCGATGGTGAGGGACGTGCGGGCCAGCCAGCCCGCCACGTCGTCCGTGAAGCCCACTACTTCAATCTGCGCTCCGTACTGGCTTTGCAGCGTCGCCAGCGCGGCTTGCCCGGTCGCTGGCAACTGCGCCAGCTCGTTGCCAATCAGCGCCAGCCGCAACCCGGCAAACTCGGCCAGCAGCACCGGAAACACGTGTTGGAGCAAGCCCGCCGCCCGCTGCCCTTTGCCGCCGTTGAAGCGCCCCACAAACGCCACCCGCAGCGGCTCGGCGGCCGGGGCCGGGACTAGTGGCCCAAACGCTACGCCGTTGGGCACGGCCACCACCCGGCCCGGCGCTTGCCCCAGCTCCTCCACCAAATGCGTGACCAGGTTGGGGCAAATGGCCAGCAGCCGCTGCCCATACACGTTGAACAACCCCCGCCCCGAATGCAGGTGCTGCCGCCCGTGGATGGTGCTGACCAGCGGCACCCGCTGCCCCCGCGTCGCAAAATACGCCAGCCAACTCGCCGCCCGCGAGTGGGCGTGCACCACGTCAATCCGCTCCGTTTGCAGCACCCGCCGCAACACCCCCACGCTGTGCAGCCGCCGCCGCCAACGCCGGTCGCTCACCGGCAGCCGCAGTTGGGGCAAGGCACTGGGCAGCGTGTCCGAATCGGAAGCCAGCAGCACGGTGTGGCCCTGCGCCCGCTGCCCTTCGGCCAACTGCAACGCATAGGCCACCGAGCCAGCAAAGAAATCGGCGGAGAAAACGTGGAGAATGCGAAGCATGGCGGGTGGAGCAAAGGTACTCGGCAACGAACGGCTATTCCGGCGGCTACCCGAACGGTGGCTACCTGGTTGCAGATGCTGGCGGCGTACCGTGTGCCGGGCCTGTACCTGCCGCTGGTGCAACCGGGCGAAGCCGTGCAACGCTGCCCGTTTATAGTTGGGGCACAGTAGCTCTTTTGGCGGTGGTCTAAAACGGGTGGTAGTACGAATTCCGCGTAGCGGTTCGTACTACCACTCTTGCTTTTGAACAATTTGATTGGAAGAAGATTATCGGGGCGTAACAGGGGTGGTAGTACGAATTCCGCGCAGCGGTTCGTACTACCACTCTTGCTTTTGAACAAGTTGATTGGAGCAAGATTATCGGGGCGTAACAAGAGTGGTAGTACGACTGAAAAAGTCGTACTACCACCCCGTTTTAGACCACCGCCGCTCTTTTTTCTTGCTCCTGGCTGTTTTGGAGTTACGTTTCGCTGGCCGGGTGGCCGGCCTACGTTAACCAAACCTTACTCGCGCACAATGCGCTGGGTGGCGGTGCGGCCATCGGGCAGGCCGTAGCGCAGCCAGTAGCCACCCGCTGGCAGGCTGCTCAAATCAAGGCGGGCGGGTGCCGCCGGGGGCGGCACGGCCACCGCCCGACCCAGCGCATCATAGACCTGCACCGTGCCCACCGGGGCCACCGGCAGCGCCAGCCAGCCAGCGGTGGGGGTTGGGTACCAGCGGGGAACGGTTAGGGCAGCCCCGGCGCGACTGCTCAGGGGGCGGCGGGCAGTAGCCAGCCAAATGGTCGCATTCAGCAGCAGGCGGGCGTGGTCGCCGCCGGCTTCGGCGCTCCAGCCGTTGAAAAGCGCCTTGCCCGGTGCCCCGGTGCCGTCGTCGGTGGGCGACGAATCGCCGAGGGCCGCAAACTTGCCCGCGCCGAAACGGCCGTATGCCATGAGCGCCCCGGTGGTACCGGTGTTGGCCGCGCCGGTGTTGAACACCACCCCGCGCACCGACGGGTTCAGGGCGGGGTCCAGGGTGAGGGTAGTGCCGTTGTGGTACGCCATCTGGGCCACGTTGCCGGCGGGGCCGTGCAATAGTGAATCGGTGGGGGCCAGGGGCACGTTGGTGGTGGCGGGCGAGATGTTCACCAAATCAAAGGCCAGGCCCAGGCCGCCGGCTCCGGGCGTGGTGCTGAGAAAGTCGTTCCAGATGCGGGGCGAATCCCAGCCGTCGCCGTCGCGGTCCGACTGGTTGTGGTCCGATACCATCAGCAGGCCGCCGCCGCCGCGCACAAAAGCCAGCAAGGCCGCCTTCTCGGCAACGCTGAACGGGCCGTTCGGCTCGTCCACGATAAAAACTTTGTAGTTGCTCAGGTCCTGGGCATTGGCGGGAGTGCCGTAGGTGAGGCGGCCGGTGGCGGGCAAGGTTTCCACCTGGTAGCCGCGCTGGGCCAGGGCCACGCCCCAGGCCGAGATGCCCCCCGTCCAGTACGTTTCGGGCGTGGTGGCCGTGATGGTGCTTTGGGCCGGGGTGGGCACCCGCTGGGGCCGCCCGGCCACGTCGGCATCAATGGTCCAGTCGGCGTTGCCGGCCGTTTCGGCGTGCAACGCATCAAACAGAATGCGGACGGGGGCCGTTTGGGCGGCCCCCAGGTGGGGCACGGCCAGGGCAGCGGCGAACAGGAACGATTTCATCGGCGGGGTGGGATTCAGCAGGCAAAAATACCCGTTGATTCTGTTAGGAACCTGTTTGCGTTAGCTGAACGAGTACCCCGAAGCGGTGCTTCGGTCGTTGAACGGGACCGCTGAACGACCGTTCAACGACCGAAGCGCAGCTTCGGGGTACTCGTTCAGCGGTCCTGGACGGTAACTCAAAGTTGGCGGCCCGCCGGGCCGAAGCGGCCGGGGCGGGTTCTGGGCGAGAACCGGGTGGCGGGCCTCCTGTCATCGGCCTGCGCTTCCCCGGCCGTGCCCCACGCCCCGGCCAGGCTTTGGTTAACTTTTTGAGTAGCTAAGCCGTAGTGCGCCTGCAACGGCGGCGGTTATCCGGTGGCTTGGCGTACCGCTGGCGCTAAGCAGCTGGTTGAGCTAGCTGAACGAGTACCCCGAAGCTGTGCTTCGGTCGTTGAACGGGACCGCTGAACGACCGGGCAGCGGCCGAAGCACCGCTTCGGGGTACTTGTTCAGCGGTCCTGGACGGTAACTTAAAACAGCTTCTCAGCAGCTGGTTGAGTTCGCAGCCCGAGTACCCCGAAGCTGCGCTTCGGCCGTATGCTGCCCCTGAACGACCGTTCAACGACCGAAGCGCAGCTTCGGGGTACTCGGGCTGCGAACTCAACCTGTTTTTAAGCAGCCCGTGGTGCTCATCTTCTTTTGGCCGACGGCCGCAACAACTCATGAAAATGCTCAACAAGGTACCGGCCGTGACGCTCGTTTTTTGGCTAATCAAAATTATGGCCACCACCGTGGGGGAAACGGCCGCCGACTTTTTAGCCTTCAACCTGAAACTGGGCCTGTCCAACACCTCGCTGCTGATGACGACGCTGCTACTGGGCGTGCTGGGGTTGCAACTGCGAAGCCGCCGCTACCAACCGGCGCTGTACTGGACCGTCGTCGTGTTTATCAGCGTGGTGGGCACCTTGCTTTCGGACAACCTGGTGGACAACCTGGGCGTGAGCCTGGTCACGACCACCGCCATTTTTGCGCTGGCGCTGGCGGTTGTGTTCGGCTGGTGGTATGCCCGGGAAGGAACCTTGTCGGTGCACACCATCCTGACTACCCGCCGGGAGTTGTTCTACTGGGCGGCCATTTTGTGTACGTTTGCGCTGGGCACGTCGGCCGGCGACCTCATCGGGGAGCGGTTGGGGTTGGGCTATCCGTTGTCGGCGCTGCTCTTTGGCAGCCTGATTGCCGCCACCTACCTGGCCTACCGTTTCCTGCACCTGAACGCCGTGCTGGCCTTTTGGGCGGCCTACGTCCTGACCCGGCCGCTGGGGGCCTCGCTGGGCGATTGGCTCACGCAGCCCGGCCGGGCGGGCGGCCTGGGCATCAGCACGCAGCTCATCAGCGGGCTGTTTCTGGTTGCCATCGTGGGCCTGGTCAGCTACCTGACGTACCAGCAAGCGCGGGCCAATGCCGCCGCAACGCCCCTGGCCGAAGCATAAGAAGCTGTTTGAGTTACCGTCCAGAACCGCTGAACGAGTACCCCGAAGCGGTGCTTCGGTCGTTGAGCGGTCGTTCAGCGGTCCCGTTCAACGACCGAAGCACAGCTTCGGGGTACTCGTTCAGCTAACGCAAACAGCTTCTAAGGCTGTCCGGCTTTTCACCCCCCCAGCGGGCGACCCAGCAGCGCCCACCCAAACAGCGCCGCCACAACCGCCGCATACGCCGCCGCCCCGGCCCAGGTGAGCAGCACGGCGTAGGAACCGGCAAAGCGGCTGCACAGCCAGCCCAGCAGCGGCAGCACTTGCAGGGCGTGCATCCCCAGGAAGTGGGCAATGCGGAGGTCGCCGGCGCGGGTGCTCCAGCCCAGGCCGGGCAGACCGGGGCCGCCATCGGCCGCCCCCACGGTGTGTTGGCCCCGGCCAATCATGAAGCCGCCCAACACGCTGCCCACCAGAAACAGCCCCAGCCCCAGGCGCAGCCCCCACACGTAGCCCGCCGGGCCAAAGGGCCGGTAGGCAAAGCTCAGGTACACGGCCCAGGCCGTGAGGACGGTATTGACGAAAATAAACACGCCCATTAGCCCAAACAACACCCCGTTGAGGGCGCTGCTGACGTTGTAGTGCGAGGTGGTGCCCCGCGCCGCCTGCACAAAAATAACGGCCTGCTCCACGGCCATGGCCACGGCCACGCCGGTGCTGATAATTGCCACGCTGCGCTGCGCCGGGCCGGGCAGGTCGGCCAGCAGCCAGGCCAGCGTCCAGGCAAAGGCGACGATGGAAAGGGAGAATTTCAGCGGCTTCCACCACAGCAATGCGCCGCCGAGGTGGCGCGGGTCCAGCAGCAGCAGGGCCAGGGCCAGCGCGGCCAGGACCACGTTCAGCCAGCCCGTCCAGGACAAGGCCGGATTGACGCGGTGCAGCACCTGCCACCACGCGGCCCCGGGCGCAGCCAATAGCGGCGGATTCAAAAGAGTTTCCATCAAAAAGCCAAATGTGAAATGGGGTAGCGCAGTCGCAGGCCGTGGTAAAGCAGCAGCCCCACCGGCCCGAACAAAAACGTGAGCAGCAAGCACGGCAGCAGCAAGGCATGGGGCAGCCCGCGCCGCTGGGCATCGCGCACTTCCCAGGCCCCGACCGACAAATCAAAGCACAGATAATGCACCCAGCCCGCCAGCAGCGCCCACGGGTCGCGGAACAGCGCCGCCACCTGCGCCAGCGACCCGAAGCCGCCTTCGCCGCCGTGCGGCCCCAGGTAGTGGGCGCTGATAAGCACCGCGTAGAGTGCGGCCAAGCCCAGCGGCCAGGCCCCGCTCAGGACCAGGGCGCGGGTGCCGCGCCAGCGCGGGGCCAGCACCAGCAGTGCCCAGCCCACCAGGGCCAGCGGGTTGGCTAACGTGAAAAGGAAGTCGGGCGTGGGCATGGGTCAAAAGTACGGCCGGGGTGGGCGGGGGATAGGCCTACGGGGGTGAAGCAGCGGTTGGAGGTGGTGAAGTGGGATAAAAGCGGCGTGAACAAACACGTCCAAGCCCTGGCTTTGCCTGTAAGCTGCTCTTAGAAGCTGGTTGCGTTAGCTGAACGAGTACCCCGAAGCTGTGCTTCGGTCGTTGAACGGTCGTTGAACGGTCGTTGAACGGCCCCGCTGAACGACCGTTCAACGACCGAAGCACAGCTTCGGGGTACTCGGGCAACGAACGCAAACAACTTCTGGCAATGGCCTGGTTGTAGCCCCGCGTTGGCTGCCAAAAGCGGCCGATGTAGCTGCGCTACCTCACGAGTGGAACATTGCAGCCAACAAAAGTGGCCTAACTAAAAAAACGGCAGGGTGCGGGCGCACATAACTGGCCCATTGCCAAAAGATGGCAGACTATTGCGGCGCAACCACAAGGCTGTTGCAGAAATTTGGCAGTGTACGGCCGGACGCAACAGGACCATTGCGGAGCGCAACAGCGTTGTTGCCGGAAACCAGAAAGCCTCAAAACCGCTCCCAATGGCCCCAGGATGCAACCGGCAGCTTCGGAAGTGCTGTTGGCACCGGGCGGTGCCCCGGCCCAACGCGGCAACCAAAAACTGGCCGACCGTGAGCTGATTTTAGGCTTTCAGAGTCAGAAACAACGGCGGGAAAGCGGCAAGGGCATTGAAGTATCGCCGCGTTTTTTATGTTTTTTTCATTAATTAAAAATAATTTAGTAACTTTGACCCAACACCGCCGCATTGGCGGCGATTGCGCTCATCCTTATTCTCTTTCCAAATGACACCTAACATTCTTTCCAGCCGCGAAGCCGACCGGCGGCTATACCTCCAGCACCTAGTGGACGTGACCGACGAAATTGAAATCGAGATGAAAGTGCCCAAAGGCACCTACGCTCCCATGAAAGAAGGGGCACAAAGCGAGTTGGATGCTTATGATGCCCGCGACAAGACCCGCACGACCGCCGAAACGGCCAGCAAGGAACTGAAGACCCAGGCCAAAAAGTCGGGCCTGATTGTGCGGGGCACGGTCAAGGAAATCAAAAACACGGTGGGGGTGCCGGCCAGTGTGTTGAAACTGGTGCAGTCCAAAACAACCACTGGCAAGCCCCAAAACAGCGTGAAGGCCGAAGTGCCATTGCTCAAACCCAAGATGAAAGGCATTCAGCCCATCGTGACCGGGGCCATGTACGGCTACGATGCCCTGGAACTGTGGTGCTGCCGGGCCAACGAAACCGAGCACACGCTGCTTGAAACCATCACCCACCTGCCCTACTACGACACCCGCCCCAACGTGGTGCCCGACCAGCCCGAAAACCGCAGCTACTTTGGCCGCTACATGAAGCGCAACGTGGTAGTGAGCAGCCAGGGGCCAACCGTGGACCTGACCGTGCCCGGTGGGCCGCACCAGTAAAGCAGCAAGGAGACCAGAGTATAATCTGCGTTGCAGTAATAGATGCCTTAACGGGCCACTTGGTAGTAGCCGAGTGGCCCGTTTTTGTTTTCAGCTAACGTATTCACGTTATGTTTTTAGGGACGGACAAAAATAATTATTGGGAAAAGTTCCGGTTTTAGGCACTACCGGGCAAATAGGTTGTACAAAACTCATTTTGAAGCCCGTGCCTTACTTTTTAGGGGCAACTTAATTTTCTGCGTTCCGTCTTGAATTGTGTTGCCTCTGGCCAGAGTCAGGTTTTGTTTTTAGTCTTTCCCTTTTTTGCCTATTTTTTCACTTTTTCCTTTCTTTTCATGAAACATTTCTCTCGGGCATCGGCGATGGCCTTTGCTATTTTGCTCGGTAGTGCCTGCACTGCCCTGGCCCAACTCTACATCATTCCTGGGGTTCCGCCTGCGAATGGCGACAACAAAGCGTCCCCTGGTAGTGTGTTTGCATTTGACAGTACACAGCACACGGGTACCGACGCGATGGTTTATACCACTCAAGACCGCAATGACCCAAACCGGGACCTTACCATCCAGGCGATGACTTGGGATTCCAAAGGCAAAGTTATTCTGTCGTGGAGTTTTTACAAAGACTACCCAAGCACGGGCCACGTTAATGATGCCCTTTACAGTGGCAGCAGTTACGGTTCTTTGCAAGTAAAAGGCGCGGTGCCAGGTGACAAGCTTAGTGACCCGGACGTGGTAATGGCCGCTGCCAACGACTCCTTGTATCTGAACTTGGTGTACATTGAAAACACCTACCCCCGCTACGAGGTCTACTGCTGGAATCCGGTTGCAAATGCTTTTCAGTTTCGCAGTGGCCAAAGACTTGGCAGCATGAGACCTGCCTACACACACTCCTACCCTAACATTGATGCTAACGCGCTGGGGGTAGTGGCCATTACCTGGCAACAAAGCGTCACCGATAAAGTAACGGTAAAAACCACCTCCGGGGGTGGGTACTTTCCTGCTTTCACTTCCCCTCCTTATGAGGTTAGTTTTAGCCGCACGTACTTGGCCGGTAGCACGATTACAGGCAACATTGCCTCGTGCTATACCGATGGCACAACCATTGGCGTTTTGGCCCTGGACCCGCCAACCGGTCTCTTTGAACAGACCTTGCACCCGGATGTAGCAATCTCGGAAGGGAATGCCGATAACGCCGTTATTTCTAGTACTTACCTGCGCCATTACGTTGACGGCCACGGCCAATTTTCTATTGTAAACAAGTTGGCAGTTCGCCAGTTTCGCTACAATTATTGTGTGGATGGCCCATTGGACACGTTGGCTACTTATGAATGGGATTACAGCGCTGGCGATGCAAAAAGTGCTCCGCGCATTGCGGCTTCCTCCGCTGGCATCACTAAATTTCCGCGTCCATTCGGAGACCGGGGTACAGACGTAGAGGTGGTAGTAGACCGGACTCTTACGGCTTGTGTTGGACCGCCCTCTTATGCTGTTCTTGATTTCGGCAAAACCGGGGACGTATTCCGGCCTAATTACACGTTGGTTACCGCTCCAACCCCCAGCAATCCGTTGGAGTCGGTAGAGCCGGTCGTGACGTATAATGTTGAAGGGTACTACACGGTGACCTGGACTGGTGGCCCGGATACCGGCGGCAATCAGAGTCAGTACAACAGCAAAGCGTCAGGGGAGGATGTATGGGCGTTGTCGTTGAAAGAAGGCCACTTCATCTTTGTAACCGGAGCCGGGCCAGCTTCTTATAGTCGGGTCAATGACCATGCGGACGGCCGGCAAGCAGTCAGTAGTATTGCCGGACGGCACCTAAGTGCTGACGTACATACAAAAAAGGCTGGCGCTGTGCATTTGTTTCTTGATGCCAAGTATCACATTCTCGCTTTTAAGCGCAGTAATGAGTTAGGTGGCGACCCTGGTGCTGCCCTACGACCAGCAACTGGAACTGGCGCTTCCGGTGGAAACATTAAACAGACTAATGCCCGGCAGGTATTGGATGTTTTTCCAAACCCGGCTTCGGATGCAGTAAGCATTCGCTTGGATTTGCAGGCCAAAGAAAAAGTACTGCAATTGGAAGTCCGTGACCTGTTGGGTCGGCCGGTAGCTAACCTGTTGTCTGGTGCCGGAACAGAAGTGCCGGAAATTGTTACCTGGACACCAGCCACTAATTTACCTGCGGGTAATTACACGGTGCGCGTGGTAACTTCGCAACGGACGCAAGCCGTGGTTGTCAATCGCAACTAATTTTTGGCAGTTCTAGAAATCCTTCCGGCAGCGTGTCGGGAGGATTTTTGTCATTTCTCTTTACCTATTAGCTTCCTACTCCTTTTTCACTTGACCTCATGAAAAATCTTTCCTCCCTCCGGTTATCGTTACTGATGTTTTGGCTGCTTTTAGGAGTTATTGCGACCAATACCGCGAGTGCCCAAGTGGCCAGTTATGTTTTCTCCCAGCGCAACAGCACCTTTTCGTTGCTTACCGGGGGCACCGTGTTGGCTACGTCCAGTGTCGCAATACCACCCAATCTAAATCCGGTTGGTGGTCGGGTACATCAGATTCCGGTGGGTACAATTCCGTTTTCTTTTCTTTTCAATGGCACTCCTTACACAGGCGCTTACGTTTCTTCCAGTGGCTATTTAACCTTTGGAGCGGTCCCCCCCCATTCGTTCAGTGACTTTTTGCCCAATAGCACCACCACTTACGTATATTATCAACCGTTATCAGAGCCAGTAGGCACCGGCTACGACGGCGCTATTTCCCCAATGGGTTCCGACTTGCTGGGCGATGTACAACCTGGTGATTTAGGCGAAGTACGCTACCAGCTACTGGGTACGGCTCCCAACCGGGTGTTTGTGGTGCAGTGGAAAAACATTCACTACTTCACCGACGCGGCCAGCCTCAACTTTCAGGTGCGCCTGCACGAAACCACCAACGAGATAGAAATGGCCTACGGGCCGCACCTGTATTCGGTGACGAGTGCCAACTTTCTGGCCCAGGTAGGGCTGCGGGGCTTCACGACATCCGACTTTCAGAACCGCGCCGGGGCCTGGCTTAGCAGCACGGCGGGCACCACCAACGCGGCCACCATTGCGCTGGCTACGGCCGGTGCCCCGCCCGATGGCCTCGTGTACAGCTTTGTGCCGCCCACTCCGCTGCCCTGCCCGCAGCCCTACAGCCTGGTGGCGGTGCCGGTCGGCAACGGCACGTCGGCCAACGTGAGCTGGCACGTGAACGGCCCCTCGGCCAACCCCGGCCCTTACCTCATCCAATACGGCCCGGCCGGGTTTGTGCCGGGCGGGGCGGGCAGCCTGAGCGCCACGGCCCCCGGCCTGACCACCACCCTGACCGGCCTGAGTCCGCTCACCAACTACGATTTCTACGTGACCCAGCAGTGCGGCGGGGCGGCGGGCACCTCGCCGCGCTCGCTCAAGGGCAGCTTCAAAACCACGCTGCTCAACGACGACCCTATCGGGGCCACCCCCCTGCCCCTCACCGCCACCTGCCAGCCGGTGAGCAGCACCAACGTGGGGGCCACCATCACGGTAGCCCCCGGCTACAACTCCGGGGTCTGCTCGGGGGTGATAGCGCTCAACTACTCCTTCTACGACGTGTGGTTTGCCGTGACCACGGCCGCCACCGGGCCGGGCAGCACCGGCATCCAACTGGCCGTGACGGGCGGGGCGGCGGCCCGCGTCAAAATCTATTCGTCGGCGGGCGGGGCGGCCGGGCCGTTCACACTGCTGCACTGCGAAGAAGCCCCTAACAATAGCCTCGGTAACCAGCAGCCAGCGGCGGCCTTTGTGCAGGCATTGCTCACTCCCAACACCACGTATTACGTGGCGGTAGCCAATATTATTTACGACGAAGTGCCGGGGCCGTTCACCATCTGTGCCACGGTACCGCCGGCGTGTAGCAACCCCGCAGCGGTCAGCACCAACTTTGGCACCACCGGGGCTACCACTTCGGTCCTCACGTTTACACCCAGCAACGGGGCCATTGACTATACCGTAGTGCTGACCCCGGCGGGCGGCGTGCCGGTCACGGTTAGCCCCAACCTGACCGGTTCACCGGCAACACTCAGCAACCTAACCCCGGCCACCACCTACGCGGGTACCTTGCAGGCCAACTGCGCCGGCGGTGCCCACAGCGCCCCCGTGCCGTTTATAGTCTATGCCAAACCCATTAACGACAACCCGCCGACGGCCATCGCCTTGCCGGTGCTGCCCACCTGCCAGCCCGTGAACGGCAGCAACCTCAACGCGGCCGGTGACCATAACACGGCCCCCTTTACTACCCCTAACTGCGGCACGGCTACACCTTATGGAGTGTGGTACACGTTCACGACGGCGGCCACGGGCCTGGCTAGCCAAGCGGTGCGTATTACGGTGACGGGGGCGGCAGCGGGCCAGGTACGGGTGTTTTCGGCCAGCAGCGCCAGCGGGCCATTTACGCCGGTGGCGTGCGCGGCGGGTTCAGTCACGGCCGCCGCGCCGCCACTGGATGTGCTGGGCCTGACCCCCAGCACGACCTATTATGTGTTTGTCGGCGATTTTGGTTTTGCTACTATTGTCGGTCCGTTCACCATCTGCATCACCGAGCCGCCGACCTGCGGCGACCCGCTGAACCTGGGCATCACGGCCCTCATGCCCACCTCGGCCACGCTGACTTTTACGGCCGGGGTGCCCACCGCGGCCACCTACGCCATCACCCTCACGCCGCAGGGCGGCACCACTGCCAACCTCACCGCCACCAGCCCCCAGGTGCCGCTCACGGGCCTGCAGCCCGGCACCTACTACACCGCTACGGTGCAGGGCAACTGCGGCACCGGCGGCCTGACGCGGGTGGTGTCCTTTACGTTTCTGACCCCCGGCGTGCCGGCCAATGACTTGTGCAGCGGAGCCATTGCCCTGACCTGCGGCCAGACCATCCCCGGCACCACCATCGGGTCCACGGCCACCGGCGACCCTACCGCTACTTGCGGGGCCACTCCCATTGCCACGGGCGGGGTGTGGTACCGGGTGCTGGGCACCGGCCAGGACCTGAGCCTGACCGTGCGCCAGTCGGGGCCGGTGGTCACGTTCGGCCCCCGCCTCCACGTGTACACCGGCACCTGCGGGGCGCTGACCTGCGTGGCGGGGGTGAACATTGTTGTGGGGGCTTGTGGCTGCAGCCAGCTGACCTTGGCCACCACCGCCGGCACCACCTACTACCTGTTCGTGAGCGGGCACTCTTACGCCGCGCAAACGGGCGATTTCACGATGCAGCTCGACTGCCTGCCCGCCGGCACCTGCCCGGCCCCGACCAACGCAGCCATTGCCGTTACCTCGCCCACCTCGGTCCAGCTAACCTTTACGCCGGCGGCCGGGGCCAGCCAGTACGTGGTGACGTGGGTGGACCTGAGCACCGGCTACGTGACCGGGTCCACCACCGTCACCACCTCACCGGCAGTGAAGACGCAGCTCTCGCCCAACACCAGCTACATGGCCGTGCTGCAAGCCTACTGCGGGGCACTTGCGCCGCTGGCCCCGACGGTGTTTGTGCCGTTCAACATTGTGCTGGCCAGCCGCGCGGCGGCCCTGACCAGCGAGGTGGCGTTGTTTCCCAACCCGGCCCACGCCACGGCCACGCTTGTGCTGCCGGCGGCGCTGCGGGTGGCCCCCGTCGGCGGGCAACTCTACAACGCCCTGGGCCAGGTGGTGCAGTCGCTGGCCCTGCCCGCCGGCAGCGGCCCGGCCACGCTGGACCTGCGCGGATTGCCCGCCGGCGGCTACCTGCTGCGCCTGACCACGGCCCAGGGCGTGATTGGCAAGCGGCTGATGGTAGAGTAGCACGAGTACCCCGAAGCGGCGCTTCGGCCGCTGAACGAGCTTGTGGAACGAGTACCCCGAAGCGGTGCTTCGGCCGCTGAACGAGCTTGTGGAACGAGTACCCCGAAGCTGCGCTTCGGCCGTGTGCTGCCCCTGGACGACCGGGCAGCGGCCGAAGCGCAGCTTCGGGGTACTTGTTCAACTAACGCAAACAGCTTCTTAGCGTCTCAACCTTTCTTCTTACGCGCATGAATACTTTTTTTACTTCTCTCCGCCGTTTGATGTTGTTGCTGGCCGTGGCGGCAGTGCCCGGCACCCTGCGGGCACAGGTGGCCGGCTACGGCTTTAGTCAGAACAACAGCCCCTACGTGCCCATCACGGGTGGCATAGTGATAGCTGCCCAAAGCCAAATTACGGGCCAGTTCAATGTTTTTGAAGGCATTTATACGTTGCCCGCCGGGGCCATTCCGTTTCCCTTTGTGTTCAATGGCAATACCTACGCCGGGGGCTACGTTTCGGGCAAGGGCTTCATGACCTTTGGGAGCGTACGACCCTACAGCTATTTCGACCCGCGCCCGCACGGCGGCCCGCCCTACGCGGGCGTTGCCTTCCCGCTTTCTTCAACCGACGAAACGGGCTATGAAGGTGCCATTGCCGCAATTGGCGGCAATTTGCGGAGCCAAAGCAATGGCGAAATTCGCTACGAAACAATCGGCAGTGCCCCCAACCGAGTGTTCGTCCTGCAATGGAGCCACGCGGTGGTTAGTGGCAGCGGCGAAGACCTGAACTTTCAAATCCGGCTGCACGAAACCAGCAACGAGGTGGAGCTGGCCTACGGCACCTGCACCAGCGGCACCCAAAGTAACACTGTGCAGGTGGGCCTGCGCGGCTCCACACCCAGCGATTTCCAAAACCGCAGCGGCCAGGACTGGACCAGCAGCACCGTTGGCCTGGTGAACACCGCCACGCTGCCCATTCAGCCGGGGGTGGTGCCCCCGGCGGGGTTGCGCTTTCATTTCCTGCCCGCCGCCCCGCAGCCCTGCCCGCTGCCCTTCAGCCTGGTGGCTACCAACCTGACCGGCACCACGGCCACTCTCACCTGGCGCACCCTGGGCAGCAGCCCCGGCCCCTACCAGGTAGTATATGGCCCGGTGGGCTTCAACCCTGCCACGGCCACCCCGGTAACGGCGGCGGCTTCGGGTCTGGTCGTTACCGGCCTGACACCCTTCACCGACTACGAGTTTTACGTGACCCAGACTTGCGGCGCGGCCGGCAACTCGGCCCGCTCGCTGAAGGGCGCGTTCAAAACGACCCTGATTAACGACGACCCCGGCGGGGCTGTGGCCCTGCCGCTCACCGCCACCTGCCAGCCCACTGCCAGCACCAACGCCGGAGCCACCCTGACCCCGGCCAGCGGCTACGACCCTTATACCAACTGCGGGGGCGGAAATTTAAGTACTACCCCCGATGTTTGGTTTACGGTGACTACCGATGCCACCGGGCCGGGCAGCACCGGCATTCAACTGACTGCTACGGGCAGTGCTGCTAACCGGGTGCGGGTGTTTCGCTCGGCCAACGGTGCAGCCGGGCCTTTTACCCAAATTGCTTGTCAGATAGCCCCGAACAACTCTACTACCTTGCCTTTTTCAACGTTTACGGTGGCTCCGCTTACCCCCAGCACCACGTATTATTTAGCAGTATCGAATATAAGTTACGGAACGGGGGCCGGACCGTTCACGATTTGCGCCACCCTGCCCGTTCCGTGCGGTGCCCCGACTAACCTGCGCATCAACTCGGTGCTGCTTCCAGTGCTGGCCCGCCCCACCACGGTCAGCTTCACGTTCATGCCCGGCAATGGGGCCACGAGTTACACTGCGACCCTCACCGCGCCCACTGCTCCGACCGTGGTGCAAGCCGTGACCGGCAGCCCGGCCACCGTAACTGGCTTGGTTCCGGCCACCACCTACAGTGTGTCGTTGCAAGCCAACTGCGCTAACGGCGGCACGGCCACATCCGCGCCGCTATTGACTTACACCGTGCCGACCAACGACGAATCTACCGCTGCTCAAGTGCTGTCCATGACCGGCCCTTGCCAGCCCACGGCCGGCACTACGATAAATTCCTTTTATGAAAACAACCTCACCGGCAACAACTTCAGTTGCTTCGGCAACGGCTCCGTCGCGGGGGTATGGTACACGTTTACGACCGATGCCACGGGGCTGGGCAGCACCGGCGCCCGCATTACCACCACGGGCACCGCGGCCACTGTAACGGTTTTTGCCGCCAGCAGCGCGACCGGTCCCTTCACGCAAATAGGTTGCCGCACCGGGACCGGCGTGTTGGATGCGGCATCGCTGACTCCCAGCACCACTTATTATGTGTTTGTGAGCCGTTATGGCACAACAATTTCGGGGCTGTTCACCATCTGCGTGACCGCGCCACCGCTGTGCGGCGACCCGCTGGGGCTGGGCATCACCAGCATCACCGGCACCAGCGCCACGCTCACCTTCCTGGGCGGAATGCCGGCCGCCGGCTCCCACGCTGTGGTGGTGACACCGCAGGGCGGGGTTGCCTTGCCGCCCATTACCACCGCTACCCCCAACACCCAAATACCCTTGACGGGCCTGCTGCCGGGCACCTACTACACCGTGACGGTGCAGGCCAACTGCGGGGCAGTGGGGTTGTCGTCGGCCATTCCCATTACCTTCCGCACCCCCGGCGTACCAGCCAACGATGCCTGCGCCGGGGCCATTTCCATTGCCTGCGGCCAAACCCTGCCCGGCACCACCACCGGGGCCAGCCTCGTCGGCGACAACACCACCGCCTGCGCCCCGGTGCCCATCACCCAGCCGGGGGTGTGGTACCGCGTGGCGGGCACGGGCCAGGACCTGACCGCCGCCACCAACTTCACGGGCAACGGCAACACGTTTGACAACCGGCTGCACGTCTTCAGCGGAGCCTGCGGCAGCCTGGTCTGCGTGGCCAGCGCGGCCCCGTCCCCCAGCACCACGGCGGGCAGCAGCGTGACGTTTTCGACCACTGCCGGCACCACCTACTATGTGTTGGTGAGCGGGCAAGATGCCACCCTGCCCGCCCAGGGTGACTTCTCGCTACGCCTGACCTGCGCCACTGCCAACGCCTGCCCGCCCCCCACCAACCTGGTCGTGACGGCCGGGCCGGGCAACTCGGCCCAGGTGAATTTCACGCCCGCCATCGGGGCCACCGGCTACGCCGTGCGCTGGAACGACCTGACGGTGCCCCAGGTGTTTCAGCAGAACGCGGCGGGGCCGCCCGTGGTGCGGTCGGGCGTGGCGGCGGGCCACAACTACAGCGTACAGGTCACGACTACTTGCGCGGGCAACACAACATCACCTACGGCCTTTGTGCTGTATGGCGCTCCGCTAGCCAGCCGTGCGGCGGCCCTGACCAGCGAGGTAACGTTGTTTCCCAACCCGGCCCACGCCACGGCCACGCTTGTGCTGCCGGCGGCGTTGCGGGCGGCCCCCGTCGGCGGGCAGCTCTACAACGCGCTGGGCCAGGTGGTGCAGTCGCTGGCCCTGCCCGCCGGCAGCGGCCCGGCCACGCTGGACTTGCACGGATTGCCCGCCGGCGGCTACCTGCTGCGCCTGACCACGGCCCAGGGCGTGATTGGCAAGCGGCTGATGGTGGAGTAGAACAAGTACCCCGAAGCTGCGCTTCGGCCGCTGAACGAGCTTGTGGAACGAGTACCCCGAAGCTGCGCTTCGGCCGTGTGCTACCCCTGGACGACCGTTCAGCGGCCGAAGCGCAGCTTCGGGGTACTTGTTCAAAACCTGCTACCTTTCGGGCGCATTTCTCCCCTGCCCTACCCCATGCGCTTCCTACCGCTGCTACTGCTGCCGCTGTGCCTGACCTACTCTTGCACCAACGACAAAAAAACTACTCAAACCACTACCGCCAACGGCAGCGACGGCGACGAGATTGACCCCTACTCCAACGTCGTGTTCACGTTTGATGGGCCGGTGGTGGACGAGGCGCAGCAGAACCGCTGGGACACCACCCGCTACGTGCAGTTTGAGCCGGCCGTGCGGGGCAAGTTCAAGTGGACCGGCGACCGGGAGCTGACCTTTTCGCCCGCTGAGCCGTTTCGGCCCAGCACGGTGTTTGCGGCCCAAGTGCGGGCGGGGGCGTTGCCCACGGGCAAGCAGGGCGCGGCCCTGGACCGCACCAAGTTTCATACCCCGTACTTGCAGATGAGCGACCCGCAGGTGTTCTACGGGCGCTCGGAGCGGGCGGCGGGGACTACGGAACTGCGGGCCAACCTCGTGTTCAACTACCCCGTGCGGCCCGCCGACTTGGCGGGGCGGCTGAAGCTGACCCAGGACGGGCAGGAAGTACCGGCCACCGTGGTTGCCACCGAAACCGACAAGATTATCGGGCTGACCTTGCCCGGCAGCGTACGGACGGATATGCCCCTGAACGTGGCCATTGCACCAGGGCTGCGGCCCGCCGCCGGCCGCAAAGCCACCACCGAAACCCTGCGGGCGGTGGCCCAGGTGCCCGAACCCACCACGCTGGACGTGCGCGAACTCACGGGTTCGCTCATTGACGGGCAGCCGGTGGTGACGGTGCTAACCACCCAGCCGCTGACCACCGAAGCCGTGACGGCCAACCTGAGTGTGGAACCGGCCACTACTTTCAAGGTGGAAGCGCTGGAAAGCGGCTTCTCGCTGAAGGGTGGCTTTGAGGTGGGCAAGAACTACCAGATTACGCTGAACGAAGGCACCAAAGGCTTGCTCGGCGGCGCGTTGGAGCACAAGTTCAGCCAGGCGGTGTCGTTTGGCGACGAAGCGCCCAGCATCAGCTTTGCCAGCGCCGAGAAGGCCATGTACCTCAGCGCCGTGGGCAGCCGGTCGCTGGCCTTGCGCATCAACGCGGTGCCGAAGGTGAAAATCACCATTGCCAAGATTTACGCCAACAACATTCAGGCGGTGCTGCGGGCGGGCACCGAGTATGGCTACAACTACGAGGAAGGCGAGGAAAACCAAGACGAAGACGGCAATTACATTGACCGCAGCTACCGCTACTACAACGTGGAGAACACCGGCAACATCTTGTCGGAGCGCACGGTGTCGGTGGCCGGGCTGACCAAGCAAAACGGGCTGCGGGTGCTGCGGCTGGACCTCAAGGAGCTGGAGTTTCAGGGCGCGATGAAGGGGCTGTACGTGGTGACGGTGGCCGACCCGGACCACCAGTATTTGCAGGTAAGCAAGCTGGTGGCCCTCACCGACGTGGGGCTGATGGTGAAACAGGGCGCAACCGGCGGCACGGTAGTTTTTGCCAATTCCATCCGCACCGCCGAGCCGCTCAAGGGCGTAACGGTGAACCTGGTGAGCAGCAACAACCAGGTGCTGCAAACGGCCACCACCGACGGCAGCGGCGTGGCGGCATTTGACTCGGCGGCCAGCATGAAACGCTTCAGCCTGGGCATGGTGACGGCCACCAAAGACGCGGACTTTTCGTTTCTGAGCATGAGCAAAAGCCGGGTCGAAACCTCGCGCTTTGAAGTGGGCGGGCTGACGATGAACGCGGCGCACTACCAGGCCTTTTTGTACGGCGACCGCGACCTGTACCGGCCCGGCGATACCATCTTCACCAACACCGTGGTGCGGACCGACGACTGGCAAACGCCCAACGCTGGCCTACCGATGAAAATCCGGCTGCTGCTGCCCACCGGCAAGGAGTACGCGGCCCTGCAAACCAAGCTCGACCGGGCCGGGGCGTTTCACAACCAATTTGTGCTGCCGGGCGGCATCATCACCGGCCTCTACACGCTGGAAGTGCTGACCGGCAACGACGTGCTACTGACTTCGCGGCAAATCAGCGTGGAGGAGTTTGTGCCCGACCGCATGAAAGTGACCGTGACGGCCACCCCCGCCACCGTGCCACCGGGCAGCACCGTGACGGCCGCCGTGACGGCCGTGAACCTGTTTGGCCCCCCAGCCGCCGACCGCAAGTTTGAGGTGCAGTTTTCGCTCAAGCCCAAGCCCTTCAACCCCAAAAAATTCCCCGATTACAACTTCACCATCGGCAACGGGCAGAGCTACGGCAGCGATGCGCTGAATATGCTGGCGCAGTTTGAGGCCCCCGTGCGCGAGGGCACCACCGACGCGGCGGGCCAGGGCAGCGTGACCTACGACGTGCCCGACACCCGCGACCTCGGCACGCTGGCGGGCACGGCCTTCGCCACGGTGTTCGACGAAACGGGGCGGCCCGTGAATCGGCTGGCCACGTTTGAAGTGCCTACGCAGGCCGTGCTGTTCGGCATCGGCAATCTGAACGGGCTGGTGAACACCCGACAGGCGCTGCCGATTCGCCTCGTGGCCCTCACGCCCACCGAAAAACCCACCACCGCCAGCGCCGACGTGCGCATTGTGCGGCTGCTCTGGGAAACCGTGCTGGAGCGGCAGGGCGGGCGCTTCGTGTATAATTCGCAGCGGCGGGAGCAAACCATTTTCAGCCGCAACATGGAGGTCAGCAACGGCACCGAGTTCAAGTTTACGCCCCTGTATTCGGGCGAGTACGCGGTGCGGGTGAGCCGGCCGGGCGCGGCTACGTTCGTGACCGAAACCTTCTATGCCTACGGCTACGGCGACACGGCCAACAACGCCTTTGAGGTGAACAACGAAGGCGAGGTAACCATTGAGGCCGACAAGGCGAAATACGAGCCGGGCGAAACGGCCAAGCTGCTGCTCAAAACGCCCTTTGCGGGCCGGGTGCTCGTGACGGTGGAGCGCGGGCAGGTGCTGGACCATTTCTACGTCAGCACCGACCAGAAATCGGCGGAAATCAAAATCCCCATCAAGGGCGACCACGTGCCGAACATCTACGTCACGGCCACCGCCATCCGGCCCATCACCGACAACCGCCTGCCCCTGACCGTGGCGCGGGGCTTCGTGCCCCTCACCGTGGAGAAGCCGGGCGCGCACCTGACCTGCGCCATCAGCACCCCGGCCAAAACCCGCTCCCAACGCTGGCAAACCGTGGAAGTGACCACCGCGCCCAACGCCCAGGTGACGCTGGCGCTGGTGGACGAGGGCATTTTGCAGCTCAAGGACTACCACACGCCCGACCCCTTCGGCTACTTCTACCAGAAGCGGGCGCTGGAAGTAGGCAGCTTTGACGTGTACCCCTTCCTGCTGCCGGAGTTGGGCACGAGCAGCACCGGCGGCGATGCCAGCGAAATGTCGCGCCGCACCACGCCCGTGCCCACCCGCCGCATCAAGCTACTGGCCAAATGGAGCGGGCCACTGACCGCCGACGGCAACGGCAAAGTGCGCTACAAGTGGTACGTGCCCCAGTTTTCGGGGGCCGTGCGGGTGATGGCAGCCGCTTACAAAGACGACGCTTTCGGCAGCGCTGAGACAACGGTGAAGGTGGCCGACCCGGTGGTGATTTCTACGGCGCTGCCGCGATTTATGAGTCCGGGGGATACGATTGACGTGCCCGTGACGCTGACGAATACGACCAGCAAAAACGCCAGCGGCACGGCGGCCCTGACGGTGAGCGGCCCGCTGCTCATGCTGGGCGCGGCCAGCCAAACGGTGGCCCTCGCACCCAATGCCGAGCGGCGCGTGGTGTTCCGGGCACTGGCCCCGGCCGCCGTGGGCGCGGCGCAACTGCGAACCACCGTGTCGGCATTGGGCGAACAGTTCACCGAAACCATTGACCTGCCCGTGCGCCCCGCCAGCCCGCTGGAAAAATGCACCGGCAGCGGCGAAATCACCGGCGGCCAAAGCGCCCCGCTGAACCTGAAAACTGACTTCTTCCCCGCCTCGCAGCGCAGCCAACTCGTGCTGAGCCGTTCGCCGCTCACGGAGTTCAGCAAAGACCTGCGCTACCTGCTGCAATACCCCTACGGCTGCCTGGAGCAAACCGTGTCGGCGGCGTTCCCGCAGTTGTATTACGGCGACCTGGCGGCCACCTTGCAGAATAAAGTACTCAGTACGCAGTACCCAGTACTCAGTACTAGGTATAACGCCAACGACAACGTGCAGCAGGCCATTCGCAAGATTGAGAGCTTGCAGCTCTACAACGGCAGCCTGAGCTACTGGCCGGGCGGCGACTACGACAACTGGTGGGCCACGGCCTACGCTGCCCACTTCTTGCAGGAAGCCCAGCGGGCCGGGTTCGCGGTCAATAAAAAGGTGCTGGACAAGGTGCTGGATTACCTGCTATTTCGCCTCAGGAAGCGCGAGACGGAGAAGTACCAGTACTTTGACGTGAACAACATTGCCCGCGAGAAGACCATCGCCAGCAAGGAAATTGCCTACTCGCTCTACGTGCTGGGCCTGGCCGGGCGGCAGGATGCCACAGCCATGAGTTACTACCGCGCCAACCGCGACCTGCTGGCCGAAGATTCGCGCTACCTGCTGGCCTGCACCCAGGGTTTGCTGGGCAACCAGCGCCTGTTCCGCACGTTGCTGCCCACCAGCTTCGGCAGCGACCGGCCCGTCAGCCGGGAGTTGGGCGGCTCGTTCTACTCGCCCATCCGCGACGAAGCCCTGGTGCTGAATGCCCTGCTCGCCACCGACCCCAACAACCCCCAGGTGCTGACGCTGGGCCGCCAACTCAGCCGCCAAATGAAACAAGCCGGTTGGCTGAACACCCAGGAGCGGGCCTTCGGCCTGCTGGCGCTGGGCAAAATTGCCCGCCGCAACGCGGGCAGCACCGCCACCGCCACCGTGCTGGCGGGCAGCCAACCCCTGGGCCAGTTCAGCGGCAAAGACGCAACCATTGGCAACGTCGCCAACCGCCAACTGCTGCTCAAAACCCTCGGCCAGGGCAAGCTCTACTATTTCTGGCAGGTGGAAGGCATCAGCCCCAACACCCCCGTACGCGAGGAAGATGCCTACCTGAAAGTACGCCGCCAGTTCTTGACCCGCACCGGCCAACCCGTGGGCCGCCCCAGCTTCCGGCAGAACGACCTCGTGGTGGTGCGCGTCAGCATTGAATCGGCTGCCGCCGCCGGTGAGGTCAAGAACGTAGCCATTACCGACCTGCTGCCCGCCGGGCTGGAAATTGAAAACTCCCGCCTCGGAGCCGTGCCGGAGTTGCGCTGGATTACCAACGCCGCCACCCCCGACTACCTGGACATCCGCGACGACCGCATCAACTTTTTTACCACCGCCGAGCCGGGCACGAAGTATTTTTACTACCTGGCGCGGGCGGTTAGCAAAGGCAGTTTCAAGCTGGGGCCGGTAAGTGCCGATGCGATGTATAACGCGGAGTATCATTCCTACAACGGGGCGGGCGTGGTGACGGTGCGGTAATCTGGCGCGGTAGCTTGGCGCGGGGCTGTGCCCCGTGCCAAAGTGCTGCGGGTTTTCAACCCGCACCCCAGGCCGAAATCGCTCCACGATGACCGTTCAACGATTGCGGGTTAAAAACCCGCAGCACTTCGGCACGGGGAGCCCCACGCCAGTCTTTCTTCCATGCCCGACTACCTCATCTACCAAGCCTACGGCAACCCCGACATCCTCAACGAGGCTGTGTTCAGCATCTTGTCCTACGCCCGGCAGCCCGATGCAACCGCCCAAATCATCCTCTACACCGACAACCCCAGCCACTTTACCAACTTGTGGGGCGAGTGGCCCGCCGTGCAGTACGTGCCCGTTGCCGCCGCGCAGTGGCAAGCCTGGCGCGGCGACATTGACTTCGTGCATCGGGTGAAAATTGAGGTGCTGCAACACGCCGCCGCCCACTACGCGGGCAACCTGCTGTACCTGGATACGGACACCATTTTTCAGGCTTCGGCCGCGCCCATTTTCGCCGCCATCGGGCGGGGCGAACGGTGGATGCACGTGAGCGAGGGTAGCCTGCAAAGCGGCACGGCCTTGAGTAAGAAAATCAACCGGGTGCTGCAAGCGCCGGGCGTGGGCGCGCTGTTGCCGGGCGGCCCCGTTGCGCCCGGCACCCTCATGTACAACGCTGGGGTGCTGGGCTTCCGCAGCACCGATGCGCCGCTGCTGGCCGAGGTGCTGACCTTGACCGAAGCACTGTATCGGCGCTACCCCAAGCACGTGATGGAACAACTGGCTTTCAGCGTGGTGTGGGCGCGGGCGGGCACAGTGCGCGAGGCTGCGCCGTGGGTGTACCACTACTGGAACCTGAAAGAAATCCGGCCCGTGCTGGCGCGGGTGCTGGCGGCGGGCGCGGCGGTGCCGGCCGTGTTGGCCGCCCGCGCTGGGGAGGTAGATTTTGCCGGTCCGGCCGGGCGCAAAGCGGCGTTTCGGGCCAAGCCCGGCTGGCTGCGGGCCGTGCTCCGCTGGCTGGGGCGGGAGTGGAAGGTGTAGCGGCTGGCGCAGGGCTTGGCCCCGCACCAATCGGCCGTTCGTATTTTTGAGCATGACCCGCCGCCGCGCCGCCTACATCCTCACCATCCTCAGCACCCTGCTGCTGGCCGCGCTGCTCCTTGACCGCCTTTTCCCGCTGCCCCCGCCGCCGCAATACTCGCCAGTCGTGACGGCCGCCGATGGCAGCGTGCTCCACGCCTACCTCAACCCCACCCAGAAGTGGCGGCTGAAAACGGAGCTAACCGAAATAACCCCGGCGTTGCAGGCGGCCATCATTGCCAAGGAGGACCGCTACTTCCGCTACCATCCGGGCATCAATCCCATTGCCATTGTGCAGGCCGCCGGGCGCAACATTTTCGGCCGGGGCCGCACCACCGGGGCCAGCACCATCACGATGCAGGTGGCGCGGCTGCTCTCGCCCAAGGCCCGCACCTACGGCGGCAAGCTGCGCGAAATGGGCCGGGCGCTGCAACTGGAAGCCCACTACAGCAAGGCCGAAATCCTGCAACTCTACCTCAACCTCGTGCCCTACGGCGGCAACGTGGAGGGCGTGAAGTCGGCGGCGCTGCTCTACTTCCAGCAGCCGCCCGACTACCTCTCGCTGGCCCAGACCGTGACGCTGGCCATCATCCCGAACCAGCCGCGCCTGCTGGTGCTGGGCAAGAACAACGCGAAGATTTTGAAAGAGCGCAACCGCTGGCTGCGCTACTTCCAGCGCGAAAAGCTGTTTCCGGCCCGCGACCTGGCCGCCGCCCTGCTGGAGCCGCTGGACGTGCGCCGCCACGCGGCTCCGGCCCTGGCCCCGCACCTGGCCCGGCGGCTGGTGACGCAGTGGCCCGGCCGGGCCAGCATCCGCTCCACGCTGCAACGCAGCACCCAGGCCAAAGCCGAAGACCTGACCCGCAACTACGTGCGGCGGCTGCGGGCGCTGGGCATCGGCCAGGCCGCCGTGCTGGTCGTGAACAACCACACCCACGCCGTGACGGCCTACGTCGGCTCGGCCGACTTTGCCGATGCCGCCAGCCAGGGGCAGGTGGACGGGGTGCGGGCGGTGCGCTCGCCGGGCAGCACGCTCAAACCGTTTCTCTACGGCCTGGCGCTGGACCGGGGCATCGTCACACCCAAGATGAAGCTGCCCGATGTGCCCACGAATTTCAACGGCTTCCGGCCCGAAAACTTCGACAAAACCTGCGCCGGCGAAGTGACCCTGGAGCGGGCCTTGAACTACTCGCTCAACATTCCGGCCGTGCGGGTGCTGGCCGAAGTGGGGGTGCCCGCGTTTGCCGACAAGCTGGGGCAGGCCGGGTTCCGGCAGGTGGCGCAGGCCGCGCCCCGGCTGGGCCTGAGTACCATTCTGGGCGGCTGCGGAGCCACGCTGGAGGAACTGACGGGGCTGTACGCGGCGCTGGCCAACAACGGCAAATGGCAGAAACTCGTGCTGACCGAAGAAGGGAGGGTTGCGTATTCGGTGTTGGGTGTTCGGTGTTCAGGTGTTAGCGAAAGCCCAATACCGAACACTCAAAACCAAAAACCCAACACCAAAAACCCAACACCCAAAACCCAAAACCCAAAACCCAGCATTCAACCCGTCGCCCTTCTTTCCCCCGCCGCCGCTTTCCTAATCGGGGACATCCTCGCCCAGCGCATTCGCCCCGATATGCCACTGGGCTACGAAAACAGCCTGCACCTGCCCAAAATTGCCTGGAAAACCGGCACCAGCTACGGCCGCCGCGATGCCTGGAGCATCGGCTACAACCACGACCTGACCATCGGGGTGTGGGTGGGCAATTTTGACGGCCACGGCAGCCCCGCCCTCACGGGGGCCGACGTGGCTACGCCGCTGCTCTTTGACCTGTTCAATGCCCTGGCCTACAACTCGCCGAACAACTGGCAAACGCCCCCGGCCAGCCTGGACTTCCGGCTGGTGTGCGCCGAAACCGGCCTCGTGCCCGGCGACCACTGCCCCGACCAACTGATAGACTACTACCTGCCGGGCATCTCGCCGGCCCGGCACTGCGAACACCAAAAGGAAGCCCTCGTGTCGGCCGACGGGGCCGTGACCTACTGCCGGGCCTGCCTGCCGGCGGCGGGCTGGCGGCGGCAACTCTACCCCAATCCGCTGCCCGAAGTGCTGGCGTTTTGGGAAGCGCGGGGGCGGCCGGGGCAGCGCCTGCCGCCCCACAACCCCGCCTGTAGCCGGGTGCGCGGCGACGCGGGCAGTGGCCTCAGCATCGTGTCGCCCGCCGCCAACGCCGAGTACGTGCTGGAACGCGGCGCGGCCACGCAGTTGCTGCTGAGTTGTGCGGCGGGCCGCGAGGTGCGGCAGGTGTACTGGTACGTGAACGACCAGTTTGTACAGGCTGCCCCGGCCACGGCGCGGGTGTTTGTGCGCCCGCCCGGCGGCGAGGTCAAAATATCGTGCGCCGACGACCAGGGGCGCAACGTGGATGTGCGGGTGCTGGTGCGGGAAATGTAGAACGGCGGGTGGGGCAGCGAGTAGTGGTCTGACGACTGAAAAAGTCGTCGGACCGCGCCGTTCCGGTGGTCCCGCCGTAGCTTGCGCCCTGCTTACCCACCCCCCTGCCCCATGCCCAAAACCCCCACCCACGCCGCCTTGCTGCGGCTGCTCGACAAAACCCACACCGAGGAAGACGTGAAAAACGTGGTGGCCCGGCAGTTTGACATTGCCTACGACACGGCCGGGCGCAACGACCTCTACACCCCGCAGGTGCTGTTTGAGTTTAAGTTTGACAAGAACTTTGCCAGCCTCAAGCAACGGGCGCAGGTGCTGGCCCAGGCGCTGTACTATATGCGGCGGCTGAAATTCGGCATCACCGACCGGCCGATTCCGAACTACATCGGGCTGGTGGACCGCAACGAAGCCTTGCTTTTTGCGGCGGCCGACGTGCGGCATTTCTACGCCGACGAGGCGACCCCCTACGACTGGGACCTGGCCCCGAGCAGCCCCGACCCGCGCCTGGTGGCCGACCTGCAAGGGGTGCCCGCCGTGCGCGATGCCCACGTGTACGGCCTGCGCCTGGAAGCCGACTACACAACCTGGGCGGCCCGCCTCACGGCGGCCCTGGCCCCGCAGGGTGCCCTGGCGCTGGCCGACAAAAAGGTGATTACCGAGCGCAACTTTGAGGAGGTGTACCAGCAGTGGAACCGGGTGTTTGGCGAGAGCGTCCGCAACGGCCAGAAAACCTCGCGCTACTTCGTGGCCGACATTCAGGAAGGGCGCACCGCGGAGCAACGGGCGCAGGGCAAGGCCATCTTCGACCTGGGCAACGGCAAGCTGGTGCCCAAAAAAATTGTCTTCAAAGACTACGACCACTTCTGGAGCGTGTTTGAGAAGGTGACCAGCCCCGACACCCTGCGGGCGCTGGTGGCCAAAATAGACCGGCTCAGCGACGAGGAAAGCCGCCGCCGCGAAGGCGAGTTTTACACCCCCCTGCCCTTTGCCGCCAAAGCCCTCGACTACCTGGAGCGCAGCCTGGGGCCGCGCTGGTGGGCCACCGGCCACTACCGCCTCTGGGACATGGCCGCCGGCACCGGCAACCTCGAATACGGCCTGCCCACCGACGCGCTGCCCTACTGCTACCTCAGCACCTACCACCAGGAAGACATCGACCACTGCCAGGGCTTGTTTCCGGGGGCCACCCTCTTTCAATACGACTACCTGAACGACGACGCAGCCAACGTGTTTGCCGCCGGGGGGCTGGGGCTGCTGGCCGCCTGGAAACTGCCCGAACGCCTGCGCCACGACCTGGCCAACCCCGCCCTGCGCTGGATAATCCTCATCAACCCGCCCTTTGCCACCGCCCAAACGGCGGGCACCGCCGCCCCCGGCAAAACGAGCAAAAACGACGTGGCCGCCACCGCCACCCGCACCGCCATGCACCAGGCCGGCCTGGGCGAAACCAGCCGCGAGCTGTTTGCCCAGTTCCTCTACCGCATCCGCCACGAGTTTCGGGGCAAAAAGGCGCATCTGGGGATGTTCTCCAAAACCAAATACCTCAACGCCAACAACGACCAACTGCTACGCGACAAGGTGTTTCGGTATGCGTTTGAGGCGGGGTTCGTGTTTTCGTCGGCCAACTTCGCGGGCACCAAAGGCAAGTTTCCGGTGGGCTTTCTGCTCTGGAACCTGGGCAAGGAACAAGCGCTGGAAACCCAAACCGTGGCGGTGGACGTGTTCAACGAAAAGGTGGAAAAAGACCCGCTGCCCAAAACCCTCAGCGGCGGGCACCGCGACCAGTTTTTGAGCAAGTGGGTGCCCCGGCCCCGCACCACGCACACCTTTCCGCCCTTCAGCGCGGCCATCAGCCCCAGCACCCGCACCACCGACGTGCGCGACCAGGTGGCCCCCGGCTTCCTGGCCTCGCTCATGTGCGCGGGCAACGACTTTCAACACCAAAACAACACGGCCCTGCTCTCCGGCCCCTACGCCAGCGCGGGGGCCTTGAGCGTGGTGCCCGCCAACTTTGAGCGGGCGCTGGTGACGCACACCGTGCGGCGGCTGCCCAAAGCCACCTGGCTCAACGACCGCGACCAGTTTCTGGCCCCCGCCCAGGAGCCGCTGCCCGCCGACTTTGTGGCCGGCTGCGTGGTCTGGAGCCTGTTCAGCAACTCCAACCAAACCGCCGCCCTGGCCGCCGTGCCCTACCAGGGCAGCACCTACGCCGTGCCCAACCACCTCTTTCCGTGGCCCAAAGCCGAGGTGAAAGCCTGGCCCCAGCCCGACCTCGACATCCAACGCACCCTGAGCGCGGCCGACCCCGACCGCTACGCCGCCACCTGGCTGCTGGCCCACGCCGCCGCCCTGCCCCCCCAAGCCCAGGCCCTGCTGGCGGCGGGCCGGGCGCTCTACCGGTTCTACTTTGCCCACCTGCCGCAACTCAACACCACCAAGTTTCGCATCGGCACCTGGGACGCGGGCTGGTACCAGGTGCGCAACGCCCTGGCCGACCAACACCTGGCCCCCGACCTGCTGGCCGCCGCCAAAGCCGCCCACGCCGCCCTGGGCACCTGGCTGCTGCCGCAGGTGGGCGGGCTGGGGTTTGTGCCCTAGCCCCCGGCCGGGGCCGCCGCCAGGCCCGGCGTGCCCGGTTCCATTGCCGGAAACGCCGTTTCCATTCAATGAACCGGGGTTTCCATCGCTGGAATTGCCGGCTCGTTGCATGGAACCGGCAATGCCGGCAATGGAACCGGCAATGCCAACAACGGAAACGGCGATTCATTGAATGGAATTGGCAATTCCAGTTAATGAACCGACCACTTTGCGAATGAAAACCGGGGGTTTTGGGCAGAATGGCAAATTTCGGGGCTGCGGGGCGGGGCCACCGGCATTCGGCGCTGGCGGGGTTCCGGCAGAAAGCGGTTTTCTGCTTTACATTTGTGCTTCACCTTTTTATTCACTTAACCGTTCCCGCACATGGCAGCCCCCACTACTGGCCGCGTACTGCTCCCCAAAACCCCCAAAGAGGGGTTTGAGCTGGCCCAAAAAATCTACACCAAGCACCTGGCCGACGGCAGCAAGTCGGAGCTGAAGCAGCTGCTGGACACCGACTGGGACAAAATCGGCCCCACGGTGGCCGTCGGCCTGGCCTACCACACCGAGGCCGAGCGCCTCAAAGGGCTAATGGAAGAGCAGTACCGGCTGCGCGATGCCGCCTTCGGGCCGGTGCAGCAAGCCAACAGCGACACCGCGTCGTACCTGAAAGGCAAGTACAAGAAGCTGCCCAAGACGCTCACCGCCTGGGGGTATGGCGTGGACGACACCCCCCCTGCCAAGAAAAAGCCCAAAGCCTGACCGGGGCACCGCCGCCCCCGGCTGCTTCCCTTTCCCGCACCCCACCGGCCCCCGGCGGGGTGTGCTGGTTTCGGCCCCGGCCCATTTTTTGGCGGCCCCCGCTTAAGCCTTCCCTGCCGCCCGGCTCCAAGCCCCCGGTGAGGGGCGGATGAGCAAAAAAGGCGCAGCAAAAGAAGGCGGGCGCGGGATGCGGGAAAACGCCGCCGCGTGGCGTTATTTGCACCGGCTTACGCCGTTAGGCACCGGACCGGGGCCGTCGGTTCCGGCCCGCGCTGGCCGCCCGCCGTCCCCGCCGTGTTTGCGCCGCGCCGCCCCGTGGCAGCGGTTTGTTTGCTCTCCAACCCCTTTTTCACCCTCACTTCTTTTTTTTATGACCAAAACCTACTTCCCGCGCCTTTCCCGCCGAATTGCGCCGCTCCTTGCCACCTTGCTGCTCGTGCTGGGTGGCCGTGCCGCCCAGGCCCAGGTGAGCAACTACACGTTCACCGCTGTGGCGGGCACCTACGCGCCGCTGGGGTTTGCCACCAACCAGGTCGCGGCCATCCAAACCGACGACGCGGTGTCGGTGGCGTTGCCCATCGGCTTCACGTTTGCCTACAACGGGGCGTTGTACACCCAGGTGGTGGCCTCGTCGAACGGGTTTCTCTCCTTCAACACCGCCGCCACCAACACCAGCACCAACTCGCTGAGTGGCGCGGCCACCGCCATTCGGCCGTTGCTGGCCCCGCTTTGGGACAACCTGGCGGGCAGCCTGACTGCTACCCCCGCCAGCCGGGCGAGCTACAGCACCTCCGGCACGGGCGGCAGCCAGACCTTCACGTTCGAGTGGGCCAACTGGCAGTGGAACCAGACGGCGGCCGGGGCCGTGGTTTCGTTTCAGGTGAAGCTCCACGAGGGCAGCAACCTCATTGAGTTCAGCTACCGGCCGGGCACCGCAGCCCCGGTGGCGGGCACGGCCAGCATCGGGCTGGCCGGCAACGTGGCCGGCGACTTCCTCAGCCTGAGCGATGCCACGGCGGCCCCCACGGCCAGCAGCACCGTCGAAAACGCCAGCATCGGCACGGTGCCCGCCAGCGGCCAGCTCTACCGCTTCACGCCGGGGGCCTTTGCCTGCACCGCCCCCACCAACGTGACGGCCGGCAACATCACCCCGACTTCGGCCAGCATCAGCTTCACCGGCAGCGCCGGGGCCACCAGCTACGCCGTGACCTATACCCCGGCCGGCGGTACGCCCACCACCGTCACGCCCGCCCCCACGGCCTCGCCCGTGACCCTAAGCGGCCTGACGCTGGGCACGGTGTACACGGTGAGTGTGGCGAGCAACTGCGCCGGCGGCACTACCTCGGCCGCTGCCACCACCACCTTCACCCCGGCGGCCGTGCCCTACTGCACCGCCAACCTGGGCGGGGCCTGCGGCGGCGTGGATGCCATCAGCCTGGTGCGCATTGCGGGCACCACCCTCAACAACCCCACCCACCCCTGCGCCGTGACCAACGGCAGCGCCTACGCCAGCTTTCCGGCCACCGGCAACACCACCGCCACCCTGAGCGGCGGCGCGGGCAACTATTCCCTCACCGTGACCACGGCGGCCGTGTCGTTCATTGCCCTCTGGATTGACTACGACCACAGCGGCACCTTCGATGCCGGCGAGTTTACCCGCGTGGCCCTCAACAGCCAGGCCGGGATGCCAACCACCGGCACCTTCGCGGTGCCCGCCACGGCCCTGCAAGGCCCCACCGGGCTGCGGATTCGGACCCGGCGGCAGATGTCCAACGGCTTCGCTGCGGCCGATGCCTGCCTCAACGTGCCCAGCGGCGGCACCGAAGACTACACCGTCACGATTGGGGCACCGGCGGCTTGCCCGACCCCGTCGGCGGTGCAGATTCGCACCATCACCGCCGCCGGTGCCCAAGTGAACTTCACGGGCACCGCCAGCGCCACCAGCTACACCGTGACCTACACCCCGCAGGGCGGCACGCCCACCACCGTCACGCCCGCGCCCACGGCCTCGCCCGTGGCCCTGACCGGCCTGACCCCGGCCACCGCCTACACCGTGACGCTGGTGAGCAACTGCGCGTCGGGCGCTTCGACCCCCACCACGGCCACCTTCACAACCCTGGCCACTGCGCCCGCCAACGACGACTGCGCCGGGGCCATCAACGTGCCCGTGACTCCTACCTGCACCACGCCCACGGCCGGCACCGTGGTGGGGGCCACCCAGAGCCTGGCCCCCACCCCAGGCTGCGGCTTCCCGGCCCAGAACGCGCTGGACGTGTGGTATAGCTTCGTGGCCGCTGCCACCTCGCAGCTCGTGCAGGTCACGCCGCAGTTTGCCGCCACCGTGAACGTGCGGGCCGGGGCCTGCGCCGCCTCCACCAGCCTGGACTGCGGGCAGGTGCAGCCCAACGGCACCCTGAGCCGCACCTTGACCGGCCTGACCGTCGGGGCCACGTATTACGTGCGGATTTACCCGGCCGCGCCGGCGACGGCCGCCACCAGCGGCTTCACCATCTGCATCACCAGCGCCCCCACCCCGCCCGCCAACGACGACTGCGCCGCCGCCACCAGCGTGCCCGTGACGGCCACCTGCACCACGCCCACGGCCGGCACCGTGGCCGGAGCCACCCAGAGCCTGGCCCCCACCCCAGGCTGCGGCGGCGGCGGCCCCGGTGGCCCCGGCGCGGCCAACGACGTGTGGTATAGCTTCGTGGCCACCGCCACTTCGCATACCCTGATAGGCACCCCGCAGTTTGCGGCCGTGTACGACCTGCGGAGCGGCCCCTGCGCCACCAGCACCAGCCTGAACTGCTACGCCGTGAACCCCAACGGCAACCTGAGCCGCACCGTGACGGGCCTGACCGTGGGCACCACGTACTTCGTGCGGGTGTATTCGCTGGGGGGGGCCACGGCCACCACCAGCGGCTTCACGCTGTGCGTGACCAACGCGCCGGTGCTGCCCGCCAACGACGACTGCGCCAGCGCCGTGACCGTGCCCGTGACCCCCACGTGCACCTCGCCCACGGCCGGCACCATTGCCGGAGCCACCCAAAGCATTGCGCCCACTGCCAACTGCGGCGGCGGGCCGGGCGCGGCCCCCACGGCCGCCGACGTGTGGTACAGCTTCACGGCCACCGGCACCAGCAACGTCGTCACCCTCAACCCGGGCTTTGATGCGGCCGTGGTGGACGTGCGGAGCGGCCCCTGCGCCACCAGCACCAGCGTGAGTTGCGGCACCTACACGGCCCGCGCCGCCAGTAGCCGCCTGATTACGGGCCTCACCAGCGGCACCACCTACTTCGTGCGGGTGTACTCGCTGCTCAACAACCAGCCCATTGGCACCCCGGCGGGCTTCACGCTGTGCATCTCGCCCGCCCCCGTGGTGCCGGCCAACGACGACTGCACCGCCGCCATCGCGCTGCCCGTGACGGCCGACTGCACCACGCCCACCAACGGCACCGTGGCCGGAGCCACCCAAAGCCTGAACCCCACCACGCCCTGCGGCGGCGGCGGCCCCGGTCCCAATGCGGCCCCCGACGTGTGGTACAGCTTCGTGGCCACCGCCACCAGCCACGTCGTGACGGCCAACGCCCAGTTCAACGGGGTCGTGGACGTGCGCTCGGGCACCTGCACCAACTCGACCAGCCTCATGTGCAACACCACGCCGCGCATCATGACCGTCACGGGCCTGACCGTGGGCAGCACGTACTTCGTGCGCATCTATCCCCTGGCGGGTGCGCCGGTGGGCACCGGGGCCGCGTTCCAGCTCTGCGTGACGGCCGTGCCGGTGGTGCCCGCCAACGACGACCCCTGCGGCGCGGTGGCCTTGCCCAACAACGTGCTTGTCACCAGCACCAACTCGGGCGCGACCAACACCACCAACATGGTGGCCCCGGGCCTGGTGCTGCCCACCTCGTGCGGCAACACCGGCACCCCCAAAGACGTGTGGTTCACGATGACCGCCCCCGGCCCCACGGCCACCATCAGCGTGAGCGGGGCTGCGGCCACGCAGGTGCGGGTGTTCACGGCCGCCAGCTGCTCCACGGCCTTCGTGGAAGTGGGCTGCCGCATCATCGGGGCCGGCACGGCGCAGCCGCTGGTGTTCACGGGCCTCACCGCTGGCCAGCGCTACTACGTGGCGGTGTCGGGGGCCAGCAGCAACGGCCTCACCGGGGCTTTCACCATCACCGCCAACGCCGTGCTGGGCACGGCCGCCGCCCGCAGCATCAACGGCCTGGCCGTGTACCCCAACCCGAGCAACACCGGCAGCCTCACGTTGCGCCTGGACAACCCGGCCACTGGCCAGGCCACGCTCTACAACGCGCTGGGCCAGGCTGTGCTGACCCAGGCCCTGACGGCCGGGGCCGAAGCCACGCTGCCCACGCGCGGCTTCGCCGCCGGCCTCTACACCCTGCGGGTGCAGACCGGCGGCGCGGTCCTGACCCGCAAAGTGGTGCTGGAATAAAGCCGCCGCCCTGGTCTGCGGGCCAGTGTTTGAACAAGCCCCCGCTTCGGAATGAAGCGGGGGCTTTTTTCTGCGCCGTTGCGCGGTTGGCGCGGGGCTTTGCCCCGTGCCGCAGTGCCGCAGGGCTTCGCCCTGCACCCCAGGCCGAAATCGACAAGCCCGTTCAAAGATTGCAGGGCGAAGCCCTGCGGCACTGCGGCACGAGGCAAAGCCCCGCGCCAACCGCACTGTCCCGGTCATAAACATTAGCAAAACTCTTCACCTCAACACCCACCCAACGGAACGATTCCTAAAAAAATTAGCTTAGAAAGCGCGGTAAATTCCCGCGCCTTTGTACCTTTACCGCCACCAAGCCCCGCGTAGCCCGATGAACGAGCGCATCCAGGAGAAACTAAGCATTTTAGCCGACGCGGCCAAGTACGACGTGAGTTGCAGCAGCAGCGGTGGCAAGCGCAAAAACGTGGACAAGGGCCTGGGCAATGCCGAAGGCATGGGCATCTGCCACAGCTACACCGAGGACGGGCGTTGCGTGAGTTTGCTGAAAATACTGCTCACCAACCACTGCATTTTTGACTGCGCTTACTGCGTGTCGCGCCGCTCGAACGACGTGAAGCGGGCCGCGTTCACGGTGGAGGAAGTAGTGGATTTGACCATCAACTTCTACCGCCGCAACTACATTGAGGGGCTGTTTTTGAGCAGCGGCATTTTCAGCAGCCCCGACTACACGATGGAGCGGCTGGTGCGGATTGTTCGCACCTTGCGGACGGAGCACAAATTCAACGGCTACATTCACGTCAAAACCATTCCGGGGGCTTCGCAGGAACTGATTCAGGAAGCCGGGCTGTATGCTGACCGCCTGAGCGTGAACATTGAATTGCCTTCCGAACTGGCCCTGCAAACGCTGGCCCCGGAGAAGAACTACGCCGAAATCCTGACCCCGATGGGGCAAATTCGGGACGGCATCATCCAGAACAAGGAGGAAAAGGCGCTGTTCAAAAAGGTGCCCGCCTTTGCCACCGCCGGCCAAAGCACCCAACTGATTGTGGGGGCCAGCGACGAAACCGATTTGCAGATTATCAAGCTCTCGGACAGCCTCTACCAGGGCTACGGCCTGAAGCGGGTGTATTACTCCGGCTACATCCCCGTGACCGACGATGCCCGGCTGCCGCAACTCACGCAGCCGCCCGTCATCCGGGAGCACCGGCTGTACCAGACCGACTGGTTGATGCGCTTTTATGGCTTCCACGCCGACGAAATTCTGGACCCCGCCCACCCGCACCTGGACCTGGAAATTGACCCCAAGCTGGCCTGGGCCTTGCGCAACCGCCACGTGTTTCCGGTGGACGTGAACACGGCCGACTACGAACTGATTCTGCGCATTCCCGGCGTGGGGGCCCGCTCGGCCCGCCGCATCGTGGAGGCCCGCCGCTTTGCCAGCCTCACGCTCGAGCACTTGCAGAAAATCGGCGTGGTGCTGAAACGGGCCAAGTATTTTCTCACCTGCCGGGGCGAACACCAGCCCACGGTGGGCGAACTCAGCGAACAGCAACTGCGCCGCCAGATTCTGTTCGGAGCCGGGTCGGTGCGCTCGGCTCTGGTGACGCAGCAGTTAGACCTTTTTGCCCTAGCTTCTTAATTTCCCCCTTTTTAGTTGATTGCCATGCAAGCCCACCCCAATCCGGCCTTCCCTATTTCGGACGAAGCCCAGCACGAAGTGTTGTTCGCGGCCCTCACGGTGTCGCACCGCCGCCCGGCCGGAGCGGCGCGGCCAACCGGGGCATCTGCCAAAGTAGCCCGGCTCTCGTGTTGCTGCCGGATTTCGGAGTTGGTGCCCCTGGTGCGGCAATTGCACGACACCGCCCGCGCCACGCGCCTGGCCCGCGAACTGGTGCAGGTGCAGCAGGCGGCGTAGGCGGCATCCGGTTGCCAGCGGGCATTCGCTACCGGATGCCGCCATTGATGCCCGAGGCGGGCTGCCGGGTTTTTGCCGGTGCTGTCCCTCACGCCGCCCAGGTCCGCACGTAGCGGCCCTGGGGGTCGTAGCGACGGGCTTGCTGGGGCACGTCGAAAGCAGTGTCGCGCACGTCGGTGCCGGTCCCGGCGATGTACTTCCAGTTGCCCCAGTTCGAGGCCGGGTCGTGGTCGATAAGCTGGTGCTCGAACCAGGCCGCGCCCCAGCGCCAGTCCTGGCGCAGGTCGTGGACGAGGTAGCTGGCCGCGTTTTGGCGGCCCCGGTTGCTCATGAAGCCCGTGGCCCGCAGCTCGCGCATATTGGCATCCACGAAGGCATTGCCGGTGCGGCCCTGGGTCCAGTTATCAAACGCCGGTTGGTTGGCTTCGACGGGCTTGGGAATTTGCCCGCGCAGGCCGCGCCACTGAAAAAACGCGGGGCCGCAGCGGGCGGCCAGCAGCCGGAAGTAGTCGCGCCAGAGCAACTCGAGGCGCAGTTGCATGGCCCCCTTGCTGCGGGCACCGTGGGCGGCATCGTAGCCGTCAATGGCCGCCCATATTTGCCGGGCCGAGAGGCTGCCGTTGGCCAGCCAGGGCGAAAATTTGGTGCTGAAAGCTTCGCCCAGCAGTTCGTTGCGGGTGTCGTCGTAGCGGCCGATGAGGTGGCGCTCGACGGCGTAGTCGTGCAGGCGGGCCAGGGCGGCGGTTTCGCCGCCGCCCAGCGCGGGCAGGGCCGAGCGGGCATCGCGGGGGGGCTGCGGGGCGGGGGCGGGTAGCCCCAGGGCGGCGCACAGCGGGGCCGCATCGGGCAGGGGCGCGGGCACGAACCCGGCGGGCAGCGGCGGCAGCGCTTGCGGCGTGGGTAGCGGCGGGCGCACGGCTGCTTTGGCCGCCACATCAAACCGAAACTTGCTGAACGAGAGTGGCAGGTCGCGCAGGGCAATGGACAAGTCGGCGGGGTGCAGCAGGGTCAGGTTCTCGAAGCGCCGCAGCGGCACGGCCGGGTCGAGAGCGGCGGCCAGGGCGTTTTCGGTGTCCATTTCTTCGGTCGTGGCCTCGGTGCTGCACCGTATTTCGGCCGCGTCCAGTTGGCGGGCCAGGGCGGGCAGCACCGTTTCGGGCGGCCCCATGGCAAAGTGAATGCCCGACCCCAGGGCGGCGTATTGCCGCTGCAAGTCGGCCAGCGTTTCCAGCAGAAACGGCAGGCGGTGCGGCCCCGCTTTGGCCAGGCCCAGGTAGGGGTCGGGGCCGAGGGCCACGGGGTCGAAGCAATAGACCGGCAGCAGGGCGGTGGTGCCGGCCAGGGCGGCGAGGGCGGCGTTGTCGTGCAGCCGCAGGTCGTTGCGGAGCCAGTAGAGGGTGGTCATGGGACGTTTACCGGACGGGGTTTCCACACCGTGGAATCCCCTGCCAGACCGCCAACCCCGCTACTTTGTTAAGTGGCCGACCCGCCCCAGCCGCGAATTCCGGTAGCCGTAGCCGAAGTATATTCCCAGCGCCAGCACCAGCAGCCCCAGGGTGGGCAGCAGCGAGAAGCGCTTGCGCACCGCCAGCACCGCCGGTTTGACCGAAATGGGTGTGCTTTATTCTGCCAGCCGGCAGCGCCCTGCTTCGGGAACTGGCTTAAGCAGGCCAGCTCCGCGCAGCGCATTGCGGGTGCGGCGGGCAGAACATACGGTCGCCCCGGTTACGTCAGCGGCCTAGCCCGTAGGGAGCAGCGCCCTACCACGAATAACCCCAATCGCGCAGGAAGAAGCTTGGCCACCCTGCTACCAGGGAATCGTTCCGAGGGTGGTGTGCGTGAAGGTACCGGTCGGGCCATCCGGACCGAGCAGGGCCACGCGCACCGCTTCGGCAGCCCCTTGCTCCACCGTTTCCGTTCCTTCGTAGCCGTTGAGGGCCGTCTTGGTGAAGCCCGGGGAAACGGCATTGACCTTAATGCCGGTCGATTCCAACTCAATGGCCATGGCGAGTGTCAGGGCGTTGAGCGCCGTTTTGGAGGCCGGGTAAACGGGGCCAAAGAACGGGCGGTAAGGATAGGTGGGGTCGGCCGTCATGGCCAGCGACCCCACGCCGCTTGACACATTGACGATGCGGGCAGCCGGGGCCTCGCGCAGTAGCGGCAGCATGGCTTGGTACACGGCCAACACCCCGAACACGTTGGTTTCCCACACCGCACGCACTTCGTCGAGGGGGGCGTTGCTCGGGCGGCTTACCTGGGCATACTCTTGAAGGGAAAGGTCGCCTTTGCGCGTGTTCGAGATGGCGGCGTTCTGGATGAGTACGTCAAGGCGGCCCAGCTCGTGACGGATGCGGGCGGCGGCGGCGGCAATGGAGGCGGCATCCGTTACGTCCAACTGCAGCGCGATGGCATCTGCGCCGATTTCCTGGGCGGCGGCCACGCCGCGCTCAAAATTGCGCGACCCCACCAGCACCGTGAAACCGTGGCCCACGAGGTCTTTGGCAATCTGTAGGCCGATTCCTTGGTTGGCCCCGGTAACCAGGGCGACGGGCTTTTGCGAGCGGTCCGTTGCCGGCGAAGTGTTCGTGGTGCCAGGGGCTGGCGCAACGCCACCTCCAACTTTTTCCTGTTGATTCGTCATGATTGTTAATGAGTTAGTAGTTGACTAGCCGCCTCGAAACCCCGGCTGGTGCGGGTGCGGGTGAAGAGGCGGTTTTGCCAAGACAAAGCTACCGGGGCCAGCGGGCAGGTTTGCCGGACATCCTGCGGCATCACTGGTACATTTCCCGGCTGCGGCGGCGGTAGTCGGTCGGGGTGCTGCTGGTTTCGCGTTTGAAGAAGCGCGTGAAGTACGACGCATCCGCAAACCCGAGGGTGTAAGCAATTTCCTTGACGGAGCCGTGGGTGTGGAAAAGCAAACGGCGGGCTTCCAACACCAGCCGCTCCTGAATGTGGGCAATGGCGGGCTTGCCGCTTTGGGCTTTCACTACTTCGCTCAGGTAGCCCGCCGAGATGTGCAGCAGCGCGGCATACGCGCCCACCTCGTGCCGCTCCCGAAAATATTCCTCAATTTTGGCCCGAAAATGCTGGAGCACCAACTGGTCGGCCGAGGCTTCACCGCCTGGAAACTGCTCGGTGTAGAGCCGGCTGAGGTAAGTGAGCAACACCGTCAGGTAGGCCGTCAGCATCCGCTGCTGCCACGCGCCGGGGCGTTGGTACTCGGCTTCCAGCTTGGTCAGCAGGTCTTCAACGAGGGCCGCATCGGCCGGGGTCAGCCGCAGCTCGTGGCCCCGTTGCAGGTTTTGGAGCAGCGGCAGCTGCGCCAGCGACGGGTGCTGGTGCAACGTTAGGAACTCGCGGGTAAAGGCCATGCTAATGGCCCACATCGGCAACATTTTTTCTTTCACTTGGAGCTGCCCCGGCGTTGTGAAATACAAGGTGTTGTCTTGCACCAAGTAGGGGGTCATGTCCACCCAGTGCCGGCTGCCGCCGCGCTGCACGAAAACCAGCATGAAATAGTCTTTGCGATGCGGCAGCAGCATATCCGAGCAGGAGGGCGGCACACCTTCCGTCCGCAGCATTTGAAACAAGCGGCTGCCGCCGGCCGCCTGCGGGATGAGCGAATAGAGTGGTATTTGCTGTGCTGATTGTGTAATGGTCATTGGTCAAATTTGCTTGCTTGCTAAGAACAACGGCTGCACGGTTTCGGTGTTCACCAAGAAACTCATGGCGTGACGCTGTTTTGGTCAATTATTTCGCCCGTCCCAGTCGCGAATTTTTGTACCCGTACCCAAAATAAATCCCCAGCCCCAGCAGCAGCCAGACGAAGAACATCGTCCAGTTGTTGATGCCGAGCTGCGTCATCAGGTACAGGTTAATCAGCAGCCCCAGGGTGGGCAGCAGCGAGAGGCGTTTGAGGACGGCCAGCACGGCCAGCGCCCCGCAGCACAGCAGGAACACGAGCATCGGAATCTGGTGGCGGAAGCCTTCGTAGCCTTCGCTGAACGTGACCAGCCGGGCAAATTCGTTGATTTGGGCGCGGTTATAGACCCACAGCAGGGCCGCCGTACCGGCCAGCAACCCCGGTATCAACACCTGCCCGCTGATGTAGGGCACCCGGAAGCGGGCCTCAGAGCGGCCGTAGGGGTCAATGACCAGGATGCCGCCGCAGACCAGGGCAAAGGCGAACAGGGTGCCGATGCTCGTCAAATCAACGACCAAATCAATGTTGAGAAACAGGGCGGGCACGGCCACAAAAAAGCCCGTGACGATGGTGCTGAACGAGGGCGTGTGGAAGCGCGGATGCACCCGTGAGAACACCTGCGGCAGCAGCCCGTCGCGCGACATCGTGAGCCAGATGCGCGGCTGCCCCAGCTGAAACACGAGCAGCACCGAAGCCATCGCAAACACGGCACTCACCGCCACCAGCCCCGACAAACGCGGCAGCCCGACGCGGGCGAAAACGAACGAGAGCGGGTCGCCCACGCCCAGTTCCTTGTACGACACCATGCCCGTGAGGACCAGCGTGATGATGACGTACAAAATGGTGCAGATGATGAGGGCGTACATCATGGCTTTGGGCAGGTCGCGCTGGGGGTTTTTGCACTCCTCGGCGGTGGTCGAAATGGCATCAAACCCGATGTAGGCGAAGAACACCGCCGACACGCCCTTCAGCACCCCGCCCACGCCGTGCGGGGCGAAGGGGTGCCAGTTGGCCGGTTGCACGTAGAACGCCCCCACCACAATGACCACGAACACGATAACGAGCTTAAGCAGCACCAGCAGGTTGCTCACGTTTTTGCTTTCCTTGATGCCCACATAGACCAGTGCCGTGATGGCGACGGTGATGCCAAAAGCGGGCAGGTCGGCCACCAGGCGAAGGTCGCCGAAAAGGGTAGGGGCGGAGGTCCATATTTTGTAGCCCGCGAGCTGTGCGGCGGTGGCCCCGGCCAGCGGCTGGTGGGCCTGCATGATGGCCAGCACGGCGGTGTAGCCCTGGTAGGCGCTCTGGGTGCCGGTGCTGAGGTAGGCCGGAATGGGCAGCCCGATGCCATCGAGCAGCCCGGTGAAGTAGTCGCTCCACGAAATGGCCACCACGATGTTGCCCACCGCGTATTCCATGATGAGCGCCCAGCCGATAATCCAGGCCGCCAACTCGCCAAACGAGGCGTAAGCGTAGGTATAGGCCGAGCCGCTGACGGGAATCGTGGCCGCAAACTGCGCGTAGCACAAGGCCGAAAACGCACAGGCCACCGCCGTGAACACGAACAGCAGCGACACGGCCGGGCCGCCGTTGAGGCTGGCCTGCCCGATGGTGCTGAAAATGCCCGCCCCGATGATGGCCGCAATGCCCAGCCCGGTAAGGTCGCGCACGGTGAGGTGGCGGGCCAGCCCGCCGGGGCTGTGCGCGTCGTGGTCGGCGGGCGGGTTTTGGAGGATGGCCGCAATGGTTTTGCGGCGGAAAAGCGAGGAAGAGGACGGAGGCATTCGGGGCGAAAAAAAGCACGGGCAACGGAGCCAGCGCCCAAGTTACGGCCGCCAGCCGAACGTGTCATTGCGCGTTGGGTGGCCGGAACAGCGGAAATGGTTTTTTGCCAGGAAAATGATGGACTGAAAACGTTGGGATTTCGTAATGAAATACAGTGGTCGCGCGAACCTTTCGGGAGTTCGCCCGACCACTCGGCATACTACTGTTCATTCCTCACCCTCAACCCTGCTGCTTATGAACCGGTCCGTTATTTTCCTGCTCCTGTTGCTGGGCAGCGCCGCCACGGCTTGCGAAGGCCAACCTGCCACCACCACCCGTGCCCGCGCCGCCGCGCCCCGGCCCGCTACCCCCGCAAATCGCCCGGCCGCCCGGCCCACCGGCGGCTACGAAGTGCACGGCATCACCGACCCCGGCATCAACAACCTGGTGGCCTTCGCCATCAAGGTGCCGCGTGGCTGGAAAATGCAGCAGTCGTTCACGCGGCAGTGGTCGGGAGCGGTGCCCGTGAACCAGATTTACCTGCACCTGCTGGCCCCCGGCGGCAGCCAGGAAATTGAGTTTTTCCCGGAGCGGCACTACTATTTCTCCGATGGCCCCACCGCCCGCAGCCTGCGCCAGAGTTCGGCCGCGATGGGCTTCGCCACCCCCACCGCACCCAACGAAATAGCGCCCATGCCGCCGCTGCAATACATCAAGCAAGTGCTGCTGCCCCAGATGGCCCAGGCCGGGGCGCACTTCCAGGCCACCGGCGAACACGCCAGCCCGCAACTGCCCGGTCAGCAAGGCCAGACCAGCGCCACGGCCTACGTGGACGGCCACCTGCCCAACGGCCGCCAAGTGCGGGTAGAATGCACCACCCAATACCTGAACAGCAACATGAACGGCGACATATTTTACCAGTGGATAGCCTACCCGTCCGTGACCCAGGCCACGACGGACTTGGCCGGGGCCTACGCCAATATGCAGTTGGCCCGAAAGTCGGTGGTGGTGAACCCCGCCTGGCAGCAGCAGAACCAGCAACTTGTGAGCAACGGCGTGCAATCCAACCAAGCAGAAACCCAGAAGCGCATCGCCATCAACCAGGATTTGCAGCAGTACCGCAACAAGACCTACCAGGCGGCGGCCGACGAGCGCCGCGCCTCCGAAGACCGCCGCTCCGAAGCCTTCAGCGACGGCATCCGGGGCCAGGCCAAGTACGAAGATGCCAACGGCGACCGGGTGAAAGTGGAAGACCAATACTCCCACGTGTACAAAAACGACCAGGGCGAGTACCTGGGAAGCAACACCCCCATCAACCCCGGCCTGGTGAACTGGCAGGAACTACAGCGGGTGGAGACGAAGAACTACTGATTTATTGGTCAGTGGTTAGTGGTTAGTTGGTAATGAAAAGCGTTTTATTGCTGACCACTGACCACTATTTGGGGCATTCTTCCTTTGTCAGTCCCTCGTTGATGCAAATACCCGCTTGGTTGCCTTCGGCGGCGGCCATAAGGGCTTGTTGCTGGCCGGGGGTGATGTCGCCAGCGGCGTAGATTCCTGGTAGGGAAGTCCGCTGGTTTTTGTCAATCCAGACTGCGCCCCGCTTGTTGAAGCGCAGGCCCAGGGCGGCGGGCAGGGCGCTGCGCTGCTCCTGCTCGGCGTGCAGAAATAGGGCGGTGCGCTCCAGGTAGTCGCCGTTTTCAAACTCCACGCAGCGCAGGGTGCCGTCGGGGTTGCCCACGAGGCGGGCCACTTTTTCGGTGCGTACCGGGATTTTCAGGCAGCGCAGGCGGCGGCGGGCGTGGTCGGTGAGGTGGCCGGGGCCATCGGTGACGACCACTACGTCGCGGCTCCAGCGGCTGACGAGCAGGGCCAGCCCTACGGCGGTGCGGCCCCGGCCATACACGGCCAGGGGCTGGTCGCGCACTTCGTAGCCGTGACAGTAGGGGCAATGCAGCACGCCGGTGCCCCACAGCTCGCGGAAGCCGGGCAGGGGCGGCAGGATGTCGGCTACGCCGGTGGCCAGCAGCACCCGCCGGGCCGTGACGGTGCGATGCGCGTCGGTGGTGGTGTGGCGGCCGGTGGCCCGGTAGCCCGCGCCGTGCGGGGCCAGGGTGTCAACGGCCAGGGCGGCAACTTCCACGGTTTCGTAGGGTTGCAGTTGGGCGTGGCCCAGGCGCAGCAGGTCGGCGGGTCGGATGCCGTCGCGGGTCAGGTAGTTGTGTACGCCGGGCGAGGCCACGTTGCGGGGCGGCCCGCCGTCGGCCAGCAGCACCCGGCGGCGGCAGCGGCCCAGGGTGAGGGCGGCGGCCAGGCCCGCGCTGCCCGCCCCGACGATGAGGATGTCGTAGTCCATTGCCATAAAACCAGCTGAAGGGAAAGCCAGGGCTATACGCGAAACCGGCCCGTTGGGTGGGGACTTTCAAGCTTTGGGCGGCAACGGCCCGGCGGCTTCCTCAGGGCAGGAAGCCGCCGGGCGGGAAAATGCCAACGCATCGAAAACAAGGGCTGGCCCCGCTCCACCGGGAACGGCCTGGCCAGCTTCCAACGGAGCAAATCAGAAAAACTGCCTGCAACGCCACTTAAGTAGTCGCGCATAAGTAAACGGTCATGCTGAGCGCAGCCGAAGCACCTCTAGCGCTTCGGCTCATGCCTTGATTACTAGATGATAGAGATGCTTCGGCTGCGCTCAGCATGACGTTCTTTTACACGCTCACTTTTGCGTGACTGCTTAGAAGCTGTTTGAGTTACTATCCAGGACCGTTGGCCGAGTACCTCGAGGCGGTGCTTCGGTCAATTAACTCAAACGGCTTCTTAGGGGCGAACGCTACCGGCCAGCACCAGGTGGAGCAACAGCAGCAGCCCCGAGCAGAAGCGGGGGCAGTGGCGGTAAGGCGGGGCGGGGGTGAATGGGTTGAGAGTCATGGCTGACAACAAAACGAGGTGAAAGGAGCAGAAAAGAGAGCGAGAAAAGCGCGGGCATCAACCTGTTGGCGGGCGGGCGTACAACGGGGATAAAGGGCCACCCGACCAACGACACAAAGGTCTGGCCCGCCGCAATGCGGCGCAATCGCATGAAGATGTGAAATTGCAGCTAGCAGCTCAGCCAATCCGGCGGCCGGTTTTCGGTCAGCAAAGCACAAAAAAAGCCCTCCCCCAGGCGGGGAAGGGCTTTTTGGCAGCGGTCGGGGCCGCGTCAGGCGAGCGGTGCCTTATTCTTTCACCAAACGCTTGGTGAGGTGCAGGTCGGCGGTGCCGCTGGCGTTTTGCACCAGCACCACGTAGCTGCCGCTGGCGTAGTCGGCCAGGCTCAGACGCTGGGTCAGGCCCGCGTCGAGGGTCAGGGTTTGCACGAGGCGGCCGGTCATGTCAACCAGTGTTACGGTGTAGCTGCCGGTGGGCAGGGCGCTCAAGTCCACGGTCACATCGGCGTTGGCCGGGTTGGGGTAGATGCTGAACACGGGGGTGGCGGTAACGGTCTGGCTGAACTTCACGACCTGCACCGACGAGTAAGCCGTCGTGCCGTCCTGGTCCACCTCTTGGAGGCGGTAATAGACGGTGCTGGCCAGTTTGGCCGCTTTGGCATCGGTCAGGATGTAGTCGGTCGGTGTCAACTGGCTGCCTTTAGCGGCCAGTTCGGCAAACTTGGTGAAGTCGCGGCCGTTGAGGCTGCGCTCGATGTTCCAGTGGTCGGAGTTTTTCTCCGAAGCGGTGCGCCAGTTCAGTTGGCTGTCCACGTTCCGCACAGCTTTGGCCGTGAAGGTGAGCAGTTCCACCGGTAGCGGGTATGCGCCGAGCGTGAAGCTCACTGGCTGGGTCGTGACACCGCCGTACACGTCCACCGTCGTGATGTTCACGGTGTAGGTCGTGGCCGAGGTGATGTGGGGCAGCAACGCAGCGTTGCTCACGTAAATCTGGCCCGTGTTCGGGTTCAACGAGATGCCGGGAGGCAACGTGTTGGTCGGGTTCGTGGCCGGAGCCGGGGCCTGACCGGGGCCGTTGCCCACCGGGGTCAGGGTAGCCGCCGTGGCAGTGCCGTTCAGGCCGTTGGCGGGCGAACCGCTGTTGCTCAGCGTACCGTCGGGGTTGTACACAATGCCCGCGCTGTTGTACGCGGCCCCGTTGGGGTCCACCACGTAGGCGATGATGTTGCCGGTCATGTAAGCGGTCGTGATGTTGTTCTTCACCGGCGTGTTAGCATACAGCGAGGGGTTGTCCACGGCGGTCTGGATGGTGTACCGGGCCGGGGCGCTGATGGCTCCCAGGTTGTCGGTGGCCTGGTAGTTGAAGAACACGCTGCCCGCGAAGCCGGTGGCCGGGTCAAACCGCAGGCGGTCGGCCTGGGCCTGGGTCAGGGTCAGGGCGGCAAAGTTGGCGGCCGTGATGGCCACGTAGGTGCCGCTCACGCCGTCGGCGGCGGTGTTGTAGTACAGCACGCCCTGGGTGGTGGCCGGGATGCTCAGCAACTGGTAGGTGGCCACGGTGCCGTCGGCATCGGTCGCTTTCAGCGGCGAGATGGGCAGCGGGCCGCCCGTGTTGCCTTCCGGCGACTGGAGCGTGTTCACGATGTCGTAGGCCACGGGGGCAATGTTCGGACGGGTCGTCGTGGCATTGCTCGTGTTGTTGGCCACGGTCGGGTCGTTGGCAGTCGGCACCGAGGCCGAGCCAGCGGCCGAGGCCACGTTTGGCATCACGAAGGTGACGGTGTTGCTCACGCTGCTGCCGCTGGGCAGGCTCGCCACGGTGTAGGTCACGGTGGTGATGCCGCCCGTCGTGGTGATGGTCGCACCAGCCGGGGCCGTCACACCGGTAGCACCGGCGGGCAGGGTCACGGTTTGCACCACGTTGGTGGCGTTGCTGGGGCCGTTGTTGGCCGTTATCACCGTGTAGGGCACCGTGCTGCCAGCGGCGGCCGAGGCCGGGGCGGTTAGGTAGGTGGCGAGGTCGGTGCTGGGCGTGATGGTCACGTTGGTGGCCTGGGCCACGTTGTTGGCCGTGTTCGGGTCGGTGTTGGCACCGGCGGCCGTGGCCGAGGCCACGAGCGGGCCAGTGCCCGGAGCCGTCACCGTGATGGTCGTCACGACGGGCGTACCGTTCACGAGCGAGGCAATGACCGGCAGGGTCAGCACCCCCGTCGTCACGTTGTAGGTCGCGCCGTTGTTGGGGCCACCCACGAAGGTGATGATGTTGCCCGTCTGGCTGCTGCCGGTCTGGCCATTCAGCGTGAGGGTGGCCGTGGTCAGGCCCGCAGGTAACGTCACCGTTTGCGCCACGTTGGTGGCGGGGTTGGCGGCGGTGTTGTTTTGCGTGGTCAGGGTGTACACCACCGGCTGGCCGGGGGTCTGGGTCGTCACGTTCGGCACCAGCGTCACGGCCACATCGGCGGCAGTGGGGTTGGGCGGGGTCACGGTCGTCACGGTCGTGGCGCTGTTGTTGTCCAGGTTCGGGTCGTTGTTGGCGGCCGGTACGCTGGCAATGGCTGTCACGTCAAGCCGGTTCGTGTCCGGGGCGTTGAAGGTGATGGTGCCGGTCTGGGCATTGGGGCGGCCGGGCAGCAGGTTGGTCACGGCTGGGAAGGTCACGATGCCGGTGGTGGCATTGTAAGCCCCCACGAGGATGGCCCCGCTGTTGTCGCGCACCACCACGCCGGTCAGGCCGGTGGGCAGTTGCACGGTGGTCGTTTCGCTGCCCGCCACGCTGGGGCCGTTGTTGGTCGTCGTCACGGTGTAAGTCACGGGGTTGCCCACCGTGGCCGTGGCCGGGCCGCTCACGGCTACCACCACATCGGCAGTGTTGGAGAGGGTCGTCGTGGCCGTGGCGCTGTTGTTGGTCAGGTTGCCGTCCGGTGTGGTGCTGGTCACGGTGCCGTTCAGGGTCAGGCTGGTCGCGTTGCCGGGGGCCGTGAAGCTGATGCTCGTGCTTTGGCTGGTGTTGCCGGCCAGGCTGCCCACGGGGGCCAGCGTCAGCACCCCGGTCAGGGTGTTGTACGTCGCCCCGTTCGGGAACGTGATGGTCGTACCGCTCAAGGTGCCCAACTGGCCGCCCACTTGCAGATTGGTCGCGAGCAGCCCGGCGGGCAGCGTCACGCTCTGGGCCACGTTGGCGGCCGGCACGCCGGAGTTGTTGGTCGTCGTCACGGTGTAAGTCAGCACCTGGCCGGCGGCAGCCGCAGTCGGGCCGGTGATGGTCAGGGCCAGGTCAGCCGCAGGGTTGATGTTGGTCATCACCGTGGCCACGTTGTTGGCGGCCACCGGGTCGGTGGTGTCCGAGGTCACGTTCGCCGTCACGCCGAAGGTGCCCGTGGCGGGCGCGGTCAGGGCGATGGTGAAGCTCTGCGGCGTAGCGGCGCTGGCCTGGGTGGCCAGGGTCGGGAACGTCACAATGCCGGTCGTGGTGCTGTAAGTAGCCCCGTTGGGGAAGGTGATGGTCGTGCCGCTCAGGGTGCCCGACTGACCGGCAATGGTCAGCGAAGCCACCGTCTGCCCGGCTGGGATGCTCACCGTGAACACGGCATTGACGGCCGGTTTCGGGCCGTTGTTGCCCTGCGTCACGGTGTAGGTAGCCGTGGCACCGGGGTTCACCGTTGCGGGGCCGGTCACGGTCACGTACAGGTTGGCCTGGTCAGCCGTCGCGGGCTTGACGGTTACGGCGGTGGCCGTAGCGGCACCGTTCAGGTAGGCCGTGTTGTTGGCCGTGTTGGTGTCGCCAGCGCCCGTCGTGTTCGGGGCAATGGTGGCCACCGGCGTGAAGGCGCTCGTCACGGCGAAGCTGATGGTGTTCGTCACGGTCTGGCCGCTGCTCAAGGTCTGGGGCGGGAAAATCACGCCGCCAGCGGCCAGGGTGTAGGCCGTAGCGCCACCGCCGGGGTTGGTGGTGGTGAAGCCGCCGTTCACGTAGTACAGCGTCTGGGTGCCAGCGGTGGCGTTGTAGTAGCCGCCGTTGGTCACGTACACGCCGGTCAGGCCAGTGGCCAGTTGCACCGTTTGCACGGCGTTGGGCACGGCGCTGGGGCCGTTGTTGCTGCTCGTGATGGTGAAGGTGGCCAAGCCGCCAGTCACCACCGAAGCCGGGCCGGTGATGGTCGTCGCCAAGTCAAACTGCGGGGTCACGACCACCGGCACACTGGCCGTGTTGTTGGCCGGGGTGGGGTCGAGGGTGCCGTTGCCGATGGTCGAGGTGGCTGTGAACGAAGTAGCCGGGGCCGGGAACACAATGGCCACCGTGGCGGTCGTGTTGGCCGGCAGCGTAACCGGGTTGAGGGTCAGTAAGCCGGTCGTCACGTTATAAGTGCCCACCCCAGTGAATGTGATGGTCGTGCCGCTCACGGTGCCCGGCTGGCCGGCCACCGTGAAGCCCGTCGTAGTCAAGCCAGCGGGCAGTTGCACCGTGGCTACCGTGTTGGGCGAGGCCGCCGCCGAGTTGTTCGTGCCCGTCACGGTCACGGTCACCGGGGCACCGGCGTTCACCGGACCGTTGGACGTGATGGTCGTGCTCAAATCAACCGGCAGCGGGGCGCGTACCGTCACCACCAAGTTGGCTTGGTTGGAGGTAGCGGCGGGCGAGGCCGTGTTGTTGATGGTGTAGGGCGTAGTCGCCGTGCCGGTGAAGGTGGCGCTGGTCGGCGTGAACGTCACGGAGCCAACCGGAGCGCCCACCGTGGTGAACGTGCCCTGGGCCGTGGTGATGCTCGCCTGAATGCCCGCCGTGTTCGGGTCCAAGTCAATGGTGCCCGGCGCGATGGCCGCACCGCCGTTGGCCAGGTCGTTGCCCGCCACCGCGAAGGTGATGGCCGTGTTCACGTTGGTCGTGGCGAAGTCATCCACGGCCACCGGCGAGCCGCCGATGACGAGGACGATGTTGTGCACCGTCACGCCGCCGTAGATGTCGGTGGTCGTGATGGTCAGCGGGTACGAGCCGGGGACGAGCAGCGAAGTGTTGGTCACCACAATCTGACCCGTGATGGGGTCCAGGGCCGTACCGGCCGGCAGCGGGCCGCTGTTCAGCACAGCACTCACCAGGCCGTTGAAGGTCGGGTTGCCAGCTGCGTCGTAGGTGCCGCCGTTCACATCAAACACCGTGGCCAGCACGTTGCCGTTCATGTAGGGGTTGGCCGTGCCGCCTTTGGGCGGAGCCACCGTGTACAGGGCCGGGATGTCGCTGGCCACCGGAATGGTGTACAGGGCCGGCTGGCTCACCGCGCCGAGGTTGTCGGTGGCGGTGTAGCTGAAGAAGGCGTTGCCCGAGAACCCGGTGGCCGGGTCAAACTTGAGCGTTGCGGCCTGGGTCGGGGTCAGAACCAACGTGGCGAAGTTGGCGGCCGTGATGGCCGTGTAAGTGCCGCCGTTGTTGTAGTACAGCACCCCTTGCGTGGTGGCCGGAATGCTCGTCAGTTGGTACGAAGCAATCGTGCCATCGGCATCGGTAGCGGCCAGCGGCGAAATCAGCTGCTGCCCGCCGGTGTCGCCATCCGGGGCCGTGATGCTGTTCACCACGTTGTCGGCCACTGGGGGCTGGTTGGCGATGGTGCGCGTAATCGGCGTGGCCGTGTTGTTGGCTGCGTTCGGGTCGCTGGTGGTGGTGCTGCTCGTGGCCGTGATGGTGTAGCCCGTGGTCGGGGTCACGAAGGTCACGGTGTTGCCCACCGGCTGGCCCGGCTGCAAGGTGCCGATGGCCGGGAACGTCACCGCGCCCGTCGTCTGGTTGTAAGTGGAGCCATCCGGGTAGGTGGCAACCACGCCGCTGGTGCTGCTCGGCAACTGGCCGTTCACCAGCACCGCGTTGGCCCCCGTGATGGGCAGGCCGGTCGGAATACCCGCCGAAGGCTGCACCGTGCTGGCTGGCGAGGGGCCGTTGTCGGTCGTCGTCACGGTGTAGGTCACAGCCGTGCCGTTCGGGGCCGTGGCCGGGCCGGTCAGGGTCGTCACCACATCCGCCGTGGGCGTGATGGTCACGCTCGTGGCCTGGGCCGTGTTGTTGGCGGGCACGTTGTCCTGGCTGGTGGTCGTCACGGTGGCCGAAGCCAGCAGCGGACCAACGGCCGGGGCGGGCACCTGCACCAGGTACTGCTGGGTGGCGGCGTTGGCCAGCGTCGGTAGCGTGGGCAGGGTCAGCAGGCCGGTGGCCGCGTTGTAGGTGGCACCGTTGGCGAAGGTGGCAGTCGTGCCGCTCACGCTGGTCGGGTTCGCGCCGCCAATCTGCACGCTGGTGCCCGACGTGGCGATGGGCAGCCCGGCGGGCAGGTTCACTTGCTGAGCCACCGAATTAGCCGTGTTCGGGCCGTTGTTGGTGGTCGTCACGGTGTAGGTCACTATCGTGCCGGGGGTGGTCGTGGTCGTGCTGGGCACGATGGTCACGGCCACATCGGCCGCTGCGCCGGTGGCCGGGGCAATGGGCGTGGTCACGCTGGCCGTGTTGTTGGCCAGGTTCGGGTCGGTGGTGGTCGTGTTGGCGTTGGCCGTGAGGGCCACCTGGCTGGTAGCCGGGGCCAGGAACGTAATGGTGTTGCTCACTGCGTTCAGGCTGCCCACGTTCAGGGTCGTGATGGTCGGCTGGGTCAGGATGCCCGTGGCCGAGTTATAGGTCACGCCGTTGGCGTAGGTGGCGGTGGTGCCGCTCACGCTGGTCGGGTTGGCCCCGTTCACCAGCAGGCTGGTGCCGGTGGTGGCGATGGTCAGGCCCGTGGGCAGTTGCACCGTCGTCACTTCGCCCGTAGCGGCCGAGGGGCCGTTGTTGGTCGTCGTCACGGTGTAGGTGATGGGCTGGCCCACCGTGGCCGTACCGGCCGGACCAGCCAGCGTCACCACCACATCGGCGGCGGGCGTGATGGTCGTGCGGATGGCATCCGAGTTGTTGCTCGGCACCCCATCGGTGCTCGTCGTAGAAGTTGAGGCCAGCGTGTTCACCGGACCAGCGCCGGGGGCGTTGTAGGCCACCGTGTTGTTCACGCTGATGCCGGGAGCCAGGGTGCCAGCGGCCGGGAAGGTCACCACGCCCGTGGTCGGGTTGTAGGTGGCACCACCAGCATAGGTAGCGTTGCCGCCGCTCGTGCCGGTCGGAGCCGCCCCGTTCACTACCGGAGCCGTAGCGCCGCTGATGGCCAGGCCGGGCAGAATCGTTGCCGTGGGCTGCACACCCAGGGCGGGCACGTTGCTCACGTTGCTGCTCGTCACCACGAAGGTCATCGGCTGGCCAGCGGTGGCCGAAGCCGGGCCGCTGATGGTCGTGGCCACGTCGGTGTTGCCGCGAATCGTGGTCTGCGCCGAGGCCACGTTGTCGGCCGGGGCCGGGTCGCTGGTGTCCGAGCTGGCGGTGGCCGTGGCCGTCACCGGACCGAAGGCCGGGGCCGAGGGCACCGTCACAGTGTAGCTCTGCGAACCGGCCGAGGCCAGCGAGGCGATGGTCGGCCAGGTCACAAGGCCGGTGGCGCTGTTGTAGCTGCCGCCGTTGCTCACCACCACACCGGTCAGGCCGGTGGGCAGTTGCAGGGTTTCGCGCACGTTCACGGCCGGGCTTGGCCCGTCGTTCCGCACCGTCACGGCGTAGCTGATGGTGCCGCCGGGGGTCGTTTCGGCCGTGGCCGTCAGCGTCGTGCTCACGTTGGCCAGCGTGGCCGTGGCCGTCGTCACCGTCGTGTTCACCACGCTGGTGTTGTTGGCTGTGGTGGGGTCGTTGGTGGTCGGCACGGTGGCCGTCAGGCTGTAGTTGCTGGTCGGGCTGGTCAGGCTGATGGTGTTGGCCACCGTCTGCCCGTTGGCCAGGTTCACGGCCGGGAAGGTCACTATGCCGGTGCCCGAGTTGTAGGTGCCGCCGTTGCTGACGTACACGTTAATCAGGCCCGTGGGCAGTTGCACCGTCTGCACCACGCCGGTGGCGGCGCTGGGGCCGTTGTTGGCGGTGGTCACGGTGTAGCTGGCCTGGTTGCCGGCCACCACCGTCGCCGGACCGGTCACGGTCGTGGCCAGGTCGGTGCGCGGGGTCACGTTCAGGGTCAGGCTGGCGTTGTTGTTGGCCGGCACGGGGTCAGCCAGGCCGTTGTTCACGTTGGCCGTCAGCAGCACCGGGCCGTTGCCGGGCGTGGTGAAGGTCACAGTGTTCGCCACGTTGTTAGCCACACCGCTGGCTTGCGAAGCAATGGTCGGGAACGTCACCAGGCCCGTGTTCGGGTTGTAGGTGGCACCACCGGCATAAGTAGCCACGCCCGTCGCACCGTTCACCGAGGTCGGCGTAGCGCCGTTCACCAGCACCGCGTTGGCACCGCTGGTGGGCAGGTTGCTGGGGATTTGGGCGCTCGGTACCACGTTGGTCGTCGTGCCCACGCCGTTGTTCTGGGCGGTCACTGTCACCACCACCGGCTGGCCGGCAATGCTGGGGTTGTTGTTCACACTCAGCAGCACCTGCTCGTCCGGGTTCGGAGTCGTCACAATCACCGTCACCGTGGCTTGGTTGGAAGCCTGACCGGCGTTGTTGCTCACCGTGTACGGGAACGAAGTGGTGCCCGTGAAACCCGTGGCCGGAGTGAACGTCACCACGCCCAAAGCATTCACATACGCCGTGCCGTTGGCCACCGCAATGGGCGAACCGGCCGTGCCCTGCTGGATGCCGGGGGTGTTGGGGTCCAGGTCCACCGTGGCCACGTTGATGGCGTTCGGGTCGGTTGAAGCACCCGAAGGCGTGTCGTTGGTCAGCACCGAGATGTTGATGGGCGTGTTGAGCGGGGTCGTCACGTTGTCGTTCACGGCCACCGGCGCACCGCCGATGATGAAGCGCACCGGCTGGGTAGTCACCCCGCCGTACACGTCCACCGTGGTGATGTTCACCTGGTAGGGGCCGGGCACGAGCAGCGCCGGGTTGCTCACGTAGAGCTGGCCCGTCACCGGGTTCAGCATCACGCCAGCGGGCAGCACGTTGGTCGGGTTGGCCGGGTAGTTGATACCGCCCACCGTCGTCGCCGTCAGGGCTGGGGCCGAACCTGCGCCCGAAGTCGGGGTCAGGGTCACGACGCGGGTGCCGGTGTCGGTGATGGTCGTGCCGTTAGCGGTGCCGCCGTTCGGGTCAAACACGTTGCTGATGGGGTCGTTGGTGGCGTAGGGGTTGCCTGCGCCGCCCTTCACCGGCGTGTTCGTGTACACACTCGGGATGTCAATGCTCACCGGAATGGTGTATTGGGCCACGTTGCTCACCGCACCGAGGTTGTCGGTGGCGGTGTAGGTGAAGGTCACGTTGCCCGCGTAGGTCGTGGCCGGGTCAAACTTCAGGGTGTTGGCCTGGGCCTGGGTCAGGTTCTGGCCCACGGGCAGCGCCACGTAGGTGCCACTGGTGCCGTCCACGTTGTTGTTATAGTACAGCACCCCCTGCGTAGCGGGCGGAATGCTCGTCAGCTGGTAGGTGGCCACGGTGCCATCGGCATCGGTCGCCTTCAAGGGCGAAATCAGCAGCGAGCCGCCCGTGTTGCCTTCCGGCGTTTGCAGGCTGTTCACCACATCCTGCGCCACCGGCGGCTGGTTGAAGCGCGTCGTCGTGATGCTAGAGCCGTTGTTGGCGGTGCTGGTTTCGGCCGTCGTCGTGGTCACGTTGCCCGCCGGAATCGTCACCGCGAAGGTGCTACCCGGCGTGCCGCTCGGCGAAGTGAAGCTGATGGTGTTCGTCACCGCGCCATTCGCGCCGGACTGCATCAGGGCCACCACGGGCAGCGTCACGCCGGTGCCGTTGTAGGTCTGGGCCGCGCCGCCGTTCACGGTGTAGGTCGCGCCGCTGGCAATGGGCAGCACCACAATCGTGGTGGCGTTCACGGCCGGCGAAGCACCGTTGTTGGTCGTCGTCACGGCGTAGGACACCGCGCCGCCCGCCGCCGCCACCGTAGCGGGGCCGCTGATGCTGGTCACCAAATCCGCCTGCGGCGTGATGGTTACGTTAATCGTCTGTTGGTTGTTGGCCGGGGCCGGGTCGCTGGTGGCCGAGCTGATGCTGGCCGTGGCCGTCAGCGGGCTGGTGCCCGGGGCCGTCACCGTCACCGTGTACACCAGCGGCGCATAGCCGGTCGTGCTGCTGTTCGGGAAGCTCGTCGTCACCGGGAAGGTCACGATGCCCGTGTTGAAGTTGTAGGTGGCACCACCGGGGAACGTCACGAGGCCCGTACCAGCGTTGTAGGTGCCATTGGCCCCGCCCACCTGAATGGTGGCCACGTTCAACCCGGCTGGCAGGGCCAGAAGGGGCCGCACCGTGCTGGCCGCGTCCGAGGTGGCCACCGGGCCGTTGTTGTAGGTCGCCGTGAAGGTCACAGCAGCTCCGGCGTTCACCGTGGCGGCCGAGGCCGTCACCGTGGCGCTCAGGTCAGCCACCAGGTCGGTAGGCGTAGCCGAGGTCGTCGTGATGCTGGCGTTGTTGTTGGCCGCGTTGCGGTCCGTCACCCCCGATACCGTGGACACCGCCACGCCCGTCACCTGCGCCACGTCGGGCATGGTGAAAGAGATGCTGTTCGTCACGGCCCCGCCGCTCACCAGGTTGGTGATGGTGGCGAAGGTCACGAGGCCGGTCGTGCTGTTGTAGCTCGCGCCGGTCGGCAGCACCACGTTGGTTAGGTTGGCGGGCAACTGCAAGGTCGGTACCACCGTCGGGGCCACGCTTGGGCCGTCGTTGATGGTCGTCACCGAGTACGTCATCGGGCTGAATACCGGCACCGAGGTCGGGCCGCTTATCAGCGTCCGCACGTCCACCGAAGGAGTCACGGTTGTCGTCACGGCGGCCACGTTGTTGGCGGCGTTGCCGTCCGGGGTGGTGCTGCTCACAGCGGCCGTAGCCGTGTAAGAAGCGGCCCCGGCCGGAGCCACGAAGCTGACGGTGTTCGTAGTGGTGCTGCCCGAAGCGGCCGTGGCAATGGTCGGCAGCGTCAGCAAGCCCGAAGCCACGTTGTAGGTAGCGCCACCCGTGAAGGTCACGATGCCGCCGCTCAGAACACCAGTAGCGCCGTTGAATTGCAGCGTCGTGGCCGACAGGCCAGCGGGCAGTTCCACGGTTTGCACCACGTTCAGGGCGGGAGAAGGCCCGTTGTTGGTGGTCGTCACGGCGTAGCTGGCCGTCTGGCCCGCCAGCACCGTGGCCGGGCCGTTGATGGTCGTGGCCACATCGGCCACCGAGGGCAGGATGTTCACTTTCGTGCTGGCGAAGTTGTCGGCTGGCACGGGGTCGCTGGTGGTGCTGCTCACGCTGGCCGCCACCAGCACCGGACCCGTGGTCGGAGCCGTGAAGGTGAGGGCGTAGCTCTGGGTGCCCGCTGCCGCCAGCGTCACGGGGCTGTTGAGGGTCACAATACCCGTAGCCGAGTTGTAGCTAGCGCCCGTGGGCAGGGTGCTGGTGATAACCGTGCCGGGGGGCAGGCTCAACTGGTACACCACGCCGGCGGCGGCATTGGGACCGGCGTTGCCGAAGGTCACATTCACCGTCACCGGCGAGCCAGCGGCTACGCTGCTAACCGAAGTGGTCAGCGTCTGCACCTGCACGTTGGCCGAGGCGGCCGTTGGGGCGGTCGTCGTGGTGGTGCCACCCGTCACGCCGTTCAGGCCCGCCGTGTTGTTGGCGATGACGGTTTCACCGGCCCCGGTGGTGTTCGGGGTCAGCACAGCCACTGGCGTAATCACCGTGCCGCTGGCCGGAGCCGTGAAGCTGATGGTGTTGCTCTGGGTCAGGCCATTCGGGAACGAGGCCACCGTTGGGAAGGTCACCGTGCCGGTGGCGCTGTTGTACGTACCGCCGTTGCTCACAAACACCTGGGTCAGGCCGATGGGCAGACCGGTCACGGTCTGCACGGCGTTCGGGGCAATGCTCGGGCCGTTGTTAGCCGAAGTCACGGTATAGGTAATCTGGTCGCCCTGCACGGCCGAAGTCGGGCCGCTGATGGTCGTCACGAGGTCAAACTGCGGGTTCACGTTGATAATCACGCTGGCCGTGTTGTTGGCCGGGTTCGTGTCCACATTGCTCGTGCTGCCCACCTGCGCGGTGGCCGTAAACGGTCCGGCACTCGGGGCGTTGAAGCTTACCGTGTACACCACGTTGCCGGTTGCGCCGGTTGCCTGCGAGGCAATGGTCGGGAACGTCACCAAGCCGGTGGCGCTGTTGTAGCTGGGCGAACCAGCCGCCAGCGTCGCGCCCGTGCCCACCGTCGGCGTGCCGAAGGTTACGCCTGTCAGGCCAGCCGGCAGTTGCACGGTCTGGATTACGTTGGTAGCAGTGCCCACGCCGTTGTTGATGGCCGTCACGGTCAGCGTTTCGGTGGCTCCGGCGTTCACCGGGTTGGTGGCGGCCGCGATGGTCGTGGTCAAATCCAACGGCACCGGACCCACCGTCACCGAAATGGTGCCGGGGTTGGAGCTGGCGTTGTTGTCGTCCTTCACGGTGTAGGTCACGCTGCTCGTGCCCGTGAAGCCGGTCACGGGGGCGAAGGTGACGTTGCCGCTGCCGTCCACCGTGAACGTGCCCTGCCCGGCGACCGTGATGCTGGTCAGGCCGTTGGAGAACAAGAAGGTGCTGGGCACCACCGAGCCGTCCGAATCAGTATCGTTGGCCGTGGCGCTGAAGGTAATGTTGGTGTTCAGCGGCGTGGTCCGAATGTCGGCGTTGGCCACCGGCGGCAGGTTACAGGTGCCGAAGTACACATCGTCAATGCCGAAGTCGTTGCCACCGGCAGCGGTCGAGCGGTTGCGGATTTCAAACGTGGCCGTGGTGTTGCTGCCCGAATACCAGATGTCCGAAGCCTGCACCCAACGGTCCGGCGACTCGCTGACGATGCGAGTGCCCGACGTGCTTTCGCCGTTAATCACAAAGCCCAGCTCCGGCACGGTTAACCCGGTGCCTGGCGGAATCAGGTTGTTGAAGTACGCCGAGAAGGTATAATAGCGGTTCGGCTGCACCGTCACGGTCTGCGCGTAAATGCGCTGCACGTTGGCCGAGCCGTTGATGGCCATGAACTGGTCAGCCGGGTTGGTGGCGTTGTTGCGGCCCACCGCGAAGAACGCCGGGTGGTAGGGGTGCGCGTCGTTGGTCACGGCGTAGGTATTTTCCGGTACCAAGCCAGTGTTGCCCCCGCCGCTGGCCGCATTAGCTGCTGGCGACACATACAAGTAGTCCGTTACGAAGCCCGTGTTGCCGCTGTTGAAGCTGGGGTTCGCCAGCAGGTTTGGACCGGTGCCGGACGAACAAGCCGTACCGGGGTCGTACACCCGGATAAAGACCGTGGCCGTGGCGCAGGTATTTGGCGTGGCCGAAGTCGTGCACACCTGGTAGTCGAACTGGTCGAGGCCCAGGTAATTGTTGTTCGGGGTGTAGGTGTACGAGCCATCGGCGGCAATCGTCACCGTGCCGTGGGTCGTGGTCAGGCTGCCGTTCACGTAGTTGAAGGTGCCATTAGTCGTCACCACTACGCCGTTGGTGGTCACGCTTGCGCCGGTGCCGCTGGGGTTGTTGTCGTTCAGCAGCACGTTGCCCACCGTGGGCGTGTTCAGCGGCACCACGTTCGAGTCGTTGTTGGCCGAGATGCCGTTGGCCGTCACCGGGATGGTGTACACCGCCGGGCCTTGCCCAAGCGCACCGCCGTTGTTGTAGGTGGTGCTGAGGTTGCCGTCGTTATCGGTGGCCGTGTAGGTGAAGGTCACGTTGCCGGCAAAGGCCCCGGTCGGGTCAAACTTCAGCGTCGTGGCCTGGCTCGGGGTCAGGGTGATGGTGCCCGTGACAGGCAGGTACACTAGGCCGTTGAAGTAGTACAGCGTCCCCTGGGTGCCGGGCGGAATCGTCTGAATCGTGAAGCTGGCAATGGTACCGTCCTGGTCGGCCGCCGTCAGCGCCGCAATGGCCGTTTGGCCGTTGGTGCTGGGGATGGCCGCGGCCGTCACGTAAGCTGGCACCGGCGAGAATTTCACCGGGGCGCTGGTGCTTTGGGTGTCGTTGGCGGTCGCACCATTTTGGCTGGTCGTCGTCGTGATGGTTGCCGTCGTCACCGCCGGGGTCACCGCGTTGCCAGCCGTGCCGTTGCCATTGTAGGGCACCAGCCCGAAGGCGTAGGTCAGGGTTGTGCCGCTGGTTTGGGTAGCTCCGCCGCCAGTAGCGTTGGTGAAGTTAATTGTACCCGAAGTCGTGGGGCCGGTCGGGGCGGTGTAAACCGCGCCGCCCACCAGCGCCGCTACTTGGGCGGCGTTCAGGGTCGCGCCCATCGGCAGCGTCACGATGCGCGTCACGCCAGCCGCCGTGCTGGGGCCGGTGTTGCCGAAGCTCACCGAGTAGGCGTTGTTGGCCGTGGCCACGTTGCCAGTCAGCGGGCCGGCCGGGCCGGTAATGGTCGCGGTTACGTCGGCAATGGGAGCCACCGTAATGTTCAGGGTCGAAACGTCGTTGGCCGTGGCCCCGTTCTGGCCCGTGGTGGTGCTGGTGTTGCTCGTGGCCGTTACCGCGCCCGTCGCGGCCGGGGCCGTGAACGCAAACGTGTACGAGGCCGTGCCGCCGCTGGCCTGGGTGGTCAGGGTGCCGAAGTTAATCGTCGTCACGGCCGTGGCCCCGCTGCCCGTCGTGCTGAACGTCGTGCCGGGGTAAGCCGTGGTGATGGTCGTTTGCTGGGCCGCCGTCAGCGACGCGCCGATGGGCAGCGTCACGGTGCGCGTCACCGAGGCCGCCGTGCTGGGGCCGTTGTTGGTGAACACCGCCGTGTAGTTGCCCGTCGCCACGCCTTGCAGAATGGTGGCTGGCCCCGTCAGCGAAGTCAGTACGTCGGCCACCGGCGTTACCGTGACCGGGGTCAGGGTGGCCGTGTTGTTGGCCGTGATGCCGTTTTCGCCCGTCGTGGTGCTGGTCGTGCTGACGGCCGTAATGGTCGCAAAGCCCGCTGGCACACTGGTGATGGTGATGGTCGAGTTCAGGTTGGCCCCGTTGGCCAGCGTAGCCGTGCTGGGGTAACTGACAATCCCGGTAGCGTTGTCGTAAGTGCCGCCGTTGGTGGCCGTCACGTTGGCCGCGCCTAAGCCAGCTTGCAGTTGCACCTGCCGCGTCACTGTGGCTGCCGTGCTGGGGCCGTTGTTGGTAAAGGTCACCGGGATGGTCAGCGTCCCGCCAGCGTTCACCGGGCTGGGCGAGGCCGAAATTGTCGTCGCCACATCCGCAATCGGAGTCACCGTGACGGTGCTACTGGCGTTGTCGTTGGCGGTCGCGCCGTTCTGGCCGGTGCTGGTGCCGGTGTTGCTGCTGGCCGTGATGCTGGCGAAGCCCGCCGGTACGCTTGGAATCGTCACCGTCACGTTGGCGTTGGCTCCGCTGGCCAGGGTGGTCGGCGGCGTGGTGAAGGTTACGGCCCCGGTGGCGTTGTTATACGTACCGCCCGTGATGGTCACGCCCGCGCCCAAGCCCGCTGGCAGCGTGATGCTGCGCGTGTAGCCCGCCGCCGTGCTGGGGCCGTTGTTGGTGAAGGTGATGGCAAAGCTCAAGGCCGCCCCGGCATTCACCGGGCTGGGCGAAGGCGTAATGGTCGTTGCCACGTCGGCCACCGGAGTCACCGTGACCGGGGTCAGGGTGGCCGTGTTGTTGGCCGTGATGCCGTTTTCGCCGGTCGTCGTGCTGGTCGTGCTGGTCGCCGTAATCGTAGCAAAGCCAGCGGGCACTGCTGCGATGGTAATGGTCGAGTTCAGGTTGGCCCCGTTAGCCAGCGTGGCCGTGCTGGGGTAGCTCACGAGGCCGGTGGTGTTGTCGTAGGTGCCGCCGTTGGTGGCCGTTACGTTGGCTGCTCCCAGGCCCGCTTGCAGTTGCACTTGGCGCGTCACCGTGGCCGCCGTGCTGGGGCCGTTGTTGGTAAAGGTCACCGGAATGCTCAGGCTGCCGCCAGCGTTCACCGGGCTGGGCGAGGCCGAAATCGTGGTGGCCACATCGGCCACTAAGCTTACCGGAATGGTATAGGTCGCCGGGCCAGCCGCCACGGTGCCGCCGTTGTTGTTGGTCGTGCTCGTGATGCCGTTGGCATCGGTGGCCGTGTACTGGAAGCTCACCGAACCCACCGTCGAGCCGCTCACCGGGGTGTAGGTCAGGGTGCCGAGCAGGGCTGGCGTGATTTGCGTGGCGGCAATATTCGTGGCCGTCAGCACCGTGCCGTTGTAGGTCAGGGTGCCGGTGGCCGGCACACTCGTCAGGGTGAAGTAGCTGATGGTGTTGGCCGCCCCGTTGGCGGTGCCGTTGGCCGTGCCGCTCAGGTTGGGGTTGAGCACCGTCGCGCCGTTGGTGTTCGGAATGCCGGCGTTGCTGAGCGTGTTGGGCACCGGGGCCAGGTTCACCGGCACTTTGCCCGAGAACTCCGAGGTGCTGCTGTTGAGCGTGGTCGTGCCCGTCAGGCCGTTGGCGAGCAGCGCCGTTTGCTGGGCCGCCGTCAGCGTCGAGTAGGGAATGGTGAAGGTGAAGCGGCTGGCCCCGGCATCGGTGCCCTGGTTCAGGCCGTTCACGTTGGGTGCGTAGCTGCCGGTGCCGGTGTCGGCATCGTCGGCGGCCAGGCCCTCGGTGCGGGTGGTCAGGTAGGTTTGGCCTTCGCCAAAGTTGCTGGCATCGGTGTCGCGGATGAACAGCTCCACCACGGCCCCCGGCCGCGCGAAGCCCTTAATCACGAGGTTGCCGTTCACGACGGTGGCCGAGGTGAAGACCGGGAAGTCCACGCCCCGGTTGGGCAGCGTGTTGGCCGCCGTGGCGGGGTTGTTGCCGTCGTTCACCGTCACGCCGTCGCCGTTGCCGTAGTCGGCCGCGCCGGCCCCCGGCCCGCCCACGTAGTAGTTGGCGTTGTTGATGTGGTCAATGCCCAGCCCGCCGTTGCCGTTGGTGTTGTTCTGGCTGATGGTCACGTTCTGCTGGCCGTAGCCCACCACAATGCCCGCGCCCTGCGAGTTGCTGATGACGTTGCGGCTGATGACATCGGCCTGCGCCCCGCGCTGGGTGCCGTTGCGCGACAGGTACACGATGCCGCCGCCTTCCAGGCTGGCCACCGTGGCCCCGGCCTCGCCCACCACGCCCGCGTTCAGAATGCTGTTGTTGGTCACGGTGGTGGCCGCCGTCGAGCCAATCTCAAACTGGATGGCGCTCGAGTTTTGGTTCGTGAACAGGTTGCCCACGATGTTGGCCGCGCCGGAGCCGCCGCCGTCCCCGAACGAAATGCCGTCGCCGCCAGCCTGCGTAAAGCCGTTCTTGACGAAGAAGTTGCTCAAAAACTGGTTGGTGCCCGCCGTGCCGGTGCCGTTGTTTACGTTCAGGCCGCTGGTGCCAGTGTAGGCCAGCAGCGCGTTCTGCACCGTGCCCACGCCCGAGTTGCCCCGCAGGTCCAGCCCGTAGCCGTCGCTGGTGTTGGCGGTCGGCCGCCCGCCGGCGGCCGTGGCCCCCACTACCAGGTTCTCGAACAAGTAGCCGGTGGCCGAAGCCGAAGCCCCGACCAGCACCGTGGCGCTGGTGGCCCCGGTGCTGCCGTGCAGCGCCAGCCCGCGCACCGTGGCGCTGGCGGCTTCCACGTCCAGGCCAGTGGCCAGGTTGGTGAAGCTGATTTCCACTTCCGGCCGCTGCACCCCCGGCAGCGCCACGCCGTCCACGCCCACCGTGGTAGCCGTGGCGTTGGTGGCCGTGCCGGCGTTGGTGTCGCCCACGTTAGCCGTTTGGGTCGTGCCGTCCAGCACCGTGTTGGCGGCGTTTGCGCCGCTAATGGTCAGCGTGGCGGCGGTCGTAATCACGGCCACGCCGCCCGTGAGCTGCGAAGCCAGGCCGGGGTTGGTGGTGGCATCGAACGCCCGCAGGCCCGCGTGGGCCGCCCCGTCCGAAATCATGAAAATGCTGCTCTCCTTGCCGGCGGGCAGGGCCACCGTAGTGCCGGCCGCGTTCACACGGCTGCCAGCCTGCGCCAGGGTGGCTTCGCCGCCCAGGGCGCTGGCGTTGGCCACAAACTGCGCCACCGAGCCTTGCCCGCTGGCGTTGGTGTTCGCCACCACGTCAAAGTTGAAGCCGAAGTCCGGGCCGGTCGTGGTGCCGGTGGCGTTGGTCGTAATAGCCGCAATGCTTTCGGCCGCCAGGCTGCCGCCGGTCAGGGGGTTGAGGTTGGCACCCGCCGTGTTGGCCGCCGCGTCGGTCCGGCCGGGGTATTCGCCGCCCACCCGGTCGGTGCTGCCGTTGTAGGTCTGCACGCCCAATTGGGTACTCACGTAGCCGTTGGTGGCGTCGCCAGTGAAGGTCGCGCCGGGGCGGCTCGAGGTCACCGACGAGTTCACGACCCGCACCGTGTAGGCGGTGCTGGCCGCGCCGGGCAGGAAGTACTGGCCGTTGGCATCGGTGACGGTACGGGTCACAAACGCGCCGGTGGCGCTGTTGTAGAGTTCCACAATCGCCCCCGGACGGGCCACGGTGCCAGCCGTGGCGCGGGCGCGGCCCAGGCCGCCGCCGTAGTTGGGGTCTTCATAGACGAAGCCGCTCAGGGGTGGCACCACACTCAGGTTGAGCGTGGCAAAGTTCGGAGCCACGTCGCTACCCTGATTGGTCGAGCCGGTGGTGTTGCTTGTTATCGAGGCTGCACCGGTAGCCGCCGGGGCCGTGAAGCTGAACGTGAACGACGACGTGGCATTGGCGGCCACGCTGGCCAGGGTGCCGAAGTTAATCGTCGTTACGGCCGTGGCCCCGGTGCCGGTCGTGCTAAACGTCGCGCCGGGGTAGGCCGTGGTGATGCTCGTTTGCTGGGCCGCCGTCAGCGACGCGCCGGTGGGCAGCGTCACGGTGCGGGTGATGTTGAGGCCGATGCCCAGGCCGTTGTTGGTGAACGTGACGGTGAAGGGGGCCGTGGGCACACCGGCCGCAATGGTCGTCGGGCCGCTCAGCGTCGTCGTGATGTCGGCCACGCAGTTGGCAGCGGCTTCCAGTAGCGGCGTTTCCGTCAGGGCCACGTTGTTGCGGGTGGGCGGAGTGCCAGTGCTGCCGGCCGTCGCGCCGTAGTTGATGTTGCCCAGCGTCACACCGGGGGTGCCGGCCGCAAACGACGAAGCCGCGTTGATAGCCGAAGAAGTCAGGATAATGCCGCCCGAGCCGCCGCCGCCGGGGCCGTGGGCCGCGCCGCCGCCCGTGTTGGTGCCGCCGGTGCCGCCTTTGGTCAGCACCGTCACGTTGGCCAGGCTGTTGTTGGCCAGCAGCAGCACGCTGCCGCCGGCCCCGCCGCCGCCGCTGCCGTCGTTGTCCGGCACGTACGTTACGCTGCTACCATTGGCATTGATGGTACCCGTGCCAGCCACCGTGCTGGCCTGAATCAGGACCAGGCCACCGCCGGCTTCGCCGCTGCTGGCAAAGCCCACCGTGGGGGTGCCGGTGCCGTTGTTGGTGGTGCCGGCCCCGCCGCCGCCGCCCATAATCAGGCGGCTGGGGGCGGCCTGCGAAAACGGCGAGCCGCCGTCGCCGCCACCGGGCAGGTTCGAGCGCCAGCCGTTGCCGCCGTAGCCGCCGAAGCCCGCGTTGGAGCCGCCGCCGCCGCCGGTGTTCTCGTCGTTGGCGTTGGGGTTGCTGTCGGTGCCGCCGCCGCCCGCGTTGCCGGGGGCACCCTTGCCGTTGTCGCCGAAGGGGTAGCCGTCGTTATAAGTGGCGGGCAGCAACGTGCCGCGCGTGTCGAGCAACGCGCCGCTGTTGTTCACGTAGCGCGGGGTGCCGGCAATGCCTTCGCCCTTGCCCGCGTTGGTGGTGGCGGCGGCGGTGGTCCGCACGTCGTTCAGGCTGAAACCAGCCTGCCCGGTCAGCTGCCGGCCTGCCCCGCCCCGGAAGCCCCGCCCGCTCACGTCAATCGTGCGGTTGGTGCCGAAGTTGAGCTGCCCGGCAATGTCCAGAATCAACACGCCGCCGGCGCGGCCGTTCCAGGCCGGCACGGTGGTCAGGTCGGCCCCCAAGGTCAGGCTCTGGTACTGCGGCACCCGCACCACCTGGAAGCGGCGCTGTCCGGCCGTCGTGTTGTTCGCGCCGTCCACGGTCGCGTCGGCGTTCTGGTAGCTATTAATAAGGTTGCTGCCCAGCGTCACGCTGGTGCCGGTCACGGCCGTCACCACGCCGTACTCGTACTGCCCGGCCGTCAGGTTGGCGCTGCCGTAGCCCGAAGCCCGCCCGCCCGCGTAGCCGTCGCCGTAAGTGTCGTCGTTGGTGGTGGTGATGGCCGCGCCTTGCATCTGCATTATCACCACGAGGTCGCCCACGGCCAGGGCCGTGGCCCCGGTCGGGCTGGCCGCGCCGATGGAAACCACGTTCTGCCCGGCCGCCGCGTTGGCCGTGCCGGGGTAGTAGGTGTTGACAATCGTGCCAGCCGCCGTCGTCACGTCGCCGTCGCGGCCGGGGGCGTTGCACTGCTGGGTGGGGGCGGTCGTCACCACGGCCGTGGTCACGGTTGCGGCCGGGGCCGTGCCGTTGTTGTTGGCCGCCACCGGGTCGCCGTTGGCCGTAGTGGCCGTGCTCGACACCGTGCCCGTGACGCTGCCGCTGGCCGGGGCCGTGTAGCGCACCGTGTAGCTAATCGAAGCGCCGCTGGCCAGTGCCCCGCCGCCGGGCACCGTGAACGTGACCAAACCGCTGCCACTGGCGTAGCTGCCGCTGCTCACCACCACGCCGCTCAGGCCGGCGGGCAGTTGCATGAAGGCCGCCACGCCGGTGGCCACGCTCGGCCCGTTGTTGGTGTAGAGGGCCGAATACGTGACCGTGCTGCCCGCCAGCGCCGCTGTGGGGCCGGTGATGGTGGCGTTTACGTCGGCCACCTGCGTGGCCGTGGTCGTCACGTTGGCGTTGGCTTGGCTCCCGTTGTTGTTGGTTGCGGTGGGGTCGGCGGTGGTGGCCGTGCTCAACCCCGTGCCGCTGATGCTGCCGCTGGCCGGCATGAAGTAGCGCACGATGTACGCCACGCTGGCCCCGTTGCCAAGGTCAAGCCCCGGAAAAGTGACGCGGCCCGTCGTGGCGTTGTACACGCCTTGGTCGGACGCACTCACCGTGGTCAGGCCCGTGGGCAGCTGCACCTGCATGACGTTATTGACGGCCGTGTTCGGCCCGTTGTTCACCGATGTCACGGTGTAGGTCACGAAACTGCCCGCCGGGGCCGTGGTTGGTCCGGTCAGCGTCGTCGCCACGTCGGCACTCGCCGCCGTTACGGCAATCGCCGCCGTGGCCGTGTTGGGGGCCACGTCGGGCTGCTGCGCCACGCTCGAAGCAATCGAAGAGCTGGCGTTCACCGGCCCCGTGGCCGGGGCTGTGAAGCTGACGACGGAACTGAACGTGGAGCCGGCCGCCGTGGCGGTGCCGGTGGGGTACTCGACCCGGTTGTTGGCGGTGTTGAACACGCCGCCGTTGGTGGCGCTCACGCCGGTGAGGCCGGCGGGCAGTTGCACGTAGGCCGTGTTGGTGCCCGAAGCAATTTCGCCGGGGTTGGCAAACGTTACCGTAAACTGCCCGGTGGTGCCGGCCGTTACCGGGGTCGTAACCGGCGCGAGGGTCGTGGTCACGTCGGCCTGGGCGCAAAACGAAGCCGATTTCAAGCCGACAATCTGCACCCGGTCAGCCGTGCCGGTGATGGGGGTGGTGTTTTTATAAATGAGCGTGACGGCCCGGATATTCTGCGCCCCGAAGTTTACGGTTACGTCGCCGTTGGCATTGCCCGCCGCGTTGTCCGCCGTGCCCTGCACTTCGTTGCCGCTGAGGTAGGCGGCAGTGGGCGTGGTGGCGGCAAACGTGAAGTTGGCGTTGGTCAGCGCAATGGGGGTGCCCGTGGGCACCCCGTTGGCATCCACCGCCGCATAGCCGTTGAAGATGATGTCGTCGCGCCAGGTGCCCCCGGCCCCGGCGTAGTCCACGTCCTCCAGCGTCAGGCTCAGGTTCGACACCGCCCGGTTGAAGGTGAGGGTAACGCGGGCCTGGTTGTTGGCCACCGTTTCGGTGCTTGGGTAGCTGACCTGCCACAGCAACGTCTGGTTGCTGCCCAGGTTCACGTTGGTGCCCACCGTGAAGTTGTTGGTCACCGTGCCCGCATTGGCCCCCACCTTCACGTAGTTATTGAACGTGAAGCTGGTGTTGAGCTGCGTGTCGGTGAAGGTGTTGGCCGACCCCGCATTGCCCACCGTGCCGGTGCCCCTGCGGGTGGTGGCGGGGGTAATGGTGCGGTAGTTCAGGGTGCTGGTGGTAGCGCACTGTGCCCAAGCCGAGCCAGCAACTCCCGTCAGCAACCACAGCGTGGCCAACAACTGGAAAACGAGGGTGCCCCTTGAACTGGGGCTGCTATTTTCTCGGCGCGGGGCAGCCAACCGGGAAGCAAGAAGGGAAGAGGGATGTTTCATAAAATTGGCAAAAAGGTAGATATTGCAGAGGAAAAATGGCCATTGGGAGTTGGCCGAGTGTTGTTATTGCTGGTACAAAATTGCAGACACCTCCTGGCTTAAAGGAAGCAGTTTCGCCCAATGGCCCTCAATTCCCGATGAACGGGGGCTAATGTTGCGACAAGTCGGGCTGACCTGGAACCATTGCACTCCGTCAATTTAGATAAAACAAAGGAGCGAACAATGAACGATTTTGGACAATGGCAGGAATCAGGCACCCTTAAATCACACAGTTTTTAGAGGCGTAAAAAACCGTGTGCGTAGCATAAGGTATTGTTTGCTAAGAGAGTGACTAAAAGTAAAACTGATTTTTATCAGCTTGTGGCGTTCAAAAATAATGCCCTGAGAAGGGCAAAGATAGGCACCGCTAATCGGACTTTGCTAGTCCAAGATTAGCTTTTGGCTGCTTTTTAGTGTCTAATAATAATACACAATTTCTTGTTCTTCTGAAAAATGCTTGGAACAACTGGCCGTATTTGCGAAAAAATTGTACTTTTTCGAGTGACGTTGAATGCAAAACAAGTTTGTGAGTTAATGCAATGATAACATATGACCGCTCCTGCTTGACAAAGGACAGTTTGCTGGCCCCGAATGTAGTTGGACCAGTGACGGCCCGCAATTGCATGAAGATGTGACATTGCAGTCCTCGCGCAGCGCCAGCACAACGGCCCACATACGGCGCAGCTACACTGTTGGGTTTGCCAAATTCTTGATTTTTTGAGCTAACTGGGTTCAGCCGCACTCAAAACCCTGCCAGAGGTTTCAGGCGTGAAGCGGGCAATGGCAGCGTACGAAAAGCTAGTCTGGTCAAATAGGGAATCAGTCGCCCCGTCACCCGCTATTCGTCGTGGCCCGGCGCACTCACTATGGGCGCGGCAGCCGCCTGCTGGGCCTCGCGCTCCAGCCGGGCCTGTTCGGCGGCCGAGGCGGTGCGGGGCAGCTTGCTCAGGTCGGGCTCGCCGCCGTCCTTCCAGCAGGTGTACCAAAACGCGCCAATCAGGCGGGCGGCGTAGCGCAGTTGGCGCTCCACCTGCCCGTTCAGCCGCCGGTGGTAGTCGCGGGCAAAGTCCCGCGAGTAGGCCCGCACGGTGGTGCTGCCGCGCTGCTCATAGCCATATTTCTGGTCTTCGGAGAAACCAGCCGTGGCTTGTTTCTCAAACAGCAGCACCGAGTCCACGGCGGCGTGGGAGCGGATGACGGCTGCCCAGATGGCCGCCGTGGGGTCGTTGAGGTAGGGGGCCGAGCCGCTCAGCAGGTCATAGTCGGCGGCCAGCAATTCGGGCAGGCGGCTTTCCCACAGCCCATGAATGCCGCGCTGCCCGCTGAGCTGCCCGTTGTAGTTCTTGGTGGTGTGCAGCGGCACGCAGGCATCGGCCACGTAGTGCCCCATATCGGCCGAGAGGCGCAGGATGCGGTCGGCATCCCGGTCGCGGAAGGCGGCGGTGAGCTGGTTTTTCATGGCCGCCACGTTCCAGGGCACGATGCCGTGGCGCAGCAAGGAGTCTTCGCCGTAGCGGGCCACGGCATCGGCGTACTTGCGGGGCATTTTGTATTCGGCGCTGTCGCCGTAGCGGTCCACGTCCAGAAAGTGCTTGGGGGCTTCGCCGGGCACCACGGTGCGCCGGGAATCGGGCCGGGTGGCGTTCACGGTGAGGTAGTCAATGTTGGCTTTGTAAAAGCCAATCATGCGCGGCGGCAGCGTGTACACGGCCAACCGGTTGAGGAGGCGGTGGCCGAAGAAGCCCCAGGTAGGGGCGCAGGGCGCGGCCCCCGGAGCCAGCGGCAGGGCCAGAAGCAGCAGCAAGGGGAGCAGGCGGCGGGTGGGCATGGGGCGAGGAGCACAAAAGAGCAAAATACTATCAGGACTTGCTGAGCAACTCCACTAATTGCCGGTTGCTGTAAAGACGGTATTTGCCCAGCTCATTGACTTCCAGCATTCCCAACTCGGCCAGTTGGTTGAGGTATTTGGTGGCCGTGCTGTAATGGATGCCGAGCGTCCGGGCGGCCTGTGTGGGCGTGGTAATGGGTTGCGTAAAAACGGCTTCAATCAACTCCTGCGGCACTTTGCGTCCACTCTGTCGCAACGTTTCCCGAAACTGCTGGAGCAGGGCCACGCTGTCCACCAGCATTTGCTTGGTCTCGCGGGCCTGTTGGTAGAATCCTTCCAGGATAAAGAGGATGAAAGGCACCCACTCGCCAGCGGTTGATACCCGCGCCAGCAGCCGGTAATAGTCGGGCCGGTGCCGGTTGATGTAGCCGCTGAGGTAGAGCGTGGGCAGCGTCAGCAAGTCCTGATATACCAAGTAGAGCACCATTAGAATGCGCCCAGTGCGCCCGTTGCCGTCGCCAAACGGGTGAATGGCCTCGAACTGGTAATGGGCAATGGCGCACACAATGAGGGGGTCAATCTGTTCGCTGGGGTAATGCACGAAGTTTTCCCAGTTGCCCAGCAGCCGGCCGATGTCGTGGGCGGGCGGGGGCGTGTACACGGGCTGCTTGGTGCTGGAATTAACAATTTGGTTGGGCGTGGTGCGGTAGCTCGCGTAGCCACCAGGCAAAAGCTGCTGCTGAATGCCCACAATCAGCCGCGACGACAGCGAGAGCTGGGGCAGTTCCGCAAAACCCCATCGCATGGCTTGGCTATAACGCAACACTTCCTTATCGGCGGGCCGCTGTTCGGCTTCCGGAAACAACTGTTGCTGCAATGCTTGCTCTACCGTGGTATTAACGTTCTCAATTTCAGAGCTGGCAATGGATTCGCGCAGGATGGCGGGCGACAGCAACAGCATCGGGTTGGGTAGCGCCGCCGAATACCCTTTTAACTCGCCCAATTCGGTGCGGGCCTTGGCTACCAGCCGGCTGAACCGCACATCGTCAAAATCCAGGGCCGGGGGCAGTTCCGGCAGTGCAAACGGGTAATTGGGCGAGAAGCTCATCGCAGATTCAGTAAGTGCAACCCGGCAAAGATATGACAGAAAAATCAAAAAAAACTGGCATACCCTACCGGGTATGCCAGTTTTGCTGTCATATGCCAAACGAACCTGTGGCGAGTTGCAACAATTGCTGTCAGTTTCCTACCGCCGCCCCGCCGGCGGAAACTTCATCCGGTAGTCGTGCTTCACGTCGCCCTTGGTGATGCGGGCCAGCTTGCCCTTGAGCAATTGCTTTTTGAAAGCCGAGAGCTTGTCCGTAAACAAGATGCCTTCGAGGTGGTCGTATTCGTGCTGAATGACGCGGGCCGTCATGCCCGAAAAACCGACTTCGTAGGTTTGGCGGTTTTCGTCTTCGTAGCGCAGCACAATGTCGGGGCAGCGCTGCACCATTTCGCGGATGCCGGGAATGCTCAGGCAACCCTCTTCAAAGCCCCATTCGGGGCCGGTTTCGCTCACCATCTGGGGGTTGAGGAAGGCTTGCTTCAGGGGCGCTTCGGGCACCACGCCGGCCGCGATGTCTTCCTCGTCCAACTCCACCATCGGGGCGGTGTCAATCACGAACAGGCGCAGGGCTTTGCCAATTTGCGGCGCGGCCAGGCCCACGCCGTGGGCGGCGTACATGGTTTCGTACATATCGGCAATTAGGGACTGTAGTTCGGCGGCGGATAGGTCAGAGGCCAGGTTTTTGGCTTTGGTTTTCAGCACTTGGTCGCCGATGGCAACGATGGGGAGTATCATTGGAAGGGTTGAGTTTTGAAGGTTGAGGTTTGAGTTTTTGGTTGGGGTTTTAGCATTTGGGGTTGGGCTGTTTGGTTGGCGCCTGCCGGCTGCCAACTCAACCCTTCAACCCTCAACCCTCAACCCTCAAAACTCATTTTTCGCCGCTGGCGAATCTAAAAACGACTGCAAAATAAGGGTGGCGCTCACCCGGTCCACGGTGGCTTTGTCGCGGCGGGCTTTTTGGCCCAGGCCCCCGGCCAGCATGGCGGCGTGGGCCATTTTGGAGGTGTAGCGTTCGTCCAGCTCGTGGATTGGCACGGCGGGCAACTCGCGGCGCAGGCGGCGCAGCAGGCCCACCACGGCGCTGGTCACGTCGGTGGGTTCGTTGAGCAGGGTGCGCGGCATTCCGACCACAATGGCCAACAGGGTTTCGCGCCGGTGGTAGTCCAGCACGTACTTCAGCAAATCCTGGCTGTGGATGGTTTCGAGCGGGGTGGCGATGATGCCGAGCGGGTCGGTCACGGCCAGCCCCACGCGCTTGTTTCCGTAGTCAATGGCGAGGATGCGGGGCATGGGATAAAAGGGAAACCGCAAAATTACGGCTTTTGCGGCGGGCGCGACCAGCGTCGGCTCCCGAAAGCCGCCTAACTTCGCATTGCCCAGCCGTCCGGCTCCGGCGGTTTCCTTGGCTTCTCATGTCCCTTTTCGACCTCACGCAACCCGCCACCCAACGGCTGCCCATCGTCATCAGCGTGCCCCACGCGGGCACGGAGTTTCCCGACACCCTGCGGGCCGAATTGAAGCCCGGCCTACTGCCGCCCGACGACACCGACTGGTTCGTGCAGCAACTCTACGACTTCGCCACTGCGCTGGGCATTCCCATCCTCAAAGCCAACTACAGCCGCTGGGTGGTGGACCTGAACCGCAACCCCGACAGCAGCCCGCTCTACCACGACGGCCGGGTGCTGACGGGCCTCTGCACCGCCACCACCTTTTTGGGCGAACCCATTTACCAAGACGAGCGGCCAATTGTGGATTCGATTGAAGTAGCCCGCCGCAAAGCACAATACTTCGACCCCTACCACGAAGCCCTGCAAACCCTGCTGGACGACACCCGCGCCCGTTTTGGCCGGGTGCTGCTCTGGGATTGCCACTCCATCCGGCGCTCGGTGCCCGCCATCCACGACGGCCCGTTCCCGGATTTGATTCTGGGCAGCGCCGACCAGACTTCGGCCTCGGCGGCGCTCATTGCCACGGCGCTGGCACAACTCGGTAGTGGGCAGTATTCGCTGAATCACAACATGCCGTTCAAGGGCGGCTACATCACCCGGCATTTTGGGCGGCCCGAAGCGGGGCAACACGCCTTGCAATTGGAGATGGCGAAGGACGTGTATATGGACGATGCGGAGCAGGACTATCACCCGGCGCGGGCCGCAGAAATTCGGGCGGTGCTGGAAAAAACGTTGGGCAGGTTAGGGGAATTGTTGAAGGGATAAGGGGTTCGGTGTTGGGTGTTGGGTTTTTGGTGTTGGGAATGAAAAATAGGTCAGCCAGCGATTCAACACCGAACACCAAAAACCGAACACCAAAAACCCAACACCCAACACCGCACCCCCGATACTCCCACCTCCATCCCCACCCATGCCCCACTACCGCTTCGATTCCTTGCTCCTGCAAACCGGCTGGCTCACCCCGGCCTACGTCGGCACCGATGCGCAGGGCCGCATCGCCTATCTGGCCCCGGAAGCCCCCGCTGAAGTCCTGATAGAAGCCGTGCCGGGCGTGGCGCTGCCGGGCTTTCAGAATGCCCATTCCCACGCTTTCCAATACGGCATGGCGGGGCAAGCCGAGCAGCACACGCCCGGCACCCGCGACGACTTCTGGAGCTGGCGCGAAGCCATGTACGCCTGTGCCGAAACCTTCACGCCGGAGCAGAATGAGCAGGTCGCCACGGCCCTGTACCGGCACCTGCTGCGCAACGGCTACACCTCGGTGGTCGAGTTTCACTACCTGCACCACGACCCCAGTGGCCGCCCCTACGCCAACCTGGCCGAAATGGGCGAACGCCTGGTGGCCGCCGCCCGCACGGCGGGCATCAAAATCACCCTCGTGCCGGTGTTCTACCAAAAAGGTGATTTTGGCCAGCCCCCGCAGCCCCGGCAGCGGCGCTTCATCTCGCGGAATCTGGACGATTACCTGGCCTTGCTGGCGGCCAGCCGTCAGGCCGTGGCGCACTACGACCGGGCCAGCCTGGGCTTCGGGGTGCATTCGTTGCGGGCCGTAGACGCGGCCGATGTGCTGGCCACCCACGCCCAAGGCCCCCCCGATTTGCCCTTCCACCTGCACGCCGCCGAGCAAACCCTGGAAGTGGAACGCAGCCTGGCCCACCTCGGGGCGCGGCCCGTGGAATGGCTGCTGGACAATCTGCCGCTGGACTCCCGCTTTCACCTCGTGCATTGCACCCACCTGACGGCCACCGAAACCACGCGCCTGGCCCAATCCGGGGCCAACGTGGTGCTGTGCCCCGGCACCGAAGGCAACCTCGGCGACGGCATTTTCCCGCTCGTGGATTACGCCGAAGCCGGGGGCCGCTGGTCCATCGGCACCGACAGCCACATCAGCCTCAACCCCCTCGAAGACCTGCGCTGGCTGGACTACGGCCAGCGTCTGATTCACCGGCGGCGCAACATTTTTGCGGACGGCGCTTCGGTGCTGGTGAATAAAACCTTCTTCGCCGGGCACCGCGCCGCTGGCCGCCAGCCCACCGATTATTTCGCCCTAGGCCAGCCCTTGGATGCGGTGGTGTACGATGCCCGGCAGCCGCTGTTGGCGCAGGCCGGTGCTGCTCATTTGCTGCCCGCGCTGGTGTACACGGCCGACCCCACAGCAATTCTGGGAACGCTCGTAGATGGGCAATGGGCCTACCGGGCGAAGGAATAGCCGTGATAGTACGACTCTTGGCCGTCAGACGAGGTCGTACTACCACGGCCAGTGCCCTGTTTTCCCATAACCTACAATAGCTTTGAGGCTCCGCCTGTCATCCAATGCCTTTGCCTGTGCCGCCTTTGCTGAACCACTGCACCACCCGCCGGGCACTGACGGGCGCGGTGCTGCTGGCGGGCGGGGTGCTGCTGGGCAGCATCGCCTTCCGCCCCGCCACCCAAAACCCCGAAGCCACCGCCCGCGCCTACCTGCGCTACCGCGAAGTGCTAACTGCCGTGGACCGCGACTACGCCGACTCGGTGGACCCCGAAGCCCTGACCGACTACGCCATCCGGCAACTGCTGGCCCGGCTCGACCCGCACTCGACCTACATCGCGGCGGCCGAACGGGCGCAAACCGACGCTTTTTTGCAAAGCGACCAGGGCGGCGTGGGGCTGGAATTTAACTTCTTCCGCGACACGATGACCGTGGTGGCGACCGTACCCGGCGGCCCCGCTGCCCAAGCCGGGGTGCTGCCCGGCGACCAAGTGCTGCGCGTGGCGGGCCAGCCCGTGGCCGGGGCGCACCTGGCCCCGCCCGCCCTGGCGCGGCTGCTGCGCGGGGCCGAGGGCAGCGCCCTGGCCCTGGACCTGCACCGCCGGGGCCAGCCGACCCCGCTGCGCCTCGCCCTCACCCGCAACCGCCTCCCCAGCCCGTCGGTGGACGTGGCCTACTTGCTGGATGCAGAAACGGGGTATATTAAAATCAGCCGCTTTGCCGCCAACACCCCCACCGAGTTCAAGCAGGCCCTGGCCGGGCTGCGGCGGCAGGGGCTGGCCCGCCTCGTGCTGGACCTGCGCGGCAACCCCGGCGGCTACCTCGACCGTGCCACCACCCTGGCCGACGAGTTCATCGCCGGTTCGCGCAAACTCGTGACCATTGACGGCCGCGACGAGCAGTACCGCGCCACCACCTACGCCCGCGTGGCGGGGGACTTTGAGGACGGCCCGCTGGTGCTGCTCATTGACGAAAACAGCGCCAGCGCCGCCGAGGTCTTGGCCGGTGCCGTGCAAGACCACGACCGCGCCCTGCTCGTGGGCCGCCGCACCTTCGGCAAAGGCCTGGTGCAAAAGCCCATTGCCCTGAGCGACGGCGGCGAATTGCGCCTCACCGTGGCCCGCTACTACACGCCTGCGGGCCGCTCCATTCAGAAGCCCTACGGCCTCACGCCCGCCGACTACCGCAACGAACTGGCCACCCGCGAAAAACACGGCGAAATGGCCGCCGCCGACAGCAACCAAGTGGCGCGCCTGTTGCGTTTCCGCACCGACCACGGTCGCCCGGTGTACGGCGGCGGCGGCATCATGCCCGACGTGTTTGTGCCCCGCGACTCGCTCACCCACAGCCGCTACTACCGCCAGTTGCTGGCCCTGGGCGTACTGCGGGCCGAAGGGTTCGCCTTCGTCCAGCAGCACCGCGCCGAATTGCAAGGGCTGCGCCCCGACCAGTTCCAGCAAACGTTCCGCGTGAGTGATGCCCAGCTAACCCACCTGCAGGCCCAAGCTGCCGGTGCCGCCACGGATGCGGCGGCAGCCCGCCGTTGTGCCCCCCTGCTCCGCACGACGCTGAAGGCCGAAATCGCCCGCAGTGCCTACGGGGCCGAAGCATATTTTCGGGTGCTAGGGGCTGAAGATGCCGATTTGCAAGCGGGGGTGCGGGCGCTGGCCGACACGGCAAAGCTGCGGTAGGGGGCAAGCCCTGCACCCTACTCCCGCACCAACTTCCCGCGCCCGGTTTGCCCGCCGCCGGTGGCTTGCCAAAAATACAGACCCCGGCCCAGGCTGCTCACGTCCACGGGTTGGCCGGGGGCCACGGGGATTTGCAGCACAATCCGGCCCAGGGCATCAGCAAGTTGCAGGCGGGCAGCGGCGGTGCCGGGCGGCAACTGCACCCACAAAGCCCCGCTGCCGGGGCTGGGATACACGCCAAACCCCGGCCGCTGGGTGCCGAGGGTGGCGGTAGGCCCGGCCGCAAACAGCCAGCGGTAGGCCGGGCCGAACTCGCGCCGCCAGAACCATTCGGCGTGCTGGCCGTCGGCGCGGGTATTGAAGTTGAGGTTGGCGGCCGGTACGCCGCCGCGTTGGAGCGAGTCGCGCACGGCCGTCATGTCGGGCACCATGCCGGTGCTTTCGGTGGTGCCGCTCACGAAGTAGAAGCGCGTAGCGGGGTCGGCGGGGTGCTGGCTGAGGTATTGCAGCAGTTGGGGGCGGGCAAACCAGAAGGCGGGCGAAAACACCCCCACTTTGCCGAACACGGCCGGGTAGCGCACCGCCGCGTAGGTGGCAATGAGGCCGCCCATGCTGGACCCGGCCACGCCGGTGCTGGCGCGGCCGGGCTGGGTGCGGTAGTTGCCGTCAATGTAGGGCTTAAGGGTTTGCACCAGGAAGTCCACGTATTGGCCGCCCTGACCGCCGCCGTACTGCGGATTGTTCCAGGGCGAGTATTCGTCCAGGCGGGTGCTGCCGCCGTTGTCCACGGCTACCACGATGCAGCCGGTAGGGTCGAGGCCGCTGGCCTGGAGTTGGCTCAGGGTTTCGTCCACGCCCCACTCGCCCGCGAAGGACGTGGCGGCATCAAACACGTTCTGGCCATCCTGCAAATACAGCACCGGGTAGCGGCGGGTGCTGGTGGCGTAGTCGTTGGGCAGGTACAGCCACACCCGCCGCGTCCGGCCCAGTTGCGGGATGGCAAACGTGGTGGAAATGACGCGCACATTGGCATTGGCCGTGCTTTGCGTCGAGGTGCTGCCGCCCGCCAAATCTTCCCAGTTGATAACCTGGTGCAGCACTGGCCCGGTGCTGCTGCCCACCGTGTAGCGGCGGTTGGTCACCGGGGCGTTGCCGGGGCCGGTTTCGCCGCTGGCCCAGGTGCCCCGCGTGAATTTGTACTCAATACTGCCCGTCACCGAAGCGGGCAGCGTGATGGAATAGCGCCCCGTGGCCGGGTCCAGGGTCAGGGCGTGGGCGGCGCTGCCAGGGTTCCAGTTGTTGAACGTGCCCGCCACGTAGAGCGTGGCATTGGCGGGCGTGTTGGCGGGCACGGCCGTGAGCGTGAGGGTGGTTTGGGCCGAAGCTGCGAGGGTGGGAAACAGCAGGGCGAGAAGGAGTTTTTTCATGGGAATTTAAGGGTGTGGTCCGACGACTTTTGGCCGCAAGATGAAGTCGTCAGACCACTAAATTGTTACAACAAGCTTGGTCGGCGAATAGTGGTCTGACGACTTCATCTTGCGGCCAAAAGTCGTCGGACCATGCCCCCTCACTTCACTCGCTTGTCGTTCACTTTCACAATCTTGCCATAGTGCCGTTTGCCCTGCTTTACGCGGGTGCCGGGCAGCAATTGCAGCGTCACGACGGGCAGCGTACACTGCGCCACGGGCAGTTCCTGCTCGGTGTAGCCGGCGGCGCTGAAACGCAGGGTCACGGGCGCGGGTTCGTCGCGCACGGGCAGGACAAAGTTGTAGTAGCCTTCCGAGTTGGTGCTGTTCAGTTCGCGGGTGCCCACAATGCCGATGCTGGCTCCCACCAGCGGCCGGTTGTTCTCGTCCAGCACTTGTCCGTTCACGATTTTGCAGGTGGTGGCCTCGGGCGGGGCGGGCACAACGGCCTCGCCAGCGGCTGGCCGGGGCCGGGGCAGGGGCGGCGCGGGCGGGCGCTGAGCCAGGGCAGCGCTGGCCAGCCCGAGGCAACCCAGCAAAAGAACGGGAATTTTCATAGCAGCGGAAGCGCAAAAGGGTGAAAAGCAAGCGAAATATACCACCAAAAATCGCTTGGTGGCCCGTAGTGCCTTGCAACTACCCCGCCAACTGTTGCAGCGGGCGGCGCTACTTCAGCGCAACGCCAGCCCAAACACCCATTGCGCCATGCCGCCCGCTGCCAGCACCGTCAGCCCCTCGCCGCTGTTGAAGGCATCGGGCGGGCCAGAATTGGCTTCCACGGCCACCGAGCGGCGGTCCGGCGGGGTGTACACCTGCACGTAATTGTAACCGCCCGGCCCGGCTTGTTGCCAATGCACCAGGGTGCGGCCGGTGGCCGGGTCGCCTAGCAGGGTTTCGGCCCGGCCGGTGGTGGCAATGGGGCCAAAGCAGCTATCCAGTTGCTGGGCACCCAGGGCTTGCCCATCCGTCAGGTCGGGCCGCTCGGCGGTCAGGCCGGTGGGGATAAGGGCCGCGTCCACAAGGATTTGGCGGAACGTGGGCAGGGTCAGTTTCAAGTCGTCGGCGCGGGTGCCGGGCAGTTGCAGGTAGGGGTGCCAGCCGTCGGTGGCGAGCAGGACACTGGGGCCGGGGTTGTGCAGCGCGGTGGTGCAACTCAACCCGTCGGCGTTCAGGGCAAACGTCAGTTCCAACCCGAACGGGAACGGGTAGCCCGGTGCATCACCCTCGTAATGCAGGCCCACCGTTAGGCTCGCGCTGATGGCCGTAGCAGCTTGGCCGCGCACAGCAAACGGCCGGGCTGCCACCACCCCGTGCAGGGCATTGCCAGCGGCCTCGTTGACGGGTAATTGGTACTGCTGCCCCTCAAAAGAGTAGCGCCCGGCCGCTACCCGGTTGCAGAATGGGCTGAGCTTGGCCCCGTGGTAGGTTTGCAGGTGACGGGTGGCCCATTCGGCGGCCGTGGCGTAGCCCAGCAACACCGAAACCAGTGCCCCGGTAGGCGCGTGGCGCAGTTCCAGGTGTTGGAGGTTAGCCCCAAGTTCGGGCACCACAGCGGCATATTCGCCGGTGGTGTCGTTGCATAGCAGCCAGCGGGTGGCGGAACCAAAAGGTTCGGAACGGATGGAAAACATAGGACATAGGGGCATGGAAACGCGCCCCGGCGCGTTTACTTGTAGCAGGTCGGGAAGCGTGTACGCACTCAAACCTCCCCTGCATACGGGTGGGCCGCAGTTTCAGCCCGCGCCCACACCGTGGTGCCGGTTGGCGGGGGGGTGGGCTGTTGCGAATCCGTCAGTAGCAACGCCCGCTGCGGGGCGGCAGCGGCAACAAGTTCTTCAACCGTGGCGGTGGCGGCATACGTGCGGCCGTCGGGCAGCCGCAGGCGCACGGCCAAAGCGGTGTGCAGCGGCCATGCGGCCAACTGCGGCGTGGCGGCAGCAGGCAGCAGCAACAGGCCCAAACCCGGCACAGGCAGACAACGCGCCACGGTCAGGAGCAAAACGAGGCGGTTCACGGGTATTGAACTCAAAACCTGTACTGTTCTCCTACCAGCTTCCACTCGCGCCGCCCCCGCCGCTGCTGCCCCCGCCGAAGCCGCCAAAACCACCGCCGCCGAAGCCGCCGCTCCCGCCGCCAAAGCCGCCCCCTCCCCCACCGAAAATAAGAGGCGGAATGAATCCGCCGCCGAAGCCCCGGTTGCTGCGCCCGCCCCCGCCACCCCGGTTGCTGAGAAATATGAAAATAACAACCAGCCCCACAATGACGAGCCAAAACGGCACCCCCGAGCCGCTGCTGTCGCCGCTGTTTTGGGCTGCTTCGGGGTCGGCCTTGTACTCGCCTTTGGCGCGGGCAATGAGTTCGGTAGTGGCCTGGTCGAGGCCGTCGTAGTAGTGGTTGGCTTTGAAGGCCGGGGCCAGTGTTTCGCGGATGATGCGGCCTGCCACGGCATCGGGAATCACCCCTTCCAGGCCGTAGCCGGGCTGAATGCGGACCTTGTGCTCCTGCGCCGAAATGAGGATAAGAATGCCGTTGTCGCGGCCTTTTTGGCCAATGCCCCAGTTCTGGTACAGCGTTTGGGCGTAGCCCTCAATGTCGGAGCCGTCCAGGGTGGGCACGGTCACGATGGCAATTTGGGAACTCGTGCTGTCGTTGTAGCTCACCAGTTTCAGCTCCAGGGCATCGGCCTCGCCCGCTTGCAGCAGCCCCGCCAAGTCGTTCACGAGACGCGGCGGGTTGGGGCGCGGGGGCACGGTCTGGGCCAGCGCGGTCAGACTGACCAGCCACCACAGCACCAGCAGCAAGGCAGCCCGGCTGACTACCAGCGCCGGTTTCTTCACCAACAAAACGCGAAAATCAGGCATGGCAAGCGGTTCAGTTGCCCAACGACACCGCGTCGTCCAGCTCGTTTTGGTCGGTAGCGGCATCGTAGGGAAAATAGCGGCGCAGTTGTTCGCCCACCAAGTGGATGCCAGCTTCCAGGCCGGCCACGTATTTTTCGCGCCGAAACTGCTTCAGCACCGCCTCTTTGGTGGTTTCCCAGAAGTCGTCGGGCACCGTGGCGTTGATGGCTACGTCGCCGGCCACGGCAAATTGCCGGCTCTCCCAGGCCAGGTAAAACAGCACCCCGTTGCGCTGCTTTGTCTTGTGCATTCCCATTTCAGCAAACACCTGCGCCGCCCGGTCCAGCGGCTCCGGCGTGGGGCAGGTGGTTTCGAGATGCACCCGAATTTCGCCCGACGTGCGTAGCTCAGCCGCCTTGATGGCGGCCACCAGCGCAGCGTCTTCGGCGGGGGTGAGGGGAGACTTCATTTTTTCAATTAAAAATTAAGAATGAAAAATTAAGAATTGGCGAGCCTGACAAAAAACCACGGCGGTCTTGAATGAAGCCAGCCGCCCACGCTTTTTTAATTCTTAAATCTTAATTTTTAATTGGATTTCGTGTCGCCAAAGTCCACCTTCGGGGCCTTGTCGGCTCCGGCTTCGGCCGTGAAGCCTTCTTTTTGCTGGAAGCCAAACAGCCCCGAAAACACCACGTTGGGGAAGGTGCGGATGTAGGTGTTGTAGTCCTGCACGGCACCGTTGAACTTGTTGCGTTCGACGTTGATGCGGTTTTCGGTGCCCGCAATTTCGTCTTGCAAGGCCAGGAAGTTGGCGTTGGCTTTCAGGTCGGGGTAGTTTTCGGACACGGCCAGCAGCCTGCCCAGGCCCGACGACAACTGGCTTTGGGCGGCCTGGAATTTCTGGATGTTTTCGGGCGTAAGCTGGTCGGCGTTGAGTTGCACGCTGGTGGCTTTGGCGCGGGCGTTTATCACGCCTTCGAGGGTGCTTTTCTCAAAGTTAGCGGCCCCTTTCACGGTGTTCACCAGGTTGCCGATGAGGTCGTTGCGGCGCTGGTAGCTACTCTGCACGTTGGCCCACTGGGCCTTCACGGCTTGTTCGCGTTCGATGCCGCCGTTGTAGCCGCAGGAAGTTTGGGTGAGCAACAGGCCCAGGCCGAGGAAATAAAAGAGAAGGCGCTTCATGGTGATGTGCTGATTGAGTGATGTGCGGGTGTGCTGCTGCACAACCCAGCGGGTGCGAAAAGAAAGAAAACCAAACCGTAGCGCCGAAAGGCGGTTGGGCACGGTGCGGCAGATTACGCAGCTTTGCGCTTGTGGTTGTAGCTTGCCATGCCTAAAGCTGGCCCCACCTCGTTTTTAGCGCCTAAATTCTGCCCAAAAATCAGCGCATCAGCACATTAAAAAATTAGCACATTAAAGAATGAAAGCCGTTATTCCCGTTGCGGGCGTTGGTTCGCGCCTGCGCCCCCACACCCACACCCAGCCCAAAAGCCTGGTGCCGGTGGCCGGCAACACCATTCTGGGCCACATCATCGACCGGCTGCGCGGGGCCGGGCTGACGGAGTTTGTGTTCGTGGTGGGCTACCTGGGCGATAAGATTGTGCGCTACGTGCGCCGCAACTATCCCGATTTGCAGGCCGAATTTGTGGTGCAAGACCCCCGCGAGGGCCTGGGCCACGCCCTGTGGCTGGCCCGCGAATCGTTTCGCCACGCCCCCGACGGAGTCCTGATTCTGCTCGGCGACACCATTGTGGACGTGGACTTGCCCGCGTTGCTGGCCCGCCCCGGTTCGGTGCTGGCCGTGAAGGAAGTGAAAACGCCGTCTATGTTTGGGCTGGTCGAAACCGGGGCCGACGGGCGGGTGCGGAAAGTGGTGGAGAAGCCCACCATCCCGAAATCGAACCACGCGCTGGTGGGCCTCTACAAGCTGGCCGATGCCGAAAAACTGGCCCAGGCCCTGGAGTGGCTCATGGCCGCCAACGTGCAAACCCACGGCGAATACCAACTCACCGATGCCCTGATGCACCTCATCGAGGAAGGCGAGGAAATCACGACCGCGCCGGTGGACAACTGGTTCGACTGCGGGCGCAAGGATACCCTGCTCGAGGCCAACGCCCGCCTGCTGAATACGTCCGAATTCCTGGCCCCGCGCAGCTACGACGAGTTTCCCGATTCGGTCATCATTCCGCCCGTCAGCATCGGGCGCGGCTGCCGCATTTCGCACTCCATCATCGGCCCCAACGTGGCCATCGGCGACAAAACCATCGTCCAGAACACCATCCTCAGCAACTCCATCATCGGCTCGTATTCGGAGCTGCGTTCGGCTGTGATGCACGACTGCATTGTGGGGTCCGATGCCTCGTTCCGAGGCCTGAACCACTCGCTCAACATTGGGGACAATACCGAGATTGACTACAGTTAGAATGTAGCGCGAACTATAAAATTTGCGCTACACGCTACCGGAAACCATTAGCAGCCAGCGTTCGTTATCTTTGCGCCTGAAACAAAACAAGGGGCCGGACCTCCCGACCCGACCCCTTGATAAGCTAACCGAATAATTGAGAGAACAGCAAAAAGCCTAGGGCTTTTGCTGCACCTTTCAAAAACTCAAGCAAAACGGGGGTTCCCCATTTTTGCAGTAGCTTTGTGGCGCGTTCCTTGTTCATCTGACCGAAGCTAAGGGTTACTGATAAACCCCCAACTTCTGAGGCCCCGACTGCTTCCAACAGTTCGGGGCCTCCTCTTTTTAGAAAGAATCCCGGCAGGCTGGGGGCGTACCTCCAACGCGACCCGGCAAAGGTAGGCGGCAGGGGCAGTTGGTAATTTTTGGGTAACAAAACGGCGGCGGTGGCCTGGCATTGCGCCGGTTTATCGTACCTTTTCGGCCGAAATACTTTTTTGCCGCGCATGATTTTTCGCCGCCCGCTGCTGTTTCTGGCTGCCGCCCTTGCCCTTACCCTGGCCGTTCGTGCCCAAACGCCTCTTGGCCAGCCCACGCTCGACGAGAGCAAGGTGCAAATGTGGTGCGCCACCATTCGCTACGTCTATGACGATGCGGGGCGGCCCGAACTGAAAGAAACGGTGAACTGCGCGAGTGGCAACCTGGCGGCGCTGGCGGCCAGCATTCAGCCCGATAGCCTCAAGGTGTATTCGCTGCTGTTTGTGCCGGTTGAGGAGAAAACCAGTGCTGTGTCGGTTGGGAAAAAGGACAATGCCGCCCGCCTGGATGCCCTGGCCACGGCCATTGTGCGGAAGCTAAAAAGCTCGCCCGCCCGCCGCCACGACCCGGCCCGGATGCAACGCCTGGCCGCCCTGGAAAAAGCCCTGACCGACTACGCCCAGCACGGCACCCCGCCCGGCGAAGTGGCCGCCGCCATGCGCCCCGAACGCGCCGACACCACCCTGCCCAACCCCGCCGCTCCCGGCCCCGCCGAAGCCGCCGAAACCCGCGCCACCGCCGAACGGCTGGTAGCCGCCGCTCAGCCCGGCATTCAAGCACCCCCTGTTGTGGCCGAACCAGCCGAAACCGCCCAGGATTTGCTGTTGCGCTTTGCCGCGCCGGTGGCACTGGTGTTGAGCATTCTGGCGCTGGTGATTTTTGCGGTGCAGCGCATCAGCATGGCCCGCTGGAGCCGGCAGCAGCGCCGCGAAACCCTGGCCGCCCGCCAAGCCGCGCAAGCCGCCCAAGCCGCGTTAGCCACCACCGAAACGGCCGTGGCCGACACCGCCGCCCGCCTCCAACGCGCCGAAGCCCTGGCCCGCCAAGCCATTGAAAGCGCCGTGCCCACGCCCGCCGTGCCTGAAACCCTGACCGAAGCCCAGCGCCGCGAAGTGGAGCGGCTGGTGAGCCAGCGCGTGGACGAGGAACTGCGCTGGCTGCGGGTGCAGTTGCCGGAGTTGGTGGCGCAGGCAGTGAAAAAGGACCAGGAAAGTTAGGAGGGCTGGGTGTTCGGTTTTTGGGGTTCGGTGTTCGGTGTTGGGGATTGATGCAATGGAACGAACACCCAACACCAAAAACCCAACACCCAACACCTAACCCCAAAAACCCCAACCCCTAACTATTCCGCCCCAAACCACCGTTTCCATGCGTACCTCGCTTCCTTCCGTTGCTTTGCTGCTTGTGCTGGCTGCCTGCCACGCCACGGTGCCCGTGGAGCGCAACACCCGGCCCAGCCACATTGCCGTAACCGAAATGACCAACGCTGAAAAACCCGGCCCCACCACCGCCGAACGGGCCGAAAACCAACCCATCGGGCCACGGGTGGAATACCCGTACAGCCGCAAAACCGACCACACCGACGACTATTTCGGCTCGCGGGTGGCCGACCCCTACCGCTGGCTGGAAAAGCTGGACACCCCCGAAACCAAAGCCTGGGTGACTGACCAAAACGAAGTTACCTTCAAATACCTCCAGGCGCTGCCGTTTCGGGACAAGCTGCACGACCGGCTGACCAAGCTCTGGAATTATGAGCGGTACGGGGTGCCCGAGCAGGTGGGCGAACTGCTGGTGTTCAGCAAAAACGACGGGCTGCAAAACCAAGCCGTGGTGTACGCCCAGCGAACCGGACAGGAGCCAGCGGTGCTGCTGGACCCCAACAAGTTTTCGGCCGATGGCACCACGGCGCTGGCGGATATGAGATTCAGTCACGACCACCGCTACCTGGTCTACGCCACCAGCGGCGGCGGCTCGGACTGGCACAAAGTCCGGGTTTTGGACCTCACCACCCGCCAACTGCTGCCCGAAACCCTGGAGTGGGTGAAGGTGTCGGGCGCGGCCTGGGCCGGCAATGGGTTTTACTACAGCCGCTACGACGCGCCCAAGGCGGGTGAGAACAACCTGGCCGGCAAAAACGAGTTTCACAAGGTCTATTTCCACCAGCTCAACACACCCCAAACCGCCGACCGGCTGGTGTACGAGGACCGCAGCATGGCCCTGGGCTTCCGCATTGCTGACACCACCGAGGACGAGCGGTTCCTGAGCCTGAGTTTGACCGATGGCGAGGCCGACGGCAACCGCCTGCTGGTGCGCGACCTGCGCGACCCCGCCCAGGCCGGGCAATGGGCCACGCTGATTAGCGCCTACGAGTTCAACAACACCGTCATTGGCGACGTGAGCGGCCGGGTGCTGGTCCTCACCAACTACAAGGCCCCGCGCTACCGCGTGGTGAGCATTGACCCCAAAAGCCCCGCCGAAGCCAACTGGCAAACCGTGCTGCCCGAAACCGCCGACAAGCTGGAAACCGTGCACCAGGCCGGGGGCTACCTCGTGGCCGACTACCTGCACAACGCCAGCTCGCAGGTCAAGATATTTGACGAAACCGGCAAGCTGTTGCAGCAGGTGAAGCTGCCCGCCATTGGCACGGCCAGCGGCTTTGGCGGGCGGCGCGAGGCCACGGCGCTCTACTACGCTTTCACGTCGTTCACGTACCCGACCACGATTTACAAATACGACCTGGCCAGCAACACCAGCACGGTTTTTAAGGCCCCCAGCGTGGACGTGAACCCCGCCGACTACGACACCAAACAGGTGTGGTACAACAGCGCCGACGGTACGCGAATCCCCATGTTCATCGTCCACAAAAAAGGCTTGGTGCTGAACGGCCGCAACCCCACTTACCTCTACGCCTACGGGGGGTTCAACATCTCCCTGACCCCCGGCTTTTCGGTGGCGCGGCTGCTGTGGCTGGAGCAGGGCGGGGTGCTGGCGATTCCGAACCTGCGTGGCGGCGGCGAGTTTGGCGAAGCCTGGCACCAGGCTGGCATGACCCCCCACAAGCAGAACGTGTTCGACGATTTCATCGCCGCCGCCGATTACCTCAAGGCCCATTCCTACACCGATGCCGCCCACCTTGCCATTGCCGGCGGCTCGAACGGCGGCCTGCTCGTGGGGGCCACCATGACCCAGCGCCCCGACCTGTGCCGGGTGGCCCTGCCGGCGGTGGGCGTGATGGACATGCTGCGCTACCAAACCTTCACCATCGGCTGGAACTGGGCCCCCGAATACGGCACCTCGGCCGATGCCGCCCAGTTTGCCAACCTCTACCGCTTCTCGCCGCTGCACAACCTGCGCCCCGCCGCCTACCCCGCCACCCTGGTCACGACCGCCGACCACGACGACCGGGTGGTGCCGGCCCACTCCTTCAAGTTCATCGCCGCCCTGCAAGCCGCCAACACCGGCCCCCTGCCCCAGCTCATCCGCATCGACGTGAACGCCGGCCACGGCGCAGGCAAAAGCACCGCCCTCCAGATTCAGGAATGGGCCGACGTGTGGAGTTTCTGCTTTGCGAACATGGGGGTAGTGCCGAAGTAAACTTATTCCTGATGAAACATTGGCTTCTGCTTGTTTTCCTTGGCCTGTCGCTGGCCGGCCGCGCTCAAGATGCTTGGCCGCGCAATGCCGCTGGCAAAGTTGAATTTACTGGCACCTTGCCCTGGCCTCCCGAAGTCCAAACCGAGGCGCAACGGCAGGAACTTGTGCGGCACTGGTACGAAACTAAGCTGACCGACAGAAAGCTGGCAGAGTTGAAGGCATATAGTGACCGTTACGTTGCCCCAACTTATAACCACTTGCCTGGAGAAGCCATGATGGATTATTACAGGCGTGATTATTACGAACGAGAATACGGCTTTGTACTGCGTTATGAAGTGCGACTTAATCCCACTGCTGAGGGTTTAGTCTGTAATTTCTCAAAATTTATAACTTCTCGTCTCGATGACGACGTGATTACTACTGGCATCCCTGTTGAAGAGGTGTTGGACTGTGATAGATTTAAGAAACAGTCCTTGCCAGTCGCTTACTTGGCTTTTAATAATTTTCGCAAGCGGTTCGCTTCCGCTCTAGCCAGCTGGTAGTCCCACTGCCTCCAAAACCACCTTGTCGGTGCCGCTGGGGGCTTCTGTTATCCTCAATAACCACCCCGCTACCCTATGCAAATCAGCCCGGAGTTGCTCTCCACCATTCAAAGCATCATTGCCCAGGCGCGGGAACGCGCCGTGCGCTCGGTCGATGCCGAGCGGGTGCGGATGTACTGGCAAGTCGGGCAAACCATTGTGGAAGAAGAGCAACACGGTGCTGACCGGGCCGCTTACGGCACCGGCCTCATCAAAGGGTTGGCCGAGGCGCTGCAACCGCAGTTTGGCAGCGGGTTTTCGGCGCGGCAGCTAGAGCGTTACCGCCAGTTCTACCGCACGTTCCCAATTGCGTCCGCACTGCGGACGCAATTCAGCTGGACGCATTACAAAATGCTCATCAGTCTTGATAACCCAGACAAACGGGAGTTCTACCTTGCCGAAGCGGCCAAAAATAATTGGTCGGCCCGGCAGTTGGAACGGCAGGTAAACAGCCAGCTATTCGAGCGGCTGCTCCTGAGCAACGACGTGGCCGCCGTGCTGCAAGTGGCCCGCGCCGAAACACCGCCCACTGCCGCCCGCGACATCATCAAAGACCCGATGATGCTGGAGTTTCTGGGGTTGCGGCGCGAAGCTGCCTACTACGAGAAGGACCTGGAAAGCGCCCTCATCACCCACCTGCACGATTTTATGCTGGAGTTGGGCAACGGGTTTTCATTCGTGGCCCGGCAAAAGCGGCTACACCTGGACGGCGACGACTTTTTCGTGGATTTGGTGTTCTACAACCGCTTGTTGCAGTGCTTTGTGCTGGTCGAAATCAAGACCGCCAAGCTCACCCACCAAGACCTGGGGCAGTTGCAGATGTACGTGAATTACTTCGACCGCTTTGAAAAGCAGGCCCGCGAAAACCCCACCATTGGCATTTTGCTCTGCGCCGATAAAAACGACGCGGTGGTGAAAATCAGCCTACCCGAAAATAACCAGACCATCATTGCCAGCCAGTACCAACTCTATCTGCCCACGGACCAGCAACTGCTCGACGAGGTGAGAAAAGAGATTGAAAAGTTGGAACAGCCGTAGCCACCGCCCTGTGCATTCCCATACTTAAAAACATCCCGTTCCAGCTCATCCGCATTGATGTGAACGCCGGCCACGGCGCGGGCAAAAGCACCGCCCTCCAGATTCAGGAATGGGCCGACGTGTGGAGCTTCTGCTTTGCGAATATGGGGGTGGTGCCGAAGTAGGGTCTTTCTTATGCTGTTTGCCTTCTCACGTCCTGCTTGCCCCATCCAATGATTCCCTTGCTCTGGTCGCTGCTGAACGTTGTTTTGCTTCTGGCATTTCTTTGTGCCTGGGGCAAAGCGCTGCAACTGCTCTGGCAAGCGCGTCATCCCTGGCTCGCGGCTGTGCTACTGGTTGGCAGTTTGGGAATAGGAGGTGCCAGCCAGGTGAACAATAGTTCGGCGGCGGCGGCTGGCAGCACCCAGCCAGCCTTTTTGGTGCAGCAACAAATTCACGCCACCCGCAGCCTAACCTGGACGCTAACCGGTACTTACACGCGGGCGGCGGACGGCCTGCACCAACTGACCGGAACCACGCAACTGGCGGGCTTCACCAGTGGGCTGGTCTGGCAGCCGTCGGGCACCATGTTTTTTGCCGACGGCGACACCCTCCGCTACGCAGCGGCAGGTAATTTGGAGTACCAACTGCTCGGAACGACGATTTTCCGCAGTCAGGGGCAGGTATTCGACGGGGCGCTGCAACAATAAGGTTCCTGGTGCCTTATCTCCAAAAGCCCCCAAAACCACCTTGCTGGTGCTGCTGGGGGCTTTTCATTGCCCAAATAACTTACGCCGCAAACCGGAACACCGGCAACTGCTCGACCCGCACCGGCTGGTGCTGGCGCACCAGTTGCGGGGTTTTACCCACCGTTGCTAGGTCAAAGAATCTTCCGCCGGTGAGGGCAGCGACGCGGGCTGGCACTTCTTCAACAACGGCCCAATGCAGCCCCAAAACCCGACCATCGAAACGCTGCGTTGCGCTGACAAAAACGATGCGGTGGTGAAAATTACCCTGCCCGAAAAGAACCAGACCATCGTTGCCAGCCAGCAGAAACCACACCTTCCTACGGCCCGACAACTGCTGAACTAAGTGAACAAAGCGGCTGCCAGCAACCCCGCCCCACTCTCATTCCAAGTGGTGGCGCTCGTTTCGCACGGCATTGGATAGTTCCCACCGCAATGTGTGCCGGAAGGGATGCTGCCGCACCGGGCAATCGGGCATGAGGCAGAGCGAACAGGCCGCAAACGTGCAGGGGTCGGCGTGGACAAACATTTCCACGTCCACGGCGAATCGCGCCCCGATAAGCTCCTCGATGGTGTGAAGTTCGTGGTGTACCTGGTCCAGCGAGAAGTAGTAGGGCATCTGCATATGACAGTCGATGTGCAGGTTGGCCCCGTAGCGTTGCACCCGCAGGTTATGCACGTCAATCCAGCAGGGCTGGCGGCGGGCTTGCAGCTCGGCAATCACCTCGCTCACGATGGCGGCATCGGTTTCGTCCATCAGGCCCGACACGGCGCGGCGCAGCATCCGAAAGCCGTTCACGAGGATGAAGCCGCCCAGCAGCAGCGCCGCCCCGGCATCGAAGCGGATGATGCCCGTGGCTGCCACCAGCACCAGCGCCGCCGCCGACACGATGGACGTGAGGGCATCGATGTACAGGTGCTGCCCGTCGCCGGCCAGCGCCACCGATTTCAGTTGGCGGCCGGTGCGCACCAGCAACAGGCCCACCGCCAGATTGACCAGGGCCGTGCCGGCCAGCAGCGCCACGCCCCAGTCGGGCCGCGCCACGGGGTGCGGGTGCAGGAAGCTGAAGGCCCCGCTGCCCAGAATGTAGAGGCCCGCGCTGGCAATGAGCGCCCCCTCGAAGCCGATGGACAGGTACTCGATTTTGCCGTGGCCGTAGGGGTGGTTTTCGTCTTTGGGCAGCCCGGCCAGGTAGAGGCTGTAGAGCGCAAAGCCGCTGGTGAAGACATTGATAATGCTTTCCAGCGCGTCCGTCAGGACCACCTGCGAGCGGGTGAGGTACCAGGCGTAGAACTTGACCAGCACCAGCCCCACGCTCACCACCAGCGAGAGCAAACCCAGGCGGCGCTTGACCTGGGCGGGCGGCATATGGGCAAAAAGGGTGGACATGGGCAGTGGGTAAAGGGAAAGCCCATTACGGTGAGCGGGGTGGCAAAGGTCGGGGCGGAACGGGTACCCCGAAGCTGTGCTTCGGTTGCTGAACGGTCGCACTAGGGTAGCATACGACCGAAGCACAGCTTCGGGGTACCCGTTCGGGCTAACCTTTCCGAGCCTTTCCCGTTTTTAAGGCCGCCTTAAAATAATTTTTAGGCTGCCCTAAAAATCTTGCTACCCGACCTACCTTTGCCGGGAATTAATTAACCAACGTGTCCCCAACCGATTCTCCCGTTACTACCCCAACCGCCGCAACCGGCTGGCGGCACGCCCGCCGGGCCAACTCCCTGAGCGAAGTTTATGCCAGCATTGCCGTGCCTCAGGCCAATGCTTCGTTCTGGCGCAAGCTGCTGGCGTTCACGGGGCCGGGGCTGATGGTGGCGGTGGGCTACATGGACCCCGGCAACTGGGCCACCGACATCGAGGGCGGTGCCCGCTACGGCTACCTGCTGCTGTCGGTGATTCTGATTTCCAACTTCTTCGCCATGCTACTCCAGCACCTGGCCGTGAAGCTGGGCATCGTGACGGGCCGCGACCTGGCCCAGGCCTGCCGCGACCACTACTCGCGGCCGGTGAGCCTGGCGCTGTGGCTGTTGTGCGAAGTCGCCATTGCCGCCTGCGATTTGGCCGAAGTCATCGGCTCGGCCATTGCCATCAACCTGCTGTTTGGCATTCCGCTTACCTGGGGCGTGGTGCTCACCATTCTGGACGTGCTGGTGGTGCTGTTTTTTCAGAACAAGGGTTTCCGCGTCATCGAGAGCATCGTGGCGGGGCTGATTGTGGTCATTTTTGGCTGCTTCGTATATGAGATTGTGGCCTCGCACCCCGACTATTTTGCGCTGGTCAAAGGCCTAATGCCGCGCCCTGAAATCGTGACCGACCCCCACGCGCTGTACCTGGCCATTGGCATTCTGGGCGCTACCGTGATGCCGCACAACCTGTACCTGCACTCGAGCATCGTGCAAACCCGCGCCATCGAGCAAACCGAGCCAGCCAAACGCTCGGCCATCAAGTTTGCGACCATTGACAGCACGGTGGCGCTGCTGCTGGCTTTTTTTGTGAATGCGGCCATTCTGGTGACTTCGGCGGCGGCTTTTCACAGCAACGGGCTGCGCGACGTGGCCGACATCTACGACGCGCACCGGCTGCTGGCCCCGGTGCTGGGGGCGGGCGCGGCGAGTGTGCTGTTCGCCGTGGCGCTGCTGGCTTCGGGACAAAACTCGACCCTGACCGGCACCCTGGCCGGGCAAATCGTGATGGAAGGCTTCCTCGACCTCAAGCTCCGGCCCTGGCTGCGGCGGCTCATCACCCGCGCCATTGCGGTGGTGCCGGCGTTGGTCGTGACCATTTTGTACGGCGAAAAAGGCACGGGGCAGTTGCTGGTTCTCAGCCAGGTTATTCTGTCTATGCAGCTCAGTTTTGCGGTGGTGCCGCTGGTGCTGTTCACCGGCGACCGGCGCAAGATGGGCGTGTTCGTGAACAAGCCCGGCTTGCAGGTGGCGGCCTGGGCGGTGTCGGGTATTATTCTGGTGCTCAACGGGTATTTGCTATGGCAAACGGTGGCGGGGTAAGGACAATCAGGCGGTCATGCTGAACGTAGCGGAGCGAAGTTGAAGCACTTCCACCGCGTAAGTAATCCACTCGATTGAGCTAGCTGGGTGGGAAGATGCTTCAACTCCGCTTCGCTACATTCAGCATGACCAGCTACAAAGACCAAATCAACCGCCTAGCGACTAAACCACTACCGGCTTACTTGCCCTTTTTTGGCTTCTCAATGCCCCGCTTTTTGAGGGGGTCGCCACCCTATTGCCTTTTCTCAAGGAAAAACTTACGATGAAACACCTGTTCTTTTTACTCTTATTCCTGCCTCAGCTTGCTTTTTGCCAGGCAATTATTTTGTCCGGCGACGTGTGCGACGCGCAGCGTCGGCCGGTGCCTTTTGCCAGCGTGGCGGTGCTGGGCACGGCCCTGGGCGCGACGGCCGATGCCGACGGCCGCTTTGTGCTGCTCTCCGTGCCCGCTGGGTCTGTGCGCGTGCGGGCCAGCGCGGTGGGTTTCGTGCCAGTTGAGCAGAGCCTTGCAGCGCAGACCGGTCAGGTGTTCCATTTCATCCTGCAAGCCGACGAAGAAACGCTGGGCGAAGTCGTGGTGACGGGCGTGGGGCGCAGCACCGAAATCCGCCGTTCGCCGGTGCCCATTGCGGCGCTGTCGGGCAAGGAAATCCGCCTTAATGCCAACGCCAATGCCATTGATGCGGCCGTGCGGGGCATTCCGGGCCTGAGCGCCGTCACGACGGGGCCGAACATCAGCAAGCCGTTCATTCGGGGGCTGGGCTATAATCGGGTGCTCACGCTGTTCAACGGCCTACGCCAGGAAGGGCAGCAGTGGGGCGACGAGCACGGCATTGAGGTGGACAGCTACGGCGTGGACCGCGTGGAAGTGGTGAAAGGCCCGGCCAGCCTGCTCTACGGCTCCGATGCGGTGGCCGGGGTGGTGAACCTGCTGCCTGCCTTGCCCACCGGCCCGGCCGGGGAACTGCACGGCGAAGTGCTGAGTGAGTACCAGTCGGTGAACGGGCTGGTGGGCAATTCGCTGGGGTTGAACTACCAAAACCACGGCCTGCAAACCAGTTTCCGCGCCAGCTACCGGCTGGCCCGCGACTACCGCAACCCCGTGGACGGGCGGGTGTACAACACCGGCTTCCGCGAACTGAACCTGACCGGCATGGTAGGCACCCGGCAGCAATGGGGCAGTGCCCACCTCTGGCTGACGGCCTACGACGACCGCCAGGAAATCCCGGACGGCAGCCGCGACTCGCTCAGCCGCCGCTTCACCCGGCAGGTGGCCGAGGGCAACCAGGACGACCTCAAGCACCGGCCACTGGTGCGCGACGAGGAATTGAACAGCTACGCCGTCAGTGATTTGCGACAGCACATCCGGCACTTCCGGGCCTTTGGCACGGGCCAAATAAAACTCGGCCCCGGCGAGGTGCGGCTGTTGCTGGGGGTGCAGCAAAACCACCGGCAGGAGTTCAACCACCCCCGCGACCCCGACCAGCCGGGGCTGGACCTACAACTGACCACCGCCAGCTACGAGGCCCGCTACCTGCTGCCCGCCTGGCACGGCTACGAGCTGACGCTGGGCACCAACGGCATGAGCCAGGACAACCAACACCTGAACGCCACCAACTTTCCCATCCCGGCCTACCAGCTTTTCGACCTCGGCGGCTTTGGGGTGCTGAAGAAAACGCGGGGGCCGCTGGAACTCACCGGCGGCCTGCGCTACGACACCCGCCGGGTGCAGTGGAACGATTTTTACGTGGCCCCCGACCCCGCCACGGGCTTCGACCGCGCCGGGGGGCCGGGGGGCACGGCGCAGTTTGCCCGCTTCCGGCAAGCCTACCGGGGGCTGTCGGCCAGCCTGGGCGGCAGCCTCGCGCTGGGCCAGCGGCTGGTGCTGCGGGCCAACGTGGCGCGCGGCTACCGCGCCCCCAACATCCCCGAAATTGGCTCCAACGGCCTGGACCCTGGGGCGCACATCATCTACCTGGGCAACCGCAGCTTTGAGCCTGAATTTTCGTGGCAGGAAGACGTAGGTGTGCTGTGGAAATCACCGAATTGGGAAGCCAGCGCCGAGGTGTTCTACAACCACGTCGCCAACTTCATCTACCAGGCCCGGCAGTACGATGCCCAGGGCCAGCCCCTGCGCGACGCATCGGGCAACGCCACCTACCAGTTTCAGCAGGCCGCCGCCGACCTCTACGGCGGCGAGTTGTCTTTTAACATCCACCCCGCCGCCCGGCCCTGGCTCAGCCTACGCAGCGGCGCGGCGCTGGTCGTGGGCTTGAACGACAACCCCGCCCTGCGCGAAAAAGTGGGCGCAGCCAGCCGCTACCTGCCCCTGATTCCGGCCCCCCAGGCCCGCACCGAACTGCGCCTGACGGTCCCCGACCGCGCCGACCGTCGCCGCACGGCCACCTACCTGCGCTTCACGGCCGAAGCCACCGCCCCCCAAACCCGCTTCTACGCCGTGGACGGAGCCGAAACCGCCACGCCGGGCTACCTGCTGCTGGGCGCGGGCGCGGGCACCACCTTCCGCACCCGCGCCGGGCGCGAGGCCCTGCAAGTGGTGGTACAGGTTGATAATCTGTTCGACACCGCCTACCAGGCCCACCTCAACCGCCTGAAATACTTTGAGTATTACACGGCCACGCCCAATGGCCGGTCGGGCATCTACGGCCCCGGTCGCAACCTGAGCGCCAAGCTAGTGCTGCCGTTTTAGGGTGGCCCGCCGCCAACGCCGGCGCGGTTGTGCCGTACTAGGAGCCTCACCCCCTTACCCGGCATGGCGACTTATTCGTTTTCCAATATCCTGGCGCTCGTCAAATCATCGGCGGCCGAATTCAGCAACAACAACTCGTTTCGCCACGCGGCGGCGCTGTCCTACTACACCATTTTTTCGTTGCCGCCGCTGCTGCTCATCGTCATCACGGCCGCCAGTGCCGTGTACGGCGGCGAGGCGCTTTCCGGGCAGATTTACGGGCAAATCCGGGGCTTGGTCGGGCCGGAATCGGCCGCGTTTCTACAGGACAGCATCGCCACGTTCACGTTGCAGAAAAAGAGTGTTCTGGCAACAGTCATCGGCGTAGCAACGCTCGTTTTTGCCGCCACCACTTTCTTCGTCACTCTGCAAGAAAGCCTCAACAACATCTGGAACCTGAAAGTGAAAACCACCGGCATCGGCATCAAGGAGTTCATCATGCAGCGGGTGCTGTCGTTTGGCCTCATCCTGAGCATTGCCCTGCTGCTGCTCATTTCGTTCGTCATCAGCGCCGTGCTGAGTGCCTTCACCGGCTGGCTCCAGCAGCAGTTGCCCGCCGTGGGGGTGCTGGCCATCAAGGCGGTGGACTTTGCGCTTTCGCTGGGCGTGACCACGCTGCTCTTTGGGATGATTTACCGTTTCCTGCCCGATGCCATCATCCGCTGGCGCGACGTGGGCGTGGGGGCCTTCATCACGGCGCTGCTGTTTGTGCTGGGCAAGTTCCTCATTGCGTTTTACATCGCCAAGTCCAGCCCCGGCTCGGCGTTCGGGGCAGCGGGTTCGGCCATCGTGCTGCTGCTCTGGATTAACTACTCGTCGCTCATCCTCTTTTTCGGGGCCGAGTTCACCCAAGAATTTGCCGACACCTATGGCCAGAAAGTACAGCCCAAGGCCCACGCCGTGCGGGTGAAGGAAGTGGAAGTGCCCCACGAAGAAACCGCCGAAGCCCAGGCCACCGGCCGCCCCCACGCCACGGGGCGCTGGAAAAAATGAGGCTTGGCCGCTGCCTCAGAAGGCAATGCCAAACGAAGCCCCGGCCCGCAAGTCGTAGTTGTTGTTGGTGTCGGCGTAGTTCAGGAAATCGCCTTTGCGCGGCTCGTAGCCGGGCACGTTCGACGAGGTGCTGATGAAATTGTAGCCAGGGCCGACGAAAGCATCCAGCGAAAACCGTTGCTTGAAAATCCAATGCCGGCCCACCACCACGCCCAGCCCAAACGCATTGAGGCGGCTTTGGTATTCCTGCGTGATGGGGTAGATGGTCGGGGGGCCGATGTAGTAGGGGTAGTAGTCGCCGCGCTGTTCCAGGTGCTGGAAGCGCAGGTACGGGGCCACGTAAAACCCTTGCAGCGCAACGTGTTTCTCGGAGAGGTAGAGCCGGTATTCGGGCGTGATGGTGAAGCCCGACGTGTGCAAGCTGCCGATGTTGGCCGCGATGTTGTAGGAACTACCACCGGTGTAGTTGAACGTGCCCGACAGCCCCACCTGGAAACTGGTCGCGTCACTGAGCTTGTGCTCAAACGAGAGCGCGGCGGTGTTGAAGAGTGGCTGAAAAATATCAATTTTCAGCGCGTTGTTCTGGGCGTGGGCCGCGCCAGCCAGCAGCAGTAGGGCCGGGAGAAATGTCTTTTTCATGGGGTGGGAAGGGAGAAGTGAAACAGTGGAAATGCCCCAGCTAAGCCAAACGGTGGTAGCAGGAAGAGCGGGCCAATGCCCAAACCGTTGCACGTAGTATCGCTACGCCGCTTTTTTTTCCTTGCCCGCCAACTGCCCGCAGGCGGCATCAATGTCCTTGCCCCGGCTACGGCGAATGTTGGTTTGCACCCCCCGGTCAGCCAGAAACTTGTGGAACGCCATGATTTTGTCGGCCTCGGCGTTCTGGTAGTCGGCGTTGTCGATGGGGTTGTACTCAATCAGGTTGATTTTGCAGGGCAGCCACTTGCTGATTTTGAGTAGTTCGGCCGCGTCGTCCAGCCCGTCGTTGAAGTTCTCGAACACAATGTATTCGTAGGTGACTTTGCGGCCCGTTTTCTCGTGGTAATACTGCAAGGCTTCCTTGAGCGCGGCCAGCGAATTGGCCTCGTTGATGGGCATGATTTCGTTGCGCTTGGCATCGGTGGGCGCGTGTAGGCTCAGGGCAAGGTTGGCTTTCACGTCGTCGTCGGCCAGCTTTTTTATCATCTTGGCAATGCCAGCGGTGCTGATGGTGATGCGGCGCGGGGCCATGTTGAGCCCGTCGGGGGCCGTGATGCGGCGCACACTTTCCACCACGTTGGCATAGTTGAGCAGCGGCTCGCCCATGCCCATGTACACGATGTTGGTGAGCGGCGTGCCGTACTGCGCTTCGCACTGCTCCCGAATCCGCACCACTTGGTCGTATATCTCGGCCGCGTCGAGGTTGCGCTTGCGGTCCATGTAGCCGGTGGCGCAAAACTTGCAGGTCAGCGAGCAGCCCACCTGACTGCTGATGCAAGCCGTCATGCGGGTGTCGTGCGGGATGAGTACGCCCTCGACCACGTTGCCGTCGTGCAGCCGAAACGCCGACTTGATGGTGCCGTCGTTGCTCAGCTGCTGGTTTTGCACCGTTACGCCGTTTATCACAAAGTGCGCCGCCAGCAACTCGCGGGTGGCCAGCGAGAGGTTGTTCATTTCCTCAAATGTGGCGGCCGTGTTTTTCCACAGCCACTCCTGCACCTGCTTGGCGCGGAAGGGCTTTTCGCCGTGTTCCACCATAAAGGCCTTGAGGTCGTCGGGCTTGAGCTTGCGGATGTCGCGTTTGGTGGGCGTGGGGGCGAGGGGCAGTTCTAACAACATAGCACAAAGATACAAAGCCGCAAAGCCTTGGGTTCCGGGGAATGAACTTTTGGCGCACAGCCACAGTGAGCCATAGCGGGGCCTGAACGAGCCTGACCTATGCACGGACGAGGATTTGATTGAGCGCCACAAATAGAAGCAGCCGACGGGCGCTGATTTTTAGGCGTAAACTGATTCGAATCAGACAAAAAATAAGCGACCCCAACCCATGAAAAAAGGCGACCTTCTTTCCGGGCAAGCTACGCCTCACCGCACCTCAAAATAATACCGCCGCTGGTTTGGGTTTAGGTCACGAAACGGCTTGGGCAGCGGCTTAATGGCTAATAACTTACTGCCCGACCAGGAGAGGGCGGCCAGGGTGTAGCGTTGCGTAGGAGCCTGGTAGGTTTGGGTGAGTTGGTAGCGATGGCTGCGGAGCGTGTCGCGGCCGTTGGCCGGTAGGCGCAGCAGGTATTGTTCGCCGTTGTCTTTGCCCTGCACCACCACTTGGGCCGTCCGGCCACTGCGGTTCACAAACCAGCATTCGGCCTGAAGCAAGGCCGCGCAAGGCGGGTTGGGCACTGGCGGCGGTGGCGGTTCCCGCCACGGTGTTTGCACCGTGATGTGGCTGTCGTAATCGTCGTGCCGTTCAGCTGTGACGGTGCCGTTCTCGGCAAACTCCGTCGTGGTGTGATACCACTGAATGCCGCCGTCGGGGGCGCTGCTCATGTAAGCCTGTTGCACGGCCCCGCTGGGGTAAAATTTGAACGTGACCGACTCGTGGCCCGCAATGTGGCGCAGGCCGTGGCGGTAAATCTCGCGGCCGTCGCGGGCAAACGCCTTCGCCTCGCCAAAGCGGTTGCCGGGGTCGAAGCACTGGGAAGTAGACACTTTTTTCGTGCCTTTGAAGTATGTGTAGCTGCACTGCGGGTAGGGCTGGGCCAGGGCAGGACCAACCGGCAGCGCCAGTGCAACGAACAGTAATAAAGGCGCTTTCATAGCGACGGTGGTTTGGGAAAAAGTAACGAACCGGCCGGTTGCAAATTGCAGGCCACAAGGCCCGTGTGCCCGCTAGCCACCCGCAAGCCGCGCCCCCAGTTCCGGGGGCAGCCCGCGCAGCTTGCGGGTGTTGTAGTCGAAGCACAGCATCCCGGTTTTGGCGTGGGCCACGGGCTTGCCGGTCTGGTTTTGCACCCGGTACACGAGGTCGAAGCCATACTTGTGCAGGTCGGTGGCAGCCAAGTCAATGTGCAGCACGTCGCCGTAAAACCCCTCGCCTTTGTACGCAATGGCCACGTCGGCCATGATGAAACCGAGTTTGCTGGCCGGGTCAAACTCCACGGTACCCGCGTGGTGCAGGAAGTGCAACCGGGCTTCGTGGAGAATGCTCAGCAGCGCATCGTTGCCGAGGTGCGCCCCGTAATTAAGGTCGGTGATGCGAACCGGAATGGCCGTGCTGAAGGAAAAAACGGCAGGCAATTCTACTTTTACGCGGGCCATTTGTAATTAAAAATTAAAAATGGGAGTCGGAAAACAAGAAACAAACGCCTCGGATGCTGCCCCAAAGGTAGCCGTGCGAACCACCGCCGACGGCTCACTCACGCTCTACGTGCCTGCCCTTGATGAGCACTACCACTCCCGGCACGGGGCGCGGCAGGAGTCGGGCCACGTTTTTGTGCAAGCGGGTTTGCTGCCTTTGCTTGATGCGGGCCTTGGCCAGCCCTGCCGCCGACCCCTGCGGCTGCTGGAAGTGGGCCTCGGCACCGGCCTCAATGCCCTGCTTACCCTAGAAGCTGCCCGGCGAGCCGGGGCCGCCGTGGCCTATGACGGCCTGGAAACCTACCCCTTGCCACCCGAAATTGTGGCGGCCCTGCAACCAACCGACGCGGCCGATTCCGCTGGGCGTTTTGCCCAACTCCACGCCGCGCCCTGGGGCGAGTTGCACCCGCTGGCACCCGGTTTTTTCCTCACCAAACTGCCGCACAGCCTGGAGCAAACCGACTTGCCAACGGCTTATTACGACCTGATTTATTTTGATGCCTTCGCCCCCGAAAAGCAGCCGGAATTGTGGACGGCGGTTATTTTTGAGCAACTCTACGCTGCTGCTGCGCCAGGAGCGGTGCTGGTCAGCTACTGCGCCCAGGGCCAGTTTCGGCGTAATTTGCGGGCTGCGGGCTGGCTGGTGGAGAAACTGCCCGGCCCACCCGGCAAGCGCGAAATGACGCGGGCGCGGAAGGCAGTTTAGCTCCGCACCGAACCACATTACCTCACCCCCCTTGTCCCACAAATTCCTCACCACCGAGAGTCCCGCCTGGGTTGCCGAGGGCCTCATCACCGAGGCGCAGCGGCAGCAATTGCTGGCCCGCTACCCGCCCGGCGCAGTGGCGGCGGTGGGCCTGTTGCCCTTGTTGGGCAGCATCTTGGTGGGCTTGAGTGCCCTGAGTGTGGTGGCCGCCAACTGGCAGGCCCTGAGCGCCCCCGTGCGGCTGGCTTTGCTGCTGGGCAGCTTGCTGGGGGCGTATGCGGCGGGCAATTATTTCCTGCGGCGTGGCAACCGGACGCTGGGCCATTGCCTGGTGGGCCTGGGGCTTATTTTCTTTGGAGTCAGCATCATTCTTACCAGTCAGCTTTACCAACTGGTGGGCTACGACGTGAGCGGCCTCGTGGCCTGGGGCGTGGCCGGGGTGGCGCTTACTTTTCTCTACGACAGCCGCTTGCTGGCACTGCTGACGGTGGTGGTGCTGGTGGCGGTGCAAACCTATTGCACCCAGGCACTGGGCAGTTTCAGTTACGCCACGGCGGGGCTGCTGGCGCTGGGCGTGGGCGGGTTTGGCTGGCGGCGGGCCGACACGCTGCTGGCTTCGGTGCTGGCCACCGGGGTGCTGTGGCAGGCGGCGCTGTGGGTGGCGCTGGCCCACGCCAAAATCACGTGGTTTTTTATTCCCGCCATGCTCGTGTACGCGGCGGGCGACTGGCACCCGCGCCGCATCGTGGGCCGCGCCGCGCAGGGGCCGCCGCTGGTGGCAGCCTACCTGTTTGCGCTGGGCCTGGCACTGTTTGGCGAAACCGACCGCTACGCCGACCTGCTGCGCCCGCCCGTGCTGGCCTACCTGGGGGCGCTGGCGGCGGTGCTGGCCCTGTCGGTGGCGGGCAAACGGGCCACCAACCGCCTACTGACGCTGCCCGACTGGCTGCTGCTGCTGCCGCTGTTCTACCTGCCGGGCGGGCTGCCGTTGGCGGTGGCCTCGCTGCTGGTGCTGTACGCCCACGCCGGTTCGGTGCTGCTGCAAGCCCACCGCAGCGGCGATGCCGAACAACTCACCGTGGGCACGGTGCTGTTTGTGGCGGCCACGATGGTGGCGTATTTCAAACTCACTTGGGGTGTGCTGGACCAGTCGCTGTTTTTCCTGCTCGGCGGCAGCTTGTTGCTGGGGCTGAGTTGGTTTCTGCGCCGCCGCAATGCCCGCGCCCTGGCCCGCGCCGCCGCTGAAATGACTCCCGAATCTGCTCCCAACGTTCCCCGTTTTGACTGAGCCGCGAACCCATTTGGTAGCGCCGACCCGGCGCGGACTGTGGCTCCGGCTGCTGGTGGGGGCGCAGGTGCTGTACGTGCTGGGCGTGGCCGGGGCGGGCTACGCCACCACCGCCCTGGGCCAGCACATCCGGCTGCTCACCCGCCCGGCCGATGTGCGCGAATTGCGCCAACGCGACTTCGTGCGGCTGCGCTACGAAGTGGGCGAAGTGCCACTAGCCGTCTGGCGTAGCGCCGCCCCGCCCACGCCCCGCCAAGCCGCCTACGTGCTGCTAACCCCTGGTCCCGACAGCCTCTGGACGGTGGCTGGCGTGTTTGCCGCCGCTCCCACACCCACCGCTGCCCAGGCCGTGCTGCGCGGCTGGGTGACGGACGTTTACCAGCACTCCTTCGGCCTGCGCTACAACCTGGAACGCTACTTCGTGCCCGCCGAAAGTCCGCTGCGGCACCAGAAAAAACCCTTTACAAAGCCGCTACGGGTGCAAGTCGGCATCGCCCCCTGGGGACAGGCCCGGATTGAGCTGGTTTTTTGAATTAGTCAGGACTTACGCACTCACCGGCAGTAAGACAGGGATAAACGAGTTCTGGAGTTGCTGGCACAGCCATTCGGCCCAATCTGTGGCCCGGTGCGTAAGTCCTGGTTGTGTTCAGCCTCGCGGCCCAGGGCCTGGGCAGGCAGAATGGATGCGACCGTAAAAGTGGGTTTGGTCCTGGTCCGGCATGAGCTATGGCTGAAATAGCGCCCCAGTCGTGAAAACCATGCCGGGCCACTGGCCGAAAAAAAATTTACTTGCCCGGTCCGGTTTGGGTACGGCCAGTCGTCTTAGGGATGAATTTTGTTTTTTTTACCCCACACTTCCTAATTTCAACCCATGGAAAAGTTCATGCTCATCTTTCACAGCTTCGCGGCCACGGCCGAGGCGTTCACCAACCCGTCGCCCGAGGCCATGCAGGCCGAGCTGCAAAAGTGGAACCACTGGATTGGCGGCATCGCCGCCCAGGGCCGGCTGGCCGGTACCGAGGCCCTGCTGCCCACCGGCAGAACCCTCAGCGGCCCCGAGCGCCTCGTCACCGACGGGCCCTTCACGGAGGGCAAGGAAATCGTGGGCGGCTTCCTGTTCGTGATGGCCGCCGACCTGGATGAGGCCGCCCGCCTGGCCCAGGGATGCCCCGTGTTTGAGCACTACGGTTCGGTCGAAATCCGCCCGATTATGGTGATGGCCTAGTCCAACGGTCGGGCAGTCGGGGGCGGCCACCAGCCGGTAGCCGCCCTTGGCGAAGCCCGCTTCCCGCTACGCTGATGGCCGACGACCACGCTGCCGCCGTTTCCGAGCGCCTCGTGGCGCACCTGTTTCGCCACGAGGCGGGGCGGCTCCAGGCCGTGCTCGTGCGCTGGCTCGGCCTGCATCGGCTCGACGAAGCCGAGGACCTGGTCCAGGATGCGCTGCTTCAGGCTCTGACGGTTTGGAAGGTACACGGGGTGCCCGCGCAGCCCGCCGCCTGGCTTTACGCCGTGGCGCAGCGCAAAACCCTTGACCTGCTGCGCCGCGAGCAGCGCCACCGCCGCCTCGCTGCCCAGTTGGAGCCTGCCCCGGCGGCGGAGCCGAGTGGCCTTTTTCTGGCCGACGAGGTAACGGACAGCCAGCTACGGTTGCTGTTTGCCTGCTGCCATCCGGCCCTGCCCCCGGAAGCCCAGCTGGCCTTGTGCCTCAAAATGCTGGGCGGCCTGAGCGCGGCCGAGTTGGCCGGGGCCTTCCTGGTGCCCGTCGACACCATGACCAAGCGTCTTTACCGGGCCAAGGAGCGGCTGCGTGCCGTGGCCGGGCCGCTCGAAGTACCCAGCGGGGCAGCGCTCACCGGCCGGCTGGCTGCGGTGCTCAAAAGCCTGTATCTGCTTTTCAATGAAGGCTACAGCTCGGCCCACCCCGACCAGCTCATCCGCCGTGAGCTGTGCGAGGAAGCCCTGCGCCTGGCCCTGCTGTTGGCCCAGCATCCGCGCACCAACCGCCCCGAAACGCACGCCTTGCTGGCGCTGCTCTGCTTCCAGGTTTCCCGCTTCGATGCCCGTACCGATGCCGACGGGGGCATCGTGCTGCTGCCCGACCAAGACCGGAGCCGCTGGCATCAGCCCCTCATTGCCCGCGGCCTGCGCCACTTGGCCGCCGCGGCGGAGGGCAATGTGGCCAGCGAGTTTCACCTCGAAGCCGCCATTGCCCTGGAGCATTGCCGCGCCCCCACCTACGCCACCACCGACTGGCAGGCCATCGGCCGCTATTACGACCAGCTTTTGCACCTCAAGCCCACGCCGGTAGTGGCACTGCACCGCGCCGTAGCCCTGGCCCAAGCCGCTGGTCCGGCCCTGGCCCTGGCCGCCGTACAGGCGCTGCCTGGCCTCGACAGCCACTACCTCTACCACGCCATACTTGGCGAACTCTACGCCCAAACCAATCAGCTTGAAGCTGCCGCTCGCCACCTGGACCGTGCCCTTGCGCTCACTGCCTCACGCCCGGAGCAAGACCTGCTGCGCCACAAGCGCGAGAAAATACTCAATCAAATGTAAAGTTACAATATGGTTCTCTTCTTAGTTTGATAATGGTGTCCGCATGGTGCCAACAGAAAAATGCGTTTCTGCCTTCTGCCTTTCAACAATCAACCCTCTTCAACATTTTTTCTCATGACTCATTCCCCCAACCACCCCCTCAACATTCTGCGCCTCGACAGCAGCCCGCGGCACGCCGATTCCGTGTCCCGGCACCTGACCAACCACTTGATGGCGCGCCTACTGCGGGAATATCCCGAGGCTACCGTCACGACCCGCGATTTAGCGGTGGGCCTACCGCTCCCAACAGAGACTTTCGTTGATGGGTCGGTGTACTCCATGCAAAACCCAACCCCGGCCATGCAAGCCGCGACGCAGCTTTCCAACGAAATGGCGGCCGAACTGCTCGCCGCCGACGTGGTAGTGCTCGGCCTGCCGGTCTATAACTGGACCGTTTCTTCTACTTTCAAGGCGTACGTCGACCAGATAAGCCGCCTCGGCGTGACCTTCGGATACGTCGATGGCGTTCGGCACGGCTTACTCCGCGCCCGTAGCGTGTACATCCTCTTTACCAGCGGGGGCACCGGCATCGGCAGCGACAATGATTTCGCCACGCCGTATGCCCGGTTTCTATGGCAGACGCTGGGCATTCAACACGTCGAGTTCATTGATGCTGCCGGGCTTTTGTTCAACGCTGAGGAAATCACGCGCAAAGCCGAGGCGCAAATCGAGCAGCTCGAGTTTCCCGTATTTGCCTGATTTCTCCTGGCTCCCAATGCTCCCGCCGTTTTCTCAACTTTTACATCGGCGGCTATTTTGAGCAGCCAGAGCTGATGCAGGAAGCCTCCGGGGCTTCGGGGGGCGCAGCACCGTGAGGGCGTGGAGGTTGTTGAAGGTATTGAACACAGGACTTACGCACAGGGGGTTTGGTTAAGCCCCGAAGGGGCGGCATATCGGTAGGAATAGGCTGACAAGGAAAGCCAAAGCCCCAGCGGGGCGACACCTGACGTTCGCAAAAAGAGGTGTCGCCCCGCTGGGGCTTGATGCCACCAACCCAATCATTTACTACCGATATGCCGCCCTTCCAGGGCTTAACCAAACCCCCTGTGCGTAAGTCCTGGAACAGAAAGTGCGGGTTGTTACGCACCGAACCTTGAAGTGCCCGCCGTGGCAGGTTGTTGCTCGGTGCTGGTTTCTGGTTGGGAATCTATTGCGAACAAGAAACCAGCACCGAGCAACCAGAAACACAAACCCCAGTTTCGGCAGCAACTGCGTCACAGCAGTGAGGAATGAGGAATTGAACCCTGACCCAATGCCTCATTCCTCATTCAAAACCGCCACACCCCGCCCGGCGTGATGCAAGCCGTAAGCGGCACATCGGTCGGCTCTACGTCGGCAATTAAATCGCCCGGCGGCTCGTCCAGCAGGTTCAAGCCGATGCGCGGAATAGTGGGTCGGCACTGGGCCAGCAACCGGTCGTAGAAGCCCCCGCCGTAGCCTACGCGCTGCCCGGTGCGGTCGCAGGCCAGCAACGGCACCAGCACGGCAGCCAGCAGTTCGGGTCGGATTTCGGGGGACGCGGCCATTGGCTCCGGGATGCCCCAGCGGTTGGCCGTTAGCCGCGTTTCGGGCCGCAACTCGTAGTTTTTCAGCGAAACGCTGTCGGGCTGCACCACCGGCACGGCCAGCCGCACTGGCAATTCCCCGGCCCAGATGCGGCGGATGATGCGCCAGGTGTCCGGCTCGTTTTTCGCTGCCAATGGCAGGAAAACGTGCAGCCAGGGCCATTCCGCCACCGGAAAATCCCGAAACAGCAGTTCGGTCAGTTGCTGGCTGCGGCGGGCCACTTCGGCCGGGGGCAGGGCCAGGCGGCGGGCGAGGGCGGCACGGCGCAGGGCGGCTTTTTGCATAACCTACGCCTCCTCCAACACCGCAAATTCCAACCCCAGCGGCTCAAACGCCGCCAGCAGTTCCTCAATAAACGCGGGGTTGTTAATCAGCACACTCAACACGTTGTCGCTGCGTTCCTGCAAGCCACCTTCTGGGAACAGCTTTTCCTTGATGGCCGCCAGCTGGGCATAGGCGGTTTCGTGCTTAGTTTCGGCGGCTTTGCTGAGGCGCTTTTCCAGCCCGGCGAGGCCCACAGCGGCTTTTTGAGCTTCGGCCGCCACGGTCTTCACCAACGACGCATCAAGCCGCTGAGCCACGTCCTGCACTTGCTGGAAGGCAACGGCCAGGGCCGCCTGTTGCGCTTGCAGGCTGATTTCTTCCTGCCCCAGCGCCGCGCCTACTTGCTTTTTCAGTTCCGGCAGCGGCCGGAAAATGTCGGTGTTCGTCAGGCCCAGCTTTCGCAACTTGCCCGCGTTGGCCCGGCTGATGTACATCGCCGAATTGCGGGGCAGCACGATGGGAAACGGCACCCCGAACGCCGCAAATACGTCCTTCAATTGAAACCAGTACGCCACCTCGGCCCCGCCGCCGATGTAGGCCAGGTTGGGCAGCAGCAGTTCCTGATACACCGGCCGCAGCACCACGTTGGGGCTGAAATTTTCGGGCTGCTGCCGGGCTAGTTCCAGTAGCTCGGCCTGGCTGTGGCAGCGGGCCGTGTTGCGGATGGTCACTTCCACGCAGTCGGCCCCGCTGGCATCGGGTTCGAGGCGTTCGCGCTGGCCTTCGGCCGTGAGGTAGAACAAGTTGATGGGCCGCGAAAATACCTGCGGCTTGTAGCCAGCGGCCGTCAGGCGGGCGTTGGTGGCCTGCACGGCAGCATTGGATACCTGCCCGGCAAGCTCCCGTTCCAGCACCGGCACCAGCGCCTGTTTCAGCGCGGGGCGGTCGGCATCCAGCGTCACGAGGCCGTAGTCGCCAAACAGCGCGTCGGCCAGGCGGCGGGTGGCTTCGGCCAGGGTGGCGGCCCCGGCGTAGGCGGCGCGAAAGGCGGCCGGCACTTCGGCCGGTAGCTGGTCCAGCACCTGCTCGGCCAGGCCCGTGAGTGGCAGGCGGCCCACCGGGCCGCCGGTGCCGGGCGCGTCCCAGGCGTAAGTTTTGCCAAACAGCGCGAAGTGGTTGATTTCGGCAAAGTCGTGGTCTTCGGTGGCCATCCAATACACCGGCACGAAATCGTACTGCGGATAAGCCGCTTTCAGGTCGCGGCTCAACTTGATGGCCGTGACGATTTTGTAGATGAAATACAGCGGCCCCGTCAGTAGATTGAGCTGGTGCCCGGTCGTGACGGTGAAGGTCGTTTCGCGTTCCAGCAACTGAATATTAGCCGAAATATTCGGCTGCGGCCCAATCGGCAAATACTGGTCGCGCAACGCCGCTACCAACCGCTGCCGCGCTGCGGGAGTGTAGGCTGCTTTTTTCTCCTCGATTTGCACCGCAAAATTCCCCAGCGCCGGGAAACGGTGGTAAAACGGGGCTAACGCAGGAGTCTGGGCGAGGTAGTCCGTTAGCAAGCCGGAAAACGCGCCGGTTTCGGCGTAGGAAATTGTCTGAACCACGGATTCGGCGGATTCTTCGGATGGGTCGGATTTCGGGGATGGCGTGGTCACGAATTTCTCAAATAAAGCAAATTGGCCGGATTTCGGGTGTGAATCGTCCTCAAAATCCGACCCATCCGAAAAATCCGCCGAATCCGTGGTTCAGACCAACTCGCCGTACAAATCGAAATCCGAAGCCGAGGTGATTTTCACGTTGGCAAAATCCCCCAACCGCACAAATGTTTCTTTTGCCACCGGCACCAGCACCTCGTTGTCCACTTCGGGCGAGTCAAATTCGGTGCGGCCCACGAAGTGCCCGCTCTCCTTGCGGTCAAACAACACCTTGTAAGTCTGGCCCACGCGGGCTTCGTTCAACTCCAGCGAGATTCCTTGTTGCAACTCCATGATGGCATCGGCGCGTTGCTGTTTTACTTCGGCGGGCACGTCGTCGGGCAGGGTGTGCGAGTGAGTGTTTTCCTCGTGCGAATACGTAAAAATGCCCAGCCGCTCGAAGCGCGTCTGCTCCACAAACTCGTACAGTTCTTCAAAGTCGCGCTCGGTTTCGCCGGGGTGCCCGCTGATGAGGGTGGTGCGGAGCGCAATGCCCGGCACCCGCTGCCGGATGGTGTCCACCAACTCCACCGTGCGGCGCTTGCTGATGCCCCGGCGCATGGTTTTGAGCATATTGTCGGACCCGTGCTGCAAGGGCATATCCAGGTACTTGCAAATGTTGCCGCGCTCGGCCATCACGTCCAGCGCATCCAGCGGAAACTGCGACGGGTAAGCGTATTGCAGCCGAATCCAGTCAATGCCGTTCACGTCGGACAGGTGCCGGAGCAGGTCGGCCAGCTTGCGTTCGCCGTAGGCTTGCAGGCCGTAGTAGGTCAGGTCCTGGGCAATAAGAATCAGCTCCTTCGTGCCCATGCTGGCCAGGCGTTTGGCTTCTTTCACCAGGTCCTCAATGGGCCGGTCCACGTGCTGGCCGCGCATCAGCGGGATGGCGCAAAACGAGCAGGGGCGGTTGCAGCCTTCCGCAATTTTGAAGTAGGCGTAGTGCCGGGGCGTGGTAATCAGGCGCTCGCCAATCAGCTCGTGCTTGTAGTCGGCGTTCAGCACCTTCAGCATCTGCGGCAGTTCGAGGGTGCCAAAGTAGGCATCCACCTGCGGGATTTCCACTTCCAGTTCGTCCTTGTAACGCTGCGAAAGGCAGCCCGTGACGTAGAGCTTCTCCAGTCGCCCGGCTTCTTTCTCCTCCGCGTAGCGCAGGATGGTGTCAATGCTTTCCTGCTTGGCGTTGTCAATGAAGCCGCAGGTGTTGATGATGACAATGTTGGCATCGTTCTGCGTGGCCTCGTGGGTCACGTCGAAGTCGTTGGCCTGGAGTTGGCCCATCAGCACTTCGCTGTCCACGAGGTTCTTGGAGCAACCCAGGGTGATGACGTTTACTTTGTTTTGGAGTTGGTTTCTAACCTTCATCGCAGATTCAAACGGATTAAACGGATGGGACGGGTACGGCGCGGTGCGCCTCACTATCCGGCACAAATAGGGATAATTATGCCGGGTTTAGCGGCACCTGGAGTAAATTTTTACGGCGGTTTTTCTTACCGCAGCAGCGCCAACGCAAACGCGAAGCCCGGCAGCACGTCCTCGCCGGTTAGCGTTTCGTCGAACGATTTGGTGACGCTCACCGAACCGTCGGCGCGGAAGGTGCGGGCGGTTTCGGTTTTGGGGTCAATCAGCCACGCCAAGCGGCAGCCGTTGGCGATGTATTCCTGCATTTTCAGGGCGATTTCGGGCAGGGAATCGGACGGACTTAGCAATTCCACCACGAAGTCGGGGCATAGGGGCGGGAACTTCTCCTGCTGCTCCGCCGATTGGGCTTGCCAAACTTCGGCCCGCACCCAAGCCGCGTCGGGCGAACGCACCGCGCCGTTGGGCAGCCGGAAGCCGGTGGATGAATCAAAAGCAAGACCCAGTTCATTGCTTTCGCTCCAAATACCAAGTCGAATGGCAATTTTAAGGTTTTGATTACCTGTTTTTCCTCCGGTCACGGTTAAAAGCTCGATGGTGCCATCGGCGCGGCGCTCAAATTTCTGGTCGCGGTTTTTCTGGCAGAAGGCGTAAAACTCGTCTTCGCTGAAGTGTTGCAGGTACTCGGCCAGGGGCATGGTGGGGCGCGTGGGCACATCCGGCTGCTGGTCGGTGGGCGCGTTGGGCGAGACGGAGGTCTGAACGGTCATAGCTGCTTCAACTACTGCTTGATTGTAAATAATTCACCCGGCCCTTACACGCCCTCGAACTGCCGCAGAAACCGCACGTCATTCTCCGTGAACAAGCGCAAGTCCTTGACCTGGTACTTGAGCATGGCGATGCGCTCGATGCCCATGCCCCAGGCGTAGCCGGTGTAGCGCTCGGCATCAATGCCGGCGTTGGTCAGCACGGCGGGGTCCACCATGCCGCAGCCGCCGATTTCGACCCAGCCGGAGTATTTGCAGATGTTGCAGCCCGCGCCTTTGCAAATCAGGCAGGTGATGTCAATCTCGGCGCTCGGCTCGGTGAAGGGGAAGAAACTGGGCCGGAACCGGATGTTGATGTCGGCCCCGAACAACTCCTGCACGAAATAATACACCGTCTGCTTGAGGTCGGCAAAGCTCACGCCTTCGTCAATGAAAATGCCCTCGACCTGGTGAAACATCATGTGTGCCCGCGCCGAAATGGCTTCGTTGCGGAACACCCGCCCCGGCATGACGCGGCGGATGGGCAGCGGCTCGGTTTCCATCACCCGCACCTGTACGGTGCTGGTGTGGGTGCGAAGAAGGAAGGGTTGGTTTGGGGTGTTGGGTGTTGAGTGTTGGGTGTTGGGTGTTGAGTTCTCGGTGTTGGGTTTTTGGGGAGATTCCGCTATTCCATTACCCATTGCCCCATTACCCATCAAAAAAAACGTGTCTTGCATATCCCGGGCCGGGTGGTTTTCGGGGAAGTTCAGGGCCGTGAAGTTGTGCCAGTCATCCTCAATTTCCGGTCCCTCGGCCACCGCGAAGCCGATGCGGGCGAACACGCGCAGCATTTCCTCGCGCACCAGGCTCAGGGGGTGGCGGGTGCCGAGGGCGTTGGGCACGGGCGGCAGGGTGTAGTCGTAGCCCGCATCGGCGGGCTGCTGGGCGGTGCTGGCTTCGAGGGTGGCCTGGGCTTCGTCGTGCCGGGTTTGGGCTTGCTGCTTGAGGGCATTGAGTTGCTGACCAACCGTGCGCTTGTCTTCGGCGGGCACGGTTTTGAGCTGGTCGAAGAGGTCGGCCAGGCGGCCTTTGCGGCCGAGGTAGGCCAGGCGAAACGCGTCGAGCTGGGCAGTGGTGCCGAGGTCGGCGGCGGCAATTTCGGCCGCGAGGGCGGCAATGGATTCCTGTAGCATATCGCGCAAAGTTACGGCTGGGCGCACCCTGGCAGGCGGTTCCGCGTATGGGAGGGCTACGCCCCAGCGGAGCCGGGGCACTCGCTCATTTTTTTCCTTCCTCCATGTTTCGTTTCCTTCTTCTGGCCGCCCTGGTGCTGGCCACCGGGGCCGCTGCTTCGGCCCAAACCGCCCCGGCCAAGCGCCCCACCACCAAACCAGTTGCCCGCACCCATCGGTCGGCGGCCAAACCGGCGGCTCCCCTACCCGCCAAGCCCGAAGCCCCCGCTCCCGCCGTGCGCCGCCCTACGGGGTCCACCGCTACGGCCGATGGCAAGGGCCAGGGCGTGTACGCCGCCCCCGGCGATGCCGTGCAGGTGCAATCCGGCCAAGTGGAGTCGTACCGGGGCGAAGCGCCCGCCCAAAACCCGCGCAAGCCCATCGGCAACACGCTGGGCAGCGGCACGGGCCGCCCCGCCAAGCGCAACGCCCGCAAATAGGCCGGGGCCTCCTGGCATTGGTGCGAAGCAAGATTGGGAAAAGCCCGCGAAAAAGCCGTAACTTTACCCCTATGAAAAACCTCCTGCTCGCGCTGCTGCTCGCCGGCGCTTCCGCCACCACCGCCGCTGCCCAGTCGGGCGGCTGGGATGCCCCCGCCGCCGGGAGCGCCCCCGCGCCCAAACCGGCCAAAAAATCCGCCACTGGCAGCGCCAGCAAAGCGGGTAGTTCTGCCAAAACCAAGGCCGGTGGGGCCGCCGAAATGCCCGCCCCGGTAGCAGAACCGGCTGCCGAACCCGCCGCCCCCACCGCCGACGCGGGCAAGGCAGCGGGCGGCGGAGCCGCAGCGGCCGCAGCTTCCGGCGGAGCCGACAACAACTACGCCAAAGACGGCATCTACAGTTCGCCCGGTTCGCCCGTGATTTTGCAGCGCCGCATCAACGTGAACTACGACGGCTACGCCAACCGCGAGGAGCGCCAGGCCGCCCGCATGGCCAAAGTGAACCAGCGGGCCGCCCGCGCCGCCAACGCCGCCTCGAAAGGTGTTCCGATGGCCGCCCCGGCGGCCCCCGCCGCCACCCAGGATGCACCTGCCGACCCGGCCGCCAGCGCGGGCACCAGCAACAACGGCGGAGCCACCCCGGAGCCTGCCGCGCCCGCCATGCCCCCGAAAGCCCCCGCTGCCAAGACATCGGCCGCAAAAGCGCCCGCTGCAAAGGCTCCGGCCAAAGCACCCGCCAAAAAAGCCGCTGCCGAACCAGCCGGTTGGTAAGGTTGCCGCTTGCACCCGTTGTCCAACAAAAAGCCCCAAACCGCTGCGGTTTGGGGCTTTTTGTTGGACAACGGGTGCAGGGGGCAGCCGCTGACGCTGCCAACTCAGGCCGTTTCCATTTCCAGAACGGGCGCGGCTTCGTAGTACAACGTGATGCAATTTTCGGGGCGCAGCACGAGTTCGGCGGCGGCGCGGATATCGGCCACGGTCACGGCCTGAATGAGCTGGCTTTCCTGGTTGGCGAGGTGGGCGTCGCCTTGCAGCTTGGCGTAGGCCAGGGCCAGGGCGCGGTGCAGCAGGTCAATCTCGCCAAACACGAGGCTGCTTTCGGCCTGGTTTTTCACCTTGTCCAGTTCGTGGGCGGCCACGTCGGCGGTCAGCAGTTCGGCCACCACGGCCTCCACGGCGGCATCGGCGGCTTCGAGGGTCACGCCCGCATTGAGCTTGCCGCTAACCACGAGCAGGCCGGGGTCGAGGGAGCCGGTGAGGGAGGCCGACAGGTTGTTGAACAGGGCCTGGCCTTTCACCAGGCGCTGGTAGAGGCGGCTCGACTTGCCCCGGCCCAGGATGTCGCTCAGCAGGTCCACGGCGTGGTAGCGGGCATCGGCGCGGGCAGGCATATGGTAGGTTTTGTAGAGGGCCGGGAGCGGCACGGCGGCGCTGGTGCGGCGGTGCCGGGCCTGGGTTTGGGGCGGCTCGGGCGGCAGGGCGCGGCGGTAGGGCGGGCCGCCGGCAATGGGGCCAAACCACTTCTCGGCCAGCCGCCGGGCTTCGGCGGCGCTCACGGCCCCGGCCACTACCAGAATGGCGTTTTGGGGGGCGTAGTGCTTCTGGAAGAAGCCGCGCACGTCGGCCATCACGGCGTTCTCGATGTGGGCGATTTCCTTGCCGATGGGGTTCCACTGGTAGGGGTGCTGCTGGTAGGCCAGGGGCTTGAGTTGCAGCCACACGTCGCCATAGGGCTGGTTGAGGTAGGTCTGCTTGAACTCCTCGACCACCACCTTGCGCTGCACTTCCAGGCCGTGGTCGGAAAAGGCCAGGTTCAGCATCCGGTCGGATTCCAGCCAGAAGCCGGTCTCGAGGTTGGCGGCGGGCAGCGAGAGGTAGTAGTTGGTGACGTCGGTGCTGGTGAAGGCGTTGTTTTCGCCGCCCACCCGCTGCAAGGGTTCGTCGTAGCTCGGAATGTTGACCGAGCCGCTGAACATGAGGTGTTCGAACAAGTGCGCGAAGCCGGTGTGGGTGGGGTCTTCGTCGCGGCTGCCCACGTCGTACAGCACGTTGAGCACGGCCATCGAGGTCGTGAAGTCTTCGTGGACGATGCAGCGCAGGCCGTTGGGCAGGGTGAATTCGGAGAAGGTTATCATGGGCGTAAATGTACGGGCGGCGGCGGGCAACGGCGGGCGCGGCGGGAAGCCGCTTGCCGTTCCGACAATCTTTCTTATCTTGCTGCCCCAACGCAATCCGTTCACCTTCACGCCTTCAATTTTACGCCCCATGAACTTCATTACCACCGTTGGCCGGCCCCTGGGGCTGGCCCTGGCCGCCCTGCTCACGCTGGCCGCCGCCCCCGCCGCCCGCGCCCAGGCCCCCGCCAACGACGACCCCTGCGGGGCCACCGTGCTGCTGCCCAACGGGGCTTTGTGCAACGCCCCCACCACCAGCACCAACGCCGGGGCCACCACCACCCCGGCCAGCGGCTACGCCAACGTGGGCAGCCCACACGATGTCTGGTTTAAGTTCACGACGGCGGCCAGCGGGCCAGCCAGTTTCGGGGCCACCATCACCGTGACCGGCAACCCGGCGGGCGCGGTGCAGCTGCTGGCGGCGGCTTCGTGCGCCGGGCCGTTTGCGGTCATCACCGCCTCGGTGTCGGGGCAGGCCAACACCACGGCCCCGCGCCTGGTGACGGGGGCCTTGCAAGCCAGCACGACCTACTACCTCCGGGTATACGGGGCCTTGTCGAGCGACACGCAGGGGGCGTTCACCATCTGCGTGTCCGACGGGCCGGCCACGGCCGCGTGCCTGGGCGTGAGCGCCATCCGGTTCACGTTGCCGGCCGGGTTGCTGCCGGGGCAGGCCCTGGTGTCGTTTGTGCCCGGGGCCAACAGCCTGCCGCCCTATACGCTGTACATTGCCGGCCAGGGTTCCATTGCGGCCCAGACCTATGTTACCAACGCCTCTCCGGTACTGGTGAGCGGCCTCATTCCGGGAGGTGCCCAGACTGTAACCATTACTTCGGCCTGCACGGCGGGCGGCACGGCCACCGCCACCGCGCTGCTTAGCTACCTGGTCTACAACGCCCAGGTGTGCAACGCCCGCCCGATGGCCGTGAACCCGACCTGCGTACCCGTGGGGGGCAACTTGTTTAACAGCAGCGCGGCCGGGCGCATCGGCTGCGGCGGGGTGCTGTCGCTTGCCAACTACAACTGCCAGTGGTACAAGTTTACGACCGCTGCCAGCGGCCCGGCCAGCACCCAGGCCACCGTGACCCTGACCAGCACCGCCGGAGCCAACGAGCTACAGGTGTGGAGCGGCAACCCCTGCCCCGGCAACAACCTCAATGCCCTGACCTTGCTCGGCTGCCAAAACAACAGCAGCACGTCGAACACCACACCGCCCGTGGTGCTGACCGCCCTGACCCCCGGCACCACTTACTACGTGCAGGTGGGCACGTCGCGCTACATTCCGGGCGGCGGCAGCGCGGGAGGCGACTTCAACGTGTGCGTAACCAGCCCCGGCGGCTGCGCGGCTCCCGACCTGAGCGTGGGCGATGTCGGGGCCACGTCGGCCGTGGTCAGCCTGATGCCGCTCTTCAACGCCACCCCGGCGGCGGGCTACACCCTCACCTACCAGGCTGCCGGCGGGCCGCTGCAAACCCTGACCCCTGCGGCCGGACCGCCCGCCACCACCCTCACCGGCCTGCTGCCCGGCACCACCTACACCGTGACCGTGACGGCCAACTGCGCCGGCAACGGCACGGCCGTGCCCGCCACGGCCACCTTCACCACCCTGGCCGCCGCCCCGGCCTGCCCCGACCCTGCCCCGCTTGCCGTGGCGAACCTGACCCCGGTGAGTGCCGAAATAACCTTTGCGCCCGTGTCCGGGGCCAGCGGCTACGTCGTTACCTACCAAGCGGCCAACTCCTCGGCCCAGGTGCTGGTGCCGGCCCCGGCGGCCCCGCCCGTGGCCCTGACCGGCCTGCTGCCCAACACCGCCTACGCCGTGCGGGTGCAGGCCGTGTGCGCCGCCGGGCCGGGCACGGCGCAGGCCGTGAGCTTCGTGACACCCCCGCTCACGGCCGCTAACGACGAGTGCGCCACCGCCCTGCCCCTGCCCATTGGGCCGGCGTGCCAGCTCACGCTGGGCACCAGCCTGAACGCGACGGTTTCGGCCGGGGTGCCGGCCCCCGGTTGCGCGGCCAGCTTCGGCACCATCCGCGACGTGTGGTTTGCGGTGGTGGTGCCAGCCAACGGCATTGTGCAGGTAACCACGGCCTTGTTTCCGGGCAGTGTCGTTACCGATACCGGCCTGGCCCTCTACGGCGGGGCGTGCGGTAACCTCACGCTGCTGGGTTGCAACGATAACTACGCCGGCGGGGGGCAATTTTCGCAGCTGCGCCTGACGGGCCAAATCCCCGGCGACGTGCTCTATGCGCGGGTGTGGCGCTTTGGTGGCAACGGCATGGGCGGGTTGTTCTACCTCTGCGCCACCACTGATGCCACCCCGCCGCCGCCCGTGCTGCCCTGCCCGGCCGTAACCAACGTGCAGGCCAGCGCCCTGAGTTTCACCGGGGCCACGCTCACCTTCAGCGGCCCGGCCAATGCCGCTTCGTACACCGTAACGCTGACCCCGACCAGCGGGCCAGCCATCACCCTGACCGCGACCAGCAGCCCGGTGGCCCTGACCAGCCTCGCGCCCGGCACCACCTACGCGGCCTGCGTGGTGAGCAACTGCGGAGCGGCCGGCAACGGCCCCTCGTCCTGCACCAGCTTTGTCACGCCCAGCCCTTGTCCGGCCGTCACGGGCCTGGGCGTGGGTGGCCTGACCGGCACCACGGCCACGGTGCGCTTCGTGGCCAGTGGTCCCGCTACCGGCGGCTACACCCTGACCTTGACCCCGCTGGCCGGGGGCACCCCCACCGTGCTGACCGCCGCCGCCCCGCCCCTGGTCCTGACCGGCCTCGTGCCCTTCGCCACCTACTCGGTGAGCGTGGTGGGGGCGTGTGCGGGCGGGCTGACCTCGGCCCCCGCCACGCTCACCTTCGTCAACGTCCCCTACTGCACCGCCAACCTGAACACGGGCTGCGGCAACGCGGAAATTACGTTCGTGGCGATTCCAACCACGCCCCTCAATAATCCTTCGGGCTGCACCACCACCAACGGCATGGCGTACATCAGCTACCCGCCCACGGGCAACACCACGGCCACGCTCGTGACCGGCACTGCCTACCAGCTTCAAGCCACGGCCAGCGGCACGGCCGACCTCACGGCCTGGATTGATTACAACCGCAACGGCCTCTTTGAAGCTGCCGAGGCCACCGTGCTGGGCCAGGGCGCAACGGCCAACACCCCGGTCACGGCCAGCTTCACGGTGCCGGCGGCGGCGCTGCCGGGCCTGACCGGGATGCGGGTGCGGAGCCGCCTGGCCGGCATCGGCAACGGCCCCGCCGATGCCTGCACCGCCTTCACATCGGGCGAAACCGAAGACTATTTCCTTGCCCTGACCAGCCCCGGCCAAACCTGCCTGCCGCCCACCGCCGTGGCGGCCACCGCCCTCACGGCCACCTCGGCCAGCGTGGGCTTTGCCGCCGCCGCCGGCAGCGCCCCGGCCACGGCCTACACCGCCTCGGCCTTGCCCACGGGCGGCACCGTGCCCGTGACGGCCACCGGCCCCACGGCTCCGCTGACCCTGACCGGCCTGGCCCCCAACACGGCATACAGCCTGACCGTGACGGCCACCTGCGCGGGCGGCGCGTCGGGGCCTTCGGCTCCGCCGGTGGCCTTTCGCACGTTGCTGGCCAGCCGCAGCGCCGCGCTGGCCGCCGCCCTGGGCCTGTTTCCGAACCCGGCCCACGCCGCCGCTACCCTCACGCTGCCCGCCGGCCTGAACCCCACCGGCGGCACGGCCGACCTGCTTGATGCGCTGGGGCGGGCCGTGGGCCGCTGGCCGCTGGCCCCCGGCAGCACCCGCCTGGAGGTGCCCCTGGCCGGGCGGGCGGCGGGCGTGTACGCGCTGCGCCTGCGCCTGGGCGACGACACGGCCGTGAAGCGCCTGGTGGTGGAGTGAGGCCCCGCACCCCTGGGCGGCTCCGGCCCCCGCTGGCCCGGCCGGCGGGGGCCGGTTTTTTGAGGCCGCAACCCGGCCCTGGCCCCGGGCCGGGCCGGGGCTTGTTAAAAAAAATTTCGGCCCAAAACCCGGCCTGCGTTTGCGTGGGGGGGCATTGCGGCCCGGCGGGCCGGCCCGGCGCAGGCCCGCCCGCCGCCAATGCCAGAAATTATGCTCACCTTTAGCCCGGCGCTGTGACGGGGCCAGCTTCTCATTTTCACCTTTTTTGCTTTTGCCATGATGTACGCCGAAAAATACCTCAACCACTTTCTGTTTATCGTGGCCGGCCGGGCGCGGTTTGCCACCTTTGCCCGCTACACCCTGAACGGGCTGCGGCTGCCCGGCACCCCCAAGGCGCTGCAAGCCCTGGCCGACCCGTTTGAGGCGGCGCTGGCCAAGTTTGAGGCCGGCATTGTGCAGCGCGTGGCCGGAAGCGGGGCCACCCAGGGCAGCACCGCCAGCGAGGGCGAGCAGTGGACGGCCATCAAGGATTTCATCCACACCACCGACGTGGAGGTGGTGCAGCCCGCCTACCACGCCTCGGCCCTGGACCTGCTGGCCATTTACCCCGACAAGCTCAGCGGCCTCACCCAGACCAAGCACGGTTTCCGCCTTTCGCGCTTCACGGCCTACACCGAAGCCCTGGAAGCCCGCACGGGAAAAATCACCAAGGACCCCGGCAAAGCCGCCCGCGTGTTGCTCGAGGCCTACAAAACCGTGGCCAACACCAAGCAGGGGGCCGAAAAAGCCGTGACCGACACCATTGCCACCCTCGGCCCCGATGCCAACGCCCTGTGCGCGGCGCTGTGGGAGGTGCACACGCTGGCCCTGTACACGTTTCGGGCCACCCCGGCGCTGGCGGCGGCGTTTTTTGATTATGATTTGCTGCCCAAGCACAAGTACACGCCCGTGGTGCCCGGCCCTACGCCAGTGCCGCCCACGGCCTGACCCGGCCCCGCCCCCCTGACAACGGCCCCGGTAACGACCGGCACTCCGTTTACCCCCCTGACAACGGCCCCGGTAACGACCAGGACCCCGTTTACCCCCCTGATGACGGCCCCGGTAACGACCGGGACCCCGTTTACCCCCCTGACAACGGCCCCGGTAACGACCGGGGCCGTGTTTACCCCCCTAAGCGCCTATCCGGTCGTTACCGGGTAGGCATTTACCCCCCTGGCAACGGCCCCGGTCACGACCGGGGCCCCGGTCATGCCCTACGCCACCACGATGCCGGTGCGCTTGATTTCCTGCACCGAGGGGTTCCGGTTAGGTGGGCAGCCGGCCCTGGCGGTAGCATTGCTTGTGCCAGCGGGCGGGCACGATGCCGCGGTCGTTGCAGGGCACGAGCGCCTGCCGGGCCAGCGCAATGGCTTCGGCCTGGGTGGCGAGCCGGCCGTCGCCGGCCAGGCACTGCACCTGCCAGCGCGGCCCCAGAAACGCCGTGCCGGTGTTGACGATGACCCAGCCCGACGTGCGGGGCTGGTTGCGCACGAGGTGGCGGGGTTCGTCTTTGCGGGGCAAGCCGGGGGTGCGGGCGTGGTAATCGTAGGAAATCATGGGAGGAAAGCCGGGGCCGCCGCCCCGCTGATAAACGCGGGACGAAGATACACCCGCCCGTTACCTTTGCCCCCGCATTCCCCCACCCCTACCCCCATGACCTTCGACCGCCACGACTACCCCAACTACACCCTGCTGCACCTGTACCGGGAGCTGCTGCGGCCCCGGCTCATTGAGGAGAAAATGCTGATTCTGCTGCGGCAGGGGCGCATCAGCAAGTGGTTTTCGGGCATTGGTCAGGAGGCCATTTCGGTGGGCAGCACCCTGGCCCTGCACGACGACGAGTACATCCTGCCGCTGCACCGCAACCTGGGGGTGTTCACGGGGCGCAAGGTGCCGCTGGGGCGCTTGTTTGCCCAGTGGCAGGGCAAAACCACCGGCTACACCAAGGGCCGCGACCGCAGCTTCCACTTCGGCACCAACGACCACCACATCGTGGGCATGATTTCGCACCTCGGCCCGCAGTTGGCCGTGGCCGGCGGCATTGCCCTGGCCGACGTGCTGGACGGGCAACCCCGCGTCACGGTGACGTACAGCGGCGACGGCGGGGCCAGCGAAGGCGACTTCCACGAGGCCCTGAACGTGGCGGCGGTGTGGCAGCTCCCGGTCATTTTCATCATCGAAAACAACGGCTACGGCCTGAGCACGCCCAGCAACGAGCAGTTCCGGTTCAAGTCGTTTGTCGACAAAGGCCCCGCCTACGGCATGGAAGCCGTGCAGGTGGACGGCAACAACGTGCTGGAGGTGTTCCACCTCGTCAACACCCTGGCCGCCGACCTGCGGCAGCGCCCGCGCCCGGTGCTGGTCGAGGCGCTCACGTTTCGGATGCGCGGCCACGAAGAAGCCAGCGGCACCAAGTACGTGCCCCAGGCCCTGATGGAAGAATGGGCCACCAAAGACCCGGTGGAGAACTACGAAAAGTGGCTCATCGAGCAGGGCATCCTCACCGAAACCGGCAAGCACAGCGCCCGCGAAACCATCAAAGCCGAAATCGAAGCCGGCTTGCAGGAAGCCGATGCCGTGCCCCTGCCGGTGGCCAATGTGCAGGAAGAAATTGCGGATATGTACGCGGCGGTGCCAGTTATGAGTTCGCCGAATGACTTCCCTTCTCAACTCATAACTCACAACTCACAACTCATAACCCCAAGAGACCTGCGCTTCATCGATGCCATTCAGGAGGGCCTGCGGCAAAGCATGGAAAAGTACCCGGAGTTGGTGCTGATGGGCCAGGACATTGCCGACTACGGCGGGGTGTTCAAAATCACGGAGGGCTTCGTGGCGCAGTTTGGCAAGGCGCGGGTGCGCAACACGCCCTTGTGCGAGTCGGCCATTGTGGGCGTGGGGCTGGGCCTGAGCATCCGCAAAAAGAAGGCGATGGTGGAAATGCAGTTTGCCGATTTCGTGACCTGCGGCTTCAACCAAATCGTAAATAACCTCGCCAAAAGCCACTACCGCTGGGGCCAGAACGCCGACGTGGTGGTGCGGATGCCGACCGGCGCGGGCAGCGCCGCCGGCCCCTTCCACAGCCAAAGCAACGAAGCGTGGTTTGTGCATACGCCGGGCCTGAAAGTCGTGTATCCCAGCAACCCGCACGACGCGAAGGGCCTGCTCTGCGCCGCCTTCGAAGACCCCAACCCGGTGCTGTACTTCGAGCACAAAATGCTCTACCGCAGCCTCAGCGGCCCGGTGCCCGAAGCCTACTACACCACCCCCATCGGCGAGGCCGTGCTGACCCAGGAAGGCGACGACCTCAGCATCGTCACCTACGGCATGGGCGTGCATTGGGCGGTGCAGGTGTGCGCCGAATTGGGCGTGGCGGCCGACATCCTGGACCTGCGCACGCTGCTGCCCTGGGACGAAGCGGCGGTGCGGCGCACGGTGGAGAAAAACGGCCGCGTGCTGGTGCTGCACGAAGACACCCTGACGGGCGGCATCGGCGGCGAAATCGCGGCCTGGATTGGCGAACACTGCTTTAGCAGCCTGGACGCGCCCGTGCGCCGGGTGGCTTCGCTGGACACGGCCATCCCGTTTGCCCCGCCGCTGGAAGCCGCGTTTTTGCCCCAGCAGCGCCTAAAAGAACAAGTGGCCGCGTTGCGGGATTATTGACCGAGTACCCCGAAGCTGCGCTTCGGCCGTATGCTGCCCCTGAACGACCGTTCAACGGCCGAAGCGCCGCTTCGGGGTACTCGGTCAACTTGGCGTACCTTGCCGCCCTCATCCCTGCTTTGGCTTTGGAATTAACCTTTCCCCGTTTGTTGTTGCGCTGCTGCTGGCTGCTGGCCCTGGCGGGCTGCGCCGTTTTTCACCCCTACCGGATGCCGACCCCCGACACGCCGGACGACATCAAAAAGCAGCAAAAGGAGAAAGCCGAGAAAGCCAAGCAGGGGGCCAAAGCCGCCAAAAAAGCCAAAAGCCAGGCCCAGGACGGCGAAGAAGCCTCGGTGGTGGCGGCGGCCCCGACCGAAGCCACCCCCGATGCGGCGGCCGACGGCGACGCGGCCAAAAAGCTCCCCAAAGGCAGCAAAGTCCATTACGACGGCCACGGGCTGATGAAAAGGCCCAAGCTGATTCGGCGCCGCTACCACAAACCCGAAAGCGACGGCTTCCACCCGCTGGCCGGCATCACCCACTTTTTTAGCAGACTCGTGCATGGCAAACCCAAGGACAAGCCCTCGGGCAAAGGCAAGAAAGGCAAAGACCAACCCGCCGACGACACTTTCCCGGAGCCGGGGAAGTAGGGGCTGGGCGCTGGCACTGGCGTTGCTGGCCTTCACTGTCCAGGTGGCTGCGGGCCAGATTGTGCGCGAAAAGCCCGGCCACCTCAAGGCCGAAAACCGCAAATCGCTGCGGGCCGACCGCCGCGCCGACGTGCCCTACAAAGACTCGCACCTGGCCGTGGGCAAAGACCGCCTCAGGCGCGGCGCCGCCCCCAGCCAGCCCGATGCCAACGAGGAGGTTGACAACTACAGCCGGGGCCGCGCCCCCAACGCCAAAGGCTCCGGCCTGTCCAGGGGCAAGCACAAAAAATAGCCGGTAAACCTTGAATACGGGTAGTGGGTATTTGGTAATGGGTAGTCAGACCCAAGCATCAGAGTCCGCTACACTGTCCCGCTACTTGATACCCACTACCTACTACCAGATAATTCCCAAATGTCCACTCCCTGGCTTCCCCTCACCCAAGCCGAGCAACTAGCTGACCTGGCCCGCGAATCGCACGAGCACCCGGTCCTCATCTTCAAGCACAGCACCACGTGTTCCATCAGCGCCGCCGCCAAGGGCAAGATTGAGCGGCAATGGGCCGACAGCGGCGTGGCCGACACGCCCATTTACTACCTCGATTTGCTGCGCTTTCGCCCCCTTTCGGGCCAGGTTGCCGCGCAGTTTGGCATCGAGCACCAGTCGCCGCAACTGCTCCTGATTCGGAACGGCGAGTGCATTTACAACGCCTCGCACCTGAGCATCCGGCTGGCCGAAGTCAAGCAAGCGGTGGGATAGGGCGGGGCCAGGGCTTACCCCTCGTAGTGAAACACCAGGTCCTGCACCACGTCCGGGTGCAGGCTCAGGCTCACGGGGCAACTGTGGGCCGTGCGCTCGAGCAGTTTGCGGTCGGCGGGGGCGAGGGCGGCGGGCAGTTGCAGCGCCACCTCGATGCGGGCAATGCGGCGGGGCGGTGCCTGGCTCATGTGCTTGGTCACGGCGTAGGTGCTGCCGGCCAGGTTCAGGCGGTGGCGGTCGGCCACGATGCCCATCGTGGTGACGATGCAACTGCCCAGGGCCACGCACACGAGGTCGGTGGGCGAGAAGGCTTCGCCCCGGCCGTGGTTGTCGGTGGGGGCATCGGTTTGGATGACGGTGCCGGAGGCGACGTGGGTGGCTTCGGTGCGGAGGTGGCCCTGGTAGCGGGCGGTGGCAGTGGGCATGGGCGAGTATCTTTACGGATGGAAACGGCGCGGGGGCGGCCGGTGTTGTGGCCGGGCGGCAAGGTACGGCGGGGGCGGGCTTCGGGCCGAGTGGCCGGACGGCTTTTTTCTCTCTTTTAACGATGACGACAACCATGCGAAGCTGGTTTTTCTTGTTGCTGGGGCTGGTGGCCGGGGCGTTGGCCCCGGCGGCGGCCTGTGCCCAGGCCCCCCGGCGGCCGGCTCCGGCCCGGCCCCACGCCCCGGCCGATGCCCCGGCCGATGCCGAGTCGTTCCGCCGCGAGGTGGTGTTCGGGGTGAATTTTAACACCCAGGGCGGGCTGATTGGGGGGGCCAACCTGCGCGTGGCGCGGGTGCTGGACGGCCGCTGGCTGCGCTTCTGGAGCCTGGAAGGCGTGTCGTTCAAAAACCCGAAGGAAGAACGGGTCACGAACCAAACCACGGGCGGCAGCTTTGTGCAGCTCAAAACCAACTACGCGCTGGCGTTGCGGCCCTCGTTTGGGGTGCAGCGCATCCTGTTTCGCAAGGCTCCCGAAGCCGGGGTGCAGGTCAATGCCCTGCTCAGCGCCGGCCCGTCGCTGGGCCTGCTCATGCCCTACTACATCAGCTACGACTACACCTACGCCGCCACCCAGCGCTACGGCAGCAACGACGACATCCGCGACGAGCAGTTCGACCCCGCCGTCCACACCAAATCGTTGGCCATCGTGGACAGCGCGCCACTTTTCAGCGGCGTGGCCCAAACCCAGGTGGTGCCCGGTGCCCACCTGCGCGGGGCGCTCAGCTTCGAGTTTGGCCGCTACCGCGATGCCGTGGCCGGGGCCGAAGTCGGCTTCTTGCTCGATGCCTACACCAAGCGCCTGCTCATCCTCAACCCCGGCACGCTGGGCGACGTGAACGTGCTCAACCATAGTTTCCTGCCCTCGGTGTACCTGACGCTCTACCTGGGCCACCGGAGTTAATGAGTTATGAGTTAAAAGTTATGAGTTATGAGTTGCCGCTAGTAGTGGGCGTTGCTCGTCGTTCCTAATTCTCAACTCATAACTCATAACTCATAACTCATAACTCATAACTCCAAAGATGATTGACCTGCCCATCCTCAACCAGCCCGAAGTGGCGGCCCCCGTCAAAGCCCGCAAGCCGGACTGGCTGCGCGTGAAGCTGCCCGTGGGGCCGGAGTACGCCGCCGTGCGCCGCTTGGTGGACGCGCACAAGCTGCACACGATTTGCGAATCCGGCAACTGCCCCAACATGGGCGAGTGCTGGGGCGCGGGCACGGCCACGTTCATGATTCTGGGCAACATCTGCACCCGGTCGTGCTCGTTTTGCGCCGTGGCCACCGGCCGCCCCACCGAGTTGGACCTCGACGAGCCGCGCCGCGTGGCCGAAGCCATTGCCCTGATGCAGGTGAAGCACGCCGTGCTCACGAGCGTGAACCGCGACGAGTTGAAGGACCGGGGGGCCAGCGTGTGGCGCGAAACGGTGGTCCTGACCAAGCAACTTAGCCCCGCCACCACCATCGAAACCCTGATACCGGACGTGAAAGCCAACTGGGACGCGCTGGAAGTGATGATTTCGGGCGGGCAGGAAGTGATTTCGCACAACGTGGAAACCGTGGGCAGCCTCTACCGCCTCGTGCGCCCGCAGGCCCGCTACGACCGCAGCCTCGAGCAAATCCGGCGCACCAAAGCCGCCGGGCACCGCACCAAGTCGGGCATCATGCTGGGCCTGGGCGAAAAGCCCGATGAACTGTACCAGGCCATGGACGACCTCGTGGCCCACGGCCTCGACATCCTCACCCTGGGCCAGTACCTGCAACCCACCAAGCGCCACCTGGCCGTGGCCGAATTCATCACCCCCGATGCCTTTGCCCACTACCGCGAGGAAGGCTTGCGCCGGGGCCTGAAGTACGTGGAAAGCGGTCCGCTGGTGCGCAGCAGCTACCACGCCGAGCGCCACGTGAACGTGCCCGTATAGGTCATAAACCAAATGCTCATGGAACCCCAACTGAAAGAACGAGTGCATCACTTAGTGGATGAGATGCCTGCCGGAGCAACACTGGACGACTTGCTACGTGAAATAAAAGAGCTTCAATCCATCGAACGGGCCTTGGCCGATATCGCAGCCGGGCGGCTCACGCCGCACGATGAAGCGTGCCAGCTTATTCTAAGCGGTTCGTGGCGCAGCGCCAAGCGGTCGTGAGAATCATTCACTGGACGGATGAGGCGATGGACCACGTGTTGGAAGTAAAAGAACGGCTGGACCTGATTTCGCCCGCTAACGCCCAAAAGGTGGTGGATAGCCTCTTTTCCCGCGTTCAGCAGTTGGTGTCATTCCCGTACAGTGGCCCGGTATAGGAGCGGGCTGGGCTGCCCCAGATACGGGAATTACTGGTGCGACCTTACCGCGTAATCTACGAGGTAACCGACCAGCAAATCCGCATAATGGCAGTTTATCATCAGCATCAAAACCCTTGAAAGCCAAAAACGCCCAACCGGTAGCGGTTGGGCGTTCTGCTTGGGGGCTTACCAAAACCTCACCGCCGCGTCTGCTAGCCCTGGGGCAGGAAAAGGGTTAGACTTACTGCTCACCACCCCGGCCATTATTCACTCAGTCGGCCGTACCTTGTTGCCTCTATTGGCTTTCTTTTCCACCTAAACCCGGCTTTTTATGAAATTTCTTACCTCGCTGACTGCGGCATTGCTGGCGCTGGCGGCCCCGGCGCTGGCCCAGTCCCGGTTTCAAATCGGGTTGCGGCTGGGCGGCAACCTGGCCAGCCTGACCGTGCCCACGGTGTCGTCCAATTCAGGATTTGGGCCGAGTCTGGACGTTAGCTCGTCGCCGGTGCTGGGGTGGCAGGCGGGGGTGCAGGCCGACTACCGGCTGGGAACGCAGGTGTTCCTGCAGCCCGCGCTGGTGCTGACCCAGAAAGGCGTGTCCCAAACCGTGGACATAAGTGACGTTTTGGGCAATGGCGGCTCGGACCACACACATATTGAAGCGGTGGCCCGCCCACTCTACGCCGAGTTGCCGCTGCACCTCGTGGTGGCTCCCCACGCAGCTGCACGGGGTGCAACTGGTGGTGGGGCCGTATGTGGCGGTGGGAGTAGGCGGCAAGGCGCACCTGAATTTTGACGTTACCAATTCCAACCCAAACGGCACGGGCATCGAGCCCCAATCGGGCAGCACCGACCTGACCATGCGCTACGGCAGCACGTTTCCCGACTTGTCCACGTACAGCAACGGCACGACCGCCGATTTTGTGGCCATTGCCCAGGCCCGGCGGTTTGATGCGGGCCTCGACGTGGGGGCCGGCTACCGGCGTGGCCCCTGGCAGGGGCAGCTCGTTTTCAGCCTGGGCCTCACCAACTCGCAGCCCGACTACACCGACCCCAGCAATGGCAGCGGTGCCATCAACGTGGGCGACACCAGCGAAGCCTACCACCGGGTGGGCCAACTGGTGGTGAGCTACTTTTTCGGCAGCGCCGCCGCGCAATAACGCCCGCACCACAGCGCCCGCCCGCGTTCCGGTTGCGGAACACGAGCGGGCGCTGTGGTGCGGGCAGCGGGGCCTACCCTGTTACCGCCGGGCCTGGTTGTCCGTCGGCGGGTAGGTGCCCAGGATGCCGCCCACGATGCGGAAGGCTTCCGGCTCCGAGATGGTGTTCTGGTCCACCTGGGCCTGGCCGGTGCCGCGCCAAGCCAACTCTTTGCGGCGGGCATCCACGATGTCAATGATGACGGTGCCGGCCTTGTACTGCGTGACGGGCTGGTAGCCCCGGCCGTAGTAGCCGTAGCCGTAGTAGGGGTAGCCGAAGCCGTTGTAGTAGGGCGACACTTGCTGCTTGTCTTCGACGCGGGTGCTGTAGGCCACGTACACGTCGGGGGCTTTGTCGGTTTGGGTGAGGCCCTTTTTGGCGAGTTCGGCGGCCACGGCGGTGCGGATGCGCTGGTCCAGGAACGACTCGTACTGGCCGCCGCTGGGGCCGCCCTGGGTGTCGTTGGGTTGCTGCGGGTACCAGGCCCAGGTTTTGAAGGCGCGGAAGTTCACGGCGTGGTCGAAGTCGCTGGTGACACCTACGCCGCTGGTAGTGGCGCAACCGGCCAAGCCCAGCAGCAGGGCTAGGGCGAAGAGAAAATGGGGGAAACGGGTCATGGAAATGGGGATGAAGTGGAAGCCGGTGCGGCAACTGCCTACTGGCGCGGGGCGGTCGGGGTTGCGCTGGCGGGGGTAGGTAGCAAACGTTGGCCGCCGGGCGGGTGTTCCGCAAACGGCGGGCGCGGGCCGGTATTTTGGGCGGGCATGGCCTAAACAAGTCATTGCCCTGGGGCGGGCGGCCCGCTACTTTTGCCCCATGCAAACGCCCCTGGCCCTGGCCATCATCGAAGACCAAGCCCTGAACCAGTCCGACCCCGACAACCGCATTGCCTCCACCCTTTGGACCACGCTGGCCGAAGTAGCACAGGGGCAGGGCCAGCCCCAGGCCATCGAGCAATACGCCCGCCAGGCCCTGCGCCTGGCTGAGGGAGTCGGCTACCGGCAGTCGCAGCAGGTGGCCTTGCGGCTGCTGGCCCAGGCGCAGGCCGCCCAGCACCGCCCCGAAGCCTACGCCACCCTGGCCCGCTACCTGGTGCTGCACGACACGTTGGTGAACCGCAACCGCACCCAGGCCATTGCCACCGCCCAGGCCCGCTTCAACGATGCCGGGCAGCAGGCCCAGATTCGCAGCTTGCAGCAGGCCCGCCGCCTCGCCGCCCAGCAGCAGGAGCTCACCCGCCTGCGTACCCAACGCGAGTTGGCCGGCATCGGCGGGCTGGGCCTGCTGGCGTTGCTGGTGGCGGGCGGCTCGTTCTGGCAATACCGCCGCCGGCAGGCCGCTGCCGCTGTGGCCGCCGCCGCCGTCCTGCGCCAGCGCCTGGCCGCCGACCTGCACGACGACGTGGGCAACCTGCTCACCCAAATCAGCCTGCAAAGCGGCCTGCTGCGCGAAAGTCCCCTGCTGCCCGCCCCCCTGCTGGCCCGCGTCGAGGCCCTCACCGGCACCGCCCGCCGCGCCACCCAGCAGATGAGCGATGCTATCTGGGGCCTGGCCGCCACCGCCCCCACCCTGCCCGAACTGCTGCGCCATATGCGCGACCACGCCCACGAAGTCCTCCAGCCCCTGGGCCTGGAACCGCGCTTTGACACCCACCCCGCCGTGGCAGGCCTGCCGCTGTCCATTGAGGCCCGGCAGGCGCTCTACCTCATCTTCAAGGAGGCGTTGCACAACGTTGTCAAGCACGCCCACCCCAGCAAAGTCGTCATCACGCTGGCCCCCGCCCACCCCGGCCTGGCCCTGACGGTGCGCAACGACGGCCCCGCCGCCGCCCCCGTATCCGCCCGCCCCGAAGGCCAGGGCCTGGCCAGTATGCAGGCCCGCGCCCAGGCCGTTGGCGGCCGGGTGCGGTTTCCGGCGCAGGCGGCAGGCTTCGTAGTAGAATCCGTGGTGGTCTGATTGGCGCGGGGCTTCGCCCCGTGCCGGGATGCCGCAGGGCTTCGCCCTGCAATCGTTGAACAGTCGGCAGAACGGGTCGGCCTGGGGTGCAGGGCGAAGCCCTGCGGCACTCCGGCACGGGGCACAGCCCCGCGCCAAACCGGCCGGATGCCTTACTTTGCTTCCATGTCGCACAAATACAAGACGTACCCAGGGGGCCTCTACTTCGCTACCCTGACCATCACAGGCTGGATAGATTTGTTCACGCGGGCTGACTACGCCGACCTGGTGCTGGACGCACTCCGCTTTTGCATCAAACACAAGGGGCTGCGCTTGTACGAATTCTGCATCATGCCCAGCCACGTTCACTTGCTAGCCGACCTGGAAGCCGACGACCAGCTGCTCGCCCACGTGTTGCGCGACTTGAAGGCATATACGGCCAAAACCCTCTACCACCTCGTCCAGACGCACCCGCAGGAAAGCCGCCGCGTCTGGCTCCTGCACCAGCTACAATACGAAGGGCGGCACCGCCACCAAGGTTTCACGGTCTGGCAGCCCGGCTCCCACCCCATCGAGCTAACCGATGCCGGCAAAGTGCAGCGGTGTCAGCACTACATTCACCAAAACCCGGTGGTGGCCCGCCTGGTGACGGAAGCCCAGCACTACCCCTTCAGCAGTGCCTGCCCCGACCACGGAATGCCCCTGACGGAACTGGGCTAATAGAAGCGGTTGGCGCGGGGCTTCGCCCCGTGCCGGAGGGCCGCAGGGCTTCGCCCTGCACCCCAGGCCGACAAAACTCGCCGTTCATTCCTGACCGCCTAGGGCGCAGGGCGAAGCCCTGCGGCCCTCCGGCACGGGGCACAGCCCCGCGCCAACCGCCTAATACGACGGTCCCTTGTCGGCCGGCACCAACTCCTCTTCGTGGTCGGCATACGCCTCCATCGGCGTGCAGGAACAAATGAGGTTGCGGTCGCCATACGCCGAGTCGATGCGGCTGACGCTGGGCCAGAACTTGGCAGCGCGGGCGTAGGCGGTCGGGAACACGGCTTGTTCGCGGGTGTAGGGCCGGTCCCAGGGGTGCAGCATGACGGTGGCGGCGGTGTGGGGCGCGTGCTTGAGCAGGTTGTCCTTGGCATCGGCGCGGCCGGCTTCCACCTCGGCAATCTCGTGGCGGATGCTAATCATGGCCTCAATGAAGCGGTCCAGCTCGGCTTTGCTTTCGCTCTCGGTCGGCTCCACCATCAGGGTGCCCGCCACCGGGAAGCTCACGGTGGGGGCGTGGAAGCCATAATCCATGAGGCGCTTGGCGATGTCCTCGACCTCAATGCCGGCCTTCTTGAAGTGGCGGCAGTCCAGAATCATCTCGTGGGCGCAACGGCCCTGGCTGCCGCTGTACAGCACCGGGTAGTGCGCCTCCAGTCGGGCCTTGATGTAGTTGGCATTGAGAATGGCCAGCTCGGTGGCCCGGCGCAGCCCTTCGCCGCCCATCATGCTGATGTAGGCGTAGGAGATGGGCAGGATGCTGGCCGACCCCCAGGGCGCGGCCGACACCGCCCCGGCCGGGCGGCCCTCGACGGGCACCACGGCGTGGCCGGGCAGGTAGGGGGCCAGGTCGGCCACTACGCCGATGGGGCCAACCCCCGGCCCGCCGCCGCCGTGCGGGATGCAGAAGGTTTTGTGTAGGTTCAGGTGGCACACGTCGGCCCCGATGGTGGCCGGCGAGGTCAGGCCCACCTGGGCATTCATGTTGGCACCGTCCATGTACACCCGCCCGCCGTGCTGGTGAATCAGGTCGCAGATTTCGATGATGGTTTCCTCGTACACGCCGTGGGTGCTGGGGTAGGTAACCATCAGGCAGGCCAGCCGGTCGGCGTGCTTGGTGGCCTTTTCGCGCAGGTCGGCCACGTCGATGTTGCCCGCTTCGGTACTCTTGACCACCACCACTTCCATGCCCGCCATCACGGCCGAGGCGGGGTTGGTGCCGTGGGCCGAGGCCGGAATCAGGGCCACCGTGCGGTGGGTGTCGCCGTGGGCAATGTGGAAGTCGCGGATGGCCAGCAGCCCCGCGTACTCGCCCTGCGCCCCGGAGTTGGGCTGGAGGCTGACGGCTGCAAAGCCGGTAATCTCGCACAGCCAGGCTTGCAGGTCGCGGAAGATGGTCTGGTATCCCTGGGCCTGGTCGAGCGGCGCGAAGGGGTGCAGGCCCCCGATTTCGGGCCAGGTCACGGGCAGCATTTCGGCGGTGGCGTTCAGCTTCATGGTGCAGGAGCCGAGCGCAATCATGGAGTGGACCAGGCTCAGGTCCTTGTTCTCGAGCTGCTTCATGTAGCGCAGCATCTCATGCTCGGCGTGGTGGGTGTTGAAGACGGGGTGCGTCAGGTACTCGCTCCGGCGGATGAGGGTAATCGGGAACAAGGGCACGTCGGCGGTGATGCCGGTGAGCGGCCCGGCCTCTTTGCCCAGCACTTTGGCAAACACGTCCACGATGTCGCTGAGGTCGTGCAATTCCGTGTTCTGGTTGAGCGAGATGCCGACGTGGACCTCATCGAAGTAGCGGAAGTTGAGGCGTTGCGCTTCGGCTTCGCGGCGCAGGGCCTGCTGCATTTCCTGGCTTTCGAGGCGCAGGTGCAGGGTGTCGAAGTAGCTGGTGTTGAGTTGTTCCACGCCCAGCTTTCGCAAGGCCCTTTCCAGGGTTTGGGCCAGCAGGTGGGTGTTGGTGGCAAACTGCCGCAGGCGCTGCGGGCCGTGGTACACGGCAAACATCCCGGCCAGCACGCTCAGCAGCACCTGGGCGGTGCAGATGTTGCTGGTGGCTTTCTCGCGGCGGATGTGCTGCTCGCGGGTTTGCAGGGCCATGCGGTAGGCCTTGTTGCCCGCCGCGTCAATGCTCTGCCCAATCAGGCGGCCGGGGATGACGCGCTTGAACTGGTCCTTACAGGCGAAGAAGCCCGCGTGGGGGCCGCCGTAGCCCATCGGCACGCCAAAACGTTGGGAATTGCCGACGCACACATCGGCCCCGATTTCGCCGGGCGACGTGAGCATCGTGAGGGCCAGCAGGTCGGCGGCCACCACCACGAACATATCGGCGGCGTGGGCCTGGGTCACCAACTTGCGGTAGTCGAACACCATGCCGTCGGCGGCCGGGTACTGCACCATCGCCCCGAAGAAGTCGTCGGTGAACGCCACGTCCTCGTGGTCGCCAATCACCAGTTCAATGCCCACCGGCACGGCGCGGGTGTGGAGCAGGTCGATGGTTTGGGGCAGCACCCGGTCCGAAACGAAGTACTTGTTGGCCCCCTTCTTCTTGGTCTGGGAGTGCAGCATATGCATGGCCTCGGCGGCGGCGGTGCCTTCGTCGAGCAGGCTGGCGTTGGCAATTTCCAGGCCGGTGAGGTCAATCACCATCGTCTGGTAGTTGATGAGGGCTTCGAGGCGGCCCTGGGCAATTTCGGCCTGGTAGGGGGTGTAGGCGGTGTACCAGCCGGGGTTTTCGAGGATGTTGCGCTGAATGACGGGCGGCAGCGTGGTGTCGTGGTAGCCGAGGCCGATGTAGGATTTGAAGACCTGGTTCAGCCCGGCAATCTGCTTGAACTTGGCCAGAAACGCCCGTTCGCTGAGGGCGGCAGGCAGGTTCAACTCCCGCCGGAGGCGGATGGCGGGCGGCACGGTTTCGTCAATCAGCTGGGCCAGGCTGGCCACGCCGATGGTGCGGAGCATGGCCGCCTGGGCCTCGGCCGTGGGCGCGTTGTGGCGGGTTTCAAAGACATCGACGGGGGCGTATTTTAACGACATAACGGGGCAAGAAATGGGGACGGGACGGGGTGGTTTTTGCAACAACAAAAGTAATTCGGAAACTTCCCGCACCCGGCCCCGGCGGTAACTTTGCGGCCCACTCCCGCCCCCATGCTTCCGCCGTCCCACGTTCCCGCCGCCCCGCCCACTGCCACTGCCCGCACCATTGGCCTCATTTGCGAAGGCAAGATGCCGCCCGACCGCCGCGTGGCCCTCACGCCCAACAAAGCCGTGGAAGCCGAGGCCACCTTTCCGGGCCTGCGGGTGGTGGTGCAAAGCAGCCCCATCCGGTCCTATTCCGATGCCGAGTACCACGCCCTGGACCTGCCCGTGCAAGCCGACCTGAGCGCCTGCGACCTGCTGCTGGGCGTGAAAGAAGTGCCCATCGCCCAGCTTATTCCGGGCAAAACCTACCTGTTTTTCTCGCACACCGTCAAGCAGCAGCCCGCCAACCGGGAACTGCTGCGGGCCGTGCTGCGGCACCACATCACGCTCATTGATTACGAAATGCTGACCAACGCCCAGGGCGAGCGCATCGTGGCGTTTGGGCACTGGGCCGGCATCGTGGGGGCGTATAACGGCCTGCTCACCTACGGCCGCAAGCACCACCTGTTTGCCCTCAAGCCGGCCTGGCAGTGCCGCGACCTGGAGGAAATGGAGGAAGAGTTTTTCAAGGTCAAGCGCCTGCCGCCCATCAAAATCGCCGTCACCGGCAGCGGCCGGGTGGCCCAGGGTGCACTGGAAGTGCTGGACCGGATGGGCATCCGCCGCGTCAGCGTGTACGACTACCTGTACCTGGATTTCACGGAGCCGGTGTACGCCCAACTGCGCAGTTCGGACTACAACCGCCGCCGCGACGGGCGGGTCTGGGACACGGCCAACTTCCACGCCGAGCCAGCGGCCTACGAAAGCACCTTTGGCCAGTACCTGCCGGTCACGGATTTGCTCATTGCCTGCGCCTACTGGCACCCGGCCGCCCCGCGCCTGTTCGAGCTGGCCGACACCCGCCGCCCCGGTTTCCGCATCAACACCATTGCCGACGTGACGTGCGACCTCGACGGCTCCATCCCCACCACCCGCCGCAGCACGACCATCCCCGACCCGGTGTACGACTACAACCCCGCCACCGACGCGCTGGAAGCCCCCTACTCCCACCCCGAAAACATCGCCGTGATGGCCGTGGACAACCTGCCCTGCGAACTGCCCCGCAACGCCAGCCGCGACTTCGGCCGCCAACTCCTGGCCAACGTTTTCCCGCACCTGCTGGGCACCGATGCCGAAGGCGTGGTGGCGCGGGCCACCATTGCCACGGGCGGCCGGCTGACCGAACGCTACCAGTACCTGGCCGACTACGTGGCGTAGGGGTGTGCAGCGGCAGCCCGCCGCTCCAATGCTGCCGATGCGCGTTTCCCAGCTAACGGTTTGCGTTGCACTGGTGGTTTACCGCACAGGCGTTGCCAGTCGGTACAGCCCGAAGATGCTGCCTTCCCAGGTGCCGTTGGTTTTGGATTTGCCCATCGCAGCGTTGCTGTTCAATAGGCTTATCTCATACGTTTCCAGCCCGATGATGCCCGCCGGGTCTTCTTTGGCGGTGCCGTGAATCTGCACCGTTTTGGTGGTCGGGTTGTAGGTGCCTTCCACAAACTCCTGGGCGGTGGCGCTCATTTTGTCCCGGTATTGCGCGGCACTCGCCGGGTCCACCTTCCCCACCGACCAGTTGATGACCCCGTGCGCGTTGTTTTGCACGTCAATATCGAGGGCCATATTGCACGGCATATTCCAGGTTGTTTTCTTCTTCGTCCAGTGCCCTGTGATGGTGACCGTTTGCACAGTTGCCGGGGCTACCGGCGCGGTGGGTGTCGGGGCCGTTGCCGGGGCCGCGCTGCCCGCTACCGGGGCGCTGGCACGGGCGGATGCCGCCGGAGCCGGGGCACCCCCCGCCGCATTTCGACTGCCCGCCGTTGCCCGCTGGGGCGGGGCGGGAGCAGTTGCCAGGGCCGCCGGAGCCATTGGTGCGGGGTCGGCCGCTGGCTCGGCGGCCCTACTGGCCGCTGGAGCGCGGCGGCTGGTAGCGGGTGCTGCAACCAGGCGGGCCGCCGTAGTTCCCGGACGGGCCGTCGGCCGGCTGGGGGCTTTGGCGGCGGCCCCGCCCGCCCGGTCAATGCTGTACGCCACCAGGAAGCTGCCCCGGTTGTCTTTCGGGTCGGTGTCGTTAATGGCCAGGCGCAGCTTGCCCGTTGCCGGGGCCACGTAGGTGGTTTCCTGGCCCACGGCTTCCCAGGTGCCCTCCGGCCCCACCGTCACCAGCAGCGCCCCGTAGTTGAGGTCGGGCATGATGTTCCAAGTATTTATCCACGGCTTGCCTGCCGGTCCGCAGGCCCCCGAGAAAGACCCGGTTACGACGGTGCCGCTGGCCCGCAGGTGAATCCGGTCGCCTTTCCGCACCGCAATTTCGGTTACGTCGGCTTCCGAATCTACTTCCACCTGCTGCTGGCCCGCCGCTTTGGCCGCCGCAGGCGCAGCCCCCGCCTTGCTGCTGCCCCCGCTCGCTGCTGTCGTGGCCCCGCCAACTGCCGCCGCCGCCGCACGGGTGCCGCTGGTGTTTTCAACGATGCGCAGGTACTGGACATCGCCGCCGTTTTCGGTGTCGTATGGCTTGTTGATGTGGCTTAAATCAATGTCTTCGGCCTCGCCCCCGCCAAAGAGCATGGCCCCAATGATGCCGCCAATCATGTCCATGTCCTTCATCGAACGGGACCATTCCGTCACCTGCAACGGGCCATAGGTCTTGAACTTCCAGTGGTAAACGGCCCCGCGCCCCGCGCCGTACTGCGAGATGCCCACCACCCGCAGCCCCTTGTTGCACTTGTTCTGTACCTTGATGTGGTACACGGTGTAAGTAACGTCGTGGTAGATGTCGTTACCGTTGTTCGGGTCGGTCATGTAGAAGGCGCGTTCGGTGCGCGTCTCCGCCTCCGTCGTCCGGCTCAAGCACGCCTGGCAGTCGGCCCCCGAAAACCGGGTTTTGACCAGCTGCGTCAGCGAGTCGTTGATTTTGGGGTTGATGTTGGCAATGCGGTATTGCCGGTTCAGTTCGGCATCCCGGTCGTTGAGTCGGGTTATCTGGCCTTGCTGGCTGGGGGTGTAGCGCAGGTAGCCCGCCATCCCTTCGTCGTCGCCCCGGCGGGAATACAAATTCTCGTTTGGATACCACATATCGTAGGGCAGGCCGTCTTCAAACAGGATGTTCAGTTGATGCGTTTTGCCCGGCTCTTCCACGTACTCGTATTGGCCATCAACGCGCGTCGGGAGGCCGCTTTTGTCCCGGCTGGCCACCGTATAGCGGATGGTTTGGCCGTTGCAGCCAAACAGTTGGGTGTTGTTTTTTTTGTTTTCGGCGTGGTAGGCCAGCATCTTCCGCAAAAACTCGTCTTCGTTTTTGTCTTTGGTCAGCACGTTGCGCAGGGCTTGCCGTGCGTAGTCGGCCGAGTATTCGTCCACCGACCCTTCGCCCAGCATCCGGTAGTCGCCCTGGCTGACGGTTCGTAGCCGTTGAAAAAAATAATTTTTCCCAACGTACCGCCCCATGTTCTTTGACCGTTGCACCATGGTCTCATCCCCCGCCGTGTTCCACAGCGAGGTATTCGGGGAGCCGCTGTTCTTCTGCGTGTTTATCCGAATGTTAGCCTTGGCTCCCAGGCCATTCAGCACCCCGTTCAGGTTGAGGTTTTGCCCACGGCAAACCCCAGGGCCAGCCCAGAGGCCGAAAACAACAAGCGTAGTCGGGATGAGCAACAGTTTCATAGCATTTTCGGGCAAAGCCGGGATGCAACGGGTTTGCGAACGCAATATAAAGTAAATTTGCTAACCAAGTACCCGCCTGGCAGTGATGCGGGCTGGTTTTTGAAGCAGCCAATTGAAATCAGGCCGTTGCGGCTTCGCTGCACATGGCCCGATACCCCCTCCATGCCTCACCAGCAATGGACTGGGGCACCTGCCGCGCCCGTAGCCCCGGCGCTGCTTCCCTCCAGCACATTGCGGTGGCGAACGCCAATCCCCGTCGCGCACCTTTGCCCGAACCCGGTGCCCCGCCCTTCCCCGCTCCGCAGGGCTACTACCCTCGCCTTTTCGCAACCGGCTTGCAGACGGGCCTGCACTTTCGCCAATTGCCGTCTTATACAGTCCCGGCATTGCGTGGAAGCAGTAGCTGGCCAAGATTTTGCGTATCTGCCCGTTGCCATCCCACTCCGTCTGACCCTGGGCTGGTTTCGCCTCTTCGCCGAACGTTAGGCGGCCCGCGTCCGTTAAGCCGGTCGCTTCGTTGTTTCTGCTCCCTTGTTCGCTGCTTCCTTTGCTCCCCCCGACCCTGCCGGCTCCTACACCGCCGCCGACCGCGCCCACTGGCCCGCCGCCGACCGCGGCGAGTTGCTGGCCGGCACCTGGCTGCCCGCGTTGCCCGAAGTGAGCGCCGCCCACCACCGCTGCGTGGCCCGCCTGGCCGACGAAATCCGCTGGCTGCTGCCCGGTCAGGAAGGCCGCCTCGGCCTCGGCCCGCTTGACGTGCGCCTGCCCCACACCCATCACCAGGGCGACAACGACATCCTGACCGTGTTGCAACCCGACCTGTTCGTGGTGCCCGATGCCGCCCGCCTCGACCCCGAAACCGGCTTCGTGGGCATCCCCGACTGGGTGATTGAGGTGGCCTCGCCCTACTTTGCCGAACGCGACACCCGCCGCAAGCGCGACCTCTACCAGGCCCACGGCGTGCCCGAATACTGGGTGGCCCTGCCCGAACAGCGCAGCGTGCTGGTGTACCGGCTGGAACATGGCCGCTACCGGCTGGCCGCTGGGCATTTCGGCCCCGGTCCCATGCCCGTGGCCGCGCTCGGCGGCGAAGCCGTAGAGTGGGCGGAGGTGTTTGACGAGGCCTGAAAATAACTGACCGAGCTCACCAGCAGGCACTGGCTACTGGTCATCTTCGGCCAGCTACAGGCAGAAATTGAACGCTTACCGCTGGCGGTACAGCCTGGTCCCGAACAGGGCAATGTAGGCGTAACAGACAATGGGCAGGTAGTAAGCCGCCGCAATGTCGTGGTTAGCAATTTTGCCCATCAGATAGGGGAAAAAGGCACCGCCCGCTACGGCCATCACCAGGATGGAAGATGCCTGCTGCGTATGCGGCCCTAGGTCTTTAATGCCCAAGCTGAAGATGGTGGGAAACATGATGCTAAAAAAGAAATTAATCAGCAGCAAGGCAATGAATGAAGGCCAACCCCAGCTTTGGGCCACGACGAGGCACATCAGCACATTGGCCAGCGCAAAGCTGGCTAGCAGCTTGTTGGGCGCAATGTAGCGCATAAGAAACGTGCCCACGAAGCGCCCGCTCATCATCATTATCATGAAAAGTGAGAAGTAGCCCGCCGCCGTCTGGTCGCTGAAGTGCATTTTCTCGACCCCGTAGTTGATGAAAAATGCCCAGGTGCCGCCCTGTGCGGCCACGTTCAGGAACTGCGCCAGCCAGGCCCAGCGGAAATGCGGGTGTTGCAACAGTCCTTTGGGCGCTTCGGTGGCGGTGCCTGAATAGAAACCAGCCTCGGTTTCGGCAGTGGCGGCGGGCGCGTGGGCATCTTGTAGCGGCGGCACCCGCACAAACGAAAATGCCACGGCAATGGCCGCAATAACGCTGCCAATGACCACATACAGGGTTTTAACCGACGACAAATCACCGTTGACGTGTGCCTGGGTGCCGCTCAAAATAAAGTAGCTGCCGATGAGGGGGCCAATCACCGCGCCCAGGCCGTTGAACGACTGCGCGAAATTCAGGCGCTGGTCGCTGGTGCGCTGGTCGCCCAGGGCGGCCATGAAGGGGTGCGCTACTGCCTCGAGCGTGGCCAGCCCGCAGGCCAACACAAACAGCGCCGCCCGAAAAAACCCGAACGACGCGGCATTGGCGGCGGGCACAAACAGGAACGCCCCAAGTGCATACAGTCCCAACCCCAGCAACACCCCGTTTTTGTACCCGAACCGTTTCATGAACAGCCCGGCCGGGATGCCCATGACAGCGTATGCTCCAAAAATGGAAAATTGTACCAACCCCGACTGTGCTTTGCTGACGTTCAGCACGTTTTGAAAGTGCTTGTTCAATACGTCGCCCATCGTAATGGCGATGGCCCAGAGCATGAACAGCGACGAGACAAAAATCAACGTTGGTATGTACTTCCGCTCGGAGAACGGAACGGCAATGGGCGGGCTGGCAACTGAGGTAGTGGCTTGCATAACGAAAACAGTTAGAGGGAGCAAGGAACGAGTGTGCCCACAGGTACACTCGTTCTGGTGGCAGAAGGCAAGACTATTCGGTAGAGCGCGAGGCCACCGCAATTTTAGAATCGGCCGTGCCGTAGTACATAAACCACTTGGAGTTGAAGCGGGCCAAGCCTTCCAGGAATACCACCTGGTTTACCTGCCCGGTGGTTTCGTAGGGCTTTTCGGGGCGCATGAAATAGGTGTCCATCCGCTTGAGCAACTTGCTGGGGTCGTTTTTGTCGAACAGCGCCTGGGCGGCTGAATAGGTGCCTTCGGGCAGCGTTTTGTCGCCGTAGGCGGGCACGTTGCGGCTGTTGTAAATCAGGCGGATGCCCTGGTCGGTGAGCATGGCTGGTGGCCCCGATTCCACGAGGTCGCTGTCGAATTTGCCCGCCCGGGTGGGCAGCACAATCTTGAGGTCGGGCATGGTCAGGGCCTGGTTCCGCAATGGAACAGGGGGTTTTTCGCCGGCCGTCATTTCCACCGGGGTCCAGTGAATGAGGTCGTCGGACGAAGCCAGCCATACTTCGGCATCGCCCCAGTACATCCAGTATTTACCGTTGATTTTGGTGGCCACAATGCGCCCGTCAGTTTCGTAGCGCGACACGATGGAGCCCGATTTGCTCCACTTGTCCACGTACTTACCCCCGGCGGCCTGCTTAAAGGCGTTGCCGTATTTGGTCCAGTGCATCAGGTCGGTCGAGGTGGCAACGTGCAGCCGGGCCAACGTACCATCATAGGCCGTGTAGGTCATGTAGTAGGTGTGCTTATCGTCTTCCACCACGCGGGGGTCTTCGGTGCCGCCGGGCCATTCATACACCTTCTGGTCGTCGTAGGCGGGGTACATTACCGGCTGGGCCATGCGAGTAAAATGAACACCGTCGCTACTGCTGGCCAGGCCGATGCGTGAGGTTTTGCCCACGGGCGGCGCTATCAGGTTTTCGGCCCGGTAAAGCATCCAGATTTTGCCGTCCTTCACCACCACCGCCGGGTTGAACACGTCTTTGGCTTCCCACTGAATGGACTGCGTCAGAATGGGGTCCTGGAACACGCCCACCGTGCTAGGACCCATGATGGGGTTCACGCTGTCCACCTTCACGAAGTCCAGCAACTGCCAGTTGTCGTCGGTGAGAGCGGGGGTGTTGGGTTGGTTGGTTTCGGGGCTGCGGTTGCAACTCATTAGCCCGGCCAAGGTCAGGGCGGTCAGACTGGCGGCCAAGTGCCGCATTGTTGGTTTAAAGTCAATCATTTGCTTGCTGAAAAAGAAAGCCAAAAAAAGTCTCCCACCATTCCATTGGCAGAACAGTGGGAGACTAGAAAAACAAACCCGTCGGAAACGCGCTGCTTACAGCGTGTTTTCGATGGTGAAAATAGACTGCACCTCTGCGTCGGTCAGGGCGCGGTTGTAGATGCGGATGTCATCCATCTGGCCTTTGAAATAAGACTGGCCGTAGAATTTGAAGTAGTTCACGTCCGGCATGACCACGCCATTGACTGTAGTAGTCTGACCACCGGCAATTGCTTTGTTGTATATGCTGTTGGGGAGTTGCTGGCCGATGGCTAGCGGTGTCGGCTCCGGAACGGCCTTGAGCGCGCCGCTCACGTTGGTCCAGGTTTTAACCAATGCCCCGTTGATATAGAATTTCATGGTACCGTCTACATACGAGCTGGCCACGTGCGTCCAAGTGTTTATCGCCACAATGCCAGCGTCGTCGTCCCGGTCAGCACCGCCCGCAGTGGTGGTAACGGTCAGAAAAGGCTTACCCAGGTCCTGCAATTGGAATTTGTAGCCGGTCCAACGGTTCATCGACACAATGTAATTTTCGGAGTTGTTGTCGAAACGCTTAACCCAAGCGCTGATTGTGATGGCTTGTGGATTGAGGGCCAACTTATAAGGAACTTCAATATAAGCGCCATTGTCAAACGAGTATGCTTGGTTGGCACGTCCAAAACGGTCGGCTACCAATACTGGGTTTTGCGTACCCAACACGGCTGGCGGGGATGCTGGCGGCGTGAAAGTACCGTTGATGGTGCCAGCCTTCGGGGTACCGTTGTTGCCATTGGTGGTGGCATCGTTAGCGTTACCCTCAAACTTCCACTGGGCCACCAGGTTAGCGGCCGATACTTCCTGTACCAGCGAGTTGCGGAATACCACGGCAGCAGCCCGCAGACTGTTGATGGCGTTGTTCACGGCTACCTGGGTCGAAGTTGTGCCGGTATTCACGCCCGTCGACAGGTCAATCGAGGTTTTGAAGGTGGCCTTCGAGCCGACGGCATAGGTGCCGGGCTTGGTGCCTTCTACGGCGGCGTTGTACACCAAATTCACCGAGTCGATGAGAGCGGCAAGCTTGGTTTTATCCACGGTCGGAGCCGGGGTCGAACTGTCGCTCTTCGAGCAGGACGACATGACGCTGGCTGCTCCCATTAGGAAGAAGAACAGCACGGACAGGTAAAACTTGTGGTTTTTCATGGGTTGGGGGATTAAAAAAGTAAGAAAAAAATAGGGGGTTGAGTGGGAGATTGACGTTCAGCTAGAGACCCAACTTCTTGTTGGTATCCCGCTCGCTTTGCGGGATGGGAAAATACTTGTTACGGGCGTAGTTGAAGTTAGACTTGTAGCCTAATGCCTGTTGCGCGTAGGCCGGGCCGTAGCGCACAATGTCGTAGAACCGCTGAAATTCCAGCGCCAGCTCGGTGCGCCGCTCGTGCCGGATGAGGTCGCGAAGCTGGTTTTGGTCGGTGGTCGTAACGTCGGGCAGCAGGCCGGCCGGCACGGTGCCCGCGCCGGGCAGTGTGGTGTCGAAGAGGTAGCTCTCACGGGCGCGCTTGCGCACCGCATTTAGGGGCACGAGGGCGGCGGCGCTGTTGTCGGCCTCGTTCTGGGCCTCGGCCTCCATCAGCAGCACATCGGCGTAGCGGATGGCCTCGAAGTTGAGGTTGCCGTCGCCTCTGGTAGTGCTGGGTACTTCGCTCAAGGGCTGCAAGTGCTTCTTGCTCAAATAACCGGTGGTGGTGACGGTCGTATCGAAGGGCAGCCCGAAAAATAACTGCCCGAAGCGCCCCACCGTGTAGTCGAGGCGCGGGTCCACGACACCCGCCGCTGTAGCCTCGAAGCTGCTGACTAACCGCTTGGTGGGGTAGAAAAAGCCGTAGCCGTTCTGGGCACGGGGCGCAAACCACTGGTTGAGGCCGTTGCCCTGCTTCGGGCTGAGACCGCTGGTATGCAGCACCGCAAAAATGACCTCGGGGTTGTCCTTTTTAGCCGCCTGGAAATTGTCGGCAAACACCGGGGCCAGCAAATAGGTGTTAAGGGCCGTCACGGCCTGGGCAGTTTGAGCGGCCAATGCCCATTTTTGCTCGTAGAGGTAAGTCTTGGCCAGCAATGCCAGGGCGGCCCCTTTGGTGGCGCGGCCCTTGTCGGGGCCGGTCCAGGCCAAGGGCAACAGGTCGGCTGCCGCCTGGCAGTCAGCCTCCACTTGGGCGTATATCACGCTCGGTTCCAGGGCCGGGCTTTGCAGTTCCTCGGGGGTTTCCACTTTCAGGCGTAGTGGAATTTTGCCGTAGGTGCTCGTGAGTTGAAAGTAGTAGTAGGCCCGCAGAAACCGGGCCTGGCCTACTACTTGATGCCGCACGTCGTCGCTCACGGCGGTGTTGGTTTCGGGCAGTCCGTCGGTCACCACGTTGCATTTGAACACGCCGTCGTAGTAGCGTTTCCAGAGGGCTTCCACCGCCGCGTTGCTGGGCAGAATTGTGAAGTTCTGGATGTTCTCAAAGTCGGCCTGGTCGCCGGGGTTGCTGCCCTTGATGGCATCGTCCGAAGCCACATCGCCCAGCACCCACAGCGTATTGCTGGCCGGGTCCGTAAACGACAGCGGGGTATATGCTGCGTTCACGGCCAGCACAGCATTGGTGTTGGAAGTGAAGAAATTGCCAGCCTCGTACTGACCCAGCACGGGCTGGTCCAGAAACTTTTCGCAGCCGGCCGTGGCAAAAGCCAGGGTCGCCAGCAGGCCGAGGGCAATAGAGTGGCGTTTCATAGGTGCTGGTTGAATTAAAAGCCGGCGTTAATCCCCACCGTGAAAGTGCGGGCCGAGGGGTAGTTACCGAAATCAATGCCAGTAGCCCGCACCCCGTCGCCGAGTGAGTTGCTGTTGGTGCCCTGCTCCGGGTCAAGGCCGGTGTACTTCGTAAAAGTCAGCAGGTTCTGCACGGTGGCGTACAGCCGTAGCGAGGCAATATGCACCGGCGTTAACATCTTGTCGCCAAAGGTATAACCAAGCTGCACATTTTTGAGACGCAGGTAGGAGCCGTCTTCCAGAAAGCGGGTCGAGGGCATCTTGTTGTTGGTAGCTCCGGTCCAGGACAGGCGCGGAAACTCGTTGTTGCTACCGGGGCCGGTCCAGTAGTTGGTGGCTGCCCGCTCGGTCAGGTTGAAGGGCCGGTAGAAGCCCTCGATGTCGGTGTTTACCTGGTTGTAAATCTTGTTGCCATACACGCCCTGAAAAAACAGTGTCAGGTCTACCTGCTTGTAAGCCAGGTTGCCGGTCAGGCCGTAGGTATACTTTGGAATAGGGCTGCCCACGAAGCTACGGTCCTTGTTGTCAATCACACCGTCGCCGTTCAGGTCTTTATATTTCACGTCGCCGGGCTTAACGCCTGGCACCGGCGTGGCGCTGGTGAACACCTCTTGCTCGTTCTGAAAAATGCCGTCCGTTTGCAGCAGGTAAAACGCCCCCACCGGGTTGCCCACCGCCGTCAGTGTCGCAAAATAGTTGTTGTCAATCCGCCCGCCCGGAATAGCATCGGCTACGCCCAACGACGTTACCTCGTTGTGCAGTGTAGCAAAGTTGCCGCTCAAATTATAACTCCAGTTCTTCGCAAAAGCTTTGCGGTAAGACAGTTGCACCTCCAGGCCATTGTTGCGGATGCTGCCCGCGTTGGTAGCAGGACTACCGGCATTACCGGCGCTGCTGGGTAGTGGCAAGCCCAGTAACACATCGGAAGTGTTCTTGATAAAATAGTCTAGCGTGGCCTGCAACGCGCCTTTTAGAAGTCCTACGTCCAGGCCAATGTTGGTTTGAGTACTTGTTTCCCAACGCAGGGAAGGGTTGCCCTTGCTGGTCACGGTGGCCCCCTGCGTCGAAACGCCGCCAATGGGGTAGTAAAATCCGTTGGTCACCAGCGAGGCATAAGGATAGTTGCCGATGGACGAGTTGCCCAGTTGCCCCACGCTGGCCCGCAGCTTAAGCAGCGAGAACATGGGATTGTCGCGCAAAAAGCTTTCTTCTGCCAAGTTCCAGCCTATTGCGCCGGAATAGAAATCCCGGGCGCGGTTGCCAGGCAGAAACTGCGACGACGCATCGCGCCGGTAATTCACCGACGCTAGGTAGCGACCGCCATAGTCGTAGCCCAGCCGCCCGAAGGCCGAGAGCAGCGCCGAGTGCGACTCGCCGCCCCCGTTCAACTGTGTACCGGTACCGGCATCGAGGTACTGGAACGTGGCCGACTGGTCGGTGTAGCCCTGCCGCGAGGCCGAAATGGCGGAGTTATTGTTGTGAATGGCTTCGGTGCCCAGCAGAAAATTAAACGTGCTTTTGCCCAGCGGCAAATCGTAAACGGCCGTGTTGGTCCAGTTGTAGTTGTAATCGTTGGTGCTGGCCTGCGCCAACTGCGGTGGCGAATTGAAAGAGCGGTCAATACCAAAAGTTTTAAAGAACTGCTTGTAGTCGGTGATGCGAAACGTAATGCCGTAATCGGAGCGGATTTTCAGGCGCTCGACAGGCGTAATTTCCACGTAGGCATTGCCCAGCAGCGCGTAAGCATTAAAGTTGCGGTCGGCCGCGTCGGCCAGCGCCACAGGGTTGATGCCGTCGCCAAAAAAGGCCGAGCCGTTGGTGCCGTCTGGTAGCTTGGGCAGGTCCACGAATTGCCCGTTAGCGTTGTAAACGGGCGTGGCTGGGGTCCGAAACAAGGCGTAGCGTACGATGCTGGCCCCCGGGTTTCCCGCCCCGAAACCATCGCCGGAACTGCCCACCTGCCGCGTTTTGGAATACGACAGGTTGGCGTTGGCACCAAGTTTCACGTACTTCGACAAGCCGCTGCTCACGCCCGTGCGCAGGTTGAAGCGGTCGTAGGAAGAATTTTCAATCAGGCCATTCTGCTTCAAGTAGCTAGCCGACACGATGTACTGGGAGTTTTCGCCGCCGCCGCTCACGTCCATCTGCACGTTGTTCTGGGTGGCAGGTTTCAGCACCTCCTTCAGCCAGTTCACGTTGGGCAGGGTGGCAGCCAGTTCCGGCGAAATTGGGGCACGGCCGTCGTTCTGGGCCGCCACGTTATATGCGTTGACGTACTGACTGGTATTGGCCATCGGAATCAGGTTGGCCGCCGTCTGCACCGCCGTGTATCCGCTCACATTCAGGTGCGGCTTGCCCGATTTGCCCCGCTTCGTGGTCACGATGACGACCCCGTTGGAAGCCCGGGCCCCGTAAATCGCGGCCGACGAAGCGTCTTTCAACACGTTGATGCTCTCAATGTCGTTGGGCGAAATCTGGTTGATGCCGTCCTTAGTCGGCACCCCGTCAATGATGTACAGCGGGTTGTTGTCGTTGATGGTCCCTATGCCCCGAATACGTACTGAAATGACCTCGCCGGGCGCGCCGGTGGCCTGCGTAATGGCTACGCCCGCCGCCTTTCCTTGCAGTATCTGGTCCACGCCCGTCACGGGCAGGCCGGCAATGTCTTTCTGACTTACTTGGGCCACAGCTCCGGTCAGGTCAGCCTTTTTCTGGGTTTGGTAGCCCACCACCACTACTTCCTGCAAATCCTTGACATCGGTTTGCAGCGTCACATCAAGCTGGGTGCGGCCCTGCAACGCAATTTCCTGCGACACAAAGCCGATGGCCGAAATCTGAAGCGTGGCGTTGCCATCTTCCAGCACCAGCGAAAAGTTGCCGCTGCCGTCGGTGCTGGTGCCGTTGGTGGTACCTTTCACCACCACCGTCACGCCCGGAATACCCACATTGTCGGGGCCTACGATGCGCCCCTGCACAGGCACCGATACGGGCGACCCCACAATCGTTTGGGGAGTTTCGGCTGAAACAGTGCCGCTAACTGCAATCGTTTGCAGGGAGAGGTTATTTTTTTTAGGGCTGGAAATGATGTAAACGTTTTGGTCCGTTTTTTCCACCCGTAGGCCGCTTGCCGTCACGGCGTAGGTCAGCTTCTCCTCCCAGGTGCGGAAAGTCATGGCTTCTACGTTGACAAACTTGTCCTTCACCAACTCGCTGCGGTACAGAAAAAAAGCGTGGTGAGCAGCCTTAAGCTCCTGTAGAATGCTTTCTAGCGAAGTGGTTTTGGCCGAGTTGCCCACCACGGTCGTGGGTTGCTGCTTGGGATTAGCCAGTGCCACCATCGCGCCTTGCGCCTGGGCAGTGCTTAGGCTACCCGCCAGCAAAGCAGGCAGCAGCTTTATCGACTGAGTATAAAAGGCCATTTGGGAAACCTATAAAAGCGTGAGAAACCGAAAAATTAAAGCCAAAAACTTCCCGTCTTAATCGAGCCAAACGCGGCTGCCATCGCGGCGCACATTGACGTTGAGCGCCTTGCCTAACGACGAAAGCAACACCTCCAAATTGGCATTGGGAATGGTACCCGTCATTTTCTGCTGCCGCATTTTCGGGTTGCCCAGCGTGATTTTGAGGCCGTACTTGCTTTCCAGCAACTCCACGATTTCGGCCACGGGCGTGTTGTAAAAGTCGAGCTGGCCACTGGTCCAGGCCGAATAAAAGGCGGGCGTAACCGGCCGTTTCACCAGCCTTGCCTGGGGCTGGCGGGTATCGTAGGCCACCAAATCGCCAGGTTGCATCAGCACCTTTTCGGCCTGGCCCGCCTGGTAGTGCGTTAGCTGCACCTGCCCGGCATTGAGCACCACCTCGGCTTTGGTGGGCGAGCTGCGCACGTCAAATTCGGTGCCGAGTACCGCCACTTCCACCGGGCCAGCATGAACGGTAAACTTTGCGGCAGCAGGTGCCGAGGCCACCGCCCGCACCTGCGCCGAAGCCGTGTGCCGAACGCTGAAATAAGCCTCTCCATCGAGCCAAACCTCGCGGGCCGTGCCTGCTGACCAGGATGCCGACAGCTTCAAAATCGAATTGGCATTGAGCGTAACCTGCGACCCGTCGGGCAAGGTCAGTTGCCGGTGTTCGCCATTGCGAGTCGCATACTCCGTCCAAGCAACGGGGGCGGGGTGCCGCCAAACGGCCAGCCCCACCAGCACGGCCACCAATACCACGCCCACCAGCGCCACCCACTGGCGGCGGCGGCCGCCGCGCAACATGGGGCGGGCGCTTGGCGGGCGCATGGCCTGCTGGAGTTCGTGCAGCTCGACTTGCCTCAAGGCTTCGGCAACTGCCGGTTGCCGGGCGGCAAGCAGTTGCAGGAGCGCCGCCGCTTCTTGAAATTCAACCGCTTTCGCGGGGTGTTCCACGAGCCAGCCCTGCCAGAACTGCGCCGCTGCCGGGTTGCTGCCCGCCACAAATCCCTGAAAGGACTCGTCGGCCAGAAAATCCTCGGTGGAGTAGGAAGCGTAGTTCATGGGGTTGGCAATGGATGGAACAAGTAAAAACCGCTGCGGCACAGCCCTTATCGCTGGTCACAACAAGCCCATTCACCAGTACCACGGCGTGGCCGGTCGTTTATACTCATGTGGGCGACGCTTTTTTTGAAAAAAGCAAAAACGCCCCTACATTGTAAGCAATTCAGCCTACCGACTCAGCAACAGAACCAACGCCAACGAGGCCAGCAAGGCTTGGCGAATGGTCTTTAAGGCATTGAAAACCAAATTGCGAACCGATTGGGTATTGAGCGCCATTACTTCGGCGATGCGCTCGTAGGAAAACCCGTCAAAAAATTTCAGGTAAATGGCCTCGCGTTGGCGTTTGGACAGTTGGTTGAGCGCCATTGACAGCCGTTCGCTGCGCTCGGCATCGTTTTGCTGGGCAATCAAAAATTCTTCGTGCGAGTAGGTGACCTCAAACGAGTCGGCGTAGCTGGGCAGCAGGTAGCGAGGCCGTTTGAGCGAGTTGGTTTCGTCGCCCAAGTGGCGGCGCAGTGCTTTAAACAAATAAGCCTTCACGACTTGCACCTCCCGCACCCCGTTGCGCCGTCGCCATAGCTTTTGGAACAAGTTTTGGATGCAGTCTTTGACCAATTCCTCGTCGCCCGTCAGCTTCAGGCCGTAGTTGAACAGGGCATCGTAGTAGGATTCAAAAAGAGAAGCCAGGGCCTGCGAGTCGCCCGAACGGTAAGATTCCCACAGTTGTGCGCTCTTCTCATCGGTCATGGCTGGCAAAGCGGAACTGGAAAAACAAGCAGGCGGACAACCGCCGCCTAAAATCGAAACAACTTGGGTGGCCGAAAGTACGATGATGCGCGGAAGTCAGCCGACTATCCACTATTGGTGAAACGAAAAAAGAGCCGCTCAATGAGCGGCTCTCTTATTGGAATTGGGTAGCTACGGATTAGAACGTCCGGCTGAACCACGCCTTGATGTCGTCAATGGCATGGCCGGTTTTTTCCTGCAACTGGCCGAACCACTCGTCCTGCTTGCCGTCGGCGTAGTTCAAGTCGTCGTCGGTGAGTTGGCCCCACTTCTGCTTGGCTTCGCCCTTGATTTGGTTCCAGTTGCCCCGAGCTTTCAGCTCGCTGCTGTCGTTGATGTTATTTTGGTTAGCGTCCATGATTGATTGAAAAAATTGGGGTGAGGAAAGGTTGTGGTCGGGTTTACGGGCCGGGCCGGGCCGGGGTTGGCACGACAACCTCGGCTGCGATTGGTTGCCCGACAGCAACGCTGCCCACTTGCCTCATTGACACAAAAAAAGCCCGGCAATCGCCGGGCTTTTTTTTCAAAACACTGAGTACAACCCTACGCCGAAGCGGCGGTTTGCAGCTTCGGACCATCGCCGGGGAGGCTGGCAATGTCCTCACCCGCAGCGGCCCGCTCGCGGGTTTCTTTCTTGCCGTAGGTGTCCAGGATGATGGGCGTGGCGATGAAGAGCGACGAGTACGTGCCGAAAATGATGCCCACAATCATGGCAAACGAGAACGAGCGTAGCGTTTCGCCGCCGAAGATGTAGAGCACCACCACCACCACAAACACCGTGGTGAAGGTAATCATGGTGCGGCTGAAGGTCGAGTTCAGGGCCGGGTTCACCACTTGGGCGAAGGTCAGCTTGGGGTTTTCGCGCAAATACTCCCGGATTCGGTCGTAAATCACAATCGTGTCGTTCATCGAGAAACCGATGATGGTGAGCACGGCGGCCACAAAAATCTGGTCCATTTCGTAGTTCACGCCGAAGGCGCGGGCAATGGGGTAGGCCGCAATCACGAGCAGCGCGTCGTGGAACAGCGCCACCACGGCGGCCATCGAATACTGCCATTTCTCGAACCGGAACAGCACGTAAATGAAGATGCCGAGCAGCGTCAGGCCCAGGCTCAGGACCGAGGTGCGCTTGATGTCGTCGGCAATGGTGGCCCCCACTTTGGAGGTGGATTTGATGACCGGCGCGTCGGTGGCGAACTGCTGCAAGCCGTTATTCAAGGAGGTTTCTACCTTTTTGTCGGCCACTTGGCTGTCATCGTCGGCCAGGTAGCTGGTCGTGATGCGGAGGCGGTTGTCGGCCCCGAATTGCTTCACTTCCAGGCCCGCGCCACCGAAGGCTCCGCGCACTTTGTCGGCCACTTCGGAAGCTACGACGGGCTTGTTGAAGTCCACCACGTAGGCCCGGCCGCCTTTGAAGTCCACGCCCAGGTTGGGGCCGCCTTGCAGGTACATCAGCACGAAGCCGGTGAGGATGACGAGCGACGAGCCGATGTAGGCGTACTTCCGCATCCCCACGATGTCAAAGTTCAGGTTCTTGAACAGGTTGCGCGAGATGATGGTCGAGAAGCTCATGCTGCTCACTTCCTTGCCTTTAATCAGGAACTCGATGATGATGCGCGACACGTACACCGCCGACAGGAACGAGGTGAGCACGCCCACGCCCAGCGTGATGGCGAAGTTCTGCACCGGGCCGGTGCCGAAGAAACCGAGGATGACGGCGATGAGCATCGTGGTCACGTTGGAGTCGAAAATGGCCGAGAAGGCGCGGCTGTACCCGGCGTTCACGGCGTCGTGGACGTTGTGGCCGTTGTTGAGTTCTTCGCGGATGCGCTCAAAAATCAGCACGTTGGCATCCACCGACGAGGCGATGACGAGAATCAGGCCCGCGATGCCGGGCAGCGTGAGGGCGGTGCTGAACTGCGCCAGCACCCCCAGCACCAGGAACATATTGAAGAGCAGGGCCACGTCGGCCACCAGCCCGGCCCGGCCGTAGTAGAGGGCCATAAACACCATGATAATGAGCAGCCCGGCCAGCGACGAGTACAGGCCCTGGTTGATGGCTTCGCGGCCCAGCGAGGGGCCGACCACGGCTTCTTCCACGATGCGCGTGGGGGCAGGCAGCTTGCCCGCTTTCAGCACCTGGGCCAAATCCTGGGCTTCCTCAATGCTGAAACTGCCCGAGATGCTGGTGTTGCCGCCCGTGATTTCGGACTGCACCACGGGGTCGGAATAGACGTAGTCGTCGAGCACAATGGCCACCTGCCGGCCGATGTTGGCCCCGGTCATTTTGGCCCATTTGCGGGCACCGGTGGGGGTCATGCCCAGGCTCACTTCGGGGCGGCCGCCCTGGTCGTAGTCTTGGCGGGCATCGCTCACCACTTCGCCGCTCAGGGGGGCGGTGCCGTTGCCGGTGCGGTCGCGCTTCACGGGCACGAGGCGCAGGTATTCCTGCTTGTCAATGGTGGTGGGCTTGGCGCTCCAGAGCAGACTCAGGGTAGGCGGCAGGGCGGCGCGGGCTTCTTCCGAATGCAGCACGCGGTTCATCTGGGCGGTGTCGCGCAGGTTCACGCCCAGGCTGCCGGGCATCGTGAACAGGCGCGAGAGGATGCCGCCCTTCTGGGTGGTGGAATCGGTTTTGGCCTTCTTGGTTTTGTTGGCGAGCTGCCCGGCCAGCGAGGTGGTGTCGGCGGCGGCCGTGGCGCTGCTGTCGGTGGCCGTGGTGGCCGTAGCGCCGCCAGCTTTGGCGGCATCTTCCTTGGCTTTCAGGGCTTGGTCGAGTTGCACCAGGTAGGGGCCGATTTCGTTCTGGTTCCACACTTCCCAGAACTCCAGCTTGGCCTGGCCTTGCAGCAGCTTGCGCACCCGGTCGGGGTTGTCCACGCCGGGTAGCTCGATTTGCAGGCGGCCGGTGCCCTTCACGCGCTGAATGCTGGGCTGGTTCACGCCGAACTTGTCCACGCGGGTCCGCAGGATGTCAAACGAACGGTCAATGGCTTCTTCCTCCTCCTTGTTGATGACGGCAATTACCTTCTCGTTGCTGGAGTTGATGTCCAAGCCCCGGCTTTTGTTGGTGGTGTTGGCGAAGATGCGGGCCAGCGGCTTGCTGGGGGCCAACTCCTGGTAGCGCTGGCCAAACAGGGCCGTAAACGGGGTGCCGGAGTTGGTTTTTTGGTCTTCCTGCGCCATTGCCAGCGCCTTGTTGAAGGCCGGGTCTTTGGTGTTGCCACTCATGGCCCGCACAATTTCCACCGGCGACACTTCCAGCGTAACGTGCATTCCGCCCTTCAGGTCCAGGCCCAGGCCTAGCTCGCTCTGCCGCACGTCGCGGTAGGTGTAGGGCCCGAACACCGGGGCGCGCCACACCGAATCCAGGTAGTGCTGGCGGCGGGTTTCGTTGGTTTTGCCGTTGGCCGTGGCGTAGGCCACCGCCTTGTCCTGCACCCCGCGCGAGATGTAGGTGAAAAACAAAAAGTAGGCGCACAGCCCCGCCACGACGACGGTGAGGGCGATGATAATTCCTTTGTTACGCATTGTCAATTAAGAATTAAAAATTAAGAATTAAAAAATGGGGCCAGCACGAGCCAACAGAAAGTGAAAAAGAACCAAAAACCCAAAACCAACTCCACCAGCCGCTCAGCCTCGGAAATCAATTTTTAACTTTTAATTCCTAATTTTTAATTGAATTTACGGTGCTTGCGGCGACAGCGCCACGGCCAGCAGCCGGGCGCAGAACGCCTCGCCCAGCCGCAGCCCGGCGCGGGGCAGCGCCAGGGCCAGTGCCCGGCGCACGACCGGCGGCCACACCGACGTGGTGGCCCCCGTCGGCAGCCACGCCGCCAGCGCCGGGGCCACAAAGGCCACCCGCGAAGCCGTGGCTTCCAGCATCACCTTCTGCTTGACGACCAGCGTGCGCGGGGCCAGCCGGGTGGTGCCCGCCGGTGCCCGCAGCACCCGCACCGTGCGCTGGTTCAGGCCCAGCACCAGCAGCACCGACACGGCCAGCAACAGCAGGCGCACACGGGGCAAAACAAAGCGGCGGAAATAAAGCATACGGCGGGCGGGACCGCAAATATAGCCCCGGGCGGCCGGGCGGGGCAAGCGGGTTGAGATTTTTAGCTGTTACTTGCAGTTGCAAACGGCGGATTTTTAGGAAGTGGCTCAACCCCCAAACCGTGATATGCCTGTCATTCTCCGCGTCGGTCCGTATCGGTTTTTCTTTTACAGCAACGAATCAAGTGAGCCGCCGCACGTTCATGTGCGGGCCGGCGGCAACGAAGCTAAATTTTGGCTGCTTCCCGTCAAACTTGCCTTTAACCACGGATTCAGCAACCCGGAACTAAACTCTGTGGCGAAGCTGATTGAAGAACACAACGCCACCTTTCTCCAAGCCTGGAATGATTACTTCGCCTAACGAACGCCTAGCGGTTGCCCGCTCCTATCGCCCCACCACGGCCCTGGCCCAGGCCGTCACCTTTGACGACATCACCATGCACGTTCAACTCACCGACGGGCGCACGGTGAGTGTGCCGCTGCTGTGGTTCCCGCGCCTGCTGGCGGCAGCCCCCGAAGCGCGGCAGCAAGTCACGATTGGCGGCGGCGGGCGCGGGCTGCACTGGGACGCGCTGGACGAGGATGTGGCCGTGGCGGGGCTGCTGGCGGGGGCGGAGTAGGGGAAACGCCAAGGTCGGAAGGTCGGATTTTGTGCCTATACTTGTGGTTTCAATTAGTTTTCCGATGACTGAAACCCTACTACAAGCCCTGACCGATATCCGGCAGCGGCTCAACAAAAAAGAATACACTAACGAAGAACACATTCGCTTCTCATTGGTGGGGCGTGTGTTATTGGCATTGGGGTGGAACATCTGGAGCCCTCAAGAAGTGTGTACCGAAGACTTGCCGCAACGTGGCGAGAATACGACAAAGGTGGATATTCGCCTCCACGTTGGGGGAGACAATCCGATGACGGTTTACATTGAATGTAAACGCGTCGGAGGGCTCAAAAGTGAGGCCAATTTAGATAGGGTTGTGCGACAGGTGGCTGGTTATAATAGTTGGAATGGGGCTGGCCTTATCGTGCTGACTGATGGTCACTCGTGGTATCTGTATTCTGGCACCAGCCAAGGCAAACTGCCCGATAGAATGTTCGCTGAGTACAATTTGCTGAAAGACGATTTAGACCACTTAGTAATTCTATTTACGGCGTTGCTAGGGCGTTCGGCAGCAGCGGACGGTTCGGCTAGAAGCCTAATGGAAGTGCAATTAAAAGCACGGCTTCGCTACTTCGAGATGGGTAAACTCCTAGAAGATGCGAAGACAGGGAGTCGTCGGGCACCGCGTCGGACCTTGTCACAAGAATTAGTGTATTTGCTGCATCAACAAGGGTTCAAAGCTGCCAAAGAATCGGAAGCAGAAAGATTTTTGGCCGGAAAAAAATATGATTTGGCGCAGCAAGTTCTTGCTGCCCGACTACCTGAAATTCGCCAAAAACTGCACGAGGCGCTGGAAAAAAGGCGGGAAGAAGACGCAGCAGCAATAAAACCTAAAAAGCAACCGCACAAGGAACAGCAAACCAAACTTGCGTTCAGAAAAACAACAAAACCTTCAGCGGCTAGGGTCAAGCCATCGCCCGAACCGTTTACAATAACTGGACGAGGGGCGGAGGCAGTTGGTCATCTCATGCCCAACGGTGAGATGCGGGTGCTGGCTGGCTCAATAGCGGCAGGTGCCGTTACGAAAGCGTTAGCATTTAGCCGAAAACAATTGCGTAGTGCCTTGCTGGCCGATAAAACCTTGGTGCGGCGTAATGGCACTTTACGGTTCACCAGCGACTACATTTTTGATACACCTGTTATGGCTGCCCATGTCATTTGCGGCAATCCTATTTCAGCAGCAACCGCGTGGAAGCACAAAACCACCCAGAAGCCACTGGGCGACTTTTTAGCTACAAAACAATCCAAGAGCTAATCGTACCGGGCCGCACCTCCGCCCGCCGATGTGCTGGCCCAGGCGTTGCGCCAGTAGCCGGCACTGCGCGGGAAAAAACCCGTGCGCGGGAAGCCGGAAGCGTAAAAACTTCCCTCGGGACCGCGAAAAGGTGGCGCGGGGCCGTGAAAACATCCCTCGGTAGTGCGAAAACCGCCCTCGGCGGCGCGAGAACCTCCCTCGGCCCCGCGCGAAGGCCGCTCGGAACCGCGCAAAGCGGAAACGGCTGCGGAAAAACGTCCCTCGGGACCGCGCAAAGCGGCCTCGGGGCCGCGCAAAGCCGCCCCGGCAGCGGGCGAACTGCCAAAAGATTCGGGCATTGCGGGGTTTTTCACCAAAAATTCCTTAACATTGCACACCGATACCGCCGTTGGTACGGCCCAAAACCCCTTCAGCATGAACGACGAACGCGACAACCAATACGCCATGGGCACCCTCACGGCCCAATTCATCACCGACAACCGCGCCGCCATCAAGGTGAGCAAGGTGGCCGATGCCGAAGCCGCCGATGTCCTCACGGCTTACGCCGCCCTGGCGGCGCTGGTCGGGCAGGTGCCCATCAGCACGTTGCTCAACACCCGGCAGGGCAAAACCGCCCGCCAGGACTTGCTCAAGGTGCTGCCCGTCATTCAGGGTCCGCTGCGCAGCATTGCCACCAAAATGAAGGATACCGACCTGCTGGCCCGTGCCACCCTCAGCAGCCGCCAGCTGCGCCGCATGAAGCCCGAAGAGCTGCGCGACGTGAGCGCCGCCCTCTTCGATGCCGCCGATGCCCAGGCCAGTAAGCTGGCCGACTACGGCCTGGATGCCGATGCCCGGGCCGCCTTGCGCACCAAGCACCAATCCTTTGCCGACACCGTGCGCACCACGCAGGGCCTCATCGACAAGCGCAGCACCGGCAACCAAAGCATTGAAGACCTGCTGACGGAAATGATGCAGCAAATCTATGAGCTGGACAAGCCGATGGACGTGTTTCGTTTTTTGAACAAACCCCTCTACGACGGGTACAAAAAGGCCCGCTTCGTGGGCAAGCGCAGCGGCGGCAAGGCCGCTGGCACCACCCCGGTCACCCCCGCATAGCGCCCGCCGCTACTTCAGCGCCTCAAAGCTCCACTGGGCATCGGCCCAAAACGCATCCAGCGCCAGCAGCCGGGGCTTAAAAAACGAAATCAGGGCGGGCCAGTCGGCGCGGTCAAACACGTTGGCCGGGGCCAGCGTGGCGGATATCCGGCTCAGGGGCTGGCCCTGGTCGTCGGCGGCGTGGGGTTCCCAGGTCCAGGCCTCGCCCAGCGCCTCGTGCAGCAGGGCTTTCAACTCCTCAAACTGCTCCCAAAACAACGCCCGGATGCCCGCGTCGGGCTGCGTCAGCTCGATGCCGATGCGGGCGTGGCGCTGGTCAGCCGTGAGGCGGAAATACACGTTTTTGAGGCCCGTTTTGTAGTTCAGCCACCGCACGGGTTCGCCCTCGGCCCCCACAATCGGGGCCAGGTACTGCCCCAGCGTGGTCCAGAAGGCTTCGCGGAGTTGCGTCGCTTCGGCTTTGGAATACATGGCCGGTTAGTGGGGGCGGCGCAACGGGCGCAGGTCCAGGGCGAAGCCGGGCAGCACGGGGTCGCCACTCAGGGTTTGGTCGTAGCCCTGCACGGTTTGCATCGGTTGGCCGGGGCGGTACACGTAGGCCGTTTCGGCTTCCACGTCCAGCAAAAAACCGAGTTGAGCGCCATTAGTGAGGTAGCGTTGAATGTCGGCTTGTACATCGGCCAACCCGTGCATCGGCGACTTTATTTCCAACACAAACTGCGGGCACACCTGCGGAAACCAATTGAGTCGTTCGGCAGGACACCGTTCCCAAGCGGCTCGGCTCATCCAGGAAGCATTGGGTGAGCGCACCGAAGTGTCTGGCAATTCAAACCCGGCCGACGACCCCCAAGCACGGCCCGCCTGCGTCTGCTGGTTCCAGTGCCACAATTCCGCCGAACAGTGCGCTGCCGCCGCGCCAGCCGTGCCGCCCAACAAAAAATTGAACTGAATTTCCCGTTGGGCCGTGCGTTCCAACCGCAACAACGGGTTGTGCTGGCACAGGTCCACAAAATCGGCATCGGAAAAACCCGCCACCAACGTTCCGCCCAAGCGGCGCAAGGCCAGGGGTAGTTCAAAAGCATTCATATAGGGTCGGCAGAAGTAATTTTGCCGCGCAGAAACCCCACCAGCACAGCCAGCCCCTTCTCAAACGCCCGGTTGTTGGGAATCACCAGGTCGGCCTCGTGCTTGTAGGGGGCAATGTATTTTTCGTAAGTGGGGGCCACGTGGTGGGTGTAGCGGTACAGCACATCGGCGAGGTCGTAGCCCCGCTCGTCGCGGTCGCGGATGATGCGCCGGTGCAGCTTGACGTGCTCCTGGGCATCAATGTAAACCTTGAGGTCCAGCAACGCGGCAATTTCGGCAAAGTGAAACACAAAAATGCCCTCCACCACCACAATCGGGGCGGGCCGAAACACGAGTTGCTTCGGCGTGATGGCCGCGTTGTTGAACGTGTACTCGGTGCGGCGCACTTCCTCGCCCTGGCTGATTTTGAGCACATCGGCCGCATACGCCGCCGCGTCAATGCTGCCCGGCAAATCAAAATTGTGGACCCCCTGCGCGTCCACCACCTGGCTTTCGCGCGGGTGGTAGTAATTGTCCTGCGAAATGAGGCAAATTTGTTCGGTCGGAAACGCGGCCAGCAGCCGCTGCAAAAACGTGGTTTTGCCCGACGCGCTGCCGCCCGTGATGCCGATGAGGTAAGGTTTCTGCATGGCAACAAAGGTAGTTTTGGACGGGCGGCTGGAACGAGTACCCCGAAGCTGCGCTTCGGCCGCCGAACGGGCTTGTCCAGCCGCAGGTCAGGAAGCCAGCGATTGCCGGGCAGCGACCGAAGCGCAGCTTCGGGGTGCTCGTTCCAGCCTACCCCAAAAAGGCCAGCAGCCCCGCCACCGCCCGCGCCCGGTGGCTAATCTGGTTTTTCTCCGCCGCGCTCATCTCCGCAAACGTGCGCCCGTCGCCTTCGGTGGGCACAAACACCGGGTCGTAGCCGAAGCCGCCGGTGCCCCGCGCCGCTTCGGCAATGTACCCGGCCACGGCTCCGGCAAACTCGTGCGTTTGCCCATCGGCCGCCGCCAGTGCCACCACGGTGCGGAACTGCGCGGTGCGGTCGGCCGCGCCCCGTAATTCCTGCAACAGTTTGGCTACGTTGTCGTCGGCGTTGCGCTGCGGGCCAGCGTAGCGGGCCGAATACACGCCGGGCGCGCCACCCAAGGCGGCCACTTCCAGGCCGGTGTCGTCGGCAAAACAAGCCACCCCGTAGTGCTGGCGCACGTATTCGGCCTTTTGGCGGGCGTTGCCTTCCAGGGTGTCCTGGGTTTCGGGCAGTTCTTCGGCGCAACCAACATCGGCCAGGCTCAGGAGCGTGAAACCGGCGGGTAGCAGCGGCCGGATTTCAGCCAGCTTGTGGGCGTTGTTGGAGGCAAAAACGAGGCGCATTCTTGGGAAAGATGGAATTGGCGCGGGGCTGCGCCCCGTGCCGGAGTGCCGCAGGGCTTGGCCCTGCAATCGTTGAACGGTATGGAATGCACTAAAAGACCGGCCCAGTGTACAGGGCGAATCCGGCACGAAGCTAGCTTCGCGCCAACCCGCTCACTTGCTACCGAAACATGGACTTGATGGTGCCCCACGACCGTTGCACGGCGCTGGGGGTGCCCACGAGCACCGTCGAGTAGGTTTGGTCGCCGCCGGGGCCGTGCACGGTGAGGCGGTAGGTAAACGGCCCGCTGGCCAGCATTCCGTTGGAAGTGGTATTAGCACCCGGCAACTGCCGGTACACGTTGGCATCCTGGTACTGGTAGTGGCGCTGCCCGGTGGGCACCACGGTGGTGAGGGTCGTGAATGCCGTTTCGGCCGCCGATTTGCGGGCCAGTTCAAAGCCATTCACGTCGGTTTCGCTGCTCACTTCCCAGTCAATTCGCACGGTGGCCCCGTCGTAAGCCGCCGAGAACAGCGTGAGCGTGGCCGCCATTGCCGCAACCGTAGCCAGCAGCAACAGCCCCACCGTCAGGGGGGCTAGGCGGAGCAGCGAACGACGAAAAGTGGAAAAGAAACGCATACGGGGCGGGTAGCTGAAAGGTCTGCGGAGTTCAAAGATACAAAATCTTTGCCAAATATTGCTAAAAGGCGGTCGTTGTCGGGGTGACATCCCGACTTTCTGGCCGTAACACCACCAACTCTATTGGGGGCATCGTCCCGCCATTTCGTGGTGCCACGACCAGAAAATCGGGGCACCACGGCGCAGAAACTTTTGGCCCGGCGTTGGCATTTCGGCGCTTAACCCGTACTTTTGCAATCCCTTCCGCAAAAACGGCGGGGTTCAACGGTCAAACATCCCCCTACGATAATGAAAAAGGACACCCACCCCGAGTACCAGGAAGTCGTTTTCCAGGACTCTTCTTCGGACTTTAAGTTCGTCACCCGCTCCACGATGAAGCCCACCGACACCATTGTGATGGAGGACGGCAAAACCTACCCGCTGGTGAAAATTGAAGTGAGCAGCGCCTCGCACCCCTTCTACACCGGCAAAAATATGTTCATTGACACGGCCGGTCGCGTGGAGAAATTCCGCAGCCGCTACGCCAAGAAGGTGCAGAACAGCGCCGACAAAGAATAGCTTTTTCGGCTGATGGCTTTTAGCTGATAGCTGTTGGCTTTTTGAAAACTCCTTTTGGCGCGGCCGGAAGGAGTTTTTTTATGGCCGCTCGCTGAACGGCTCGCCGTAGCTTTGCCTTCGCCTTGAAAAGCCAACGGCCATCAGCCACAAGCCATCAGCCACAAAAATGCACATTCTACTTTTCGACGACCCAGAAATCCGGCCGCACCTGTTGCCCTTCACGTTCACGCGGCCGGTGGCGGCGTTGCGCTGCGGCATCCTCACGCTGGCCGAGAAGTGGCAGCGGCACATGGCTGCCCCCACCGTGGGCTACCTCACGCAGCCGTATTTGCAGGCCAAGTTTCCGGTGTGCGCCGATGGCGTGGTCACCGGGTCGGCGCTGGTCGTGAACGGGGCCGTGTGCCCCAACGAGCTGCTGGTGCAACAGGTGCAGGCCCTGAAACCCAACCAGGGGCTGTACTGCGGCGAGTTGCTGGTGGCCGCCCACTTGGCCGACGTGACGCAGGTGGCCGAGTTGATTCAGGACGGGCTGGGCGAGGAAATTGAAGTGGCCGAACCGGTCACGGTGATTAGCCGGCCCTGGCATTTGTTTTTATTCAACGGCGCGGAAATTCGCCGCGACTTTGCTTTGCTCACGGCCGGGCGCACTTCGGAGCCGATTGATGACCAGCACACCATTGTCTATGGGGCCGAAAACATCTTTTTGGAGCCGGGCGTGAAAATCCGGGCCGCCATCCTGAACGCCGAAGACGGGCCGATTTATTTGGGCAAAAATTCGCAAGTCCACGAGGGAGCCATCATCAAGGGACCGCTGGCGCTATGCGAGGGCAGTCACATCAACGCCGGGGCCAAAATGCGGGGCGACAACACAGTAGGGCCGTTCAGCAAAGTGGGCGGCGAAGTCGGCAACAGCATTTTGCTGGGCTACGCCAACAAGGGCCACGACGGCTACCTCGGCAACTCCGTGATTGGCGAGTGGTGCAATCTGGGAGCCGACACCAACACGAGCAACCTCAAAAACAACTACGCGCCCGTCAAAATCTGGAGCCACGCCACCGGCCGGTTCGTGGACACCAAGCAGACCTTCTGCGGCCTGATGATGGGCGACCACAGCAAATGCGGCATCAACACGATGTTCAACACCGGCACCGTGGTGGGCGTGGGGGCCAATATTTTCGGGGCCGGTTTCCCCCGGCAGTTCATTCCCAGCTTCAGTTGGGGCGGCGCGGCCGGGTTCGAAACCTTTCAGTTGCCGAAGGTGAACGAAGTGGCCGAGCGGGTAATGGCCCGGCGCAGCCTGCCGTATGACGCGGTGGAGCAGGGTATTATGGCCAAGGTGTTTGCTGACACGGCGAAGTACCGGGTGTGGGAGAAAGAGCGAGCATGACCTTCGCCGAAATCCCCAACCAGACCGCCGTCAAGGCTGTCCTGCGCCAATCGGTGCAGCGGCAGCACGTAGCGCACGCCCAGCTTTTTCGGGGGGCCGAGGGCAGCGCGGCGCTGGCCCTGGCCCTGGCTTACGCCCAATTCCTGAACTGCGAGGCCCGCACTGACGCGGCCGACGACAGTTGCGGGCACTGCCCGGCGTGTTCTAAAATTGCCAAACTTACCCACCCCGACCTGAACTTCGTGGTGCCCGTGACCACCACCAAAGCAGTGCCCAAAGACGCGGTAAGCCAGCGATTTATGGCCGACTGGCGCACCTTCGTGCTGGACAATCCCTATCAGGGCCTCAACGACTGGATGCAGCACATTGGGGCCGAAAACAAGCAGGGCAACATCGCCAAAGACGAAGCCGTGCAAATCCTGAAAACGGTGAGCCTGAAAGCGTTTGAGGCGCGGTTCAAAATCGTGGTCATCTGGCTGCCCGAACTCATGCACCCCGCCGCCGCCAACGCCGTGCTGAAACTGCTGGAAGAACCGCCGCCCGCCACCGTGTTTCTGCTGGTAAGTCACGCGCCAGAGCAGCTTTTGCCCACTATCCTGAGTCGGGTGCAGCCGGTGATGGTGCGCCCGTATTTGGAAGACGACATTGCGGCTTACTTGCAGAGCCACTACAAGTTGCCGCTCGTGAAGGCCCGGCAGGTGGCCCAACTGGCCGACGGCAACCTGGGCGCGGCCCTGGCCAGCCGCGACCGCAACGCTGACCACGACTATTTCCAGTTTTTCGTGAAGTGGATGCGGTTCGCTTACAGCCAGAAAATGGCCGATATTCTTAAACTCAGCGAGGAATTTCAGAAGCTGGGCCGCGAAAACCAAAAGGAGTTTCTGAGCTTCGCGCTGGGCTTGCTCCGCAAGGTGCTGCTGTTCGGCATTGACCCGCAGTTTGTGCCCCATCTGCCCGCCGAGGAGCAGGATTTCGTGACCAGATTCTCCAAGCTCATTTCGCTGCACAACGCCGATGCGCTGACCCAGGAACTGACCGAAGCGCACTACCACATCGAGCGCAACGCCAACCCCAAAATGGTGTTCGTGGACAGCGCCTTGCGGATGGGCGGCTGGTTGAAAAATTGAAAAGGGCAGTTGGTATTGAGTAATGGGTAGTTGGACAGAACGAGTTGGGCGCTTTTCCAACTACCCACTACCGGATGTCAACTACCAACAAAACGGGCGTATCTTTGCCCCGGCAAGTCAGAACGACCAGCTCCTGCTGAACTCCCCCAGGACCGGAAGGTAGCAAGGGTAGGCGGTTGAGCGGTGCGATTTTGGCTTGCTTTTTTTTGCCCTTTCGTGTCGGCCCCGTTGCTGCTTCGTTCCGCTGGTTTGTCGGGGCAGTGAGTAGCTTTGGGGCCGATTCTTTTTTTATTGGCTGTTAGCTGGTGGCCGTTAGCTATTGGCTTTCATTCTGGCCGCTCTTCGGGAAGCAGCTAACAGCCAATAGCCATCAGCTAACAGCTAAAAAATGAAGTTCTTTGTTGATACCGCCAACCTTGCTGAAATCCGCGAAGCCTACGAATTGGGCGTACTGGACGGCGTGACCACCAACCCCTCGCTGATGGCCAAGGAAGGCATCCGGGGGCTGGACAATGTGATGGCGCACTACCGGCAAATTTGCGACATCGTGGACGGCGACGTGTCGGCCGAAGTCATTGCCACCGACTTCGAGGGCATGGTGCGCGAAGGCGAGGAATTGGCCGACCTGCACCCCAACATTGTGGTGAAAGTGCCCATGATTCGGGAAGGCGTGAAGGCCATTAAGTACTTCTCCGACAAGGGCATCAAAACCAACTGCACCCTGATTTTTACAGCCGGGCAAGCCCTGCTGGCCGCCAAGGCCGGGGCCACCTACGTGTCGCCCTTCGTGGGCCGCCTCGATGACATCGGCCACGACGGCCTGCAACTCATCGAGCAGATTGTGCAGATTTTTGGCAACTACGGCTACCCCACCGAAGTACTGGCCGCCTCGGTGCGCCACGTGCCGCACCTCATCCAATGCGCCGAAATCGGGGCCGATGTCGTCACCTGCCCGCTCAGTGTCATCACTGCGCTGCTCAATCATCCGCTGACGGACAAGGGCTTGGCTACCTTTCTGGCTGACCACAAGCGCGTAAACGCTTAGTTGAGTTGTGAATTAAAAATTATGAGTTTGAAAACCCTTTGCCTCGTAGCCGATAACTCATAACTCCCGAAATGTACATCGTCAAAGTAAAGGGCAAGGCCAAAATTCCGGATTACATCCAGTTGCGCGACGAGGCATTTATTCTGGTGGCGTATTTCCGTGCCGACCGGCCGCTCAAAGACCTGCACCGCTACGGGCTGGAAGGCAAAGAAACTGAGTTGGCGGCGGTGATTGAGGGCCTGCAATTCGGCAAACTACAAGCGCTGGTACTGTGATATATGGCCGCCCGATAGCTATTCATTCTTCACTCCTCATGCCTAATTCCTTTGTCCGAGCCCGTTATTGAACTGCGTGATGCGACCGTGATGCAGGAAGACCAAGCGGTGCTGCAAAGCGTGTCGTTTGTGTTGGAGAAAAGCGAGTTTGCCTACTTGGTGGGGCGCACCGGGGCGGGCAAATCGTCGCTGCTCAAAACCTTGTATGCCGACTTGCCGCTGCTTGTGGGAGTGGGCACAGTGGCGGGTTTTGGGCTGCACAAGATTCCGGCCGCCAAGGTGCCGTATTTGCGGCGCAAGCTGGGCATCGTGTTTCAGGATTTTCAGTTGCTGGGCGACCGCACGGTGGCCGAAAACCTGCTGTTTGTTCTGAACGCCACCGGCTGGCAGGGCAAGGCTGCCAAGCAGCAGCGCGTGGCCGACGTGCTGATGCAAGTGGGCCTGAGCGGGGCCGCCAACCGGATGCCGCACCGCCTCAGCGGCGGCGAGCAACAGCGCATTGTCATCGCCCGCGCCCTGCTCAACGAACCCATTTTGCTGCTGGCCGACGAACCCACTGGCAACCTCGACCCCGAGGTGGCCGACGACATCATGGCCTTGTTTCGGACCATCAACCACGCGGGCACGGCCATTCTGATGGCTACACACAACTTCCAACTCATTGAGCGCTACCCGCACCGGGTGCTGACGTGCAAGGACGGGGCGCTGCTGGATTCGGCGCGGACCGCCCAAACTCCGGTTTAGCATGACGGGTGGTTTATCGGTGCTAATTCCGGTGTTCAATCGGAACGTGCGCGAGTTGGTGGCCGCGTTGGTCGCCCAAGCCCCCGACTGGCCCGGTCCGCTGGAAATCCGGCTGCTGGACGATGACTCGGCCGAAGAATACCGCCAACAAAACCGCCCGCTGGCCGCGCTGCCACTGGTGCAATACCAGGAACTGTCGCGCAACGTGGGCCGCGCCGCCATTCGCAACCTACTGGCCGCCGCCGCGCAACACGAGTGGCTGCTGCTGCTCGATAACGACAGCCTGCTGCCCGATAGCCAGTTTCTGGCCCGCTACGCCGCCGCCCGTGCCCGCGCAGATGTTCTCATCGGGGGCACGGCCTACGAAGCCGCTCCGCCCGCCGACCCGGCTCTGCTGTTGCGCTGGCGTTACGGCCGCGCCCGCGAAGCCCGCCCCGCCGCCCAACGCCAAACCGCGCCTTACGCCCAACTCACCATCAACAACGCCCTGTTACGGGCCGAGGTGCTGCGCCGCTTCCCGCTGGACGAGCGCCTGACCGGCTACGGTCACGAAGACACCCGCTTCGGGCTGGAACTGGCTGCTGCCCAAGTGCCCGTACTGCACCTCGACAACTCGGTGCTACACGACGGGCTGGAGCCTGCCGCCGTATTTCTAAAAAAAACGTACCAAGCCGTGCGAAACCTGGCCCATGTGCTGCACACCGACGGCCTCGGAGCCGACACGCGCCTGGCCCGGACTGCCCAACGCCTGCGCTCACTGGGCTTGGCCGGGGCCGCCCGCGCCACGCTGGGCCAGATGGAAGCGGGGTTGCGCCGAAATTTGCTGGCCAATAATCCCAACCTGCGGGCGTTGGACGCACTGAAATTGCTGTGGCTGTTACAGGAAGGAAAGTAAGCCGCCCAACATCATTTGCTGCGAACCGCTGCGTGAAAAATTCTATCCAACTCCTCGACCTGGCCGCCGAACACGCCCAACTCCAACCGGCGCTGAACGAAGCCCTGCAAGCGGTGCTGGACACGGCGGCCTTCATCCAGGGTCCAGCCGTGGGGCAGTTTGCCGAAGAGCTAAGTCAGTACCTCGGCGGTGCTCACGTAGTGCCCTGCGCCAACGGCACCGATGCCCTCACGCTGGCCTTGATGAGCCTGAACCTGCCCGCCGGGGCCGAGGTCATCATCCCCGCCTTCACCTACATCGCTACCCTGGAAGCCGCTGCGCTACTGGGCTTGCGGCCAGTGCTGGCTGATGTGCGGCCCGACACCTTCAATCTGGACCCGACGGCCGTGGCCGCCGCCATTTCCCCGCGCACCGGGGCCATCATCGCCGTGCATCTGTTTGGGCAATGCGCTGATTTGGAAGCGTTGCAAGCGCTGGCTACGCAAAACAATATCCCTTTGATTGAGGATAACGCCCAGGCCCTGGGCGCGACGTTCCAATTTACCGATGGCCGCCGCGCCTTCGCTGGCGCAGTGGGCGCAGTGGGCACCACGTCCTTCTTTCCCAGCAAAAACCTGGGCTGCCTCGGCGACGGCGGCGCGTTGCTGACCCGCGACCCCGCCCGCGCCGACCTGCTGCGCCAACTCGCCAACCACGGACAGACCCGCAAATACCACCACCAGCGCATTGGCCTCAACTCGCGCCTCGATACGCTGCAAGCCGCCCTGCTGCGCGTGAAACTGCCCAAACTCCCGCACAACACCGCCGCCCGCCAAGCCGTGGCTGCCCACTACGACGCAGCACTGGCTGAGGTGCCCGGCCTCACCATTCCGGCCCGCGACGGGCACAGCAGCCACGTTTTTCACCAATACACGCTGCAAGTGGCCGCTGGCCGCCGCGATGAATTACAGCAGTTTCTCCAACAACGCGGGGTGCCGACCATGATTTACTACCCGCTGCCCGTGCACGAGCAGCCCGCTTACGCGCACCTGGGCTACCGGGCCGGGCAGTTTCCGGTAGCCGAAATGCTGTGCCAGGCAGTGCTGTCGCTGCCCATTCATCCGTTGCTGACGGTGGCGCAGCAGGATGTGGTGGTGGTGGCTATTCGGGAATGGGGAGCCTGAATCCGTTACTTTTGTTCACTACAAGTGAACTAGTCTCGCTGTGTTTAACATTATCAACCGTCGAACCATCCTGGCCTATTGCCGCCTGTACCCGGTGGCGGCGGTCGGCTTGCAGCAATGGTACGCTGAAATGCTCATCCAATCGTTTGACAATTTCAATCAACTGAAATCGGATTATGCGGCGGCTAGCTTAGTGGGCGACGACCGGGTGGTTTTTAACATCATGGGCAACAAGTTTCGCTTGGTCGTTCGCTTTGCTTTTGCTTACAAAACTATTCAGATAAAATGGTTCGGTACCCACGCCGAGTATGACCAGATTGATGTTGCCACCGTTCAATACCGCTCCCAATGACCCTGCGCCCCCTCAAAACCGAAGAGCAATACGACGAGCTATTGCAATGGCTGGACGAGCAATTCGACCGCAAAGTGCCGCCTGATAGCCCCTTGGGCGAAAAGGTGCAAATGGCCCTGTTACTTGTCAGGGCTTACGAAGACGAGCACTACCCCATTCCCGCACCTGACCCCATCGCGGCCATTCAACTGAAAATGGCTGAAAAAGGCCTCAAACCCAAAGACTTGGTTGGCCAGATTGGCAGCAAAAGCTACGTGTCGGCTATCCTGAACCGGCGCAAGCCGCTGACGCTGGCGATGGCCCGGTTTTTTTACCAACAACTGCACATTCCGGCCAGTGTGCTGCTGGGGTGATGCGGATGCTTACCGCGCTATGGTACCGACTACAGTTCCCAGAAACTTGGTATGCCATGCTCATGGGGTTGATAGCCGCTGGGGCGTGGGTACTGACGGGGTTATGCGTCAATGAACTTTTTGGTTTCACTGTGCAAGAGTATGAGCGGTATGGCGAGGGCGAGTTGATTCTTGCTGTTGTAGTGGGATTTGAGGCGCTGCTTGCTTCCGGGGTAACCGGGTGGTTTTATCACCGCCTCCGGCGGCAGGATACCCTATTCCCCCCTACTGCTTATGGCAGTCTGATTTTGTTCATCGGTGCATTTTTTTTGCTGATGTTAGTGGGGTTTGTTTGGATGTGGGCATCATTTACTTTTGATGGCATTATGATTTAAGTTTTGGCAAATAATCTACCCCTCGTCCGCTTCGCCATCTGTGGCGTTGGTCACATCGGCCGCCGCCACGCCGCGCTGGTCGCCCGCCACCCCGAAGCCCAGCTCGTGGCCCTGATTGATGTGCGCGGGGAACTGCGCCCCGGCCTCGCGGCGGAGTTTCCGGGCGTACCTTTCTTTACTTCGCTGGACGAATACCTCCAGACCGGCCCGCCCGCCGACGTTCTCACCGTGGCCACGCCCAACGGCCTACACGCCCCGCAGGCGCTGGCCGGGCTGCGGGCGGGTTTCCACGTCGTCATAGAAAAGCCCATTGCCCTCACCAAAGCCGATGCCGAAATCCTCGTCCACACGGCATTGCAAACCGGGCGGCTGGTATTCGGCGTGATGCAAAACCGCTACTCGCCGCCCGCCGCCTGGCTGAAGCAGGTGTACGACGAAGGCCGCCTGGGCGACATCTACCTCGTGCAGCTTAACTGTTTCTGGAACCGCGACGGCCGCTACTACCACCCCGGCGGCTGGAAAGGCACCCAGGCCCTCGACGGCGGTACGTTGTTCACCCAATTCTCGCACTTCGTGGATTTGCTGTACTGGGTATTTGGCGACATCACCAACCTGTCGGCCCGCTTCCGCGACTTCGCCCACGCCGGCCTCACCGAGTTTGAGGACAGCGGCCTCGTCACCTTCGACCTCGTGCGCGGCGGCAGCGGCACCCTCAGCTACACCACCGCCGTGTGGGACCGCAACCTGGAATCGTCGCTCACGGTGGTGGCTGAGCGCGGCAGCCTGCGCATCGCCGGGCAGTACATGGACAAGGTAGAATACTGCCACCTTCAAGATTACCAAATGCCCGCCCTGCCCCCCACCGGTCCCGCCAACGACTACGGCCCCTTCCAAGGCTCGGCCGCCAACCACGTGCAGGTCATCCAAAACGTGGTGGACACCGTGCGCCAGCGCGGCACTGCCACCACCAACGCCCTGGAAGGACTGAAAGTAGTGGAAATGATTGAGCGCATTTACCAGTTGCGGTAGGGCGAAGCATCGGCCGGTGGACAAATTGCGCGGATTTGCGTACAGCCCCCCGTCACTTACCCAACTGTCCGATGCACGCTCATTTTTTAAGTTGCGACTGGGGCACGTCAGCTTTGCGGCTGCGGCTGGTTGAAGCCCCGGCCCTGAAAATCGTGGCCGAGGTCAGTTCCGACGAGGGCAATGCGGCCACCTTTGCCGCCTGGCAAAAGGCTGCGCTGCCCGCCGCACAGCGGCTTGCTTTCTACCAAAAAGTGATGGCCCGGCATTTGGCCAAGCTGGCGGTGCCCGCCGGGGTAGAATTCGCCAACTTGCCGCTGGTGGTGTCGGGCATGGCCTCGTCCACCATCGGCATGAAGGAAGTGCCCTACAAGGCCTTTCCCTTTGCCGCCGACGGCCACGATTTGGCCCTGGTACACTTGCCCGCCACCGCCGGTTTTCGGCACACCACGGTGCTGGTGTCGGGGGTGCGAACCGACGACGACGTGATGCGCGGCGAGGAAGTGCAACTCGTGGGTTGCCGGTTGCCCAACGTGGCCAAGCCGGTGCTTTTTCTGCACCCCGGCACCCACGCCAAGCACGTCACGGTGCGCGGCGGCCAGGCGGTGGCCCTCAGTACGTACATGACGGGCGAAACCTTCGGCTTGTTGGCGAAAAAGAGCATCCTGGCCGCGTCCGTCAAAGCTGGGCGCGGCCTGAACGTGCCCGCCTGCCGGGCTGCTTTTGAGGAAGGGCTGAAAACCAGCCTGGCGCAGGACCTGCTGCACGGCATTTTCCTGACCCGCACCAACGACCTGTTCGACAAATTGCCGCCCACGGCCAACTTCCACTTCCTGAGCGGGGTGCTTATTGGAGCGGAGCTACGCAACCTAGTGGAGCAGGATTTTGCCCACATCTACCTGACCGGCGAACCCGCGCTGGTGGCAGCCTATGAATACGCCCTGCACCTGTTAGGCGTGGCCAAAAGCAGCCTCACCGTGCTGGATGCCGTAGAAACCACCTTGCAAGGGCATTGGGCGATACTGGAGGTGTGATTTGGGGGTTAGGTTTTTGGTGTTGGGTGCTGGGTGCTGGGATGAATTTTGCTAAAAACCGAACACCCAAAACCAAAAAACAAAAACCAAAAACCAAAAACCCAACACCCAGCTCCCATGACCGCTAACCTCATTCTTGCTGCCCAGGCCCGGTTGGGCGAAGGGGCCTTGTGGGACGGGCAGCGGCAGTGCCTGTTTTGGGTGGATATTGAGGGCTGCGCCCTGCATGCTTTCGACCCCGCCACCGGCCACGACCGGGTCTGGGCTACGCCCAGCCGCATCAGCACCGTGGTGCCCTACACCGCCACCGAAGTGCTGGTGGCCCTGCAAACCGGGCTGCACACCCTGAACCTGGCGACCGGGGCGCTCACCTTCCTCGTCAATCCCATCGCCTCGCCCACCTTGCGCTACAACGACGGCAAGTGCGACCCGGCCGGGCGCTTCTGGGTGGGCACCCTCGATTTGGAGCAAAAGCCCGGCGCGGCCAACCTCTACTGCTACGACACCGACGGCAGCATCCGGGTGGTGCTGGACCGCATCACCAACTCCAACGGTTTGGCCTGGAGCGCCGATGCCCGCACGATGTACTACATTGACACCCCGACCCAGACCGTGCAAGCTTTCGCCTACGACCAGGCCACCGGGCGCATTGCCAACGGCCGCGTGCTGGTGCAAGTGCCCGTGGCCGACGGCTTCCCCGATGGCATGACTCTGGATGCCGACGGCAACCTCTGGGTGGCGCTCTGGGGCGGCGGGCGTGTGAATTGCTACCACGCCGCTACCGGCGAGTTGCTGCACACGGTGGCAGTGCCCGCGCCCAATACGTCGTCCTGCGCCTTCGGCGGGCCGGGGTTGAAAACCCTCTTTATTACCACGGCCCGCGAGGGGCTGAACGCGGCGGCGGTGGCGGAGTACCCATTGAGTGGCAACCTGTTTGCAGTGCAACCGGGGGTGGCGGGCGTGTTGGCTGAAGCTTACCGGGGCGGGTAGCACGAGTATCCCGAAGCTGTGCTTCGGCCGCTGCCCGGAATCGTTCAGCGACCGAAGCACAGCTTCGGGATACTCGTGTTACTGGTACTGAATGTACAGCGGCGAAGGTTTCAGCGCGATAACCTCGCTGGGGGTCATGATGTGGTGGGGCTTGGGCCGGGCATCGTACTCGTAGAACAGCTTGAAGCCGGTGTACTGCACGGGCTCTTTGGTGATGTAAGCCAGGTAGGAATCCTTTTTCAGGGTGGGGTCGCCGTGGCCGTCCATGTGCATCACAATCTGGACGCGGGGGTCGAGTTTGATGTTTTTGTAGTTGGTCAGCATCTTCTTCGTGAAGCGGTGCACGGTCAGGACTTTGGGCGGCAGGTGGTTTTCGCTCACGATGCGGGCCAGAAACTGCACGGCGTAGTTCACATCGGCGGCATCGAAGGTGCCGATGCGCTGGTTGGGCCGCACACCGGGCATGGTGGAGAGCGAAAATTCGGGGTCAATGCCGAGGTGAATGTCGGGTTGTTTGAGGTAGGGTTCCAGCTTGGGCAGTTCGGCCCGCAGGGTGCTGTGGCCCACCTGCACGTCCAGAAACACGATGCAATGGTGTTCGCGGCCCCAGGAAATAACCTCCTCAATGGTGGATTTGGAGTTCATCAAGCGCCATTTGCCGTCCTTGCCGGCGGTGCCCTGGGCCGTGATGGTGACGTTGTGCAAGGCCGGTTGCACCGGGATGGATGGGTCGGCCGCTTGCCACTCTTTGATTACGCCCTCAAACTTGCGGAACATCTGCTCCTTTGGTTCGCGGCCCAGGATGCCCATGCCTTTCGAGCGGATGTTGCCGTAGAACGCCACAATGCGGTGGCCGGGCAGAATGGCCCCCGGCAGCACCCCACTGATTTTGGCAATGCTGTCGGCCCGCAGCGAGTCGCGGCGCATGGCTTCCAACTTCAGCTTCACCGTATCAACGGGGGCGGGTTGGTTGAGCTTGGCGGCGGCGGTGCTGTCGGGCGGGCTGCCAGCGGTGCCGGTTTCGGGGGTGGTGGTGTGGCAGGCGGGCAGGGCCAGGGCAGCGGCCAGCGCCAGCAGGGCCAGCGGGCCAAAGGGGATTTTCAAAAACACTGAAAAGAAATTGATTAGCGGGCAGTCAGACGGCGCAAAGGTACAGGCCGCTGGCAGTTTGAACGGCGTGGTCCGACGACTTTTTTAGTCGTCAGACCACTAATTTGCTGAACTGCTCCTGACGATTTAGTGGTTTGACGACTAAAAAATCGTCGGCCCACGCCGTGCTGCCCCTAGCCGTTCACCACCGAGCCGCCGTTGGGGTGCAGCGTCTGGCCCGAGAAGTAGGAAGCGTCGTCCGAAGCCAGAAACACGTAGGCCGGGGCCACTTCCGAGGGCTGCCCGGCGCGGCCCATCGGCACGTCCTGGCCGAAAAAGGGCAGTTTGAGGAACCCCACCCCGGTGATGAACGGGGTCCAGATGGGGCCGGGGGCCACGCCGTTCACCCGAATGCCCTGCTTGACGAGCTGCAAGGACAAGGCCCGCGTGAAGGCCAGAATTGCGCCTTTGGTGGCGGTGTAGTCCAGCAGCGCCTCGTTGCCCTTGAAGGCATTGACGGAGGTGGTGTTGATGATGGAATCGCCCTCCTTGAGGTGGGGCAGTGCGGCCCGCGTAATGCGGAACATGGCAATGATGTTGAGGTTGAAAATGCTGTCCAGCTCCTCGTCTTTGATGTCGGCCAGCGAGTCGTGCCAGTTCTGCTCGGCGGCGTTGTTTACCAGCACGTTCAGGCCGCCGAGTTCCTGCACGGTGCGGCGCACAATTTCGGTGCAGAAGGCAGGCTGCTTGAGGTCGCCAGGCAGAAGGATGCCGCGTCGGCCTTCGGCCTCGACCAGGGCCAGGGTTTTTTCGGCATCCTGCTGCTCGGTGGGGAAGTAGCTGATGGCCACGTCGGCCCCTTCGCGGGCAAAATGCACCGCCACGGCCCGGCCAATGCCGGAATCGGCCCCGGTGATGAGGGCAATTTTGCCCTTGAGCTTGTCGGCCCCCTTGTAGCCTTCGCGGATGTGTTCCGGTTCGGGGGTCATTTTGTATTCAAGGCCGGGCTTGCCAGCGCCCGCGTCCTGGTGCTGGGGCGGGAAAATAGTGGGGTAATCGGACATTTTTTAGTGGTTAGTGGTTGGTAGGTGCTGGGTGCTGGGTGTTGGGTGTTGGGTTTTTGGTGTTCGTCGTTTGCCCCTAAAACCCAACACCCAACACCAAAAACCCAAAACCCCAACGGCAATTCCCTGGCTGCCGTTACCTTTGGCGGGGGCGAAAACCATGCGCTTCGTCCGGCTTTTATGAAACTACGGTTGTTGTTCCTGTTCTGGCTGATGGCCTTGACTGCCCCGCCACCAGCCGCCGCCCAATCGCTAAAAAACGGCCTGGAATTCTTCTACGACCAACTCAACGCCTTCCCGGTGCCGCGCTACCGGCCCGATTCGGCCCGCACCTACGTGCTGGTGCCGGGGGATTTCGACAGCGAACGGCTGGCCCGCCTCGACCTGGGGCACCGCGAGGTGGTTCGGGTCGATTTGGTGTACTCGGCCTTCCGCCTCAACCCCGAATTCAACCAGCGGCAGCTCAACCTGGGGCGGTTGCGGAGCCTGCTGGCCCAACTGCCCGCCTTAGCCAACCAGCCCGCCCTGCGTTGGAACCTGATTGAGCAAACCGGCTGCACCACGCCCGCCCAGTGCCAGGGCTACTTCCACGGCTTCGTGCTGTACACCGAAGCGCCCCGCACCAAAGCCGTCGCCCTGGCCGAAGCCGACACCCTGCGCCGCCGCCTCGACCGGCTGGCCCCGGCCCTGGCCCGCGCGAAAGATGGCCCGCCCCTGCGCCGGGGCCTGCCGCTGCCCGTGGTGTGCGAGTACCCGGTGAGCCGCTACCTGCTGGCCGACATCGGCAAGCGCCTCAAGGACAACTACCATTGCCCCATCAAAACGCCCGCCCAAAAGCTGGCTTTCCGGGCCGAGGTAGATGCGCGGGGCACGGTGCTGCGGGCCGAAATCGTGAACCTGCCGCCCGGCGGCTGCGGCCCGGTGCTGGCCGAGGCGCTGGTGCAAAGCCTGGGCTTCAGCACGGCGTTTCGGGTGGGTAGCCGTTTATTTCCGTTCACCGTGACCGGGGTGGTGCAGGTACCCATTCGAAAAGACGGCTTCGTTATCACTAACTACCTGCTGGCCGACTCCATCTTGTACCGCTACGGGGTGCGTAGCAACCGCCTGGGCTGCGTGGCCCGCAGCGACGCGCCCGGCGACGGCCCCGCCGGCCCCGCCCCGGAAGCCCTGCGGGCGGTGCTGGCCCGCCACCCCGACTGGCACCCCGATGTGGTGGTGGCCGATGCCACCGGCTCAATGCTGCCCTACACCGTGGATTTGCTCACCTGGCTGCAACTGGCCACCGGACAGGGGGAGCACAGCTTCGTATTCTTCAACGACGGCGACGACGCGCCCGACACCCGCAAGCCCCTGGGCCACACCGGCGGCCTGCACGAAATTCGCAGTGCCGACTACGGGGCCGTGAAAGCCAAACTGCTGGAAGCCATGACCAGCGGCGGCGGCGGCGACCAGGCCGAGAACGACGGCGAGGCCCTGCTTCGCGCCCACGCCCTGCGCCCCGAGGCCCGCCAGATTGTCTGGCTGGCCGACAACCAATCGTTTCCGCGCGACACCAAGCTGCTGGACGGCACCCAACTGCCGGTGCGCCTCGTGCTGTGCGGCGCGACGGGCGGCCCCAACCCTAAGTATCTGGCCCTGGCCCGCGAACGCGGCTACTCCCTGCACACCCTCGGCACCGACCTTACCAGCCTGAGTGCCCTGCACGTGGGGCAGGTCATCACCGTCGAGGGGGTACGCTACGAGGTCACGAAAGAAGGCTTTCGGCAGGTGAGCGCCCCGTAGCGGCAACCGGGCACCGGGGTTTTCGCGTACCTTCGTCATTAATCATTACCGCCGCCGCCTCGCGCTACGGCCCAAGCAACTGCTCCTCCCCTATGGCCCGTGCCCAAACCTCCTTCGGCAAAAAGGAAAACGAAAAGAAACGCGCCCAGAAGCGCACCCAGAAAGAAGAAAAGAAGAAAGAACGCCAGGCCGGAGCCGAAAAAGGCCAGAGCCTGGAAGAGATGTTTGCCTACGTGGACGAGAACGGCAACATCGTGGACAGCCCGCCCGACCCCAAAAAGCGCAAAGAGGTCAGCTTGGAAAGCATCCAGATTGGGGTGCCCAAGCAGGAAGACCGCCCCCAGGAAGACCCCGTCCGCAAGGGTTCGGTCACGTTCTTCAACGACTCGAAGGGCTACGGCTTCATCCGCGACCAAGCCAGCCAGGAAAGCATTTTCGTGCACGTCAATGCCCTGGGCAGCCTGCGCCTGAACGAGGGCGACAAGGTGACGTTTGAAACCGAAGCCGGCCAGAAAGGCCCCGTGGCCGTGCGCGTTCGGCTGGCCGTGGATGCCCCGGCGGCCGCCTCCGAAGCCAGTACGGACGAGGCGCAGGCCGAGTAACCGAACGGGTACCCCCAAGCTATGCTTCGGGGTACCCGTTTAGCCTTGCAACAAAAACACGGTGGGCACCTTGTGCAGCGCCGGGGCGGGCTGCTGCCGCCACCCGGCCACCGGCAGGGTGCGGATGAACTCGGCCGGGCCGGTGAGGTCCGCCGCTACGCAGAGGCGGGTGGCGGGCTGTAGCTGGGCCAGCAGGGCGGCGAACAGGGCCTCGTTGCGGTAGGGCGTTTCGATGAACAGCTGGGTTTGCTGGCGCTGCTGGCTTTCTTGCTCCAGGCGCTTGATGGTGAAGGTGCGGTCGCTGCGCTCGATGGGCAGGTAGCCGTGGAAGGCGAATTGCTGGCCGTTCAGGCCCGAAGCCATGAGGGCCAGCAACAGCGACGAAGGGCCGACCAATGGCCGCACGGCCACGCCCAGGCGGTGGGCTTCGGCGGCCAGGGCGGCGCCGGGGTCGGCAATGCCGGGGCAGCCGGCTTCGGACAACACCCCGGCCGACCGCCCGCCCTGCGCCAGGGGCTGCAACGCCGCCCGCACCTGCGCCGGAGTGCTGTCTTGGTTGATGAGAAAAAAATCAATGTCCTCAATGACGCGGTGCGGGGCCACTTCTTTGACGAAGCGCCGGGCGGTGCGCAGGTTTTCCACCAGAAAATAATCCAGCGTGGCCACGGCGGCCACTACCTGCGGCGGCAGCACCTGGGGGGCCGTGTCGTCGGCCAGCGGCGTGGGGATGAGGTAGAGCATGGGCACAAAGGTCGGGCGGAAAAAGGTGGTTGGTGCGACCTTTGTGCCCGTGTCCTTCGCCGTGCTGCTGCTGCTCAACTTTGCCCTGGCCTTGTACCTGACCGGGCTGGTGTGGGTGGTGCAGTTGGTGGTGTACCCGGCGTTTAGGTTGGTGCCGGACGTGGCCTGGGCAGCCTACCACGCGCACCACACCCAACGCATGGGCTGGGTGGTGGCCGGGCCGATGGTGGCCGAGTTGGGGCTGGCCGTCTGGCTGCTGGGGGCGGCCGACCCCCGGCACCGCGTGGCGGCCGGGGCCAGCCTGGCGCTGGTGCTGCTGGCTTGGGGCATTACCTTTTGGGGCGCGGTGCCGCTGCACAACCGCTCGGCGCAGGGCCACGACCCGGCGGCCATTGCCCGCCTGGTGCGCCAGAACTGGGGCCGCACCCTGGCCTGGACGGCCCGTGCGGCGTTGTTGGGCAGCTGGCTGGCAGGGTAGCCGCCCGCTGCTACCGGCGCGGCAGGGCAGCGGCCCCGCCCCGGCCCAGGCGGGCGATGACCTCGGCCTTGCTATTCACCTCCAGTTTGCGGTAAACGCTGCGGATGTGGTTGCGAACGGTGTCGATGCTGATGCCGAGGCGGTCGGCGATGAGCTTGTAGCTGAGGCCGTCCTCGATGGCCCGCACGATTTCCTGCTCGCGGGGAGTGAGGGCTTCGCCGCTGGCTACGGGGGCGGGCTGGAAGAAGCGGATGACGTGCCGGGCAATGCCCGGCGACATCGGCGAGCCGCCGGCCATGACCTGCAACAGGGCTTCCTTGAGCTGGGCGGGGCGGGTGCTTTTCTCCAGGTAGCCGACGGCACCAGCGCGGAGGGCCTCTACCACGCGGGCGGCATCGGTGAACACGCTTAGCATGACGACCTGGGCCTGGGGGACGCGCTGGCGGATGAGCGGCAGGCCCTCGATGCCCGACCGGCCACCGGGCAGGCCGATGTCGGACAGCACCAGCAAGGGCGTGGGGTGGGTCTGGCTGATGCGGGCCAGGAACTCCTCGACCGAGGCCACCACCAACACGCACTCAAACTCCGGCTGCTGGCAGAGGTAGTCGGTCAGCGACTCGCGCAGGGCGGCCTGGTCTTCGATGAGGGCGATGGGAATCATGGGCGCAAAGGTCGGGCAGAAAAGCAGGCGGGGCATGGCATAAAGATGCCAGGGAGTTGTGAGTTATGAGTTGTGAGTTATGAGTTATGAGTTGTGGGTTATGAGTTATGAGTTGTGAGTTATGAGTTATGAGTTGTGGACTACACACACCTTGAAACCTACCCTTCAACTCATAACTCATAACTCACAACTCATAACTCATAACTCACAACTCATAACTCATAACTCCTCTTACCCCAACGGCAACTGCAACCGGACCCGCCAGCCTTTGCCCGCAGGGTTGGGCAGAAACTCTACCCGGCCGCCCAGTTCCTGGGCGCGGCGGCGGATGTTGTCGAGGCCGTGGTGCTGGGGCAGGGCGGTGGGCGGGTGGCCGGGGCCGTTGTCGTCCACGGTCAGCACCAGGATGGTGGCGTGGGCGTGCAGGGTAACGGTGGCGAGGCTGGCCCCGGCGTGCTTGACAAGGTTGTGCAACGCCTCTTTGTAGATGAGGTACAGGCCCTGGCGGGCGGGCAGGGGCAGGGTGCGGACGAGCAGGGCGGAGTCGGCCTGGAAGTGGACTTCTACGTTGGCGGCGGGCAGCACGTCGTGGGCGTAATCGCGCAGGCGGTCGAGCAGGCTGGGCAGGGTGTCGTGGCGGCTGTCCACGCTCCAAACCACGTCGCGGAGCTGGCGCACGGCTTGCTGGCTGGCATCGGCCACGCGGGTGAGGCGGCGCTGGTTGGCGGGGTCGGCGGGCAGGGTGTCTTGCAGGATGGCCGTGTCAAAGGCTATCTGGGTGAGCAGGCTGCCCACGTCGTCGTGCAGGTCGGCGGCGAGGTGGGTGCGCAGGGCCATTTCGCGCTGCTGCTGGCGCAGCCGCACCCGCCGCACCGCCACCAGGGCCAGCACCGCCCCGGCCAGCAGCAGGGCCAGCACCCCGGCCAGGGTGCGTTGCAGGCGCAGGGCGGCCACTTCCTGCTGCCGCGTGAGGCGCTCTATCTGTAGCGCGGCCTGCTGGCTGTTGTATTGCAGGCGCAGGCGTTCGGACAGCGTGCGGTTCTGTTTGGCGTTGAGGCTATCGGTGAGGACGGTGCCGCGCCGGGCCAGGGCGTAGGCCTCCCGGTAGTCGCGGCGCAGGGCGGCCAGGTCGCGCAACACAAACAGCGCGCTGGCCTGGTCGGCGAGCGAACCGGCGGCCTTGGCCAGGGCCAGGGCCTGGGCGGCGGCGGCCTGGGCTTCGGCGCGGCGGGCGGGCTGCGGGGCCAGCAAGGTGGCCAGCAATACCAGCCCTTTCACCTCACTCACGCCCTCGGTCAGGGCCAGGGCGCGGTAGCGGGCCAGCGAGCGGCGCACGGCCACCTCGGCCGAGTCGGGCCGGTGCAGGGCGTTGTAGAAAGTGGCCAGCATTTCGTCGCTGCTGGCCAGGTTTTGCCGGTCGCCGTAACGGCTCCAGATGGCGGCGGCGCGGCGCTCGTAGCCCACGGCCCGGCGCAAGCTGTCGGGCGTGTGGCTGGCCAGCGCGGCCAGCAGGTGCCACATCGGGGCCAGCCCCAGGGTGTCGGTGGTGGTGACTTGCAGGCGCATGGCCTGCCGGGCAAACTGCGCCGACAACCCCCACTGTTCGCGCAGCCAGTGGGCGGCGGCCAGGTTGAACAGGGTGGCAACTTCGCCCGGCGCCTGGTGGCGCTGGTGCTGGCGGGGCAGGGCCTGGTAGAGGTAGTAGGTAGCCGAGTCGGGCAGGTCGCGGCTTAGCATCAGGGTGCCCAGTTCGTTCAGAATTTCGGCCCGCTGAACCAGGCTGTCGGCCGGGGCCAGCGCCGCCAACGCATAGGCTTGCCGGTAGCACAGCCGCGCCGAGTCAAAGCGCCCCAGCTCCATGAGTGACAACCCCAGGTGGCGCAACGCCTGGGTGCGGGCACCGGGCGGCGTGCCCGGCCCCAGCCGCCGCAACGCCTGCCGCTGCACGGGCAGGGCCAGGGCCGGGCCATCGGTCTGGTAGCGGTACTCACCCAGCAGGTCGTCGGCGCGGCCTTCGTCGGCGGGGCGGTGCTGGCGGCGGGCCTCGGCGCGGGCGGCGGCGATGTAAGGCAGGGCGCGGGGGTCGTTGCTGTAGGTCCAGGCCGCGCCCACCCGCAACAGGGCCTCGATGCGAGCGGGGCCGGTGGCGGGTGCGGCGGCCCACACCGCCCGCAGGCTGTCGGGCGGGGGCGGCAGGGCCTGGGCCACAGCCGGTAGCAACAATAGGAACACGAGGCGCAACATGGCAACGAAGGTAGGGGCCGGGGGCCACGATTGCCGCCCCTACCCGCAATGCGCAATACCCGACCTACGGGATGGCTATCCAGTCCAGCAGCAGTTGCTGGCTCCAGTTCGTGTTGCTGTCCACGCGCTGAATGTTTACGGTGAAGCCGGTGGTGGTGATGCCCTTGGTGGTGGCGGCAAAGGTGTCGGTGTACGTTTGGCCGTCCTGCGTCCGCACCGTGACCAGCACCTGCGTGGGCGCAGCGCCAAAGGCCGTGGGAAAGGTAACGGTCTTGGCAGTCAACGGTGGCTGCGATGCGCCTGAGCCGTTGAGCGCCGCCGTGCCGCTTTGGGCACTGGTGAGGCGGGCCAATATGCTGCCTGCCGCCGCCGGGGCCACCGTGCCGCTGGCATCGGCCACCACGGCGCGGGTGCCGGTGCCGGCCAGGCTGCCCACCTTTACGGCACCGTTGGCTTGCACCGTGAGGCGCGAGGTGCCGGCCGTGCCCTGCACTGCCCCGCTGCTCACGTCCAGCACCGGGCTGGCATCGGTGCCGGCCACCTTCACGGCCAGGCCCCGGGCGTTGGTGGCTTGGCCGTTATAGAACAAGCCCACGTAGCCCTGCTGGCTGCCGGCCCAGGTCAGGGAGCTGCTGCCGCCGCCGTTGCCGTCCGAGCCGGCCATGCTGCTGGCCGTGTTGGCCAACTGCGAAGTGGGGGCGCTGATGCCGATGCCCACGTTGCCGGCCGGGCTGATGCGCAGGCGCTCGGCGACGGTGCCGGCCGTGCCGTTGGCGGTGCTGAACGACAAGCCCACGAGGTAGCTGCCCGCGTCCTGGGTTGCGGCAATGCGGCTTACTTCGTTGCCCGAACCTTCCAAGAAAGAAAGGTGGGCACCGCTGCCCGCAATGGCGCTGCTGTAGCCGCCGCGCAGGCCCAGCACGCGGGTGCTGGTGGCGGCGGCGGCCGTGGTGTTGGTGATGAGCGGGGCGGCCGTGCCGGTCAGCTCCAGGGGGTTGGCGGCGGTGATGCTGCTGACGGTGGTCGGCTGCGTGAGGGCACCGCCCAGGCGCACATCCTGGCCGTTTAGGTTCAGGCCGTTGCTGGCCGTGGTGGCATCAGCGCTGCCCACCGTGGCACTGCTGCCCAGGTTGCCCAGTGCGTCGGTCGTCACCACGCCCGCCGTGGTCAGCACGGGCAGCGCAACGGTGCCGCCGCTGCGGCCGATGGTAACGGCCCCGGCCCCGGTGCTGGTGCCAATGCTGGTGGTGCCGCTGCCCGCCCCGCCGTTGATGCTGGTATTGCCTGCCACGGTGGTGGTACCGCTCAGGTTCGTCACGCCGCCCAGGCGGCCGATGGTAACGGCCCCGGCCCCGGTGCTGGTGCCAATGTCGGTGGTGCCGCTGCCCGCCCCGCCGTTGATGCTGGTATTGCCCGCCACGGTGGTGGTGCCGCTCAGGCTGGTGCTGCCGCCCAAGCGGCCAATGGTCACGGCCCCGGCGCTGGTGCCCGTGCCAATGTTGGTGGCGGCCGAACCGGTGGTGTTGAGGTTGAGGCTGCCAGCCGCTGTGGTAGCGGCCAGGGTGGTGGTCCCCGTCACAGTGGCCCCGCCATTGGCGGTCAGCAGGCCGCCCACGGTGCCCGCCCCGCTCACGTTGAAGTCGGCCGTTTGCGGGGTGGTGGTGTTCTGCACAAAGCTGGTGCCGAAGGCCGTGGTGGCGGTGCTGCTACTCAGGTTGCCGGTGGCATCGGCCGTTACGACGCGGGTGCCAGTGCCAGCCAGACCCTCAAGGCGCACGGTGCTGGTGCTGCCCGCTACGTGCAGCGTGGCCGCCGGGGCAGCGGTGTTGATGCCGGTGTTGCCGTTGCTGAGCACGGCAAAGTGGGGGTTGAAGCCGGCGTTGAGCAGGTTGCCGGCCACGCTGCCGCCCGCGTTGGTGGTCCCGACAACGAACTTGTCGCCCGTAACCACACCGTCGGGGTCGTCGCCCACGGCCACGCGCAGCTCGCTGGCGTTGGTGCCCGTGTTGGCGCGGTAAATGCCCAGCAGGTCGCTGTTCACGCTGGGGCCGTCCAGCTCAATGGCGCTGCCGTTGCCGGTGGTGCCGTAGGCCCCGTCGGTGCCCAGGCGCAGGTTGGGCAGCAGGTTCAGCTCGGTGCTGCTCAGGCGCATCTGCTCGGCGTAGGTACTGGCCCCGGTGGTGAGCCAGCTGTGGTAGCCCACGGTGCCGCCCGTGCCCGGCCCGGCGTAGTTGAGCACGCCCCAGCCGGCGGCGTGGCCCAGCTTGGAGCCGGCGGCCCCGGCCAGGGTGTAGAATAGCTTGTCGGTGTCGGCGGTGTTTAGTTGGATGGTGCCGGTCACGGTCACGTTGCCGTTCACGTCCAGCTTCTGGCCGGGGGTGGGGGTGCCGATGCCCACGTTGCCGCCGTTCTGCACCGTCAGGCGGGGGGTGTCGCTGCCTTCCACCACAAAGTCGCCAGCGGCGTTCTCGCCAATGTCCATGAAGCCACTGCCCGCCCCGAAGAAGCGCAGCTGCGGCCCCGCGCCGCTCGCCCCGTCAAAGGCCCCCAGCAGCACGGTGCCGCCCTGCACCGAGTTGTTGTAGACGGAAAAAAGGCCGTTGGTGGCCGTGGCCCGAAACTGGCCGGTCACGCCCAGCTTGAAGCCGCTGGCACTGCCGCCGATGCCCACGTTGCCGGGGCCGGTAATGTCCAGCTCGTTGCCGCCGTTGGCGATGGTGGTGGCCTGGGTGAGGGTGCCGCCCAGGGCAATGTCCTGCCCGGTTTTGGTGAGGCCGTTGCTGGCCGTGGTGGCATCAAGGTTGGCGGCGGTGTCGGTGCCCAGGTTGCCGGCCGCATCGGTCACCACGGTGCGGGTGCCGGTGCCGGCCAGCCCGCTCATGTGCACGTTGCCATTTGCCTTCACGGCCAGCAGCGACGTGCCCGCCGTACTTTGGGCCCCCTTGCTCACGTCAAAGGCTATGGCGTTGGCGTTGGTGCCGTCAATTTTCACCATCAGGCCGTTGCCGTTGTTGGCCGGGCTGCCGTTGTAGAACTGCCCCACGTAGCCGTTCTGGGTGGCGGCCCAGTTCAGGCTGCTGCCGCCACCGCCCTGGTTGTCGCTGCCAATGGTGTTGCCATTGGTGTTGGCCAGTTGGCCGCTGGGGGTGGGGGTGCCGATGCCCACGCTGGCCCCGGTGCCCAGCACCACGGTGTTGCTCATGCTCACGCGGGTGCCGTAGCCAATGGCGGTGGCGTTGGTCAGGTTGGCGGCGTTGGCATCGGTGTCGCCGCCCAGAAAGGTATTGCTGCTGCCGGTGGTGTTGCTGATGCCCGCCGCGTGGCCCAGGGCCACGTTGTTGATGCCGCTGCTGGTGCTTTGCCCACTGGCATAGCCCAGAAAGGTGTTGCGGCTGCCGGTGGTCTGGTTGCCGCTGGCGTAGCCCAGCAGCACGTTGCGCTCGGCCGTGCTGGTGGCCGCGCCGGTGGCCCCGCCAATCATTACGTTCTGGTTGCCATTCTGGCCGCTGCCCGCATTGGTGCCCACCAGAATGTTGCTGTTGCCGGCACCCAGCGTGGCCCCGGCCCCGTTGCCCAGCACCACGTTGCTGCCGCCCGTGGGCGTGGCGGTGGTGCCGGTAGTCAGCAGCACGTTGTTGTTGGTGTTGAGCATCCACAGGCCGCCGCCGGGCAGCAGGCGCAGGTGCTCGGTGCTGTTGGTCATAAACGACAGGTCGCTCTGGTCGTCGGTGCCAGTGCCCCGGTACTTGCTGGAGATGCCCGCCGAGGCAAACGGGGTGCTGCCATTGAAGCGCCCGGCAAAGCCGATAAGGCCTAGGTTGTCGCCCGCCACCAGGTTCACCGGAGCGGCCACGGTGCCCCGCGCCGTTTGCAGCACCAGGCCGGGGCTGGCGGTGCCAAAGCTCTGAAACACGTAGTCGTCGTCGCTGCCGCCGCTGGCATTATCGGTCACTACGTGCAGCTTATTGGCCGGGCTGTTGATGCCCATGCCAATGTAGCCGGTGCCGTTCACGCGCAGCAGCGAAGCCGCAGTGGCGTTCGGGGCCGCTCCCCGGGTGATGTCCAGTGCCCCGCCCGTGCCGGCAATCTTGATGCCCAGGCCCCGCGCCGCGCCGTTGGTGCTGGCGTTGTAGATGGCGGCCGTGTAGCCAATGGTGTTCATCTCCCAGCTCAACGAGTTGGTGTTGGTGCCGTAGCCATCCGAGCCGATGATGTTGTCGGCGGTGTTGGCCAACTGTCCGGCGGGGCTGGTGGTGCCCAGGCCCAGCGCCCCGCCCAGGTAGCCCGTGCCGCCGATGCGGAAGCTGGCGGCCTGGTTGGCGGCGGTCTGATTCTGAATGTACTGGGCATCGGCCGTGCCGTCGTCGCCCAGCCGCACCCAGGTGCTGGAAGTGGGGGCGTAGTAGAAGCCGGGGCTGGTCCCGTCGGTCTGGTACACAATCAGGCCCACGGCTGGGGCGGGCACACTGCCCGTGCCCATCGCCAGCCGGGTGGCTTCGGTCAGGCGCGGCAGCAACGCCCCTTTGGTCGAGGAAACCACCTCGAGCGCCGCCGACGCATCGGGGGCGGTGGTGCCGATGCCCACGCCGGGCGCGGTCTGGGCTTGGGCGCTCAGGGCAGTGGTGGCCAGCAGCGCCGCGCTGCCCAGCAGTGCCCGCAGGCAGCGGGTGGTCAGATAAGGAAGGAACATGGAGCAGTCGGAAGGGGAAATGGCCTTCCGACCACAAAGGTCCGGCCGCTGCCAGGGCCTGGTATGGCATAAAGATGCCATACCAGGGGTGGGAAGTTGGCGGTTATGAGGTATGCGGCATGAGGTGGCAGTTGGCATCTCCCAGCCCGTAGCCCATAACTCACAACCCCCGGCAGCGCCGTTGCGCCGTTTCGGCGTAGGCATAGCCCAGCGCCTGTGCCTGCCTGAACCACCCACACGCCGCCGCCGAGTCGGCCGTTTGTTCGGCCAGCCGCCCCAGCAGGAAGTAGGTGCGACCGTCGCGGGGCCGCACGGCCAGCACCCGCTGGTAGGCAGCCTGGGCTTCGGCGTAGCGCCCCAGGTGGGCCAGGGCTAGGCCCGTGAGCTGCGCGTAGTGCCAGCCGGGGGCGTGGCCCGCAGCTTGTTGCAAGTCGGCCCCACGTTGCAGGTCGGCCAACGCGGGCGCGGGTTGGTGCAGGTGCAGCAGGCGGGTCTCGCCCCGCGCCAGGTAGGCGGCGGCCAGTTTGCCATCCAGGGCCAGGGCGCGGTTGTAGTTCAGTTCGGCGGCGGCGGGGTCGTGCAGGTCCGCTTCGCAGCGGCCCAGGCGGTACAGCACGTCGGCCGCCACGGCGGGGGCCAGCGGTTGCAACAACGCCGCCTCGTAGTCGCCACGGGCAGCGCGGGGGTCGTGGCCAATGAGTTGGGCCAGTTCGCCGCGCCGCCGCAGCGCCCCGCCGTGTTCGGGCCGGAAGTGCAGGGCCTCGCCCAAGCGCCGGTAGGCCAGGCCCCACTCGCCCCGGCCGTAGGCTTGCAGGCCCATTTCGTAGCGTTCGGTGGCACTCACGCGCTCCATTATTTCGCGCAGCCCAAAGCTGAAAAACAGGATGCTGCCCACCAGGGCCAGCGTCAGCACCACGTCGCGCCGCGTGAAGCGCCGCCGCTGCGGAATGGGTTGGTAGTGGCGTTCGCGGGCACCAGCGGGGGGACGGGTGCGGTAGGCGCTGCGGGCGGGCGGGGGGCCAGCGGCGTAGCCGCGTTGACCAGGCGGGGCCGGGGGCGGACCGTAAGTGCCGGGCGGGCGGCGGGCTTCTTCGGCCCGCCGCGCCGCCTGCGCCAGTTGAAAATCATAGGTGGCCCGGCGGCCAGGGTCGCTTAGCACTCCATACGCCACGGCCACGGCCTTGAACTGCTCCTCGTAGCGCACGTCGCCGCCGTGCTTGTCGGGGTGGTAGCGCACCACCAGCGTCCGGTAGGCTTTCTTGATGTCGGCCGCCGCCGCCGTACCCGCCACTCCCAGCACCTGATAATGATTCTGACTCACGCGGTTGGGGGTAGGAATAACAAACTTCGATAAACCAAACAATAAAGACGGAGGAGGAGCTCCCCGGCCCCAAAAACGCCGCTGCCAGGGCATTCATTCCCTACTGCCGCCGCAAAATTCAGCCATCGCTGGCAATTTTCCGTAAAGTTGGCGCACCGGCCCCGAACCGGCCCCTTGCTTTCACTTCACCTTCTTTGCGTTCTATGGCCTCCGCCGACTCCTCCCAAACCCCGCCCAACGGCAGCCTCATCGGCAACCTCACCGGCTACCTTGACACGCGCCTGGACCTGGTGCGCTTAGAAGCGCAGCAAACCGTGAGCGGCATCTTCATCAGTGTGTTGCACGGTGCGGCCCTGGCCCTGCTGGGCTTGTTGTTCCTGGTTTTTGTCAGCATTTTTGCGGGCCTGGGCCTCAACGCGGCGCTTCACAGTTCGTACCTGGGCTTCGGCATCGTGGCGGGGGTGTATTTGGTGTTGCTGGTGCTGGTGCTGGTCGGCGTGGACAAAACAGCTTTCCAGGGCTTAGCCAACAAAGCTTTGAAGGACACCATCTACAAATCGGACAAGCGGGCTGCCTAAGCTAATAGCCTGCCCCACTGCGCTGCCACTTTTCTTATTTCCTCCCTTTTACCTCCTCACCCGAAAATGACCGAGCCAACCAACCCCCTGTTTGAAGACGAAAAAGAGTTTCTGGAACGCAAAAAGCTGGAGTACGAACGCGCCTTGCGCGGCGACGTGACCCACCTTAAAGACCAATCGGTTGTCATTGGCAAAGTGGCGCTGGCCGGGGCGGGCGTGGCGGGCGGCATTTGGCTGCTGAGCAAAGCGTTTGGCGGCAAAAAGAAGCGCAAGCGCCGTCCTGCCCCCGGCCACGATGCGGCGGGTCATTACGACGATTGGGACGACCACGCCGATGGCCAATCCGACGGCCCCGGCTTTCAGGAATACTACACCGATGGCTTGGGCAACCGGCGCAAGTCCAAGTTTCACGCCAAGTCGGCCCGCGCTTCGGCCCAGGCGTTCATGGACGACGAGGGGTTTCAGGACGACTTCGAGGACCACGCCGTTCGCTACGATGCGCCCGACCCGGCCGCCGACAAATACGCGGCCCATTCGCTGCCGTTTGTGGAAGACGACCCGTTCCAATCCGTGCCCTACGACGACAGCCGCCGGATGCCCGCCTCGCAGGAGTTCCCCGACGACGGCATGGACTACGATTCCAATCCGGCCGCCGCGCCGCGCCGCCAGGGCAGCAGCATGGTGGGCGAGGTGCTGAAGACGTTTTTGCAGTCTGACACCGGCAAAGTGCTTGTGGCGCAAGCTGCCGCCGTGGTGCTGGCCCTGGTTACGAAGAAGGTGACGGAAGCCTTTCCGGCCCTGGCCGGTGGCACAACGGCGAAAAATGCCGACCTTGCAGCCGGAACGGCCGCTTTGGCCGCGCCAGTTGCCAGTTTCTACGACGAAACCGGCACCAGTTTCCGCCCCGAATCCGCCCCCGCCACCCCGGATGCGCCCCCCGCCAACCCACCTGCTTGATGCCCTGAACGCCGCCCGCCGCGCTGGCCGCAAAGCCCTGGCGGTGCTGCTCGACCCCGATGACCTGACCGAAGCCGCCCTGCGGCACCTGCTGACCCTGACTGAGCGCCACCCCGTTGATTATTTCTTCGTGGGTGGCAGCCTCGTTTTAAGCAACCACCAAGCCGCCCTCATCACCCTCCTCAAGGCGCATTCGTCGGTGCCGGTGCTGCTGTTTCCGAGCAACCACCTGCACCTCGACGGCCCCGCCGACGGCCTGCTGCTGCTCTCGCTCATTTCGGGCCGCAACCCCGATTTTCTTATCGGGCAGCACGTTGTGGCCGCTCCCCATCTCAAAGCCAGCGGCTTGCAGTTGCTCCCCACCGGTTATATGCTCGTGGACAGCGGCCGCCCCACCACGGCCTCCTACGTGAGCGGCACCCTGCCCCTGCCCCACGACAAGCCCGGCATTGCCGCCTGCACCGCCCTGGCTGGCGAACAACTCGGCCTCAAGATAATGTACCTGGATGGCGGCAGCGGTGCCCAAAACCCCGTGTCAGCGGCCATGATTCGCGCCGTGCGCGAAGCCGTGGACACCCCGCTTCTCGTGGGCGGCGGCCTCAACACGGCCGAGAAAATCCGCCTTGCCTTGGAAGCTGGAGCCGACGTGGTGGTGGTGGGCAACCGCATCGAAAGCGACCCTGAGTTTCTACAGGAAGCCGTGGCGGCGGTAATCTGTAATGGAAAATGAGGTAATGGGTAATGTGTACTTTTAACTTCGTGTAAGTATTAAAAAATATTTTATCATGAAAAAGCGGGGAAGCGTTTCACATCGGCACCAACAAGCAAAACGAGGCCTTCGCCGCCATCTAAGTGTCTGTCGCCGCAAGCGGCACCGCCGCCTCGGCCTGCAAACCTCACAGCTTGAAATACGCCCCGACTCCACCATTAATTATCTGATAAAAAGCCTTAAACGCTTGACCGGCAACGGGTGCGTTCAGCCACTGGTACGTTTGGGTCATTCCGTCACCCTTCGATTGCCAAAGCGCCTCTCTCTTTCCCGGTGCCCCGCCGAAAGCTTTGGCTTTCTGGCTACTCTAATCAGCACCCTGCATACTGCCCCAGCATTAGTCTTATTACTTGATTATCAGGACTGTGAAGCAATTGACTTGGATGCCTCCGTCTGCATGGATGTCATTGTGCGCGTTTTTATTCGTCGCTATAATTTACTTCGTAGAGTACATCGAAAAAAAGCCAAAGTTTGCAGTATCGAATATGTCAACATGACTCGTGAGTCAGTTCGAAAATTTTGCTGGAGCGTGGGCATTGGCCAAAGCATTCACGGCCTCAATTTGCAATTTCCGGACACCTTACGTTGTTCACTTGAAACCGGCCGCCAAGGCTCCAAGTGTGAAGCCCTGATTGCTGAAACATCTACCAAACTGTTCGACCATCTTGAAGCCTGCCTTGCTCGATTCAACAAACAGTTAACCCCGGAAGACGCTGCCCGCTTCGGAAGTATCATTGGGGAAGTTCTTGCCAATGCCGGCCAGCATTCTTCTCTTCCACCTAACTATGCCATTGCTCACTTCATCGAACACAATGCCAATGATCCTAACGACCATTTTGGCCGCTTCCAAATTGTCATCTTCAACTTCGGCCAAACAATTTACGAACGTCTGAAAGACCCAGTCGCTTGCCTCACCCGGGAAAAGCTTTGGCCGGAGATGAATAATTTATCACAACACTTCACCAAGCGCCGTTACCTGGGCCTGTTCAATGCCGAGTACAAGGAAGAAACTCTTTGGACATTGTATGCCCTACAAGACGGAGTCAGCAGCCTGCGCGACAGTAGCGACCCGGAGAGCGGACGTGGCTCTGGTAGTACGCGCTTCATTACCGATTTCTTGGAACTGCGAAGTCGCGCACCAGACAAAAACTCCGTTCTTACGTTAATGTCCGGCCAGACCAGAATCCATCTCAACGGCGACTATGCCATTGAAGATAAAATAAACTCCCACGGCGACAAACACAAGGTTATTGCTTTCAATCCTAAAAACGACTTGCGCGAACCGCCCGACCCAAAAGTTGTTACCTTTGTGCCCCCGTATTTTCCAGGCACCTTACTTTATGCTGACATCTACCTTACCGAGGAGCACTTTCAAGCCGCATAACATCATGGTTCAGGAACACACTATTGACCTTGGAAAGCACAGGATAAAGAACGCCCGCATCTTTACCACCCGCCCGCGTGGCGAAACAGTACGCAAGGAATCCAAAATAGACGAGTACGAACAAAACTACCAGCGTATCATCATCTCGGTGCCCGCTGATACCATTACGGTTAATCCTTCATTCCTTGAAGAGTTTCTGCGTCTTGTGGTACTCAAATTAGGTGCTAAGGCTTTCCGCGAAAAGTTTCGGTTCGAAACGAAGGGAGCGTTCAACATTGAGGAAAATCTTCAATTGGCCATTGAACACATCTTGCGTAAGACGAACGCACTGGTACCCTAATAGACGCGCCGTGTTCATGCTGTTGCTCGTTGTCCAACGGTTGTTGTCGGTAGTCCCTCATCGTATCTGTGCCATCATACCCACCCCATCCCTGCCTGCCTTTTGGCAACTCGCAGCCCGTCCTGAACCTAAAATAGCGTCCGACCCTGCATTGGTGGCCGCCATCAAAAACCTGGGCCAAGTCATCAGGGAAGTCACCGAGCCTTCTTGGTGGGACTATGCCCGCGACGGGTCTAGCGTCGTAATTGCCATCGTCGGTGTCGTGGTGGCCATCATGCTCTTCAGGTCTCAGCGCAAACAGCAACTGCGTGATACGCGGCTGGCTTGGATACGCTTGTTCATCATCGAGCCGCAAAGCGAGTTCATTCTCAAGTTCTTTAGCGCGCTCGAAGCTGACCTTTCCCAAATCAGCCATGCTGATGTATTACAACAAAGCGCTGCCATTGTGGCAAACATCAACGCCAGCTTCAACGGATTTGACAAGCGCTTTTTGTCCTACACTGACAGTATTGAAGGTTCGCTAATCCCTGTCCAACTCCGCAAGCAAGCCGAAGACCTGCGTGATGAGTTAGCTGACCTAATTGATAAATTCGACAACACCAATCCAGCCAAAGAAATCAGCAAATTGGTGGAACGAGCCGTCTCAGGCCGAAATAGATTTCTGGCAACGCTATACTCGCTTTCGTTTAGCTAAAAAACGCAGGGGCTGTCCAATATCTTGCAGTCCGACGAATTTCCCGCAGGGGTTTGCCAGACTACTACTTGCTGGTTATCACGCACAAACAATAGTGGTCGGGCAAGTGAAAAAGCCGTCCGACAATTTTGATTTGAACCGTCAACGAAACCGCCCCTGCATCATATGTTCATGGCCGACTCGCGCCGCCGCATCTTGCCAGCCGGAATGCCGAACATCATCTTGAAGCGGCGGCAGAAATAGGCTGTGTCCTTGTAGCCGACTTCCTTGCCGATGTCGCGGATGCTTTTTTTGGTGGTGCGGAGCAACGAAACGGCCCGCTCCATGCGCTGGTATTCAATGTAGTCCTGCGGGTTGATGTTAGTCAGCATCTTGAAATACTGACCCACGTAATCCTCGCTCACGTTGGCCACGCCACTCAGCACCTTATTGGAGAGGTCGCCGCTCAGGTTTTCTTTGATGTAGTTGAACAGGTCAATCAGGCGCGGGTCTTTGAAGTAGGTGCTGTTGGTGGCAAGCTGTTCCAGAAACATATTGTTACGCAGCACATAGCGCACCACCTCCACCACAATGTTCTCGGTGTAGATGTTGATGAGGCGCTCGCGACCGGGCAGCTCCTGCAAGCTTTCTTCCAGCACCCGGATGACGAGGCTGGCCAGCTTGGATTGCCCCGAAATGAGGAAGGCAGGTACGTCGAGCGAAGCGAAGAAATTGACCGAATCGAACACCTTCGCATCGAAGCTGATGAAGGTGTGGCTTTCTTCGGCCTCTCCGATTAGCTCGATGGTTTCGTTGGACGTGAAATACTTGTCTTTGTTGGTAATGAGGTCATCGTTGGAAATCAGCCGGTTGGGAATGGTGCGACCGTACACGACCGCCGTGGGCCGCCCGCCTGGGATGAACAGCATTTCGCCTTCCTCGACCGGGTGCTTGTCGTCGCCGAAGCTGATGTGCCCCCTGTGCAGCAAAATCAGGGTGTTGCCAACGTCATAATAGTTGCGAACGCCAAACGGTTGGTGCAACACCAGATTCTTGGATTTGATGTAGCGCACCCCCAGCGACTCGATGACTTTGTTGTAATCTTCCATCTTTTTTCGGAATTTTTAAGGACGTTGGCTCCCGGCCAAATTGGCTTTGAGACTGCAATACAACACCGAAAAGTTCACAAAAACTAATTAAAGTGAAAAACCCAGCCAAAAATTGGCTGGGTTTTGTACAATGTTTCTGAATTTTAGGCAATTCCGGCCCGGCACAATTTTACTTCAAAATTTCGCGGGAGATTACAATTTTTTGAATCTCGGACGTGCCCTCGTAAATCTGGGTGATTTTGGCATCGCGCATGAACCGCTCGACGTGGAATTCCTTGACGAAGCCGTAGCCGCCATGAATCTGCACGGCCTCAACCGCCGAGTCCATGGCCACTTTGGAGGCGAATAACTTGGCCATTGCGCCCGACTTGGCGTAGTCGGCGTGGTTGTCTTTGTCGGCGGCGGCTTGCAAACACAGCAAGCGGGCCGCGTCCACGTTGGTAGCCATGTCGGCCAGCTTGAACTGAATAGCTTGGTGCTGTGCGATTTCTACGCCAAAGGCTTTGCGCTCTTTGGCGTACTTGAGGCTGAGTTCCAGCGAACCGCTGGCAATGCCCAGGGCCTGGGCGGCAATGCCGATGCGCCCCCCTGCCAGCACCTGCATGGCAAACTTAAACCCGAAGCCGTCGTTGCCGATGCGGTTTTCTTTGGGCACTTTCACGTCCGTAAACATGAGCGAACAAGTGTCGGAGCCGCGAATGCCGAGCTTGTTTTCCTTCGGCCCACACACGAAGCCGGGAGCACCCTTTTCCACAATCAACACGTTGATGCCCCGGTGCTTGAGTTCGGAGTGGGTTTGGGCGATGACGAGGTAAACCGAAGCGGTGGTGCCGTTGGTAATCCAGTTTTTGGTGCCGTTGAGCAGATAATGGTCGCCCATGTCTTCGGCGGTGGTACGCTGGCTGGTGGCATCGGAGCCGGCCTCCGGTTCGCTCAGGGCAAAGGCCCCGATGATTTCGCCCGAACACAGCCGGGGCAGGTATTTCTGCTTTTGCTCGTCGGTGCCGTATTTTTCCAGGCCCCAGCACACCAGCGAGTTGTTTACGCTCATGATGACCGAGCACGAGGCATCCACTTTGCTGATTTCCTCCATTGCCAGCACGTAGCTGACAGTATCCAGCCCGCTGCCACCGTATTCGGGGCTGACCATCATGCCCATGAAGCCCAGCTCGCCCATTTTCTTCACCTGGTCGGCCGGGAATTTCTGGTGTTCGTCGCGCTCAATCACGCCCGCCCACAATTCGGATTGGGCAAAGTCGCGGGCCGCGTCGCGCACGGCCAGTTGTTCTTCAGAAAGTTGATAAATGGACGTGGTGGCGGCAGCGCTGGTCATAAGAGGCAAGTAAATGGAGCGTGAAGGGTAGGGATTTAGACCACAAAATTACGCTACCAACCGCTAATGCCCCGGCCGGGTTTGGCGGGGCCGGGGCATTGGCGGCGCGGCGCTATTCCACCGTCAAGCGGCGCGTGGCGATGCCGTCGGCAGTGATGATTTCCACCAGGTACTGCCCGGCGGCCAGTCCGTGCAAATCCAGCGCGGTGCGGGAGCCGGGGGCGGTTTGGGTCAGCAGGGCACGGCCCAGCAGGTCGCGTACCGTGAGGTGGGCGCCAGTGGCCGGCAGGCCCACTTGCACCTGTTGGTGGGCGGGGTTGGGCCACAGGGCCACGGCGGCCAGGGCCGCGCCAGGTTGGGTGGCACTCACAAAGCTGCGGTTTTCCAGCACCAGGATGCGGTCGTCGGTGGCGGCGGGGGTGCCCCGGCCGTCGCGGTTGCTGGTGCCGATATAGACGCGCCCGGCCGGTGACACACAGATGCCCCGCAAGCGGCCGAAGGTGTTCAGGAAATCGGTGCGCGAGACGATGGCATCGCCGGCGGCACTCAGGGGCATTTGCACCAGCTTGCGGGCACCCAACGCGCACACCAGCAAGCTGCCGCGCCAGCCCGGAATGGCCGGGTGGTCGTAGTATTTGAGGCCCGCCGGGGCAATGGTAGGGGTCCAGGTGGTGAGGGGTTCGCGCACGTTGTTGGCGGCGCAGAAGGTCATTTCGGCGGGCAGGTCGCAGTAGCCTTCCACGGTGGGCCAGCCGTAGTTGCGGCCCGCCTCGATTTTGTTGATTTCGTCGTTGGTGCTGGGGCCGTGTTCGGAGCTATATATTTTGCCATTGGCCAGTTGCACCAGCCCCTGCGGGTTGCGGTGGCCGAAGGTATAAACCAGGCTGCCCGGCGTGGGGTTGTCGGCGGGCACGGTGCCGTCCAGATTCATCCGCAGGATTTTGCCGTTCAGCGAGGCGGTGTTTTGGGCCTGGGGTTGCAACTGGGCATCGCCGGTGGTCATGAGCAGGGTGCGGTCGGGCAGCAACAGCAACCGCGAACCGCTGTGGGTGGTGGTGGCCGTGATGTTGCCCAACACCACCACGGGGCTGCTCAGGGTGCCGTTGGCGTAAGTGTAACGCACCAATTTCTCTTTCAGCACCCCGGCATCGGTGTAGTTATACACCACAAATACGCCGTATGTGGGCAGGGGCGGGGCGGTGGGCGGCACGTCAATCGCCATGCCCAACAGGCCACTTTCGCCGGTTTGGGTCACATCCGGGATGGTGAGCAGCGGCAGCACCTGGCCCGTGGCGGGGTTTACGCGGCTGATGCGCCCGCCGCGCTCGGTCATCCAAATAAAATTGTCGGGTCCCCACACCAATTCCCAGATGGTGTTCAGGTTGGAGGCCAGGGCCGATACCGTGACGGTGGTGGCCGGAGTGCCCACCGCAAACGTGGTGAGGGCCGGGGACTGGGCCTGGGCCGTCAGGCCAGCGGCCAGCAGCAAGGCAAGAAAGTAGCAACGTGGTTTCATGGGCGAGGGCGGAGATAGATGAGAAATTAAGTGGCAATGCAGGGGTAACGAAATTGCGGCCGGAATGGGTTGCGGCCCGGCCTACCTGTTTGCCGTAGCTTGCAATCCATTCGTCACCGCTTCTCGTCATCGCCCCCACAACCCACCCGCTATGTCGCCCCCCATTTCCATTCCGCCGGCCGGGTTCACCCTCAGCACCGACCCGGCCCGGCTCGACGTGGCCGTTATTCACCGCTACCTGAGCCAGGAATCGTACTGGGCGCAGCACATTCCCCGCGTCACCGTGGAGCGGGCCATTGCCAACTCCCTGAATTTTGGGGTGTATGCACCCGATGGCCGGCAAGTCGCCTTCGCTCGCGTCGTGAGCGACCGGGCCACCTTTGCCTGGCTTTGCGACGTGTTTGTACTGCTCGAATTTCGGGGCCGGGGCCTGTCCAAGTGGCTGGTGAGCGCCGTGCTGGCCCACGACGAATTGCAGGGCCTGCGCACCCACTTGCTGGGCACCCTGGATGCCCACGGCCTGTACCAGCAGTTCGGCTACACGCCGTTGCCGGAGCCGGGCCGCTACTTGGTGCGGAAGCACCCCGCCCCCTACCCCGCCCCGCCTACTTCGCCGGACTAACCCATTTGCTACCCCGCAGCCGAAACCGCCAGGGTAACCCTGCCGCCTCGGCTCCGGCATATTCCAGCCCCACCCGCGCACTGGCCACGATGTCGGCGGCAGCCACCGCTTCGCCGTGGTCCTCAATCCACAGCACCTCATCGTCCAGCGCCGTGCCGCTCAGGGCAGGCACGATGCCCAGGGCCTGCGTGAGCAAGCCCGGCCCGGCCGTGAGGTTGCGGGCGGGTTGGGCCAGGCCCCGGCGGCGCAGCATTTCGGGGATGCCCAGGGTCGGCTCAATGGCCCGAATCAGCACCGTGTCGGGGTGCTGGGCATCGTAGGTGGTGATGTTAAGCAGCGCGTGGCGGCCGTACACGGCGTAGATGTAGGCGTGGCCGCCGGGCCGGTACAAGGCTTGCGCCTGCTGGGCTTTGCGCTGCAAATGCAAGGTCAGGGAGTGGTCGCCGGTGTGGCGGTAGGCTTCGGTTTCCACGATGCGGCCAGCGGTGAGGGTGTTGCCGATGCGGGTGCAAAGGTGCTTGCCGAGCAGGTCGCGGGCAATGGCCAGCGGGTCGGGCCGCTGGTAGAAGGCGAGGGGAAGGGGCATACGTTGGGGAGTAGAACGACACTCCCCTCCTTGAAAAGGAGGGGACATTTTCGCACCGCGAAAATTGGGGTGGTAAACTCGCTGAACGGTGGTTGAACGGTGGATTACTGTATTGTTCAGCGAGAAGTTCAGCGACCGTTCAAGCCGTTTACCACCCCCGTTTGGGCTTGCAGCCCTCACATCCCCTCCTTTGCAAGGAGGGGAGTTTTGACCGCCTTAACCTACCAAGCCCTGCTGCACCAAATACTCGGCAATCTGCACGGCATTTGTGGCGGCACCTTTCCGCAGGTTGTCGGCCACTACCCACATATTCAGGGTGCGGGGCTGGGTTTCGTCGCGGCGCAGGCGGCCCACCAGCACAGCATCGCGGCCCTGGCTGTCGTGGGGCATGGGATAACGATTGCGGGCGGGGTCGTCCACCAGCTCCACGCCGGGGGTGCGGACGAGAATTTCGCGCACGTCGGCCAGGTCAAACTCGTGGGCAAATTCCACGTTCACGGCTTCGGAATGGCCGCCCATCGTGGGCACCCGGACGCAAGTAGCCGTAAGGCGGATGCCGGCATCGCCCATGATTTTGCGGGTTTCGTTCACCATTTTCATCTCCTCTTTGGTGTAGGCGTTGGTCTCAAACACGTCAATGTGGGGCAGCACATTCAGGTCAATCGGGTGCGGGTAGGCGGGGGCTGGCACGGGCTGCCCGGCGCGTTCCTGTAGGAGCTGGTCCACGGCTTTTTTGCCGGTGCCGGTCACGCTCTGGTAGGTGCTGACCACGATGCGCTGCACCTGGTATTTGCGGTGCAACTCGTTCAATGCCACCACCAGTTGAATGGTGGAGCAGTTTGGGTTGGCAATGATTTTGTCGGCCGCCGTCAGGACGTGGGCGTTCACTTCGGGCACCACCAGCGGCTTGTCGGGGTCCATGCGCCAGGCCGAGGAATTGTCAATCACGACGGTGCCGACGGCGGCGAAGCGCGGCGCGTGGTCCTTGCTGACGCTGCCGCCCGCCGAGAACAGCGCGATGGCGGGCCGGGCGGCAATGGCCGCGTCCATGCCCACGACGGGGTATTTTCTCCCTTGAAAATGCACCAGCTGGCCCACCGATTTTTCGGAAGCCACGGGCAGCAATTCGGTGAGGGGAAAGTGGCGCTCGGCCAGCACTTTCAGCATTTCGGTGCCCACCAGGCCGGTGGCACCCACGAGGGCAAGTTTCATAGAGCAAAGGTCGGGCCGGTTAGCGGCATTTCCCGCAGTGTTCGCAGTGGTCTGGCAGTGGCCTACAGTGGGCTATTTGAACGGCCCTACACACCCTGCGAATCCACTGCGAACACTGCGGGAAATGCCGTTGCCAACTTTTGGCCCTATATTTCACCACAATTTCAGCCAGCTTCTCATGAAACACCTGCTACTCTGTGCAATTTTCCTGCTACCGCTCCTCGCCCAAGCCCAGCTGCGCGACGATTTCGCGGATGGCAACTTCACTGCCAACCCCACCTGGACCGGCGATGCGGGCAGCTTTCAGGTGGCGGCCAACGTGCTGCAAAGCAACGGCCCGGCCGTGACCGGCACCCAGATTCAACTCGTTGCGCCTTGCCAGGCGACCACCGGCACCACCTGGGAGTTCTGGGCCAATCTGCGGCTGGCGACCAGCGCCAGCAACCTGGCCGATGTGTGGCTGATGGCCTCGCAACCCGACCTCAGAAACACCGCCACCAAAGGCTATTTCGTGCGCCTGGGCGGCACGGCCGACGAGGTGAGCCTGTTCCGAAAAGACTCGCTGCGCAGCGCCGTGCTGGTGATTGACGGGCAGGACGGCACCCTGGCCACCGCCAACAACCTGGTGCGGGTGCGCGTGACGCGCAGCCCCGCCAACCGCTGGACCCTGGAGCGCGACCTGACCGGGGGCCGCAACTTCGTGGCCGAAGCCGCCACGCCGACCGATGCCACTCACCAAACCAGCGTGGCGGTGGGCGTGTCGCTGCTGTATTCGTCGGCCAACGGGCGCAACTTTTACTTTGACGACTTTGCCGTGACCGATGCCACGCCGCCGCTGCTGGCCGGGGCCGCGCCCGTGGATGCGCGGCAGGTGGAGGTGCGTTTCAACGAAGCCGTGGATGCGGTGAGCGCCGAAGACCCGGCCAACTACCGGCTGGCGGGCGGCCCCGCGCCCAACGGGGCTACGCTGTCGGCCAGCAATCCGGCCGTGGTGCGGCTGCTGTTTGGGGCCGACCTGCCCGCTACCAGCACCCTGGAAGTGCGGAACGTGGCCGACCGTTTCGGCAACATTGCCGGGGGGCCGCTGACTGCGGCGCTCGTGGCGCTGCCCAGTGCCCCGGCGATGGGCGATTTGCTTATCACCGAAATACTGGCCGACGAAACCCCGCAGGTGGGCTTGCCGCTGTCGGAATACGTGGAGATATTCAACCGCTCGGCCACCAAAACCCTGAGCTTGCGCGGGGTGCGGCTGGGCAAAACCGGCACCGTCGCCACGGCTGTATTTCCGGACACCGCGCGGCTGCGGCCGGGGCAGTTTGCCATCGTGTGCGGCAGCACGCGGGTGGCGCAGTTTGCGGCCTTCAACGCCAAAGTGTATGGTCTGCCCAACTTTCCGGCCCTGAACAACGCGGGCGACCAACTGGTGTTGCGCGGGCCGGGCGGGCGAACGCTGTTTGAGGTGCATTACGCCGACACCTGGTATGGCGACGTGGCCAAAAAGGACGGTGGCTACAGCCTGGAAATGCTGGACCCCAACAACTACTGCGCCGGGGCCGACAACTGGCGGGCCAGCACCGACCCCGCCGGCGGCACCCCCGGCCGCGCCAACAGCGTGGCCGCCAACAACCCCGACAACGCCCCGCCCACCCTGTTGCGGGCCGAGCTGAGCGACCCGCTGACGCTGCGCCTGACGTTCTCGGAAAAGCTGGACAGCACCCGCGCCGCCAACCCCGCCCGCTACGCCCTTGCGCCGGGGCCGGGCATTGCGGCGGTGGTTCCGGTAGCGCCCGATTTCCGGCTGGTGGACCTGACCCTGACCGCGCCCCTGAGCGCCACCCAACGCACCACCGTGACGGTGCAGATGGCCACCGACTGCGCCGGCAACGTGAGCGGGCCGTTGCAGGCGGTGAGCTTCGCGGAGCCGAGCAGCGCCCCGCTGGTGGGCGAGCTGGTCATCACCGAAATACTGGTTGACGAAACGCCGGTGGTGGGTTTGCCCGCGTCGGAATACCTGGAGATTTTCAACCGCAGCACCAAACTGCTGAACCTGGGCGGGGTGCGGCTGGGCAAGGGCGGCAGCAGCACCACGGCCGTGTTCCCCGACACGGCGCGGCTGCGGCCGGGGCAATATGCCATCGTGTGCGGCAGCACACGGGTGGCGCAGTTTGCGGCCTTCAACGCCAAAGTGTATGGCCTGCCCAGCTTCCCGGCCCTGACCAACGGCGGCGACCAGCTGATTTTGCGCGGGCGCAACGGGCAGACGCTGTTTGAGGTCACGTATTCGGACACCTGGTACGGCGACCCCAATAAGCAGGACGGCGGCTATAGCCTGGAAATGCTGGATACCGACAACCTGTGCGCCGGGGCCGCCAACTGGCACGCCAGCGCCGACCCCAGCGGTGGCACCCCTGGCCGCCGCAACAGCGTGGCCGCCCCCAACCCCGACCGCACCGCCCCTACCCTGCTCCGCGCCCTGGCCGTGGATGCGACTACCCTGCGCCTGTTTTTCTCCGAAAAGCTGGACAGCACCGCCGCCACCAACCCCGCCCGCTACGCGCTGGCCGCGCCCGGCCCGGCCGTGGCCCGCGCCGCGCCCGTGGCCCCCGATTTCCGGCTCGTGGACCTGACCCTGGCCGCTCCCCTGACCGCCGGGCAAGCCTTGACGCTGACCGTGCAAGCGGCCACCGACTGCGCCGGCAACGCCAGCGGCCCGCTGCAAAGCGCCGCCTTCGCGCTGCCCGAACCGGCCGCCGCCGGCGACGTGGTGCTGAACGAGCTGCTCTTCAACCCCCGCACCGGCGGGGTGCGCTTCGCCGAGTTCATCAACCGCTCCGCCAAGTTTATCAATTTGCAGGGTTTCCAGTTGGCGCGGGAAAAAGCCGACGGCAGCAGCGACGTGGCCGTGCTCAGCACCGGGCCGCTGGTGCTGGGGCCGGGGCAGTTGCTGGCCTTCAGCACCAGCACGGCCAACCTGCAAACCGAATACCCGACCAGCCACGACGATGCCAATCTGCTTGAAATTGCCAGTTTCCCGACCTTTGACTACAACGCGGGCGTGGCCGTGCTGCTGGACAACCAGGGCCTCATCATTGACCGCTTTGAGTACAACAAAAGCCTGCACTTGCCGCTGCTTTCGGTCCAGGATGGGGTGTCGCTGGAGCGCATCCGCACCAACGGGCCGACCAATGGCAGCAACTTCCACTCGGCGGCCGGGGCGGTGGGCTACGCCACCCCCGGCCGCCCCAACTCGCAGGGCCAGGACGCGGTGGGCGGCGGTCAGGATTGGGCCGTCAGCCCCGAAGTGTTCACGCCCGACGACGACGGCCAGCAGGACCTCATGCTCCTGACCTACCAGCTCGACCAGCCGGGCTACGCGGGCACCGTGACGGTGTATGATGCCCTGGGCCGCCTCACGCGCCGCCTGCTGCGCAACGAAACCCTGCCCATCAGCGGCGCGGTGCAGTGGGACGGCGTGGACGAGCGCGGCCAGAAAGCGGCCGTGGGCTACTACATCCTGCACATCGACCTGTTCCGGGCCAGCGGCGGCGAGCGCCGCGAGCTGAAACGCACCGTGGTGCTGGGGGCGCGGTTTTGAGGAAGTGGGTTGGCGGGCGGGTTTTCGCTGCCTGTTCAAATAATTTCCAAGCGGCTTGCGGGCCACCGGGTACTAAAATGCTGCTGGTTCAGCAAAACGAGCGTTATTTAGCAGGCCAGGTGTGCAAGCGGGCCGGATACGCAACCCAAGTGCGCGCGGGCAGTTGGGCGGACCCGTCGAGTAGGGTTAAGCGCAACGGCAGGTCAATTGCTAGGCCCCGAACGGGCAGCAGGTCGGCACATATCTCTACGTGTTGGTTTGCTTCCTGCCCGATGTAATGCCCACCATCGCCTCCTTCACACATTAACACTGGGTTATTTTTGCTGTTCTCGTTGTCAACTAACGGCTTACCCCGATAGGCAGTCCGAAAATTCAGAATAAATAAGGCGCGGGGCTGTTTGCTTTCCTCCCGGGAGGCATACCACGCCGGTCGGCGGCTGGTGCGCAGTTGCTGGAGCCAGCAGTTTGCAAACGTAACTTCATAGTCCCCATAGCGAACCACGCGTGGTTCTACGATAACGGTGTCGAGGTATACGCCCGCGCCCCGGGCGTCATCGGGCGAGGACGCGTACAGCGTGGTGTCGTCCTTGTAATAGCCGCTCACTACCGCCAGCACATAGTACCCGCCCATAAGTAAGCCGAAGAGCCCGTAAAGCAGAAAAGGAAGGGCAACGTAAAGGAAGGTTCTGTTCCGGGTTTTAAGAGGCTGTGTCACGGGGCGGCGATGAATGAGGAGGTGGTCCGGTTGCCTCAACTCACCCCAAGGTACTCTGTAAAAGCCCCACCAAGCACGTGGGGTTCAGCAAAAGGGCCGGGATAGTAGAAACGTTGTTGTGATTGCCGAATCAAAAGCATCCGCAGCAGCGCGGCGGCCAAGCTGCCTAAGCGCCGCAACTGGACTAGTGGCGTAGCGGTTTTTAGCAGCATCGATTGTGGGAGAGTGGCTGGCGGAAGCGTGGTTTGCCCAAGCAGAAGCCTACGGGGTATTTCACCCGTGACTGCTGGCGCAAATGTAGCTGCTGGCGCATTGGGCCGCCCAAACGTGTCCACGGCCCGCTGCCGACGGCCCGTAGCCCGTCGCCAACGGCCCTTGGCGGCTGGCTTACGGCCCTTGGCGACGGGCCGAAGGTCGTTGGCGAATGGCTACGGGCCGTTGGCGGCCAGCTTACGGCCCTTGGCGACGGGCTACGGGCCGTTGGCGGCCGGCTTACGGCCCTCGGCAACTTATTTACGACCGCTGGTGGCTGGCTACGGGCCGGATATTACCGGATTTTTGGGCCTGGTATTCGCTTTCCGGCCACTGGGGGGGCATTTAGTTTCGTCCGCTGCCAGCCGCCACATTTCACCGGCTTAATTTACTGGTTTTCTTTTCGTTTATTTTCGCGTAGCTTTGGCGCAACATCCTCACCCGAACTGCAACGGCAGTTCTCATCCCCCTTGTTTTTATGCATCCTGACCCCTACCCCAACACCGAAGATGCCCTGCGGCTGTTTCTGAAAAACGCAGTGGACCACATCGACAAAGCCGAAGTGCTGATGGAAGTGCCCAAAGGCACCTTTGCGCCCATGAAAGAAGCTTGCCAGGCCCTGCTCGATGCCTTCGACGAGCGCGACAATACCCGCACCGCAGCAGCTACTGCCGAAGCCAAGCTAAAAATTCGGGCCAAGCTTACCTCGACTACTGCGCGGGCCGGGATTCAGCAAATCAAGAAAAGCCCCACCGTCACGATTGAGGTGCTCGACCTGCTCCAGCTCAACACCCCCGACATCGACCCCCAGGCCCGCGTCGATGCCCAAACTCCGCTGCTCAAAACCAAGATGGATGGCATTCACCCCACCGTGGGCTGCCTCAAGCACGGTTACGATGCCATCGAAATCAGCAGTTGCCGGGGCGGCGAAACCGAGTTCACCCACCTCGCCACCGTCACCCACCTGCCCTACTTCGACAACCGCCCCAACCTCGACCCCGCCCTGCCCGAAGAACGCCACTACAAAGGTTCCTACCTCAATAAAAACGTGGTGGTGAGCGCCGAAGGCCCCGTCGTGACGCTGCTCGTGCCCAAAGGCGGGCACGTATAAAAAAACGCAATAACCATTGAACGGGCTGCCGGGCACTTGCCGGGCAGCCCGTTTGGCGTTTTGGCCAGGGCTTTTGAGGAGCGGGGGTTGGCGCGGGGCTGTGCCCCGTGACTTAGTGCCGCAGGGCTTGGCCCTGCAATCGTTGAATTGTTAGCAAACCGGATGGCCTGGGGTGCAGGGCGAAGCCCTGCGGCACTCCGGCACGGGGCACAGCCCCGCGCCAACCGTGCAAGGCAGCGCCGGAGTGCCCACGCCCGTTAAACTCCTACCCCCTGGTCGCGTCTTACCCATCGTGAGTACCACCCCGCAGCAACTTCAGCACCTGTACTGGCGGGCCGGTTTCGGCCCCCGGCCGCAGGACGTGGCCGCCGGCCACAACCCGCGCCAAGCCCTGCGCCAACTGCTCAAGGACTCGGAGAAATACGAGCCGCTGACCGGCCCCGGCCTGGACTACCACGAGCCGGAAATGGACCTGACGACGGCCCCGGCCACGCCCGCCGCCGCGCCCGCCAACCCCGTGCCGACCGACGCGGTGACGACCCCCGACCAGCCCGCCGCGCCCGGCCAACTGCTGTCGCCAGTGCTACGCAAGGGCATGACGGCCGAGCAGCTAAAGGCCAAAAACCGGGGCATCCGCGAGGCTTTTATCAACATGAGCACGGCTTGGATGACGCGCATGGCGACCTCGCCGGCCCAGTTGCGGGAGAAGATGACGCTGTTCTGGCACGGGCATTTTGCCTGCCGGGTGCGGCGGCCCGATGCCGCCCTGAGCCTGCACAACACCATGCGGAAACACGCCCTGGGCAAGTTCCCGGACCTGCTGCGGGCCGTGAGCCAGGAAGCGGCGATGCTGCAATTCCTCAACAACCAGCAAAACCGCAAGGAGCACGCCAACGAGAACTTTGCCCGCGAGGTGATGGAGCTGTTTACGCTGGGGCGCGGCAACTACACCGAAACCGACGTGAAGGAGGCCGCCCGCGCCTTCACCGGCTGGGGCTACGACCGGGACAACACCTTCCGGTTTCGGGAGCGGCAGCACGATGCGGGCAGCAAAACCTTCCTGGGCCAAACCGGCAATTTTACCGGCGACGACGTGCTGCGGATTATCCTGCAACAACCGGCGGCGGCCACGTTTCTGGTCACGAAAATCTATCGGTTTTTTGTGAACGACACGCCCGACCCGGCCCGCATTGCGCCGCTGGCCGCCAGCTTCCGCAAAAGCGGCTACGACGTGGCCGCGCTGCTGGAAGACATCTTCTCCGCCAACTGGTTTTACGACCCCGCCAACGTGGGCAGCCACATCAAAAGCCCGGTGGAATTGCTGGCCGGGCTGCGCCGTACCCTCAACCTAAAACTGGACCGTGACGCGGTGCTGCTGGGCTACCAAAAGGCGCTGGGCCAAACCCTGTTTCAGCCGCCCAACGTGGCGGGTTGGCCGGGCGGGCGCAACTGGATTGACTCGTCGTCGCTGCTGCTGCGCTTGCAGTTGCCGGCCATTCTGTTCAAAAACGCCGACTTCGCTGTGGCCCTCAAGCAGGACGAAAACGACCTTGCGCCCAACCTGAGCCGGGGCGAGCGGCTGGTGAAAAACGATGCCGGGGCGCACCTGCCCCTGGCCCCACTGCAAGCCCTGCTGGCCGGGGCCACGCCCGCCGAAACGCCCGCCCGGCTGGCCGCTTTCCTGCTGCAAGCCGCGCCCCGGCCCGAGAGCCTGGCCCTGGTGCAGCAGGGCGGCACGGAGCTGCGCGGGGTGCTGATTGGCTTGCTGAGTTTGCCGGAGTATCAGTTGGCGTGAGGCAGCAGAGTTGTCAGGCCGTCATGCTGAACGCAGCAAAGCGGAGTTGAAGCATCTTACTTAGTAATTGCAATCGATTGAGTCGGCTGGGTGGAGAGATGCTTCAACTCCGCTCCGCTGCGTTCAGCATGACGGCCTGACGGCCCCTTTCCTTCCCCCCCATGAACCCTACCCGCCGCGACTTCCTCCGCACCTCCGCCCTGGCCAGCAGCCTGCTGTTTGTGCCCAAAATGCTGCACGCCCTGGACCGGGGGCCAGGGCTGGCCCGCCTCAGCGACACGCCCCAGGGCCGCCGCCTGATTGTGGTGCAGCTCGGCGGCGGCAACGACGGCATGAACACCGTCATTCCGTTCCGCAACGACCTGTATTATAAAGCCCGGCCTACGCTGGGCATCAAGCAAGCCGAGGGCATCCTGACCCTGGACAACGACCTGGGTTTGCACCCGGCCTTGCGCGGGCTGAAGGGGCTGTACGACCAGGGCGAACTGGCCGTGCTGAACGCCGTGGGCTACCCCAACCCCGACCGCTCGCACTTCCGCTCGATGGACATTTGGCAGAGCGGCTCGCGGGCCGATGAGGTGCTGAGTACCGGCTGGCTCGGCCGCTACCTCGACACGGCTGGCCCCGCCGCCTACCAGGCCCTGGAAATTGACGACACCCTGAGCCTGGCCCTCAAGGGCAGCGCCCGCAAAGGGCTGGCCCTGAAAAACCCCGCCAAGCTCCACCAACTCACCCAAAACCGCCTCCTGAGCCGCGTGAGCCAGGAAAAAACCCTGGCCGACCACCACCACGACCAAGTGGACTACCTCTACCAGACGCTGGCCGAAACGGCTTCGTCGGCCGAGTACCTCTACGACAAAAGCAAGATTTACAAATCGGCCGTGACCTACCCCAACTCCGACTTCGGCCACAACCTCAAAACCACCGCCGAACTCATCAACTCCGGCGTGGAATCGCGGGTGTATTACGTGGCCCTGAACGGGTTTGACACCCACGTGCGGCAGCACGAAACCCAGGCCAAACTGTTCGGCGACCTCGGCGACGGCCTCGCCGCTCTGGCCGACGACCTGCGCCAGCACAACCAATGGGCCAACACGCGGGTGCTGGTGTTCTCCGAATTTGGTCGCCGCGTGGGCCAGAACGCCAGCGGCGGCACCGACCACGGCACGGCCAACAACGTGTTTGTGCTGGGCGGCAACCTCGCCCGCAAAGGAGTCCTGAATGCCGTCCCCAACCTGGCCGACCTCGACCAGGGCGACCTCAAATACCAGGTAGATTTCCGGGGTATCTACGCGCCGTTGCTCAAGGATTGGCTGGGCGGGGATGATGCAGCCGTGCTGGGCACCGGCTTCGAGCGGGTGGCGGGGCTGGTGTGAAGTTGGTTAGGCCGTCCTGCTGAACGCAGCGCAGCGGAGTTGAAGCACCTGTCAAGCGCAAGTAATCCAACCAAGAGAATTACTGCTGCGCGGAAGGTGCTTCAACTCCGCTGCGCTGCGTTCAGCAGGACCGCCTCTGACCACGGCCCCTACAGCGGCACGTTGAACCCAAAGGCCCACACGAACTGCCCCGACCCGAAGACGTGCGTGGCGCGGCCTTCGTGGTCGGCCCCGAGCCATGTGTTGGTGTAGTCGGCGAAGGCCCCCTGCACGTCGGATTGCAGGAAGAAGTAGCGGAAAATGTCCACCCGCGCCCCCAGGCTGGCCCCGGCCACCCAGCCGTGGTAGTGAAACGGGCCTTCGGAGTGGTTGCCCAGCACCGTGGAGATGGTGTAGCTGACCAGCGGCCCCGCCCCCACCTTGCCGATGGCGCTCAGGGCCAGGTGCCGGCCCACGCGCAGCTTCTGGCGCTTCACCAGGTTCACGAGCATATAGTTGTTGCCGTTGGTGTGCTGCAAATGCACAAAGTCGGGGGTCACGAGGGTGTCTTTGTCAAGGACGTGGCCCCGAATCTGGCCCCGGACGTGAATCACCTGGTTGTCGTCCACGACGTACTTGAGGTGGTTCCAGTTCAGCTCCAGGCCCAGGTCGTGCTTGTCGTTGAAAAAGTATCCCAGCGTCATGTCGTACTGCGGAATGGTCCAGGACCGGAAGCGCCAGAACTCCTGGAAATCGGGCTTGTCGCTGGCGTGGGCGTTCACGAACGTGAAGTCGTAGTTGTCGCTCGTCGTGTTCCGAAACCGGATGTCGGAGCGCGTGTACACGTCGCGGTTGTAGCCCCAGCTAAAATAAACGGAGCCGTGGGGCCGGACGCGGGGCAGTGCGGGAGTCACCGGCGCGGCCGGGGCGGCGGGTTGCACGGGTTGGGCCAGGGCGAGGTTAAAAACGCTGGCCAGCAAGCCCGGCAAAAAGCAAACAAATTTCATTGAAACACACGGCCGAATCAGTTCGCGGCGTGCGTCCCTACGGTTGGGGCAAAGGTAACGGGTGACGCGGCTGCGATAGATTAGCGGTAGAGTAATTGCCGAAAGAAGCGCCACCCAAGCACGCCATGTCTTGTTGCGCCCTTACCTTTGACGCAGGCGCACCAGGGTGTTGCTGCTTTTTCCCCTTTTTGTCCACTACCTTTTTTTTATGATGAAAAAAAAACCTACTTTTTTGCTCGGCGTTGGCCGTTTTGAGCAGCTGCGCTTCCATTGTCAGCCATAGCCGGTGGCCGGTAACAGTCAACAGTTACCCCGTCGGTGCTACCGTTACCATCGTCAATCGCAAAGGAGCAGAGGTGTTCTCGGGTCCTACGCCGGCGGCGGTCATACTCAAGTCCGGCTCGGCGTTTTTTAGCCGGGAAATCTACAAACTCACTTTCACATCGCCCGGCTACACCCCCCAAACCAGAACCCTTGATACGGATGTAAACGGCTGGTACTTCGGCAACCTGTTCATTGGCGGCTTTCTCGGCCTGCTCATCATCGACCCCGCCACCGGAGCCATGTACCGCATCAGTGAAAAAAATGTGCAGGTGACGCTTGCGCCAAGCACCGGCTGGCAGCAGCCGGGCAACAACCGCCTGCAAATCGTGTCCCTTGACGACGTTCCCGTGTTGCAACGCCACCTGTTGGTGCCGGTAAAATAAACGGGCCGCACACATCGACCTCCACCCCAGAAAGCGTCGGCGCAACCGGCGCTTTTTTGGTTTCTCTCACCCCCCAAACACCGCCCCGGCCAGCGCCAGCACGGCCCGGCGGGTGGCTTCGGGCGCTTCCAGATACGCCTGGTGGCCGCTGTTGTCCAGAAACAGCGCCGCGCCGGTGGGGGCCAGTGCGGCCTGCATCACCGAATCCTCAAAATGCACGGCCACGTCGTGCTTGCCGACCACCATCAGCACCGGGAATTTGGCGCTTCGCAGCACGTCCGTGCGGTCGGGGCGGGCGGCCATGCCGCGCATCGCCCCGATGATGGTTTCCGTGGGCGTGGCCTTGCCGATTTCTTCGAGCAACGCGCGGGCCTCAGCCAGCCGGTCGCGGTTGGCGGGCGCAAAAAGCGGGCGCACGAAGCTGTCCATGAACTTGCCCAGGCCGTGTTTTTCCACGAAGCCGATGTTTTTCTCGCGGTTGGCGCGGCGCTCGTCGGTGTCGGCCAGGGCCGAGGAATTGACCAGCACCAGGCCCGCCACGCGGTCGGGCCAGCGCTCGGCCAGGGCCAGGGCCACGTAGCCGCCCATGCTGTGGCCCACCAGCAGCACCGGCTCCGGGCAGCCTTCTTTGTTGAGAAACTCAATCACGGCGCGGGCCTGGCCTTCCATCGAGAAGTCGCGCACCTCGGCCCGGTTGGTGCCGTGGCCGGGCAGGTTGGGGGTCAGCAGCCGGTAGGTGTCGGGAAACGGGCGCAGGAAATAGGTCCAGACTTCGCGGCTTTCGGCGTAGCCGTGCAGGAAAACGAGGGTGGGGGCGGCGGGAGCAGTGGGCATGGTGGGGCAAAAGTAGCGGTGGGCGGGTTGGAGCCGTCCAGTTGGGCAGTTCCGGTGCCCGGCCGCACCGTTTCAGCCAGCGGCTCCGGCAACGGGGCCGCCGCGTGTTACTTTTGGGGGTAGGCTATTTTTTTTGTTGAGATGAACGAGCAGCTAGTTGTCAAGAATTTTGGGCCAATTAAAGATGCCACGGTGGACTTTAAGCGGGTCACGGTTTTTATCGGGCCGACGGGCGGGGGGAAGAGTACACTGGCGAAGCTGGCGGCAGTGTTTCGGGATGGCAATTGGTTGCAAGAGCATCATCAAGTAAAAAATGAAGAATTTGAAGGCCGATTGAACACCTTCCAAATTCTTGATTATCTCAAAGAGCAAGGCAAAATAAGTTGGACCTCACCGGAAGACGCTGCCGTTTATACGGCACAGGGACTTATTCATGATGATAGTAAAAGTGTGCGAAAGAAGGCCGTTTCAAAAGGATGGGATGTGTTTCAGCAGATTGTTTCGCGACTGCCAGAAAAGGAAATCGCACAAATACTGAAACACGCAACACAAGAAGAGTTAGAAACACTTGAAGCCGGGCAGTGGGTATCTACTGATGTTTATTACATACCTGCTGACCGCGCTTTTGCTGCTGCATTGTCAAGCGCATTAGCAGGCCTTACATTGAACAACATTGCACTGCCAGAAAACCTATTGGATTTCTTGAATGAGTTTAGTCGCGCACAAGGCACCCTTCAACTTTTTCCGGTGGAGGTAGGGTTTCTAAACGTCGCTTATAGGATGATTGATAAGCGACCTCAAGTTGATTTAGGTTCTGACGGGGCTATTGAGTTAGGAAGAAGTGCTAGTGGAATACAGTCAGTTGTGCCCATGATTCTTGTTATTAACAATGTCATTAAAAAGCGTCAGAAGGGAATTCTTTCGCAAAGCTTCATCATCGAAGAACCCGAACTCAACCTCTACCCCACCGCCCAGCAGGGCCTGCTGAATTGGCTGGTGGAAAAATGCACGAAGGGCGAAAACGACCTGACGATAACCACGCACAGCCCCTACATTTTGTCAAGTTGCAACCTGCTGCTAGAAGCGTATAAAGTGGCCCAGCAACGGCCGGAACTGGAAGCCGAAATTGCGGCCGTTGTACCGAAAGAATGCTGGATAAACCCGGACGAGTTTGCGGCCTACTACGTGGCCGATGGCACGGTGCAGCCCATTACCGATGTACGAACGCACCTGATTGGCAGCAACGAGTTGGATGCCATATCGGGGGATATTGCGGACAGGTTTTACAAGCTGCTGCGGTTGCAGAAGCAAAAGCCCGCCACTGCCTGATGCGAGCCGCCATCGAGAAGCATCACCCGCATTGCATCCAAAAAGGCTGCGTACAAGTGTGTCCGGCTGGCGACAGCCGCTACGAAGACCCCGCCGCTGGCTGCGTCTGCCTGATTGGCGGCGAATACGATGAGGAACGGCATTTTACCGTGCATACAACGGCCGGGCAGTTGGTAACGCTTGTGGCCATTGACAAATGCCTTATCAGCGCGAGAGATAATACCGTCAAGCGTTGCGACTGCGCTTTCTACACCCCGGAAAAAATAGCCTTCGTGGAATTCAAGTTGCGGGCACCCGGCCGGGAGCGTGAGCAGGATACCAGGCCACACCGGCGACTGGAGGAAGCCGTTGAGCAGCTTGCTGCCAGCATTGCCAGCTTTGAACTGGAAGGTTTCATCACAACTGAAACGGTTGAGGCCTATGCCCACGTGGGATATCAATTCCCCGTCATCGCGGCTCCGGCGGCCATGCTTACCAACCTGACTGCGGTACTGAATGACAAAACGCAAAACGCGGTGAGGCTTTTTGCTACCAATGAGGTGCGTTTTTGACACACGAAAGCCCCGTAGCGCAAACGCTACGGGGCTTTTGGTTTCTCGCAATTCGTACCTGTTACCCTACCGCCACCCGCTCCGCCGTCACCCGCGCCCCCAGCTCCCGCACGGCTTGCGCGATACCCGCCGCATCAAACCCGCACTCTTTGTACAACTCGTCCTGGGTACCGTGTTCCACCACGCGGTCGGGAATGCCGAGGCGGCGCAGGGGCAGGTGCTGGCCGTGGTCGGTGAGGAACTCCAGCACGGCCGAGCCAAAGCCGCCCATCAGGCAGCCGTCTTCCACCGTCACGATGGCGCGGTAGCGGCGGGCCACGGCCAGCAGCATTTCCTCGTCCAGCGGCTTGCAGAAGCGCATGTCGTAGTGGCCCACGCTCAGGCCCTCGGCCGCCAGGGCGGCGGTGGCCTTCACCGCATAGTTGCCGATGTGGCCGATGCTGAGAATGGCCACGCCACCCGCTTCGCCCTCGCGCACCACCCGGCCGGTGCCCACGGCCAGGCGCTGCAAGGGAGTACGCCACACGGGCATCACGCCCTCGCCGCGCGGGTAGCGGATGCTGAACGGCCCGGCGTTTTCGGGCAGTTGGGCGGTGTACATCAGGTTGCGCAGCTCCTGCTCGTTCATGGGCGCGGCCACCACCATGTTGGGGATGCAGCGCATATAAGCCAAATCGTAGCAGCCGTGGTGGGTGGGGCCGTCGGCTCCGGCGAAGCCGGCCCGGTCGAGGCAGAACACGACGTGCAGGTTTTGCAGGGCCACATCATGCACCACTTGGTCATACCCGCGCTGCATGAACGAGGAGTAGATGTTGCAGAACGGCACCAGCCCCTGCGTGGCCAGCCCGGCCGAAAACGTGACGGCGTGCTGCTCGGCAATGCCCACGTCGAAGGCGCGGTCGGGCAGGGCGGCCATCATCAGGTTCAGCGACGAGCCGCTGGGCATGGCGGGGGTCACGCCCATTATTTTGGGGTTGGCCTCGGCCAGTTCCACGAGGGTGTAGCCGAACACGTCCTGGTACTTCGGCGGCTGCGGCGTGGTGGGCGTTTTGGTGTAAATCTCGCCCGTAATCTTGTCAAACAAGCCCGGCGCGTGCCACAGGGTTTGGTCTTTTTCGGCCAGCGCGTAGCCCTTGCCCTTCACCGTCACGCAGTGCAGAATTTTGGGGCCGGGAATGCTTTTCAAATCATTCATCACCGCCACGAGGTGCTGCACGTCGTGGCCGTCCACGGGGCCGAAGTAGCGGAATTTCAGGGCTTCAAACAGGTTGCTTTGTTTGAGCAGGGTGGCCTTCATAGCGGCCTCCACCTTGCGGGCAATCTGCTGGGGGTTGGGGCCGAATTTGGAGAGCTTGCCCAGCACGTTCCACAGTTCGTCGCGCACCTTGTTGTAGGTGCGCGAGGTGGTGATGTCGGTCAGGTATTCCTTGAGTGCGCCCACGTTGGGGTCAATGCTCATGCAGTTGTCGTTGAGGACAACCAGCAGGTTGGAGCGGGTCACGCCCGCGTGGTTGAGGGCCTCGAAGCTCATGCCCGCCGTCATGGCCCCGTCGCCAATCACGGCGATGTGCTGGCGGTCGGTTTCGCCCTTGTAGTCCGATGCCACGGCCATGCCCAGCGCCGCCCCGATGCTGGTGCTGCTGTGCCCCACGCCGAAAGCATCGTATTCACTCTCACTGCGCTTGGGGAAGCCCGACATTCCTTGGTAGCGCCGGTTGGTGGGGAAACGGTCGCGCCGCCCGGTCAGGATTTTGTGGCCGTAAGCTTGGTGGCCTACGTCCCACACCAGTTGGTCGTAGGGCGTGTTGAAGACGTAGTGGAGCGCCACCGTCAGCTCCACCACGCCCAGCGAAGCGCCGAAGTGCCCGCCGTAAATGCTCACCGTGTCAATGATGAACTCCCGTAACTCGTCGCTCACCTGCACCAGTTGAGTTGGGCTTAACTGTTTGAGGTCGGCGGGCGAGTTTATCGCCGCCAGGAGCGGGCCGGGTTCAATTATCATAGGAAAACGGGAAGGCGGAAAGAGGGCAAACGCTTGGCTTGCCAAACAGTTGGCAAAGATACGACAAGCGGCACGGGGGAGATGTTTGGAGCAGAGGGGCGTTAGTGGTAGTGCGGCTTTTTTCGTCGTACTACCACATCGGACTAAACCTGCAACATTTCGGCCACCCATCCACCTTCTACGTACAGTCCCGCTGCCTTTCAGCTTTATTTCCCCATGCGCTACCCCGCTATTTTCCTGATTTTCATCGCCCATATTTTCACCCTTCAGGCCCAGCAACCGGGCCGCCCGCCCGCAGCCGCCGCGCCCCGCGCTACTGGCCGCATCACGGGCACGGTGCTGGATGCCAGCACCCAAAAACCGGTGTCCTACGCTTCGGTGGGCTTGCTGGACCCGGCTACCGGCAAGCCCGTGAACGGCGGCGTGTGCGGCGACGACGGGCAGTTTGTGCTGGCCGGGGTGCCCGCTGGCACCTACGCGGTGGAAGTGACTTACCTCGGCTACCAACCCCTGCGCCGCCCCGACGTGGCCGTGAGCGCCGGGGGCACGGCCGCCCTCGGCAACCTGACCCTGGCCCCCGCTGCCAAAGCCTTGGGCGAAGTGACGGTGGTGGCCCAAAAACCGCTGATTGAGGAAAAGGTGGACCGCACCGTGTACAACGCCGAACAGGACCAGACCACGCGCGGCGGCGATGCCACCGACGTGCTCAAACGGGTGCCGCTGCTGAGCGTGGACCTGGACGGCAACGTGAGCTTGCGCGGCTCGTCCAACATCAAGGTGCTGATAAATAATAAGCCCAGCACCATTGCCGCCAACAGCATTGCCGACGCGCTGAAACAGATTCCGGCCGACCAGATTAAGACCGTGGAAGTCATCACCTCGCCCTCGGCCAAGTACGATGCCGAAGGGTCGGGCGGCATTATCAACATCATCACCAAAGGCAACGCCTTGCAAGGCGCGACGCTGGGCGTGGATGCCAGCGTGGGCCTGCGGAGCAGCAACCTGAGCGTGAACGGCAGCTACCGCAAGGGCAAACTGGGCCTCTCGCTGGGCGGGTTTGGGCGGGCGGGCTACAACATTCCGGGCGAATACACCAACAGCCAGGTGACGCGCAGCTTGGTGGATAATACGCTCTCTACCACGCTCCAAAGTGCCGATACCCGCAACCACCAGCTTTTTGGCCGCTACACGCTGGGGCTGGATTACGACTTCAACAAGCAAAATTCGCTGACCGGCTCGGTGGCTTACGGCACCCGCCTCGCCCGCACCTACCAGGACGGGCTGCGGACGCTGACTTACGACGGCATTCCCAACTTTTTGCTGGACCCGGTGCCGCGCACCGTCAGCCAGCGCGACGTGTACGTGAATGATTTTTCGGGCACCGTGGATGCCAGCCTCAACTACACGCACACCTTTGCCAAGCCCCAGCACGAGCTGAGTGTGCTGACGCTGGTGAGCCGCAACAACCGCGACAACTCGTTTACCAACAATATTTTTGACCCATCCAGTGAAGTCCTGACCAGCCGCTTGCGGAACGACAACCCCAGCGACAACACCGAGTACACGGCCCAACTGGACTACCAGAACCCGTTGAGCAAAAACCAGATTCTGGAAATGGGGGTGAAGGACATTCTGCGGCGGGTCAATTCGGACTACGCCACGCTGCTGGCCGGGCCGACGGGCGACTTCCAGACCTTGCCGGGCGGGTCGCAGTCCAATGCGTTCAAGTACAAGCAGAACGTGTCGGCGGGCTACGTGGCGTTCACGCAGGCGTTGCCCCACAACATCACTTTCAAGCCGGGGGTGCGCTACGAGTACGCCACCATTGCGGCCAACTTTGCCAACGGCGCGGCGGTGGACATTCCCGACTACGGCGTGTTGGTGCCCAGCGCCAACCTGTCGCGCCGGTTCAAGAGTGGCAACACCCTGAAACTGGCCTACAACCGCCGCATCCAGCGGCCCTCGCTGCAATTCCTGAACCCCAACCGGCAGGCTTCCAACCCGCTCAGCGTCACGATTGGCAACCCGCAACTGGCCCCCGAATACACCAACAACTACGAGCTGGCCTACAGCACGGCCGTGAAGCGCGTGAACCTGAATTTCAGCACCTTTGCCCGCAACACCACCGGGGCCATCCAGGCCGTGCGGACGGTGCTGGGGGCCGACACCATTCGGACGACCTACGCCAACATCGGGCGTGAAGATGCCTACGGCGGCAGCGTGTTTGCCAGCGCCAACAGCCCCAAGTTCAACCTCAGCGGCGGCGTGGATGCCTACTATGCCGTGCTGAATAACAACGTGCCCGACCCCAATTTCACGGCCCACAACGAGGGGCTGGTGGTGGCCGGGCGGGTGTTCGGGTCGTACAATTTCACGCCCGTGTGGGGGGTGCAGCTATTCAGCTTTTACCGGGGGCGGCAGGTGCAGTTGCAGGGCGACCAAAGCGGCTTCGGGGTGTATAGCCTAAGCGTCAAGCGCGACTTTGCCGAGAAACGCGGCAGCATCGGCTTCGGGGCCGAGAACTTCTTCACCACCAACGGCATCACCATCCGCAACAACCTCACCTCGCCCCTGCTCGTCCAAAAAAGCAGCAACGTGCTGCACAACCTGAGTTTCAAGGTGAACATCAGTTACCGCATCGGCAAGCTGACGGTGGACCCGCGCAGCGGCAACAAAAAGAGCATTGACAACGACGACCTCAAGCAAGGCGACAGCGGCGACCTGGGCGGCGGGGGTGGCGGCGGGGGCGGCGGCAACGCGGGCGGGGGTCGGCCGGGTGGCGCACCGGGGGGTGGCCGCCCCGCTGGTGCCCCGGCCGGGGCCGCGCCCCGTGGGGTTGCGCCGGGCAGCGTTCCGCGCAATGTTGCCCCGGCCGACAGCGCCGCCGGGCAGCCAGCCGGAGTGCCGGTAGCTCCCGGCACATCGGCTCCCGTTGTGCCTACCGAACCTGCCGCGCCCACCCAGCCCGCCGCGCCGCTGGGCAGCCCGTCGCCGGGCACTACTACGCCGAAGGGCATCACACCTGCGGGTAGTCCGGGTGGGCGGCCGTAGGGTGTTGCTGGCTGATGACTAAGAACAGTAAAGCCAAGAGATAGAGCAAATTCGTGGTCAGTGAACCCGGTAGTAGAACGAGGTAGAGACGCAATAGTTGGAGTCTCCTCGCTGCACGACTGCTGTTCAAGCTGGAGACTCCAACTATTGCGTCTCTACCCCGTGTACATTGACTACAAATCTGCTCTAATAGCCAACCGCCAGCAACACCCCGTCCGTAAGCAGCGCAAAGAAGTAGTCGCCCCGCGTTTCCTGCGCGGCCAGCACCACGGCAGCGGCCAGCGCGGCTGGCCCCAGCACCAGCA
>CBDFGP010000001.1:0-35859 GCA_965247135.1 Hymenobacter sp. | reverse complement strand
CAGCTGCTCCAGGCGGCGGCGGCGCGGTGGTGGGGCAGCCGCTGGCGGCGCTGCTGGCCGCCGCCCGCCGCGCCGACCCGGCCCTGACGCTGGCCCCGGCCGCCGCCTGGCCCGCCGCCCTGGCCCGCGCCAGCCACAGCGCCCCGGCCCCGTGGTGCTGGACCCGCCCGCCGCCCACCCCGCCCGGCCGCTGCTGGCAGGCCACGCTACAGGCCGTGCCCGCCACGCCCGTGCGCCACGTGCTGCTGCGGCTGCTCGACGTGACGGCCCAGGCCGAGCAGGGCGCAGCGGGGCGCAGCAGGAGCTGGCCGAAACCGACCAGCGCCTGGGCCAGATTCTGGCCCAAAGCCCCGCCGCCATTGCCGTGCTCGACGGCCCCGACCACCGGTTCCGGTTCTTCAACCCCGGCTATGCGCGGCTGGTGGCCGACCGCGCCTGCCTGGGGCTGTCGGTGGCCGAGTGCCTGCCCGAAGTGGTGCCCCAGGGCTTCATCGACCTGCTCGACGGGGTGTACCGCAGCGGCGAGCCTTTTGTGGGAACCGAAGTGCCCACCGACCTGGAAAACCCGGCCACGGGGCAGCGCCAGCGCCACTTCCTGGACCTGAGCTACCAGGCCCTGCGCGACGGCCGGGGCCAGGTGGTCGGCATCCTGGTGTTTGCCACCGACGTGACCGACCGCGCCGAGGCCCGCCAACGCGCCGAGGCCCTGGCCGACACCCTGCGCCGCAGCGAAGACGAGCTACGGATTCAGGCCGAGAGCATTCCGCAGCAGGTGTGGACGGCCCGGCCCGACGGCACCCTCGATTTCTATAACCAGCGCACGGCCGCTTACCTGGGGCAAGCCCTGCCGCCCAACGCCGGGCTGGACTGGGCCAGCCACCTGCACCCCGACGACCGCGCCCACCTGGCCGAGCGCTGGGCCGTGGCCCTCACCAACCGGCGCTTTTTTGAGGCCGAGTTCCGGCTGCGGCGCTACGACGGGCAGTACCGTTGGTTTCTGGCCCAGGCCCAGGCCCGCCACCACGCCGACGGCGAACTGTTGCGCTGGTACGGCACCTGCACCGACATTGAGGACCAGAAGCAGGCCCAGCGGCAACTGGTGGCCCAAAACACCCGCTTGCTCCGCACCAACCAAGACCTGGACAACTTCGTGTACACGGCCAGCCACGACCTCAAGCAACCGATTCACAACATGGCCGGCATTTTTGAGGAACTGACCCGCACGGCCTACTTCCGCGACCCCGACGCGGTGAAACTCATTGCCATGTTCGAGCAGGCCCTGGGCCGCATCAACGGCACGATTGACGACCTCGCGGCCCTGGTGCGGCAGCAGCGCCAAGCCCGCCACGATGCCACCGAACCCGTGGCCCTGGAGCCGCTTGTGCATGAGGTCATCAACTCGTTGCGGGACGAAGTGAACCGGCTGGACGCGCAGTTCGAGCTCGATTTCAGCCACTGCGACACCGTGCCCTTTGTGCGGGCCAGCCTGCAAAGCCTGCTCTACAACCTCATCAGCAACGCCCTGAAGTACGCCGCGCCCGACCGGCCGCCGCGCATCAGCCTGCGCTGCGCCCCCGACGAGAAAAAGCACCCCGTGCTGGTGGTGCAGGACAACGGCCTGGGCATCGACCTGGAGCGCCACCGCCCGGCGCTGTTTCAACAGTTTGCCCGCTTCCACCCCCACATCGACGGCTCCGGCATGGGCCTCTACCTCGTCAATCGGCTGGTGCAGCAGCACGGCGGCCGGATTGAGGTGCAAAGCGTGGCAGGCGAAGGCACCACGTTTCAGGTTCACCTGGAAGGGCCGTGAATCCGGCGAACAAGCGGTTGGTTATGGCCGCCGCCGACCGATTAGCCAGGTGGCAGAAAACTTAAGTACGTATTGTTTTTTGTCGGTGGTCTAATCCGTGGTGGTCCGACGAATTCCCCGAAGGGGTTCGTCAGACCACTATTCGTTGAACGATACCCGACCAAGTTAGTGGTCTGACGACTGAAAAAGTCTTCGGACCACCAGCGTTTAGACCACCGCCTGTTTTTTAACAGAAATTACTAAACAGTCACGCAAAAGTAAGCGTGTAAACGAACGTCATGCTGAGCGCAGCCGAAGCACCTCTACCAGCAAGTAATCAAGGCATGAGCCGAAGCGGTAGAGGTGCTTCGGCTGCGCTCAGCATGACCGCCTGTTGCTGCGCGACTACTTAACGACGACCAACGCAACCCGCCAACCCGGTTTTCCATGTCCGACCTCGCCGTTACCCTCGTTCAAACCAACCTGCATTGGCACGACCCGGCCGCCAACCGCACGGCCCTGACGGCGCACCTGGCCAGTGTTCCGGCCACCGACCTCATCGTGTTGCCCGAGATGTTTACGACTGGCTTCGGCCCGGCGGCGGCCGAACTGGCCGAACCAATGGCTGGCCCCACCGTGGCGTGGCTGCGCCAAACCGCCGCCGCCCACGGGGCCGTGGTCACGGGCAGCGTCGTCGTGGCCGACGGCGGGCACTACCACAACCGCCTGCTGTGGGTGCGCCCCGACGGCACCCTGAGCCACTACGACAAGCGCCACCTGTTCACCTCGGCCGGCGAGCAGCACACCTACACGGCGGGCACCGCGCGGCTGGTGGAAACGTGGCGCGGCTGGCGCATCTGTCCGTTCATTTGCTACGATTTGCGCTTCCCCGTCTGGAGCCGCAACGCCAGCCCCGACCCCTACGACCTGCTGCTGTACGTGGCCAACTGGCCCGCCGTGCGCCGCACCGCCTGGACAACTTTGCTGCGTGCCCGCGCCATCGAGAACGTGGCCTACGCGGCGGGCGTAAACCGCATCGGTACCGATGGCCTGGGCCACGAATACGCCGGCGATTCGGCCCTGCTGGATATGCGGGGCGAGTACCTGGTCGAAGCCAGCGCAGCGGCGGGCTGCTTCACCCAGACGCTGAGTTGGGAGGCATTGGGGGCGTTTCGGGCGCGGTTTCCGGCGTTGGGCGATGCCGACGGGTTTGCGCTTTTGTGAGGTTGGCAAAACGGGGCAGGGGCGCAACAGCAGCCACTTCTGCTACTGCACTTCCAGCCGCTGCACGGCGGCGGTGCCATCGGCGGCCACGGCCCGCACCACGTACACGCCGGCGGCCAGGCCGCTCACGTCCAACGTGTGCTGCCGGGCAAAACCGGCGGGGTTCCGCAACACCCGGCCCAGCAGGTCGAGCAACGTGAGGCGGGTGGCGGCGGCGGTTTCGACGCGGGTGTTGCCAGTGGCGGGGTTCGGAAACACGGCCAGGGCCAGGGCGCGGCCCGCCGCCGGGCGGGTAGCGGCGGGCGAAGCCCGCCCGGTGCGCGTGACCCCGTAACTGATGATGCCCCCCGCTTCCTGGCCCACGAACAGTTCGGGCACCCCGTCGGCGTTCAGGTCGGCCCCGGCCGCCGCCAGGCGCACCACGTAGTTGCCGAAGTGGCTGATTTCGTAGTAGCCGTTGAGGCTGTTGAGCAGCAGGTCGGTGCGGGGAGCGAAGAAGGTGCTTTGGGCCTTGAAGTTGGTAACGAACTGCATCGCGCCGGTTTGGTCCACGGTCACCAAATCGGGCAGCCCGTCGCCGTCGAAGTCGGCCACGGCGGGGTGCAGGCGGCCGGGGCGGTTGCCGTTCACATCGCGCAGGTGGCCGTAGTCGTCGTTCACCAGCGCAAAAGCCGTGTCGAGGCGCACCCCCGGCAGTTGGCGGAAGTAGCGCAGGCTCATGCCCGGTTCGCGGGTTTCGTCGGTGCCCACCAGCAGGTCCACGTAGCCGTCGCCGTCGATGTCGGTGAAGCACGGCGCGTCGCCCTGCTGGTAGGGCAGGATGCCGCTACGTTCCGGCCCCCGGCCCTTAAAGGTGTTGAGGCTGGCCAGGTTGTAGGCGGCGGGCTGCCCGGCGGCGGCCGTGTTGAGCAGAAAGTACAGGTGGTTGGCACCGTTTTCGTAGGCCGAAAAAGCCAGGTCCAACGCCCCGTCGCGGTTCAGGTCGACCAACACCGGCTTGATGCCCAGGAACTGATTGGGCGCGATGCCCCGCGCCGACAGGCCCAGGTAATCCCGGTCAATTAGCCGGAACGCCGGGCGGGTGGCCGTGCCCACGTTGCGGTAGTAGGTGAGCGTGGCGCGGTATTGGCCGCCCACCGCATCGGCGTAGTTGCCGACCAGCATATCCGGCAACCCGTCGCCGCTGAGGTCGCCAAAAGCAGGAGCGGCGGCTTCGCTCACGTCCACCATGTCGGGCTGTAGAAAGCCCTGCGGTGCCCCAAAAGCGGGTGCCCCGCTGGCGGCCGTGTTGGGCAGAATTTTGACCGTGCTGCGGGTCGTCACGTGGTCGCTGCCGTTGTTGAACGAGTTGGGGGCCACCAGCAAATCGGGGCGGCCGTCGAAGTTGGCATCCAGGTAGAACGCGCCCGGAAACACGCCGGTGCCGGGGCGTGCCGGGCCAGCGGCCGATGGCCAGGCCGAGGTGGTACCGCCGGGGGTAAAGGCCGCCGTTTGGGCCGTGCCCGAATTGAGCAAGCGGGTCAGTTCGGAGCAGTTGTCGCGGCCGTCCAGCAAGTCAAGGTCGCCGTCGCCGTCCAGGTCCAGCACGCAGATGGTGTGGCCGGGCGTGTGAGCGGTTTTGTAGGCCGCGCAGATGGTCTGCCCCGAAAACAGGAAACTCGTGCAAGCCCCGATGCAAGCATACACGCCGCCCCATTGGCCAGTCACCTGGTTGAAAGTGAGTGCCCCGCCGCAGTTGCCAGGGCTGGTGTTAAGGTACAGTTCAATCGTGGTCGAGCCATTGAAAAAATACGTCACGATGTCGAGCTTGCCGTCGCCGTTCACATCCCGGATGTCGGGGATGCCATAGCCGTCGGTGAGCAGGTTGGAGGTGCCCGTGAAGTTGCCGGTGAACCGCACGGTCGAGAGCGCCGTCACAAACCGGGGCCGCCCGTTGGGGCCGGCCACGTTGTGCAGCACCCGCATCTCGCTCCCCGAAAAAGCATCGGCCGCGAAGATGTCGGGCCGCCCGTCGCAGTCGTAGTCGCGCAGCAGCACCCAGTTGTAGAGGTCGGCCGGAAACAGGCTTTCGTAGTCGGGGGCATACTGCCACTGGCGGCCCCCACCGGCCGCCGCCACGCTCAGAAAAGTGTAGCAGCGGCTGCTTTGGCGGTCGAAGGCAAACAGGTCGTTCTGCCCGTCGCCGTTCAGGTCGATGCTGCTGAACTGGGCCATGTTCATGCCCCCGGCCCAGGCGTGGCGCAGGGTGTCGGACCCTTCCACTACTTTTGCGGCGGGCCGGTACTGAAAGCCAAACACGCCCCCGCTTTGGGCGCGGGCGGCCGACGACACGAACAGAAAAGCCAGCAAAGCCAGCGCAACAGCGTAAGGGCGTAACATATTCAAAAACGTTAGGGGGTGAAGGGGTGCGGAGCGTTGCACAAAAACCGGGCCTTAAATTTAGCAACTTTCCATGACAGACTCCGCAACCGCTGCACTCTACGCCCGGTTCCAGGCGGCCAACGGCCACGTTAGCACCGATTCGCGGCAGCCGCAGCCGGGCACCTTGTTCTTTGCCCTCAACGGCCCCACCTTTCGCGGGGCCGATTTTGCCGCGCAGGCGCTGGAAAAAGGGGCCACCTGCGCCGTGGTCGACGATGCCGCCCTGGCCGCCACCGACCCCACCCGCTACCACTTCGCCCCCGACCCGCTGACGGCCTTGCAGGCCCTGGCCCGCCACCACCGGCAGCAGTTTGGCGGGCCGGTGCTGGCCATCAGCGGCTCGAACGGCAAAACCACCACCAAAGAGCTGGTGACGGCCGTGCTGGCGAAGAAATACCGGGTGCTGGCCACCAGCGGCAACCTCAACAACCACATTGGGGTGCCGCTCACGCTGTTGCGTCTGCGCCTGGCCGAACACGACCTGGCCGTGGTGGAAATGGGGGCCAACCACCGGGGCGAAATTGCCGGTTATTGCCACTACGCCCAGCCCACCCACGGCCTGCTCACCAACATCGGCAAGGCCCACCTCGAAGGCTTTGGCGGGGCCGAGGGTGTGGCGCTGGGCAAGGGCGAATTGTTTGACTACCTGGCGGCGCACGGCGGCACGGCCTTCGTGAATACCCTGGATGGGCAGATTCCGGGGCGGGCGGCGGCCGTGCCGCAACGCCTGACTTACCCCGGCCCCGCCGACACCTACCCGGCCACGCTGCTGGCGGCGGCCCCGGCCGTGGCCTTGCGCTTTGGCCCCGCCGGCACCGAAGTGGTGGCCCAACTCACCGGCGACTACAACTTCCCCAACCTGGCGGCGGCGGTGGCCGTGGGGCAGCACTTCGAGGTGCCCGCCGCCGCCATTGCGGCCGCACTGGCGGGCTACAATCCCACCAACAACCGTTCGCAGGTGGTGCACACCGGGCGCGGCAACGAGTTGGTGCTGGACGCTTACAACGCCAACCCCAGCAGCATGGACGCGGCCCTCCGCAGCTTTGCCCAGCGCCCGGCCACGGCGGCTGGCCAAACCAAACTAGCCATCCTGGGCGATATGTTCGAGCTGGGTTTGGAGAGCGCCGCCGAACACGCCCGGTTGGGGGAGTTGCTGCGCACCTTGCCGGGGGTGGCTGGGGTGCTGGTGGGGCCGGAAATGCGGCCGGCCGCCGCTGCCAGTCAGGCCCGGCATTTCGACACCAAACGCGAGGCGGCGCAATGGCTGGCGCAGCACCCGCCCCAAAACCAGCAGATTCTGGTGAAAGGCAGCCGGGGCATGGCGTTGGAAACGCTGGTGGAACTGCTGTAAAAGACGGGAGGAGGGGGCAAAACCAACGCCTTCACTTTCTTACCGCCTCACCCCCAATCACCACGGGTTGTCCAGGTCGGCCAGCAGCGGCAGCACTTCGTCTTTGGGCGACACCAGCGGGGTTGCCACGCCCCAGTCGATGCCCAGGGCGGGGTCGTTCCAGCGCAGGCCGCCTTCGGCGGCGGGGTGGTAGTAGTCCGAGCATTTGTAGAGAAACAGGGTTTCTTCTTCCAGTGCCACGAAGCCGTGGGCAAACCCCACGGGCACGAACAGGACATTGCCCAGCGCGGCGCTGAGTTCGACCACCTGGTGCTGGCCGAAAGTGGGCAAGGCGCGGCGCAGGTCCACCACCACATCGAGGGCGCGGCCCTGGGCCACGCGCACGAGCTTGGCCTGGGCGTGGGGCGGGCGCTGAAAATGCAGGCCCCGCAACACGCCGGGCTGCGATTTGGACTGGTTGTCCTGCACCCAGGCCAGGTCGGCGGGCAGGCCCAGCGGCTCCATCACGCGGGCGCTGTAGGTTTCGTAAAACACGCCCCTGGGGTCGCCAAACAGGCGGGGCTGGAACTCCATCAGGCCCGGCAGGGCGAAGGTTTTTGCTTGCATTGGGGGCAAAGGTAAAAAGCGGGTGCGGTTGGGGCAGGGCCAGCGGTTGGCGGGCCACCCTACCCCACCGCCGCCAGGTACTTGTCCAGCACAAGCTGCTCGTCAAACTTCGTTTCGGCCAGGCGGCGGCTGGCTTGGCCCATGCGCTGCAAGGCGGCATCCGGCAGGCGCAGCACTTGCAGCATTTTGGCGGCCAAATCGCCCCCGGAGCGCACCGCACACAGGTACCCGTTCTGGCCGTCCACGACCGTTTCGCGGCAACCGGCCACGTCGGTCGTCACGAGGGGTTTGCCGCAGGCGGCGGCTTCCAGCAAGGTTTTGGGGGTGCCTTCGCGGTAGCTGGGCAGCACCACGCAGTCGGCGCGGTGCAGGTAAGCGGCCACGTCGTCGGCGCGGCCCAGGTACTCCAGGTCGCCGGCTTGCAACCATTCCTCGAAGGTGGCGCGGGCGATGCCTACGCCGCCGGCTTCGTCCAAGCCGCCCAGGAGTTGGACGCGGGTGCCGGGCACGGCGGCCCGCACCAGCCGGGCGGCTTCCAGGTACTCCACCACGCCCTTTTCATACAGCACCCGCGCCACCATCAGGAACACAAACGGCGCATTGCGGACGAACTGCGGGGCGGGCTGAAACTTGGCCGTGTCCACGCCGGAGCCGGGCAGCAGGTCCGTAATTTCGGGGCGCACGAGGCGGTGGTGCAGGAAGAGTTGCCGGTCGTCGTCGTTCTGAAAAAACACCTTGCGCGGAAACCGGAACGCCAGCCGGTACAACCCCAGGGCCACGCGGCTCACGAAGTTCTGGACGATGAAGACCGTGCCCAGCCCGCTCACGTTGTTGATGCACGGAATGCCCGCCAGCCGCGCCGCGATGGTGCCGTAGATGTTGGGCTTGATGGTGTAGTGCAGCACCACATCGGGCCGCTCGCGGCGGTACAGATGGTAGAAGCGCCGGGTCAGGGCCGCGTCTTTCAGCGGGTTGGTGCCCTTATTTTCCATCAGGATGGGCACGTAGCGACAGCCAAGTTCGGTTTCGAGGCGGGCGGAGTAATCGTCGGGCGGGGCCACGGCCAGCACTTCGTGGCCGGCAGCCTGCAAGGCCCGCACCAGCCCGGCGCGGAAATTCCAGATGTTCCAACTGGTGTTCAGGACGAGGGCGACGCGCAAAGTGAAAAAGGTCGGTGAGGAGGTACAAAGGTCGGGCGGAAAGGCCAAGCACGCCGAAGCCGCGCTTCGGCACAAGCGCGACAAAGTCGCCGCTCAACTCAACCCCAACCTGGCGGGCAACGAAGCGCCCCTATTCAGCCGGGGCAGGAACCGCATCTTCGACGACCCCCAGGCGGCATGGCCGCCAAACGCAGCAACTTGGCCTTTGCCAAAACCAACCGCAAGGTCTCGGCAGCCCACCGTAAGGTCCCGCCAGCCCGCCGCCGGGACCTTGCTAGCTAAGCCCCGTTACGAGTGCAGTAAACCACGCCCCTGCAACGCCCAAAAACAGGCAGTTGCCGGGCGCGGTGGCGCGGGCGGGCCGGAGCAGGCGTGGGCCGTTCAAACGCGGGCGGTAGTCTAAAACGTGGTGGTGCCACGAACCGAAGGAGCCGCGCCAAAGCAGCCCGCGAAGCTAAATCGTGGCACCACGCCAAAAGCCCGGCCGCCCCGGCAGAGCGGCCGGGCTTTTTGATATTCAGGTTATGGGGCAGGCCGTTTGTTTTCGGGAGCATTTGCCCAATGCCCTGGCCCGCAGCCTGGCGGCACCGTCGAAATGCAACAGAACTTAACGCTTTTGCAACAAAACGGCACGGCGGGCACGGCGGGCTGGGCTTAATTTTGTCGTTGTCAAGCACCCTGTTTGCCGGTTGCGCCCGGCTGTCTTTCAGTTTCATCACCAACCCGTCCGTACCATGCACCCGTTCTTCCATTTTAGCCGCGCCGTGCTGGTGCGGGCAGTAAGTTTGGCCCTGGCCCTGGGCACCGGCCCGGTGGCCCTGGCCCAGGCCCCGGCGTGGCAGGCGGCCCTCACGGGCAGCCTGAACCAGCGCAGCGGCAGCGGCGAGATAACCGCTACGGCCGTGGATGCCAGCGGCAACGTGTTTGTGACGGGCTACTTTAAAGGCGAAGTGGCTTTTGGCAGCACGGTGCTGGCCAACCGGGGCTTCACCGACGTGTTTGTGGCCAAGTACCTGCCCGGCACCAACGCCTGGGCCTGGGTGGTGAGCGCCGGGGGCACCAGCGGCGACACTGGCCGGGGCATTGCCGTGCGCGGCAGCAGCGTGTATGTGACGGGCAACATCCAGAACGATTTGGCTGATACCAAGGGCGTGCGCTTTGGCAATACCAGCGGCAGCGCCAACACCGTGGTGCGGCCGGGGGCCAGCGCCACCGTTAGCGAAGACATTTTTCTGGCCAAGTACACCGACAACGGCAGCACCGCCACCCTGAACTGGACCCAGGCCGCTGGCGGCACCAGCTACGACTACGGCGAGGCTGTGGCCGTGAGCGCCAGCGGCGTGTACCTCACGGGCGAAATATCCAACACCGCCGCCGACGGCAACAGCGTACGCTTTGGCGGCACGGCGGTGCAGGCCGGCATCGGCACCGGGGCTTACTACGACTTGGTGGTGGCCAAGTACACCGACAACGGCAGCAGCGCCAGCTTTGGCTGGAGCCAGGTGGGCGGCGGCACCAGCAACGACTACGGCAGCGACATTGCCGTGAACGGCAACCGGGTGTATGTGACGGGCAGCATCGTGAACACCCTGGCCGATGGCAACGCGGTGCGCTTTGGCGGCACCGGCACCACCGCTGGCACAGCCGTGCAGCGCGGGGCCAGCGTCGGCACCAACAACGACCTGGTGCTGGCCGCCTACACCGACAACGGCCCGACCGCTGCCCTGAGCTGGACCGAAGTGGGCGGTGGTTTCAGCAAAGACCAGGGCACTGGCTTGGCCGTGAGCGGCACCAGCGTCTATGTGACGGGCACCATTCTCAACAGCAACGCCGACGTGAGCGTGGTGCGCTTTGGCGGGTCGGGCACCACGGCGGGCACGGTGGCGCAGCCCGGAGCCAGCACCGACGACGGCTACGACATTGTGCTGGCCAAGTACACGGACAACATCAGCAGCGCCACCCTGCGCTGGGTGCAGGTGGCCGGCGGCAGCGGCACCGACGAGGGCCACGACGTGGCCGTGAGCGGCACCAGCGTGTACGTGAGTGCCATCATAGCCAACGACGTGGCCGACGGCAACGCGGTGCGCTTTGGCGGCACCGGGGCCACGCCCGGCACGGTGGCGGTGCCCGGCGTGGGCACCCCCGACAGCGGCGACCTGGTGGTGGCCAAGTACACCGACAACGGCGGCACCGCCACCGTGCGCTGGACCACCGTGGGCGGCGGCACCGACTACGACTACGGCTACAGCAACAGCCTGGCCGTGAGCGGCACCAACTTGTACGTGGGCGGCGGCTTGAAATCGGCCCGCGCGGTGTTTGGCACGGCCACCGGTTCGCCGCTGCTGGGCACGGCCGACAGCCGGGCGGTGCTGGTGCGCCTGGCCGACGGCGGCACCACCGGCACCTGGCAGGCGGTGGCCGCCGCCACCAACGGCGGCGAAAGCTTTGCCAAAGCCACGGCCCTCGATGCCAGTGGCAACGTGCTGGTGGCGGGCTATTTCTCGGGCCAGGTGACGTTTGGCAGCACGGTGCTGAACACGGCGGGCGGCGACGACCTGTTTGTGGCCAAGTACGTGCCCGGCACCGGCACCTGGGCCTGGGCCGTGGGGGCGGGCGGGGCCGGCACCGACCAGGCCACGGGCGTGGCCGTGAACGGCAGCAGCGTCTATGTGACGGGCCTCATCCGAAACGACAACGCCGACACCGACCAGGTGCGCTTTGGGGGCAGCACGCCGCAGTACGGGGCCAGCGCTACCGAGAGTTATGATTTGGTGGTGGCCAAGTACACCGACAACCTGAGCAGCGCCAGCTTTGGCTGGAGCCAGGTGGGCGGCGGCGCCGACTACGACGAAGGCACCGGCGTGGCCGTGAGCGGCAACCGGGTGTACGTGACGGGCAGCACCACCAACACGCTGGCCGATGTCAAGACGGTGCGCTTTGGCGGCACCGGCACCACGGCGGGCACGGCCGTGCAAAACGGCGCGGGCGCGGCCGTCCGCAAAGATTTGGTGCTGGCCAAGTACCTTGACAATGGCGCGAGCGCCGCCCTGGGCTGGACCCAGGTGGCGGGCGGCACCTACGACGACGAGGGCACCGGCGTGGCCGTGAGCGGCAGCAGCGTGTACGTGACGGGCTACATCAGCAACGACCCCACCGATGGCAACGCGGTGCGCTTTGGCGGCACCGGCACCACGGCGGGCACGGCCGTGCAGCGCGGCGCGGGCGGCCCCGACCTGGTGCTGGCCAAGTACACCGACAACGGCAGCAGCGCCGCCTTTGCCTGGAGCCAGGTGGGCGGCGGCACCGGCAACGACGCGGGCAACGCGGTGGCCGTGCGCGGCAGCAGCATCTATGTAACGGGTTACATTCAGAGCAACGCCGCCGATGCCAACGCGGTGCGCTTTGGCGGCACCGGCAGCACGGCGGGTACGGCCGTGCAGTACGGCACGGCTGGCAACAGCGGCTTTGACCTGGTGCTGGCCAAGTACACCGACAACGGCAGCAGCGCCGCCTTCGGCTGGAGCCAGGTGGGCGGCGGCCAACTAAACGACCAGGGCAACGGCGTGGCCGTGAGCGGCAACAGCGTGTACGTGACCGGCCTCATCGAAAACAACGCGGCCGATACTTACACCGTGCGGTTTGGCGGCAGCGGCACGGCCCTGGGCACGGCCGTGCAAGCCGGGGTGGGCACCACTTTTGGCGACGACGTGCTGCTGGCCCGCTACACCGACAACGGCAGCAGCGCCACGCTGGGCTGGACCCAGGTGGCGGGCGGCGACAGCTACGACCGGGGCTACGGCGTGGCGGCCAGCGGCACCACCGTGTACGTGGCCGGCTACATTGTGCCGCCTGCCACGTTCTCAGCCATTGCCATTGGCCAACCGGCGGGCGGCGACGCGGCCTTTGTGGCCCAGCTCACCGACGTGCTGCCGGTGGCCACCGTCAGCGGCTTTGCGCCCGCCAGCGGCCCGGCGGGCACGGCTGTGGTCATCACCGGCACCAACCTGAACTACGTAACCGGGGTGCGCTTTGGCACGGGCAGCCTCACCACCCATTTTGTGGCGCAGTCGGCCACCAGCCTCACGGTGCTGGTGCCGGTGGTGAGCAGCACCGGCGTGATTACCCTGACCAACAACGCCGGCAGCAGCGTGGCCAGCGCCACGGCGTTCACCTACACGCCGCGCCCGGCGGGGCTGGTGGCGGCCCTTGCCCCGGCTGGCCCGCTGGATGCGTGCACGGCCCGCACCCTCACGGCCAGCGCGGCTTCGCCCGCCTTCAACGTAGGCGGCACGGGCTTCAACGGCGCGGTGTATGTGGTGCTGGCGCAAGCCGATGGCCAGGTGCTGGTAGGCGGGGCCTTCACGCAGTACAACGGCAGCGCCGTGCCCGCCCGGCTCGTGCGCCTCCGCGCCAACGGCTCGCTCGATGCCACCTTCAATGCCGGGGGCGCGGGGGTGAACGGCGGCGTGTACACGCTGGCCCTGCAAGCCGATGGCAAAATCGTGGTGGGCGGCAGCTTTGCCACCTACAACGGCAGCGCGGCCGGCAACCTGCTGCGCCTCAACCCCGACGGCAGCCGCGATGCCAGCTTCAACGCGGGCGGCGCGGGCTTTGATAGTTTTGTGAACAGCGTGGTGGTGCAAGCCGACGGCAAGGTGCTGGCGGGGGGCTTCTTTGGCAGCTACAACGGCAACGCCAGCGCCCCCAACGGGCTGGCCCGCCTCAACACCGACGGCAGCCTCGACACCGGCTACAACGCGGCGGGTTCGGGCTTCACGGGGGTCGTGTATGCACTGGCTTTGCAAGCCGACGGGCAGTTGGTGGTGGGCGGCTTCGTCATCTCCTACAACGCCGTCAGCGCCGGCAGCATCCTGCGGATTAACGCCGACGGCACCCTCGACAATACGTTTAACGCCAACCTGAACGGCAACGTGTCGAGCCTCGCGGTGCAGCCCGACGGCCGCCTGCTCGTGGGCGGAGCCTTCACCACGTATGGTGGCAGCGCCGCCCCGGCCCGGCTGCTGCGACTGCTGCCCGACGGCTCGCTTGATACCGCCTTCAATACCGGCGGCGCGGGCTTTAACGACGTGGTGCTGCGGCTGGTGCCGCAAGCCGACGGCCGCCTGCTGGCGGCGGGCAGCTTCACGGCTTTCAACGGCAGCGCGGCCGGGCACCTGCTGCGCCTCACGGCCAGCGGCAGCCGCGATGCCAGCTTCAACCCCAGCGGCGCGGGATTCGATGGCGACGTGCAGGCAGTGGAGCTTCAGGCCAACGGCCAGGTGGTGGCGGGCGGCAACTTCACCAGCTACAACGCCAGCGCCGCCGCGCCCGACAACCTGCTCCGCCTCAACGTTGACGGCACCCTCAACACGGCGGCTACGCCGGTGGCCGGGGCCAGCTTCACCTTTGCGCCCGGCAACACCACTACCAACCCCCTCGTGACCAGCACGGCGGGCAGCTACACCGCCACGGCCAGCCTTAATGGCGAAACCTCGGCCGCTTCCAATGCCGTCGTTATCACTCCTTGCCTGGCACCCACCCTGGCTAGCCTAACCCCCGCCAGCGGGCCGGTGGGCACCACCATCAGCCTCACCGGCACCAACCTGACCGGGGCCACCACGATTATCTTCGGCGGCAGCAGCGGAAACACGGTGACGACGGGCTTCACGGTGGCGAGTAGCACCAGCATTACGGGCGTGGTGGTGCCCAGCGGCGCGATTACGGGCAACGTGACCGTTACCACCCCCAACGGCACGAGCAACGGGGTCACGTTTACCGTGACAGCCGCGCAGCTGACCGTGTCGCAGTCTGGCACCGGCTACCCCAGCGGCGGGGCGGCGTATGGCTTCGGCTCGCAAGTGGTGAACACCATCGGCGCAGCAGTGACCTTCACGCTCACCAACGGCGGGACAGCGCCGCTCCCCCTTACCGGCATCACGACGACGGGCGACTTCGCCTTGAGCGGCACCAGTCCGACCAACGTTCCGGCCGGGGGCACGGCCACAGTGAGCGCCACCTTCACGCCCACGACCACCGGCACCCGCACCGGGACGCTGGTCATCACGTCCAGCCTGGGCACATACACCGTGAACCTGACCGGCACCGGGCAGCCAGCCGCGCCCACGGCCCCGACCCTGACCAGCCTCTCGCCCAGCAGCGGCCCGGTGGGCACCAGCGTGGTGCTGACGGGCACGGGCTTCATAGCTGGCAGCACCGTCAGCTTCAACGGCACGGCGGCCACGGGCGTAACCTTCACCTCGGCCACCAGCCTGACGGCCACCGTGCCGACGGGGGCCAGCACCAGCACCGGCAACGTAACCGTAACCACGCCCGGCAATGGCACCAGCAACGGGGTGCTGTTTACGGTAGCCGCGCCGCAGCTGGCCGTGTCGCAGAGCGGCACCGGCTACCCCAGCGGCGGCACGGCCTACAGCTTCGGCAACCAGGTGGTGGGCAGCAGCAGCGCGGCCGTGGCCTTCACGCTGACCAACGCGGGCGCGGCGGCCTTAGCCGTTAGCGGCATCACCACGACGGGCGACTACGCCGTGAGCGGGGCGGTGCCGACGACGGTGGCGGCCAGCAATGGCACGGCCACCGTGAGCGTGGCGTTCACGCCTACGGGCACTGGACCGCGCAGCGGGACGCTGGTTATCAGCAGCAGCCTGGGTACTTATACCGTGAACCTGACCGGCAACGGCCAACTGACCAGCCCCACCCTAACCAGCCTCAACCCCAGCAGTGGGGCCGTGGGCACCAGCGTAACGCTGACCGGCACGGGCTTCCTCGGCGCGACGGAGGTGAGCTTCAATGGCACGGCGGCCCCGGTGTTTGCCGTTACCAATGCCGCCACCGCCACGGCTACCGTGCCCACGGGCGCGACGACGGGCAACGTGACCATCACCACCGCCAACGGTACCAGCAACGGGGTGCTGTTCACGGTCATTGGCGACCTGACCATCAGCACCGGCACCCCCGGTGCGCCGATTGCCGTGCCCGCTGGCACCTACAACACCGTGACCGTGACCGGCACCGGGCACGGCGTGCTGGGCGGGGCCGTGGTGGTGAACACCAGCCTGACTGTGCAGGGCGGCGGCAGTCTGGCCACTGCCTGCCAGGCCCTGACCGGGGCGGGCACCTTCACGCTGGCCGCTGATGCCACGCTCTACGTTTGCGACCCCAACGGCATCAGCAGCAGCGGCGGCACCGGGGCGGTGCAAACCAGCGGCACGCGCAGCTTCTCGCCCGATGCCAGCTACGTGTACAACGGCACCGCCGCGCAGAACACCAGCACCGGCCTGCCCCTCACGGTACGCAGCCTGACCAGCACCAACGCCAACGCCGTCACCCTGAGCCAGCCTCTCAGCATCCGCCAGACCCTGACCCTGGCGGGCAGCGGCAACCTGGCCCTGGCGGGCCAGCCCCTGACGCTGCGCTCCGATGCCAGCGGCACCGCTCTGGTTGTGAACAGCGGCACCGGCCTCGTGACGGGCGGCACGGCCACCGTGCAGCGCTACCTGACTACCACCAACCCTGGCCTGGGCTACCGGCACTACAGCAGCCCGGTGAGCGGCAACAACCTAGCCGACCTGGCCACGGCCACCTTCACGCCGGTTTTCAACGGGGCCTACAACACCAGCCCCGCGCCCGGCACGGTCACGCCCTTTCCCACCGTGTTTGGCTACGACCAGAGCCGGCTGACGCAGACCCTCGCCAGCTACAGCGCCTTTGACAAGGGCTGGTACTCGCCCAGCACCGGCGCAGGCAGCGCCCCCGATGCCTTCACCGCCGGGCAGGGCTACACCGTGAACCTGCGCGGCACCGAGGTGGTGGACTTCACCGGCACGCTGCACAGCGGCGACTTCAACGTGCTGATGGCCCGCAACGCCGGGGCCACCGCCCCCAACGCGGGCTGGACGCTGGTGGGCAACCCCTACCCCGCCCCCATCGACTGGAGCCGGGTGCTGCCCGCCGACCGCACCGGGCTGGACGGGGCTTTCTACGTGTTTGAGAGCAGCAGCCAGTACGGCGGCAGCTACCGCACCAATGTCAACAACATGGGCAGCTCCAACCTCATCGGCAGCAGCCAGGGGTTCTTCGTGCGGGTGAGCGCCGGGCAGACCAACGCCCAGCTTGTCTTCCACAACAGCCAGCGCCTGACCGACTACACTGCCCAGGTGCCCGTGCGCCGGGGCACGGCCGACCCCCGCCCCCAACTGCGCCTGACGCTGGCCGGGGCCGGCCTAGCGGACGACTGCTACCTCTACGCCGAAGCCGGGGCCACCCCCGGCCTGGACGCGCAGTATGATGCCACCAAGCTGCCCAACCCCAGCGGCCTGAACCTAGCTGCGCTGCTGCCCACCGGCGAGGCCCTGGCCATTGATGGCCGCCCCGGCTTCGGCACCGCCACCGCTGTACCTCTGCAAGTGCAGGTGCCCACCCCCGGCAGCTACACCTTCACGGCCGCCGCCCTGGCCAACCTGGCCAGCACCCGCGTGGTGCTGGTGGACCACCTCACCGGCGCCCACACCTTGCTCACCCCCGGCGCGGTCTATACCTTCACCACCGCCACCACCACGGCCCCCGGCCGCTTCTTCCTCAACCTGACTGCCGCCGGGGCGCTGGCCGCCGCCGCCTCGCTGGAAGCCCAAGTGCTGGCTTACCCCAACCCCGCCCAGGGCCACCTAACGGTGGTGCGCCCGGCAGGAGCCAGCGCCGTCCAGGCCACGCTCTGCAACAGCCTCGGCCAAGTGGTGCGGCGCATCGCCCTTCCCACGGCCGAAACAACGGTGAGCCTGACCGGCGTGCCCAGCGGCGTGTACGCCCTGCGTCTGGGGGTGAACGGCCAGCCCGTTGTCCGCAAGCTGGTGGTTGAGTAAGCTGCCCCTCTACAACCCGCACTGAAGCAACAAAAAGACCCAGCGCCCCGCGCTGGGTCTTTTTACGTCCGGGGACGTGCCCCTGGCCGGCGCACACCCAACCGCCGCCGCACCCCGACCTTTGCGTCCATGAAAACCGCCGCGCTCTGGTTATTGCCGCTTTGGTTCCCCGCCGCCCTGCCCCCGCCGGGCCAAGCGCTGTTCCTCCAAAACTGCGCCCGCTGCCACGGCCCCACCGGCCGGGCGGGCCTGAACGGGGCGCACGACCTCACCAAAAGCAACCTCAATGCCTTCGGCCGCACCTATCTCGTAAGCAAAGGCCTGGGCAAGATGCCCAGCTTTGAAAAGACGCTGACCGCCGCCCAGATTCAGGCGGTGGTGGCGTACTCACTGACGTTGCGGTAGGGTGCGGGGCTTGCCTCCGCCCGTCGCTGCACGGTTCTCGCTGCTCGGCAACAAACGTGCATCGACGGGCGGGGGCAAGCCCCGTACCCTACCGTACCCGTAACCAATCTAAAAACAATGGCCAAAAAAACCAGCTCCAAAACCTCCAATGCCGCCGGCACCCGCCACCCCGGCTCCACCGACCACGCGCCCATTCGGCGCGACCCCGCCCACCGGGCCGCTGGCCCCGGCTACGCCACCGCCAAAGACCGCGAAACTGCCGTGCTGGTGAGTGTGCCGCCCCGCCGCCAAACCGATGTCCAGACCGCCGAATACCTCGACGAGCTGGCCTTTCTGGTGGAAACGGCCGGGGCCGAAGCCACCAAACGCTTTGTGCAGAAGCTGGAAAAGCCCGACCTGCGAACCTACGTGGGCGAAGGCAAGCTGGCCGAAATCAAAGCCTACGTGGCCCACGAAAACAGCAGCATGGTGGTGTTCGACGACGACCTGTTGCCTTCGCAGCTTCGCAACCTGGAAGCCGAGCTGAAGGTGAAAATTGTGGACCGGTCACTGCTTATTCTGGACATCTTTGCGCTGCGGGCCAAGTCGGCCACTGCCCGCACCCAGGTCGAGCTGGCCCAGTACGAGTACCTGCTGCCCCGCCTGACGGGCCTCTGGACCCACCTCGACAAGCAGCGCGGCGGCGTGGGCATGAAAGGGCCGGGCGAAACCGAAATCGAAACCGACCGCCGCGTGGTGCGCGACCGCATTGCATTTCTCAAGGACAAGCTCAAAACCCTGGACAAGCAGGCCCAGACCCAACGCCAGCACCGCGACGGCCTGCTGCGGGTGGCGCTGGTGGGCTACACCAACGTGGGCAAAAGCACCCTGATGAACCTGCTGGGCAAGGCCGACGTGTTTGCCGAAAACAAACTTTTTGCCACCGTCGATGCCACCACCCGCAAGGTGGTGCTGGACCACGAAACCGTGTTTCTGCTCTCCGACACCGTGGGCTTCATCCGCAAGCTGCCCACCAAGCTCATTGAAAGCTTCAAAAGCACCCTGGACGAAATCCGGGAAGCCGACTTGCTGCTGCACGTCGTGGACATTTCGCATCCCGGCTTTGAGGACCAGATGCAGGTGGTGAACGACACATTGCGCGACATCGGGGCCGCCGACAAACCCACGCTGGTGGTGTTCAACAAAATTGACCTGTACCGGGCCGCCGAAGCCGAGGCCGACCCCTTCGGCCACCTGCGGGCCGACGAACCCGACTTTGGCCGCGACCTGCGCCCGCCGCTGGAGCAGCTTCAGGCCACCTACATGGCCCAGCTCCACGACCCGGCGGTGTTCGTCTCGGCCCAGCAGCGCACCAACGTGGACGAATTACGGGCCTTGCTGGTCGGGCGGGTGGCGGCGTTGCGCCCGCCCCGGCGGAGTGCCGAAGAAACCGAATAGCGCGCGGGGGTTGGCCTTACGCCCGCCGTTTTCCGTATGGGCTGAACGTGAATTTCTTTTCCGTTCAGCCCATTTTTTCTTATGCGTTATTCATTAATTGGCCGGGCCGGTTTGCTGGCCGCGTTGTGGGGGCCACTCGTGGCCCAGGCCCAGGTGCAAGAGCGGGTGTACCCGCCCGCCGAGCCTTCGCAGGCGGACAGTGTCAGAGGCGGGCCGCAACTCACCGACAAGAAACAGTTTGCTAACCAATCGGTGCTGGGTCAGGGGCCAAGCAAGGGGCTGATTGTGCATTACGAGCGGTTGCCGGTCAATTTTCAAATCAAAAGCACTGGCGTGGGCGGGGTGCCCGACTACACCACCGATGTGAGCAAAAACGCCGTGCTGTCGGCCAAGCTCTACGCCCCGGTGCTGAACCACCCGCACCTGAAAGTCATCTTGGGCTTGAATTACGAGCGGCAGGAGTTTCAATTTCGCGACACCACCGCCCGCAAAGTCTATGACCTTTACAACAACATCCAGAACAAAGCCCTGACCACCGTTGGCACCCAGCTGGCCGTGTTTCGACCCGTGGACGAAGTGCATTACTACGTTTTCCGCATCAAGGGCGAGCTAAACGGCGACTACACGACCGACGAGCTGGACATCAACAACTACCTCAAGGTGTCGTCGGATTTGATTTACGGCTGGAAGCGCAGCCCCACTTTTGCCTGGGGCGTAGGCCTGCAACTGGGCTACACGCTGGGCCGGCAAAGCCTCTACCCCGTCATTGTCTATAACCGCACCTTCAACGACCGCTGGGGGGTGGAGGCGCTGTTTCCGGCGCGGGTGCTGGTGCGGCGCAACCTCACGCCGAAAGCCCTGCTCTTTGGCGGCTACGAAGTCGTCAGCACCAACTACAACCTCAAACTCCGCCAGCCCTTTGGCACCAAAGACAACCCCAATGTGACCTCACTGGAGTTGCGGCAGATTGACCTGAAATTGCGCCTGCGACTGGAGCACGAAATTCTGTCGTTTCTGTGGGGCGCGGCCGAAGCTGGCTACCGCTACAACTACGAGTTCAACGCCTTCGACCGCTCCAACAATACCCGCGACCGGATAATTAACTCGCAGCTAGGCTTTGCGCCCTACGTGGCGCTGGATTTGTTCATCGTGCCGCCCCGCAAACTGCTGGAAAAGGCGGGCGTGCAGCGGTAATGGGGCGGTACAGAACGCTGCGGTGCCGCCCTTGTGCTGCCCAGCCTGCGCTAAGATGACTGTCTGAATTTGGCAAGGAGCGGTTCTTTGGGGTCTTGGTTTTGGAACTTAGCCCTGCGGCCGGCGCGGCGGACGTGCGGGCGCTATACCGAGACCAATATTTTCGGGCCTTCGGCCTACCCAAGCTGCACCCGCTTATCAGCCCGACTTGCTACTGGGCCACCCGCTGGCCCTTCACCGGTCGTTTGCCACCGGCCCGTTGGGCGCTACTGCCTGACCACGCAACCCAACACCCGGGGAGCATAGCAGCCGGCTGGCTGGTCGTCACGACCCCGGCTCACCAAAATTTCCACCACGGAGGACGCTTAGGGCCGCCCAGGCCCTCGGCCCGGATACCCGCCAGAAGTTGCTCGTAAAAGTCCGGGTCGAGTTCAATGGGCTGACCAGCGATAATCTGTTTGCTGGCCTGGGTCAGTTGCTCGAGGGTGAGGTAATGGTCGGTGAAAGCCAGGGCACCGGCCATGTGTTCGGCGGTTTCGGGCGCGGTGCCGCACCGGGAGCACACGCCCCAGGCCCCGATTTTAAATTCTCCGCAGTGCAGGCACACGGCAACGGTCATGGCGGGACGAGGAATGAGAAGCTGCAAGCAGCTTCATGCCGGGGTTATTTAGCGGCTGGTTTGCCGTTGTATTTCGTCGTGGCGGTCTTCGGGTCGCTCTGCTGCTTCAGGTAGGCGGTAAGCAAAAACTCGGAACTGGTTTGGTCCGACAGCTCCTTCGAGTAGAAAATAGGAAAGCGCACGTTCTTGCCAGTGTCGCCGCTTTCGCGCAGGTTCAACACCAGCCCGCCGCCGTCGAGCAGGTTGAACACCAAGCCCCAGGGCTTGCCATCGAGTTGAATAAAATAGGTATTCTCTACAGTGCCCGCCCGGCGCGATACGTCCTGCATGCTGGCCAGGAAAATGCGCTGGTTCCAGGGGTGGTCCAGGTCGGCAATTTCCACCAGGGCCTGCTTGTTTTCGCGCTTGCCGTAGCGCACCACGGTCACGTTCAGCTTTTTTTCGTCGCGGAATACTTCGGCCAACGGGCTTACTTCGGGGCGGGCCTGGGCGGTGCCTTTGGCTTGCTGTGCAACGGCGACGGCGGGCGCAGTCAGGCTGGCGGCACCCAAGGCCAGAGTGGCGCATAATGAAGCAGTTTTCAGGGTTGTCATGTTAATTGGATTTTGGGGAAATTAGCGGGCTGAGGACATTAACAGCTTGGCCAATTCGCTTACGCAAAACCGGCCCCGGCTGGCTAAGCCCATTCTCTTATTTCCGACTCTGGGGCTTGCCGGCAAAGAACATTTCCTGGCCCGGCCCGTAAGTCCAGTCCGAACTGCACTTCCTTCATTCCAAACCAATTCTATGTTTTTTCATCCCACCATTTTTTGCCGGGCCGCCGCCCTGGCTCTGTTTTCCTGTCTGGCTACCTCGGTGGCCCACGCCCAAGGCAAAGTGGCCGATGCCCCACCTCCCGGCGGCCACACCACGGCCAACGAGCAGGCATATGCCCGCGCCGTGATGGCCGATGCCGCCCAGCCCAGCAAGGACGATGCCGAACACGCCAACTCGCAGTATTACCGCCGCCTGCGCTACGAGTTCAAAATGCCCACTAAATTCACCTGGACAGAAGCCGCCGCCCAACACCTGACCGAGAAGCGGGAGTTGGAGATGTGGCAGGTCATTGAGTTCATCAGCACCGACCTCGTGCGTTCGCTGGATGGCAGCCGGGCCGAATACTACAAGGCTCCGGTGGGCAAAATCAAAGAAATTCACTTCACCACCACCGCCCAGGAGCCTACCCCTAGCCAAATGGGTGCCCAGCACGGCTGGTCTTATTCCTGGAACAAGGCCACAGGTGTGCTTACGATGGCCATGAGCACGAGCACCAAATCGCCTTCCCCGACCAGCGAAGATTCCGACCGCAACACCTCGAACTGGGTACTGGCCAACGTGAAATAGGTCGCCGTTGCCGCGACAGGAGCATTGCCGGGAAAACGGGCGAATAACCCCGCCCTACCACGAGGCTAATCTATTAGCTGACAGTTGCTGGGATTGGTAAAAAGGTCATGTTTCGTCAGGCATTTGCTTGGCAGAACGTGACCTTTTTTGATGAACTCAAATCAACTCCTTTGCCGCAGGAACAACAACTGCCGCCGTCCGGCTGCGTTGGGGAATCTGCCGCTTTGGTGGTGGACTCTTGCGGCCCCGGGATTGGGCGGGCAGTTTAGTGCCGCACACGCGGGCCGCGTCCGGCGGGCAGCCGTGACCACATCGGCCAGGGGTTGGCGTTGGCACCTGTTGTCCCAAATTTCCACGCCCTCAGTGCATACAGCCCCGCCACACGGCCGTGCGCTTGGCGTAGGCGGTGGGGTACAGCGGGTGAATGCGGGCCAGCGCCTGACGCAACGCAACGGACTGGGGCGGCAACAGCGCCGCCACCACGATGTAGTAGCCTTTGGCAAAGCCTTCGTACCCGTCCGAGAACTCGACGGATACGTAGTCGCTGTCTTCGGCCCCGCCTTCGCCCCTGGGCGTGTAGCACGGATAGTCGTACCCGTTGCCTTCGCAATCGGCTCGGCTGCCGCTCAGTCCCAGGGCTTTGTTAGGCTGATTGCCGGCCAACTGGAGCGGCCGGCTGAGTTTGGCAGCGGCCTGCCGGGCACCCGCCAGCGCGGCGGCGTAGGAGTGGGTGCTTTGCAGAACAACAATGGCTTTAGGCACCGTGGTATTGAACGTGTCCTGGGCCGCCGCCGGAGCAGCCAGCCCCAGCCAGCCTCCCCAAAAGAAAATTACTGTACGCATCGGCAAGGGTTTTTTTTGGATATTCGGATTGGCCCCGCTAAAAGTTGCGTACCGGTAACGGCGCAAAGCAACAACCTTCGGGGTTTCAACCTGGGCGAATTTACCTTTCCTGGCCCCAACGGCTTTTTCGTAGTTGCGTAGGCGTTAAGTACCCGCGCAAAAGTAAACGAGTAAAAGGAACGGTCATGCTGACGAAGGAAGCATCTGTACGCCCGCTAACCCTGCCTGCGAAACGATTGAATTAGCGGGCGTACAGATGCTTCCTTCGTCAGCATGACCGCCTTATTGCGCGTTTACTTTTGCGCGACTACTTGATTTACCCCGATTGGGGACGGATTAGCCTGCCCTGCCGGTTGGTTTCTTTGCAAAAAACTCCATCAATCCCACACTCACTGATTTTCCCGGTCAGTCACCACCAATGCCCACCAAGACCTATTACTTTGATGCCGCCCACACCGATGCCGTTGCGGTCAGTTGGGGGATGTTTTTTCGCAATTTTCGCCTGGAATACCAGGGCCGGGATGTGGGCGGCGGCACCACTGCTCAGGAGTTGAAAGCGGGCAAGGAATTTGCGCTGCCCGACGGCCGGCAGCTTCGGGTGCGGCTCCAGCAGCAGTTTGGGGCGCAGGGCCTGGATATGCAACTAGACGGTCGGCCATTGCCCGGAACCGTCAACGACCCGCACACCCAGGTGCAAACGGGTTTTGTGGCCCTGCTGTTTATTGCGGTTCTCAACGTGGCGCTGTCGCTGGTGGCCTTGTTTGGGCACGTTGAGGTGCTCGAGAAGCTGGGGTTGGGCTGGGCCGCCATTGGTGAGGCGGCGCTGTACGCCGGGCTGGCCGGGCTGGGCAAGTACCGGCTGGCGGCGGCGGCGTTTTACGCGGCCCTGGCCCTGCTGGTGCTGGACGGGGTGCTTCTGCTTGGAACCAGTGTGGCCACCGGGGGCTTGGTGGTGCGGGTATTTTTGGGCATGGCCGTTTACCGGGCAGCCGGCGCGGCGCGGCAGCTTCGCAGCGGGGCGGCAGCTTTGCCAGTTTCCTAGCGCAAATTGGGGGCAAGGTCCCGTTTGTGCTCCGGTTACCCTGACCACGAAACTGCTCTGAACAGTGAGTCGACAGCCTACGGCCCCCAATCCCTGTATGAATCAAGCCCCGGAACAGCCGCCACGCGGCGATGGCTGCGTGGCCCACCGGATGGGTTGCCGTTGCCATACTCGCCCAAACCCCGACAACTTGCGCTTGGCCTACCGCTTCTGCCCCTTCAGCCACCGGTACGTGGCTTCCTGCGCCCGCACCCGCTCCGCACCGTCGGCTGCCGCCACGTAGTTGTTTTCAAAGTCGCGGGCTTTCACGTTGTCGGCGCGTTGCAAATCGAGCAGGTGGCGCACTTCGGCCCGGAGGGTTGAATCGAGCAGCGGGAAGGCCACTTCCACGCGGCGGCTGAGGTTGCGCGTCATCCAGTCGGCCGAGGAGATGTACACCTGTTCGTCGCCGCCGTGGGCAAAAACGTACACCCGGCTGTGCTCCAGATAACGGTCCACCAGGCCGCGCTGCTGAATGTTTTCGCTGAATTCGGGCTGGCCGGGCAGCAGGCAGCCAATGCCCCGCACCAGCAACTCGACGCGCACCCCGGCCCGGCTGGCAGCGTAGAGTTTGCCAATCATTTCGGGGTCTTCCAGCGCGTTCAACTTGAGGATAATATAGGCTTCGTGGCCCTTTTTGGCCTGCCTGACTTCGTAGTCAATGAGGTGTTCGAGGCCGGGGCGCAGGCCGAAGGGCGCGACCAGCAACTGCTGCAAGTCGGGCGCTTCGCGGCGGTCGTGCAGGTAGTCGAACACGGCGGCCACTTCGGGGGTAATCCGGGCATCGGCGGTCAGCAAGCCGTGGTCGGTGTACAGCCCGGCGGTGCTTTCGTTGAAGTTGCCGGTGCTCAGGTAGGCGTATTGGCGGGTGGTGTCGTCGGCTTCGCGGCGCGTGATGAGCAGCAACTTGGCGTGGCATTTCAGTTCGGCGGGCGTGAACAGCACCTGCGCTCCGGCCGCCTTCAGGCGCTCGGCCCAGTAGAGGTTGGCTTCTTCGTCAAACCGCGCTTTGAGTTCCACCACGGCCGTGACCTGCTTGCCGTTTTTCACGGCCCGCAGCAAGGCTTTGGCCACCGCGCTTTTGGCCGCCACCCGGTAGAGGCAGATGCGGATGGCCGAAACCTGCGGGTCGGTGGCGGCTTCGCGCAACAGTCGGGGGATGCAGTCAAAACTTTGGTAGGGCGTGTGCAGGAGGTGGTCGCGCCGGGCAATGGCGGCCAGCAGGCTGCCCCGGCGCGGCAGCGTGGGGTGGGGCAAGGCGGGCCAGGCCGGATGCAGCAGTTCGGCCTGCTCAAAGCCGGGAAAGCCGAAGAAGTCGCGGAAGTTGTGGTAGCGGCTGCCCGCCACCAGTTCGTCGGGGCCGATGCCGGTTTTGGTCATCAGGGCGGCCAACACTTCGGCGGGCATTTCGGGGTCGTAGAGGAGCCGGGCGGGGTAGCCCGTTTCGCGTTTGGCCAGGCTGCTGCGGATTTTGGCCATCAGGTCGTCCGACACTTCATCCTCCAGGTCCAGTTCTGCGTCGCGGCTCAGCTTCACGGCGTTCACCGCCACGCTTTTGTAGTTCGGAAACAGCTCGGTGGCTCCCACGCGCACTACATCGTCCAGGAACAACACGAACCGCTCCCCGCCGTCGTCGGGCAGGCGCACGAAGCGGCCCCCGTGGCGTTTGGTGGGCAGTTCCATCACCAACACCCGCTCGGCCTCGGCCTTGCCGCTGGGCTGGGTGAGGTGAAAGGTGAGGTACACGGCCTGGTCCTTGAGAAACAGGTGGTGCAGGGTGTCGTCCAGCCCCACCGACGAGAGCAAATCCCGCACGTTTTCCCGAAAATAGTCGCGCACCCAGGTCCGTTGCTTGGCCGTCAGTTCATCGGCATTCAGCAGGTGAATGTGGGCCGCGTTGAGGGCGGGCAATAGCGCGTCGCGGAAGGTGCGCCCGAAGGCATCCTGCTGCCGTTCCACTTCGGCCAGCACGGCCTTGAGTTGCTTGCGGGGGCTTTCGCCCAACTTGGCGCGGGTCTTCTTCTTGAGCTTCACCAGCCGCCGCAGGGTCGCCACGCGCACCTTGAAAAACTCGTCCAGGTTGGCGCTGAAAATGGCCAGAAACTTGAGGCGCTCCAGCAGCGGAACGTGTTCGTCCTGGGCTTCTTGCAGTACGCGGGCGTTGAAGCGCAGCCAGCTAAGGTCGCGGGAGAGGGTTTGCAAAGCGGCGGCAAATAAGAAACCACGGACGGGGCAACTGCGCACCGCCAATGGAGCTTATACGGAAGTTTGGCTCCTTGCTGCTCAACACAACATTAAAAAGCTGTTACGCTGACCTCGCCCCCTACTCACTTTTCGGGTAGTCGGAGAAGTAGCATTCGCCGTTGGCCTTGCTCACTTCGGCCCAGGTGTCGGTCTGGAAGCGTAGGCACACCACGGCGGCGGTGGGCAACTCCTGAAAATCCGTCGGCGAAAGGGCATTGGCGACTTCGGTGATGGTGGGGTTGTGGCCCACGAGCAGCACCGATTCGGCCGGGTCGGGCAAAGCCTGGATGATGCCCAGCAAGGTTTCCCGGTCAGAGGCGTAGATGCGGGGTTCTACCCGAATTTTGTCGTGCGGGTAATCCAGTTCGCGGGCCAGCAGCACGGCGGTACTCAAGGCCCGCACGGCGGACGAACTCACCACCAAATCGGGCTTGATGTCCCGCTCTTTCAGGGCCTTGCCCATGCGGGGCGCATCGTGGCGGCCCCGGTCGTTGAGCGGCCGCTGCTGGTCGCTGAGGTCATCGAAGCTCCAACTGGACTTGGCGTGGCGGACGAGGTACAGGGTTTTCATGCGGCAAAGTTACATTTGGAGGCCGGGTTTTAGGGTTGAGGTCGGGTTTTCGGGGTTGGGACCGGCCAAGCCGTTGCAGCACTGCCCAACTCCCCGCAACCCAAACAAAAAAGGGGCACCGTTGCCGGTGCCCCTTTTTTAACTCAACTCGAAAACCTACTCCTTCACGAACCGCTGGTGCGACACGCTGCTGCCGTCGCTCACGGTCAGCAGGTAGGTGCCGGTGCGGAGGCCCGACACGTCCAGGCGGTCGTCGGCGAAACGCAGGCCCTTCACTTCGCTGCCGCGCAGGTCGTACACCCGAACGGTGAGGGGTTGGTCGCTGGCGGTGCCGCTGGGGCGGGCCAGGTTTAGGGTGGTGCTGGCGGGGTTTGGGTAGAGGACGTAGGCCAGCGCAGCCGGGGCGGCCTGGCGGGCGGTGCCGCCGGTTACGACGACGGTGTAGTCCTCGGTTTCGCCGTAGCTGTAGCTGCCGCAGCTAGTCGTTGCACTATTGTCGCTCATCACCACGCGCAGGCGGGTGCTGCCGTTTTTGGCGGTGGCGGGCACCGTGAAGGTGCCGGTGCGGGTGGCGGCGCTGGTGCTGGCGGCGGCGCTCACAATCGTTTCGCCGCTGTCGAGGAAGTCGCCGTCCTGGTTCCAGTCCGCATACACTTTGAAGTATTCGCTGTAGGCGGTGCTCACGAAGCCCGCCGAGAAGCTGATGGTTTGGCTGGAGCCAGCGGCTACGCTGGTGCTGCTGGCGGTGCCGTTGTAGTAGCCCCCATCGGCCGCGCTGGTGCGCACAATGCCGGTGCCGAGCTTCACGTAGTCGATGTACTCGTAGGCCACGCTGCTGCCCTTGCTGGTGCAGTAGCTGATGGTGGCGCTGGCCGTGGTGAAGGTGCCGGTGGCGCTGTAGGCGCTGCTGCTGGCGCTGCACACCGTCTGCACCTGGTACTGATAGGCAGTGGCGGCGGTGAGGCCGGTCAGGGCGAGGCTGGTGCCGGTTTGGCTCACAGTGGTGAAGGCAGTGGCGCTGGCGGCCTTGTATTGGACGTTGTAGGAAACCGCGCCGCTCACGGCGTTCCAGCTCAGGGTGGCGGTGGTGGTGCCGATGCTACCCGCCGAAGGGCTGGGCGCGGTGCAGGTGGTGCCCCCGCCGCCGGGCGCTACGCCGCCCTGCGACGTGAGCAAGCCCACGCGGGTGCCGCCGCTGGCAAACAGCGCGTTCATGCGGCTGCTTTGGCCGGTGCTGAACATGAACATGGCGTTGTCGTCCACGTAGTCCATGTAGTTCATGAACATATCGCCGTTGGGGCCGTTCGAGCACGACACCTGCGGGAAGGAGGGCGCACCGTAGTGTTCGCTGGCTTGGTTGGGGGTGTCGGCCACGTTGTCGGTGCCGGTGCAGGCCCCGTTGTCGTCGCCCCAGATGTGGTTCAGGTTCAGCCAGTGGCCTACTTCGTGGCTGGCGGTGCGGCCCAGGTTGTAGGGGCTGGCCACGGTGCCGGTGCGGCCGAAGTAGATGGGCGCAATCACCACGCCATCAGTGGCCGCCGCGCCGCCCGGAAACTGGGCGTAGCCGAGGATGCCGCCCCCGATGGTGCCCACCCACAGGTTGAGGTATTTGGTGGCGTCCCAGGCGGCAAGGCCACCGTTGGCTGTTTTCTTGATTTTGTCGGCCGTGCCCCAGCCGCCCGATGGCGTGGCTTGCGACTTGCGCTCGATGCCGCTGGTGGCAGTTCCGGCCGGGGTTTGCTTGGCCAGCACAAACTGAATGCCCACGTCGGCCGTGAGGCCCGCAAACACGCTGGGCACCTTGTTGGCATCGGCGTTCAGCTTGTGGTAGTCTTCGTTCAGCACGTCAATCTGCGACTGAATCTGGGCATCGGAAATGTTTTCGCTGGCCGTGCCGTACACCACGTGAACCACGACGGGGATGGTCACTGAAATGGCCGCGCCCCGGTGGGCGAGGGTGCTGGCATCGGCGGCGTAGGCCACGGCCTGGGCCTCAATGGCAGCCCGGCGACCAGCCAGGCTGGGGTCGGCGGCCAGTTGGGCTTGTAGGACTTCAACGGCGGCGCAGGTGCGGCGCACCGGCGCAATGGCCCGTTGCTGCTGGGCAGCAGCCGGGGCAAAAGAGGCAACCAGACCCAACGAAGCGAGGGCCAGGGAGTAGCAGATTTTTTTCATGAAAACGGGGGGGTTGAGTGAAAGACTGTTATTGGGGAGACAAATCTATTCAAAAACTCCCGCACCGCAAACGTTTTCATTAAAGAACCACGTAAACTTCACACCCCAGCCTTGCTGTGTTTGGCAAAAGAGGCCGCTGAAACGGCGCATTGCCGGGCCGGGCCGTTGGTGCCCGGCCAAGTTTTTCCGGGTTAAAACCGCCAAAAAAGCCAACTGTAGAACCCCAACGGGGTTCCGTAGCCCAGCCCAGGGTTGGCGACGCAGGAGCCTACCCTGGGTTCCAGACGCAGGAACGACCGAACCCCAACGGGGTTCCGTAGGCTTACCGCGCAATCGGCTACGGAACCCCGTTGGGGTTCGGCTGCTCTTCAATCCGTAAACCCAGGGTAGGCCGCGCCAACCCTGGGCCAGGCTCCGAAACCCCGTTGGGGTTTGGTGCATTTGTGAGCTTCCTCAAAACAAGAAATCAAACCCGACGAATACCAGCCGCTCCTCGCCGGCAGAATAGGTAACGTTGATGACCGCCGCCTTGAGGATGTCCACGTAGAAGCCACCGCCGAAGCCGGTGTGGAAGGCATCAATGCCGGTGGCCGTGTCGTTGTCGCTGTACACGCGGCCCACATCGGCCAGGCCCATCACGCCGAAGGTGCCGGGGAAGAGGTAGGCGTTGAACTTGAACAGTTGCAGGCGCGGCTCAAAGTTGGCGTAGAGGGCGGTGCGACCCGCAAAACGGGTGCGGCGGTAGCCGCGCAGGTTGGTGGTGCCGCCCAGGGTGTTGGCCTGGTAGAAGCGGTAGTCGCCGTAGTTGCGCTGGTAGCCGAGGCGGCCGGCGTAGGTGAGGTGGAAAGGGAAGTTGGGCGTGAGGTAGGCCCGCACTTCGGTGCTGAAGCGGCCGAAGCTGAGGCTTTCCTGGTTGAGCTGGAAGTTGTACTGAAACTCGTTGTACCAGCGCAGGCCAATGCGCGGGTCTTTGGCCGACGAACTCGCGTCCAGGTTCAGGTACATCAGCCCGCCGAGGTATTGGTTGGTTTGGAAGTCGGACGAGCGGATGCCGAAGCGTCGGTTTTCGTAGGTAAGTTCTTTGGTTTTCTGGTTGGTCAGGCTGTCCCGAATGACGCTGCCAATGGGGCTTTGCTCTACCCGAAACTGGTCGTACTGCGGCCCGATGCCGAACTTGAGAAACGTGAAGAGCTTGCGCTCCAGGGTGGGGGCCACGGTGAGGCGCGTGAACCGCACCCGGTAGGCGCTGTTCACGCTTTGGCTGTTCACGGCCCCTACCTGATTGTCTTCGGTAGCGATGTTGGTGGTGTTGTTGCCGAGGCCGAAGAAGTTGTAGAGCAGTTGCGGGCCGTAGTATTGGGCCGCAACGTGCAGGTCGGTTTTGCGGGCAATGCGGGTGAAGTCGCCGGTGTAGCGGATGTTGTAGGCACTGCGGGCCGGCGAGATGTTGGCGGCCACGGTTTGCTGCCAGGAGTAGGGTTCGCGCCGGAAACCGTAGTGCCGGTAGGTGGCCCCGCCGCCCACCAGAATGCCGTCGTCAATGTTGTAGCCGAAGTACAGCGCCGGGCCGAAGTAATCAAGCCGGTAGTCCTTGAGGTCAAAGCGGTGCGGGTAGTCGTAGCGGCTCACCTCGTAGCCGGGTTCCAGGCGCAGGCGGGCCTCTTTGCCGGCGTTGATGACGTTGCCGGTGTCGGCATCGTAAATCTGGGTTTTGTGGAGCAGGCCACCCACCCGGTCACTCGTGCGGATGCTGTCGCGGCCGGTGCCGGCAATGATGCGGAGCTTCGCCCCGCCGTGGACCTTGCCTTGCACGTCGTACACGTCCTGGCCCTTGATGCCGTAGAGGCGGATTTCGTCGGTCACCCGGTTGTCCAGCACCCGGTCATACAGGGTTTTGGTGAGCTTGCCTTCTTTGTTGATTTTGCGCATCACCACGTGGGTGGTGTGGTCGGGGCGGCGCTCCACGAAGAAGTGTTCGCGCTTGTCGGAACCGCGCACTTCCACAATCTTGGCCAGCACGTCGGCGTACTTGCCGGCCACGTCGGGCAGCAGGTCGCGGCGGTGCTTGAGCTTGGCCACAATCTCGGCCCCGTGCAAGGCAAATATCTCCTTCGGCCACAGTTCCCGAAATGCCTGGTCAATTACTTCGTCGGTGAGGCCCTTTTTCATGGCTTCGGCTTCCTGCACCCACTCGGCGTGGGTCACGGCACTCATAAACACCCGGTCGTTGCTGAGGCCGGTTTGGTTGAGGCCCTTGTAGTCGCCGTAGTCGTAGCCAAAGTTCTGGAAATTGCGCACGGCAAACTGCTGCGAAATCAGCTTCGGCAGCAGCCCGTCGCCGCTGAAGAAGGCAATGTCGCGGTCCTCGGGCACGGCGGTGTAGCGGCGGTCGCCGTCCTTCTGCTTGGTTTCGCTCCAACGCCACTGGTCCTCGTGGCGGTCCCAGTCGCCAATCCACATATCAAACAAGCGGCTGCGGGCGAAGGCTTTTTGCTCCACCTGGTTGTCGTTGTCGGCCAGCAGCTTGGTCAGCATCTTGTCGGTGCTCACCAGCTTGGTGGCATAATCCAAGGTGGCGACGTTGTCCTGGCTGTCCTTGGCATCTTCTTCCAAAGCAGCGGGCAGGTCGTGAAACTGGGCGTAGTATTGCCCCAGCAGCGGGTCGCGGGGGATGAACACGGGCACCGGGTTGGTGTGCAAGATGCCCGCCGCCGTGCCTAGCGGGGGCAGCACAAACGAAGCGTAGGGGTGCTGGGCCGACACCTGGTCCTGCAACACGGCCTTGGCCAGCCCGGTCCGCAGTTGTTCGGGCAGCACGGCGGCGGGGTCTTTGTCAATGCCGCGCAGGCTGTAGTTGTAGCCGTCGGGGTTGCGCACCTTCAGCGAGGCGGTTTGCTTGCCGCCGCCGGTTTTGTAGGGACTTAGGCCGCCCTTCTCGGTTTGCAGGTCCAGCACCTTGAACTTGACCGGGGTGGCCCATTCGGCGCGGTAGTGGGTGCCGAGAATGAAGTTGTGAAACCGGCCGTGGCGGTTGTAGGCCGGGTTGAGGGCCACCGTCACGGTGCTGTCCTGGAAGTTGGGGCGCACCGTCGGCATGGGAGTTTTGGCCAGGGTGTCGGCCAGGGCTTGTTTCTTCTCCTGCTTTTTCGCTTTGGCCTCGGCCAGGGCCTGTTCGGTCTGGGGCAGCTTGCGGCCACCGGCTTCGCCGGTGGTGGTGGTGAGTTGGGTTTCGGTGAGGCGCTGGGCGGCTTGGGCGGGGGCCTCGCCGGGGCGCTTGGTGTACATGGCGGTGCGGAACACCCGTCGGGCTTTCTGGCCGTTGCCTTCGGGGATGAAATACTCTGTCCACACCTGCCCGTCGTCGTAGTAGTTCACCTCGGCCCAGCCCTTTTCCTTGTCCGAAAACAAGGCCCCGCCGCCGCTGCCGGGCTTCACGTGCTGGGTTTTGCAGCCCGACCCGCTCGTGATGAAGTGCGTGGTGCCTTCGTGGTAGTATTGCAGGTTGTGTTCGTGCCCGTTCACGTACACCACGTTCGGGTATTTGCCGAAAATATCCAGCAGGTTCTTCCGGTACGCCTGGTACAGGGGGTGCGGAATGTCCTGGTTAATCCCGCCGTACTTGCGGGCAAACGGGTAGATGCTGCCCAGGACGGGCAAAGGAATAAAAGCGTACTTGAAAACGATGCTGAGCGGAAAAATATGGTCGGCCAGGGTGAAATAACCCCCGTGAATGCCGTCGGAATACAGCGGGTGGTGGGCCATCACCATGATGTGCTTGGTCTTGTTGCGGGCAATAATCTCCTCCAGGGCCGCGTACACGTCGTCTTCGGTTTCGGCCCCGCAGTTGCCGTTGCGGCCAAAGGGCCGGTTGGTGGGGTCGGTCAGAAACCACTGCGAGTTGAGGGCAATCAGCACCAGGTCGTCCTGCAAGCGCACCTCAAACGGGCCGGGGCAGCCGTCGCGGGGCACAAAAAAGTCGCCGCTGTAGCGAAACTCGGCCGAGTCCTGGCTCAGGTAGCGTTCCACGAATGCTTGTTCGCGGTTCACTTGCGCCAGCCCGCCGGGCAGGCCCTGAATCCAGTCGTGGTTGCCCGGAATCATGTATTTCTCGCCGTCGTAGCCCTTGAACACGTCCAGTTGCTGGGTCAGGCGCTTTTCGGCTTCCTTGCGGTCGTAGGCCCCTTCGGGCGGCATCCCGTAGTTGTAGATGTTGTCGCCCAGATAGACGGTGGTGCTGGCCGCCCCGGCCCGCAGTATCTGCTGGCGCAGGAAGTTCAGGCTCGGTTCGCCGCCTTTGTCTTTGGGAATGGGGTTGCCCACGTCGCCAATCAGAAACACGCGGTAGCGGATGTGGCTGCTGTCGGGCGGCAGGTTCTTTTCCCAGCCGATGCCGGCCTTGCGGTAGTTGGGCCGGCTGACGTGCGGGTTCTGGTCCGACTCGCCCCGGCTGGGCATTTCCTTGTTGGTTTCTTTGGGGGGCCGGGGGGGTTTGGCTTGCACCGATTGTTGGGCAGGGACAGGCGTAGTTTGGGCCAATGCGCCCCAGGGCAGGATACCAAGCAGCAGAAAGCGACAGTAGCGGAGTGAACTCATGCGGTGAAGATACGGGGCAAGTGGGCGGCTTACGCAAAGCAGGGGGCCGAAGATGTGAAAAGCCCCCGCCCACCCGCCCAATGGCAGCGCCGGTAGCGTGCCGCCCGCTACCGCTGGCTAGGCGGAGGATTCCGCTTCCCGGTTGGCGGATGGTTTCAAGATTGGCACAACAGCCCGGTAGAGACGCGGGCGGTGGTCTAATCCGTGGTGGTCCGACGAATTCCCCGAAGGGGTTTGTCAGACCACTATTCGTTGAACGATACCCGACCAAGTTAGTGGTCTGACGACTGAAAAAGTCGTCGGACCACCAGCGTTTAGACCACCGCCGAGACGCGACCCGTGGCATCTCAGGGGTTGCCTCCGTTTCAGGCGTTGCGTTTCAGACGTTGCCCGGTTGCCGCCCGACGACGGCAACGCCTGAGACGCGAAGGGCCGCTTCTGAGAGCAGGGCTTGGCAACCAGCCCGGTTTGAGCTACCTTTCCTTTGCTACCCAAAAAAACCCCGTAGCTTTACCGCAGCATTTTACTCACTTTCTCCCTCCCTCCCAACTCTCTCATGAAAAACCTTTTCACCAATACAGCCCGGTCCCTGGTGGCCGTGCTGGGGGTGGTGCTGGCCCACGGGGCGGCCCTGGCCCAATCCATCACCGGCTTTGCGCCCACGTTTGGCGTGGCGGGCACCAGCGTCACCCTCACCGGCACCGGTTTTGCGGCCGTCACGTCGGTGCGGTTCAACGGGGTGCAAGCGGCCAGTTTTGCGGCGGCCAATGCCACCACCATCACGGCCGTGGTGCCCACGGGGGCCACCACGGGCACCGTCACGGTGAGCAACGGAGTGGGCACGGTGAGTAGCAGCACCCCCTTTACGGTATACCAGCCGGGCAACACCCGCGTCTATATTGACGGCTACCGTGAGGTAGCCTACGGGGCGGCCCTGGCCTTGCAAACCACGCCCACCGGCTTCGGCAACGCCACCACCACCACCCTGACCACGGCCACGGCCGGCTCGGAACTGGACGGGGCCTATGCGCGGGTGAGCAACGACACCTTGTTTGTGCTGCTGACCGGCAACCTGGAAGACAACGGCAACAACCTGGACATCTTCTTTGACTCGCAGGCCGGCGGGCAAAACGTGCTGGCTGCCCAGCCAGGAAGTGCCAGCTACAACAACATGGCGGGCCTGCAATTCGATGCGGGCTTCACGGCCGACTACCACCTGGCCATTGACGACGCGGGCAGCCTGCTATCGGCGCAGTTTCTGAACCTGAACACCGGTGTGTTCACCCTCCACACCACCGGCACGGGCCGGAACGTGACGCTGCCCCTGGGCAACGGCCGCAACCTGAACGCGGGCATCAACAACCTGAACACCGGCGGCGTGAACGGCACCCAGGTCGGCATTGGCTGGCCCGCCGCTGTGGTAGCGGGCATCGAGTTTGCGCTGCCGCTGGCGGCGCTGGGCAACCCCACGGGCAGCCTCCGCATGGCCGCTTTTGTGAACAGCGGCGACCACGGCTACACTTCCAACCAGGTGCTGGGCGGCTTGCCCAACGGCACCGCCAACCTGGCCCAATCCAGCCTGGTTAACTTTGCCAGCGCGGCCAATGCCGGCAACCAGTATTTCACCGTGAACGTGCCGGCCAGCACTGCGCCCACCGTCACGGCCATTGCGCCCGCCAGCGGGGCCACCGGCACCACCATCAGCCTGAGTGGCACCAACCTGACCGGCACCACCACCATCACTTTCAGCGGCACGAGCGGCAACGTGGTGACCACGGGCTTTGCGGTGAACGCCGGGGGCACCCAGCTAACGAACATCGTGGTGCCCGCCGGGGCCACCACCGGCCCCGTGACCGTGACGACAAGCGGCGGCAGCGGCAGCAGCAG